>NZ_JAKZGO010000013.1 GCF_022549785.1 Belliella alkalica
TGAATAGCTCTTTCCAGAGGTTTATAAGGATTTTAAATTTGGATTATCTGATTAATCTTTTAGCTCTTTTTTTACAAGTTTCAATTCGTACAAAGTAACCATATCAGGCTCGTATTCGAGCGCATTGACATTTTGATGTGCCCAAATTCTCCCTTTTTTGTCAACAAAAGATATCCTCCAAGCGTCAGGGAGAAGGAATGGCTTACTATAAGCGCCATTTTCTTCTCTGACAATTAACTTTGCTTTATCTTTTTTCATGATTTGATTATACCTTTCCTGTTGATCTTCATTCGGTTCTGGCATTTGATCAAGTTTTAAACCCGATCTATAAACTATCATGACTTGATCTTTATGCATAAAAAGGTTGGATATTTGACCTGGTCTATCTTTTTCGTTTTCTCGATCTTCTTCGCCACCTAGGGCAAATCCTTTGTCTAAAATAAAATTATCGAAAGGTATTTTCTCTGCTTTGAAGTTTTCAGGGTTTTTGAGATCATATTCATAGTACATGCTATCATGTGTATGCGCAAAATGGATCAAACCATCACCAACTTGAAAAGTTGGTTTGATCGTGTTGTAAGCTGTCTCTGACTCAAAGTATCTGCTTCTCTTATGAAATGGTATGATTGGCTCGAAAGTTTCTTCTTCCGTATCTATAAAATCAAAAGTATTGTATTCAAGGAAGTATTTGGCATCATTGCTTCTCAACTCTGTTTGGGCACCCATAATGTAGGCTACATATTTGATCTTCCCGTCAATCTCTACTGGTTGAAGATGGTCGTACCCGATAAAAAGCATGTAGATGAAATTATTCGAATATGGCTGTTTGATACTTTTTTTGAGGTTAAACTCCAGATCATATAAGTTCATTTTGTTCATTCCTGTAATTGCGATTTGATCTTTATAGACAGATCCACCAAGAGGAAATTGACCATAAGAATCTGGTGAGTCCATGGGTTTTTTGAATTCAGAAACTATTTCCCCTTCTCTATTGACCAATAGAAGCTCGTTGAATTCCGCTCCAGAAAAAAGAAAATGATCATTTTCAGAATCTACACTCAGCAGTTGAGGGTTTCCCAAAAAATCTATTGTCAAAGAGTCTATAATCTCCAGCTCGTAACTGAAATCCCTATTGCTTATTTCTTCTGTTTTGCTGCTACAAGAATAATAGACCAGCAAAATGCCACTTAACAAGTAAATTGATTTTTTCATTTTTTAGACCTCAGTTTAGTTTTAAATATCAACTCGTAATCCAATTCTTCTTCTTTGTTATAGCTAAGCCAAAAATTACCTTCACTATCAATGAATTCAATGCTTCTGGTTCTTTTTGGAAACTCCAATGGCTTAAGTTGCCCGTTTTTATCCAGTACAGCGTATGCACTTTTGTTTGCTTTGAAAATGCCCGAAATCATCTCGTTAAAATCGGAGTTTTCGTCCTTTATCTTCTCATATTCTGTATCAGATACTCCTTCGCTATAGTTGATGAAAATCAATTCATTATGTACAAAAACATTGTCGATAGTACCATAAGTGAAGTCTTTCGGATTGATTCCGAAACTTTTATCATCTACCTCACTAGGGCTCATTCCTTCTTTTTCGATGAATTTGCTAAAATTTATGTTAATTTCTTCCAATGGAGTACTTAAGTTATCAATGTCATAAATCCAAAGCTTTGGCTCGTTTTTGAAAGCTAGATAAAGTTTTCCATTACTGATGGTCATCGCGGGCATTGTAGTCAAGACAGTATGGATTTTCTCTGGATTCTTGTATTTTGAACCATCGGGAAAAGGAAGTGCTGCTTCGAAACCACCTTCTTTCAAATCAGCAATTTCCAATTGGTTTGCAGTTGGACTTACATAAAAAGAACTATTGTTTTCTCTTCCCAAATAGTAGATCAAAGCCTTATCCTCATTCAAAAATTGGAGAGTTTTGGCGTTGGATATAGAAAGCGAAATAGAAACGGTGAAATCAGGTTTTGCTGTTCTTGTCAATTCGCCATCAAAGCTAAATGAATAAACTCCTTTTTTACCTAGGATCGCCCATTCATCTGCTCTGACAAACTGAGGTCTTGAAATAGGGTTGCTTCCGATTGCATCTGGCTGGTCTCCTGATTTATTGAATTTTCCCAAAACTTCCCCTTCAGAAGAAAGTAACAGTATGTCAGATGTTTGGTTGTCATAAGCAAGAATATGCTTTCCATCTTTGCTGATATCAGACCAACTCATTGATCCCAAATAATCTACCATCACTGAGTCTTGGATTTCGAATTCAAAAGATGAAGCGTCTTGGATTGAGGCCTCTTCTGTTTTCTTCTCCCCACAAGATTGAAAAGTTAGAATCGCAATGACTCCTAATGAAATAGAAGAAAGGGAAATGAGTTTGATTTTTGGTTTAATCATAATCGATTTTGATTTTATAAATGGTGAAGTATTCTCTTTCTACTTTCTTACCATGACCTTTGGTTAGAGCAGGTAGGATATTGGCTATCAGAACTGTCAATTGTGCAAAGTTTGTAGAAAGCCAAATTAAGTACCTTAATTAGTAAAAAATAAATTTAGTTAAAAAAGTAATTAAACCAAGTGAATTACAACAATCAGAATTCTTTTTCCAGTTGTTTTCTGAGCCTATCTTCCTGCATCATACGGGTATCCAACTCTTGTGCATAAGTTCTACCTTGCTTGAAACCATACAATGTGTAGGATTTTCCAGCCCAATTTTTAGCGGTTTCCAGATCACCAAGGACTTCGTAGCCAACAGCGATGTTGTAGCAAAGTCTAGCGGCTGTTTTATCTTCAAGAACATCAACTAGTCCTTCTTCCCAAGTTTGGATAGCATCTTCCCATTCATTTACTTCAGCCATTCTTGCACCTATAGCTAGCGATTGGTTGTCCTTTGGTTTTTGAAAAAGTGTCCTATTGATGCTCAAATACATCGGGGCAATTCTACGGGCATAGCTAGCTCCAGCTATCTGACCTACATATTGGGTTGCTTTGACTTTGTCTATCATTAGCGCAAGCGCTTGTGTTTTAGTCTCTGCTTCTGCTGACCAAAGATTTGTTTTTTCGAAGTCTTGTTGATCTGTGATGTTTTTGCTCTGTGGGTCATAAAGCCTGAACCCAACCTTTACCGAAGCAATTCCTTCTGCATACACTCCCTGAACTTCCACCTGTCGCGAATTTCTTCCTTCACCTTCAGTTTTCTTGATCAGTTGCTTTTTGTCAGTAACTACAAAATCTGAACTGAATTTTTCCAATGAAAGCACTGCATCGACATCATATGCATTACAAAGCTCTTCGATTTGTCTCCAAGTTAGTGGGGTAGGGAATGTTTGGGAAAAAAGGCCGCCTCTAAGCCTTTCACGTGCTCTGATTACTTCAAATCTCGGAGATGTATTCAGCTCTTGTTGCAATTTAACGATGGTAGATTCTACTGCATTTTTCACTTCAAAAGGTGCTTCACCTGTGAGGATACCCTCAATGACAGAAAAACCCTCATTTTGGGGAGCAGTTCTGTCTACAATCAAAAGCCTTTGAACGTAAGTAGGTACATTGATTTCGGCAGGCATCAACCTGCTCATGGTAACATTCTTAGTGCATGAAGTTGTAGAAAACAGTACTAAAAGAAATAAAATCAAAGATGTGCATTTGGCTCTGAAGTCTGCATTGATGGAAGTGTTCATCTTACAAAATTAAAAAAGCCTCTGCAATGCAAAGGCTTTTTCAAGAAATATATTTTATGAATTGGAACGGATGATATTTGCTTCTTCGTCCCACTGGGCAAGTTCTCCTCTTTCCTCAGGTTTGAGATATGTGTCAAGATATTTTTCAGGGAGCTCAAAACCATGTTTTTTCATGACTTCAGCTGGTACTCCATCCCAAATATTTGGGGTGTTTCCTATATAACCCAAATATTTGAAACCAGCCTCTGTGGTAAAATACCCCGTTGAAGCGAGGTTTCTAAGCATGTTGAAAAATTTTACACCACCCTCCATATCTTGCTTGGCTTTGTCCGGCCATGCGATTTGATCTATGATTTCCATTTTTTCAGACTTACTCAGTGCCATGAATACTTTACCATAATTGTCTTCACTATGATGGTCTAGCCACATCAATCCACCTCGCATTGGTGTTTGGTAAGCTGGATAGTCTTTCATCATAAATTCTATAAAATCAACTACTCCTACCTCAGTGGCGCTTGGTGAGTCTGCATCGGCAGGTATGATTATATCGACAAGTACATCGAGTTTTTTTCTTTCATCTTCATTTAGAAAAGTTTCCGACAAAAGTTTTTGATCAATCAATTTCTCCTCTTCAGTCCTTCCTCCTACGGTTCCACCTTCGATTCTTGGAGTATATTCTAGTTTTTTATCCTCAGGGGCACAGTTGGTCAATAAGAATCCAGATGCCAATGTACCAGTAAATAAAAGCTTAAGGTTTTCTCTTCTGTTCATATTACTGAGATTAGATGTTTTTCTTTTTCAATTCTGACACGATAAAATCTGATGTTCTCCAGCTCAAAGCCAAGATTGTCCATGTTGGGTTTTTGTCTGCTTGTGATACAAATGGTCCTGCATCTACTACAAAAAGATTGTCGCAATCATGTGCCTGACAGTTGCTGTTTAATACTGAAGTGGCTGGATTGTTCCCCATTCTTGTGGTACCTACTTCATGGATGATTCTACCTGGAGTGGCTAATCCGTATTTGGTTTCTGGCCCTGGCTTTTCGCCCATCAGCACAGCACCAGCATTGGTCAGGATCTCTTCAAAAGTATCATGCATGTGCTTAGCTTGCTTGATTTCGTGATCAGTCCATTGGTAATGGAATTTCAAAACAGGAATACCATATTTGTCCACAACATTTGGGTCTATTTCGCAGTAATTGCTGTACATCGGAATACTTTCTCCTCTTCCAGACATGCCAAGTGTTGAGCCTTGAATTCGTCTGATGTCTTTTTTCAATCCTTCTCCATATCCGCCATTTGGACTTGGGTTTCCAAATTCATCTTTGATAAATTTGCGCATAGTATCCATGGAGAAGCCTACTCCATAAGATGGCATTCCCATGCCTCCCCAGTATTCGATATGATATCCTCTAGCAAAGTCGAGCTTTTTGTTGTCCAACCACCATGGTGTATAAACATGCATTCCGCCCACTCCATCTTCATTGTATCTTTCCCTGTCTATTAGGTCTGGCAAAATCCCCATTCTATCTGCTCCAGTGGAATCATGGAGATATCTACCTACCATTCCACTGCTGTTTCCAATTCCATCTGGATGGGATTTGGATTTTGAATTGAGCATTATTCTTGCCGATTCACAAGCTGATGCACCGAGTACGACCACCCTGGCTTTGAGCTTGTATTCTTTCATGTCCATTTTGCTGATAAAAGAAACACCATTGGCTTTCCCTGAATCATCAGTGGTTACTTTTCTTACCATTGAATTGGTGTAGAGATCGACCTTTCCCTTTTTCATCGCAGGATGGACGAGGCAAGTACCAGATGAGAAATCAGCATAAGCCTGACAAGCCCTGTTACATTGTCTACAGAAAAAACAAACTCCTCGATCATTATTGATAGGTTTTGTAAGGACAGACAATCTAGATGGGATTACAGGAATGCTGGCTTTTTTTGCTCCCTTCATCATAAATAACTCGTGCAATCTTGGTTTTGGTGGAGGTAGGAAAAAACCATCCGGCTCATTGAAAATACCCTCTTTTGAGCCAAAAACACCTATCAATTTATCGACTTTGTCGTAATATGGCTTTAAATCGTCGTAACCAATTGGCCAGTCATGCCCCAAGCCGTCTATGCTTGCTCTTTTGAAATCATTCGGGCCAAACCTTAAGGATATTCTTCCCCAGTGATTCGTACGTCCTCCAACCATCCTAGACCTGAACCAATCGAAGCTTGTGTCTTTTCCTCTAGTATATGGCTCACCTTCTATATCCCAGCCACCTATAGCAGCATCAAAATCACCGAATGGCCTTATCCTTGTCCCGTTACCCCTTCTTGGTGATTCCCACGGGTAACGTAACTGGGTTCTATCTTCATCTTTTGCAGGATCAAAATCACCTCCTGCCTCTATGACCGCGACAGCTAATCCAGCTTCTGATAAAATTTTGGAGGCCATTCCACCTCCCGCACCAGAGCCTACTATGATCACATCATAAGGCTCGGATGAAGATTTGATTTCTATGCTCATATATGGTTATATTAGATTCTTTGAACAGTAAGTTTGCTAAAAAAAACTAAAAAGAAAAAAAAGTTATGATAAAAATTTTAAAAAGATGAAATAGGGGATATAATTCGGTTTTTATTGTCAAATGAATTGAAATAATTTGCGAAAGCTGTGGAGTTGGTTGATTTGTTAACTGAGAAATAGTTAATTAGGTTCTATGAAGACTTTTTGACACTTGTTTTTTTATGGGACTTCATTAATTAATCATTTTATCAATGTATGGCCAGATTGTTTCGAATACAATCAAATGTCCCTCTTCCGTAGGATGTATACCATCTGGAAGATTGAGGTCAGGATCTCCTGCAACACCCTCAAGTAAGAATGGAATCAAAGTAACTTCTTCCTCTTGAGCTACCTCAGGATAAAGTTTTTTGAAATTTTCGGTGTATTCTTGACCCATGTTTGGGGGGATTTGCATTCCTGCTAGTAAGATTTTTGTTTCCGGGTATTTACTCCTTACAAGTTGAATGATAGACTTTAGATTCTTTTTTGTTTCCGATAGGTCAATTCCTCTCAATCCATCATTTCCTCCCAATTCCAAAACAAATACAGCTGGTTCCTCTTCCAGAAACCAATCGAGGCGGCTCAGTCCACTTGCTGTGGTTTCTCCGCTCAATCCACCATTAATGACACGATATCCCAATTCTAAACTATCAATTCTGGCAGCGACCAACCCTGGAAAGGCATCATCTTCATCTATTCCATAACCTGCAGAAAGGCTATTTCCGAAAAAAAGTATCAGTTTTTTAGAAGCAGGTGTAGATGCTGTTTCTATTTCTTGGGTAGCCTCCATTTTCTCCTCCTTTGATGAATTACAAGAGAAGGTTGCAAGCGCTAATATCAAAAAGAAGCTTTGAATATATGTTTTCATTATAATTGTTGATTTTAAACGATGGTTAGCAAAAGTACAATTTCTCATTCAAATGTTCATTTACTAAAATTTTTTCCGATTAATTAGAGGTGTTCTTTTAGACTTTTTTTTTATTCATCCGTATGTAAACCATTCTTATCCTACAAATTGTTAACTTCCCGAATTAAAACACCCTATTATCTATGAGCATTCTTAGTGTCAAAGATGTTTCCAAAACTTATCAAAGTGGAAACAGAAGGTTAACTGTCCTCGATCAGGTGAATTTCGATATTCAAGCAGGTGAAAGTATCGCCATTGTTGGGCCGTCTGGTTCTGGTAAGACAACGTTACTCGGGCTTTGTGCAGGCTTGGACTCCTCATCCACTGGCTCAGTGATACTCAACGGCAATGCCTTTGAGAAGTTGAGTGAAGATCAGCGGGCGGCAGCAAGAAGTAGGGATGTGGGATTTATTTTTCAGAATTTTCAACTGCTTCCTACCCTTACTGCATTGGAAAATGTAATGGTTCCCCTCGAACTCAAAAAGCGAAAGGATGCTAAAGAAAGAGCTTTGGAGCTTTTGGAAAAGGTGGGTTTGAAGGACCGTGTAACGCATTATCCGACCCAATTGTCAGGAGGAGAGCAGCAGCGAGTGTCTATCGCAAGGGCATTTGCCAATGAACCAAAAATACTTTTTGCCGATGAGCCAACAGGAAATTTGGATACAGAAACAGGTGAAATGATAGAAGATCTGATTTTTGATCTTAATAAGGAAAAAGGAACAACTTTAATTTTGGTAACCCATGATCCAGAGTTGGCCAAAAGAACGGACAGAATAATCAATATCAAAGGCGGAAAAATTCAAGAAGAAATACATGGGTAATTTAGCTTGGGTTTTGAAAATGGCGATCAGGGATTTTCGAAAGAATTTTTCCCGTCTATTGCTATTTGTCTCTTCTATGGTAATCGGGATTGCTGCATTGGTGGGGATAAGTTCTTTTGGTGATAATCTTAAAAATGACATTGAAAACCAATCCAAAGAACTGGTAGGTGCCGATTTGGTTTTGGATAATAGCAAACCTCTTGGCAGTCAGCCAACGGATTCCATTGCAATGGCTCAAGCCGACGAAATCAATTTCGCCAGCATGGTAGCGTTTCCATCAAGTGGAGAAAGTAGATTGACCCAAGTACGGGTTTTGGAAGGTGATTTCCCTTTTTATGGCAAACTTGAAACTCTCCCTGTGGGGGCTGAGAGCACATTCAGAGCAGGTGGAAGAAAGGCATTGGTAGAAAAAATTCTGATGGCACAATTCAACGCCGTAGTAGGGGATAGTATAAAAGTAGGAGATGTCACTTTTGTGATTGAAGGGGAGTTGCAAAAAGTCCCCGGACAAACGGGAATAGCTGCGACCGTGGCACCTGCTGTTTATATTCCAATGGAATATGCCCAAGAAACAGGTTTGATTCAGTTTGGAAGCCGCTTGAAATATCTTCGTTATTATCAGTTGTCCGATGATGTCAATCCGGATGAGCTTGTTGAGCGCTATGGTGAACAATGGCAGGAGGATCGGATAGATGCTGATACTGTGGAAGATAGAAGAAGACAGACAGGCAGATCCTTTGATAATCTTACCAACTTCCTGAGTTTGGTTGCATTCATCGCTCTTTTGCTTGGATGTGTAGGTGTAGCAAGTGCGGTCAATGTTTTTGTAAAGGAAAAATTGGCATCTGTCGCCGTGCTCAGGTGTTTGGGTGTGTCAGCATGGGATGCAATGAAGATTTATTTGTTCCAGATTCTATTGATGGGCTTAGTAGGTTCGGTTATTGGATCATTTTTGGGTACAGCTTTGCAATTTGTATTACCGACGGTTTTCAAAGATTTTCTACCTGTAGAGGTAAGTATGGCCGTTTCTTGGCCAAGTGTAGGTTTTGGAATCCTCACAGGGCTAATAGTGGCATTTCTTTTTGCCCTTTTGCCTTTGTTAAAGATGAGAAAAGTCTCTCCAATGGCTACATTGAGACCTGAAGAAGGGGAGACCACCCTCAAAAAAGATCCATTGAGATGGGCTGTGATTTTGGGGATATTACTTTTCATATTTGGGTTTAGCTACATCCTTTTGGATGGTTGGAAAGCGGCTTTGGGTTTCACAGGTTTTGTGGTTTTTGCATTTGCAGCGCTTTGGGCAGTGGCAATTGGGATCATGTGGATTATAAAAAGGTTTTTGCCTATTAGTTTGACTTATCCGATCAGACAGGCTTTGGCCAATTTATACAGACCGAATAACCAAACAGTCTCCTTGATTGCCACTATAGGTTTGGGAACAGCGATGATCAGTACACTCTTTTTTATTCAAGGGCAGCTATTGGATGAAGCGAAATTTGCTGACAAAGAAGACCAACCCAATATGCTTCTTTTTGATATTCAGGATTATCAAGTTGATTCAGTAATAACTAGTGTGAAAAATAGAGACTTACCAATATTGCAGCAAGTACCTATCGTCACCATGGCCCTAGAATCTATCAATGGACTGACCAAAAAAGGGAATGATACCCTTCCCGATGAGGATAAAAGATCGAGAGGTCTGTACAACAGAGAGTTTAGGGTTACCTATAGAGATACTTTGATTTCATCTGAGCGACTATTGAAAGGAAAATTAAGAAAAGTGGAAAATCCTGGGGATTCTATTTTTGTTTCTTTTGATCAAGGGTATGCCATGCGGACAGGTCTGAGTCTGGGAGATGAGATCGTATTTAATGTACAGGGTAGGCCAATCAAGACCTATATTGGAAGTTTCAGAGATGTTAAGTTTAATCAAGTTTCCACCAATTTCTTGGTATTGTTTCCAGAAGGAGTTCTCAATAATGCACCGAAATTTCATGTTGTCATCACCAAAACCAAAAATGATCGTCAATCAGCTGATATGCAAGCGGAAATTGTAAGGAAATACCCAAATATTTCTGTCATCAATTTAGGGGCAATTGTAGAAACACTGGAAGAAATTCTTGGTAAAATCAGCTTTGTGATTCAATTTATGGCGTTTTTCAGTATAGCTACTGGGATTTTGGTATTGATCAGTTCTTTGATTATCAGCAAATACCAAAGAATGCGGGAAAGTATCTTACTGAGAACACTGGGAGCGGATAGTGGAATGGTAGGCAAAATCAATACAATGGAGTACTTCTTTTTGGGATCACTTGCATCTTTAAGTGGTATTATTTTGTCATTCTTTGCGACTTACCTTTTGAGCGAATTTGTATTTCAATTGCCATTTAAAGGAGCTTATCTTGAGGCTTTCATTGTTTATTTGAGTATCACCATTTTGACTATAGTTTTAGGATGGCTCAATGGCCGGAAAATAATCAAGAAAGCACCAATGGAGATTTTGAGGGGATAGTGGAGAGGCGAGAAGCTAGAAGCGAGATGCTAGAGACGAGAAGCAAGAGGCGAGAAGCAAGAGGCGAGAAGCTAGAGACGAGAAGCAAGAGGCGAGAAGCTAGAGACGAGAAGCTAGAGACGAGAAGCAAGAAACGTGTGTCATGTCCAACCACAAAGTGCCTGCCTGCTGCAGGCAGGGTTAAACTTTGATTAGCCCCGGGTAGCATCCCGGGGATAAATGATAATCAAGGAAACAACAACCCTGAAAGGGTTAAACTGCTCTATTTTAAATAAAAAAAGTGTCAACTATTTTCAAAACCTGACAAAGAGAACGCAGATTAGATGAGAGCTGTGATGGAAACACTCCAAACGTGCATGTTGCAGCTAAACTCCGATTAATTTGTCCTTGGAGGATCCCAAGGTTGCAATCCATGAATTAAAGTTGATGATGGAGACGACTTAGGTTTGATTTTTTGTGTTACATTCTTTGAAATAATTGATACCTAAAAAATCATTCTTATCTTTCGTGAATAATAAACTTAGTTATGTTCAAAAAAGTGTTTTTTATAAGTTTGGTGTTGTTGGCGATTGTTTCTAGCCGGTCATTTTCCCAAAGTGCATTGCGGCCAACATTTGCAGGAGTGTACCACAGTGGTCTTAAGGGACAAGTGGGAATAGGAACAGATATTGACCAAAAATACTTCGGGGAAATCCGATTTGGTGCAAATGATGTCCTTGAAACTAGTTTTGGGATAGAAGGTCTTTTTAATAGAAATATTTACAAAGATGAATGGTTCAATTTTCATGCTGGATTGATGTTAGGGTACTATTTCTACGATGAATTCAGGATTGGTATTCCTTTAGGCTTTACTATCAAGCCAATAGAAAACCACCGTAATTTTGCAGTTTTGATGGAAGCAACTCCCAATACATTTGGGGGGAGCCGCTACACTAATTTGAGGGCAAGCATAGGAGTTCGGTACACTTTCAGAAAGTAAAGTCGTTTTTGTAATACTTATCAGCTTTTTTTTCGTAATATATAGCTTAGACCCTTAATTACTAGGTTATGCCATATTTGCAAACAAAAGATGTGAAACTCTACTATGTCAAAGAAGGAAATGGTGAAGAAGTCATAGTCTTCTCCCATGGCTTACTTTGGAGTTTCAAGATGTTTTTGGATCAAATCCAATTTTTTAAAAAAGAATACACGATCATCGCTTACGACCATAGAGGTCAAGGACAGTCAGAAGTAAATGAAGGTCCATATGATATGGATTTGCTTACAGAAGATGCTGTTGAGTTAATTAATCAGCTTGCAGGAAAAGCCGTTCATTTTGTGGGTTTGTCAATGGGGGGATTCGTTGGGATGAGGTTGGCAGCAAGACATCCTGAACTGATCAAATCTTTGATTCTGATAGAAACATCCGCAAATGCAGAACCGGTAGAAAACATACCAAAATATAAATTTTTAAATGGCGTGGTTCGCTGGTTTGGTGTGGTGCCTTCAGTTGCAAAATCTGTAATGAAAATAATGTTTGCACAAAGTTGGATAGAGAACCCGAAGAATGAAAAGCTGTATAAAAAGTGGTACAACGAATTGAGATCCAATAAAAAATCCATCACCAAATCTGTAGAAGCAGTCATCTATAGAAAAGGTGTGGAAGAGGAGATAAGATCTATCAAATGCCCAACCATGATTCTGGTAGGTGATGAGGATGTGGCGACGAAACCTGAAAAAGCAAAATTTATACAAATGGCAATACCTAATGCATCCTTACACATAGTCCAAGGTGCAGGACATAGCAGTACGGTAGAAAGGCCTGAACACGTCAATTCCCTACTTTCAGATTGGCTTCACTCACACAAATTCAGAAAATGACGAAATAAAATTAAATATTTTAGCAATATTGAAACTTTTGCTTACATTTGCATGTATATACATTTAATACAAAAGCAATAAATACAAATGAGAATAGAAGAAGCAATCAAACAAAAGGAATTCAAAGATCCTTACAACAAAGCGGTTGTCAACCTTCTATATACCAACAGCTATATAGTCTCCAACCAAAGTTCGTTGTTCAAGCCTTTGGGTTTGTCTCCAGAACAGTACAATGTATTGAGAATCTTGAGAGGCCAAAATGGTAAACCAATTACTGTTTCTTCAATCCAGGAAAGGATGCTGAATAAAATGTCTAATGCTTCAAGACTTGTAGAGAAGCTTAAGCAAAAGGAATTGGTCATTCGGGAAGAGTGCCCTTCTGACAGGAGGCAAGTAGATATTTTGATTACTGAAAAAGGTTTGGAAATTCTAAAAGTATTGGAATCTGCTGTTTATGGATTCAACAGGCAGCTTGTAAATCTTACCGAAGAAGAAACCATTCAGCTCAATGCTTTGTTAGATAAGCTCAGAGGGTAAATTTTTTTACCCCTATATATGTATATACATTAAATGTGAAAACAGTAATAAATAACAATATTAATCATTCATAACTAAAAACTAAACTAAATTAACAATCATGAGTACTACAACAACAAAATGGGCAATAGACCCTACACATTCAGAAGTTTCTTTTAAAGTAAAGCACTTGGTAATCTCCACAGTAACAGGTTACTTTAGGAAGTTTGAGGGTTCAGCGGAATCTACTTCAGATGATTTCAGTGGAGCTAAAGTTTCTTTCACAGCAGATGTGGATAGCATTGATACCAATCAGGCAGATAGAGATGGGCATTTGAAATCAGATGATTTTTTCAATGTTGGAGAATATCCAAAACTTTCTTTCTCAGGAATTGTAGAAGGTGATAAATTGAAAGGTGATTTGACTATCAGAGAAGTGACCAAAGCAGTAGAACTTGATGTTGACTTCGGTGGTGTTGCAGGAGATCCTTATGGAAATACCAAAGCTGGATTTGAAATCGAAGGAAAAATCAGCAGAAAAGATTTCAACTTGAAGTGGAATGCAGTGACAGAAGCAGGTTCTGTAGTTGTATCTGATGCAGTTAGAATCATCTTGAGTGTGCAATTGGTAAAACAATAGTATTACCCTCAAGGCAAGAATTCACTGTGTAAATACACAATAAAATCTAAATTCAATAAGAGGCTGAAAGCTTAAAAGCCTTCAGCTTCTTTTATAAAAAAAATAACCAAAACCATCATGGCAGCACTTATCACAGGTATTCACCATATCACGGCTATAGCCGGAAATCCTCAAAAAAATGTAGATTTCTACACAGGAATCCTTGGTTTGAGGCTTGTCAAAAAGACAATAAACTTTGATTCTCCAGATGTATATCATTTCTACTTCGGAGATGAACTTGGAACTCCTGGGACAGTCTTCACAACTTTCCCCTTTGATGGGGCAAGGAAGGGGACAAAAGGAACAGGAGAGATGACTTATACGGCATTTTCTGTATCAATCGACTCACTTGGATATTGGAAGGAAAGATTGGCAAAATACAATATTCCAACATCGGATGTTTTGACAAGATTTGGGGATAAGCTGATAAGGTTTGAGGATCATGATGGTATGGGAATAGAACTAGTGGCCAATAATAATGATTCTAGAAGTGGATGGACTTATGGATTTATTCCAAAAGAACACGTCATTAAAGGATTTTATGGTGCGACTCTCAACCTCAAAGCAAAAGAACTTACAGAAAAGTTGCTCACCCAATTTATGGATTATAAGTTCTTAGCAGAGGAAGAGGGTCGCTACCGTTATGGCACGGAAGGCAAGCCTGGCGACATTGTAGATATTGTTATAGACAAAAATGGTCGTCAAGGAGTACAGAGTGCAGGAACCATTCACCATATCGCTTTCAGGACAGCGAATTCAGCGACGCAATTGGAGGTTCAACAAATCCTAATCAATAATGGCTATCATGTGACGGAAGTAAAAGATAGAAACTATTTTACATCCATTTACTTCAGGGAGCCGGGAGGAGTTTTGTTTGAAATAGCAACCGATGAACCTGGTTTTGCCATTGATGAAGATGAAGCACATTTGGGAGAATTACTCAAATTGCCTGATTGGGCAGAAGTTCACAGAGATAAAATCGAACCGAAATTGGCCAAAGTACAATTAAACGTAGAGAAATATGTCTGAAATAAAGAGGACTGGAACTACACTTGATAAAGCTAAAAAAGTTGCAATAATGCTTCACGGCAGAGGAGCATCGGCTGATAGTATTATAGGACTTCAGAATTACCTTGATTTGGAAGATTTTGCGATATTGGCACCGCAAGCAGTTGGGAATACTTGGTATCCGTATAGCTTTATGGCTCCCGATCAAAACAACGAGCCTTCATTGACGCATGCTTTGCACGAAGTAGAAGAATTGGTAGAAGAAGTTACTTCAGCTGGAATTTCATCTGATCAAATCTATTTTATAGGATTTTCGCAAGGCGCATGTCTTTCATTGGAGTATGCATCTAGAAATGCCAAAAAATATGGAGGGGTAATAGCTTTCACGGGAGGTTTGATTGGAGAAAAAATCAACAGATCAAAGTATTTAGGTACATTCTCAGGAACACCAATTTTCATAGGTTCTAGCCATAAAGATATGCACGTACCTTTATCTAGGATCGAAGAATCGATAGAGATCATGGAAAAAATGGGAGCTGCCACCAAAACATTGATCTTTCAAGATACAAACCATACAATTCGACAGGAAGAGATTGATTGGGTAAATGTCAATATCCTATCAAAAAAATAATATTTGTTTCTTATTATTATGAAAAATAGCCAGCGGAATCGTTGGCTTTTTTTGTTATATAACAATGATGCTTTTTGAAAAGAATCATGTAAATTTCTATTGGGAAAAGTTAAATTTCTCTGTAAACCAAGAGCATTTACGATGTTTTCCTTTTAAATCATCATTCCTATGAAGAAGCATTTGTTATTAATATTAGGCCTAGCGGGAGCTTTTGCGCTTGGATATGTTTCCAATTATTTCGTATTTGAAGAAAATAGACCAAGAATAGTAGAAACAAATCTAAAACCAGAAAAAATGAAACTAGGTGCATTTTCCATCAGTTTGAGTGTGAAAGATCTCAAAACTTCAAAAGAGTTTTATGAGAAACTAGGATTTACAGCATTTGCAGGAGATTTTGACAAAAATTATTTAATCATGAAAAATGAAAACTCCCTGATCGGGCTATTTCAGGGGATGTTTGAAAATAATATTTTGACATTCAATCCAGGTTGGGATGAAAATGCCCAAGAAATCAACGAGTTTGATGATATAAGAGAAATACAAAGCCATTTAAAGAAAAATGATGTTTCATTATCATCAGAGGTAGATCAAAACACTAAAGGGCCTGGCAGTATTATGTTGACGGATCCTGATGGCAATATGATTTTAATTGATCAGCATAGATAGGCAAGTTGCCCCCCAAGGTATGTGTCCTCACGGACCTTTTTCTAAAGTATATTCTGATAATGTTATTTGCCTTAATATAATGGTTTCTGGAGGCACAAGCCGTGGTTGGGCACAAGATATTAAGACGACAAGAAGGCCTTCAGTTAAACACAAAAAAAGGAGCTCTGCAAAACAGAACTCCTTTTACAATAATTAAGGCAAATCAATTTAAAATCCTAATCGATAGAAAGCGTCACTCCATTTTACTTCGTTTTGGAGTTGTCTTAAGTTTGTTTCTTTATCGATTATAATATTTTCCAAACCTGCGATTTTTGCAAAGTCAGTCAGATGCTCAGTTGTCAAACTTTGGCTAAAGCATGTGTGGTGCGCGCCTCCGGCATATATCCAACCTGCACAGCCAGTGTTCATGTCAGGAAGCGGTTTCCACATTACTCTCGCCACAGGGAGTTTCGGAAGGGCTTGAGGCACTTCTACTGCTTCCACTTCATTGACTACAAGCCTGAATCTATTTCCCATATCCACCAAAGAGGCGTTTAGTGAAGCACCAGGCTTGCCGTTGAATACCAATCTAACAGGATCTTCTTTTCCACCTATTCCGAGCGGATGTACTTCACAGGTAGGCTTTCCATTCGCCAAAACAGGATCTACTTCCAGCATGTGGGCACCAAGAACCATGCTGTTGCTTGGATCAAAATGATAAGTATAGTCTTCCATGAAAGCATTTCCACCCTCAAGCCCTGTTCCCATTACTTTCATGGC
Organism: Belliella alkalica; assembly: GCF_022549785.1. Lineage (GTDB taxonomy): Bacteria > Bacteroidota > Bacteroidia > Cytophagales > Cyclobacteriaceae > Belliella > Belliella alkalica. Next base: position 16,602 of record NZ_JAKZGO010000013.1, read on the forward strand.
TCTTACCAAAGCGGCAGTTTTCCAATCACCTTCACCTGCGTAGCCATAGCCTTCTGCCATCAATCTCTGTGTAGCGATACCAGGTAATTGCTTCATTCCATGAAGATCTTCAAATGTATTTGTGAAGCCTTTGAAACCTCCATCTTTCAAAAATTTGCGCATGCCTATTTCAATCTGGGCAGCATCGATGAGAGAAGCTCTTTTTGCTCCATTTGCTTTTAAGTTGTCAGCAAGGGTATAAGTAGCTTCATATTCCTCGATAAGTGCTTTGATTTCAGACTCAGATGCAGCATTGATGAGTTGTACCAAATCACCTACGGCAAAAGTGTTCACAGCAAATCCAAACTTCAATTCAGCTTCTACCTTATCGCCTTCAGTTACAGCCACATTTCGCATGTTGTCTCCAAATCTTGCGAATTTGGCTCCCTGCCAATCATTCCATCCAGAAGCAGCCCTTGCCCAGGTGTCTATCTGTGCTTTCACATTCGGATCTTGCCAATGACCAACCACTACTTTTCGCTCGATTTTCATTCTGGATACGATAAACCCAAATTCCCTGTCTCCATGGGCACTTTGGTTGAGGTTCATGAAATCCATATCAATTGTGTCCCAAGGGATATCTCTATTGAATTGGGTGTGGAGGTGAAGCATTGGTTTTTGAAGGATTTTCAATCCACCAATCCACATTTTGGCAGGCGAGAAAGTGTGCATCCAAGCGATCACACCAATACAATTGGTGTTTTGGTTTGCTTCTTGGCATACTGCATAGATTTCTTCTGTTGTTTTTACAGTAGGTTTGAATACTATACTGACACTTATATTTTCAGAATCATTGAGTTCTTTTGCAATAATTTGAGAATGCTCCGCTACTTGACGAAGGGTCTCTTCTCCATATAAATGCTGACTCCCTGTAAGGAACCATACTTCGTTTTGTTTAAGATTACTCATAAGTTTATATGATTTAAGGTTTGATATTTTACATCCAGAAGAAATAGTAGAGTAAGCCTACGATCAATACGATCCCGGCAGCTCCTAAATTGAATGGTGTTGCTGTATTGAAAAGCACAGGATCTACAGTCAATGACTTCGGATCTGCAGTTTTCATTTTCACATTAGTATATAGAATTACAGCAAGCATGATAAACATGGTCGCCATCATGAAAATGGACTCAAAACCGATATGCTCAAATTTATTGAAGAAAATTATTCCCAAAACTGTTGACAAAATCCCAAGTACAAAGAAGAAATAGGATGCTTTCAGGGATTTACTGCCTGTCCCATTCTCTTTGTATGCAGGATTTTGGTGGGTTTTCTTTTCAGTAAAACTTATCACAGAAGCAATTGCTACCAAAATGATAAATACATAGCCCATTCTCAATAAGAAAGGCATGTCAGGATACATTACTTTGAAGACAATTCCTGCAGGGATAGTGGCGATTGCTGTCCAAAGCGCCGCATTTCCTGTGATTTGTCTCCAGAATAAACCCATGCAGAATACAGCTACGACACCTGGATAAATATAGCCTGTATATTCTTGGATATATTGAAATACCTGATCCAATGAAGCCAATTGTGGTGCTACCAACATTGCAATCAATAAAGCTACTATAGCTACTAGTCTTCCTGATCTTACTAGTTGACTGTTGCTGGCTTCAGGTTTGAAATAGACTTTATAAATATCCATTGTGAAAATAGTCGAAGTGCTATTGATCATCGAAGCGAGTGAGGAAACTATAGCTGCTGCCAATGCAGCAAAAGCCAAACCTCGAATCCCAGCCGGAACAAAGTTTTTCAATAGCCAAGGGTATGCCTCGTCGGATTTGTTGATAGTTCCTATTTGTTCTATCGGTACATTCAGCATCATAGATAGCTCTTCAGGTGTTGATTTGTTGATCAATACCCAAGCAGCAATTCCTGGGATAACTACTAAAAGTGGGATAAGAATTTTTAGATAACCTGCGAAAATCAACCCTCGCTTAGCGTCTTCAATGCTTTTAGCAGCAAGTCCTTTTTGGATGATATACTGGTTGAAACCCCAATAGCCAATATTGGTCAGCCACATTCCTCCCAGTACTACTGCTACTCCAGGTAGATCTTGGAATGCATCTTTCAACCCTCCCACACCGTCAGGAATCATGATTTCTCCTTTCGGAACGACCATTATAAAATGTTCTCTTGCCCCTTCGTAAAGATTTGCCATACCAGCAAATACTCCAGCGCCATCACCTACAGCATCTAGAGCTAGGAAAGTAGTTACCAATCCACCAGCAATAAGCACAATGACTTGTACCACATCTGTCCAAGCTACAGCTTCAAGTCCACCGTAGATAGAATAGATTCCTGAAAACACCAAAAGTCCAATAATGCCGTACTGTAGAGGGACCCCCATGATTTTCTCTAGTGCTAAAGCTCCCAAATAACTCACTGAGGTAAGATTTACAAATACATAAACAAGAAGCCAGAAAACCGCAAAAGCAGTACTTACTCGCTTGTCAAATCTTGATTGTAGAAATTGCGGCATGGTATAAATGCCGTTTTTGATAAATACAGGTAAAAAGTATTTTGCGACAATGATTAAGGTAATTGCAGCAATCCATTCATAAGCGGCTATGCCAAGTCCAATTGCAAATCCAGAGCCCGAAGTACCTATGAAGTGTTCAGCGGAGATGTTTGCAGCTATTAGGGAAGCACCCACTGCCCACCAGGTCAATGATTTGTCTGCAAGGAAATATTCTTGTGCTGTTTTTTGAACACCTGTTTTGGATCTTGATACCCAAAGTCCAACAGCTACTATGACAACCGCATAGACCGAAAAAACAATGTAATCTAAAGTAGAGAAACCAGCTTCCATAATTAGAGTCTGAAGTTTAGAGGGTTTAAATGTTAATTTTACACTATGAATTGCTTAAATCAGCAATTAAGTGTCATATTTACACCTAAAATTTGAATAAAAAAAATATGGAGTGAAAAATTTATTCCACTCCAGCAGGGATTTCATTTCTTGGGATAAAATTATGGATGTTGGTGAAGTTCTCCTTATAATGATCTTCGTCCAAAGAATAATAAAAAGCACCTTTTTTTGAGCTAGATTTATCTTTGTCGTTTTCTTTTTTCAATAGCTTCGTAGAAAGGACTTTACGGGTAAAGTTTCTTTTGTCAATCTTGGTGTCGTAAAGACCTTCATACATAGCTTGAAGCTGTGGTAAGGTGAATTTCTCTGGAAGCAATTCGAACAAAATAGGGTGGAAAGCAGCTTTATACCTAAGTTTTGTAAGAGCTATTTCAACCATTTCTTTGTGATCAAAAATAAGGTTTGGCAATTCTTTTATAGAATACCATCGTGCATGAAAATCGTCATTGATTTGGGTCTGATATTTTTCTATATCAATTAAAGCAACATAAGCCACAGCGATGACTCTCTCTATCGGGTCTCGATCAGGTTGGCTGAATGCTTGCATCTCCTCCATGTACACATCATGAAGCCCTGTCAATTGCTTTAATATTCTTTCTGCAGCTTCGTCTAGAGACTCATCAGGTTGCACAAACCCACCCATTAAGCTCCATTTTTCTTTTTCTGGAGCAAATCCACGCTGGATAAGAAGGAGTTTGTAATCTGTCCCGTCAAATCCAAATATGATACAGTCTACAGCTACTAACAACCTTGTTTGGTTTGAATACTTCATATTAAAAAAACGTTTGCTTGGTTTAAGTTTTGAATCACTTGGAAATTTACTCAAATTATTTTTATAAATCCAATATATACACTTAATGTTGAGGTATTCACGTTTTGATTTTTTTGAGTGATAGGCATTGAGTGATTCTAATTATCTGATCATTTTATATTACTAATATGAATTTAGCTAGTTATTTAGCCCTTTTTATTTTAATAGTGTAAAAAAGACAATTAATATTTGTGAGTTTAAAATTTATTCTCTAATATTCGACTGTAATAGCGGATAGACAGCTTGAAGCTTGTTCAATAATCTTCAGAAATACAGTTGGTTAGCATTGTTTTTCAAAGAAATTCCTCTATTACAATCTTATTTTACTTATTTGAAAAATAATAAACCCTAAATTTTATGAACCTAAAAAGTTTACAATTGAAGATAGCTTTGCTTCTTTTATTAGGTGTAAATTTTACATTTAATCAGAGTTTCGCAAATTCTATCGAAAAGTATGATGCAGTATCAAGCGAGAATGCTGCAGAAATTTCCGTTAGAGGTGTTGTTGTATCAGGAACAGATCAGCAACCTATCCCTGGCGTGACAGTTTTGATAAAAGGAACCTCAAGAGGTGTTGCTACCGAGCTTGATGGTTCCTTTTCTATTTCTGTACCTGACCAAAGTTCTACATTGGTTTTTTCATTTGTAGGATACACCAGTCAAGAAGTTACTGTTGGAAATCAGTCCATCATTAATGTGACACTTCAGGAAGACATCAACAATCTTGACGAAGTTATTGTGGTGGGATATGGTACTCAAAAGAAATCAGACATTACAGGTGCTATTTCTGTTGTCAACACAGACGAAATCAAGAAATTCTCTACCAATGATGTAGCCCAAATGCTACAGGGTAGGGTTTCTGGTGTTCAGGTTACTTCAGATGGTCAGCCTGGTGCATTTCCAAGTGTAAGAATTAGAGGGATCTCTACTTTTGGAAATGGTCAGCCTCTTTATGTTATTGATGGAGTTCCGGTTGGCACTACGCCAAGGGATTTTAATCCCAATGATGTTGAGACGATGCAAGTACTTAAGGATGCTTCTGCAGGTGCGATCTATGGTTCCCGTGCGGCGAATGGTGTTGTAATCATCACGACCAAACAAGGAAAGAAAAATTCTCCGCTGAAAGTGGAATACAATACGTATGTAGGTGTTGACCAGGTTTGGCAAAGAATCCCTGTCTTGGGCAGACAAGATTATCAAATGATCATCAACGAAGTTCAAAGAAATGGGAATCAACCGCTAGTTCCGGCAAATGACCCAAATAATCCAAGGTTTATCTCTGATATAGATACTGATTGGCAGCAGGAAGGTTTGAAAAATGGTTTTAGACAAAATCATAATTTAAACTTCTCTGGTGGTGGTGAGTACACTCAATATAATGCCTCCTTGGATTATTTTGAAAATAGAGGAACACTTGTCGGAAATGGCCCTAACTATGAAAGGTATTCGATGAGAATGAATACACTTTCTGAAAAAGGAAGATTGAAAGTTGGGACTTCTCTTTACTATACGCATTCTTATGAAGATGCGCTTACATTTAGACCAGATGTATTGGCAGGAAATAGACCGCCACTAATCGCGGATTTGGTGCAGGCCATCCCTACTATGCCAATTTTTGATTCAAATAACCTCGGAGGTTATGGTGGTACAGAAGCTGATTTGCAAAGAGCTATTTCATTAAATGTAATTGGTGTCAATAATATGTTCACGGCCAATTCAACAGTTGATCGGACTTTTGCTACAGCTTTTGGTGAATATCAGTTATTAGATCTTGATAACCATAAATTATCCTATAAGTTGAATTTGAACTATGACAGGACACATGTAAGGGATTTGGCATATCTTCCTGCATTTAGACTTGGGTTTTTCTTCAATGACGGAACATCAAGAATGGATGATGGACATAGAATCTTGTCTACAGGATTGATAGAAAATACAGTCAATTATAAAGGTACTTTTGGTAAACATAACCTTGACGTCTTGGCAGGTCAGATGTATCAAGAATCAGGAGTTATCAATAGAAATGGCTATTCTGAAGGAATAGATATTAATTTCCCAGTTTTGGATAATGGAGTGAATAAGCAAGCTTCAGGTTCTGAGTTCAGAAATGCAATTGCTTCTTTGTTGGCAAGGGTGAATTATAACTATGATGATAGATATTTGCTAACAGCGACTATAAGAAGAGATGGCTCTTCTAAGTTTTCTCCAACAAACAGATTTGGTAATTTCCCTTCATTAGCATTGGGCTGGAATATACATAATGAATCATTCATTACCCTTCCATCCTTTATTTCTGACCTGAAATTACGAGCAAGTTACGGTCAGTTGGGTAATGCCAATATTGGTGATTACTTATACTTTGCCACAATCAATCCTAACGTTTTGTACAACTTTGGAGGAGATGTAGTCAGAGGGTCTATTCAGACACAGCAAGTAGATCCAAATATCAAATGGGAGACAAGAACGACTTCAAACATCGGTTTTGATGGAGCGCTATTTGATGGAAAAATCGAATTCACAGCAGAATATTACAGAAGTACCACTACAGATATCCTTGTTTCAGTGCCAATTCCGGCATCGACAGGCGCTGCAGGTAGTCCAGTAGTAAACGCAGGAAGTTTGAGAAATCAAGGTTTTGAATTTCAGTTGACTTATAGAAAAATGGCAGGAGATTTCACATTTGACCTCTCTGCAAATGCTACTACACTTAAAAATGAAGTGCTAGCCTTAGGAGGTGATAATCAGCCAATATTTGGTGCAGGAGCTAGAACTATCGTAGGTCTTCCTATTGGTCATCACTTTGGACATAAAGCGATTGGTATTTTCCAATCCCAAGAAGAAATCGACAACCACGCCTTTCAAAGTGCTGGGACAGCACCAGGTGATATCAAATTCGAAGACATCAATGGTGATGGGGTAATAGACTTTGCCGGTGATAGGGTTAACCTTGGTAGTGGTTTACCAACTGTATATTATGGTTTGAATTTTACTGGAGCTTACAAAAACTTTGACTTCACAATTTTTGCTTCAGGAGCCGGTGGATATTTGATCAACAGTAGACAATACAGAGATATCATGTTGACAATGGATTTCACAAACCGTCATGAAGATATTCTTCAGAGATGGACTCCGGAAAATCCAAGCAACGTTTGGCCAAGATTGGTAGCTGGTGATCCAAATCAAAACCAAAGAGATTCAGATAGAAAAGGTTGGTTACAAGATGGAACACACCTTAGGATTCAGACAGTTTCTGTTGGATACAAAATTCCAAGAGTAACTGGATTCATGACCAAATTCCAATCTGCGAGAGTATATGCTTCTGTTCAGAATCCATTTACTTTCCAAGCTTATAAGGGTTACAATCCTGATTTTACTTCAGGTGTATTCAATCCAGGATTTGATTTTGGATCATTCCCAAGACCGCGAACGATGATGTTGGGTCTTCAAGTTTCATTTTAATTGCGAGTAGTACAACCAAAATAATCTAATCATGAAAAAAAATATATATTCCCTTTTGGCTGGAGTAATGTTGGCAAGTGCTGGCTGCGAGTCAAGATTGGATCTCAATAATCCTAATATCCCTACTACAGGGACTTTCTGGCAGTCAGAAGCTGACGCAGTTGCTGCTGTGAATTCAATTTACAACAGTTTGATGATTGATGGGACCTACATGAGAATGTTTCCATCATTGATGGATGGAAGAGCTGATGATATACAAGGTGATAGTCCATGGCCAGATTTGATGTTAGTAGCGAATTTCACGATCCCTACCACTTCTGGACCCGTAGCATGGGTGTGGGAAGCACATTACCAAATGGTCTGGAGAGCCAATCAAGTATTGGCAAATGTTCCTTCAATCGAAATGGATCAAGATCTCAAAAACAGAGTGTTGGGCCAAGCTTATTTCTTAAGAGGACTAGCATATTTTAACTTGGCTAATTTCTATAAGGAAGTGCCTTTGATTACAACCTTGCCTGCTGATAGATCTGAATTTTATCCTGCTTCAGCATCAGAAGAGGATATTTGGAATCAGATTATTTCAGATTTTACTGAAGCTAAAACTAATCTTCCTGTAAACTATCAAAATGTAAATGGTCCCGATAGAGGGAATGTGGGGAGAGCTACTAGTGGTGCAGCTACGGGAATGTTAGGAAAAGCGTTGGTGTATAGAAAAAGATGGGCAGAAGCTACGCAGCAATTCGCAGAATTAGTTGGAGGGCAACATGGACCATATAGATTGATGGAAAATTATAGAGACAATTTCGACCCAAGAACAGAGAACAACGCAGAATCTTTATTTGAAGTACAATTTGCAACGCCAGCAGAAGTAGGTGGTTCTGAATTGAATTGGGGTGGTAACCCAAACGCAAACTGGACTCAAGTATCAGCTCAAGCAGTGACTTATGCAGCTAGAGGTTATGGTTTCAACGATTTCCTGCCAACTCGGACTTTGTATGACGACTTTCACAAAGAACTTACAGTTGAGGGGAGAAAGGATCCTAGACTTTTGGCAACAATAGCATCCTTTGAACCTACAGAAAATAGTACAAGATTGTACAATGACGAGTGGCCTTATTCTCCAAATGAAATCTATCCAAGAAAGTATACCAATGACGGATTTGGACCTTCGGTAGAAGATCAATTTCGTTCTGGGATCAACTTCCGTATTTTAAGATACGCAGATATTTTGATGCTTCATGCAGAAGCATTGAATGAATTGGGAAGAACTGCGGAAGCTTACGGATTTATCCAACAAGTACGAAATAGAGCGAAGCTTCCTGATTTGGCTACTGTCAAGCCAGGTATGTCACAAGCTGAGATGAGAGATCAAATAGCTCACGAAAGGTTCTTGGAATTTGCGATTGAAGGACAGAGAATCAATGATTTGGTTAGATGGGGTTGGTTTGAAGATCCAGCCAAACTTGCTTTCTTGAGAAGTAGAGATTCAGAGTTCAACACCTTCACTCCAGGGAATCAATGGTTGCCAATTCCACAAGGCGAATTGGATAACAACCCGAACCTTTCTCAAAACAGTGCAAATAATTAATAGGGTAAATAGTTTGTAAAAGCGGGTTCGAGGCTCAAACCTCGGACCTTGCCTTTATCATATTTGCCTTATATAAAATTCATAAACCTATTAGTCTATTTTGGAAAATGGAAGAAAGCGAGATCAATAGGATAAGAGCTTTTCTTTCTTTTCCATTTTATAACATTTACAGTTTCGGAAATATGGCTTCAGATTGATGAAGAAAGTTTTAACCTAACATGTATGAAATAAAGGTCATTTTGTGATCATTCATCCTAATAAACAAGACCCAAAATGAAAAATTCACTATTGACATTATTGGCTTTTTTGATCTCCCTCACTACTTGGTCGCAAGACCAAGAATATAGTACAGTAATCCCTGTTCATGATCCTGTTATGATCAAAGAAGGAGATACTTTTTACCTTTTTAGTACAGGGCGTGGGATCGCTGTCTGGTCTTCTCCAGATATGAAAAAATGGAAAAGAGAAGAAGCTGTTTTTCCTGAGCCTCCAACTTGGGCTACTGATGTAGCAGCGGACTTCAAAAATCATATATGGGCACCAGATATTACTTTTCACGAAGGAGAGTATTTCTTGTATTATTCTGTTTCTTCTTTTGCGAAAAATACCTCTGCCATTGGTTTGGTAAAAAATAAGACATTGAATCCTGATTCTCCCGATTTCAAATGGGAGGATCAAGGAATCGTAATCCAATCAGTTCCTGGAAGAGATCTTTGGAATGCGATAGATCCAAACTTGGTCTTTGATGAGGAAGGTACACCTTGGTTGAATTATGGGTCTTTTTGGAATGGTATGAAGCTAGTCAGGCTAGGAGATGATTTGAAGACCGTTCAAAACGGACCTGACGATTGGTACACTATTTCAAGAAGAGAACGGTCATTCGAATTGGATGATAGAAATCCTGGAGACGGTGCTGTTGAAGCTCCGTTTATTTTCAAGAAAGATGGATACTACTATTTGTTTGTGTCATTTGATTATTGTTGTAGGGGTGTAAATAGTACCTACAAAATGGTAGTAGGAAGATCGAAAGAAGTTCAAGGCCCATACTTTGACCGAGATGGTGTGAGCATGTTTGAGGGTGGGGGAACTTTAGTGCTTGAAGGCGATAAAGACTGGCATGGTGTAGGCCACAATTCAGCATATGAATTTGGAGGGACAGACTATTTGATTTTCCATGGTTATGATGCCAAAGACAATGGTCGCTCCAAGTTATTGATTCGTGAAATGAATTGGGATAGCGAAGGTTGGCCTATAGTAAGTTTAGAAAACTAAGATATTGAAATAAAATAAACCCTAATGATGAAATTAAAAACAATTACTTCAGCACTAGCATTGGGAGTGGCAGTCTTCGGGATTTCTCAAGATGCCCTGTCTCAAAATGCAAGGATCAAAATTGATCTAGATCGAAAGATTGGAGAAGTTGACAAGAAGATTTATGGAAATTTTGTGGAACACCTCGGGAGGTGTGTATATGGAGGAATCTACGATCCAGGTAATCCACTGTCAGACGAAAATGGATTTAGATTGGATGTACTTGAGGCTGTTCAAGGTTTGAACGTCACTCTGACTAGGTATCCTGGAGGAAATTTTGTTTCCAATTACAACTGGTTGGATGGTGTTGGACCCAAAGAGGACAGACCTTCTCGATTAGAGCTCGCTTGGAATAGACTAGAATCCAACCAATTTGGGACAAATGAATTTATGGATTATGCAAAATTGATGGATACAGAGCCTTATTTTGCAGTTAATCTTGGTACAGGAACGATCCAAGAAGCCCAACATTGGGTGGAATATACCAATGTGGAGTCAGGTCCTTATTATGCTGAACTTAGGAAAAAGCACGGATATGAAAAGCCCCATAAAATCACCTATTGGGGTTTGGGAAATGAAATGGATGGTCCATGGCAAATGGGTCATTTGAATGCAGAAGACTATGCAAAAAAAGCTAGAGAAGCGGGTAAATTGATGAAGCTTACAGATCCATCAATTAAGTTGGTAGCAGCTGGATCTTCTAATTTCTATCCTGGGGCAAATCCTATGGCTTGGAACAAGACTGTGATTGATGAACTGAAAAATGTAGTCGATTACCTTGCCCTTCACATGTATGTAGGGAATGTCGATGACAATTATTATGCTTTTGTAGCATCTCCATTGGTATTGGAAGAAAGGACTAAACTTGTATCTGGCATTATCGACGAAGCAATGTCAAGAGCAGATCGAGGTGATAGGGATCCGATTTATATTGCCTGGGATGAATACAATATTTGGTATCGATGGAGATCTTCTGAAACAATGTCAGGAGATATAGCACTAGAAGAAAGATACAATCTTGAAGATGCTTTGGTAATTTCATCTTTTTTGAATGCATTTATCAGAAATGCTGATGTGGTAAAAATCGCAAACATGGCTCAACTTGTCAATGTAATAGCTCCGATTTTCACGAATGAAGAAGGCCTTTTCTTGCAGACAATTTATCATCCTTTGGCTTTGTTTGCACAGCATGCTCATGGTACTTCTTTGGATGTATTTGTGGATTCTGAAAAATACAATACTGGAAGTTTTGCTCTTGGACTTGGAGAGCAAAAGGCAGATTTGAAAGATGTGCCATACTTGGATGTTTCAGCCACAGTATTGGGTGACGAACTGATTATTAATGTGGTCAATAGACATAAGGACAAGGCAATTACAACTGACATTCTTGCTATAGAAGGTGAATTTACAGGTGATTTTGAAGTCTATGAAGTGAATGGTCCTGATATAAAATCAATGAATGACTTTGGTGTGACGAATGTGGAAACTAAAGCAAAGTCTCTAAAAGGAAAAGGTGAGAAGGTGACTTATGCATTTCCTGCGCATTCCTTTACAATGATCAAGGCAAAAATTAAGCAATAACAAATATTAAACATGAAGACTATGAAGTTCAAGTCCCCATTTTATTTTGTTCTCAGCTTAATTGTTCTGAGTGGTTTATCAATTTCTTGTGATGGTAATTTAGAAGATAGGCCAGATGTGACCACTCCACCTCCTACTGGTGTAAACAACAACATTGTTGAAGGTATTCCTGTGCCACTATCCGAAATCCAGGATTTTTATGGACAGATATCCTCATTTCAGTTTGCTAATCAATGGGGTCCATACAATTCCCATGATCCTGCTGTAATCAAAGAAGGTGAATGGTTTTACAGTTTTGGGACAGATGTGGCATATGGACAGCCACTTTCAAGAGTAGGAATGCAGGTAAGAAGGTCTAGAGATTTAGTGACTTGGGAATTCAGAGGCTGGGCTACCAGTGGAAGACCACAACAAGGAGTAAATTATATTAGGCAAAATGGCGGTGAGCCTTTTGAAAATGTCTGGGCCCCTTATATTATCAAGATCGGAGAAGAATTTAGATTATATTATTCACAATCTTCCTCTATATTCAAACTAAGTGCAATTGGTCTTTTGACTTCTGATAATGTAGAAGGTCCTTGGGTAGAAAAAGGTCTTGTAGTGACTTCCAATACCAATATTCCTATGACAAATGCCATTGACCCTGCTGTTATAGTTGATAAGGATGGAAAGCATTGGATGTATTACGGGTCGGCTTTTGACGGCCTCTATGTGATGGAGCTAAATCCAGAAACGGGACTTGCAAAAACTAATAACGATAAAGGATTTAGGGTTGTTCAGAGAGGTTTTACTGGTAGTAGAATTAATGGAAATATAGAAGCTCCTGAAGTGATCTATAATGAAGCAACAGGCTTTTATTATATGTTCCTATCTTACGATTGGTTGGAATCCAAGTACAATATTCGTGTAGGAAGATCCACAAGTCCAACTGGTCCATTTTTGGATTTCAATGGTCTAGACATGAACGGAGAACAGGATAATGTACCTATGATCGTTGCTCCATATAAATTCCAAGATCATGCAGGTTGGCAGGGTGTAGCTCATAATGCTGTGTTTAGAGATGGGGATCAATTCTACATTGCACATCAGGGGAGGCCTACAGCTGACAAGTTTTACATGATCAAGCATGTCAGAAAATTATACTGGACAGAAGATGGATGGCCCGTAGCCTCACCTCAGCGATATGCAAACTTACCAATGAAAGATATCCAAAGAGATGATTTGGTTGGGACTTGGGAACAGATTATTCTGGGCTATAGAATAGTTCCAGGATATGCAGAAGAACAATTCCTGCCAGACCTTCAAGTATCTGCTGATCTTACTCTAAATGCAGATGGAAGTATTGGTAATGATTCTGGAAATGTTTGGACTTATGAAAAGCCATGGCTGACTCTTAATTATGGAAATGGTGCTTTCATAGATAAAGTCTATGTGGATAACGAGTATGATTGGGAGAAAAGAAAAGAAACCATAATTTATACTGGTTTAAATAATGAAGGAACGGCCATTTGGGCCAAAAAGAAATAGAAAACTATGCTCAGCACATTGAAACCTATCTACATTTTATTCATCATTTATATATGCTCATTATCAGCATCTGCGCAATCTGACAGAGTTCAGTTTTTTCCTTTGGACCAAGTGAAATTGCTTGATAGCCCTTTCAAACAAGCGCAGGAAGTGGATAAAAAGTATATTCTAGCAATGGATGTAGATAGGCTTCTTGCTCCATACATGAAAGATGCAGGGATAGAATGGAAAGCTGAGAATTACGGTAACTGGGAAAATACAGGGCTGGATGGGCACATTGGTGGACATTACCTTTCTGCACTGGCCATGATGTATGCTTCTACGGGGGATTCCGAGATCAAGAGTCGTTTAGATTATATGGTAGGGCAGCTGAATTTGGCTCAACAAAAAAATGGAAATGGCTACCTCGGTGGTGTGCCTAATGGTCAAAAGATCTGGAATGAAATAAAGGAAGGCAAGATCAAAGCCGGTGGATTCTCTCTCAACGACAGATGGGTCCCACTTTATAACATCCACAAGATTTATGCTGGGTTGAGAGATGCTTACTTAATCGGAGGCAATCAAGATGCAAGAGAAATGCTTATCAAGTTGTCTGATTGGTTTTATGAATTGACCCAGGATCTTTCAGTAGGACAGTTTCAGGAAATGCTTATCAGTGAACATGGGGGTATGAATGAAGTGTTCGCTGATGTAGCAGACATGACTGGTGACAAAAAATACTTGATCTTGGCGGAGAAAATGTCCCACAACATCATTTTGGATCCTTTGGCTAAGCAAGAAGATAATTTGACGGGAATGCATGCCAATACTCAGATCCCAAAAGTTATTGGGTTTCAAAGAATAGCCCAGCTTTCTGAAGAAAATAAGTGGAATAATTCTGCTACCTATTTTTGGGAAAATGTGGTTAATCAAAGGTCTGTTTCTATAGGTGGGAATAGCGTAAGGGAGCATTTTCACCCGAAAGATGATTTTTCATCTATGCTTTCTTCCGATCAAGGACCAGAAACTTGTAATACATACAACATGATGCGCCTTTCTGAAAAGCTGTTTGAAAGCAGTCCTGACAGAAAGTACATTGATTACTATGAAAGGGCATTGTTTAACCATATTCTTTCATCTCAGCATCCTGACAAAGGTGGCTTTGTCTATTTCACACCCATGCGTCCCAAGCATTACAGAGTGTATTCGCAGCCACATGAGAATTTTTGGTGCTGTGTAGGATCCGGTTTGGAGAATCACGCCAAATATGGTCAGGTTATATATGCACATAAAAATGATGACTTATTTGTCAATTTATTTATAGCTTCTGAATTGAACTGGGAAGAAAAGGATGTAAAACTGACTCAAGAAACAACTTTTCCTTATTCAGAAAATACTACCATAAAATTTGACCACAAAGGCAAAAAGAAATTCAACCTCAAAATCAGGTATCCAAATTGGGTCAAAGGAGGTGAAATGAAAGTGAAAGTCAATGGAAAAGATTTCCCTGTCACATTATCAAATGATGGATATGTTATCATCTCCAGAAAATGGAAATCCAAAGACCAAGTAAGTGTGTCCTTACCAATGCATACAAAAGTTGAATATTTGGCTGATGGGTCTCCATGGGCATCTTTCGTTCATGGACCAATGGTCTTGGCAGCGGAGTCTGGCACAGATGAGTTGAAAGGCTTATTTGCTGATGACAGCAGGATGGGACATGTTGCAATGGGGAAAATGTATCCGATCTTTCAGACTGATGTTTTGAAGAAGAAAGATCAAATTGTTTTGCCTACAAAAGCAAATGATGAATTTAAATTTTATTTGGCGAAAAACGACTTCCATGCCAACACTGAGTCAGTTAGCCTTATTCCTTTCTATACAATCCATGAAAGCCGCTATCAGGTCTATTGGCCTATCTTAAGTGAAGGTGAAGTCGAAAGCTTCAAAAATGATCTTCAATCAAAAGACGAATTGATATTGAAGCTCGAATCACTCACAATAGATAAAGTTGCTTCAGGTGAACAGCAGCCAGAATCTGAACATAATTTCAAAGCTGTAAGTAGCCTTACGGGTCAGGAAAATGGACTTTTTTGGAGAAGTACCAAATCCACTTTCCAATATGTTTTGAAAAATCCTGAAGAAGCCGCCAAAACATTGAGAGTTTCTTATTTGACTGGGAGTGATGGGAACCCTTTTAAGGTGGTGATCAACGGGACAACATTAGTCACTGAGAAATTTTCTCTAGAGGAAGCCAATAAACTAGTGGAAAGGGATTACGATCTTTCCAAGATTCAAGCTAAGGAAATCGAATTGAAGTTTGAAAGTATTGATGGTAAGGAGACAGAGAAAGTCCACTATATCAGGCTATTGAAATAAAACTGAACAAAAGAAAAATACATAAACCTATAATTATACAAACATGAAGACAAAAAGCTTAAAAGGGATAATGGTGCTAGCAGCAATGCTTGTTTCTTTCTTTTCCCTAGCTCAAAACCGCCTGATCGTCAATACGGATCAAGGAGATATCAAAATCAACAAGCATATATACGGACACTTTGCAGAACATTTGGGAAGAAGTATTTATGGTGGGATTTGGGTCGGTCCTGATTCTGATATCCCTAATGAAGATGGCTATAGAAAAGATGTAATGGAGGCTTTGATAAATCTGGAGATTCCAAATTTAAGGTGGCCAGGTGGATGTTTTGCTGATGAATATCACTGGACTGACGGGATTGGAGATCCTGCCGAAAGACCGAAAATGGTCAATACCCATTGGGGTGGCGTGACAGAGGATAATTCTTTTGGAACGCATGAATTTATGAATTTCGCCAAAAAAATCGGTACAGAACCTTATATCACAGGGAATGTAGGGAGTGGTTCTGTAGAGGAAATGTCCAAGTGGATCGAGTACATCAATTTTGATGGGGTGAGTCCAATGGCTGATTTGAGAAAAAGAAATGGTCAAGATGAGCCTTGGGGTATCAGATATTGGGGCGTTGGAAATGAAAGCTGGGGATGTGGAGGAAACATGACTCCAGAATACTATGCCAATGAATATAGAAGGTATGCTACGTATGCCAGAAATTATGGTGGCAACAGACTCTATAAAATTGCTGGTGGTGCAAACAACTGGGATTACAATTGGACAGAGGTCTTGATGAAAAATATCCCATTGAACATGATGGATGGATTGTCTCTGCATTATTACACAATAGCTGGTTCTTGGGAAAACAAAAAGTCTGCTACAGATTTTGACAAAGAAACTTATCTTGAAACTTTGAGAAAAGCAGCCTTTATAGATGAGTTGATCAAGCGTCATGGGACTATCATGGACAAATATGATCCTGAAAAGAGAATCGGAATGATCATTGACGAATGGGGAACTTGGTTTGAAGTGGAGCCGGGAACAAATCCAGGATTTCTTTATCAGCAAAATACGATGAGAGATGCACACGTCGCAGCCATCTCATTGAATATTTTTAATAAAAATGCTGACCGTGTGCACATGGCAAACATCGCTCAGACCGTCAATGTGCTCCAAGCAATTATTTTAACAAATGAAACAGACTTGATTTTGACGCCAACTTACCATGTTTTTGATCTATATAAGCCTCACAAGGATGCAACTTTGTTGTCACACGACTTGAAGTCTGAAGAGGTGAGTTTTGGAAAAGAAAAAATGGAAGCATTAAATGTGTCCACCTCCAGATCTGAAGATGGAACGGTAAATATCAGTATTGCCAACATCAATCCTGATAAGAAAATCGATCTTGACGTTGTGCTGAGAGGAATTGATGCAAAAAATATCACAGCTGAATACATTACAGCACCAGCCATCAACTCACACAATACTTTTGAAAACAAAGAAGTAGTGAAAAAAGCTGCTTTCAAAGATTTCAAGTTGAACAAAGAGAACCTTAAAGTTTCTGTTCCAGCGAATTCAATCATAATGCTAAGAGCAAAATAAGAGAATCAAAAACCAAGCACATGAATATGATAGTCCTAAAAATCCATTTTTCAACAAAGTCCTTGATATTGGCTGTCCTATTCATGTGCACTTTTGGCTGTTCCCAAAAGGAGCCGCAGACATCTTTTTCTAGCCCTGATAGCAAAACCAAGGTTGAAATCAACCTTGAAGATGGAAAACTATATTACGAATTGTTTTTTGATGGGGAAAAAGTCCTTGAATCGTCACAGTTAGGAATGGTTTGGGAAAATTTTGATTTTTCCCAAGGATTAGAATTGGTATCTGTATCGGATGCTAAAAAAGTAAAAGACAGTTATGATTTGATTCATGGCAAACAAAAAAGCCACGAATACAACGCAAATGAAACTACAATTGTCTTAAAGAATGTAGCAGGGAATCAGTTTCAAGTAGTTCTCAGCGTTTCTGACAATGGTCTTGCTTTCAAATATGTTTTCCCAGATTTGGGCCAAGAGCAAGTGGCCCTTTTGGAAGAAAAGACAACTTTTAATTTCAAAGCCTCAGCCAAAGCATGGATTCAACCTATGGCTGATCCAAAGTCAGGTTGGGAAAAAACCAATCCTTCTTATGAAGAGTCTTATCAAAAAGGAGTTTCTGTAGGTACGCCTTCTCCGATTGCTTCAGGGTGGATTTACCCAGCTTTATTTCAAACAGAAGATACTTGGTTGCTGCTTTCAGAAACTGGCATTCAACCAAATCATGCTGCGAGCAGATTGGCTCCAGATTCTCCAAATGGTGAATACAGAATCATTTATCCGTCGGAAAAAGAAAGGATTTTTGAAGGAAATGTACTTCCAACGGCAAGCGGTGAGTGGGAAAGTCCATGGAGGATTTTGGCTATTGGTAGCCTAAAAGATATAGTAGAATCCACTTTGGGAACTGACCTTGCTATTCCACAAAGAAGTGATTTGGATTTTGGTTTTGTCATTCCAGGTGCAGCTTCTTGGAGTTGGGCTTTGGGAAAAGATGAATCAATCTACTATGATATCCAAGAGAAACACATTGATTATGCTGCTGACATGAACTGGGAATACTGTTTGGTTGATGTGAATTGGGACACAAATATTGGCTATGACAAAATTGGGGAATTGGCAGCTTATGCGGAGAGTAAGTCGGTGGGTTTGTTATTGTGGTACAATTCAGCTGGTGATTGGAACACAACTCCTTACACCCCAAAAAGCCAATTGCTGACACGAGAGATGCGTATGTCAGAATTTCAAAAAATCAAAGATTTGGGAGTAAAAGGGGTGAAGATTGATTTTTTTGGTGGAGACGGGCAAAGTGTAATGCAGTATTACCACGATATTTTGGAAGATGCCGCAAAAGTAGGACTTATCGTGAATTTTCATGGGGCGACACTTCCTCGTGGTTGGCATAGAACCTACCCAAATTTGGTTACAGTTGAAGCTGTCAAAGGTTTTGAAATGATAACCTTTGAACAAGAGTTTGCTGATGAAGCACCTCGACACATGGCTATCTTGCCATTTACTAGAAATGTTTTTGATCCTATGGATTTCACACCAATGTCTTTGCATGAAATCCCTGGGATTGAAAGAAGGTCATCAAAAGGATTTGAATTGGCACTTTCTGTCTTGTTCTATTCAGGAGTGCAACATTTTGCTGAGTCTCCGGAAGGAATGGCTTTACAAGACCCTCAAGTAAAAGAATTTCTCAAGTCATTGCCATCTGCTTGGGATGAAGTGAAATTTGTAGATGGGTTTCCTGGGGATTTTGCAATAATGGCGAGAAGGAGTGGTGACAGTTGGTACTTAGCAGGCATCAATGCACAGGATAGTGCCAAAAAAGTAACACTTAACTTCCAGGAATTAGGTATTACTCCCAAAAATGCAACTTTAATTTCAGACGCTGATGATCAATCTTGGAAAGTAGAAGACCTAGCGAATGATGAGCAAGTTGAATTTGATATGAAAGCAAATGGAGGCTTTGTACTCTACTTTAAGAACTAGAAAAAAATATGTGAAGTGAAATCGAGTATGAAAAAATATCACAAATAGTGATTTCCCAATAAATATTGGGGAAAGCCATGCGAGATTTTATGTGACTAATGAAAAAATAAAATATAAACACATGAATGATAATTATGTAATTGGTCTAGATTATGGCTCTGATTCTGTCAGGGCTGTTTTGGTGAATACAGCTGACGGTAATTGTTTGGCTAGCCATGTCTATTGGTATCCAAGATGGAAAGCCGGAAAATACTGTGATCCCGTTTCCAATAGATTTAGACAGCATCCTTTGGACCACCTTGAAGGTTTAGAAGAGACAATCAAGGGAGTCTTAGCAAAAGCTGATATTGATAAATCACAAGTAAAGGCAATCTGTGTAGATACCACAGGATCATCACCTATGCCGGTCGATGAAAAAGGTCAATCTTTGGCATTAAAGCCGGAATTTGCAGAAAACCCTAACGCCATGATGGTCATTTGGAAAGACCATACAGCTATCAAAGAAGCTGATGAAATAAATGAAGTAGCAAGAACCTGGGGAGGAGAGGATTTTACAAAGTATGAAGGAGGAATCTATTCCTCGGAATGGTTTTGGGCAAAAATTCTACATGTGGTAAGAGAAGATGAAGCGGTGAAAAATGCTGCATATTCTTGGATGGAACATTGTGATTTTATCACAGCACAGTTGATAGGTAATACAGATCCTTTGACATTCAAAAGGAGCAGGTGCGCCGCAGGTCACAAAGCGCTATGGCATGAAAGCTGGGGTGGGCTACCACCAAAAGAATTCTTGGGTAAGTTTGATCCATATCTGGCAGAGGTGAAAGATAGACTTTATTCTGATACTTTTACTTCTGATGAAGCCGCTGGAAATTTAAGTAAAGAATGGGCTGAGAAATTGGGTTTGTCTGAGGATACTGTTATCGCAGTTGGGACCTTTGATGCCCATGCAGGTGCTGTTGGTGGTGAGATTACGGAAAACACACTGATCAAAGTGATGGGAACATCGACTTGTGACATAATGGTGACGAACAAAGAAACACTTGGTGATAAATTGATTCCAGGCATTTGCGGTCAAGTAGATGGCTCTGTGATTCCTGGCACTATTGGACTAGAAGCTGGGCAGTCTGGATTCGGAGATGTTTTGGCATGGTTCAAAAGTTTGGTGATAAAGCCATCCATAGCGTTGATTGAGAATTCTGACCATATCACTCAGGAGCAAAAAGATAACTTGATAGCAGAAATTGAAGATAGAATCATCGTCAAGCTTTCAGAGGATGCGCTTAAAATCCCAGTATCTGAATCAACAATTGTGGCCCTTGATTGGATCAATGGTAGAAGAACCCCCGATGCCAATCAGGCATTGAAAGGTGCTATCAGAAACCTAAATATGGGTTCTGATGCCGCTAGAGTATTCAAGTCATTGGTAGAAGCGATTAGTTTTGGATCAAAGAGCATTGTCGACAGGTTCCGTCAGGAAGGTGTGCAGATAGATGCTGTAATTGGTCTAGGTGGAGTCGCCAAAAAGTCAACATTAGTAATGCAGACTTTGGCAGATGTGTTGAACATGCCGATCAAGGTAGCTACTTCAGAACAAGCCCCTGCCTTAGGTGCAGCCATGTATGCTGCCGTAGCCGCTGGTATCCATCCCAACACCGAAGCTGCTATCAAAGCGATGAGCAATGGCTTTGACAAAGTATATGAACCAATCCCAGCAAATGTCCCTGTTTACGCGAAATTGTATGCTGAGTATGTGGAATTTGGCAAGCTTATAGAAGGGGAGTAAATTTAGATTTTACAGGGTAGATTTTAGATTAGCAAATGTAGATTGTGTATTTTTATGTTACTTTCTACATTTTTCATTTCTAATTTTTACAATATGCAAAATCAAATTAAACAAAGGACGAAGAGATTTGCTCTTGAGGTAATTGACATTGTTGATTCTCTTCCAAATTCAGCATCAGCAAAGATCATATCTTACCAACTTGCTAAATCATCTACTTCAGTTGGGGCTAACTACAGAGCAGTATGTAGAGCTAGAAGTGACAAAGAGTTTATTTCAAAGCTACAAATCGTATTGGAGGAAGCAGATGAAAGTGGTTATTGGTTGGAATTAATTCAAGCTAAAGGTTGGGTCGATGTTTCTAAACAACTTCAAGAAGCGAATGAACTAACAGCAATCTTTGTTTCAAGCCTAAAAACGGTCAAAAACAGATTGAATTCTAATAACAAAAAAGACAATAATCGTTTTGAATAATTTTAGAATGTAGATTTTAAATCTTAGATCTAAAATCTACAATCTACATTCTACATTCTACAATCTAAAATCTAAAATAAAATCATGTATAAAGAACTAAAACAAGCCTGTTACGAGGCAAACATGCAACTGCCACAATTGGATTTGGTGGTCTATACGTTTGGAAATGTCAGTCAAGTGGATAGGGAAAATGGCGTATTTGCCATCAAACCGAGCGGTGTGCCTTATGAAGAATTGAAAGTTGAGGATATTGTAATTGTCGATTTTGATGCAAAAGTTGTGGAAGGCAATATGCGACCTTCTTCGGATACGAAAACCCATGCATTTCTTTACAAACATTGGGAACATATTGGTGGAATCTGCCACACACACTCTACCTATGCAGTGTCTTGGGCGCAGGCTATCATGGATGTTCCTAATTTTGGGACTACACATGCTGATCACTTGACAGCAGATATACCTTGTGCACCTCCCATGTCTAATGAATTGATCGAAGGAGACTACGAATACAATACAGGTCAGCAGATTTTAGACTGTTTTGCAGAAAAAAATCTAAGCCCAAAAGAAGTGGAAATGATTCTTGTAGGTAGTCATGGCCCATTTGCCTGGGGAAAAGATGCATCAAAAGCTGTTTACAACAGTAAAGTGCTTGAAGAGGTGGCAAAAATGGCTTACCTTACACTACAAATCAACCCAAATGCATTAAGACTTAAAGACGCATTGATCAAAAAGCACTATAAGCGTAAACATGGTAAAGATGCCTATTATGGTCAAGGCTGCTAAAAACCCAAACCTATGAAAAAAACAAATTTTAAATCAGCTGCTCTATTGCTGTCAGCTTTCCTGATTGGAATGTATAGTTGTTCTGCTCCAAAATCTGAGGAAAAGGTAGAAGAAACTAAGGAAATCAAATTCAAAGTCAATGTGCAGCAAGTGCCTGTAGGTGAGCACAGTGCCAAAGTATTTCATTTGGAAAATGGAAACGGTATGGAGGTGGAAATTTCCAGCTTCGGTGCTGTTGTTTCCAAATTGATGGTTCCTGACAAAGATGGGAAATCCGAAAATATCGTTCTTGGTTACGAATCGATTGATGGTTATGACACCAATGATTATTATCTAGGAGCCACAGCTGGAAGATATGCGAACAGAATTGCAAAAGGCAAGTTTGAAATCGATGGTACAAGCTATCAATTAACGACCAATGATGGAAATAACCATCTGCACGGTGGGGAATTTGGATTTAATCGGAAAAACTGGGATGCTGAATTTATTGAAGGGGAAGAGTCTATGAAAGTCAAACTAACCTACAGCAGTCCTGATGGAGAAGAAGGCTATCCAGGGAAATTGGTTTCAACTGTAATTTATGAACTGACGGAGGATAATAAACTTTTGATCAGTTTTGAAGCAGAGACAGATAAACCAACTATTGTAAATCTTACGCATCATGGGTACTTCAACTTAAGTGCAATGAAAGAAGATATCTTGGGACATGAGCTGAAAATCAATGCTGCCAAATATACTCCCGTTGATGATGAACTGATCCCGACAGGTGAGCTGAAAGAAGTCAAAGGAACACCTTTCGATTTCAATACTCCGACTGCAATTGGCGAAAGGATTTCAGAAATTGAGGGAGGATACGACCACAATTATGTAGTAAAAGAACAGCATGATGGACAAATGTCCAAGATGGCTGAGCTATATCATGCAGGTTCAGGAAGATTAATGGAGTTGTATGCAGATTCTCCAGCGGTACAGTTTTATTCAGGGAATTTTCTTGATGGAAAATTGACCACCAAAGGTGTCACTTACTCCCAATACATGGGCCTGTGCTTAGAACCACAAACTTTCCCAAATGCTCCAAACGAGCCTTCTTTCCCTTCAGCAAGACTAAATCCAGGAGAGAAATATAGCCACAAGATTGAATTACATTTTGGTGTTAAATAAATTTAGATTTAAAAAGGTAGATTTTAGATTGGATATAATACCAACCTTAGATCTACCTTTTTTTTTGTTGATCACCTCTTTTTATGGATAGAATGATTTTAGTCCTCATATAAATTGGGAAGAGGGTAGATTTGAAATTTGGCTGAGTACCAGCATAAATTGGTTCTCTAATTCATTTTTTAATGGCAGACTGTACCACTAATTCAAGCTATCCCCTTTAAAATCTAAAATCTAAAATCTAAAATCTAAAATCTAAAATCTAAAATCTAAAATCTAAAATCTAAAATTACATAACCGGATCAATCCCCTCAGTTGTCATCACCACCCTTTTCAAAGTACCATCAGGATTGTAGTAAAGATAGTCTATGCATACAGATCTTCTGTAGCTACTGCCATCTGTAGGGATACTTCCATTGTGGTAGATAAAGTAGTCTTTTCCTTTAAACTCAATGATAGCTTGGTGGTTTGTATTTGAGTTTCCTGCTACTTCATTTAGAATTCCTTTATATTCCCAAGGGCCTGTGATGCTTTTGCTCATGGCGTAAGCAGTTTTTTCCGGAAACTGATAAGCATAAGTCAGATAGTACCAATCTCCCTTTTTATGAACCCAAGGTGCTTCAGTGAAGTTGGGAAGTGGGATTTGATTGATAGGACCATCAAGTTCAATCATGTTGGGATTCAATTTTGCCCAATAGGCAATTGTATTTCCCCAAAAAACATAAGCTTCTCCATCATCATCAATAAAAACCGCTGGATCTATATCATCCCAGCTGATTTCTGTATCAGTTGTCATGTCATTGGTGATCAGTGCAGAGCCTCGTGCATCTTTCCATGGACCAATAGGGGAATCTGAAACAGCTATTCCAATGGCTTTGCCGTGGATTTCTTTGTGAGTGACTGTTACAAACCAATAGAATTTACCATCTTTCTCAATCGTGTGGGCTGCCCAAGCATCTCCAGATGCCCATTCAAATGTTTCTACCACATTCAAAGCAGCTCTTTCTTCCCAATTGACCATGTCAGTGGAGGAAAAGATCAGCCACTCGTGCATCTCGTAAAACTCTTTGCGAGGAGGCGCTTCGTCGTGGCCTACATATAAATACACTGTGTCGTTATGTACTAATGCCGCTGGATCTGCTGTGTATTTGTGTGTGATGATTGGATTTCCAACTCTATCTGATGCTATTGTTTTTTCAGTTTGGTTGTTGTTTTCAACTGTAGGCTCTGAGCATGCTGCTGTTGCCAATGCTAATCCTGCTAAGGCTAAATTAATTTTTCCTTTGAAATTTTTCATAGTCCCATTGGGTGTTTTGTTATTAAGGTTTATTTATTCACAAGCAATATAAATAAATAAGTGTAAAAAATACAATTAAAAATTATGATTCTCTGAAATTTCACCTAAGCCAATACTTTCTAATTGAATTCATTAATATTAGTCAATTGTCAATAGGTATTATAGGTTATATTAGTCTGTCTTTTTTGGTTAAAAATGTTTTTGTAACTATCTGTAAATAAATGAAATGTATTGTATTTATTTAATTTACTCAATATGTTGAGTAAAATTTCTCAATAAAGTATGTAGTTATGTTTTGAAATTACTAGACACTTTTTTTCTTGTTTTTCCATCCTCTTAAATGTCTCGTAGTCCAAGTGAAGAGACCTCTCCTCCCGTCGAGGTGACGTAGTGGCCGAACACTCTTTGTCTTGCTTGTTCTCTGTCTCGTCTCTTTAATCCTGCTTCTTTGTTTCTCGCCTCTCGCTGTCTCACATCTTGAATCTCAAAAAGAATATCCTACCTGACTGCCTTTCTCTGCATCCAACTCGATTTTTGCATAGACTTCGATCTCTTGTTGAAGCTCTTCGACGTGGGAGATGATGCCAACAACTCTGTTTTCGTGACGTAGGGCTTTGAGAGTTTCGAAGACTACTCTGAGGGAATTCCTATCCAAAGCGCCGAAGCCCTCATCCAAGAAGAAGAAACTTTGATCTGCTTCGTTAAGAGATTTGACTTTCTCAGCCAAAGCCAAAGCGAGACACAATGATGCTTGGAATGTCTGACCACCGGAAAGGGTTTTGAGGAGCCTTTTTTTGCCACCATTGAGGTAATCAATAACCCAGAAAGTGTTATTGTCATCAATTTCCAAACTCAGGCTGTTTTTGGTGAGTTTGTTGAATCTGATATTTGCAGTATTGCAGAGTTCCTTGAGATAGATCGAGCTCACGTATTTCACAAATCCACTGCCTTTGAAGAGCTTTTCCAGTTCTCGCAGATTGCTTTCCCTGTTTTCCAACTTTCCATAAGTTTGCTGAATCCGTTTTTTTTCTTCAAGCTTTTCTACACTTTCTTTGATCTCTCTATCCAAGAGTGTGAACTCCTTCTTGATGGCATCCAGTGCTTTTGTTTTTGAATCCAAAGTGTTTTTCAATTCTTCGAATGATTTTTGGTTGAAATTACTGATGCCTTCTGTTTTTTGGATTTCTTCTATCCGAGTTTCTACCAAATGAACCCTCTGTTCAAAATTTCTAATCTCAATCTCAACTTTGTCTGCATCTAGTCTGTGGTGGAAAAGCTCAAATAATTTCTCCTCATCTTCAAAGCCATGTTCGTTTTTGAGTTGGGAAAATAGTGCTTTGAGTTCTTGAATCTTATGCTCAGCGTCCTTGAGGGATTTTTTTGAGTTTTCTAGATTAGCTAAATTAGTAGCTTGCTTAGCCCGAATTTCAACCAACACTTTTTGGATACCATTTAGAAGGTCAGCTGTTTTGTCAATATCCATTTGGACCTTTTGGATAGTAAGGAGGATACTTGCCGCGTCTTTTTCGAAAAAGGCTTGGCAAAACCCCAAGTCCTTAATGTCATTTCTTTTTGAGTTTTGAAGGGAGTGAAGTGTCAGTAGTCCTTGTTTTAGCTCTTGGTATTTTTGATCATCTGCTTCGAGCTTGCCTTTCTCTTCTTGCCAGTTTTTTCTCCAACTTTTAAGCTGTTTGTTCCGACTATTAAGTTTTTCGATTTCGTTTTCAGTGTTTTGGAGAAAAGTTCTTACAGCTTGGATATCATCAAGCTTTTGTTGCTTAAGACTTTGCTCCAAGTCTTTGATTTGATTTTCAAAACCTTGAAGATCAGATTTTTTTGATTGAAGTTGTTGCTCGAAAGTTTCTTTTTTGAAATTGGATTCTGCAAGTTTTTGAGAAAGGGTGATTACTTCCTCTATATGGTTTTTGGTCTTTTCTATTTCGGATTCTATTTGAGAAAAATAATGGTCTTCAGCATCATCGCTGAGTGGATTTGGGTGGCTCAAAGATCCACAAAGAGGACATGGATTACCATCTTCCAAAAGGTGAATATGTGCATTAAGTCCTTTCTTTTGAGTCAGTTTATTTCTTTCGATTTCAAGGTCTTTGATTTTATTTTTCAGAGTCGCCATCCACGAATCGAATGTAGATTCTTGGGGAGGGATTTTATCTATGATTGAAGAAATGACATTTTGGAGACTTAGTACAGAAGTTTCCAGATCTTCGATTTGCGCATTGGAGTCTTTTTTGGATTTTGTCCACGTTTCCCAGTCTTTTACTGCACTTTTGAGTTCAGCAAGCTGATTGCTATCTGGGATCTGATTTTTGTCCAGTTCTTCTTCCAGAGAATTTATTTTAGCTTCTAGCGCTAGTTGAGCAGATTTTTTTGTCTCAAGTGTGGGCACTATTACTTCAATTTCCTTTTCAGATTCCTTAATCTGTTGTTGGATTTCTTGGATTTCTTTGACTTTTTCCAAGTCTCTGATCTTGGATTCTCTTTCTGATTTTTTGTTTGCTTTTTCTTTTAAGTCAGCTTCTTCCAGTTCTTTTTGTTTGATTTCCTGAATATAGTTTTCCCTGAATCGCTCACAATCAATTAGGCTCACTTTGTGTTTTTCAATTTCTTTATTTTTCTCTCCGATTTGATCCCAGACAGGTTTGAGATAAGTTTTTGCTTTGAGAAAATCCTTGTAGACTGTTTTTTTCTCTTCGATTTCGGGTTTTTTGGCTTCCAAATCACTCCATTCTTTTTGGAAGTTTTGTAAGGAAAGGAATAGCGTTTGGATTTGTTCTTGTTTTTTGAAAGTGGTATCGGCTATTTGAAATTCTTTTTCCAAAACACCTGCCTGATCAGCTATGCGTTTGATTTCTTTTTCTTTTTCTTCCAAAAGCTCATCTGTGTAGCCTTCCAAAATATCCAAATGTGTTTTTTGAATTGTCTTTTTATGCATGACATTTTTCAGAAGACTGCCGGTTTTATGACTTAGGTCAAACCTTTCCAGTCCAAACAATTCCTTCATCATCTCAGCTCTTGGGCCAGGAGTAAGGTCAATAAATTCCTTGAATTTCCCCTGCGGAATGATCACAGTCTGCTTGAAATGCTCCTTTTTCATTCCCAAAATTTCTTCCCCACGAATAGTAAGGGGCTCGAGATCTGAATCATTTTTGAGATAAAAAGTATGTTCGGCTGGCTTGACATCATCAAACTTCTTGGGATTTCGTTTGGCACTGTATCTTGCGATGTAGGTGCTCCTGTTGTTTTTCCCTGCTTTGAATTCAAAATTGATCAATAAACTCTCGCTTTGAAGATTGACCATACTGTTTTTTTCACCTCGATCCGAAAGTCGCTCAGTGCTTCCATAGAGAGCAAGTAGCACAGCTTCCAAAATCGATGATTTTCCACTTCCCACAGCTCCAAAAATCCCAAACAAACCCGCAGCTGTCAGTTGGTCAAATTCTATTGTTTGCTTTTCTTTATAAGAGTAAAGTCCTTGTATTTCCAGTTTGATAGGGATCATAAATCTTCGTTTTGGCTGATTACTTCCTTAAAAATGTCTATTAGTTCAGTGTTGGGTTCCTGACCTTTTTCACTTTTGTAATACATGTTGAAAAGTGTCACCATATCTTTGCCAAGGTCTTCGACTTTTAGGCTGAGACTTTCTTGGCCTTTGGGGTTGAGAATTTCGGGGATCAGGTTCACAATGCCATCGTGAGCTTTCATGATGGCTTTTCGCGTAGCAGCATCGATCGCATGCTCCGTGGCAAAGGTGATTTCCACAAAGCAATATGGGTTTTCTTCAAGCCAAGATAAAGTATCTGCAAGATTTTCAAATCGCTTTCTGAACAAAGGACGCCCTTCTTTGAGTGTAATTGGTTCATAGTCCACATCTTTGTTAGGTTCTGCTTGGATGATTACGACCTTTTTTTCTTGATCAGCTTCGCTAAATGAATAGGCAAGTGGAGAGCTTGAATATACTGCCGGAACAGGGGATTTGCTTACGGCGTGGTATCTGTGCAAATGACCAAGGGCAGCATATTGGATTTCAGAGGGTATGTTTGAAGTGTAAAGCGCCTGTGTTCCCCCCACATGCAAAATTGGGCGTTCACTTTCAGGCTCAGGTTCTGGTTTTTCACCTTCTTTGACAAAGAAAAAGTGTCCGGCAAATAGGTTTATTCCATTCTGATCACAGTATTTGTCAGCTAAAGTTTGCCACTTGTTAGCAAGGATATTTCGCATTTCATTTTCCCGATCTTCTTCACCTAGATAGGTCTTGAGTAAAACTTCATTGGCATAGGGTGCTAGGATGATGCGGATAGGTTCGCTGTGTTGTGGAAGTTTGATTTCGACAAATCCTGATTCCGAATTCAAGACTTCTATTCCATTTTCCAATTTACCAACAGGAATGATGGAGTCATACCTGCTATAGAAAAAGATGCCCATTTCCCGAGCAAGTGGATCTGGTGCTTCGACGAATTGCGTGCTGTCATGATTTCCAGAGATGGCGATGATCGGTCTTTCTCCATTTTTGGATAGTTTTCTCAGTGTTTTGTAGAGTAATTCCACCGCTTCATGGCTGGGATTGAAGCTGTCAAAAATATCACCAGCTAGCAGAACAAGGTCAACTTGCTGTTCATCTGCGATTTGGATGATTTCTTCTAGGGCGAGTTTTTGTTCTTCCATTCTGGAGAAGTCCTGTAATCTTTTGCCTAGGTGCCAATCTGCTGTGTGTAGGATTTTGATCATAGCTGAAAAGTATTCTGTAGATTTTAATGAAAATATTCTAAATCTATTCGTAATTGAATTTAAAGTTATCAGCTTGGTGCTTCTGTTCCAAGTACAATTTTATTAATTGACTGTAGCTGACAAGAATTCTATTCTGTCTCAGGCATACAGGTATGACTAGGGCTTAAATTTGGGGTGATTTGTCTCGTTATAAATAATCAAAAGCAATTGGAAAAAATGATATGCTAACACGTTTTTTGAACTAAAGTTTATACGCCAATCTAAATCCTGTCATAATTGCTCGCAAATTTACTTGATCAGGGACTATTAATATTGTTGATCCACCAGGTACCATTCTTTGATACATGATATAGTCAAAATCTGCAGAACGATATGAAAGGTTGAATCCTAAATCAAACTTCTTTGATAACGATATACTTGTCAATAAACCACTCTCAAGATATAGACTGTTTGATCTTGGTCGATCTCCTTCGTGAATGACAGTTATTCCTTCCCATTCAACGCTCTCTAAATTGTAAAATGGAAATGTTAATCGAGAAAATCCTATTTTTTGAAATGGGCGAAATTCAACTGATTTGTTATTTAAAATAAATCTGTAACCTATTAGATAAGCTAAGTTTTGTACCTTATATTTTTCGTGAAAATTAACCTCCATAGGAAATTGATTTCTACTTAAATATTTATTTGCCAATTCTACATTGATAGCATTTGAAGATTGTCCAAAAGATAAACCATGCACCCAGAACCTTCCTGCGAGAAAGTTGACCTCTAAATTTATATCACCTCCTCGTTTGGCATGTGCATGGTTTTTTTTTGAAAAATATCGAACATCTAATTGTTCATCACTTCCTTTTTCAAAAACCTTTTGATCAAATCCTTCTGTAGATGTTGAGGCAAACTTCCCAAGAGGTATAAGTGCTCCACCACCTACAGAAATTTCAAATCTACCTATATTGGTTTTATTATTTTGTGCGAATAGCTTATGTGAGAAAGAAACTAAGAGTACGAAAATGATTAATCTAGCCATGGATTATTTCTTTAAGATGACTCTTTGTTCGTTTTCCATAATTGCTTTTGTAAATCCATGACAGTTGTAGGTTGCTTGGGTGTGGCAATCTGAGAGTCTCTTGGAGCCGTATTGCACCCCAATCATCCAAAAATCATCCCCTTGGTTGGGATAGCAATAGTTGGATTGGGTGAATCCTTGATTGGAAAATAGGAAAAGCAAAATAGAAGTAATGTGTATATGTTTCATAAAAAAGAAGTTAAATAGTTTAATGTGTATATAAAAATTTAATCTCGTAAAATCAAATTTCAAGGGGATAAAAAGGAGTTATTAGTTTTTTTGCTAAATGAATATTTTGTTCTCCCGTTCTGGAAAAATCCTGTAATCTTTTTCCTAGGTGCCAATCTGCCGTGTGTAGGATTTTGATCATAAATCAAAAGTAAGTAGTGTGATTTTCAAGAAAATATTATAAATTCGTCAGCTTTTAAATATTAATGGAGTTTAAAGTCAGAATCTTCTTGTAACCATTGGAAACGAGGTTCTTGATAAATGACATAAATTGGCACATGATTTGCCATGCAAGCGCTTATGAAAAAAGTATTTACATTCCTATTTTTTGTGCTCACAGGAGTGTTTTCTGTGCAGGCACAAGTGGAAGAATTGGAGATAGAAAACAATTATACGGTAATTGATTCCACTTTTTTGATACAAGAGGGAGTAGCAAGCTACTATGGAACCCGATTTCATCTGAGAAAGACTGCAAATGGTGAAGTGTACAACATGGAACATTTGACCGCAGCCCACAAGAATCTTCCATTCGGCACGATGCTTAGAGTCGTTAATTTGAAAAATGAAAAGGAAGTATGGGTGCGGGTCAATGACAGACTTCCGCCAAATTCCAAAAGAGTGATTGATTTATCAAAAGGTGCAGCAAGAGAATTAGAAATGATCAGAGATGGAGTAGTGCGTGTTAGGCTGGAAGTTCCAGATCAAGAGACTATCGCATCACTGATGGAGTATTTTGATGAAAACAAACCAGATGATATCCGACTAAGGCTCTACCCAGTTCCATTGGAAGTTACTAGGCCTTCTATAGAATTGTTGGAGTTGATGATGGACTTGCCAGGAGATTTGGTTTTGTCTAGAGGGAAGTGATTTTTTTTGCCAAACGGATTAGGTTTTAAACTATCTTTTAGCTTATCGGCCGTCCCTACGGGACATTTAGGAGCGCGTCCTTGGGTTGATCCTTGGCCGTGGGTTGAAACCCACGGTTAATACATCGGACGTGCCTTTGGCACTTTGTGGGTACAGGAGCTTTTTGAGTTCGTAGGTTGAAACCCACGGTTAGTATATCGTTCGTGCCTCTGGCACTGTGAGCTGAAGATCTACTAATGGATGTTTTTCAATATGTATTGTTGAGTTTGGAAATGTCGTTCATTCCTGCTGACCTTTGTGAAGGTGTGACTGTGGTTTAAAACCCACGGTTAATACATCGGACGTGCCTCTGGCACTGGAAAGGTTTAAAAGGCTATCAAATCTATGGATTGAAGTCTTTGATTAATATATCTCGTTTGCCTCTGGAACTTAAAGTTTGGAACTTTTGAATCTTACTTTTGCAGTATTGAGATTGTTGAGTTTTTGGCTTTTGTAGCTGTTAAAAAGCTCCATAGGAGCGGCCGAATTAATTGCCACGGTTTTCAAACCGTGGATAGAAATGACAGTATGTCCCCAAAAATGCCGTAGGCATGGGCGATTTTACTGGAGGTTTTTGAAAATGTATCTATCATCAAAATCTACATTGTATTTGTTCAAGAGTTTTTCATATTCATCTAAGAAGCTTACTTTTTGATGATGAGATTCTTGGTTTTTTATATAGTTGTAAACTTTGTCTATTTGCCCATAGCTGTATGAGAAAGCTCCAAACCCGTCTTGCCATTCAAACCTACAATTTAGATAATCTGATTCATTGAGCCATTTAGAGGATTTGGCTTTTACTGATTGCATTACTGTTGAGATTGAATGTTTTGGTTTTAAGCCAATTAAACAATGTATATGATCTGAAACGCCATTTACTATAAAAGTTTTACATTCGGTTTCATTTATTAGATTACCAATTACTGATAATAATTCATTTTTCCATTCTTTCTGGATCATAGCATTTCTGTACTTTACCGCAAAAACTGTCTGAATTATAATTGAAGAATAGGTATTTGCCATAAATAGGAATTTTGGTTTAAAGAATGAACTAATTTAACATGGCTAGCTGAATGATAAAAGTTTGAGTAGGATATTAAACGTTTAAGTTTTGAGATCGTCCGTCCCTACGGGACTTTGAGGAGCGGGTCCGTGGGTTGGTCAGTGTCCGTGGGTTGAAGCCCACGGTTATTATGTCGTTCGTGCCTACGGCACTGTGAGGGGGCTAGGGTAGAATTCTCTGTTAATACACTAGCCATGCTTTTGGCTTTGGTAGCATGGAAACAGCTCCATAGGAGCGGCCGAATTAATTGCCACGGTTTTCAAACCGTGGATAGAAATGATGGCAAGTTTCTAAAAATGCCGTAGGCATGGGCGATTTCTTTTGTTGGTCAATCAGTTTTCTCCATAAATATTGATTAATTCTTCTGTGTCAGTCACACTTCTCTCTACAATCCTTGGAAGAATAAAAATGCTAATAAATAAGTAACATAAACATATCAAAAGTATGCTTTGAAAAACTGATGGAAATACCCCGTCATAACTCCCTGCTTGGCGATAAACAAACATATAAGAATACGTACAGGTCATTAATCCAAATTGGATATACTGGAAAATATTTTTGGATGCGATGTAGGAGGCATAACACTTGTATTTTTTGTGTTTGCGCCAGTATCGAATGACAATGGTAAAGAAAGTGATCAATATAAATCCTATCATCATCGCTATCCATGATTTGGAATCATCAAACCAAGTTGAGGACTGAAATAAAATCAACAAAACAAGCATGGGATAGATAATTCTATAGCTGGTCAATAAGTTTTTGAGTTCCTCCCTATAATATCCTCTCAGTCTCTTTTCAATCATACCTTTGTAAGATTCTTCTAATCCCGCAAACCCAAAAATCCCAAATGAAGCATGGACTTTTCTAAATGCATCAGGCAAGCTGAGTGTCGGATTTTCTTCCATCAATTCTTCAACTCTGCAGGCTACATGATCTAAGATTTCATATTGTACATCGATTTCTGTGTAGCCTTTGTAAGAAATCAGTTTTTTGAGTTGGTCGATTTGGTTTTTATTTAACTTCATAGATTTTCATGATTCTGGGCTCAATTCATTTGGTAAAGTTTGATTAGCTTTTCGGTATCGGCTTGGGTTCTTTCGAATACTTTTGGAAGGATAAATAAACAGCAAAACATCAACATTAGGATTCCTGTAATAGCAAGTACTCCGTAGTTAGACCAAATGGTTTCGTTTTTCAAGGAGTTATTTAGCATGATATAGCTAAAGCTACATAATTGGTAAACAAATGAGACAAAAGCAAAGAAATTCCCTGTGGCATTGAAGGAAGCATATTTTCGGTACTTTTTAAATTTCTTCCAATGTATTCCAGCTATAATAATTGCACAACCAATAAACAGCATCAAAAGTCCTCCTACCCATCCATTGGCTGAATCAAATGCAAAACGGATGTTATAAAACAACGTAAAAATGCCGAGTACAAGTAGTACTTTGTAGCTAGATAAAAATATTTTCAATTCTTCCCAAAAATATTTTCTGTGCCTTTTCCGAATCATTTTTTGATATGATATATCAAGTTCATTGAAACCTTTATTACCAAAAGAGGTATGTACTTTCATAAAAGCATCAGGCAAATCGAGCGTCGGATTTTCTTCCATCAATTCTTCAACTCTGCAGGCTACATGATCTAAGATTTCATATTGCACATCGATTTGTGTGAATCCTTTATAAGAAATCAGTTTTTTGAGTTGCTCAATTTGGTCTTTAGTTAGCTCCATATAAAAAAGGTTTAAGTTGGATAGAGTACACTGTGTAAAATGCTCTTGCCGATAGGATAAACATGTAAATAATGATGCTTGAAATTATTGGATGATAATAAGTGATTGCGAAGTATCCGTCAAGATCAAGTATTTTTCTGCTTGTGTCGAATATTATCTGCCAGAAAACGGAACATGCTAAAAGGCAAGTCCACATGGCGTCTCTTTTTGCACTTACATAGCTTTTTTTCCTTAAAAGCAATGATTTTTCACCCAAAGTGTCACGGCTGTGATAGATCCATGTTTGAAATATTGTTGGGAAGCCAAACCAAAGAAAGACGATAAGCGCTGTTGTTATGTTAAATGAATTTTCAAAGAATGTAAATCCTATAAAAACAGCCAGTACCAAAATAGGAATTTTGAATTTCAATTCCTCTTGTCCAATAGAAAAAAGAGACTTAAGAAAGGTGTAAAGGAAAAGCCAAATCAACGATATATGATGAAAGAACCTTAATTTGTAAATCTTCTGCCAACTCCAATTTGATTTTTCCTGTTCCCAAAATGCCTCGACATCATTTATTCCTGATGCTTCATATTTGCAAAGTACATGGTCAAGAATTTCAAAATATAACTCTTCCCACCTGAAAGGTCTTTCTGCTAGTTTTTCCTCTAAATACTTTATATCTAATCTATTCATGACTTGATCAGTTTAAAGATTTTGAGATTGATGGAATGATAAAGAGATAGCGCATAGAGATTCAAAAGTGTGCTGTAGAACAGCATCAGAATCATGGCCCAATTTTCTAAACCATTGTTATTCAATATGATTGATGTAATAAAAAAAAAGAAATTACTCGAATTTAAAACGAACCAGTATCTTCCTAAAGCTGCCTGTAAGATTACATTTCTAGGTCTGAAATAACTTGGATTGAAAGAAAACCAAAAATAATTTCCTGAATGATAAAGTAAGACTATCATAATCCCTAATGCTGGCAAAAAAGAAAAAACCATCATCACATCAAGGCTTATCGTTTTATAAACAACAATCAATAAAACTGTGTAAGTGAAAATCCCAAAAACTCTCCAAAAATCCATTTTCCAGAATTTTAGTGATTCTAATTGAGAATTTTTTAACTCACTGCTGACTGAGTTCAGCAGCTGTTTTTCCATTTCTCTTACCACTGACCAAGCGAATTCCTCATCCAATAATTCTTTTCTGGGATCAAATTCTTCTGGTTCTACTTGTTCTAATGCCGTGACATAATGATCCAAAAGTTCATTGTAGATTTCTAAATAAGACAAATTTAAGCTGTCTAACCTGTCTTTGATGGTTTGGATTTCTATTTCAGTAAGGGTTCTCATACCAATGCAGTTTTAGATTTGATTTTCCAGACCTCCATGAGTGTAATTGCATAGAATAAAAACAATACTGTTATAATAGCTGCTGCAGCAGGTATGAATAAGAAGGAACCATAATCGTCAAAGAGTATTTTAGGAAAATAGATCATCATATTTGTCAATGTTAATGGCATATGCAAGCGGAAAGAAAGAGGAGTCATAAAAGAGGACTTAATAGTCACTCCATTTCCTTTAAAAGATTTTTTGATAGGTAAGATTCTCTTCAACCACTGATACCCTAATGCAAGATTCATTGATAAAAGTAGGGCCAAAGGAGGAAATAAAAGAAATTTTATTTCCTGTTCACTCCTTGCTTGGGTCGATATAAAAAGCACCACTGCTAAAATGCCTGCAAAGTAAAGCCATCTTGAAGTACAGAAATATTTTTTAATAACCATCCATTGGGTTTTTCCTAAACCGATGTTTATATTTTTATTGAATTGAGACTGCATGGAATGACAATAAGAATAAGTGAATTTTTGATCCAATTTAATTAGCTGTTCGTTAAACTGGTCTTCAGAGTAATTTTGCAAATGGCTCACATAATGGTCATAGATTTCCATTATTATTTCTGCCGAATAAAGCACTTTTTTTTTGATGCTTTCTCGGATTTCTTGGAGTTCTATATTGGTTAGTTGACGCATATTTATATTCAATTGCTACTATTTTTTATACCAATGCAGTTTTTGATTTTATTTTCCAGACTTCCAATAATGAAACTGTATAAAGTGTAAGCAATATTGTGATCATAGCCGCTCCAGCGGGTAAATAGGGGAATAAATCAATTTGGGAGAAAATTAATTTTGGAACATAGACAAAAAGTTGCGCCATCAAAATGGGAAAATACATGCGTTCAGTGATTGGTAGCGCCAAAGAAGAATTGATCGGGATTCCTATGTTTTTAAATGTTTTTTTGATAGGTCTAAGCTTCCTGAAATTTTGATATCCGAAGGAAATGTTAGCTATCAGCAATAGAATCATGGGGGATAACAAAAGAACTCCCAATTCTTTTTCACTTCTTGCTTGAGTAGCTACATAAAATGCCAAAGCCATTATCCCTGCTAAATAGAACCATCTTGATGTACAAAAGTATTTTCTAATCACCATCCATTGTGTTTGGTGAATATCTTCTTTGGCTTTTTTATTGAATTTATACTGCAATGCATGACAATATCCATAAGTGAACTTTTCATCCAGTTCAACAAGTTGTTCATTGAAATTATCTTCAGAAAATTCTTGTAAATGACTGATATAGTGATCATAAATCTCCATAAGAATCTCAGCTGAGGAAATTTCTTTCCTCATAATGCTTCTCCTGATTTCCTGTAGTTCTATTTCTGTAAGTTGACGCATATTTCCGATTAACCTTTGAGGTCTTTTTTAGACCTTGAAGGTTTTAAGGTTTGTGATGGTATTTATACTATTTTCTTGTTTTAAACCTTCGGTGTTTTTAATGCCCCAAAGGTTTGGAATCAAGCCAAGCCCGGTTTCCATTCTGGGTCTAGTATTCTTTGGAGATTGCCCACGAAGCTTTGTAGTTCTGACATCTTGGCGCTGACTTCCTTTTGACCGTCCTTGGTAAGGCTATAGTATTTCCTAACCCTGTTATCCACTTGTTGGATTTCTGTGGTCAGCATTCCTTCTGCTTCTAGCTTGTGCAGGGCAGGGTAGAGGGCTCCTTCGGTAATTTTAATTTCACCTTCGGTAAGTTCTTTGACCCTTTGGGTTATTTCATAGCCATACATTTTATCATTTTCCTCAAGAAGTTTAAGGATGATGGTTTGAAGGCTTCCTTTGATTAAGTTGTTGTTGGACATAATGATTTTGATACATCAGTAACTCAAATATATAAAAAAATTATATACATAAGAAAGTTGGGTATAAAAAGTAATTTTAAAATCAAAAGGCTTCACCTCTCTTTCAATGCCAATTTCTTGTTGTACTTTTGTATTTCAATTTCTAATACATGGCTAAGTCTTTTTCTTTTTGGAGTTTATTTAAGATCAGTAGGCCTGTAAATTTGGTGATTGTTGTTTTTGCACAAATGATGACGGCATATTTTTTGGTCGAAACTGATCGGTTTGGAGTGCCTGTGCTCCAGGATATAGATTTGTATTTATTGATTTTGGCCACTGTGATTTTAACAGCTGCAGGGTACATGATCAATGATTATTATGATGTGAAAATTGATTATATCAATAAGCCTGATGAAGTGATTATTGGAAAAGGTTTAAGGAGAAGGGTTGCAATTTTCTTTCACTCAATACTCAATTTTACAGGCATAGCAATCGCATGGGTAGTAAGTCCAAGGATTGGGGTAATATTCTTTATTGCTGCATTTTTGCTTTGGTTGTATAGCAATTTACTAAAAAGGTTGCCTTTTGTGGGGAATTTTGTTGTTGCTTTGCTCACAGGTACAGCTATTTGGGTGATAGGTTACTATTATCAAAAGTCTGAATTATTGGTATTGACGTATGCTATTTTTGCTTTTTTTATCAACTTAATCAGGGAAATCATAAAAGATATAGAAGATAGACAAGGAGATAGGAAACATGGTTGTCAAACACTTCCGATTGTAATTGGCTTTAGGAATACCAAAAGAGTGATTTTCTTTATTGCAATCGCTTTTGTCTGTGCAATTCTCATTGTCACGTTCAAAATCAACAATGCATCACTTTTTTATTATTTTGGTGGGTTAAGTTTTCTCTTTTTCTTGTTTATGTATAAAATATATGAGGCAGACAGAAAAGCTCATTTTACCCAATTGAGTATTCTGTCAAAGCTGCTGATGCTTACTGGGATTATCAGCATGGGGTTGTTATAAAACCTATATTGTGTGGATGTAGGGGATGGTTGCAGATGAAAAGGAAGTTTTACCAGTTTAATGCTATTACAGTTTTTTACCGTTAAGCGTAAGAGGTGAAATTTAAGATTTTATCTAACTATCTTTTTTTTGATGAAATTTTATAATCATTTCAATGTAAATGTTTCCTCTATGTTTCACTTATTTTCCTCTGAAGATTTGTTGAAAGTTGATTCTAAATCAACTATTTACTCTTTCTTAAAAAATCTATTATATCGGATAATCCCACAAAAAAAAGCAGGCCTTTGTAGTGGAATCTCTACAAAGACCTGTCTTTTTTTAAGTTAAATTATCTAATCCTTCTGACTATTGATCAGGTAAGGAGTCTTGCCATCAGTAATAATGATTTTTGTATTTGGAGAGTTTGCCAGTTCTCTGAAAGCTTCGATACTTCTCAATTCTATGATCTCACGGACTAAGCCTTCTGCTAAGATCTTCTGTGCATCTCTTGTGCCTTCTGCTTCTATTCGTCTTCTTTCAGCTTCTTTTCTTTCCCTGTCAAGAACGTACTCCATTTGCTGAGCCTCTTGTTCAGCTTGCAGTTTTCTCTCAATAGCTCTACTTAGCTCAGCTGGTAATTTGATGCTTTTCATCAGTACTCTTTCGATGATAAACCCTCTTTCCCGCAATGATTCATGCATTCTATCCAGTATTTGGTTTTCTATCTGTCCACGCATACCCGAGTGCATGTCTTTGGCCATGTATTGCGCTGTGACATCAGCTGCTGCAGATCTGAAAACGTTCATGATCAGAACCCTTTCATAATTCTCCCCAACATCTTCAAGAATGAATGGTACTTTGTCTTTCTCAATGTTGTATAATATAGAGATCTCAGATTCTATCGTCAAGCCTTCTTTACTTGGTAGATTTAATTTCACCTCTTGATTTACTGTTCGAATAGGGACTTTGATGACTGTTGTTGTAAAAGGGTTAAAACCAACAAGTCCTGCATCGGATATATTTTGGTTGAGTTTACCAAATTTTCTTTTTACACCGACTTCGCCTTGTCTTACAACTGTGCAGGACGCAATCAGCCCAGCAATGATGGAGAACAAAAAGAATTTTTTCATAATAATTTAATTTAAGATACAAATTTCTTAACGTACCAAATACTACCAAAGGTTATGTCTTTTTCACTTGTGTTTCTTAATTCTTGAAAAGAACATTGATTTCATTTCTATTTCTTTATTTTTGTTTTTTCAAATAATTAAAGCCCAAGCAGTGAAAAAAATCGCAATTCTAGCCTCAGGAAGTGGATCCAACGCCGAGAAAATAATGGAGTATTTTCAGGATTCGGAAAAAGCGCAGATTGTACTAGTAGCTTCAAACAAAAAAGAAGCTTACGTACTTGAGCGAGCCAAAAAATTCAGCGTTCCAACTTTCATTTTTAACAGGTCAGATTTGGAGGAAGGTTTACTTACCAGAATGCTGTCAGGCTTAGAAGTTGATTTTGTGGTGTTGGCGGGGTTCTTATTGAAAATTCCACAAGGGTTGATCAAGGCATTTCCGGAAAGGATTGTAAACATTCATCCCGCTTTACTCCCAAAATATGGTGGGAAAGGGATGTATGGTATGTATGTACATCAAGCAGTGAAGAATGCTTCGGATTCAGAAACTGGTATTACGATTCATTTGGTAAATGAAAATTATGACGAGGGGAAAGTGATATTTCAGGCTGGTGTTGAGGTTTTGGAGACTGATACACCAGAAGATATAGCGAATAAAGTTCATGCACTGGAACATAAATACTTTCCAAATGTCATAGAAAGCCTGCTTTAATCCCTTGGTTTTCCTACCTTTGCAACTTGAAAAAAATTCCAATCACTATATATGCTATAGAATGCAATTGGACTATTTAGTCTAAGTGTGTTTTTAGCTAATTCATT
Organism: Belliella alkalica; assembly: GCF_022549785.1. Classification (GTDB taxonomy): domain Bacteria; phylum Bacteroidota; class Bacteroidia; order Cytophagales; family Cyclobacteriaceae; genus Belliella; species Belliella alkalica. The sequence continues at coordinate 57,086 of NZ_JAKZGO010000013.1, forward strand.
ATGGCAAACAAAAAAATCCAATCCGCTCTAATTTCAGTCTTTTACAAAGACAATCTTGAACCTATCATCGCCCAGCTCAAAGCTCAAGGAGTGAAAATCTACTCTACAGGAGGCACTCAGAAGTTTATTGAAGAACAAGGTGCTGAAGTAATACCTGTTGAAGAACTGACAGGGTATCCATCGATATTTGGAGGTAGGGTAAAAACTTTGCATCCAAAGATTTTTGGTGGTATTCTTCATAGAAGAGATCACGAAGGGGATATTTCCCAAGCATCAGAATTCGACATTCCTGCAATCGATTTGGTAATCGTGGATCTTTATCCTTTTGAAGAGACTGTAGCTTCGGGAGCGGAAGAAAGTGATATTATAGAGAAAATAGATATTGGAGGGATTTCTTTGATCCGAGCTGCTGCCAAGAATTTTAAGGATGTTACGATCATTGCTTCAAAAGCACAATATGGTGAGTTGGAAGAAAGATTGAAAGCGCAAGATGGTGCGACTACTTTGGAAGATAGAAGATATTTTGCGGCACAGGCTTTCCAAGTTTCGTCAAACTATGATACGCATATTTTCAATTACTTCAACAGAACAGAAGCTATTCCGGCTCTGAAAGTATCCGAAATCAAAGCAAAAGCATTGAGATATGGAGAAAATCCGCATCAAGCAGCACATTTTTATGGGGATTTGGAGGAGTTGTTCGATCAGTTGAATGGCAAGGAATTGTCTTACAATAACCTTGTGGATGTGGATGCAGCGGTAGCTTTGATTGCTGAATTCAAAGAAGAGACGGCTTTTGCGATTTTGAAGCATACCAATGCTTGCGGAGTAGCACTTGCTGATTCTGTGAAAGAAGCGTATCAAAAGGCTTTTGCAGCTGATACTACTTCTGCATTTGGAGGAGTATTGATTACCAACAAAAATGTTGATTTGGCAGCAGCTGAAGAAATGCATAGCCTTTTCTTCGAAGTCCTGATAGCTCCTTCATTTGATGAGGATGCTTTGGCTTTGTTGAAAGGAAAGAAAAACAGAATTTTATTAAAGCAAAAAATCCAGATAGAAGGCACAAAACAAATCAAAACCTTGCTCAATGGTATAATTGAGCAAGATAAAGATTTGCAAACTGAAACAAAGGCGGATTTTAAAGTTGTCACCAAAGTGTCTCCTTCAGAAGAGGAGCAAGATGCATTGGTGTTCGCTGCAAAAATATGTAAGCATACCAAGTCAAACACGATTATCCTGAGCAACAGCAATCAATTATTTGCATCAGGTGTTGGTCAGACCTCTCGTGTAGATGCTTTGAGGCAAGCGATTGAAAAAGCCAAATCCTTCGGGTTCGAACTGAAAGGTGCGGTAATGGCTTCAGATGCTTTTTTCCCATTCCCTGACTGCGTAGAAATAGCCTCAAAAGAAGGGATTTCAGCAGTAGTTCAGCCAGGCGGATCTATTAAAGATCAGGATTCTGTGGATTTCTGTGATGTACACGGCATGAGTATGGTGATGACAGGTGTGAGGCATTTCAAGCATTGATTGAGCTAAAAAATAAATGTAATTGAATCAAAAAGGTCTGGACAAATTAATGTTCAGGCCTTTTGTTCTTTATGCTCTTTGATTAAATTTCGTATTTGTTTATCGGTTATATTGTTGATTTCACCCTTAGAATAAATTGAAAAAAGCAAAACCTTATCTGAGATTACTTGGACAAAAGATAAGACTCTCGCTCCTCCAGATTTCCCTTTGTTTTTTGATCCTATTGCAATCCGTATTTTGAAAATACCATCTCCAAGAGATGTGCCTAATTTTGGATTAGTTTCTAACTCTTTAAAAAGTTTAGCCAGTTCATTTTTTAAAGATGGGTATTTCTTTAGAAGCTTTTTTGCTTCTTTTTTGAAGTTTTCGGATAATTCAACATCAAATTTCATTAAGAAAATCTTTTGCAGAAGTTAATTTAAGTTTTCCTTTTTTGTATAAAGCAATTTCCTTCAATCCTGCTTCTATATTAGCAAGAATAATTTCGTCAGAGTTTTCATCTGTCTCAATTTTTTTTACATATTCTAAATTCTTTGCCAATTCAATAAAGTGACTAAAATTTTCATCAGTTGTATAAATTGTAACTCGTTTCATATTTGACTAGAGATTTTTATGTCTAAAGATATACTTTTCATTTTATTTTGGAAACATTGATCAAAATTGTTCGGTTCAAATCACAATAATAATTTATATAAATTGATTGCATATGTTATGGACTATGTTAAAAATACGTTAGATTTTAATCTAGTTTGGAATCTATATCCTAATTTGCAGGCTTATTCAATAACTTGATTTATTTGGTCCGATTTTAGGATCGTAAGCAAGATGATAATTATGAAACAAAATTCCCAACTTAAAATATATAATACCCTTTCTAGGACAAAGGAGATTTTTGAACCATTAAGTCCACCCTTTGTAGGGATGTATGTATGTGGGCCTACTGTCTATGGTGATGCTCATTTAGGACACGGAAGACCCGCAATCACTTTTGATACAGTCAACAGATACTTGACTCATCTGGGCATGAAAGTACGGTATGTCAGAAACATTACTGATGTAGGTCACTTGCAAGGTGATGCTGACGAAGGTGAAGATAAAATCGCAAAAAAAGCAAAACTCGAACAGCTGGAGCCAATGGAAGTCGCTCAGCAATATACAGATTCATACCATAGGGATATGTTGGCTTTGAATACCATCAAGCCTAGCATAGAACCAAGAGCCACCGGACATATCCCTGAGCAGATCGCATTAGTACAGGCAATCATGCAGGAAGGACTTGCCTATGAAGTAAATGGTTCTGTGTATTTTGATGTTTTGAAATACAACGAAACGCAGAAGTATGGAAAATTGTCAGGCAGGGTATTGGAGGAGTTGATTTCGGGAAGTAGAGATCTTGATGGACAGTCTGAAAAAAGAAATGCGGTAGATTTTGCCTTGTGGAAGAATGCTGCTCCAGAACATTTGATGAAATGGGAGTCTCCTTGGGGAGTGGGATTTCCAGGTTGGCATTTGGAATGTACAGCGATGAGTTCCAAGTACCTTGGAAAGCAATTCGATATTCACGGCGGAGGAATGGATTTGATGTTTCCACATCATGAATGTGAGATTGCACAGGGAAATGCTTGCAACCATCAAGACCCAGCCAAATATTGGATGCACAACAATATGATCACGATCAATGGCCAAAAAATGGGCAAGTCTTTGGGGAACTTTATTACCCTTCAAGAGTTGTTTACAGGTGAGCATGATCTGTTGGAACAGGCTTATAGCCCAATGACCATTCGTTACTTTATCTTGACGGCACATTACAGGTCAACCTTGGATTTCTCTAATGATGCACTCAGAGCGGCTCAAAAAGGCTACAAAAAGATCATCAATGGATTGAGAATTGCAAAAGGTTTGGTTTTTGAAGTGGACCAAAATGAAGAAATTGATGAAAAACAAGCTCAGCAGGTAGAGCAGATTATCACGAATGCCTACAGGGCTATGGATGATGATTTCAATACTGCACAGGCGATCGGTCATTTGTTCAATCTTCTCAAGAAAATTAACTCCATTTATACAGGGCAATTGAATGCTTCACATTTGGGAAAGGAAGTTTTTGAGAAAATGATTAATACATTTGTTGTATTTGTCGAAGAGATATTGGGTCTTAAAGAAGAAAAGCCAGATCATCAAGAAGGCTTGCTAAACGTGTTGCTAAAAATTTATGCTGACGCGAAATTGGCGAAGAATTATAGTAAAGTTGACGAGATAAGAGGTGCATTAAAAGAAATGGGGATTATTGTCAAAGACATGAAAGATAAAATAGACTGGGCTTATGAAGAGTAAAATATTGTTCGTCCTATTTCTGGTCGTAACTGTATGGGCATGTGACTCGAAGACAACTTCGAAACAAGAAGCCGAACAAAATGTCTATAAAGATGTTCCTGAATTCAATGCAGACTCAGCGTTTTATTATATTCAAAAGCAGGTTGATTTTGGACCTAGAGTCCCAATGACTTCTAGCCATGAGCAGACAAAAGAATGGATAATATCAAAATTTGAAGAGTTTGGATTGGATGTGCAAACACAGGAATTCCAAGCAAAAACATATGATGGACTTACTTGGGATTTGACAAATATCATAGCCTCGTATAATCCAACTGCTCAAAAGAGAATCATGATTTCGGCACATTGGGACACACGAAGAATTGCAGATAAAGATACGCAGAGAATAGACGAACCAATAGACGGAGCGAATGACGGTGGGTCAGGTGTTGGAGTAGCATTAGAGTTGGCTAGAATTTTATCTACTTCTGAATTGAAAGCCGATGTAGGAGTGGATTTTATTCTATTTGATGGAGAAGATGATGGCGAACCTGAGCATGCTACTAGGAGAGATAATTCTCAGATTTGGTGGTGTCTAGGGTCACAATATTGGTCTAAATCTCCACATCAAAGTGGTTACAAAGCCTATTATGGGATCCTTCTGGATATGGTAGGTGGAAAAGGAGCTAGATTCTATAGAGAGGGATATTCTATGTACTTTGCAAGAAACATAGTCAACAAGGTATGGAATTATGGAATAGAATTGGGATATTCGGACTACTTCATCCTCAAAGATGCAGGAGAAATCACTGACGACCATTACTTTGTCAATAAAAATGCTGGGATACCGATGATTGATATTATTGAGTTCTCTCCTGAAATAGGTTTTGGGAGGTATCATCATACGCATGATGACAATATGGATTTGATAGACAGAAGGACTTTGAAGGCTGTTGGACATACTGTCTTATTTACAATTTATCAGGAGTAATTTAACTAAACTATAGTCAATGAAAAGAGGCCATCAGGTAACCATGAAGGAGATTGCCAAGAAGCTCAATGTTTCTGTCTCCACAGTTTCCAGGGCATTGAAAGACTCCCCAGAGCTGCATCCAGATACAAAAAAACGTATTGTGGAAATGGCCAAAAGTATGAATTACCAACCAAACTTATTGGCCCAAAGTTTAAGGATTAGTAGGAGTAAAGTCCTTGGTGTCATCGTGCCAGAGTTGACCTCTCACTTTTTTTCCAGTAATATTTCCGGAATTCAAGATACAGCATATAAAAGAGGGTATAATGTGATGATTTGTCAATCAAATGAATCATATGTACAAGAAATCTCTAATATTAGAGTATTGGTAGCTAGTCAGGTAGATGGCTTATTGATTTCTCTAAGCAGAGAAACCAAGAGTTACCAGCATTTGCAAGATCTTTACGATCGCGAGATTCCATTTATCATGTTTGATCGTGTCACTGAAGAGATTCCTGTTTCGAGAGTCACTGTTGATGATGCGCATGGAGCATATCAAGTGACCCATCATTTGTTGGAGCAGGGCTGCCGCAAAATCGCGTTTATTTCTGGTCCGCAAGACTTATATATTAGTAAAAAAAGAAAGGAGGGGTATCTGAAGGCTTTGTCAGAATATGGGATTTCAGAGAAAGAAAGTCGTGTATATGTATCTGATCTTAATCAAGAGTCAAATAGACAGATTGCTTATAAGATTTTGGAAGAAGAGGATAGAGCGGATGCTATTTTCGCCATGATAGACCCTGTTGCTGTAGATGTGATGTTGATTTTAAAAGAAAAAGGAATCAAAATTCCTCAGGAGATAGCGTTGGCTGGATTTACCAACAATCCAACCTCTGCAGTAGTAGAGCCTTCCCTGACTACTGTTTCCCAACCAGGATATGAAATGGGACAGATTGCTGCAAATCATCTTTTGGACCAGTTAGATGACATAGTCTCTGAAGAGCCTAAGTCTTTTGTACTTGGGACGACCTTGATCGCGAGAAATTCAACCTTGAAAAAATAAAAAATCAAGATTATGAAGTCTTTTTGAGGCTGAAAATCAATAATTATCAATCAATTTGCTTTAGAATTGGGTAATTAGATTTTCAGCCTTTATTTTTATCCTCCAAACCTATTAAACAATAATGCTTATCAAACCTGCAATCACTGCCCAACCATTTGGAAAGACTCTGAATGGTGAAGATGTAAATCTTTATACACTTGAAATCCCTGGGGTAATAAAAGCTTCAATCATGGATTATGGAGCTACCCTTACTCATCTATTCATTCCTGATAGAAATGGAAAGATGGCCGATATCGTACTCGGTTTCGATGATTTTGATGGTTATCAGAAAAAAGAGTATCTAGAAAACTATTGCTATATAGGGTCTACAGTAGGTAGAATAGGAGGGAGGATAAAGGGAAATCAATTTGTATTGGATGGTAAAAAATATCTACTCGAGCCAAATAATGGAAAAGTTCATCTGCATGGAGGTAAGGAAGGCTGGGACAGGAAATTATGGGAAGCAGAGCCATTCAATAAAGAAGATTCATTTGGTGTGGCGTTTACTTTGTTTAGTCCGGATGGTGAAGGTGGTTATCCTGGCGCAATTGACTTCAAAGTGACATATTTGATCAATCCTAATGGGGAGCTCACAATTGAATATCATGGAATCTCTGATAAAACTACTATTCTCAATCCTACAAATCACTCCTATTTTAATTTGAGTGGGGACTTTTCCAGCAGTATTTTGGATCATGATTTGCAGATAGTGGCAAATAATTTTCTTCCAATGGATGAAAATAGTTTGCCTACAGGGGAATTGAAAAATGTTAGGGACACCCCTTTTGATTTTGTGGAAGGAAAAAAAATTGGTAAAGCAATAGATCGGGAAAACGAACAAATCAAGTATGGCAATGGAATAGACCATTCGTTTGTATTTGATATACAAGAGAAATGTGCAAAATTATATGATCCAAAAAGTGGGAGATTATTGGAGCTGTCCACCACTGAGCCGGGAGTTCAAGTATACACTTCTAATTATTTGGATGGTTCTATATTTGGAAAAGATGGAGTAGCTTACAATCAACATTGTGCTATCTGCTTGGAAACACAGCATTTTCCCGACAGCATCAACCAAGAAAGCTTTCCTTCTGTTGTATTAAAGCAAGGAGAAATCTTTCATTCCACATCTACTTTTAAGTTTTCCGCCCAATAAATCGATCAATTATGCATCAATCAATCAAAAACACTTTTATAGAATTGTTTAACCAAGAGCCATTACTTGTTTACTCACCAGGAAGAATCAATTTGATCGGAGAGCACACAGATTATAATGGTGGTTATGTATTGCCAGCAGCTATTGACAAAAAAATGGTCGTAGCAATAGCAGAAAATGATACCAAAAAGGGAAGGGTTTACTCTGTAGATTTGGAGGAAGAGTATTCGTTCGATATAGATTCTTTTCCCCCAAAAAAAGGACATTGGGCGACATATATTATGGGTGTGGTATCACAACTGCAACAAGCAGGGTATGTTGTCAAAGGCTTTGATATGGTGTTTGGTGGGGATATTCCTGTAGGAGCTGGCTTATCCTCTTCTGCAGCACTAGAATGTGCAGTTGGTTTTGCATTGTCGGAACTGTTTGGGTTAGGGATTTCTAAAAGGTCTATCGTACATTATGCCCAAAAAGCAGAGCATACGTTTGCTGGTGTGCAATGTGGAATTATGGATCAGTTTGCTTCTGTGATGGGGAAAAAGGACCATGCGATTCGTTTGGACTGTAGAACTTTGGATTTTGATTATTTTCCGATTGATTTGGGGAAATATAAAATCTTGCTTATAGATACCCAAGTGAAACACTCACTCGCTGATAGCGCTTACAATAAGAGGAGATTGGAATGTGAAGAAGGTGTGAATGCTGCGCAAAAAATTCAAGCTGATGTTCAAGATTTGAGAGATATAAGTTTAGACTTATTGGATCAATTGAGTTTGTCTGAGACTGTATATAAGAGATGTCGCTTTGTTGTCGAAGAAAATCAAAGGGTATTGGATTCTTGTGAGTTTCTTTCAAAAGGGGATTTGGATGGCTTTGGAAAAAAAGTCTATCAATCTCATGACGGTTTGAGTAAACTTTATGAGGTAAGTTGTGAAGAACTGGATTTTTTGGTCGACTTTACTAGAAAGATCCCAGAAGTATTGGGAAGTAGGATGATGGGAGGTGGATTTGGAGGGTGTACGATTAACATTGTACACGAGGATTTTGTCGCGCAGCTTCAAGCCGAAGTTGTAGAAGCTTATCAGGAGAAATTCAATAAATCACCCAAATTCTTTATAGTCTCTCCTGAACAAGGTACTGGATTACTCTAAATGAAAAGTGATTTGTTGAGATAAAAATCTTGGGGAAAGTATCAATTGTTAATTGATTCAAAAGCTATGATGTGATTGTCTGCAATGAGATCTGTAGGTAAATATACCAATCATAACTATGCGAATAATCCTCTTCTTCTACAGTATTTCGGCCACAGTTGATTGAAGTGAACTTCAAAAATATTATATATGGCTACTGGTGTAAAAGCCGGATATATATAGTCTAAGATTTATCATTTAAAAATTGAAAAGGCTGTCCTGAACTTGAAGTTTTGGACAGCCTTTTTTTAGTGATTTATTTTAGAATAATCTAAAACCGGCAGATAACACAAGTTGATTTTGTCTCTGGTCTGTCTGAAACCCCGCCACACTACTGGCTATTTTCCCTAAAGAACTCTCGTATTTGGCGTCCAATATTAGATTACCTATATCCAAACCTATCCCTGCCTGATATCCAATAGTAGAGCTTCTATAGTCTATGTTTTGTGTTGCTGCTATAGGGTTTTCTCCAAAGTTTTGGTCAAGTATAATACTCGCAATTGGTCCCGCTTGGATCCTAAAAAATTTAGCGAGTTTGAATCCAACCATCATTGGGATGTCTAATCTATTGAAGTTTGTTTCTACGGTAGCATTGTTGTTTTCATCAATTATAAACCCACCAGTATTTGTGTAAAGAAACTCAGGCTGAACAAATATTGATGCGCCGCCCATTCTTATAAAAGCTCCCACATGATAGCCTAATTTATCATCTCCAGATTGGAATCCATCTCCATTTACTTTTATGGTAGATTGAGAAACTCCAAATTTCGGGCCTATAGAAAATTCTTGAGCATGAAGTGAATTCACCAACAAGAAAGTAGTCAGTAGCAGAATGAGATTTTTCATAGGACAATTGTTTAATAAAATGACAACCTCTTATCTACAAAATAAAAGGATTGTTAGATAGTGATAACGTGCTGTTCAGTCAGAATAGTTTAATTGGTTCAAATTGTTCTCTACAAATTTACAAGCTATGTTGTATAAATCTACATAATTCATTGGTTTGGCAAGTAACTTGTCAAAAGTTATGGGATTTATTTTTCTGAAATATTCAATATCGCCTGCTGTGAAACCAATTATTGGAATCTTGCTAATTACATCATTTAATTTTATTTCAGCCAATAGTTCAATTCCATCCATCTCTGGCATCATGATATCAGTAATCACAATATCGAAGTCCTTTTCATTTACAAGTATTGAAAGAGCTTCCAGTCCATTATTGGCTGTCAGAACCACGTTATTTTTTTTCTCGAACAACTTTTGTAATATAAATCTATTTACGGCATCATCATCAACAATGAGGACTTTCATAATACATATCTGGGTGACTGCTCCTAAGATCAATAAAAATTATTTAAAAAACATATGTTTATATATAAAAATAAAGCGGGCATTCTGAAATTTTCAAAATGCCCGCTTGAACTTAGATTAATGTTGAATTATCCACCTTCTTGAGGAGTACCAAATACACCAATCAAATCAAGTAATACCAAACCGATAACGATAGGACAAACCCACTTGATGAAGAATATCCAAGATTTCCTCAAAATTCCTTTGAATGCAGGGGAGCCTTCTGATAGTTCGTCTGCAAAATCGCTGATTTTTTTAGCCCAACCTGTATATAAAGCTAGCATCATACATATTACAACTACTGCAAATGTTCCAAACAAGAAGTCCATGATGCTGAAAAAACCTATTTGAGTATTTCCTAAGAAGTTTAATGTTAAGGAGTTAAAATAGTTTCCTTCAATAGAAGAAAGTGCTGAAGGTACTGAAAGTGCCATTGCCGCAATTCCAATTGTCCAAGCGGCTTTTTTTCTACTCCATTTTTTTTCATCTATAAAATATGAAACAGGCACCTCAAGCATTGAAATACTCGATGTAAGGGCTGCAACCAACAAAAGAAGGAAGAACATAGCTCCTATAAAGTTACCACCCGGCATAGCGTCAAAAACCAATGGGAGAACTTCAAATACCAAAGCAGGGCCACCTGCAGGGTCTTTTCCAGGTAATAACGCAAACAACGCAGGGAAAACCATCAAACCTCCCAATAAGGCTACCATGCTGTCCATACCAGCAATCCATCCAGAAGAAGCAACGATGTTACTTTTACGAGGTAAGTATGATCCAAATGTAATCATCAAACCCCATCCTACTGACATCGAGAAGAATGCTTGGCCAAGGGCTTGAAGAATAACTTTTGTGGTGATTTTTGAAAAATCAGGATACAAATAATACTCAATACCTGCGCTAGCCCCTTCAAGCGTAACTGCTCTTCCTGCTATAAATATGATTATTATGAAAAGAACTGGCATCAAAAACTTCGCTGCCTTTTCGATTCCTCCAGAAATACCACCCAAAACAACACCGATTGTCATCAAAATGAAGATAAAACACAATGGGATTACGTACATCGGAGTATCTTGGAACTCTTCAAAATCAATTGGGATATTGATCAATTCTGTAAAAATATAGCCAATTGTCCAGCCTGCAATTACTGAGTAATAACTCAATACGCAGAAACAAACCAAAATACAAAGAACTCCGGCCAACTGCCAAAATTTATTTCCGCCAGTTTCCCTAATTGCACCGATTGGATTTTTTCCAGACTTTCTGCCTAGAGCTATCTCGTTTAATAACAAAGGAAGTCCAATTAATAGCACACAGATGGCATACACAAAGACAAAAGCGCCTCCACCATTTTCACCTGTTAGATAAGGGAATCTCCAAATGTTACCTAAACCCACAGCTGAACCTGCTGCTGCCATTATAAAACCTAGACTTGAGCCCCATTGACCTCTGCCTTCAGTGTCAGTATTAACTGCCATACCTTTCGAATAATTAGTTTTTGTTAGATTATTGAATTGTTAATAATTGGCTAATTTAAGTTGTTTTGCCAAAATACCAATTCCATCCATAAAACTTTTCGGGGAATAGCCCAAGTCAGTTACTGCTTTTTCTATGACAAATCCTGTTTTCATGGGTCTTTTGGCATCTTGGGTAAAGGAAAGAGAGTTTGTTTCCTTAATTTTTGTTTTGTCTAACCCAAAATATTCTGCTGTTGCAATCCCCATCTCATAGGGTGTCAATACATCTTTTCCTGAAATATTATAGATTCCATTTGCTCTCTTTTCTACAATCAATATGCATCCTGCTGCCAGATCTTCGGCTAAAGTAGGTGTCCTTATTTGATCGTTTACCAATTGCAGATCTTTCCCTTTCTCCAATGAATCTTTTACCCAAAGTATGATGTTTGATCGACTCATATCATTGGCTATTCCATAGACCAATACTGTTCTTACAATTGCCCAATTGATCTTTGATTGTTGTATGATTTTTTCAGCTTCCAATTTAGTCCAACCATAAAAATTTATAGGATTGGGTATTGCTTCCTCTGAATATGGTCCATTATTTCCATCAAATATAAAATCTGTGGATAGATGGATTAAGTGGCAATTGTAAATTTTACTTGCTTCTACTAAATGCTTTACAGCATCTATATTAAGTGCTTTGCAAGCTTCTTTGTCACTCTCACATTGGTCAACGTTAGTCATTGCTGCTGTATGAATGATGAAATTGGGTTTTATTATACCGATTTGAGTAATTACTTGGTCTCTATTTAGTATATCAAGTGTAACCCAATTTGTGATTTCCAAATCTTCGGGTAATCTACTTTTGCCAAGTCCAGTAGGGATTACTTCAAGGTTTTTTTCAGTAATAATCTGTTTGACAATTTTTTGCCCCAAAAGGCCATTTGCGCCAGTAACCAATACTTTTTTCTTATTGAAGTTACTCAAAGTCATAACCATACTCCTTGGTAATTTTCTTTTTATTCATTTGGGAAATACTCACTTTCATGTACACCGGCTCTATGGGTTTATCTAATGCAGCAGTTTTTTCTTGAGCGATAGCTTCCATTACTTCGATTCCTTTGATGATTTGTCCAAATACTGTGTATTCGTTATCCAAATGTGGGGTACCTCCTTCAGATGTATAGGCTTCAATTTGTTGAGGGGTCATTTTCTTATCTAGACTTACATTGTAAAATCCCTCAAGCTGTTCCTTAGTTTGTAGCATTATGAAGTTTAGAGAATCAAACTCCTTTGCTTCGTACAGTCTTAGATATTCTTTTCTCAGTTCCTTGTTGCTTTCCAATCCAATAAATTGATTGAATTTTTGGCCCAACTGACGCATATCAGTTACCAATTCAGGTTTCGAATAAACTTTGCCCTGTACTATATAGAACTGAGATCCACTTGAAGCTTTTTCTGGATTAGCATTATCTCCTAATCTTGCAGCAGCAATCATCCCTTTTTTGTGAATGTATTTTGTATTAATCTCGGCAGGAATCGTGTACCATTCTTCTTGAGGTAATTTTTCTTTTCCAAAAACATCTCCACCCTGAATCATAAAGTTTTCGATGATTCTATGGAATTGCGTCGAATCAAACCTTCCACTTTCTGCAAGTTTTATAAAATTGTTTTTGTGTTTTGGTGTATCATCAAAAAGTAAAGCGTACATTTCTCCATGTCTGGTCTCTATCTTGACCAGATGGTCTTTTTCTACAGAGCAGCTTATAAAAGAAACCATGCTCAGGATAGTAATTAATCTTAGGGTAATTTTCATTTGTTCAGTGTTGCTTTAATCTCTTTTAATATTTTATCACCTCCAGAGTTCAATACTTTTTCTGCAAGTAATTTTCCTAGCATTTCTGCTTCCTGTAATGTGCCTTCGACTTTATGTATTATCCTATTTACCCCATCAAGACTGACGATCCCGCCTTTTAGTGTAAGTGAGGTGTCAGTACAAGTAGCCAAGGCAAATACGGGTATACTACACCCTCCTTCTAACACTCTCAAGTATGACCTTTCTGCAGTCAATCTGTACCCAGTAGCCTCATGGTGTGTGGCTTCAATAATTTGGGATCTGATTCCTTCATCTAAATTGGTGGATGCTTCAATAGCTACGCTACCTTGACCTACAGCAGGCGTAAATTCATCCAAGGAAAGTTTGTGTATAATTAACTCATCATACCCCATCCTGTGAGCGCCCGCATAAGCCAATAAAAGGGCGTCACATAGTCCAGATTCCATTTTGGAAATCCTTGTTTGTAAATTCCCCCTAACCTCTACTGTTTGGATATGTGGGTAGTAATGCCTTAATGTAGCCACTCTTCTAGTAGAGGAAGTCCCTAATATCAAAGGTTTGTCACTGTCTTTGTAATCAATATCAGATTTGTGGCTTAGGATAATGTCGTTGACTTCCTCCCTTTCGGTAAATGCGATGATTTCGAAACCATCAGGAAGTGATGATTGCATATCTTTTGCGCTATGGACGGCAATATCTACTGCGCCACTGGCAAGCTGATCTTCCAATTCTTCTGTGAATACGCCCTTACTTCCAATTTTCGCAATGGATACATCAAGTATTTTATCTCCTTTGGTGTCGATGATTACGATTTCACTTGAGATACCTTTGGCTTTTAATAAATCTGCTACGTGATAAGCCTGCCAAAGTGCAAGTTTGCTCCCACGAGTACCAATTTTAATATTTTGCATTATTCTTTGATTTTTCTTTTTGGAACTTTTTTGGACACAGATTCTTCTACGAACTTGATAATCTCACCAGCGATGTTGATCCCTGTAGCTTTTTCGATTCCTTCCAATCCAGGAGAGCTGTTTACTTCAAGGATAAGAGGTCCTCTGGACGACTGCAGCATATCTACTCCAGCTATATCTAGTCCTAGAGCTTTTGCAGCTCCAAGAGCAGCCGCTTTTTCGGCTCTAGAAAGTTTGATGATCGTCGCTTTTCCACCTCTATGAAGGTTGGATCGGAACTCTCCTTCGGCACCTTGTCGTTTCATAGCGCCGACTACTCTGCCATTTACGATAAATGCGCGAATATCTGCTCCTTTGGCTTCTTTGATGAATTCTTGAACAATAATACGTGCCTTCAAGCCATGAAATGCCTCAATTACTGATTGACCGGCTTTTTTCGTCTCTGCCAATACCACACCAAGCCCTTGCGTCCCTTCCAAAAGTTTGATGATCAAAGGCGCACCACCGACATGTTCAATCAAGGTTTTTTCACCACCTTTAGAGAAATTGGTGAAAGCTGTTTTAGGCATTCCCAATCCAGCTTTTGAGAGGATTTGAAGGCTTCTCAGCTTGTCTCGGCTTCTTACGATAGCCTGTGATTCTACGGCTGAGAATGTGCCCATTAGTTCAAATTGTCGAACTACTGCTGTGCCGTAGAAAGTCACAGATGCACCGATTCTTGGGATTATGGCATCAACACCTATGACTTTTTCTCCCTTGTAAATGATGGAAGGTCCTTCTTGTTCAATGATTATATCACAAAGTGAATGATCTATAATCACAGCTTCATGACCTGCAGCTAAAATCGCTTCATGTAACCTCTTGGTAGAATATAGGTGTGAGTTTCTTGATAGTATGGCGATTTTCATCTGTCTAATTTTTTTATTGGTAGAGCCCTGTCTTTACCATCAGGGCGATTTTTTAGGAAATATTCGCAGTCAGATATTATGTAGTAATTTTATTAAAGTGCTATATGATTACTTTAACATCAATTTTTTCATTGGTTTGACTTTTGAGATAGGTTAACTTGAGAAACATCTACTAAAAATCGTCCTTGAAGCATTTTTCTACCCAAAAGTATTGGATTTCTCATTTTAGACCGATCGGTTAGTGTAAATTCAGCTTCGAACTCTTCGTCAAACATAACCACTTTTGTACTTACTTTATATCTTATTTCAGCTTGTCCAAAAGAATTCTTGACCTTTTTTTGCGTGTAGTCTTTTGTTTGGTGAATAATGTCTTTGTATTTTCTATTGTCAGTAGCCAATACTTTGTAGTTCAGTACCATTTCACCATCTATTTCTTTTTCTTCCAAAAAAGTACAATGTATAGAATTAGTATATGCACCAGTATCAACTTTGGCAGGAATCATCTTTAGTTTCCAATCTGGTAAGGTGATTCTTTCCCTTCTTCCAATTATTTTTTTCATGGTTGTGCATTTGTTTTTTTACGCATAATTCTGGCTAGCTGAAATGACAAATCAGTGAATAGAATTTTTGCGCTAGCGTTTCGTTCCAAGTGATAATGGGCTTGATTCATTTTAATGTACATGTTTGCTATCTTTTCCTCATCAAGTACATGGATTCCAAGGTTTTCAATGAAACCTCTGTCTTGAGGCACACTACGCATCAAGCCTGTAAGTTGGGATTTACTTAATATCACTTCTCTGAGCACATTCAGACCGCTTAACAATAGTGATTTTTGAGCTTCTTTATCTTTTTGTGCAAAGATTTCTGCGAGCTGTAGGATTTCTCCAATCTTCAAAGTGAAGCACAATCTATACCAATCTCTGATTTGTGATGTGTTTTCATCTTGAACTTGATCTACCAATCTATAAGCCTCACGCATATTTCCATCAGCAAGTGGTGCGATTTGTTCTGAAGCTTCTTTCGAACACATCCCTTCCAGTACTAGATGCTCTTTGATCTCCTCATCAGTAAACGCCCTGATCATCACTTTTTGGGTTCTGGACAGAATCGTGGTTAATAATTGCTCTGGCTGGGTAGTGAGCAAAAGGAATAATGTTTTTTCAGGAGGCTCTTCTAATACTTTCAAAAGAGAGTTGGCAGCCTGGGTGTTCATATACTCTGCCCCCCAGATCAACATGATCTTATAACCACCTTCAAATGATTTCAATGAAATGGTTTTTAGGATATTTCTTGCGGTTCCTCTTGAAATATTTAGCTGCTTTTTGTCAATGTTGTTATGGTAAATCCAATCAGATATGTTTCCATAGCCTGTTGTCAATGCAAAATTCCTAAAAGAAGCTATAAAATCGACTTTCTTTTTTTTATCATCGTCATCTTTCTCTTCTCCAGGAGCAGGCACTACAAAATTCATGTCTGGATGAATCAATTTCTCCATTTTGTGGCACGAGGGGCATTGACCACAAGCATCAGTATCACTTGGGTTTTCGCAATGTAAATACGTAGAAAGTGCTAAGGCCATTTGGAGGTTGGCTGATCCTTCTGGTCCATGAAATAATAAAGCATGCGCCAAGTGATTGTTTTGTACAGCTTGAATTATTCTTTCTTTTACTTCTTGGAGTCCTGGAATGGATGAAAATAGCATATTTATCCCCTTAAATTGTTTTGTCCCAAATTCGGTAATGCTTTGTTAATTCAAAAACCTTTTGAATTATTTCTTTTTCTATATCATCAAAATTTAACCCTCTTCTTTTCATGACAGCAATGGCAACTTCTTCAAATTTTCTGAATTGAAACGTACTGAAGCCTGAAGCTCCTCCCCAAGAAAAAGAAGGTATGAAATTACGCGGGTAGCCATCCCCAAAAACATTTGCACCGACTCCAATCACAGTACCTGTATTAAACATTGTATTAATGCCTGATTTGGAATGATCTCCCATCATTAAGCCACAAAATTGCAAACCTGTGTTGGAAAATCCGCCCTTTATATAATCCCAAACCTTAACCGATGCATAGTTGTTTTTTAAATTTGATGTGTTGGTATCCGCACCTAGATTGCACCATTCTCCCAATACAGAATTCCCCATAAACCCATCATGGCCTTTATTGCTATAGCCAAAAATCACTGAATTTGATACTTCACCTCCGATCTTGGAATGTGGGCCTACCGTAGTGTCTCCCCGCATTTTGGCGCCCATGTTTACAGTGGAGCTTTCACACAATGCAAATGGTCCTCTGATCAATGCACCTTCTTGGATTTCTGAGTTTTTCCCTATGTATATTGGTCCGTTTTCAGCATTGAGCACAGCCGCTTTTATTTTTGCTCCTTCCTCAACGAAGATTTGGCTTTCGTTATAGATAATTGTGTTTGGGTCACTTACTCCAATTGATTTTCTTCCTGAGGTGATTAAAGTGAAGTCTTTTATGATTTCTTGGGCATTGAATTCAAATATATTCCAAGTTTTTTGGATCAGGGTAAAGGGACCTTCAAATTCCACTTTAGTTTTTTCCTTTACGGTTTCATGGTTGAATCCCGTAGGATCCTCGGTTTTCGTAGCAAGCAATGTCTGATTAGACCAAAGTGCTTGGTTTGGTGTCAGGGATAGGATAGCATCCCAAAGGTCTTTGGTTGGACATGCAGCACCATTTATCATTATGGCACTACCGTCTTCATGCCCGAATTTCTTACTCAGATAGTCTTGAGTGATAAATCCAGGCTTCAGGCTTGAATATTTCTCCCATTTTTCGCTGATCTTTAGTATTCCAACTCTAATATCGGCTATTGGCCTTGTAAAGGTAAATGGTAAAAGAGAACCGCGTATAGCGGCGTCGTCGAATAAAATAATATTGTCCATGCCACAAAAATAAAAAAGTCTCTCGGAAAACAATTTCCCAGAGACTTTTAAAACTCATATAAGAGTAATGAAGATTATTTCTTCGCGTATCTTCTGTTGAATTTCTCAACTCTACCAGCTGTATCCAATAGCATTTTCTTGCCAGTATAGAAAGGGTGAGAGTTTGAGCTTACTTCAATCTTGAAAAGAGGATACTCTTTTCCATCTTCCCACTGAATAGTCTCAGAAGTCTCGATAGTAGATTTTGTTATGAACTTATACTCGCTTGAAGTGTCATAAAATACCACTTCTCTGTAGTTAGGATGAATATCTTTTCTCATTGTATTGTTATTTTTCTTAGATGCTTCTTTTCAAATAGAGCGCAAAGTTATTCTTTTTTGAAAAACCATCCAAATCAAATCATGTAATTTATTTCCTTCTTTACATGAAAATCTAAATTTATTGGTCTTTGATCTGTAAAAAAGGCATTAGAGACCGATATTATTTGACGGCTTTTTATAGTTTTACAAAGTTAAGCTTTAAATCCACCTTATGAAAAAGTTTTTTTTACTGTCTTTATTATTATCTGTATTTCTCTTGAGTGCTTTTGGACAAGGTGCTTATGCTCCTTTCAATAGAGATTACTATCATATCATAGAACGCTATGAAATCCTAAAAGGGGAGATGAATCCAGTTTTTCATACTGGTGTCAAGCCTTACAGAAGGGATCAAGTCGCTTCTTTTTTAAATGATTATTTGACCGACTCCGTTTCTCCAGGAAATAGCGTTGACAATTTTAATATAAACTATCTAAGAAATGATAACTGGGAATTTTCTTTGCCGGAATCTGGGAATTCAACCAAGCCATTTTTGGGGAAATTATACAGAAAGCAATCAGATTTCTTTCATTACAGGGATTCTGTTTTTGACGTTCACATCAATCCTGTTTTGTACTTGGCAGGAGGTAGGGAGACAAATCAGGATGAATTTAGGTTCAGAAATACTCGGGGGATTGAACTAAGGGGTAGCATAGACAGGAAAATCGGTTTCTATACCTACCTCACCACCACTCAGACTGTATTCCCTTCATGGGTAGGTGCTTATGCCGAAAACAATGGGGCAGTGCCTGGGGAAGGTTTTTGGAAAGAGTATGGTGATGAAGGCTATGGCTACTTTTCTGCGATGGGACATCTTACTTTCAACATAAGTAAAAGCATAGAAGCCCAATTTGGGCATGATAGAAATTTTATTGGGGAAGGATATCGGTCGATGATTTTGTCGGACTTCTCAAATCCATATGTTTTTTTTAAGTTGAATACGAAAATCTGGAAATTCAACCTGACTAATATATGGTCTCAGATGACTGCAGATGTGATCTACAACAGGGGCAGGCCTACGGATGGCAGATATCCCCAAAAATGGTTTTCTCACCATAGATTAGGAATCAATTTGGGGAAGAAATTGAATATTGGAGTTTTCGAATCTGTGATGGCTAATAGGTTTGATTGGAATTATCTCAATCCAGTTATTTTTTACAGATGGGTAGAGCATCAGCTTGGTACTCCTGACAAGGTAATGCTGGGATTTGATGGCAAATGGAATTTTACTCCTGGAATGCAGCTTTATGGTCAGTTTGCATTGGATGAATTTGTATTCAATGAGTTTTTTGGTATAGATGGGAAAAATTCGAGCAGAAACAAACATGCCATACAAGCAGGTTACAAGTATATAAATGTCTTCAAAATCCCCAATCTAGACCTTCAGCTGGAATTCAATCAAGCAAGACCATATACTTATCAAGAGAAATTTGAAAATCAGGCATTCAATAATTATAGAACTCCATTGACACATCCAAGAGGTGCCAATTTCAGAGAGTTTGTCACTATCGTGAGATATCAGCCTCTTCCAAGATTGTCATTGAATGCTACAGGTTTTTATCAGTTTTTTGGTGTTGACCCAAGTGAAGAAATTAATTTCGGAGGTGATTTGCTCAAGAATAGACTCGTCACAAATACAGGCCTAGGATTATTTGGGCATGTGATAGGACAAGGAGTAGAAAACAGAGTAGCGATGGCGACACTCAATGCAACATATATGCTTAAGCATAATCTCTTTCTCGATTTGAGCCACAGCTACAGGAGAAGAACGGCGCAAAATCTCGATTCTCCAGAGATCAATAACTTTACACAATTAGGTGTTAGGATGAATATTGTGAGACAGGATTTTAATTACTAGTTGTGTAGAATTCAAAATACTTGCAATAGGTCTTTACATCTTCATAAAACGCTGTATGATTGTAAGATTTTAGTTTGTTGAAATATTCCCTGTATCGTGTGTTTTTTATTTCCACACGTTTGTTTTGTCGATCTTGATAGCTTAATGATTTCAAACTGTTCAGATCTTCATCTTCTTGTGTGCTATAAAATATACCCTGTTCGCATTTTGCAGCAGCAAAGAGTATTTGTGCTTTCAATTCATCTTCCTTGGCAAGTTTCAGAGCTTTGTCCAAATACTCCAAAGGCAAGTTGAAATTGTCCGGAAACCATGCTTTGAACCCATAATTTTTGAAGTACAATGGATATGTTGGTTCTTGGGCGATGTATTGCCCTCCCCAACTTAGATAGTTGCTGTATTTACTACCATTTCCATTAGAAGCATCAAATGCAAGTATGTGACGATAGTAACCAATAGTAGTTGTGTTGTAATAGAAATTACCCAGCAAGTAATTGGCTTGAGCAGCTTTTTTGCCTTTCTTTCTTGCTTCTTTTTCTAAACTGATCACAGCTTCTGCAAGCTCCCTTTTGTTCATCAATGGCTTGATAAAGTGGAAGTTTTCAAGATAATCTACTTCTATTACTTTGTCTGCTTCACCGATCATGAGATCTTCGGGGCACTCAAAACACTCTATTCGATTGTATCCAAAAATACTTGCAGGTACATTGGAGTAGCCGTCATAAAATGCTTTATGAAGAAGGTCGAATTGCTGAGTCGTAGGGTTGAAATCACCTTTGAATCTTGCATAGTCTTCAGGTACTAGATCAAATTGTTCTTTAGCATCTCTAGCCTTTCCTTCACGGAGCAGCGTATTGCCTTTCACAAAAGCAATGTATACTGGTAAGTCAAAAGATTTATCTAAGACATATTTTCTGGTATCATAATCATAGTGTTTGGGTGTAATTGATGACATCAAATATTGCTCAAGTACATTTTTTTCTTCTTTATGATAAAATTCTTCTATCGCTTCTATGTGCTCTAAATCAGGGTTGTATTCTAAGCTTAAGATAGAGTTTTGTAATAGAAATGCTTTGGCATAGTCTTTTTGAAGAAGGTATCGGTTTGCTAGCACATCTATGATAAAATCATTTGTAGAGGGAGAATAGGATTCTCTTTCATTACCTTGCGGGTTAGGGAATATATTGTACCGATTCACCAAAACTTCTTCAAAATCACTACTTATTACAGGTTGTTCTGTGATATGTAAAAGCATCTCAAGTTTGTTTTTTTGGGTTTTGTACTTAGCTTGTTTGACTAAGTCAAGTTGAGCCTTGGAAGCATCGCTGTTTTTTTGGATAAAGTAAATCCAAGCAGAAGTAAGATGCCAAAAATCAGTATCCTCAATATCTTTACTTTTCGTTTGCTTCAAGGATGCTTCTAGCGTTTGGTCTAGAAATGTTTTGGATCGAGGGTTTGTGGTGAGAGGGATTCTAAGATCGCTTGCACTTTCCAAACAGTTTGGTTTGTCATATTGACAGTAATATTCTGTAGGGAAAAAGGAGCGTTCCAATTGGTTGATGGCACGAGCCATAAGTACTTTCGCTTGAGGTGCGTTTGGGTCGTTTAGGATGATTTTGTCAAATGCGGCCAACGGGTTGTTGAAATCCTTATATCCAAGCAATAAATACAGATCGTTTTTCTCTTGAATGCTTTTGGCAGAATTCAATAATTTCTCAAAATCCAAGTCGGACGTAATCCTCATTGAGCTATAAGCTTGCGTTTTTTTGTTTTTGGTGTGGGTAAAAAACTGGAAAAAATCATTCAAAGCCTGTACATGATTTCCCAAGCCACGTTCTGCGCCGCCTTTTTGATCCAAAGCGTAGTAGTACATAATAGGTCGATGATTTAGACTTTCTATGTGCGTGTCGAAATAAGCTAGAGCTTCCGCAAATCGCAAGTTGTAATGTGCAAATCGCACCAATTGATAGCCATATCGTAGCTTCAGATCTTTGTCAGTTTCGGCTTGCCAGCTACGTTCGAGAACATTGATGACTGTTTGGTAATCGAGTTCCGTTACATTTTTTTCAGGGCCATTTCCCCAATAATTGTATCCTGTACTTTTTACAGCCATATAGGGCTCTAGGTATTTTGCATAAGCAATGTAGCGTAATGCTTGCTTGTGTTTTCTGATGAAAGGTTCATCAATAAAATCAAGCAAAGATGTACTGATTGTTTTTCCCTGAAGCAAAGAGTTGATGTCTTCACGTGAAGATTTGAACACTAAATAATGTGCGCTTTCATAAGGTATATCGAGATGCTTTTGCCATTCCTCTATGTTTTCGTTCAATAAAGTAATTTCAGAAGGGTTTTGCTTTTCATTCCTCGAATAAAAAGCAGTTTCATAAGTGAGCAGAAATGGTTCATACTGGGTTTCCCCCATTGTTTCTTGCAAAAATAGATTGTAATAGAAGTAATCTTCTCCCCATCCTCCTGCGCAAAATGAAACAGGTGCTTTTGGCGGGGTTGCACCAGACAAATGGCTGAATGCAAATAAAAGAGCAAACAAAAATATTTTTTTCATGATTCTATTTTTATGATCAAATGCCAATTACTTTAAGTCATCCATGGAAAATCTCTGGGTGAATATACTGTCAAGATGATAGTACACTATGTGATAAGGATGGTTGATTTTATTTGATAGATAGTTTTTGGTTTCCTTTAGTAATTCTGGGGTGATGGTTTCTACTTTAATTAGAAATCCTTTATTCAACCAAATTCCGCGTAAAAACACATCTTCGAGCACCTCATAAGTATTAGCGTTCAATTTCAAATACTCATGACTTTCCAAATGTTCATGACTAACGCCATTGATCAGCTTCTTTTTCCCAAGATGATTGCTAATTATTCCCCACGAGTACAAGGGCAAAGCAATGTCAAATTTTAGTGGATATTCGTTGATGGTTTGCAAATAGTCTTTAAGAAGCTCAATATCTAATATGGAGTTTAAATCAGAATCTTCTATTGGGTCTGAGGTCGCATAAGCCATTAGGTACACTTTATCCACAGGAGGAACGCCCGTTGATTCCTTATACTTGACCTGATGAAGTCGCAATGTACTGGTAACTTCCTTTTGGGAGACTGTTTTTAAGGTACTAAGAAATGAGAAAAAGGAATCTTTTGTACTTGAAGTCCAGTCGCAATCAATTTGAATTTCTCGGAATTGAGCTTGGCTATTGGTAGAAATCAGCTTGTTGATAAGAGACCAAACATCCTTAGCTAATTGTTGGTTTTCTACTTCAGTTAGACCTGAAAATACGCGGTTGGTTATAAATACTACAGGGATGTACTCCGCATCAAGTGCATCTGTACGGAATGAATCTATAACGCCCTTCGGGTTTGGACTACTCCCTTCCTTGTCAACATCAAACAGTCTGACGTATAGTTTTTTGGAGTTGAGTGATCCAAAAGTTTCTTTTTCGGACTTTTCTATTTTGAACTCACTTTTCCAGTAGTAAAAATCCACATCATGTGGCACAGGATCTTTGCAAGAAAAGAACACAGAAGCGAGAAAGGACAACAATATGAAATTGCGGATGATGTAATTGATCAAAATTTTCATCTATTAAAAACTTATCCAAAATTACACTTTATCCATATAGAATAGTAGTTATGGATAGATAAAATTACTTTCAATTAATAAACTAATGAAGAGGGTAAGCCCTGTTAGAATTTTCTTTGATATAAATACATTTGCCTTTTTCGAAATGAAGGCAAAATATAAATTGTAATCCTATCAGTTTTTTTGACTAGATGGAATTTTCACAGATGGAAATTTATATGAAATAGTCTTTTCATTCACTTGGATTTTTGTTGGAGAATACTGCTGTTGGAAATCAAGAAACTACAATACACCCAAAGAGTATACAAAATTAATTAACTTGCGACCTTGAAATCCCATTCGCTTGCATGAATACTTATTTTAGAATACTTTCCTACGCCCGACCATTTAGGAGGTTTATACCCATTTATGTAGTATATACGCTCCTGGCAATCATTTTTGGACTTTTGAATTTCACATTGCTCAAGCCTCTTTTTGATGTCATTTTCGAGCAAAATGGGCCAGTCGATGTTTCAAAATACTTTGAAAAGCCAGAGTTTTCTTTAACCATAGATTACTTTTTGCATTTGTTCAATTATTATTTTCTTCAAGTGTCTGAACAATATGGCAAATTTGGGACTCTAGTCTACGTCTGTATAATTATCGTGATTTCGGTATTTTTGGCAAACCTCTTCACTTACCTTTCTGGAGTAGTTTTGGCGAAAGTAAGAGCTGAGGTGATCAAAAAAATGAGGATGGATATTTTTCAAAAAGTAACCAAAATGCATATTGGATATTTTTCAAATGAGAGAAAAGGTGACTTGATGTCAAAGATGACAAATGACATTCAGGAGGTGGAAAATAGTGTAGTTCAGTCACTTAGGGTAGTGTTTAGAGAGCCTGCGACGATTATTTTATATTTTTCCGTATTGTTTTTTATGTCTGTCAAACTAACCCTCTTCACTATATTGGTGATCCCAATTTCTGGGGCAATTATCGGAGGAATTACCAAAAGGCTTAAAAAGAAGGCAATAGAAAGCCAAGAGTCTTTGGGGAGAATTGTCAATATTTTGGATGAGACGATAGGTGGGATGCGTGTAATCAAAGCTTTTGGAGCAAGAAAATATATTACAGATAAATTTGACCAAGAGACAGATTATTACTCTGATGTAAATGTGTCAATGGCAAAAAAGAACGAGCTTGCTTCTCCAATTTCCCAGTTTATGGGAGTTTCTGTTGTCGCTGGGATTTTGGTTTATGGTGGAGCCTTGGTGTTGAATAACAATTCAGACCTGAGTGCGAGTGATTTTATTACATACATCATCATTTTTACACAAGTTTTGAATCCAGCCAAAGAAATATCTAGGGCGGCGAGTGTTATCCAAAGGGGATTAGCATCTGCAGAGCGGATTTTCAAAGTGGTTGATACAAAAAGTCAGATACAGAATGTCGCTCACCCGAAAGAAATAAACGCTTTCGAAAAAGAAGTTTTATTCAAGGATGTTTTCTTTGGATATGAAAAAGAAGATGTTCTAAAAGAGATTAATTTCAAGTTGCAGAAGGGGAAAACTATCGCATTGGTAGGGCCTTCTGGAGGCGGTAAATCTACAATTGCAGATCTTGTCCCAAGATTTTATGATCCTACCAAAGGAAAAGTGACTATTGATGGAATTGATTTGAAGGAAATCGAATTGACCAATTTGAGATCTTTGATGGGAATCGTTACACAAGAATCTATTTTGTTTAATGATACCGTATTTAATAACATTGCTTTTGGTCTTGAGGGAGTATCGGAGGAAAAAGTAATAGAAGCAGCCAAGATTGCCAATGCCCATGAGTTTATTGTTCATTTGGAAAATGGTTACTACACTTCGATTGGAGAAAGAGGATCGAAACTATCAGGAGGTCAAAGACAAAGGTTAAGTATTGCGCGAGCGGTATTGAAAAACCCTCCGATTTTGATACTAGATGAAGCTACATCAGCTTTGGATTCGGAATCGGAACTGTTGGTACAGGAAGCATTGACAAAACTTATGTCCAATAGGACGACTTTGGTGATAGCGCATCGATTGAGCACTATTCAGCATGCAGATGAGATATTGGTAATTGAAAGAGGCGAAATTGTACAGAGAGGAACACATCAAGCGTTGATGTTGGAAGAAGGTATTTACAAGAAACTTTCCACAATGCAGTCTGTTTAGTATATTTAAAGTCGGAATCTGAAAAAAAAAGATATTTATGAAAAAATTTAATAACATCATGCAGTTGCTACTTGCACTGTTTTTTGCAATTAGTCTTGTTTATTTCTTGGCCTTTGAAAGCACCAAAGGCTTGTTTGGGGTTACTGAGCTACATTCAGGTACTGTTGTGACATTTTTATTAATTGGTTTGATCCTGTTTTTAGCGACTTGGGGTACATCTTCCATGGTGGTGAAAGGAGTTGAGAGAGATCTAGCGAAAAAGGAACTTGAGAAAAATGAATTAAAAGCTAAGCTTTATGACCTAGAACAAGGTGTGAAGTTAAAGAATTTGGAGAAAAAGATAGAGCATGCTGAGGAAGAAAGAGAAAATTCTGGAATCAGGCCAAGGCAGAATTTTAAGTAAACGTTTGATTGAATTGCAGCTGTTTTTAATTATATTAGGAAATCTTTTAGGTTTCCTTTTTTGATGAAGTCATGTTTGAATTATGGTAGCAAAAACTTTTGGTAGTGCTGTATCAGGTGTAGCTGCAAAGCTTATCACCATAGAAGTAAATGTAGGACAAGGAACAAGTTTTTTTATGGTGGGTTTACCCGATAGTGCTGTGAAAGAAAGTCAGCAAAGGGTAGAGTCAGCATTGAAATACTTTGGATATAGAATGCCTCGACAAAAAGTAGTCATCAATTTGGCACCGGCCGATATCCGAAAAGAAGGATCATCCTATGATTTGCCCATAGCAATGGGGATTCTGAAAGCTTCAGAGCAAGTGGTTTTCCCTGAGCTTGAGCAGTATGTGATTATGGGAGAGCTGGCTTTAGATGGAAAGCTCAGGCCTGTGAAGGGAGTTTTACCAATAGCAATTGAAGCTCGAAAGCAAGGGTTTAAAGGGTTTATCTTGCCAAAAGAAAATGCTGCTGAAGCCTCTATAGTAAATAGTTTGGATATCATTGGAGTAGATTCTGTAGAAGAAGCCATCAAATTTCTTGAAGGTGAATTGCCCATAGAGCCATTAGTGACTGATACTAGAGATATTTTTTATAATTCATTGGAACATTATGAATTTGATTTTACCGATGTACAAGGTCAAGAAAACATCAAAAGGGCGATGGAGATCGCTGCGACTGGGGGGCACAACGTAATCATGATAGGCCCGCCAGGTGCTGGTAAAACAATGTTAGCTAAGCGTTTGCCTTCTATATTGCCGCCACTTTCATTGCAGGAGGCTTTAGAAACTACAAAGATCCATTCTGTTGCAGGAAAGTTAGGTAGAAACGCATCCTTGATTTCCCAAAGGCCATTTCGATCACCACATCATACCATTTCTGATGTAGCGCTAGTTGGAGGTGGAGGGAATCCTCAACCAGGTGAAATTTCCCTTTCACATAATGGTGTTCTGTTTTTGGATGAGTTACCAGAATTCAAAAGGACAGTTTTGGAAGTGATGAGGCAGCCTTTGGAAGAAAGGAAAGTTACTATTTCGAGAGCAAAGGTGTCTGTGGATTATCCGGCAAATTTTATGCTGATAGCAAGTATGAATCCTTGTCCGTGTGGTTATTACAATCACCCTGAAAAGGAATGTGTCTGTGGTCCAGGGATTGTTCAGAGATATTTGAATAAAATAAGTGGCCCTTTACTAGATAGAATAGATTTGCATGTGGAGGTTACTCCTGTGAAATTTGACGAAATGACATCGACAAGAAAGGCTGAATCAAGCAAATCAATTCGAGAAAGAGTCATTAAAGGAAGGGAGAAGCAAGTGATTCGTTTTGCTCAAACTCCAGAAATTTATTGTAATGCTATGATGCCCTCACATTTGGTGAAGGAAGTCTGTCAGATATCAGAAGCAGGTAAAGCGCTTTTGAAGACTGCTATGGAAAGATTAGGGCTGTCAGCAAGAGCCTATGATCGAATATTGAAAGTCGCAAGGACAATCGCTGATTTGGCACTATGTGATGAAATCAAAGTTGAACATCTCGCAGAAGCTATACAATATAGAAGCCTAGATAGAGAGGGTTGGGCGGGTTAAATATTAATATTCCTATTATTAATTATGAAATATCTTTGAATTTGGGTCTAACTTGGTAAATACTTTTGTTTATAAAAATTACTTTCGATATTTTTACTTAAACAAAAAAGTTAAAGTTGTTTCCATCACCTGATAAATAAGGTTTCACTTAGGCCTTATAATTTAATTTTTAAAGGCTGTCCTGGCTGACAGCCTTTTTTTATTCTAAAGCGACATTAAGGTCATCCAAAAGATCATCTAAATGTTCGAGTCCGACCGATACTCTGATAAGATTTTGAGGGGTTTTTGTATCAGCACCTTCAGAGGCTGCTCTTCTTTCAATTAGGCTTTCAACACCTCCTAGGCTTGTTGCGTTTGTGAAAAACTGAAGCCGTGAGATTACTCTATCTGCTTTTACAGCATCACCCTTGACTAAAAAAGAAAGCATTCCTCCAAACCCAGTCATCTGACCTTTGGCAATTGAAAATCCGTCATGTCCTTTCAGTCCAGGATAATATACTTTTTCGACATTGGGATGATTTTCGAGGTAAGTAGCAATGATTCCAGCATGTTCTGCGTGGCCTTTCATCCTATATGGAAGTGTTTTGATACTTCTTGTAAGCATATAGCAGTCAAAAGGAGAGGGTACTGCTCCTCCAGAAATTTGTACATTCCTGATTTTATCCCAAAATTCATTTTGAGTTTTCCCAACAAGCGCACCACCCATGATGTCACTATGTCCGCCAAGATACTTTGTGGTGCTGTGCATGACGATATCTGCCCCCAATAAAATCGGGTTTTGAAATGCAGGGGTGGCAAAAGTGTTGTCACAAACAACGGTGATGTTTTTTTCTTTGGCTATTTCGCAGATAGATTTGATATCTGATATTTTTAATAAGGGATTCGAAGGGGTTTCCACCCATATTAGCTTTGTTTCTTTTTTAACGGCATTCTTGACATTTTGTGGATTGGTCATGTCCACAAAATCCACATCCAATATACCAGCAAAAATCCCTAACAACTGATTTCTCAAGCCATGGTACATATCGTCCGGTGCAACTATGTGCGAACCAGGTTCTAAAGCCTGGAAGACAGACATCCCCGCGGCATTTCCTGAAGAGAAAGCAGCAGCGACTTCTCCATGCTCCAATTTTGCTAAGACATTTTCAAGTGCGTTCCTGTTTGGGTTGGACGATCTCGAATAGATTACAGAATCCTCATGATGCTCAAATGTAGTGGCTAGTGTGATTGGTTGTACGGCAGGTCTGTGTGTGTCTGTTATTTTGGTCCCTGCGTGTATTGCGATTGTTTCAAATTTCATAAAAAGGAGTTGTGGATGATCTGTAACTGTCAATTAAAAATAAAGATAAATAAAATGTAGCAGCAGACAATAAAGATTCGAAAAGTGAGACGTAGAAACGAGAAGCTAGAGATGGGAGACACAGATGACTTGCCTATAAAACCAGAGGTTAAGTATAAAAAAAGTATCAACTATTTTCTGGAGGTGGCAAATTTGTAAGCTGATGGGAAATCTAAAAACTCTAGATTTCCCATCAAGGATCTATTAAATTTATAATCAAGCCTGTGGGCTTTCATTAGTTCTGACATTCTAATACGATACCCAAAAAAACTTTAAAGTATCAGAACCTACTAGTTGCATTACCTGATTCTGTCAACTGACCTTACGAGCATTTCGTCTTTTCTGATAAATCTATTAGAAAGTAAATTCATGATCATGCCTCCAAAAATCGCCCAGAAACCCAACACAAAAGCTCCGTTGACTTCCGGTCTGAAATCTGCGTTTGCTTGATGGCTAGTCCAAATTATCAATGCCAAAGTGACGACCATCACCAAGGAATTGATCATGTTCAAAAACATCTGTCGAGTCCTGTTTTTGTATTGGCTAAGGCTGAAAAGAGCTAGTCCAGCAGCAATGATTGCCAATATTCCGATAAAAAATTTCCCTTCTGATTCAATGACTTGTTGGGTTTGGATGTCGATTTTCTCTAAGTTCCAAGCAGTAAGGGTGAGCATCATTGTTTGATCAGGGTTGACTTGTTGCCAAATAGGGAAAAGCACCACCAAGATCATGGCTACTGCCACTAAGAATAGAAATACGGTTTGGATTCTTTGTATCATTTTTTGTATAAATTTTAACAAAGAAAAGATGTAATTTAATGAATCGCAAGGATTAGTTATTTTGGTGTTTAATTTTGAATGGGTTTAGTATCTTTGCGGGCGTGACTATAAATGCGAAAAGATACTTTATTGAGATAGCCTACAAAGGCACAAATTACCACGGATGGCAATTTCAGAATAATGCAGTTTCTGTTCAGGAAACAATTGACAAAGCAATTTCGATTTTGCTGAGAACGCCATTATCTATTGTGGGATCTGGCAGAACCGATACAGGTGTCCATGCATCCCAACAGTTTGCTCATTTCGATTTTGAAGGTGATTTGGATGAATTTGATTTTCTCAAGAAAATAAATTCATTACTTCCACGTGATATAGCTATTTATTCCTTGAAAAAAGTGTTGCCAGAGGCACATAGTAGGTTTGATGCGCAGTGGAGGAGTTACGTATATAAAATCACCCAAAGGAAAACGCCATTTGAAGATGAGTTGTCATGGCATTATTTTCGGCCCTTGGATTTTGTGAAAATGAATGAAGCTGCAGCATTGCTTGTGCCTCATTATGATTTTGAGTGTTTTAGTAAGGTCAAAACCGATGTGAAGCATTTTGGCTGTAAAATAAAAGAAGCCTTTTGGGAACAAAATGGACAGGAATTGTTATTTCATATAACTGCCAATAGGTTTTTGAGGGGAATGGTGAGGGCAATTGTAGGGACATTGACTGATGTAGGTGAAAATAAGCTGTCAAAAGTAGATTTTCAGAACATTTTGGATAGTAAAGACAGAAACCAAGCGGGCTCTTCTGCCCCGGCAAAAGGCTTGTATTTATGCAAGGTTACTTATCCTGAGCGTATTTTCATTTAAATAATTTCAACTTGAGTTTAGAACAAGAAAATGTAAAAAGTGGTGAAATCCTCGACACCAAAGTCTTGAAGAAGCTCTATGAGTTTATTCAACCTTATCGAGGTAAGTTTTATCTTTTGATTTTTTTGACTTTAGCTTTGGCAGTTTTAGCACCTACTAGACCATATTTTATTCAGATCGCAATCGATGATTATGTTGCTCTAGGTGACAAAGCAGGCTTGGTTCAGATCATATACCTTCTGGTAGGGTTGATGGTACTTCAAGCTTTTGTACAGTTTGTGCACACATACCTTTCGGGCTGGATAGGGCAGGTGATCATTCGGGATATTAGAATCAAGCTTTACAGACATTTATTGAAAATGAGGCTTAAGTTTTTTGACAATACGCCAATAGGAAGGTTAGTTACAAGGAATGTGTCAGATATAGAGACATTGGCGGATGTGTTTAGTGAGGGTTTGGCTGCTATTGTGGGAGATTTACTTCAATTGGTTACGATTTTGGGTGTGATGTTTTACATTGACTGGAAGTTGACACTGGTCAGTTTATGTACTTTGCCATTTTTGATTATTTCAACCTATGTTTTTAAGGAAAAAATAAAAGTTGCCTTCAACGATGTTAGGAATGCTGTATCGAACCTCAATTCATTTCTCCAAGAGCATATCACAGGGATGAACATCGTGCAGATTTTCAACAGGGAAAAAAGAGAATATGATAAATTCAAGGCAATCAATAAAGATCATAAAAAAGCACATGTGAGGTCTGTATTGTATTATTCAATTTATTTTCCTGTGGCGGAAATAATTCAGGCTTTTGGAATAGGTTTAGTAGTATGGTATGGGGCTACTGGAGTGTTTGACCTTGAAATACAAGTAGGTGTGTTGATTTCATTTATCATGTACCTTCAGCTGTTTTTTAGACCGATCAGGATGATTGCGGATAGATTTAATACCCTTCAGATGGGTGTAGTAAGTTCATCTAGGATTTTTAAGTTATTGGACAGTGATGAAAATATTGCAAATGAAGGATCGTTCAAACCAGACAAAATAAAAGGAATTATCAAGCTTAAAGATGTATGGTTTGCTTACAATGATGAAGAATATGTCTTAAAGAACATCAATTTTGAGGTGAACCATGGAGAGACAGTAGCTTTGGTAGGAGCGACAGGTGCAGGGAAATCTTCCATTATTAATCTGATCAGTAGGTTTTATGAAATCAACAAAGGCTCAATCCAAATTGATGGGACAGATATTAAGGAATTTGAGCTTGGTACTTTGAGGAAGCATATTGGTGTGGTATTACAAGATGTGTTTTTGTTTTCAGATACGATTTATTATAATATCACTTTAGGGAATCCAGATATAAGCAGGGAAGAGGTAATGCATGCAGCCAAATTAGTAGGGGCAAAGAAATTTATCGAGCGACTACCTGGTGGTTTGGACTACAATGTAATGGAAAGAGGTGCGACTTTGTCTGTAGGACAAAGGCAATTGATATCTTTTGTAAGAGCGATGGTCTACAATCCTGAGATCATCATCTTGGACGAAGCAACTTCTTCAGTGGATACGGAAACGGAATTGTTGATCCAAAAAGCAATAGACAAGATGATGACAGGAAGGACATCTATCGTCATAGCGCATAGGTTGTCAACTATTCAGAGAGCAGATAAAATTATCGTATTGCACCAAGGTGAAATCAAAGAAGTGGGAACTCATGAATCTTTACTCGAACTGGAAGGTTATTACGCCAATTTGCACAAAATGCAGATGAAGTCTCTCGCAATTTAAAAGGGATTGAAAGATTCAAATATTGAAAAATTGGCTTACACACAAGTGGCTTTTGATTACTGTGCCTTGGTACTTGGTACATAGTACTTTGTACAATTTTAAAAATCAAAATTGAAAGCAACAGCATATTGTATGCTTCCGTTAGAAATTCAATTACTAAACCAAATAAAAATAAAAAACGTGAAAAAGTTACTGATTTTAGCCTTATTGTTTGCACCAATTTTTGTAAATGCCCAAGAAGATGGAGTTGGATTGAGGCTAGGAGAGCCATTGTCAATCACTTTTAAGAAATTCATTGACGACAATATAGCTGTTGAGGCAATGTTTGGAAGAGCAGGGATAAATAGCAATCAATATTATCAAAGAGCCTTTGATAGAAATAGGCCAAGTTCAAATGCATTTTATGCGGGACAAAGCACAGGTGCATCCTATGCATTCAATGTGAGAGGCGCATATCACGAAGATATTACCGATGATTTGGGTATTGACATAGGTTATTTTTTGGCTTACGCTGGAGCAGGTATCCAATTAAGAAGTACTAGAGTCGATTATAGTTACACTGATTCCTCCTCGTTTCCTCAAGGACCTATTCTGAGAGATTCAAGAAGAAATATTGACTTTGGTCCAGAGATTTTTGGTGGAGGGGAATATTATTTCGATGATTTGCCTATCAGTGTATTTGCAGAGATTGGGTTGTTTGTTGAGCTTTTGGATAGATTTGGTCACATTAAGCTTCAAGGAGCATTGGGGATTAGGTATTTGTTCTAAGATGAAAAAGTGGATAATCGGAGTTGTTTTCGCAGTAATTCTAGTGTTGGTAGGTCTTTTTGTTTTCAGCCAATTGGGTGGTTTCAATGAAATAGAATTGGAAATGTTGTCACCCGTAGATTTGAAAATCAATGGGGTTTATTATAAAGGAACACCTCAAGATGAGGGATTGGTTAATGCATTTGAAAAAGTAAGCAGAATAGCCAAAGATTCAAATTTGCCTCTTTATACAATTTACTATGTCGAGCCTGCAGGAAAGTTGGATACAATGGAAGTTTTTGTTGGGGTGGATATTGATACGAAAATTCCTGATTTTGAAGAAAGGGAGTTTCATGGAGAGAAGGGTGTCTTGGCAAAAATTAATGCTCATAGATTTGTGATGCCAGGTCCAAGTAAAGTCAAAAAACAGATAGTAGATTTTGCTAACCAAGCAGGTGAGCTTTCTCCAACAGTTTTTATAGATAAAATTCTTTCGTCAGAAGAGGTTCACGTGATAGGGATTATAGAAAAATAATTGGTACAGTTTTGGTGTTCTGACAAATTATGGACTAGGTGGAGCAACTATACGCAAAACATTTACGTCAATAAATTAATATTTACTAAAAATCATTCCCATATGAAAAATTTACTTAAAGGAGTATTGATGATAGGCTTGCTAGCCTTTTTTGCATGTGAAGGACCTCCGGGACCTCCAGGTTTTGACGGCCGAGATGGCCGAGATGGGTTAGATGGAACAAATATTATCGGTGAAGTTTTGGAGATTGGGGGAGTGAATTTTACTTCAGCAAATAATTTTTCATCTGATTTTTATACAATAAACCCACCAATAGAGACAGGTGATAAAATCTTGGTATTCTTGCTTTGGGCTGAGATAGATGGGGAAGATTTGTGGAGGGCACTGCCGCAGACGAATTACGAATTTTCCGAAGGGATTTTCACGTATAATTATGAGTTTACCCGTTCTTTGGTAAGGTTCTTTGTTGATGGTACGTTTAATCTAGGTTTACTTACCAACGAATTTACTAGAAATCAAGTCTTTAGGGTGGTCATTTTTCCAGCCGTTTTGGTATCTGAAAATGCTAGGTTAGATTTGACAAATTATGATGCTGTTATGGAGTTGATGGGTAAATCAGAAACTGATGTTGTAAAACTCAATCCGAGAGATTAGTTTTAAAATAAGGATTGTTGTAGAAACAATAATTAATTGTTTAAGAACAGTCTTCTATAAAGTGATTAGATCTAGGATCTATTTCAAAAAAGGAGAGGTTAGCTTCTCCTTTTTTGTTTACTGATTAAATTTTATTTTACTTAAAAAATTATGTGCTTATTTGCTAGCAATGAAGTTATCAAACCATATCCGTATACGTTTTCAAATCAATTGATATACTGATAACTAATTGCCTTACAACTTTTAACGCTTATCCGCATAATAAACAAGAAAATCCATATGCGAGTGTCGTCTCCGAAAATCATATTTCTTAGAGTCCATTTTGAATTTATCCTCGTATATCACGAAATAAAATTTCCTACTCTTATCTTTGCATCATGCAATTGAAAAACGACTTACTAATAAGAGCCGCAAAAGGCGAAACTGTTGAAAGAACTCCCGTGTGGCTAATGAGACAAGCGGGCAGAATACTTCCTGAATATAGAGCTGTCAGAAATAGCGTCAGCGGATTTATTGAGTTAGCGCAAACTCCCGAGCTGGCTGCTGAAGTTACGATTCAGCCTGTTGATCTTCTCGGTGTGGATGCCGCAATTATTTTTTCAGATATTTTGGTGATTCCTGAAGCAATGGGTTTGCCTTATGAAATGGTAGAAAAAAGGGGGCCGTGGTTTCCAAATGTCGTTAGTTCAGCAGCCGATTTGACAAAACTAAGGATTGCAGATGGGGTTGATGATTTGAGCTATGTCATTGAAGCTATCAAGATTACCAAGAAAGCATTGAATGGAAGAGTTCCATTGATAGGCTTTGCAGGTGCTCCATGGACAATATTCGCATACATGATCGAAGGTTCTGGAAGTAAGACTTTTTCAAAAGCAAGGGCTATGCTTTATACGGAGCCTGAATTGTCCCATCAATTGCTCCAAATGATCACGGATAGTACGATCAATTACCTCAAAGCCCAAATTGCTGCTGGTGTCAATCTGATTCAGTTGTTTGATAGCTGGGCAGGTATCCTTCCGCCTAACCATTATGACGAATTTTCGCTGAAATATATTTCGCAGATTTGCGATGCAATAGATGAAGTTCCAAAGACGGTTTTCGCCAAAGGAGCGTTCTTTGCAAGGGAGCAGATGGGGAAGTTGAACTGTGAGACTATTGGGTTGGATTGGAATATGGGGATTGCAGAATCAAGAAGAATGATCGGGGATCATAAAACACTTCAAGGAAATCTTGATCCTGCGGCACTCTATGGTACACCAAAAGAAGTTGAGGCAGCTACGAAATTGATGCTTGACCAATTTAAAGGTGGCAGACACATTGCCAATTTGGGCCATGGTGTCTATCCAGATATAGATCCAGAAATGGTCAAAGTCTTTATTGAGACTGTAAAAGGTTATAGGTAATTATTCAGATTCTAAAACCTAGATGTAAGACATAAGGTTTTGAGATTAATAAGGATAGATAATGATATAAGCTTCGCGATATAAATAGATATAAGCCTCTTACTGTCGGAAGACAATTTCGGCGAAATATTTATGCCCGAGTTCAAATGACGATTGTGATAATAAATAGTGTCAAGTAATTTCAGGATGTAGCAGAAGACTAAAAGGCTTCAACCTTGAGTAGCCCTCGGTGCAACCGGGGGGTAGAAAGAGATTACATCTCTGCCCAACAACCCTAAAGGGGTCGAACATTGAAGATGGGTATGGTTATGTCTCTTTCTGAGTGAATATAAGTTCGGCGAATTAATTCGGATCGAATTCAAATGGCGATTGTGATTATAAAGCGTATCAAATAATTTCAGGATGTAGTAGCGTCATCTTGGGGTATTGTATGTTATAAATGGTAAAAACAAAAAAACCACTCCAGACCTGGAGTGGTTTTTTTGTTTTTCGTTGAAATATGTCAAAAATGGGTTCTGTTTTTATATGACTTTCATGAATTTTTTTGTTGAAGACGTTTTTTAGGGTTGATTTTTAATCTTAAATCACTGGGTTTTGAAGGCTACTCAATATTTACTACGTAATTTTCATCTGTTTTTCTTATACTTTCTGTAAATTTTCTGTGTTATCGTTATTTTTTTGATTAAAAAAACTGATAAATGTTGTCTTTTATAAAATCATAGTTAAATTTGAAACCATAATATCAGTATAGAACATATTTAGTGATTTATAAGGGTATTTTTCAAACCTATTTCTAACATAACCTATTAAAAAAAAATGAAAAACAGATTTACAAAAGTTTTGGCAAAGGCTTCAGCATTGATTGCGCTTTGCTTGGTATTGGTATCAGCTCCAGTACTCGCTCAGGAAGAGGATAGCAGATTTAGCATGGATGTTACCTTGAACTCTGATATCTTTTTTGGATTTTATCCTTTCTTTGCTGGTTCTTATAGTTTAAGTGAAAAAACCGCATTTACATTTTATGGAATTCTCTGGTCAGGTGGTAACAATGATGCAGGTCTTGGTGGTGGTGCTTGGGGTAACTGGACTGAGTTTGGTGTTGGTATGAATTTCGACGTAGCTGATGGAATCAATATCAATCCACAGATTGGTTTGCTAAGCGGTAGCTTGACATCAGGTTTAGGTACTCCAGTTCTAGGAGAAGGTATAGTGCCTAACTTGACTATTGGTTTGGATAAAGCAAAAACTGAAGGTGAGATTTATATCGGATACTACCATGGCTTTGATCATGGAAATCCTTCAACCAACAATTATCTTCATTACTGGGCTAATGCTGGTTACAAATTATCTCCGTTTTTCTCTGCTGGATTACACTTAGAGCAATTGAGATACACAGGAGGAAATAATGCTCCTTCTGATGCAGCTTACGATTTCTATGTAGCTCTAGGTCCATATGTACAGTTTGCTGATCCAAATGGAGGTGCTTTTGCAAGATTCACATCAGGTGCTGATTTGAGAAGCGATGCGCAATTGACAAAAAGCGGTTACAGACAACCATCTTTCTTTAAGTTGACTGTAGGATATAGTTTCTAACTCTTTAAGTTGGAAAAAAAATATAAGCCATCCGATTGATTTCGGATGGCTTTTTTGATATAAGTATATGTGTATCCGCTTTCTTGCACGTAGCCAAACAATACAATGTCGGATGAACGATTTGTGGTTCTGTTGACAGTAAACTGTTGTCTGCCTACGAGTATCCGCAACTTACATAGTTACATTTTAACCAAGGTGCAAAATTGCGGATACTCTTATAAAACTTTAACTATTTCTTCCATTAGCCACCTTCACTTCATCCCCAACAGCTATTTTTTCACCTTTTAGTAGCAGCATGTTTTGACCAAACATAACTTTGCCATCTACAGTCCGATAGCTTGCCAAGGTTTTTAAAGGTTCCTTGCTTTTATTCGCATTTTCTTGATCTACGGTCACCATCACACACCTGGCACAAGGTTTTGTAATTTTGAATAGGGCGGTTCCGACTTGAATTTGATCCCATTTGTCTTCTTCAAATGCTTCTCCTCCTTCAAATACCAAGTTTGGTCTAAACCGATCCATGGGCACCGGGCGTTCCAGTTTTTTATTAAGGTCGTCCAATGAAGATTGCCCAATCAAAAGGTAGGGCATCCCATCTGCAAAACTGACAGATTCTCCATTGACAGCATATTTTTCCTTTAGCTTTCTCTTTGTGCTTTCTGGCATGATTACAAGTTCGCAAGCCATGGACAATTGTTCGCTGAACCAGTCGCTGACATGTTCATCTACAACCTGCCCTTCTACCACATCCTCCCATATACTGACGTTTTTCAACTTGTTAGTTTTGGCATCTAATGGAAAGGAAATACTGATATTTGGTTCTTTTTTGTGCGTGATTTGCAGCTTGTCTTTAGAGATGCTTACTTGCAGTAAAGCTAGTTTCGGGATGGTTCTTTGGGACAAAAATTTTCCGTCTTTGTCTATCAGCATCCATCTTCGGTCGTATTGCAGCCCTTTTTCTTCTAAAATTGCTTCAGTTAATCTTATCCCACCCAAGGATTTGATAGGGTAAATGTAGATGTCTTTTAAGTGCATTTGGTGACAGTTGATTGAAATCAAAAGTCAAGATACAACCTTT
Organism: Belliella alkalica; assembly: GCF_022549785.1. Classification (GTDB taxonomy): domain Bacteria; phylum Bacteroidota; class Bacteroidia; order Cytophagales; family Cyclobacteriaceae; genus Belliella; species Belliella alkalica. The sequence goes on from NZ_JAKZGO010000013.1 coordinate 95,507, forward strand.
TGAATTTTTCAGGTATCTCAAATGAAAAGAATTTGGTGATGAATTGATAAAATTGATTTTCCTGTTCTACTTTCAAAAATTCGATTGGATTTATTAGTGTGCTTAGGAAATTGTGCTCTGAAGGTTCGTAAGAAAAAAATAAGACAGTGGCCAAGCAAACGAGAAAGACCAATGCCCATCTTTTTCTTTCTTTTCTACGTTTTGCCAAATTATCCCGAATCATACTACTAAGATACAGATTTTAAGAAAAAGGTTGCATTGGAATAATTTTATTCAAAGTAAATAATATCTATATTCGACTTACACTCTGTCAACCCGAAAAAAAATTAACTCCATAAAACATTCTATTCCACTTGAAGCTTATTCAAGTTTGAAAACAATAAAATATGATCATTGATCAATTCCAAAGGAAACATAATTATTTAAGAATTTCATTGACTGATGTTTGTAATCTCCGTTGCAAGTATTGCATGCCTAATGAAGATTACCCCTTTATGCCTAAGGATAATTTGATGCAGGCTTCAGAAATCGAGCAGATAGCTAAGGTGTTTGTTGATCTTGGAGTTGATAAAATCAGATTGACTGGCGGGGAACCAATGGCTAGGTCTGACTTTGATGATATTTTGAAGAGATTGTCGAAGCTCCCAATTTCTCTTACTTTGACGACCAATGCAACATTGCTCCATAGATACATTCCTCAGATTGTAACAGCAGGAGTCAAAAGTATCAATGTTAGTTTAGATACCTTAAGAGCTGACAAATTCATCAAATTGACAAAAAGAGATAAGTTTGATTTGGTGTATAAGAACATCAGTCTAGCTCTGGAAGCAGGATTGAAAGTTAAGCTAAATATAGTGGTCATGAAGGGAACCAATGATGACGAGATCTTAGACTTTATTGCTTTGACTAAAGATGAATCGATTGAGGTCAGGTTTATAGAATTTATGCCTTTTGAGGGAAATAAATGGGAAAAAGATATCGTAATGTCGAAAAAAAATCTGCTTGAAATGGTGTCCTCTGAGTATGAAATATTTCCAAAAGAGAAAGAACTTCATGATACAAGCGAGCCATTTGGAATTAAAGGACACCTGGGCAGTTTTGCAATTATCAGTACCATGACAGCCCCTTTTTGTGCTGGATGCAACAGGATGCGGTTGACGGCAGATGGTAAAATGAAAAATTGTCTCTTTTCAAAAGGTGAAATGGACCTGCTGACTGCGTTGAGGTCTGGTCAAGATATCAAATCTTTGATTCACAAAAATGTATGGCAAAAGGCAGAGAAATTGGGAGGACAAATGAAGTCCAATTCTTTGTCTGAGATTAATATTGAGAATCTAAAAAATAGAAGCATGATTAGTATAGGTGGATAAATTATTTAGCAGATCAAATCCTATTAATGAATGAAAATGAAGTCAAACATGTAATATACCAAGTGATTTCCAAATTTAAGCTTTCTACATAAATCACATTTCTTTAAGATAAAAATACGCACCACTTTCATATGAATAAAATGATCACCGTTGACATAGCAAAGAGTATTTTGAAATCACTTGCTATTCAAAGAGAAATGATTACGATACCAATTGTTGATGCAGTAGATTGCTTTTGTGCAGAAGCGGTTTTTTCCCCTATATCAGTTCCTTCTTTCGACAATTCAGCTATGGATGGCTACGCATTGTGTTTTGATGAACTTCAATCTGAAATGGAGATTTCTGCTATGGTCAAAGCGGGCTCTACGACAAAAGAAGCTATAAAGACAGGGACGGCAGTTAGGATATTTACCGGGGCTCCAATTCCTTCAGGCGCGGATACAGTGGTCAAACAGGAGATTGTTAGAGTCAATGGAAATCGCTTTTCAATAGATCCAAGTTTGGTGAATAAAGGTGATTTTGTAAGGGTAGTAGGCGCACAGTGTAAAGCAGACGATGAGATTTTAGGGCGTGGAGATAAAATTTCATTTGGAACAATAGCTTTGCTTGCTTCTCTAGGGGTTCAAGATGTTAAAGTGTTTAGAAAGCCTAAAGTGGGGGTGATTTTGACTGGAGATGAAGTTGTAACTTCTGAATTAGAGCTTCAGGATGGTCAGATATATGATGCAAATGGGCCTATGTTATGCGCTGCATTGATGAAGTTGGGAATCCAAGTGGAATTTGTCGAAAAAGTAAAAGATGAAGCTTTTGAAGTCGAAGCGTCAATCAAAAAGCTTATAGAAAAAGTTGATGTTTTGATCCTCAGTGGTGGGATTTCTGTTGGTGATTTTGATTTTGTCAGACCTGCTTTACAAAATTTAGGAATAGAGGAATTGTTTTATAAAGTTGCCCAGAAGCCAGGAAAGCCATTTTACGCAGGTGTCTTGGGGTCCAAGTTTATCTTTGCACTACCAGGTAATCCATCATCTTCACTTTCTTGTTTTCAGGTTTACGTCAGACCTTTTCTCAATCGTTTTTCTGGAGATGAATATGCTTATGATTCTGATTTCAAATTTCCGTTGGTCCAAGAATACAAAACGGACTCTTCATTGACATTTTTTCTGAAGTGTGAATTGAAAAACAATATGGTTCGTGTCTTAAATGGTCAGGAATCATTTAATCTCGTATCATTCAATAAAGCAACAGGTTTGGTGGAAATCCCAAGTAGGGATGCTCAGGATGTAAATGATGGTTTATACAACTATTACCCTTTCTAAATAATGGATTTGTGGACAGTCTTATTGTTGTGCCTACTACCGATCGCAGCTTTTTTATACGCTTCAGTAGGTCATGGAGGAGCTAGCAGTTACTTGATGATATTGACCTTGATGGGTTTTCTACCAGAAGATATAAGGCCTTCGGCTTTGCTATTAAACATATTTGTATCGTTGATTTCCTTTCTGAATTTCAGAAAGGAGGAGTCTTTGCAAAAAGATTTGTTTTTTTCCTTGATTGTTTTTTCTATTCCTGCAGCATATCTAGGAGGGACTATCTTATTGGATACTGATATTTACCGAAAAATACTCGGAGTGATTTTGCTGTTTCCTGCATTGAGATTCTTGATGGTTTTTCCTGAATCAAAAAAAGTTGTCGTAGAAAGAAAAATATGGATGGCGCCATTGCTTGGGGTATTGATAGGCTTACTTTCTGGCTTGGTAGGAATTGGAGGGGGAGTTTTACTTACACCGATTGTCTTAGTTCTTGAGTGGGCAAATGTGAAGCAAACGGCGGTTTTGTCTTCATTGTTTATATTTTTGAACTCAATAGCTGGTTTTGTGGGTTCTGGGGCGTTGAGTTTCGATCTTCCAAGTGAGTTTTGGTTTCTAATACCAATTACGATAGCAGGAGGATTGCTTGGTGGGTATTTTGGAGCAAAAAAATTCAGCAATTCAGCACTGCGATATCTGCTCTGCGCTGTCCTTATATTCGCATCAGTCAAATTATTGTTAAATTAAGATTTAAAAGAAATGAAATTGATTGTTAAAGTATTTGGGAAGATTTCGGAAGAAATTGGGGAAAGTGAGTTTATGATAGAAAAATCAGACAATATAGCCTCTTTAAAAAGTGAAATTAATACAATTTATCCTCAGTTGAAGGATTTGAAATTTGCGATAGCTGTCAACAAGAAGCTTTCTACAGATTCGGACAAGATTCCTGAGGGAGCTGAAATTGCACTTCTGCCACCTTTTTCGGGGGGGTGATTTATGGATAGATTTGATAGGCATTATAATTTGAAAGGTTTTGGGCAGAAATCCCAGCAAAAGCTTCAGGACGCAAAAGTTCTGGTAGTGGGAGCAGGTGGGTTAGGTTGTCCTGTATTACTCTACCTTGCTTCAGTAGGTTTTGGTAAAATAGGAATCGTGGATGGAGATCTAGTGTCTGAGTCCAATCTTAGTCGCCAAGTACTTTTTGGTCAACATGATTTAGGCAAAAACAAAGCTGAGGCAGCAGTTCAGATCCTTCGTGGAAAGTATAATGATATCGAGCTTGTCTCAATTCCTGAATACTTGAATAGAGAGAATGTTACTGAGTATCTCCATGATTATGATCTAGTTGTGGATGGTTCGGATAATTTCCCAACCCGCTATTTGGTAAATGATGCTTGCGTTTTGCTTGGCAAGCCATTGGTGTTTGGTGCCTTATATCAGAATGAAGGACAAGTGGCAGTTTTCAACACTAGTGGTATTCAGTCAGTAAATTATAGGGATATCTATCCAATACCACCATCAGCCCACGAAGTGCCAAATTGCAATGAAGCTGGAGTTTTGGGGGTTTTTCCTGGTATCATTGGTTGTATGATGGCGTCTGAAGCAATCAAGCTTGTGTCTGGGTTTGGGGAAATATTAGATGGAAAGATGCTTTACTATAATTTTCTCAATCATTCTGAATATAAAATTGAGCTTACGAAAGACCCACAAAGTGAAATTTCCAGACCCAAATCAGCAAATGATTTAATGCAAATGGATTACCAAGATTTTTGTGGGTTGTCTTCTCAGATTAATTGGGAAGATGTAATCCCTTTGATGGAGGAATTTGGAGATACTGTTTTGGTTGATCTTAGACAACCTCATGAAGAGCCTGAACTGGAGGATATTCCTTTTATTCGTGTTCCCATGAATCAGATTCATTTGAAAAATTCTGAATTGGCAAGAACCAATACAATCCTTTTGTTTTGTCAAACAGGAATAAGAAGTATGAAGGCATCAAAATTACTTCAAGAAAAATACCCCGATAAATACATTAGATCAATCTCTGGAGGAATCAACTCCTTTGATCTCAATCTTTAAAAAAAATAAAATGGAAAAGACTAGAAAACCAAAAAACATATTTGTAGAAGGAGCAATTTCTCCTGAGAAAATCGCCAAATCTATTGCTAATCATGCTACCAATCATGAAATCGGTGGTCACAGTATATTTCTAGGTCAAGTAAGAGCTGACGCAAAAGAAGGTGGAAAAGTCACTGCCATCGCATACACCGCCTATGAAGAAATGGCTCTTCAGCAGGCATTCGAAATCAGGGAAGCAGTTTTTGAGAAGTATCCTTTGACATGCATGCACATCTATCATAGCTTAGGTGAAGTTAAGGTAGGAGAAATCTGCCTATTTGTGTTCACTTCATCCAAACATAGAAAAGCGGCCATTTCGGCTTGTGAAGAACTAGTGGAAAGGATCAAGAATGAATTGCCGATATGGGGGAAAGAATTGGTTAGCAATGATACCTCAGTTTGGAAAGAAAACACTTGAAGTTTGTCATTGGCGAAATTCAGCTAAAGTATCCCTTGAAAGCAATACTTTATGACATGAAAAGTATTTTTTGGAAAGAAATTGTCAGGTTTTGGAAAATAAAATGTCACCAATTACTGACATTCTGACGTAAATTTTCACAGTATTTCCCTTGGCACAACCCTTGTCAATAGGTGATTTATAGTTTTAAAAATTGAACAATCAAAAAATAAAAATATAAAATCATGGGAAAAATCATAGGTATAGACTTGGGTACTACTAACTCTTGTGTTGCTGTAATGGAAGGGAACGAGCCAGTGGTCATCCAAAACAGTGAGGGAAGAAGAACCACGCCATCTATTGTGGCATTCTTAGACAATGGTAATGGTGAGAGAAAAGTAGGAGATCCTGCAAAACGTCAGGCAATCACAAACCCAGCAAATACTATTTCATCTGTAAAAAGATTTATGGGTAAGAAGTTTTCTGAAGTTTCAGAAGATAAAAAACATGCTTCTTACAAAGTAGAACAAGGTTCTAACGATACTGTTGCCGTCAAAATCGGAGACAGATCTTACACACCACAGGAACTTTCGGCAATGATTCTTCAGAAAATGAAGAGTACAGCAGAAGACTTCTTGGGTCAAGAAGTAACAGAAGCAGTGATCACCGTACCTGCATACTTCAACGATGCAGAGCGTCAGGCAACCAAAGAAGCAGGACAAATCGCAGGTCTAGAAGTAAAGAGAATTATCAACGAGCCTACTGCTGCCGCATTGGCTTATGGTATGGACAAGAAAAACCAAGATATGAAAATCGCAGTGTATGACCTTGGTGGTGGTACGTTCGACGTGTCTATCTTGGAATTGGGTGATGGTGTATTCGAAGTGAAATCTACCAACGGTGATGTTCATCTAGGTGGTGATGACTTTGATCAAGTGATCATCAATTGGCTTGCAGACGAGTTCAAATCAGAAGAGCAAATTGACTTAGTTCAAGATCCAATGGCACTTCAGAGATTGAAAGAAGCTGCTGAAAAAGCTAAAATAGAATTGTCAAGTTCTTCTTCAACTGAGATCAACTTGCCTTATATCACTGCTACACAAACAGGCCCAAAGCACTTGGTGAGAACGTTGAGTAGAGCAAAATTTGAGCAACTTTCTGAATCTTTGGTGAAGAGATCTATGGATCCTTGTATCAAAGCTTTGAAAGATGCTGGTCTTTCTGCCTCTGATATCGATGAAGTAATATTGGTGGGAGGTTCTACTAGAATCCCTAAAATCCAGGAAGAAGTAGAGAAATTCTTTGGCAAAAAACCTTCAAAAGGTGTAAATCCTGATGAGGTAGTAGCTATCGGTGCTGCTATTCAAGGCGGTGTATTGACTGGTGAGGTTAAGGATGTGTTGTTGCTAGACGTGACCCCTCTATCTCTTGGTATCGAAACCATGGGTGGAGTATTCACCAAATTGATCGAGGCTAACACAACTATTCCTTCTAAGAAATCAGAAGTGTTCTCAACAGCTGCAGATAATCAGCCTGCTGTAGATATCCACGTATTGCAAGGAGAGAGACCTTTGGCCAAGGATAACAGATCTATCGGTAGATTCCAGTTGAGCGATATTCCACCAGCACAAAGAGGAGTTCCTCAAATCGAAGTGACTTTCGATATCGATGCAAATGGTATCCTTAATGTGTCTGCAAAAGACAAAGGCACTGGAAAAGAGCAAAAAATCAAAATTGAAGCTTCTTCAGGATTGTCACAGGATGATATCGAAAGAATGAAAAAAGAAGCAGAAGCAAATGCTGCCGGAGATAAAGCTGAAAAAGAAAAAATCGAAAAGCTAAATGGAGCAGATAGCTTGATCTTCCAAACTGAAAAACAGTTGAAAGAATATGGAGACAAGTTGTCAGATGGCAATAAAGCGAATATATCCGCAGCATTGGAAACTTTGAAAACAGCGCATCAGTCTCAGGATTTGTCAGGTATTGACGCTGCAATGGAAGGCTTGAACAAAGCTTGGGAAGCTGCTTCTCAGGAAATGTACAATGCTACCGGCGGAGCAGAAGGTCCTCAATCAGGACCAGAAGCAAATGCTGGAGGGTCAGCTGAAGCTGGTGACGGTGTTTCTGATGTAGATTACGAAGAAGTATCTGAGGATAAAAAATAATTCTTAATCATTTAATATAATGAAAAGGCATCCGTACTCGATACGGTTGCCTTTTTTTATTTAGGGCTTTTGAGAATGAATTATATAGAATGTTTTTGTTTGCTGGAAGAATAATTGCAAAAGAAATTTATTCTTCACAAAACTGACTTACTTCTCTCTTATTTTAGCATTCTCTAAAATAACTGAAGTAGTTGGGTAAACTATTTTGACATTTATTTCTTCACGGAATCTGTCAAGAATGTTTTCAGTAATCATATGTTCAAAAAATCTTCTTTTTCTTGGATTACACAAATACCTTAGAGATAGCTGTATGCCTTTTTCATGTATTTTCGCATAGACAGTAGGTGTATATTGAGTGAAAGAAATGAAATGTTCCTTATGCGCCCTCTTTAAGGCAATTTGAATTCCTTTGTACTCTTTTTTGAAAATCTCGTCAAGCATCTCATTGAGTATCAATTTAGCACGTTTATAATCAGAGTCTAGACTGATATTTAGCTGCTGTTCATTCCATATGTAATCAAACCCCTGACTATAGTTTGCCTGCGGAGCTGAAAACACCATTCCATTTGGCACATGAATTATACGTCCAGTGCTTTGTTCGGCATCTACCCAATTACCCACTTCCAGAATACTAAATTGAAAAACCCTAGTATCTACGACATCACCTTTGAAATCACCTATCTGTATTCTGTCTCCTATGTCAAATGGACGACGCCAAAGGATAAACATCCAGCCAGCTATATTTACAAAAATATCCTTCAAAGCGATGGCAATTCCAGCGGAAAGCAACCCTAAGAAAGTGGTAATAGATTGGAAATTACTAATCCAGATATTTCCGATCAACAAAAAACCTATAAAAACGATAGTATACTGTATGGTTTTTCTCCAGTGATAGAATTTCTTTAGTTCAGTAGCTTCTCTTTTTGCACCCAGGAGTTTGAATGCCCCCTTTTTTAGCAACCATAAAACTAGAATGATTAAAATGGTCTTGTAAGTATTCCATCTCAGATCATGCTCCACAATGCTATCAAGATAATTAATCCATTCTTCCATATTTATAAAAATGTAATACTATGCAATTACAAAATTAACCATTCAATTTTATCTTTTTTATCGAAGAATAAAAAACTTTCTTCGACTGTTATTTATTCTTCTAAAACTTATAAGAGTAAAGTCAAGATGAAAAATACTTCAAAATTTGATTAAGGTGTTTTTTTTTGCCAAAGTTTCTTAATAGCTGTTGTTTTTCAAACTATTTTTTAATTATGTTTTGGATGAAATGTTTTTAAAATCCCACTCTGTGTATCATTCAATCAGCAATTAGTTATTTCTCTACTGTTCTTTAATTCTTAATTTTTGTCAAAATCCAAAATAATAGTTAAATCACAAGACAAAACCATTTATATTTCGTTATTACATTATTGGCGTGAGAATATTTATTGATCATTGAGTATTAACCTTAAAAAAGACAGTAGATATGAGAGAGTATGCAGTGATGGAGACGCCCTTGGGCAATGTCAAAGCAGAAGTATTTGACGGTTATTTGATCTCTTTACAATTTACCGAAGAACCTGAAACCGATACCTTCCTAGATGGGGTATTGATGGATGTCAGGATTCAGTTAGGCTTATATTTTCAAGGGAAGCAAAAGACATTTGACATTCCCGTAGCACTCGGAGGTACAGATTTTCAAAGGAAAGTGTGGCTTGAAATTAACAAGATCCCTTTTGGAAACACAAAAACTTACGAGCAAATAGCACATAGCCTAGGAAACCCAAATGCAATAAGAGCTGTGGGTACCGCTATAGGTTCAAATCCAATATTAATGATGCTCCCTTGCCATCGAGTAGTTGGCAAGAATGGTCAGCTTACAGGTTATGCCGGAGGACTTTGGAGAAAGTCAGAATTGTTGGAGTTGGAAAATAAGGACAAAGTAGGGAAGCAATCAGTTTTGGGGTTCTCAAACTAGCAGTTGTTCTTTTGAATAGAAAAAGCTTCGCTTTGGGTGGTAATCATCCTTTACGAAGTTTTTTTTATATTTGACTCAAAACGCTTAGTCATTCATGCAGTCAATATCCATTATTCCTTACATGGCAGAGTACCAGGCTGATTTTCAGAAAATCAATCAGGCTTGGGTTCAACAATATTTTTCCCTAGAGCCATTCGATTTAGAACAATTGCAAAACCCAAATTCTTCTATCATTAACCATGGTGGGGAAATACTTTTGGCAAAAGCTGAAGAAAGGATCGTCGGGACAGTAGGGCTGAAATTTGTAGAGGCTGGCGTTTTTGAAATGATCAAAATGGCTGTCATACCAGAGTTTCAAGGAAAGGGGATAGGAAAGGCATTAGCAAGTGCAATTGTGGAAAAAGCTAGAGTTTTGGGAGGTAAGAAGTTGGTTCTTTACAGCAATACCAAGTTGGCGCCAGCACTTGGGCTTTATAGGAGTTTAGGGTTTTCTGAAATGCCGCCAGAATGTGGGAAATATCTTCGTTGTGATATCAAAATGGAACTAGACTTATGAGGGGTGTGATTAGGGTCAGGCAGGGGACTATAGAGGAAGTTGTTGCTTTAAGCCATCGAATCCCAGAGTTTTTTCGGCCATATGATAAAAAGGTCTATGAAGATAGGCTAAAAGGTACACCTCATTTGATTTTGATTGCTGAGGTTGATGATCGACAGGTTGGTTTCAAAGTAGGTTATGAACGAGATTTACCACATGTTTTTTATTCATGGATGGGAGGAGTTTTAGAGCCTTATAGAAAAATGGGGGTTGCCACAAAACTGGCAGAGGCACAAGAGCTTTGGGCTTCAGATCAAGGCTATCTCAAAATCTATTTCAAAACAAGAAACAGGCTAGTCAATATGATTCGTTTTGGTTTGAATATGGGGTTTATGATTGTAGATCTTGTCAAAAAGGATGGGATAGAGGAGTATAGGATCGTGATGGAGAAAGTGTTAGGTTGAAGTGGCAATGGATTCTTGATAGAAATAGATGAATATGAATTTCAAAATTCTTGCTGTTAAGGTATTGAGCATCAAATTAGGATGGATTAAAAAATTGTGCCTGCATATACATCAGTTGTAAAACAAAGAGGTATATTAGATTGCTTTGAGCCTACCGTTGACTGTCAGCGATTGTCTGCGGACAAATTGATCTTGCCTGAATTTGGTTTACACATTAGTGTCTAGTGTCAGGTTTTGATTCTTCGTTTAATTGAACTTCTCTTTTCATACTAGTAGCCATTTAATAATATTGTTTGAAGTTTAAATTAATCAGCTGTTATCGAATGACCTTAGACTGTTTTCCAAATTGATCTGTTTCAAGCATAATTTTTCTAATGTTAAAATAAAAGCTACCTTTGCAGTCCGAAAATCGGTAAGAGTTTTACACAGCGGTTCGATTACCCGCTTTATCAAAAATTAAAATGGACAAAAAACAAGGAGTAGCAGCGGGGAATATGCTTCCAATTATGGAAGCTTTTTATACAATTCAAGGAGAAGGGACTTTTTCAGGACATCCTGCGTATTTTATAAGATTAGGTGGTTGTGATGTTGGTTGTGTTTGGTGTGATGTCAAAGATTCTTGGGAAAGTGAAAAGTGGCCTGTTTTATCAATCGAAGATATTGTAGCCCAAGCAAAGGCCTTTCCTTGTAGAAAAGTAGTAATCACAGGCGGAGAGCCTTTGATGTATAACTTAAATCCTTTGACGACACTTTTGAAGGGAGAAGGGTTTATTACTCACATTGAGACTTCAGGAGCACATCCTTTTTCAGGAGATTTTGATTGGGTTTGTTTTTCACCAAAAAAATTCAAAGCCCCACATCAAAGTATTTATGCTGTTGCGAATGAATTGAAAGTAGTTGTTTTTCACAAATCAGATTTTGAATTTGCCGAAAAACATGCTTCTCTCGTTAATAGAGATTGTAAATTACTTCTTCAACCTGAGTGGAGCAAAGCCAATGTCTTCACAAATCAGATTATTGATTACGTAAAGTCACATCCAAATTGGAATATATCGCTACAAACACATAAATTTATGGATATACCATAAATCCATGAGGCAAGTTCATCTATTCATACTCTTTTTGTTTTTCTCTTTTTCAAGTTTTAGCCAGACTTATACTATTATAGACAATCGGGCTATCAAACTTCATCAAGAGGGTGATGAGTTTGTCCAAAAGAGAATGTACGATGAAGCCATAGCCAAATACAAAGCCTCAATCAGCAGAGAAGCTAATTTTTTGGAGTCGTATCTGAAATGGGGTAGAATTCTATTGACAAAAGGATTGCCGGAGGAAGCCTTGGAGATTGTCGATCGGGGTTTGGCGAGAAATGTCAAAGCACCCGCAGGTCTTCTTGGTGAAATTGCCTGGCTCAAAACCCATTGCTTTCTCAAGATTGGCGGATACAATTCCGCTATTCAGGAGTTTGATAATACCAAAGCCTTGATGCCTACCGAATTCAAATCGACCCGTCCGTTCAAAGAGATGGAGCAACAGATTGATTTTATCAGAATCGGCATTCAGGAGGTTTATGATATCAAAAAAGAAAAACTTGCAGAACCACTCAATCAATTTACACTTCAATATTTCCCAGTACTCACTGCGGATAGTAAAAAAATGCTTTTCACCAAAAGAGATGGAGTCACAAATAGTGAGCATGAAGATATTTTTGTGTCTTATTTCGATGAAGATTCTGCCAGATGGGGTGAGCCAAGAGGCATTGCTTCGAGCATCAACTCAGCATATAATGAAGGTACTTGCACCATCTCAGCAGACGGGAAAATCTTGATTTTTACTTCTTGCCAGACTCCAGATTCCTTTGGGGATTGTGATTTATATATTTCATACAAAGTAAACGATGAATGGCAGAAGCCTTCCAATATGGGTAAAAGTGTAAATTCAAGGGTTTGGGACTCGCAGCCTTCACTATCCGCAGATGGAAGAATTCTCTTTTTCTCTTCCAATAGAAGAGGAGGTTTTGGAGGTAAGGATATTTGGTACTCCTTAAGAATGGGGGATGGGTCTTGGTCTGAGGCAAAAAATCTTGGGTCTAAAGTGAATACACCAAAAGACGAGGTGTCTCCATTTATATACTTTAATAATGAAATCTTGTTTTTTGCCTCAGATGGGCATTTGGGTTTTGGAGGGATTGACTTGTTTATATCCAGGGTAGAAGGGGGCGAATTTGGGAAACCAGTCAATCTTGGATATCCAATCAATGACCATCAAGATCAACTTGCACTTTTTATTACTGCCCAAAGAGATTTCGCATATTACACGGAGACTATTTTGAATGATGGAAATCAGGAGCGATCGTTTCTTTATAAATTCAGGTTTCCAGAGCAGATAGATTTGGGGGAAAAGCTAATGGTAACAGCAGGTAAGGTTTTGAACAAAAACACAGGAGAGCCTGTTGAAGCCAAATTGTCATTGGTAGATTTGGCCACTGATAGCACAATGTACCAATTCCAGTCAGATGGAAGAACAGGGGATTTTACAATGCTTTATCCCAAAAAAAGTGCATCAGGGCTTTACGTAGAGAAAAAAGGTTTTATTCCCAAAATATACAATGTTGACAGGGACAGTTTGCAGAATCAGGAAAACTTAAATGTAGAACTTACACCTGTAGCAGCAGGAGAGGAGTTTACCTTCGAGAATATTTTCTTCGATTTTGATAAGGATGAATTGAAGCCTGAATCCAGCACCTCTTTGAATAGGTTGATTTTATTCATGGACGAAAACCCAAATGTCAACATTAATATAATAGGCCATACCGATAATGTAGGTTCGGAGTCATATAACAAAGGGTTAAGCTCACGAAGAGCGAATAGTGTCAAGCAGTTTTTGATTAAAAAAGGTGTTAACGAAAGTAGGCTTTACACAGAAGGTTTAGGATCTGACAAACCAGTTGCTCCCAATGACAGCAGTTTAAATAGAGCTCTCAACCGAAGGATTACAATCTCTATTCTGTGACAGACATGTTTTGAGCCTGTTCTTGATATTCTTATGAGATTTTGTTCAGTTTGAGTAGTTTTTGAAATTATTATTTTTCAATTATCAGTTTTTTAGAAAAAATAGGTCGTTTTTAAATGATATTTAAAAAACTTTCTTGGTTTTTTAAGTTATCAAAACAACCTTCTATCAATTTTAGATTAGATTGATTTGAAATTATTTCACGCTATTGAAAAAATAGTATTTTTAATATCGATATTTTATTGAATACAACTTAAATATACTGTAAAATATTATAATAATGCACTTTAGTATTGTTTTAGAGAACATTTTATTTAGTGATTTATTATGTAAATAATTCAATTTAATATCTTTATAAATACATTAAATATAAAAATAACATTATAATTATATATATAATTATATATATCATGTTGTTAGATAATCAATGAATTATAGCCCCAAAAATACTTTTTGATTGATTTGTTAAGATAAGTTAAAAAAAAATTATCTTTTGATTATTTAATAAACACAAACTTTATTTTTACTAATAATTTAATTTATATATAAATTACAGAATAAAAGTTTGCTGAATGGTTTAATTCTAAATGAACCGATTGTGTGATTCGTATGCAGTTCATGTAAATTTTTTTAAAATCTTAGGATTATATCAAGTTTATAGATAAAATTGGAGTATCGTTAAACCAAAAAATAATAGTATGAAGAAAGTTTTACTTCTAGGGCTTGCGTTCCTTTTTGTAAGTGCTGCTGCATTTGCACAAGGTCGCGTAGTCACTGGGACGGTGATTTCATCAGATGATAATCAGCCGATTCCAGGTGTTACCGTGATAGTGAAGGGTACAACAGTTGGTACCGCCACTGATTTAGATGGGAAATATTCTTTGAATGTTCCTGAAAGTAGTAGTGTTTTATCTTTTAGTTTTCTTGGTTATTCACCTCAAGAAATCAATATAGGCACTAGGTCAATCATTGATTTGACTATGTCTTCAGATATGACCTCCTTAAATGAGGTTATAGTGACTGGTTATGGAACCCAGACAAAAAGAGAAATAACAGGAGCCGTTTCTTCTGTTGGTGGTGAATCAATCCAAAACCTTCCTTTACAATCATTCGATAGAGCACTTCAAGGAAGAGCTGCTGGAGTTTTAGTTCAAAACGCTAGTGGTATCCCAGGTGGTGCATTGAGAGTGAGGATCCGTGGCCAGGGTTCTATCAATGCTGGTAATGATCCTCTTTACATTGTAGATGGTGTTCAGTTCAATAATGCTGATAATGCTTCCAACGTATCTACCAACCCACTTGCCTCTATCAACCCAAATGATATCGAGACAATGGAAATCCTAAAAGATGCAGCGGCATCTATTTATGGTTCTCAAGCTGCAAATGGTGTTGTTATCATCACTACCAAAAGAGGTAAAAAAGGTAAAACACAGGTTAATTTCAATACCTATACAGGTTGGGTTACTCCAATTCGTCAAGTAGAAATGATGAATTCTCAAGAGTTTATTAACTACAGACTTTTAGCATTTAGAAATAACAGACAGAGATTCCCGACTACAGCAGCTCTTACTAATGAAGGTGTTGCAAGAAGAGATGCATTGAATGGCCTTACGGCTAGTGATTGGCCGGTTTTAGGTCAAGTGGGTAACTTAAATACAGTGGCTGGTGTACAAGCCTTGGCTAACATTCCTGAGTCTGAATTGATGGCTTTTATAGATGGTCTAGAGACTTACGATTGGCAGAATGAGATCTTCCAACAAACTGGTAGAATCAGAAATTATGAATTAAGTGCTAGAGGTGGATCCGATAACACTAGATTTTATATTTCAGGTGGTTACAATAAGCAAGAAGGTCAAATTAGACAGTTTGATTTTGAAAGAGCAAATATCAGATTCAACATTGATCATGATCTTAACAAGAAAGTAACGATTGAAACTCAGCTTAATGCTAGTACAATTCTTCAAAATGCAACTGTTACTGGTGGATCTCAATTTGAGAACCCCACTTTTGCAGGTCTCTTGATTCTTCCTTTCAATCCATTCTACAATTCAAATGAAAGAGATGACTTTAGAGAGCCTTTAGCAGGTATTCTTCAGGAAAATCCATTAAAATCATTGGCTTTCAATGAAAGAAATAACAGAACGAATCAATTGAATGGTAATATAGCACTTAACTATAAAATCACAGATAAATTGAGGTTCAGAACTTTCTATGGTTTAGATTACAGAGCTATTCAAGAAAACAGATATACTGATCCAAGAACCTTTGGAGGTAGAAATAATGCAGGTTCAGCATTTGCGCAATACCAGACAAATACAAACTTCATTACTACGCAGCAGTTGAACTATTCCCACCAAATCAATCCTAAAAATAGAATTGACGTAATGCTTGGTGCTGAATATAGATCAGAAGCAAATGAAGCGTTCTCTGTTAGTGCTCAGGGATTCCCAACTCCACAATTCCGTACGATTCAGTCTGCTGCTGAGCCAACTGGTGCAGGCGGATTCTTTACTGAGTGGAAAAATGCAGGTGTTTTCACAAATGTGAAGTACGCTTTTGATAACAAGTTCTTCGTTAATGGTACTCTAAGATATGATGGCTCATCAAGATTTGGTTTTGATAAAAGATGGGGTTTATTTCCTTCTATCGGAGCATCATATGTACTTTCTGAAGAAGAATTCTTGAAAGGGTCTTCTTTCTTGGATGATTTGAAAATCAGAGCTAGTTATGGTACAGCTGGTAACAACAGGATTAGTAATTTTGCTTCTAGAGGACTTGTTAGTTCTGCAGGTGCAGGTAATTACCTGAACACTCCAGGTCTTACAATCTCAGGTCTAGCAAACAATATGCTTTCTTGGGAAACTCAAATCACAACAAACTTTGGTGTTGATTTCGCCTTTTTGGAAGGTAGAATCTCTGGTTCCGTTGATGCTTATAAAAGACTTTCTACAGATTTACTTTTAGACAGATCTCTTCCAAATACATCGGGCTATGGTTCAATTTCTGAAAACGTAGGTGAATTAGAAAACCGTGGTATTGAAGTGGCATTAAATGCTGTTATAATTAATTCAGGTGGATTTAAGTGGAATACAGCATTCAACATTGCATTCCAAGATCAAAAACTACTTTCTCTTTTTGAAGGTCAAGAAAATATAGGTACTGCGCTTCAAGTAGGTCATCCTCTAAACCTTTATTATGCGCCAAGATATGCAGGGGTAAACCCAGCTACTGGTAGACCAATGTTCTATGATAGAAATGGTAATATTACTTATCAGCCAACCAACGGATCAACTATTGGTGACGAAAATGATGATCGTGTTATTTTAGGAAATACTAACTCTGACTTCTTTGGTGGTTGGACACATAACTTCTCTTATAAAGGATTCTCTTTAGAAGTACTTTTCCAATATGATTACGGTAAAATTGGTCAGGATGGTACGGGTGGTTTTGCTTATAACCCATACGAAACTAGACTTAACTTGTATTCAAGATTGTTGGATATTGTATGGAGAGAACCAGGAGATATTGTAAGTATGCCAAGACCAAATTCTGCAGCTGAAGTTGGAGGAGTTGGTATAGGTACACATAGAACACTCCAAGACCTTTCATATATCAGGTTGAAGCAGGCTACACTAGCTTATGAAGTACCAGCAAGGTTCTTGTCTAGATATGCTGTTTCTAGAGCTAGAATTTATGCGCAAGGTATTAATCTTTGGACGTTAGATAAGTTTACTGGTTTAGATGTGGAATTTACAGGTGGATCTACTACAGGTATTTTCCCTCCAAGTAAAAACTATACTGTAGGTGTTCAATTAACATTCTAATTTAAGATGAAAATGAAAAAAATTAAATATATAGCATTGCTTGCAGGATCTTTATTTGCTGCAAGTGCATGTAGTGACCTGCTTGATACAGAGCCTAAGCAATCAATTTCGGTTGAAGGAGCGCTAGCTTCAGCTGACGTACTTACTGGTCTTTTGATTAATTGTTACGATGATTATCAGAGTAATGCAAGACTTGGAAGTGCTTGGTTTGTAATGCCAGAAATAATGGCAGACAATTTCACTAGAAACATTAATAGAGGTACTTTTGGTGCTCAATTTAACAACACTTTGAATGCTCACATGGGTGCATGGGGTAATTATTCCACCATGTTGAGATTGAATGTTGTTATTGAAGGTGCAGATGTATTGCCTCCAGCAGTTGTTGGCGAAGCTTATGCGTTGAGAGCTTTATCCTACTTTTATTTGATGAATATTTATGCTTACATGCCTACTAATGTAATAGCAGATCAAAATAGAGGTGGTGTTCCTTTGATTACCTCTGCTGTTCTTGATATTGCAGATGTGACATTTCCAGCAAGAGCATCAATAGATGAAGTTTATGATTTTATGCTAGCGGATATCGAAAGGGCTATTGGTTTATTAGCTACGACTGGTACTAAAGCTAGGTTTACAAAGGCAAGTGCAGCTGCTTTAGGGTCAAGAATAGCTTTATATAGAGGTAATTGGTCTTTGGCTGCTCAGTATGCTGAAGATGCAATTAGTTCAGGTATTGCAAGATTATCTACACCTGCAGCTTATGCAAGTGATTGGGCTACTGCAATCCATCCTGAGGCACTTTGGTATTTGGAGTTTCAAAATAATGAAAATCAGGGTCCTAATGAGTCTCTTCAATCTATTTATATAAGTGGACCAACTACTCTTCATCCAGATTATGTAGGTAATGGAGATTTTACACCTAGTTTAGCTGTAAGAAATCTTATTACTGCAAATCCAAGCGATGTAAGAAATGGCATCTTAAAACCACAAACTATCGTAGGTCGGGCAAACGCTGTAGGTACTATCGAGATGCATAAATTCCAAGGTAATACAGGTCAACCTAATACTGATAATATCCCAATTTTCAGAATGTCTGAAATGTACTTAAACTTGGCTGAAGCTAGATATCACTTGAATCAAATACCTGCAGCTCAAGCAGCTTTACAGACTTTGAAAAGAAGAAATCTAAATGATGCAGCTTTGGTAATTACTACGACAGGTGCAGATTTGCTTGAAGAAATTCTTACAGAAAGAAGGCTTGAATTGTTGGGTGAAGGTCATAGATTCTTTGACTTGAAGAGATATGGTAGAGATATTGACAAAACGGCTTCTGACCTAATTGGTGAAGTGATAGAGTTCAATGATCGTAGAATCCTTGCGCCACTTCCTTCTGGTGATTTGAATATTAATCCAAACCTTATCAACAACTTTGGTTACTAATCTTGAAAATTATGAAAAGAATATTAATTCAATTTTCCTTCTTCGTAGCTTTACTTGCTTTGTCAGTAAGCTGTATTGAGGATATAGATCAAACGAGAATATTTAAAGGTGATCCTTTAGTAGAATTTAATTCTCCTGTGAGTAATGCAAACTTTACAAGGCTGACGAATGCTGGTGCAGGGGTGATTTCTGAGCAGGTTAATTTGATCGCTCCGCAATTTTCTTCTGATCAAACTATCACCTTTAGAGTTGATAGTGAGCTTACTACAGCTGAGGCTGGGGTTCATTACAACTTAGGTTCTAATGGTTCTTTTGTAATTCCGGCGAACTCGAGTTTTGGCTCAGCCCAAGTAGAAATCTTAGGTACAGCGATACCTGCTGGAACTACAAGGTTACTTGTTTTGGAATTGGTTGGTAATGATGTTATCAAACCTTCTGAAAATCACAAAAGGGTAAGAATCAGCATTAGACCTTAAGTCACATTGTTTATAAATGAATGGACTTCCCAACTGGGGAGTCCATTTTTTCGTATAGTCCAAAATAGATTTAATTTTACAGCGATATCATGCCATTTCTAGGAGGTTTAAGTTAGACTCTTTTGATTACAGTGGACTTATTCATATGATATCTTGATATAGTATAGTGAAAATGATAGAATTAATGTCCTTTCATATAGGAACTTTAAACATGTTAAATGCTCACGAGGGAGGTTCTTAAGAAGGGGTAAGGTAATTCATTGCGTCCCATAGTCTATTTCGATCAATTGGCATGACATTTGAAAATAAATATTAATAAACACATGAAAAAAACGATCATTTTACTCGCATTATTTTCAATTCCCTTTTTCTCATATAGTCAAGATCAGTGGGATGCTAGTATACCAGAAACACTTTTTCTTGGTAGATCTGTTGATGATTATCTCAATACAGTAACAGGATCTATGTATATATTTGATGATTTTCAAGAAGGTAAAATTAAGTTTACTAAAGGTGATTTATCTGGCCCTGTTCTTCTTAATGTAAACGCTTACAAGAAAGAGCTCAATATAAAAAAAACTATTGATGGAAGTCCACTTGCTTTAGATCTTGACTTTATTCAAGAGGTTATAATAAACGGCACTGATGGTGATAAATTTTTCCGCAAATTATCTGCTGATAATTTTGAAAAAGGGAAATCAGAAACATTTTTGTATGAAGTTTTATTTGATAATGATGGTCTTACTTTGATTAAAGAAGAGGTTATACTCCTTTCCAAAGCAGAGAAAGGCGCGTATGCGTCTGGACCACAGGAAGATAGTTTTATCTCTTCTGTAGTTTATTATTTATCAAATAAGAACAATCCTTTTTCATCAACCAATTTGGCAAAAGCTTCTATTCAGAAGATTTTGGGGAAAGAAGTGGCTTCCTTGATTGATTCCCATTTTAAATCAAATGGCTTGTCTTGGAAGTCAGAAACAGATATTGTAAATGCACTTAGTGCAATTGAGGTAAAGTAGGTAATTCAGAGATTTCATCTAATTTTGATTTTCAATTCATGCTTTTCCTAACTTAGAATTAGATTCCATATTTCTTTTTGTTATTTTTGCACTCCAAATCAATAGATTAATGATACACGTTTGCAGAAAAGAACATTTCAATGCAGCTCATAAGCTTTGGAATCCTAAATGGTCCGACGAAAAAAATGTGGAGGTTTTTGGTCCTTGTGCCAATGTCAATTGGCATGGTCATAATTTCGAACTTATTGTCACTGTCAAAGGATTGCCTGACGCTGAAACAGGTTTTGTAGTGGATCTGAAGCAATTGAGCAATATAATCAGATCTCTCGTTATTGATAAAGTTGACCACAAAAACCTGAACCTAGATGTGGATTTTATGCTCGGGAAAATGGCAAGTTGCGAAAACCTTGTCATGGAGTTTTGGAAAATCCTGGAGCCTGCTGTAAATGAAATCGTACCTCATGGCAAGCTTTATAAATTGACACTATACGAAACTCCTAGAAATTTTGTAGAATATTTTGGTGAGTAATGATCTTTAATAATTTAAAATTTTGGGTAGTCTCTTTTTGTTGGGGCTGCCCTTTATTTTTTATTAACTTCAAAGTGAAATTATTCCAATTATAATGTTAGAGCTACTCCAGAAAAATGAAATATTATATCATATCAGGCGAAAGGTCAGGAGACTTGCACGCCTCCAATTTGATTAAATCTCTTAAAGCTAAAGATCTCAATGCCACTTTTAGGGGAATGGGAGGTGATTATTCTAAGAAACAAGGTCAAGAACTTCTTGTCCATTATGAGGACGTAGCATTGATGGGCTTTTTGGAGGTAGTTCTGGGTTTTAGGAAAGTTTTGAAATATCTTTCTCTGGTCAAAAATGACATCTTGAACTATAAACCTGATGTTGTGATTTTGGTTGATTATGGTGGGTTCAATATGAAAATAGCCAAATTCGCCAGCGATGAAAATTTTTCAGTACATTATTACATTCCTCCTAAAGTTTGGGCTTGGAATCAGAAGAGAGCACTTAAGATCAAGAAGTATGTAGATAGGGTCTATTGTATTTTGCCTTTTGAAGTTGAGTTTTTTATAAATTTTCAAGTTAATGCCACTTATGTAGGTAATCCATTGTTGGACGAACTGAAAGAATTCAAACCTCACGATTTTTTCCATCAAAAAAATGAATTGAGTTATCAGCCGATTATCGCTTTGTTGCCAGGGAGCAGAAAGCAGGAGTTGACAAATATGATGAATGTGATGATTTCTTTGGTAAAAGATTTCCCGAATGCTCAGTTTGTAGTTGCTGGAGTTAAAAATCTTCCTGAGAACTTGTATCAGCCTGCTATCGATGCTGGAATCAAAGTGGTTTTTGATCAGACTTATGATATTCTTCATCATGCCAATGCAGCGATTGTAACTTCAGGTACTGCAACGCTCGAGACTGCATTGTTCAGAATTCCGCAAGTAGTCGTGTATAAAACTAGTTCCTTGAGTTATGCTATCGCAAAAAAACTTATTCGAGTGCCATATATTTCACTTGTTAATTTGATTGCAGGGAGAGAGGTAGTAAAAGAGCTTATTCAATCTGATTTTAATAGGGAAATGATCTCAGAAGAGCTCAATAAAATTTTAGGCAATAATATTTATAGAGGGATGATGTTGCAGGGTTATGATGATATCAAAAATAAAATAGGCGAAAATCAAGCTTCTTCGACTACAGCAGATCTGATTTGGGAAAGTATCAATACTTAAAAGTCGATTGAATCTGAATTTTTCGATTTTTTAATTCACAATTCTCTTCCTAATTCATATCCAATTTGGATATAGGGGAAAAGCTACAGATTGAATCTTGTCGGGTTTTTGTAGTTTTTAAAAATATTCTTACTGAAAAATCATGAGGTATATTAAGATATGAACTGTTTGTGTGCCACAATTTCAAATGACACTAACGAATATAAACAAAAAGGGAGCTGGTTTTTAAACCAGCTCCCTTTTTGTTTTTAAGCTACTTGCAATTTTTTGAATTTTGATTTATCAAATTGTTCATGTGCATATTTCGCATCAACTACAAGCTCCTTGACTTTATTGTCAGAAGGTAGTTCATACATTGCATCAGTAATGATAGCTTCGCAGATAGACCTTAAACCTCTTGCTCCCAAGTTGTATTCCATGGCTTTTTCTACAATGTAGTCAACACCACTTTCTTCGAACACCAAATTCACACCTTCCATTTCCATCAGCTTCTGATATTGCTTTACGAGTGCATTTTTAGGTTCTGTCAAAATACTTTTCAAAGCAGTTTTGTCTAGTGGGTCCAAATGTGTAACTACTGGAAGACGTCCTATCAATTCAGGGATTAACCCAAATGACTTCAAATCTTGGGCAGTTACATATTGCAACAAATTATCTCTATCAGCATGGGCTTTATCCTCTGCTTTCCCAAAACCCAAAGGCTGTGTGTTCAATCTTCTTGCTATATGTCTTGTGATTCCATCAAAAGCTCCGCCACACACAAAAAGAATGTTTTCGGTATTGACGGCAATCATTTTCTGGTCAGGGTGCTTTCTGCCTCCTTGAGGAGGTACGTTTACGATAGTTCCTTCAAGCAATTTCAAAAGGGCTTGCTGAACACCTTCACCACTCACATCTCTTGTGATAGAAGGGTTGTCTGACTTTCTGGCAATTTTATCGAGTTCATCTATGTACACGATGCCCTTTTCGGCTGCTTCCACATTGTAGTCAGCAGCTTGGAGCAATCTAGTCAGGATGCTTTCCACATCTTCACCCACATAGCCTGCTTCTGTTAATACAGTGGCATCAGCGATACAAAACGGTACCTCTAATACCTTGGCCAATGTTTTTGCCAAATAGGTTTTTCCTGTACCAGTTTCGCCTACCATGATGATATTCGATTTTTCGATCTTAATCTCATCATCAGCATTCATTTTTTGCTGTAGCCTCTTGTAATGATTATATACTGCAACGGTCAGCACCTTTTTGGCTTCAAATTGACCAATTACATATTCATTAAGGAACTCAGTGAGTTCCTTAGGTTTTTTGAGTTTGAACTTTTGGTTTTTCTCTGGTTTTTTAGTTTTCTCCTCTTCCCCGAGAATCTGATATGCCTGATCTATGCAAAAATTGCATATATGTGCAGATATACCAGATACCATTAGATCTACATCTTTTTTATTTCTTCCACAAAAGGAGCATGTAACTTGAGCCATTATTTTGCTTTTCTTATCAAAACCTCATCAATTAAACCATATTCTTTGGCTTCTGGTGCTTTCATCCAATAATCTCTGTCAGAGTCTCTTTCGATATCTTCGTAAGACTTACCTGAGTGCATAGCCAATATGTCGTAAAGCTCTTTTTTCATCGACATGATCAATTTCAATGAGATTTCCATGTCTCTTGACTGACCTTGCATCCCACCTGATGGCTGATGAATCATCACCCTTGAATGTTGAAGTGCAGACCTTTTGTCCTTTGCGCCACCCGCTAGCAATACAGCCCCCATAGATGCAGCTATTCCTGTACAGATAGTTGCTACGTCTGGATTGATATATTGCATGGTGTCATAGATACCCAAGCCAGCTGTAACCGAACCGCCCGGACTATTCACATAGAGTAATACATCCTTCTTAGGGTCGGTGGATTCCAAGAATAGTAATTGAGCAGTAATGATGTTTGCTATAAAATCATCAACCTGAGTTCCCAAGAAAATAATTCTATCCATGATTAATCTTGAGAAAACATCAATCTCCCTGAAATTTGTTGGACGTTCTTCAATCACTGATCGAGTCATTCCATTGATGAAGGTATCATATTGGTCAAATGCATTGCCACTAATACCTTGATTGTGAACTGCAAATTTTCTGAATTCGTCTTTATTGAACATGTTGATTTTTTTTAGTCGTTTACAAAAATAAAAAAAGCCCTTAAAGAAGGACTTTTTGTTAACGAAATTGTTTCAGAATTAGTTTTCCAAAAGCTCTTTGAACTTCTCGATTGACAAAACTTCTTCTGTCAAGTCTATATTTTCTTTGACAAAGGTCAACACTTTTTCGTTTTGAACAGATGTCATCATCTGCATGTAGTTTTGTCCTTCGTTTCCTTGAAGGTAATTATCTACAAACATATCCATACTGTCTTCCAATTGTGCGCCTAAGCCCGAAGATGCAAATTGTTCTCGAACCATTTCCTTGGTTTTTTCGATCACATCAGCATGCTCTGCTTTGATTTCATTCGCTTGAGCTATTTCATTTGAAATGATAGTCCAAGACAATTGCTTCGCATAGATTGGGTACTCTTGGTCTACTTGCTCTTGAGTGACTTTTCCTTCATTGGCTTTTAGTAACCACTCTTTTAAGAAATCTTCAGGAAGGTCGATCTTTGCACTACCAATTAAAGTTTCTTTGATCTTTTCATCGCTGTATACTTTGATTTCCTTATTGTAGTTTTCTGACATGATGGAATTTACTTTTTCCAAAAATGCTTCTTCAGATTCTACTTGGTTTGGACCAAACACTTTATCAAAAAACTCTTGGTTCAATTCAGCCAATTCGGTTCTGTTGATGTTTTGTACTACAAAAGTGAATTTGCCAGAAAGTTTTTCAACTTCAGACTCTTCTACACCAACCGTCTCTGCTAAGTCTTCTTTGATCGCTTTTGATGGATCAAATTCAACGATGTCACCTTTTTTCAAGCCTATGAATTTCTTCAATGACCTTCCGTCAACTTTAGATAATGGAAGAGAGAACGTCTTTTCAAAATCACCATCTACAGCTTTGATGTCACCATATATGAAGTCTCCTTCTTGGCTTTCATCTGGATTTGTCATTTTACCATATTGGCTACGAAGATTTTGAATAGCTTCATTGATGGTTTCTTTGTCCATCTCTACACTGTAGCTAGTAGCGTTGATATTTTTGTCAACAGAAATTTTAACATCTTCAACAAAGCCGATTTTGTATTCAAAATCAAATTCTTTTTGAGTATTCCAATCGATTTGATCAGCATCTTCAATTACCGGAAGGGGATCACCCAATATTTTAAAAGTTTGGGCTTTCAGATAATCATTTAAAGAAGTAGAAAGGATACTGTTTATTTCATCCACCAATACGGAAGTACCGTAAAGTTTTTTCACCATCGTAACTGGCGCTTTACCAGGTCTAAAGCCTTTGATGTTGGCTTTCCTTGCGTATTCTTTAACTTTAGCATCAACCTTTGGTTGATAATCTGCTTCATTTAACTTAATTTTAACTGAAGCTTGATTTGCTGAATGCTTGTCTAATGTGATTTCCAAGGTATATTGATTTTGATTTGTCTTTAACTAAAAACCCTCAATCTCTTTTCGTCATTCGAATCGCTTAAAGCTATTTCGAAATCGGAACCGTGATTGAGGGTTTGAAAACGTGCGGATAGAGGGACTCGAACCCCCATGCCTTACGGCGCTAGATCCTAAGTCTAGTGCGTCTACCAATTTCGCCACATCCGCTTATCTAATGTGGATGCAAAGGTAATCATGAATTTTAAACTTGCAAAAGTTGGAGTGAAAATATTGAAAAAAAGTTTAAAAAAAATTTAAGAATGCCCTTTTAATTAAATAGAGAATTGTTTTACCTTCGAATATATGATACAAGTAGATCTAGAAGAAGAAAGAAAAGAGATCCTAAAGCGTTATCGGAAGTTGTTGAAGTTGGCAAAGCCACTACTCAAGTCTGGAGATGCAAAGATTATCAAAAAGGCTTTTAATGTCTCCAATGAGGCTCATAAGGAGATGAGAAGAAAGTCAGGTGAGCCTTACATTTATCATCCGTTAGAAGTTGCATTAGTATGTGTGGAAGAAATTGGCTTAGGTCCTACCAGTATTGTGGCCGCACTTCTTCATGATGTAGTTGAAGACACAGATTGGGAATTGGAGGATATAGAAAGGGAGTTTGGGCCAAAAGTGATGCAAATCATCGATGGGTTGACCAAAATATCTGGCGTATTTGATTATGGTTCTTCGCAACAAGCTGAGAACTTTAGAAAAATGCTTTTGAYACTATCAGATGATGTGAGAGTTATTTTGATCAAAATTGCCGATAGATTGAACAACATGAGGACTCTTGGGAGCATGCCGCGTCACAAGCAGCTTAAAATTGCATCTGAAACAATGTATCTTTATGCACCTCTAGCACACCGCTTGGGCCTTTATACCATTAAGTCAGAATTAGAAGATCTATATCTAAAATATACCGATACTGATACATACAGTTTTATTGTAGAGAAAATCAATGAAACCAGACTTTCGAGAAATAAGTTTATCAAAGCTTTTATAGCTCCTATGGAAGAGGAACTTACAGATCAAGGCTTCAAATTTACAATAAAGGGAAGACCAAAGTCTATATATTCTATTTACAATAAAATGAAAAAACAAAATATACCTTTTGAAGAGGTATATGATCTTTTTGCTGTTCGTATAATTGTAGATACAGAAGTTGATAATGAGAAAGCTGACTGCTGGCAGGTATATTCTGTTGTCACAGATTTTTATAGACCAAATCCAGATAGACTAAGGGACTGGATTAGTACTCCAAGAACTAATGGCTATGAATCTCTACATACTACTGTTATGAGTAACACTGGTCAATGGGTCGAAGTACAAATCAGAAGTCAAAGAATGGACGACATTGCTGAGCGAGGATATGCGGCTCATTGGAAGTATAAGGATCGTGAAGCTGCAGCTACAAAAGCATCTACTGGACTTGATGATTGGATTACCCAAGTTCGGACCCTACTTGAGACTAATGATGGCTCTGCAATAGAGTTTATGGATGATTTCCGTGGCAATCTATTCCATGACGAAGTATTTGTATTTACACCAAAAGGTGATCTCAAAGTAATGCCAATAGGTGCTACAGCATTGGATTTTGCATTTGAAATCCATACGGAAGTAGGGGCAAAGTGCATTGGTGCCAAAGTAAATCAAAAATTAGTTTCTATCAATCACAAGCTTAAAAACGGCGATMAAGTAGAAATTCTCACTTCAAACAAGCAAAAACCCACTGAAGATTGGTTACACGTGGTAGTAACATCACGTGCAAAAGCAAAAATTAAAGATGCACTTAGGGAGGAGAAGAAATCTTCTATTTTGGACGGTAAAGAGGTAGTTCAAAGGAAATTGAAACAAATGAAGCTTGATTTCAATTCTGAAGTCGTGGAGCAGTTGAGAGCTTACTTTGAAACTAAAACAGCAAATGAGTTTTACTATAAAGTTGGAAAGGGTATTATTGAATCTACTTCTATCAAAGGATTTAAGGATTTTAAGGAAGAGAAGAGGCAAAAAGGAAAGGCTTCTTTTGAAGTAGTGAAAGATGAGTCGAGCTTCACAAAAGAAATCAAAAATCTCAAAGGCCCTGACCATGACCAATTATTGATTGGAGAAGATATGGATGTGGTTGACTACGTTTTGGCAAAATGCTGCAATCCCATACCTGGTGATGATGTTTTTGGCTTCGTTACCGTAAATGAAGGTATCAAAATTCATCGTACATCTTGTCCTAATGCATTGGAACTTTTATCTAACCATGGAAATAGAGTGATCAAAGCCAAATGGACAAGTCAACAAGAGATTGCTTTCTTGGCTGGATTGAGGATTGTTGGTACTGATAGAGTTGGTTTGATCAATGATGTGACAAAAGTAATTTCAAATGAACTTAAAGTCAATATGAGATCCATTACAGTAGATTCTGATGCAGGGATTTTCGAAGGTACTATCAAATTGTATGTTCATAGTACACAGCATTTGGAAAAGCTAATGGAAAATTTAGGTAAGGTAGAAGGGATTATTAAAATAACCAGATTTGATTATTAAGTGATTTCTGCAATTTTATCCTTGTAAATACAGGTTGATTTAGATTTTTGACTCTCAAATCTCAGAAAGCTAATTTTTACTTTTTGTGAAAATAATAATCAAGTTTGGCTGATGGTACATTTTAATATCTCAATTCTACTTATTTGATTCGAACATAAGTAGGATTGTGGATATTCGTATTTATTTGAATCATTTCTAAATAAGAACAGTTATATTTGAAACAAAAAAGTGAGACAATGGCCTTGAATGAATCCCTATACGAAGAGGTAAAGAAAATTTTTACAGCCTATCTGGAAAATAAAAAACTCCGGAAGACTCCTGAACGTTATGCTATTCTTGAAGAGATCTATGGAAGAGGAGGACATTTTGATGTGGAATCTCTGTATATCAGCATGAAGAACAAAAACTACCGTGTAAGCAGAGCAACAGTCTATAATACGCTTGATCTACTGGTAGAGTGTGATTTGGTTACAAAACATCAGTTTGGACAAAATCTTGCCCAGTATGAAAAATCTTATGGATACAAGCAGCATGACCATTTGATTTGTATTGATTGCAACCAAGTTAAAGAGTTTTGCGATCCGAGGATCCAAAATATTCAGAATACAGTAGGAGATATTCTAGATTTTAAAGTACTACATCATTCCTTGATTCTTTATGGTAATTGTACCAAAGAAAAATGTGAACATAAACCAATTGTATGAAACTAACCTATCAAACCGAACAAAAGGAGACTACACACTTTTTATATATCCAAGGTGATTTAATCGGTGACGATGTAGGTCCCAAATTAGTTGAAATCGTAACAAACTCGGTGAATGATAAGATCAAAAAATTTGTCATTGACTTGAAGGAAGTTAGATATATTTCTTCTAGTGGAATTGGGGTTTTGATAACCATGCTTACTAAAATGAGAAATTCGGGAGGGGAAGTATATCTTACTTCTCCATCAGAACATGTCAAGAAGCTTTTGATAATTACTAAATTGAATAACATCTTTACAGTCTTTGACACCCTGGAAGAGGCAAAAGAGAAACTAGCATAGGTTTTACAAAATCTTTACAATAAAAAATGTTTAAAGGAATAATAAATAACATGAATTCCTTGCAATTTTTTATCCTTATTCCAAACTTCGCCACTCAAAAAGAAAACAAACAATCAGCAAAAGTAAAATCAAATGAAAATGGATGTGTTATTAGGCCTGCAGTGGGGCGATGAAGGAAAAGGTAAGGTTGTCGATGTACTTGCTCCACAATATAATGTAGTCGCTCGATTTCAGGGAGGGCCAAATGCAGGTCATACATTAGAGTTTGATGGAATAAAGCATGTCTTGCATCAAATACCTTCTGGGATTTTTAGATCAAATCTAACAAACATCATAGGGAATGGAGTGGTGTTGGATCCAGTAGTGTTGAGAAAAGAGATAGAAGGATTGAAAAAATTCAATATTGCTTTCAATGAGAACTTGTTCATATCTAAGAAAGCAACGATAATTATCCCTACACATAAGCTTCTTGATGCTGCTTATGAAAAATCCAAAGGTGATAAAAAAATTGGATCAACATTAAAAGGTATTGGACCAACTTATCAAGACAAAATAGGGAGAGTAGCATTGAGGGTTGGGGATATTCTTGCAGAAGATTTTGAAGCAAAGTATAATACTTTGGTAGAAAAGCACAAAACTACACTGTCTTTTTACGATTTCCCTTTAGAGGAATTACCAGAACTTGAAAAAGTGTTTTTTGAATCAATTGAGTTTTTCAAGACTTTAAATTTAATTGATAGTGAATATCAAGTGAATGATCACCTAGCTAAAGGTGATAAAGTTTTAGCAGAAGGTGCACAAGGATCACTTCTTGATATAGACTTTGGAAGTTACCCTTTTGTTACTAGTAGCAGCACAATGACTGCCGGGGCTTGTACTGGATTGGGCGTAGCTCCTTCCAAAATCGGCGAAGTCTATGGAATTTTTAAGGCTTACTGCACTAGGGTCGGGAGTGGGCCTTTCCCAACAGAACTGTTTGATAAAGATGGGGAGGATATGAGGAAAGAAGGCAATGAGTTTGGCTCAACAACTGGCAGACCAAGACGTTGTGGTTGGATAGATTTACCAGCTTTGAGATATTCTATCATGATCAATGGGGTAACACAGTTATTCATGATGAAAGGAGATGTGTTGAATATTTTTGAAAAAATCAAAATATGTACGCACTACGAGCTTCCAGATGGTACTCGAGTGGATAGATTGACTTATGAACTCAATGATCAAGATGTGAAGCCAATTTACAAAACAGTAAATGGATGGAACAAATCACTTTCAGGAGTTACAGCATATGATGGTTTTCCTCAGGAATTGAAAGATTATGTGAATATTCTGGAAGAAGAGCTTCAGGTACCCATCAAGATGGTGTCTATCGGACCTGATAGAATACAGACCATTTTGAGGTAAAAAACTGGACATAGTTTAATAAGGCTTTTGAGATATCTCGAAAGCCTTTTTTTATTTTAAATCAAATTGTATAATTTACATATTGATTAAAGTATACATACTAACTCCCTTTTGCCAGATGGCATTAAACCCAAAAATAAGCTATTCTATATTTTTCATTATTCTCTTTGCAAATTGTATTGCAATAAAATCAAATGGACAAATTGGTTTTCCGTATTGTGAAACTTTTGATGGTGGAAGTACTCAATCTTCTACTGTCTTTGGCGGAAGTGCTGTGTTGAACTCCGGAGTATTAAGGCTGACGAGTAATCAAAATGATCAAAGTGGTTTTGTTTATATTGACATTCCTTTTTCATCAACATTTGGAATCAAGGCATCTTTTGAATATTTCTGTTATGGAGGTACTGGTGCTGACGGTTTGACAGCATTTCTTTTTGATGCTGATATAGCAAATTTTTCACCAGGTGGGTTCGGAGGTTCCTTGGGGTATGCAAGAAGGGATAATGAAGCAGGACTTTCAGGGGCTTATCTAGGAATTGGTTTTGATACTTTTGGAAATTTTGGAAATAACACACAAGGAAAAATCGGAGGATTTCCTGGAAACGAAGGAGGTTTTCATCCAAACTCAATTGTTGTAAGAGGTCCTGGTCAAGGAATTTCTGGGTACCGATATATTGTTGGAAAAAAAGTAAATGAAGGTGGTGTGTTTGGCTTGCCTGTAACTCAAAGGTTTTCTTTGAGTTCAGGTGGTCAAGGAACGAATAGGGTTGTTGATCCTCAGAATCCTGGTTATAGACAAGTTTTTTTAAATCTCGAACCCAATCCCAATGATGTAGGCTATTTATTGACCGTAGAAATGTTAGTGACTACCGAAGCAGGTAATCCAAGGTCGGTGACTATTTTTAATCAAGAACCTTATCCTTTTGGTGCTCCAGAAGAATTGAAAATAGGATTTGCTGCCTCGACAGGTGGAGAAAATAATTTTCATGAGATTAGAAATGTTATTGTCGAAGTTTCCAATCAAGAGGGACTAACCAATCCAGAAGGTGTAGATATTGATGATGTTGCGTCTTGCGCTGGTCAGGAAAATACTTATGACCTTTTTAATTCAAATATCATCCTCACAAATGAAAATTCAACCTTAAGATGTATCCAATTTTATGAGACTATAGAAGAAATTCAGGCTGAGGAAGAAGATATTTGTTCTCAAGGAAGTTGTAGGGCTGAAAACCGAGAATTGATTTTAGCTGAAGGTATATTTAGATCAGATCAGAGTGGGGGAGGATTTACCTTTTTTCCAAATCCTGAATTCATCAATCAATATGTAGAAGTTTTTTATACTATAACAGATAGTTATGGAAAACGATCTTTAGGAAACAAGCTAAGACTGTTAGTTCAGGAATCACCATCACCTGTTCGGATAGAAAGTGAAAACCTTTTGCCGAGCCAAGATGAGATTAGACTATGCGAAGGACAAACTGTGAATTTTATAGCATCAGGTAACGAAATATACAACAGGTTTGAATGGTTTTTTAATAATGAAATAATTGCTGGTGATTTTGGGAGTTCAATAGAAGTCTCAACCCCTGGAGAGTATAAAGTTCTTGCCTTTAATGATAAAAATTGTCCTGCAGAATCTAATTTTGTTACCATTGTAAATCCAGATTTACCGGAATTTGAAATTGTGAGTCCTGTCGTTGGCTGTGAGCCAGGAGAAGGTGTGGATCTTAGATTATTTATTACAGATTATAATGAAAACCTATTTGATTATGAAATAAAGAGTCAAGAGGGAGTTCAGTTGACTAATGAAGAACTTTCCCAAGTTTCAAATTCAG
This sequence comes from Belliella alkalica, assembly GCF_022549785.1. Classification (GTDB taxonomy): domain Bacteria; phylum Bacteroidota; class Bacteroidia; order Cytophagales; family Cyclobacteriaceae; genus Belliella; species Belliella alkalica. The sequence continues at coordinate 127,745 of NZ_JAKZGO010000013.1, forward strand.
GAGAGTATTTATTTAGGTTCAAGCATAAGGATTTAACTTGCTGGTCTGAAGAGATTGTTTTTCAAGTGATCATAGTAGAGGAGCCACTTTTTTCTAATTTTGACTATGAAGTTGATGGAACAGGTATAAAAACAGATGAACAAGGAGGGATCTTTATTGATGATCCAATAAGGTTCATTAGTGAAACTACAGGTGGTGCTGTCAGTTGGTTTTGGGATTTTGGAGATGGAAACACAAGCATTGAAGAATCGCCAATTCATATATTTGGACAAAAAGGGAATTTTGAGGTGTCTCTAACTATATTGAATGAACTCGGGTGTGAAGATATATTTACAAAAGAATTGGCTTTGACCCAATCTTTTCGTGTGATGTACCCTACGGGATTTACTCCAACCCAGTCAGAGAATCAATTTTTCAAACCAAAGTTTAAAGGTGTCGCCAAAATGGAAATGAGTATTTTTAATATATGGGGGGATTTGATTTTTCAAACAAGCGATGTGAATTCAGAAGGTTGGGATGGTCGGGTCAATGGAGAGCTTGTGCCCGGAGGGAGTTATATTTTTAAGGTGAAAATGGAATCCTTTGACGGGGATATGATTGAAGAAAGTGGGAGGTTTCTATTAATAAGATGAGAATTAGCAACTTATTCTTTGTTTTGATTTTGCTATTTTCCTTTGGAGTAAAGGCGCAAGACGTTCAGTTTTCACAATTTTATTCAGCTCCTTTATATTTAAATCCAGCGTTTGCAGGAAGTTCAGAAATGACAAGGGTTGGATTCAATTTCAGAAATCAATGGCCTTCTCTCGATCAGACCTTTGTGGTTTTTTCAGCTTATGCAGATGGTTTTATCCAACAAAAGAACTCAGGCTTGGGATTGGTTGTGAATGGAAGTAGGGAAAGCTTGACAGGGTTTCAAAATTCAGAGATAGGATTGCTGTATTCTTATCGGTTGAGAGTAGGGGAGAAAGGTTTTTTGCATATGGGTGTTCAAGTTTCATACGCTGCGAGGTCCGCAAGTTTTGATGATATTATATTAAGTACGCAATTGGATATAGATAGAGGTGTTGTAACCCCGGGGAATGGTCTTGTTGATCCAGATGAAAGACAAAGATCGTTTGCTGATTTACACTCTGGGTTGTTATATTATAGTGAAAAAATTTGGCTGGGTGCTTCTGCACATCATTTATTAATGCCTGAACTCTCTTATCTTCAGGATGACCAATTTCGGTTGCCAATCAAGTATTCATTGCATGGTGGTGTTAAGTTTGATTTGACACCAGGTTTTATAAATGATTATTTCAACAATACACGACAAGAAAGAACCGTCGCCATTGCTTTTAATTACAAGAAACAAGGGGTATTTGATCAGTTGGATGTAGGGACGGAGTTTTATTTTGAGCCAGTTATTTTAGGAGTTTGGTATAGGGGATTACCGACACAGTTTGGGTTACCAAATAATGAAGCGTTGATAGGTGTTTTAGGCCTGACACTCAAAAATGGACTTGATGTTGGTTATAGCTATGATTTTACGTTATCTCAATTAGGTTGGAGGAATTCTGGAGGTGCTCATGAAATCTCACTTAGATACTCTTTTGTAGATGAATTTTTGAATAGGAGACAAGTTAAAAGATTACCAACCTTTCGATACTAAACTTATTTCAAAACTTTTCTAATTGGTTTTCAGGTATTTTGGTAATGTTGTAAAAATACTTTGAGTATAGTAGTTGTAAAGTTGGGAAAAAGTTGCACTTTTGCAATCCCAAACGGGGGAAAGGTTGACACAGAAACACAGCGAGGGCAAAAAAGAATTAAATATTTTCAATGTTTTTTTTTGCGGTTTTAAAAAACATTTCTACCTTTGCAAACCCAACTCGGAAGAGGGTTTGTGGAATAGGCCTGAGAGGGTTTCAAGACACCGGAAAGTCGGTGTATAAGTTCATTGAAGTACTGTAAGACAAAGAGACAGAGACAAAGCCTTAGGGCTAGTTTCGCAATAATAGATAGAGAATATATATCCATTGGCGTCAGGAACAAAGAGATTATAAAGATCTCTACAAAAAACTTTACAATGGAGAGTTTGATCCTGGCTCAGGA
>NZ_JAKZGO010000014.1 GCF_022549785.1 Belliella alkalica
AATAAACTAATTCCAAGATTATTACTTTCAATAAAATTTAATAAGCCTATTTCATTTTGTGAAAAAATATTTGAGGGATTTACGTAAAGCCCGTATCCAAAATCATGTAAAATCAAATCTCCTTCACTAAAAGGGTCTATCTGGTTAGTTGAAAAATAATTCATAAAATCATTTAGGTTATTAATGCTCAATTGATAAGTTCCTCCAAAAGTGACTACGCCAAAAACGAAATTTTCAATATTGTTAATCAGATTCTCTTGAACCATTGCTCCTAAAGCAAAAATATCAGATAAAGAAAAGATAGAAAGCATATCAGTTCCTAGGTTATGACTATGGATTAATCCATCAATTGGGGAATTGACTGTTAATCCGTCAAGTGAGCCTGAATTTGGAAGACCTTGAACATATTCATATCCAAAAGTCCCATCTTCGTATCTGTTCATTTTGTAGCCAATTTCATAATTAAAATTATTGGCTGCACTTTTCAAATCGCCCATTTTCATTTTGAAGTCATTATCTGCGATAAGTTGTTGTATTTGCTCACAAAAATCTGCAGGATCTTCATAATGAACACATTCCACATCATATCCCATTATTTGTAATAATGCACAATCGGCAGAAGTTGGTTCTGGTCCTTCAATACCATCATCAAAATCTGGGCAAGGAAGATAATCACCCATATCTCCTGGGTCACCTCCTCAATCCCTGCACAAGGATCATTATCCCCATAGGTAGGAGGGCATTGTTTGTAAAGATATGTTGCTGAAATGATGTTATTGGTAGCTTTATCCCGTAGGATATAAAAATAATAGACACATCCATCATCTAAAATCCTAGAACCTATCCCTTCGCTCTGCTCCTGAATAGTTACTCCTCTTCCTGTTAAATCTATTCCCTCTAGCTCATTCATATTGACATCTGACCAAACTATCCTAACGCCTTCTGAAGGGTTTCCTTTGAGGTATTGTTCTATGATGGTTTCATGTCTTTCGGCAAGTTGTCTTAGGGAAAGTGTGCCAGAGATAAGTTCTATTACCCCAGCTCTTGTTAATTCACCTTCTGTATCATATTCAAATACTAATCTACGGATATAATTTTGATCTTCGTATTCTCTGTTTATTCTCCTATGAAAAGGAACAATCAGAAAATCTCTTTCTTTTCTTACTCGCTTAGCCTTTCTCCACACAGGGAAGTAGTCTCCATAATTAATAGTTCTAGCAGAGGCACTTTCAGACTTTCCAAAAGTACTGTTCAGGTCAAAATAGTCCTGAGCCTTTGAAAGAAATTCTCTTTCAGAATGCATCTGAACAGGTAGCTGATCAGCATCCTCTTGACATGCTACGATGAATATCAGAGCACCGATTAGGACTGCCCATAAGGAAGTCCGAGATAAAAATTGGGAGGGGTGAATTTTAGTTTCATATTATTATATTTTAGTTTTTCAATGTTAAAAAATCATTTTAAACTAAAAACCACCCAGTTTAAGGTGTTTTTAGTTTAAGTCTTAACACAATGAACAGATTTGAATCTATCAAAAACATGATTTCCGAAATGGAGGAAGACTTTTCCAAGTTTTATGAAAACGGTAATAAAGCTGCTGGAACTTGCGTGAGAAATAGTATGAATAACCTGAAAAAAACTGCTCAGGAAATCCGCTTAGAAGTAACAGAGTTGAAGAATTCAAAAAAATAACTGTAGTTCTAATAAGGGGTTATAATAGCTTGACTATTGGAAAATTGATATAAAAATAAAACCACCTTCAGGTCATAAACATGAAGGTAGTTTTGTATATATACTATTTATTCAATTTTAAATCATATATTTTTTTGATAAATAGAATCTCTTGTACCTTATTAATTTACCATAATTTTAGATTTATGACATCCATAGATGTTTTGTTAGAAATCTCTCCCATTTTCCATTTTCATTTTTCCTGTAAACAAAGAATCCCCCACCTCCACAATCCATATGGCATACATCTTCCCAATAGATCAAACAATATATATTGTCTCTTGTAAAAGCCGGTGTGGAAATTTTGTAGTATTGGTAATCTATCTGATCTATAAAGTCTACTGCAGGATTTGTTATTTCAATATTTCCCGAAAGTAAAGATTTATCTATGAGAAAAGGTGTCTTGTACTGATCCCGTAAATAGCTCAAATCAACCCCTTTAAATACTTCCGTTATTTTTATTGTCTTTCCATTTCTATCAATCCAGTCACCCTTAAGACTATTCTCCCAAAAACCAACCCATAAAGTGTCCGTCTGTTTTGCTAATAAGACGACTTCGAAATGTATGGCTTTTTCATTTTCTGCGACAACCGAAATCATTTCATGACTTCTTTTTAAATTCCCTTCTTGGTGACAGGCTGTCGCCAACAGGGCCATCCAAATTAGACCAATTAATCGCATGCTTTTGTTCCTTTTGGTGAAACACTATATTGATTGCTTAGCGTATTTTCTACCCAATTTACTTCAATAATTCTATTCTTGTCAACCTGACTTTTCCCGTTTAGAAAAACCTCTGTTTGAGTCAAGCCACCCCAAGCCATATCCTTGAAAAATTGATCTCCCAAGGAATTTACATTATACCCCACACCTATAGCATAGTTTCTCAGTTCGGTAGCGATATCGTTGAGGAATTTTGTTTCAACAAAAGGAGCCTGAGGGCTTCAACTACATTCCTATCAGTTTTCAGGATAACCAAATGCCCACTATCAGAATTCTTTCCCATTTTCCCTTCTCCCTCTTGTAGATCATCAAATCTCCACCCCCACATTCAATTCCGCAGAACTCGGAAACATAGATAAGCGCATATTCCTTATTTTCCGAAAATGCTGGAGCCGACACTGAGAAATAAGGGAAAAAGGATTTTTCAAATTCACTCTTGTTGTCCAATTCTTTTTGACTTACTAGCTGGATATCACTTGTGAAATTCAAATCTATAAAGCTAATACGCCTTTTGAACTGATTAGTGATAAAATCGAATTCATCAGGTTTGAAAATATCTCTGAGTTCTGGAGACTTATACCTTGGGTTACCATGCATTTGATAAGCCACCAGGTGATCTAGCGTACAAATATACTCATCCATAGTCCTACACCAATTGGGATCTGATTCATCAAGCAGATGAATTGGTTTCCCTCTAGATGCAGTTTCCAATACCGCCTCAATCAGATCCATTTCCCAATCCCGCTGTCTGTCCATTCCACAGGAAACAGTCATAACAAGTATAAACACCACAGAAAGTGTTTTCATAATAGTTTAATTATTGCAAGCTTTAATTCCTTGTGGTGCAACATTTCCTTTTGGTTCTCAAGTATTCTCTGCATTTAGCCTATTAATTATTCTAGTTTTATCTGACGCAGATAAACTGTTGAATACGTCCGTTTGAGATAACCCTCCCCATGCCATATCCTTGAAAAACTGATCGCTATCTAGTCCATCTATTGGGAATTTCTGTACCAAGCTAGGTAATGCACCGGCTATATCAGCAATTTGTCAATAGACGGTGCAATCTGCCAGCACACTTTTGTCACAATAGCTTTATGATCGTTATTAGCCCATCTTGGTCTATGTCATTGTTAACATCTTTGATAAAATCCACTTCCATTCTCCATCATCGCATTTTTCAAAAAACAAAAGTGTTGTCCCACCATCGATCATTGGAGCAGAGATGGTAAACCTTTCGCAATATACAAACGCATACTTGTAGCCCTGAAAGAACACGGGTTTTGACAAGCTATACCAATCCGTTCTTCCAATCTCTGGTGTCTGCCCGTCAACTTTAAACTCTTTAAGAAGCATCTGGATATATTCATAGGGGACGACCGATACATTTTCGGGAAAATGCTTCTGGCTAAAACGGAAATCGGCTACGCTTTCCCTGCATAACTTCTCGTAATTTATTTCGTTCAAAAAGTCTGGATTGAAACTTTCAGACTTAAGCAATCCCAATTTGTTGTTTGTTATCAAATCCTCGATAATGCAAGTATCCATACCCGCTCTCTTAACCCAGTCAGTCACGGTTCGATTTGAGACAAGTATTGTTTCAACACTGTATCGCACTTCATCCCTTATCAAGGACTTCATTAGGAGTCTGATCTCCTTCGATTCCCTGTCAGTGCATGAAAGCATTAAGAACAGAGGAAATACCATGAATATAAATCTTTTCATAAAACACAAATTCAATCGCATGCTGTAATACCCATTGGCGATGCACTACTACTCCCATAGGTTTGAGATCCTCCCGTTAATTCAGCTTTTACTCTGGCATTGATTCTATTTTGCTCAGACATTGGTTTTGCTTTAAACAGGTTCGTTTCGTGGAGACCACCCCATGCCATATCCTTGAAGTATTGATCCCCCAGAGCATTTACGTTATATCCCACACCTGCAGCGTAGTTTCTTAGCTCAGTCGCAATATCGTTCAGGAACTTTGTTTCGACATACAGGTTATGATGAACATCATTGGGGTCTGGGCCATATTCGGCTATATAACTGGTAAGTAGGCAGTTAAGATCGCAATTTGACGGGTAGTTCTGTTCAAAAAACAAATATGAATGTAACTTCTCGTGAAGAACAGTCCTAGCAAATGATAGATCAGTGGCATTTTGGTTCACGGATTGGCTGATGGTGATAGTAGCCCATCCGTTGTCCAAATTTTTAGTCGTACAAGCGGTAGCTCCCTGTGGACAATTGCCATACTGAAATTTCACATTGTAGTTAGCTGGTACAGGTTGATTTCCATTGAATTTTTCAAAAATTCTTTTGAATTCCTGCTGAGTTGAGCCTATTAGGTCTCTAATGATATTTTTGTGGCAGTCTGTTAAGTTATCCATGTCGATTTGTTCCTCAAGAACACACTCCAAATCATACCCCATCATTTGCAGAAACTCACAATCTTCAAGGGTTGGGATTTCTCCACCTATGCCACCATCCAGATCAGGACAGAGAAGATAATCACCTTCGTTATCTGGATCCCAAGATAATCTCAAACCACCATTGTCACATGGGATGATGTCTGAGAAGTTTGGTGGTGGACACTCTTTGTAAAGAAAAGTAGCGGAAATGATCATGCCCGTAGCCTGATCAATCAATACATAGAAATAATAAGTACAATTCGCATCTGCTAATCGAGCGGAAGCATTGCTATCTGAGCTAATACCTACTTCATAACCAATTTCTGCCATTGCTTCCAATTTATTCATGTTGATATCGGACCAGATTATGCCGATTCCTTCAGAGGGGTTTCCTATGAGGTATTGATCTATGACGGCTTCATGTCTTTCGGCAAGTTGTCTTAGGGAAAGTGTGCCAGAGATAAGTTCTATGACTCCAGCTCTGAGTAATTCACCTTCTGTACCATACTCGAATACCAATCTACGAATATAATTCTGATCTCCATATTCCCTATTCATCCGCCTGTGATATGGAGCTACAAGAAATGTGGCTTTTTTTTCTACCAATTTTGACTTTTCCCATACAGGAAAGTAATCGCCATAATTGCTGACTCTGCCAGTTTTGCTTTCAGGCTTTCCAAAAGTACTGTTCAGGTCATAATAATCTTTGGCTTTGGCTAGGAGTTCCTTTTGAGAGAGCTTCTGCTGTGGTTGTTTCACTACATCTTCCTCTTGCACACAGCCCGCAAATACGAGTACAAACAACAAAAGTAAGTGACCCTTGACTACAAGCCTACCAAGTTCATAATGGGGGGGGGAGTAAATATTAGTTTCATATTATATATTTTAGTTTTCTAATATTAGTCAAATAATTTCAAAAAAAAACACCTACTAGGAGGTGTTTTCTGGGGTTGATCTTGCTAGATCTAGTGAATTGTTGGAAAAGGTGAAACTTAATATATATTAGATCAACAATAGTAGTCAAGAACTTATTTGTATTTTATCTGTATCAACTATCCTTGTAAAAGAATATAAAACTCCTCAATCAATTCTGATTAATGGGTTTTTGAATATAGGTTTTAGCCTTCTACTCATTTTAGTCCCCAAGTAGATGGGATTGTTGTGGTAGGGTATTTTTCAAGTTTAGTTGTCTTTTTATCTAGTCGACTTTGATATTTCACCTTCTCCTAAACTAAATGAGCACTCGAAGAGGTCAGTGGCTTCTTACGAAATCCTTTTGGATTCTATAACTGAGGGCTTAATCCTATTGTTTTTAGAGGGTTTGATTTTTTTGTTTTTAGTCGATAATGTATTTTGTATATATTTTCTAGACAAATTTTTACGGAGCTATCCAATTCATGTCCCACTCTCCTTCTGATTTGGAAAATTCTACACGTAGGTGCTCCTGTGCATTGAGTTGCAGGGCATCTATGTAGTATGGGGAGATCTTGATGACGGTAAAATTTTCGTCATCCATTGTTTCTGGCCATTGATGGGCGGCTTCTGGATTTGCTATTCTGCTTCCAGGTGCAATTTGGGGGTTGTACGCTTTTTTTGCCTCACCTTGGACTTTTGACCACATCTTACTGCTCAATTCATCTTTTCTGTGAATTGTCGCCAATCCTTTGATCCTAACCTGAACTCGTTTTGAAGGGTGGTACATTAGCAATGCAACTTTTGGATTTGTGTCAGCATGCAACACTTTTCTAGTCCTAGCATCACTGAATATATAAAAATTCAGATCATCATCTATTTCTCTCAATACCACACATCTCAAATCTAGGTCTTCGTCGGTCTGAGTCGCTAATGAAACATATCTAAAGGGATGCTTGCTATCCAAAACACCTCTGTGCAATTCATGCCTGACGGTATGAAATATTTCTGAAAGGGATTCTTGGTCGTGAAATAACATTATTGTTCTATTGAATTGGCTTCAAAATAAACTAGTTCACCTTCTTCTACCACAAAATCCACATTTATTGGGTTGCAACAAACCTCACAATCTTCAATATATTGTTGCTTTGTAACAGATTGATCCAGCAACATGGATATCTCTGCTGCGCAATATGGGCAAAAGAAAAAGTGTTCGATCATGTATATTTAACTTTATATCCTTTTAAAAGTTTGAGTTTGAAGAAAATTTTGTAATCGCATGTTTATACTCCTAAAGATATAATTGACTCAATTAATCTAAATACAGTCATTTAACTGACTCAATTAATATAAATACAGTCATTATATTGACGTAATTAATCTAAATTCAGTCAATATGCTTGCTAAATTTTCAAAATTGAACTTACTTTGTGTTGATAAACAGCCTATTGAATGAATTATCCGAGAGCGATATTGTCATTGTTTCAAAAAAAGCTTCGACCCAATAAGGTCGTATTACTAATAGGTCCAAGAAGGGTGGGAAAGACTGTGTTTATCAAAAGCTTTTTGGATTCTCTACCAAAAGAAAAATGTCTTGTCCTGAACGGGGATGATGTCTTGGATGTGGCATTGTTGAAAGAAAGGTCTGTACCCAATTACCAGCGGCTTTTGGATGGAAAAGAATATTTGATAATTGACGAAGCACAGCACATTCCTGATATTGGAATGATCTTAAAGTTGATTGTCGATGCCTTTGATGGAATCAAAGTGGTAGCTTCTGGATCTTCTGCTTTTGATCTCTATCATCAAGTTGGAGAACCATTGGTTGGCAGGAAAAGTACACTTTACCTTTACCCTTTGGCACAAATGGAAATCGGAAAGCAGGAAGATTTTCGCTCAACAGTAGCCAAAAGGGAAGAAAGATTGATATTTGGGTCTTATCCGGAAATAGAGCAATATCCTGACTGGAAAGATAAAATAGCATATCTCAATGAAGTCATGAATGATTATTTGCTGAAGGATATTTTAATCTATGACGGTTTGAGGAATTCTGATAAGCTTTTTTCATTGTTGAAGTTGATAGCTTTCCAAGTAGGTAAGGAAGTTTCTCTGGATGAGATTGGGCGACAATTGGGAATGTCAAAGAATACGGTAGAGCGCTACTTGGATCTTTTGTCAAAGGTTTTTGTAGTGTATAAAGTAGGCGGTTTCAGCAAAAATCTTCGCAAGGAAGTTTCCAAAAGCAGTAGGTGGTATTTTTACGATAACGGAATCAGAAATGCAATCATCCAAAACTTCCATAAATTGGATATGAGGATGGATGTAGGTGAGTTGTGGGAAAACTATTTGGCTTCTGAAAGGCTCAAATACCAAAGCTATCATCAGCTTCACTACAACAATTACTTTTGGAGAACTTATGATCAGCAAGAGCTTGATTGGGTAGAAGAAGACGGTGATCTGCTTCGTGGTTTTGAGTTTAAGTATAAGCTAAGCAAAAAAGTAAAACCGCCAGCAGCATGGGCCAAAGCGTATCCAAATGCGGATTTTCAGGTGATCCATCAGGATAATTACCTTGATTGGATAGTCTAGTGCTTTTTAAAGCGTTAAAACGTTAAACGTGAAGCACGCTTAACGTTTTAACGCTTAATATTGAACATTCCGTCCAGATACTTGCTGAGAATCCAGACATAACTTATATGTAAATTCTAGATTGACATAGTACCAGTGTTTGATCAAGTCGTATATACAGAATTGAAAAGGACATAGTCTGTAGTGAGGTCAGAACCCCAGCCCATGCCTTCTTCTCTTCCATTGTTGACTTCTAGATGGATTCTGATCTGAGATTCCCTTAGTAGCTTTTTTATGTAGTTTTTATCTATAGGAAGGGGCTGTCCTTTTTCCAAAACTTGGATCAAATGCTCTGAATCGCCGATAAACAGATTTACTTTTTTGTAATTGAAATTTATTCCTGCATTGCCGCAAGCAGCGATAATCCTTCCCCAGTTAGGGTCTCTTCCGAACATGGCTGTTTTCACCAAGGTAGAATCGGAAATTGCTCTTACTAGTTTTCTGGCTGTCTCTTCTGTTCTGGCTTTGGTCACTTTATACTCGATGAATTTTGAAGCACCTTCACCATCTGAGACGATCAATTTGGCTAGATGCGTCATCAATTCCAGTAATTTTTCCCGAAAAATAACATAGCCAGGATCGGTTTCTGTAGAGATTATCTTGTTTTCTGCCATGCCATTTGCCATGATTGCTACCATGTCATTTGTGGAGGTATCACCATCGACAGTGATCATATTGAAGGTTCTATCTACACAATATCGCAAAGCTTGATCTAGGAGATTTTTTTCAATTTTAAGATCAGTTACTATGAAATTCAACATGGTAGCCATATTTGGATGGATCATGCCAGAGCCTTTGGCTACTCCTCCCATATTGATTTCTTTTCCGTCATGCTCAAACTCAACAAAACCCTCTTTTGCAAAAGTGTCTGTAGTAAGGATTGCATTTGCTACAAATGAACCTGCTTTGGGTTCATCACTGAGCTTGTGGATATTATTCCTGATTCCTTCCACCACATCTTCGGTCGGGAATGGTTCTCCGATCAATCCTGTGGAGGCAATGATCACATCATCCTCTGGTATATTTAGTAGTTCTGCAGTGACTTTCATCATAGCTTCAGCTCCCAATCGGCCTTGTTCTCCAGTACATGCATTGGCATTTCCTGCATTACATACGATTACTTGAGCTTGTTTATTGATCAGGTTTTTTTCACTGATCTCTACCGGTTCTGCTCTCACTTTATTTTGGGTAAATACCGCAGCCGCCGCAGCAGGAACCTCAGAATAAATAATTGCCAAATCTCTTCGCATGGATTTCACACCAGTGTGTGCACCCCAGCATTTGATTCCTCTTACATTTGTAATATTCTTAATCATAACTTTTTATTAAGGTCTTAGTGGTATTTGTTCCAAACCTGTTTTTTCTTCGAATCCTAGCATGAGATTCATATTGTGCACAGCTTGACTTGCAGCACCTTTCAGTAAATTGTCTATTGCCGAAACGACTATCACCCTCTGCGTACGTTCATCCCAAAATGGGAAAATATCACAATAGTGGCTTCCTCGGACATCTTTGATTCCAGGTGCCATTTTGCGCAAGCGTACAAAAGGCTTTTCTTTATAGCAATCTTGATAGATTTTGGTGATGCTTTCTTGATCAAGTTTTTTGTTGGTCTTAGCATAAGCTGTCACCAAAATCCCTCTATCTACTGGCAATAAATGGGGAGTGAACTGGACTTGGATGTTTTGTTTGCCGAGGATGGAAAATTGCTCCTCGATTTCCACAGTATGTCTATGTACTCCAAGCCCGTAAGCTTTGAAGTTTTCATTTACATTGGAGAAATGTGTGGTATCGCTTGCTTTCACACCAGCTCCAGTCAAGCCTGACTTGGCATCAATGATCACAGAATCTTCCACGATCAGTCCGCTTTGAAAAAGAGGGGCAAGACTCAAGATAGAAGCTGTTGGGTAGCAGCCAGGGTTGGCGACTAGCGTGCTATTTTTGATCTGATCTGCAAACAGCTCCGGTTGTCCATAGACTGCATTTTCAAAACCCTTTGTAAATACATGGTCTTTCTGATACCAAGATTTGTACACTGCAGGAGTGGAAAGTCTGAAATCACCAGATAAATCAATGATTTTGCAATTTTTATGTTCCCATTTTTTCACAAAATCCATTGAAACACCATGTGGGAGCGCTAAAAATAGCACATCCACTTCTGAATTTTCTATAACATCAGCACTCTCCAATTGCTGATCCAAAATACCAAGAAACTGCGGGTGCAGGTCAGAAAACAACTTTCCTTTATGGGTTTCTGAAGTGATATGCTTGATCGTAATCTCAGGGTGCTGACAGAGTAATCGGGCCAATTCAGATCCGGTAAATCCTGTTGCTCCAATTATTCCAATTCTATATTTCTTATTATGCATTTGTCATTTCTTTTTTGATAATGAATACCTTTTCCAAAGCAAGGAGGAAAGATTCTAGTTCTTCTTGGCTAATATTCAATGCAGGAACCAAGCGCAGAACATTTACAGCTGTCGCATTGGCTACAAAACCTTCTTTGAGCAGAAGCTGCATGAATGGGAGAGCGGGTTCATTTAGTTCTATCCCTATCATAAGGCCCATTCCACGGACTTCATTGATAGTATTATATTTTTCCTTCAGATGCTTAAGTTTGTCCATAAGCCATTCGCCTTTCTCTTTTGCAGCTTTGGTAAGGTTTTCTTCTACAATAACTTTTAGTGTAGCCATAGAAGCGGATGCGGCCAAAGGATTGCCTCCAAAAGTAGTTCCATGATCACCGAATTGAATAGCTCCGGCGATTTTCTCATTGCAAAGGAAAGCTCCAATAGGCATTCCGCCTCCAAGCCCTTTGGCAGAAGTCAGAATGTCAGGCTGTACTTCGTAATGATCTTTGGCAAACCAATTGCCAGTTCTTCCGATTCCAGATTGGATCTCGTCAAATATCAAAGCGATGTTGTGTTCGTCACAAATCTTCCTCAAGCCTTCCAAATAGGTCTTGTCAGCAAGTCTAATCCCTCCTTCACCTTGTATTGGTTCGACGATGATTCCCGCAACTTCATCAGAAATCTCTGCTTTGATTGCATCCAGATCATTGAAGAGTACTTGTGAGAAGCCATGTGGAATAGGGCCGAAACCTTCTTGGTATTTCGGTTGCCCTGTAGCGATTGTGGCGAGTGTTCTGCCATGAAAGGAGTTTTTCATAGAGATGATTTTTCCTCCTCTTCCTATGCTGTGGGCATATCTTCTTGCGATCTTTATTGCTCCTTCTACAGATTCTGCCCCACTATTGGTAAAAAACACCCTGTCTAAGCCGGATATTTTGACAAGCAACTCCGACAAGGCCACTTGAATTGGGCTGACGAAAAAATTACTGATGTGCATTAATTCCGCTGCTTGATCCTGAATTGCTTTTACAACTTTCGGATGACAGTGTCCAACATTTGTCACAGCGATTCCTGCAAGCATATCGATATACTCTTTGTTTTCAATGTCCCATAACCTGCTTCCCTTTCCCCTCACAAAAGTGATAGGGATTCTGTTGAAAGTTGGTAGATAGTATTGTTTGTCAATAAGATGTAAGTCTTTATTTTCCATTTATTTATGTGAAATAGTTGTTCCTGGTTTAAGTTTGTTTTCGAAAAAATCCAATAGTTGCTTGGGTTTGGTGCCATTGAGAATCAAGGCATTTTTTACCCCTTTTTTCAAGGCGAGTTCACAAGATTGGATTTTTGGAATCATGCCGCCTTTGATAATTGATCCATAATACTTAGGAAGGTCTTCCAAAGAAATATTTGAAATCAAAGATGCAGGGTCGGAATAATTTCCATATAGGCCATCCACATCCGTCAGGGAGACATAGTAATCAACATTAAGGGCTGCGCCGATTTCTCCGGCAAAATCATCTGCGTTGATATTATACACTAAACCCTCTTCGTCTGCACCGAGACAAGCGATGACTGGAGTGAAATTTTGATTTAAAAGTGTATTGATTAGTGAGGTATCAACTGACTTAACTTGTCCGACCCTACCGAGATCAATTTCGTCGATCATTCCGTTTTCGGTAGTTTTTTGGAGTTTTTTCTTTTCTACCCGCACCATTTCACAATCAAGACCAGATAGGCCTACTGCTGAAAGTTGGTGCTGTGAAAAAAGGTGAGTTAAGTCTGAATTGACTTCCCCAATAAGAGTTTTTTGGATTTCTTCAAGAGCCTCAGGACTAGTTTGGCGTTGACCTTCAATAAACTCGGAGGCTATCTGTGCCTTTTCCAGTGCATTGTTTATAAATGGTCCACCTCCATGGACTAAGGTGATTTGGTGTCCGGCCTTTTTGAGAAGGAAAAGTGCTTGAGCAATTTGTTGTTTGAGTTCCTGATTGATCATGGCATTCCCACCATATTTGATGAGAAGCTTTAGAGAGTGCATGTTTTTGTGGTTTGATGAGAAGATTGATAATGAATAAAATGAATTTATATTTTTCAAAATTTAATTTTATAAAATCATATTTTTTCACTTTTCTATCTAAAATAACAAATATCATTCCATTGGGGGGAAATTTTGTTCTAAATTGTCCTTAGGTGAAAAATCCCTTAGATAGATGAAACCTTGCCTTAGAATAAGTATAGTTTGACTTGTATTTATAATTGGGTTTGCTAATTTGGCAGTATGAATTAGATGATTGTTTATTTAAACTTAAAATTATGTCATTATTGGATTTGGGTATAGGAAGTCAAATCAGACATCCAAAGTTTGGGAAAGGAGTAGTCGTAGAATCTGACGCTTCTTTTTATAAAATATATTTCAATTTTATAGCGGAGGTCAAGACAATTGCTCGGGACTACTCAGGGTTTGAATTGGTAGAGAAAAAAGAAGCTGAATATCAGCCGATTTCCATTACAGACATTGAAAAAGCTGTGGAAAATGTAGTCAAGAGAAATCAGCCAAAAGAGGATCTTCCGAAATTGGAAATGGCTCAAAAATGGATCAAGGGGAATTTGGTCATGCATCCCTTTAATGAAGACTTGAGTACAAAGGAGGTTCCTATTTCAACATTTTTTCACAAAATCGTGATGGTAAGAGAGCGCCTTCGTGTTTTGGAACAAAATATCAATAATCACCCCAAGCTTGATGATGAGGAGCGGATTCATCTCCAACAGTATATTACTAGAGCTTATGGTTCATTGACGACATTCAATGTTCTTTTTGCTGACAAAAAAGACCATTTTAAAGGCGCTGGTAAGGAAGATTAACCCTTGTTGTCTATATGATAGTAAAAAAGCTGCCCTTCTAAGACTCCTTATCTTCGAAGGGCAGCATTAGGTATTCTCGACTTTTCTAAATAGAAAAAAAATCTTGAAAGAAATATAAAAGGTTCGCAGTTTTTCCTTTTACTGTTTCGGTTCAAAATGGAGATCATTCAGTCACCACCATTTTGAAACCTTCGCCATGGATGGTGATGATCTGTACTTTTGGATCTTCTTTCAGTATTTTCCTAATTTTGCTCAAATAGACATCCATACTTCGAGCATTAAAGTAGCTGTCATCACCCCATATTTGTTTGAGGGCGTGGCTTCTGTTGACTAGCTTGTTCATTTCTGCAGCAAGTAATCTGATCAATTCATTTTCTTTAGAGGTCAGTTTGTGTTTACCTGAAGGGCCTTCTATTTGTTGCTCATCGTAGTGCAGTGTGAAGTCTCCGAATGTTAGCGTCTTTAAATTATTTGTTTCCTCACTTTTTAGCGTTCTTTTGAGGATTGCTGAGATTCTTAGCAAAAGTTCCTCCATGCTAAACGGCTTTGTGATATAGTCATCAGCACCGATTTTGAGACCTTCTATTACATCCTCTTTGAGGTTTTTTGCGGATAGATAGATGATCGGAAGATCTTCTTGTACTTTCTTAATTTCCTTTCCAAGAGTAAACCCATCTTTTTTTGGCATCATTATATCCAAGATGCAGAGGTTGAATTTGTCTTTTTTGAACTTAGACCATCCTTCGTCTCCGTCTCTGCATAAAGTGGTGTCATATCCTTTCATGGTAAGGTATTCATTGAGGATATCACCCAAATTTGGGTCATCTTCTACGATCAAAAGTTTAGGCTTGCTCATTGTTTCTTTGGTAATTTTAAGGTGAAAGTACTTCCTTTTCCTGACTCGCTATTTACTTGAATTTCTCCATGATGTGCTTCTAGCATTGTTTTGACATAAGATAGTCCTAAGCCAAAACCTTTCACATCGTGTAGGTTTCCTGTGGGTACTCTATAGAATTTGTCGAATATTTTTTTTACAGCATCCTTTGACATACCAATCCCATTGTCTTGAATGGATATGTATATTGATTCTGCTTTGTCCCAAGTTTTGATGATAATTTTAGGGTTTTCTTTTGCGTATTTATTGGCATTATCCAATAGGTTGTTGATCATGTGGGAAATATGAAAGTGATCCCCATCTAAATATGGTTCTTCCAACTCATTAATTAATTTAATTTCACCACCTTTATTTTCAATTTGAAGCTCAAATTGTTTTTTCGCTGACTGTAAAAGTTCAGTAATATTGATTTGTTCTATTTTAAGTTTGAAGTCTTTTTTGTCCAAAGCGGCTGATTGGAGCACTTTTTCCACCTGTGCTCCGAGTCTTTTGTTTTCATCTTTGATGATACTAAGGTACCTATTTCTGAATGTATCCCTATTGGCAAGTTCTGGGTCTTGGAGTGCTTCTATAGCCAAGCTAACTGTGGCAATAGGGGTTTTGAACTCATGTGTCATATTATTGATGAAATCATTCTTGATTTCTGACAGGTTTTTTTGCTTGATTATAACTCTGATGGCATAAATAAAGCAGAAAATGATGATCCCGATAAATAACAAAGAACTTAATACAGGAAGCCAAATTTGTTGTAAAACATATATTTTTTTGTTGGGGAAATTAATGAAAAGGTAATTTTCTCTACCTACAATATCGCTTGGAAATAACCTGGCTTGCTGACCATCTTTGATTAATTTAAATACATCATTAATAGGTGTAATTGGGATTATCATTCCTTGATCATTTCGTATAGCCAAATCAAAAGACTGTTCAATTCCCCTTTCTTTAAGTATAGAGGTCAAAAAAACTCTAACTTGACTTGTGTCCATTCTGCTGAATACATCTTTCTGTCCCTCCAGAAGTTCTTCCATCGCCCTGTTCATTGCCTCAATTTTTTCGTTGGCTCTTCTGATTTTCTCAAAAAAATCTTTTGGGATTTCATATTCCCTTTCGGTTTCTATTCTGGCAGGTCTTCGTCCTCTATAAGTAATCTCAATTTGATTTAAATAGGCATATTGTCTTTCGCGTTCTTGTAGTAATACCTGCATTTCATCCGGTGTTAGAATTGTGGATGCAGTTTCGGCAGTTAGATTATTTAGAAAATTATCTAAATCTGCCAAAATATCAATACTGAATCCTGTAGCTTCTATGATCCTTTTGAACCTCGGGCTGAATTGAGGGATAGGCTGCTGCATTACCGTGTCTGCCAATGAGGGCCTTCTCCGCATGATAGGTTTTTGGAGAACTTGTATTTCTATAGGGTCAATCTTTTCAAATAAAGATTGTTGCAATAAAGTGTCTTTTGCAAGATGTCTCAAAAAGATGTCGCTTGTTTCTCCTTTGTCTATTTGTTCTATAGTTGCATTTAAGGATTGATAAACATTTTGTTCAAATCTTTCTTCATTGATTCGAAGAGCATTACTTACCCAATAGAATTGAAACCCGATCAAGCCAAAGCTTGCGAGTGACATGAGTATAATGATCAACTTCATTTTTGACTTGGACATGTTGCAAATTTAAAGTTAATAATGAAGTCTGAGGAAAGCTTAACATCTTTTAACAGCGAATTATTTGTGAAAAAAGCTTAATTCAAAAAAACCTTTACTATTTTTGATCGTTGTTTAATTGTTTCTTAAATAAAGCGAAAGCTTTTAATATACCAGAAAGGGAAGGCTCAAGCCTTCCTTTTTTATTGTTTATCAATTCTTATCTTTGCGACTCAAATAATCGTTATGGAACTTATCAATCAAACCTATCAAATCCAAGGTCTTGAAGTGACCGAATTGGCTAGCAAATATCAAACCCCAGTTTATGTATATGATGGGGAAAAGATTTTGAGCCAGGTCAAACTTTTGCAAGAAGCTTTTTCAAGTGTAAACCTTAAGATAAAGTATGCTACCAAAGCTCTTTCCAATATAAATATCCTGAAGCTCTTGAAGAAGGCAGGGTCTGGAATCGATGCAGTATCCATAGAAGAAGTTAAGCTTGGGATGTACGCTGGTTTTGAACCGAGCGACATAATGTACACGCCAAACTGTGTCTCTTTCGAAGAGATTCAAGAAGCTGTAAGCTTAGGGGTCATGATAAATATTGATAATATCCCAATGCTGGAACATTTTGGTAATTCATATGGAAATACTGTTCCTATTTGTATCAGATTAAACCCGCATATCATGGCGGGAGGAAATGCTAAAATATCGGTTGGGCATATTGATAGCAAATTTGGTATTTCTATATTACAACTAAAAAACATACTAAGTGTAGTAGAGCAATATAACCTAAATGTAATAGGTCTGCATGTCCATACTGGTTCGGATATTTTGGAAGCTGAAGTATTCTTAAAGGGGGCAAAAATACTCTTTGATGCCGCAAGGGAGTTTAATGATTTGAAATTCTTGGATTTTGGAGGAGGATTCAAGGTGGCTTACAAAGAAGGGGATATCGCTACTGATATCATGGACATCGGAAAAAAAGTGTCGGCAGCTTTTGTCGAATTCTGTAAAGTATATGGACGTGATTTGGAGCTTTGGTTTGAACCCGGGAAGTTTCTAGTAAGTGAAAGTGGGTATCTTTTGGTTAAAGCCAATGTGATCAAATCAACACCCGTTTCTACATTTGTGGGGGTTGATTCTGGATTGAATCACCTGATTCGCCCAATGATGTATGATGCTTACCATGGTGTAGTAAATGTTTCTAATACAACAGGAGATCAGCATATTTATAGTGTAGTTGGGTATATATGTGAGACTGATACGATCGCTACTGACCGAAAAATGAACGATGTCAAAGAAGGGGATACCATAGCTATCAAAAATGCTGGTGCTTATGGGTTTAGTATGTCATCCAATTACAATTCTAGATTAAGACCACCTGAAGTTTTGATTTTGGGCGGAAAGGATTATTTGATTAGAGAAAGGGAAACTTTCGATGATATATTAAAGAATCAAGTAGATATTGGGATTTGATATAAGTATCTTATCATCAGTAAAGTTGTAAATTTAATTTAGATTTTACCTTTTGAACCAAATGTTATAATTAGTATATTTGTGTGGGGTGAATATCCTAAATTTATAATCCCTAGTAGTAGTAATTAATTTGTAAAGACCCGATAATTTTATCGGGTTTTTTTGATTCAATCAGGTTCTGTTTTGATATCTTTTTATTAACTCTTTTTTTCAAAGCTGTAGTTAGTTTACAAATAACTTTTATTCCAGATAGTATTTTGACACATTAAAAAAGCAACTCTTCACTATATTTTTGGACATTGTATTAAAATAAGAAAAATAGTATTTTTTTTAGATTAAATTCTTATTTATAATAATGTATAAAATTTTGGAAATACATAAAATATTCTTTTTATTATCTGAATAGAATGAATTGAGGGAATATCATTTTGATAAATTTGAAAAGCATAAAATATTGTTTTAAATTTTGTAAAACAAAAAGATGTGTTTAAAGTGCAAATTTCCAGATTCTAACTCATCTCAATTTCATTTCTCAAAATTATTTATTGATGAAGGTTTTAAAAAGGAAATTTGGAAAATGTCTCTTGACTTGTACCATAATTTGGTTTCTGGTCGGGTATTCCTATGCTTTGCCTTCGATTGATGTTTTTACACATTATTCTGAGGGGGTTTTTCAACAAACGCAATCTCAACATTCACAATCAGCATCTTTTGGTAAGATTGAAGTAGATGTGTCTGGTAAGCTTGCCTTATGTAGCCATGAAGATAAAGGTGAAATAATTTTGGATGTGAAAGGTGGTGTTGCTCCATATACATTTCTTTGGAACAATAATGCTACCGACCAAAATAGGTACAATTTGTTTGCTGGAACATACACTGTATTCATCAAAGACAGCCGAGGTACAGAACATGTAGAAAGAATAGTCATTCAACCACCTTTTCCACTTATAGTAGAGCTAGATGAAATAAAGCATGGATCATGTGCCAATAACAATCTAGGTTCGGCTAAGATCAAGGTGAAAATAGGGCGAGGAGATCCATATAGAGTTGAGTGGAGTCATGGTTTGATGGATAGTATGGAGGCAAAAGATCTACCAGGTGGCGAATATAGTGTTACAGTTTATGATCTATTTAACTGTAGTAAGACTATTTACTTTTCAATTGTTTCTGAAGGTGCTAGTATTCAAGCAGTCGAAAATATAACGCATGTTGGTTGTGGGGGAGAATCAAATGGTAGTATTCAGCTAAATATCTCGGGGGGAGTTGAGCCTTATACTTATAGATGGTCGAATGGTCAGACTACCAAAGATATCTCAAACCTTGCAAAAGGAGAATATAGTGTCCAAATACATGACTCAAAAGGCTGTACAATTACTAAAAATTACTCCGTTAATCAGAGTGCAGCTCCAATACCTTTGAGTTTAGACTTGTTGGAAGTCAGTCATGTGAGTTGCTCAGGATTGAGTGAAGGAAGTGTTGAGTTTGAAATAAATGGTGGATTAGCGCCATTCGATATCTCCTGGTCTGATGGAACCAAAGGTTTATTAAAAAGAAGCGGTTTGTCTGCTGGTGTTTACAACTTGGTTGTTAGAGATTCTTTTGGTTGTATGATATCCCAAGAGGTCGTTGTTAGGGAGTTTGATGCTCTTAATGTTCAAATTGATAATACATTAGAAGTTGATTGTGATTCTGGAGATAAAAAGGGTGTCGCATGGGTAAATATTTCAGGAGGAAATCCTCCATACAAAATCAAATGGAATACAGGAGAAGATTCTAGAGAAATCAATTTTTTCTCAAATACACTTTTAAGTGCTGAAATTATAGATGCAAATGGTTGTAAAGTATTCAGTGAGTTGAAAGTAAGTTTCCCCGACAACAAGGACAATGCGAAATTAGATTTTGACTTTAGAAAACTTAAGATCAGTTCTGATTTAGATGTTTTCACAAATGAGCCTATACAATTTGAAGCTTTTATTCCAGATCAATATGTCAGTTGGAAGTGGGACTTTGGTGATGGCGTTACAAGTCTAGAAAAAGATCCCATACATTTATTTGCAACGGGAGGTGAATTTGAAGTTCAACTTGTGGGGTATGATATATTTGGTTGCTCGTCTATTGAAAGAAATATTATCTATGTAAAGGAAATTATTGAAGTTCTGGTTTTGCCAAATGCTTTCACACCCAATGGAGATGGCTTGAATGATAGATTTGTCCCCATTATGAAAGGGATTTCTAATTTTGAAATGAATATTTTCAATCATTGGGGAGAACATGTCTATAAAGAATCAGGACTCGACCTTCAAGGCTGGGATGGCTTTTACAAGGGTAAATTGTTGCCTAAAGGTAACTACATATACAAAATAACTTATACTACAACAGAAGGTGTTGTAGTCGACAAAACAGGTGGTGTCACCCTTATTAGGTAGTTATATGAAATGCATCTGGATCATTATCGCCTTTTTATTTGTAATACACGCTGCAGAAGCTCAGGATATTCAGTTTTCGCAATTTTATGCAGCTCCAATTTATTTGAACCCTGCATTTGCAGGAGCATCTGAAATGACGAGAGTTGGTATCAACTACAGAAATCAATGGCCCGGAATGGGACAGACCCTCAATTCATATTCAGCATACATAGACCATTATCTTTTTAATTTAAATAGTGGAATTGGCCTAATAGTCAATGGTACACAAGAATCTATGGCTAATCTCAGCACAATGGAAGTTGGCGCAGCTTATTCCTACAGATTGCAATTGGGTTTCAATAGCTTCGTAAGATTTGGGGGCCAAGCTAGCTTTGTGTCTAGAGATGCGAATTTTGATAACTTGGTTTTCGGTAGTCAAATTGACAGTGATGGAACAATAGGGGATTTTAGTGGTGAGAGCCTTGATTTTGACTCTAAACACAGATTTCTTGATTATAACTTCGGGATTCTGTATCACAATGAAGTCGCTTGGTTAGGGGTTTCTGCCCACCATATTACTCAGCCTAGTTTGTCTTTTGTCCAAAATGAGTTTAGCAAACTTCCTATGAAGCTCTCCGCTCATGGAGGATTGAAATTTGATTTGTCTGGTGGAACATCCCAAAATTTTTACAATAATTCAGAAGGCGTCAGAGAATTAGTTTTAGCGTTTAATTATAAAAGGCAAGATCTATTTAATCAATTGGATTTGGGAGCCCAAATTCATTTGCAGCCTATAGTTTTTGGTTTGTGGTATAGAGGATTACCTACTACAGGCGATGCTTTACCAAACAGTGAGTCAATAATAGGACTTTTTGGTATCTCTCTAAATTCAGGCTTGGATATTGGATACAGTTATGACTTTACACTTTCTCAACTTGGACAAGCCAATACTGGTGGGGCACATGAGATATCTATGAGATTTTCCTTTTTGGCTGGAGACTCTGCTCAAAAGGGCCGAAGAGCGAGTAGTATGCCTTGTTTCAAATATTGATATAGATGATTACTCGTTTTGACATTGTAAGATAAGTAATATAATGGCGACAAGATTTTAGCATTGATTTACCATTTCTTGATCTCCTTTAAGAAGTGTTTTTTTGAAATCTATAAACAAATAGTCAATACTTTGGCTTTTTAATAAAAAAGTAGATCACATGTCAAAAATACTACGACTAATATTAGGCGATCAGTTAAATATCAACCATTCTTGGTTCAAAGAAGTCAAACCTGAAGTGACCTATGTCTTGATGGAGATGAAGCAAGAGACAGACTATGTGGTGCATCACATTCAGAAAGTCGTAGCCTTCTTTCTTGCCATGAGAAATTTTTCTGAAGCGCTTTCAGATTTGGGTCATCAGGTGATTTACTTAACACTAGACAATAATAGCAACCAACAAGATTTATCCAAAAACATTAAATATTTATTAAGTGAAAATGAATTTGACAAGTTTCAATACCAGCTACCTGACGAATATCGCCTAGACAAGCAATTGTTGGAAATATGCAAAGAGCTAGAAGTGGAGGCATCCTGTTTTGATACAGAACACTTCCTGACAAGTAGAGATTTTTTAAAGGATTTTTTCAAAGGAAAGAAAACATATTTAATGGAGACATTCTATCGAGAAATGCGAAAGCAGTATGATGTCTTGATGGATGGAAAAGAACCAATGACTGGAAAATGGAACTACGATCATAGCAATAGAAATAAGTTTAAAGATCCGTTACTTTTACAGCCTGCCAAAAGTTTTGGTAAGGATGTTTCTGAAATCATTGAATTACTGGAAAACAATAAAGTAGAGACAATCGGTAAGATTGATAAAAGCCAAATTGAATGGCCAACAAGTAGAACTGAGAGTTTGAGTCTGATTACTTATTTCTGTCAAAAATTGCTTTCAAACTTTGGGGAATATCAAGATGCTATGTACACAGGGGATAAGTTTCTATTCCATAGCCGTCTCAGTTTTGCTTTAAATACCAAAATGATTTCTCCATTAGAGGTGGTTCAGGAAGTTGAAAAATTTTGGTTGAAGCATCAAGATTCAATATCGATTTCCCAAGTTGAGGGGTTTGTTAGGCAGATAATAGGATGGAGGGAATACATGAGAGGAGTTTATTGGGCCAAAATGCCTACATACAAATCGCTCAACTTTTTTGGTCATGACCGAGATTTGCCGGGGTATTTTTGGAATGGAAAGACAAAGATGAATTGCCTGAAGCACGCTATAGGTCAATCTTTGGACTCTGCTTATGCACACCACATACAGCGGCTTATGGTTACTGGCAATTTTATGTTATTGGCAGGAATTCATCCAGATCAGGTTGATGAATGGTATCTGGGAATATATATTGACGCGATTGAGTGGGTTGAAATCACCAATACTCGCGGTATGAGTCAGTATGCAGATGGCGGAATTGTGGGCACAAAACCTTATGTTTCTTCTGCAAATTACATTGATAAAATGAGCGATTATTGTGGGAGCTGCTTTTATAAGAAAAACTTAAAAGTAGGTGATAAATCCTGTCCCTTCAATAGTCTATATTGGCATTTCTACGCTAGAAATGAAGACAAGCTGGCAAAAAACCCAAGGATTGGAATGGCTTATAGAACTTTGGCGAAAATGAAAGACAAGGAAGCAATACTCAAGCAGGCGGAATCTTATCTAGATAATTTGGAGAATTTGTAATTGATTGGTTTGCTATATAAGTGTTATTCATGACAAACCAAATCATCTCTTATTAATGATATCAAGAACCTTTTCTTTTGGAAGGGACTTGATGGTTCGACCATCCTTGCCTTTCATGTCCTCAGCTGCAAACAGGGAGTTCAAAATTGCCTCCTCAGTAGCCTCTATCGTTGCCAGAAACAAAGCTGTCACGTCGTCATTCCCAAGTTCTTTTTTCTCTAATAGGGTCAATGTTTTTTGTTGATGTGGAATTAGGTTTTTTTCATAATTTGAAAAAGCAATGACATAGTCTCCTGAGCCATTGGATGCGATTCCACCAGTCTTTGCCAGGCCCATCATTGCTCTTTGTGCCATTCTTTTGAGGGTTCTTTCGCCAACAGGCGCATTGGTAGCGACTACGATCATGCATGAGCCATCCGCTGACTCCAATTGGTTGCGAAAAGAATATTGATCCAATTCTTTTCCTATTTGAGTACCATTGATTTGTAGAACACCTCCAAAATTTGTTTGGACAAGTACACCTACAGTATAGTCACCTAAGGAAGTTGGGAGTTTTCGTGAAGCGGTACCTATCCCACCTTTGAATCCAAAGCACACTGTGCCGGTACCTGCTCCTACATTGCCTTCTTCTACAAACACATCATTTGCATTGCTGATAGCTTGTAATACATCTTGTTTGGTGATGTGCATGCCACGAATATCATTCAACATCCCATCATTTGTTTCTCCTACCACAGCATTGACAGACTGAACTTTGTCATTCCCATCTTGGCTAAGTGTGTACTGTATTACTCCCTCTATTCCTGCTGCAACACTTAGTGTATTTGTCAATATAATTGGGGATTCTATATTCCCAAGTTCATCAATTTGGGTTGAGCCTGCTAGTTTCCCAAAACCATTTCCCACAAAAACAGCAGCAGGAATTTTATTTTGAAAAAGGTTTCCTTGATGAGGGATAATCGCGGTGACACCTGTTCTAATATCATCGCCCTCTATCTTAGTCAAGTGCCCTACACGCACTCCTGAGACATCAAGAATTGAGTTTTTGCTTCCAGGACTCATTACACCGATCTCTATACCATGACTACGAAGCTTGCCTTGAGAAAAAGAACAAGGTACTGCGCTGAAAAATACGATTATGGAAATAATTAGATAATGTTTCATAGGGTTAAAACCATTTTAATAAAAACGATGTAATTTTCTTTCCTGTAAATCCATAAGGAGGGTAGAGAGATTTGGAAGAAGTAAGGCCTACCCTTTGCTTGAGCACCGCTTTCTCGTTGCTAAAGGCAAGAAAGCCATGATGTCCATGTGCTTTCCCAATTCCTGAGTTATTTATCCCTCCAAATGGGAGTTCATGATGAAGGAAATGTATCACACAATCATTTGTAACGGCCCCTCCTGAGGACGTTTTATTAAGGATAGTGTTGATAGAATTTTCATTATTTGAAAAGACATACAAAGCTAAGGGCTTGGGTTTGGAATTTACAAAACGGATTGCTTCATGAATATCTACATAATTAACAATTGGGAGAATCGGGCCAAATATTTCCTCATTTAATACGTCCATGTTTTCTGATACCTCTGTTAAGATAGTAGGTTCAAAAAAATTCTCATTTACATTTATCTTTCCGCCAAATTCAACTTTTGCGCCTTTTGATATAGCGTCCGATAGTAAAGAATTCAATCTGACTAAATGCTTATCATTTACTATTCTAGCATAATCGTTTGAATGCTCGATACCCTTGTTCTTTGGATTGTACATTTTTGTTATCTCATCATTAAGAGCGTTAACAAAGGGTAATTGTATATCTTGATGAACTAATACATAATCGGGAGCGATACAAGTTTGTCCACAATTGACAAATTTCCCCCAAATAACTTTTGAAGCAGCATCTAGTAGATCTACATCTTTATCAATAATTGCAGGAGATTTACCACCCAACTCCAATGTAACTGAAGAGAGGTTTTCGGCAGCTGCTTTCATGATTATTTTACCCACATTAGGGCTTCCTGTAAAGAATATATGGTCAAACGGTTTGGAAAGTAGGTATTGTGATATTTCTACCTCACCTTCAAACACAGCCACTGTGTCAGGCTCGTATAACTCCTCAATCATCCTTCTAATCAATGCAGAGGCATGAGGTGTCATTTCTGAGGGTTTGATAATAGCAGTACATCCCGCTGCCAAGGCAGAGACCAATGGTCCTATTGCCAAGTTGAATGGGTAATTCCAAGGAGCAATTATCAAAGATGTACCTTTGGGTTCATATTGGATGTACGAGCTTGTTCCGAGAAGGGCGAGTGACCTTGACACTTTTTTTGGCTCCATCCAATCATTGAGGTTCTTGATTACATACTTAATTTCAGATGTTACTGTGAAAATTTCCGAAATGTCTATTTCCGAATATGGTTTCTTGAAATCTGCGTGAATAGCCTTTCTTATGTCATCAAGATGGGTTTTTATCCAATCCAAAAGGTTTTCTAATTGCTTAATTCTGTAATCAGAAGTGCTCTCTCTCAATCTTATTGAGTTGGATTTTTGTAGGGAGAAAGTTTTTGATATTTCTAATTCTATTAATGATTCATCCATTTTGTTTATGATTACTTAATTAGGTTTAAGTTAAACAAAAAAAAGGAATGACTGACAAGACTTTATGGTTATTTAAGTCATATCAAATCATTCCTTTTTTAACTATGTAGCTTAGTAATTTCCCAGTCTGAGATTATTGAAATCAGTCTTCTACATAGGAATATGCTATGGAGATTACTTCTCTGCTACCAATCTCTCCACAGGAGAGCTTATTGGGATATTGGCGAGTAACTGGAGTTTATCAATTTTCACTTGATCAAAGGCCATTCTGTTTGCAGGCAAAATAGGATCTGATGGTGGGATTTTTTCCTGAAGCCAATCGACTTGTTTGCCATTTTTCCAGAATCTAAAACAAAGATGTGGTCCAGTGGCTAAGCCAGTACTTCCCACAAAACCAATAACTTGACCTTGTTTCACCCTTGCGCCAGGCTTCATCCCAGAAGCGATTTTGGACATATGGAGGTATTGTGTAGTGTAAGTTCCATTATGCTTTATTTTTACATAATTACCGTTGGCACTCGTAAATCTTGCTTCTACTACTGTACCCTCGCCCACAGATCTGATTTCAGTTCCTGTTGGCGCAGCATAATCTGTGCCTAGATGTGGCTTGTATCTTTTCTGTACAGGATGATACCTATTGAGATTATATCTTGAACTGATTCTTGTATATTTCAGCGGATCTCTCAAAAATGCTTTTTTGAAGCTGTTTCCTTCTTGATCAAAAAAACTCACTTCTCCATTCTGCTCAAAAGGTATAGCATGGTAAGGAGATCCCATATGCTCAAAATAAGCTGCTTCTATATCTGTAATGCCGACAACTTGACCATCCACTACTTTTTCTTTGTAGACTACTTTGAATTTGTCTCCTTTTTGAAGTCTTTGGAAATCTACTACCCAACCATACATGTCAGCAAACTGATCTATCAGATCTGGTGTAATCCCCAATTGGGTCATGTTTACATAAAGGCTGCTTGAAATTTCTCCACCCAATTCTACATCTCTGTATTCCACAGGTTTTTCTTCTTTGTAGATGGAAACTTCATCTAACTTGAAAACTACGTATTCTGATGGGTTTGGCTCGTATATAAAAAATTGAGCTTCTGAGGAATCGCGACCGGTCAGAACGGTAAATTTTTTGTTGAAAGCGATTTTTCGTACATCAAAAATGTCTTTGGATTTCTTGGCAATTTCGTCGATGATCTGATAGGAGACATTGAAGGGAGCCAAGATTGTCGATAATGTTTGGTTTTTTCCTACAACACCTTCTATTACATCCAGGTCATTGATGTTGATTCCGTATAGAACAAGATCTTCTTTCATTTCTTCCTTAAAATCTTCCACCAACACTTTTTCTTCGTTTTGATTGAAGCCTATTTGATCCCAGAAATGATATAAACCTCCTCCAAGTACTAGTGTGATTAGACTAGCACTTATCCATTTTTTTTGCATTATTTATTGATTTTGTCGGGTTTCCTTTACTCAAAGGAATTTAAATTTAAGTCAAATTCCAAATGTTTAGCTATCAGTTTTCAAATTCATTTGTGTATTACATTTAAATTGTATAAACCAACAACTTTACAATTATGAAACGCTCATCGAAACATTAAATTATATACTGAAAATATAAGTTGTGAGATTATTCTATTTAGAAGTTGATTTAATATTGATAGCGTTATTAAATTTTTATGTTGAGTTTGGAATCTAGTGGAATCCAAATATGGTGTTCTTGGTTTCAGTGCCCGATTTCCCTTTTGATGAAATTAAATTAGTGATCATTTATATTTCCCTTAATCGCCAATCACTCTGGCCCTTCCACTCTTTATCCCAAAAAATGTAAATAGAAGCGTGCAAACGAGCATCAAGTAGATTAGATGGTCCCAATTGCCGAAAATATCGAAAGCAACACCAAACAACAAAGGGCCTAGGGCAGCTAGATAGTAGCCAGCTGACTGAGACATTCCTGATAAGGAGGCAGTCACTTTTTCTGAACCTGTCCTCAAGCCTATAAGGGTATAGGCCAAGGAGATACTCGAACCTAAACCCAATCCTACCAATGTCAAACCCACATAATTTACCCACAGGGTATGGATAAACAAGGAACTGAATCCGATCATATACATGCTTCCCAATACCAAGATGATTCCAACTTGATCCTTGAATTTCACTGCAATAATTGGAGAAATAAATGTACCGAGTAAACCCACTACTTGCATCAATGATATCAAAAGTCCCGCTTCTACAGGGCTCAACCCTCTGGAAATCATCATGTCAGGCAGCCAAGCTAGCAACGTGAAAAATAGCAACGACTGAATCCCCATAAATAAACTCACCTGCCATGCCAACCTGGATTTCCAAACATTGATTTTAATTTCATTTGCATGGATATCTATTATTGGTTTAGGGAATTTCGTTTGTGGTGCCCAAACAAGAATCCCTATCAAGATCAAAATCCCCCAAGATAAAAGAGAGCCCTGCCATCCAAGATTCAAGTCAATAGCCAATGGAGCACTGATCCCCGAAGCGATGGCTGCTGTTAATGTCATTCCAGTAGTATAAGATGCTGTTACGATTCCAATTTTTTGGGGGAGTCTATTTTTGATCAATGGAATCAGTAGCACATTGCAGATTACAATGCCAATTCCAGTCAGTCCTGTCCCAATGTACAACCAATGTGATCCTCCCAAAACCCTTACAATCGATCCTATCAGTAAGATGAATAGCGCTAATAAAATCGCTTGAGAATTACCTAGTTTTTTGCCAATAGCGGCTGAAAACAGTGAAAATGTAGCAAAAGTCAACAATGGCAATGTGGTCAAAAAACCAGCCCACCCGTTGGACAAACCAAGGTCTTCTCTGATCAATGGAATCAATGGGCCCACAGCAGTGATGGACGGACGAAGGTTGAAAGCAACCAACATAATTCCAAGAAATAGAAATCCAGAATTTTTGTAAAGAGGTTGTGAAGCTTGTTTT
This sequence comes from Belliella alkalica, assembly GCF_022549785.1. Classification (GTDB taxonomy): domain Bacteria; phylum Bacteroidota; class Bacteroidia; order Cytophagales; family Cyclobacteriaceae; genus Belliella; species Belliella alkalica. The sequence continues at coordinate 28,345 of NZ_JAKZGO010000014.1, forward strand.
GTTGACATGATTTGTATTTGACTCGCAATTTGCAAAAAAATAAGGTTCGTGCGAAGGTTTTTCCTTCATTCACGAACCTTTATTGTTGTTAAGAGCTTTTTTGTTAACCGTCAACTGTTGCTGTTGTCGGATGACCGTCGACTGTTTAACTATTCGTCTCTACCAAATCCTTCACACAAGCTACCCAAGTGTCATTTGAATTCAAGCTTGGCACCAAGTCCCATTTTTCGCCTCCTAACTCCTCAAATTCTTCTTTGTATTCCTCACCTACTTCTACGGTGGTTTCTAGACAATCTGCTACAAAAGCTGGAGAGAATACAAGCACTTTTTTGATTCCTTTCTCTGCCAATTCTTTGATCACGTCTTCTGTGTATGGCTTGATCCAAGGGTCTTTTCCTAGTCTTGATTGAAAGCATGTCATCACCTTTTCTTCAGGAAGGCCAAGCTTCGCTGCAAGCAGTCTCGTCGTGTGGAAACACTGTCCCCGATAGCAGAATTGATTTTTCTTGGTGTAGTTGCTACAGCACTTATCAGAAAGTTGGCAGTATCCATCGACAGATCCTTTTCGGATTTGTCTTTCAGGGAGGCCATGATATGAGAAAAGATACATGTCATATTCATCTTTCGCCATCATATCCCTTCCCAACTCAGCCCAAGCTTCCAAAAACAAGGGGTGCTCGACAAAATTGTTGATGAAAGTGATATTTGGAATTATTTGCCATGTTCTGGCTATTTCCATCACCCGGTCGGCCACAGAACCATTTGTAGCAGATGCGTATTGAGGGAAAAGAGGCAATACGATGATTTTTTGAACATTGGCTTTGTTCAGTTTATTTAGCCCATCCTCTATGCTTGGAGTTTGATACCGCATCGCCATTTCTACAATATATTTCTCAGGATCTAATTTAGGGATCAGTTTATCTTTCAAATCCTGCGTGTGGAAAAGCAATGGTGATCCTCTGTCCGTCCACAGTTTGCGGTATTCTTTTGCTGATTTGGGAGCGCGAAAAGGAGCAATGATCAAATTCACCAACATCCATCTCGGAATAAATGGAAAGTCAATCACCCTTCCATCCATCAAAAATTCCCTTAAATATTTTCTAACATCCCCAGTAGCGGTGCTGTCGGGTGTTCCAAGGTTTACTAATAGGACGCCTATTTTTGCTTTATTTTTAGTCATAATGAAGGTATATACGAGAAGAATTCTTTTTCAGAACCAAAAATACACCCTTTGGTTAGAAATATACCATTGAAAAAGTCAATCTTACTTAGATAAGTCTGATAATTTGAGTTAATGATGGCTTTTGATACGAAGGCACAAACATGTATTTTGTTCTTTAGTGCCACTCCAAGGTCTGTGTCCTCATAGGCCTTTTCATAAGAATATGTCTTTCAGATTTTTTATGTTAAAACTTGTACTGTGTTAAAAAGAGAAATGGCTTGTAGGGACATAAGCCATTGGGTCGGAGTTTTGTTCCTTAATGCCTTCGTAGCATATTCCTCAAGTTTACTTACCAACTGATTTTCCTACATCAGAAAGCATCTTCGAATCAAAGTCACCTTTGAGTTCAATAATGATAAAGTCACTATTTTTGTCATTCACCATCAGTACGATGTCATTGATTTTTGAATTGCCTTTGGTGTAGATCATGACATTGTTGTTTTTTTCGCTCACTTCCATCATCAGATCAAACTTCTCTTTTTCCAAGCCTTTTTGAAGCCCCATAAACTCAGCTTTTGAGCTGGCAACAGCTGGGAGTTTAAAGAATTTTACTTTTTCGAGAGATTTTGTAAGCAAAGAGGATTGGTCTTCGTCCAAGTTGATGTTGAAACCTTTGGCAAAATTCATAAAGTTTCCACCGAGATCCATGTGGAAGAAGTCAGGGTTGCCTTTGTGTTTTTGATACAATGCCTCTACCGATTTGCTTTGTGCAAAAGTGTTTTGGGCGATAAGCATAAAGAATGCTGCGAATACTATAAGGTACTTTTTCATAATGATGGAATTATTTGTTTAGTGTGTTTTGTAAATGAGATTCTATTTTTTTAGTGTTCTCGCAAATCCTCTCACATAGAATTACGCAATACCGCAAAGGCGCAAAGACCGCTAAGACTTTATTAATTTCTTTTTATTTTAATTTCTAGGATTTACTTGCCTCTTTTTTCTCCAAGTAAAAAGACATCTCTCTGGAATGCTTTCGGGATCGAGGTGACCTGGTGGTCATTTCGAACGTAGAGAGAAATCTCGAACTTAAATTTATATATACTTTTATTGTTCCCACTTCTTTGTACAAAGACGGAAGGAGACCTCTCTCCCAAATGCTTTCTGGATCGAGGTGACGTAGTCGTAAAAGGCACACTCGTTTTTTTCTAGACTCTCACTTCTTACCTCACGCTTCTTCCTCACTTGCCTCCTTTATACTTCTCCATTCCGGGGATATTGGTTTTGTCTGCGAGGATGTTGAGGTCTTCGTAGGTGAAATTCCCAAGCATGCTGAGCAGCGTGAAGTTTTCTACCGAACCTGTGAGCATCAATAGTTCCCTGACTCTGCCTCCTTCTTCCCGTACCATGAATTTCACACTTGAAGCCTTGTCTTGGATGTCCATCAATTCTTCGTATTTGTTTTTTGTCAAAGTGGACATTGCTTCATCATAAAGTGGCTTTCCATTGATTTTTTCAGCAGTAAGAATTCTGATACCTCGGATTTTGGTGATCAATTCACCAAGGTCTGCGGCTTCTTTATCTGTTTTGACATCATTGGATTTGAGAAAGCCTCCAGCCATTTGCATCATCTTTGGACTGATATATACTCTTGAAAAGCGGTCATCATCCATGTATTTGGAGAAAAACTTGACGATAGCATCGTCTTGTGCCTGTACACCTGAGACGATCAGGAATAGTGACAGGATTAAAGTAACTCTTTTCATAATATTTATTTTTCTTCTTTTGATTGAAATATTTCTTGAGGGGTGTTCAAATGCTTGAAGTCCTCCATCACCTGCATGCTACTTGTTCCTTTTTCCAGCTGTGCATTGATCAATGCAAAAGCTTGCATGACTTCCAGATAGGCTTGTTTTTCAGCTTCTTTTTGTTGGTATTGCCAAATTGCTATGCCTGATACAAAAAGGATGATCAATCCAGCAGCGATATTCATCCAGATTGGAAGTCTTGATTTTGGTGTTTGATTTGGGAGTGAAAATGGTTTTTCACTTAGGTTTGATAGCTCTTCAATTCCAAGAAAAAAGGCTTTTTCGGATTCATATCCTTCGATTTGGGAAAGGATAAGGCGTAGCCTTTTTTCTTCATGCAATGAAGTCTCACCGTCCCAGTATTTATCTAATAATATTTCTAATTCCTCTTTCATTTCTGTTGCATTAAGTAATCCCGCAATGACTTTCTGGCTCTGTGGAGGTTGACCTTGACTTGGTCTAAGCTTACCTCCAGGTAATCGGAGATTTCTTCGTAACTCAAACCTTCTACTTCTCTTAGTTGAAATACTTCCCGCTGTTTGTCTGGTAATTTCTCCAGGAATTTGAATACCAATCGCAGCCTCTTTGGGCTTTCGTCATCATACTCCTTCGTTTCTTCCTCAAACTCTTTGTCCCCGAGTGACTCTAGTCTTTTGGTGGAGCGGAAATGTTGCAAGCTTTCGTTTTTCAGACTTCTTACCATCCAGCCTGTAGGGTTTTCCATTTTTTGAAGATCATTTCTTTGGAGCCATGCTTTTTCAAAAACCTGCTGTAGCACATCATTGGCGACATCTCTGTCTTTTACCCAGAGATATGCCATGCGGTATAGCTTGCTTTTTAGAGGCCAAATATGTGCTTCAAAAAATGTCTTCATTCAGGTAGGTGATGCATGAGTTTGGGAAATGTTACAGCAATTTGAAAAAAAATACCAACTTAGACTCAATTTAAATTATTCAAATAAATAGTATGCATGCCTACTATTTATTATTTTGCACTGTCAACAAAAGAAACAATGAGCCCAAGAAATCAACATACTGAAAAAATACAAGGCATAAAAAAAGTCCCGAAAAATTCGGGACTTGTGGTGATGAGTGGATTCGAACCACCGACTCACGGATTTTCAGTCCGATGCTCTACCAACTGAGCTACATCACCGTTTACCGTTTAAAGTGATGCAAAGGTAGATATTTGTTGCTTTCTTGCAAATGAATCGACCAAAAAAAATATAAATATTTCAGTCCAAATACACTAATACATACAATATGAGCATTTTACCTCAGATAGTTTTTCTTCTGATTTTTGCCGTAGCAGGTTATTTTCTCTTCAAGAGAATCTCTTATCTCAAAAGAAACATATTTCTCGGCAAAGCAGAATCTAGAAATGATCGTCCAGATGAACGTTGGAAAACGATGCTTTTGGTCGCTTTAGGTCAAAAGAAGATGTTTAAAAGAATCATTCCAGCATTTCTTCATCTATTGATTTACGTGGCATTTATTGTCATCAATTTGGAGGTTTTGGAATTTGTGATCGATGGGATTACCGGAAGTCATAGAATCTTTGCTCCTTTCTTGGGAGGGTTTTATGGTGTTGCCATGAATATCTTTGAATTTCTGGCCATAGCTGTTTTGGTTTCCTGTTTTGCTTTCTTGATTAGAAGAAATATCATGAGAGTAGATCGTTTGACCAAGTCAGAGCTGAAAGGATGGCCTGCAATGGATGCAAATCTGATTTTGATTATTGAAATCGTATTGATGTTTGCCATTTTGACGATGAACGCCACCGATCAGATACTTGCAACAAGGGGAGTGGAAGGTTACACGCTGCTGAATGGATTATTCTTCAGTGATTTGATACAACCTTTGTTTATCAATATGAGTGATTCTGCTTTGGTATTCATTGAGAGATTTGCTTGGTGGTTCCATATTGTTGGGATTTTGGCATTTGCTATATATGTGACTTACTCCAAGCATTTGCATATATTCTTGGCATTCTCAAATACTTGGTATTCGAACCTGAAGCCAAAAGGTGAAATCAGCAACATGCCTGAAGTAACGAATGAAGTAAATATGATGCTTGGAATCCCTGTAGAGGGCAATCAAGAGCCTCCTGCTGAAATCAGTAGATTTGGGGCAAAAGACATCAATGACCTGAGTTGGGTCAATGTGATGAATGCTTACAGCTGCACCGAATGCGGTAGATGCACAGCAGAGTGTCCTGCCAATATCACTGGGAAGAAGCTATCACCCAGAAAAATCATGATGGATGTTCGTGATAGAGCGGAAGAAGTTGGTAGAAGCATAGATGCGGGTGGGCCAGGATTGGAAGATGGGAAGTCACTTTTGGGTGACTATACAACCAAAGAGGAAATCAATGCTTGTACCTCCTGCAATGCCTGTGTAGAAGCTTGTCCAGTAAATATCGATCCATTATCGATTATCCTTCAGATGCGAAGATACGTCGCAATGGAAGAGTCGGGTACTCCTGCACAATGGAATGCGATGTTCCAAAATATGGAAACTAGCTTTTCCCCTTGGAAATTTGCCCCAACCGATAGGTTCAACTGGGCTGAGAAAATCAAGGATGAAGAAGTTAAGTAGAAAGGAGAAGCAAGAGACGAGAAGCAAGATGCGAGAGCCAAAGAAGCGAATGTCCTGAAATGTGATAGGGTCATATCGAACGAAGTGAGATATCTCCCCGCAATTCTGCGGAACAGGCTTCTTGCGGTCGATATGACTTGGTTATAAAACCAGGATGTAAGTTAAAAAAATGTCTAACCCTGAATGTCAAACTTCGAATTATGCAGTGTAGAATAGAGATAAGATATGGGCTTCTGTCGTGCGCCAGCTAACTTTGTAACTTTATAACCTTAAAACCTTCTATAAATAACCAAAACCAAATTCAACTCTCCTAAAATTCAAAATCTAAAATTCCACACATGTCAACATATAAAGTACCAACCATGGCCGAGATGGCCGCATCTGGACAGAGTCCCGAAATCCTTTTTTGGGTAGGCTGTGCAGGTTCGTTTGATGATAGATACAAGGCCGTAACACAGGCTTTTGTCAAGATACTCAATAAAGTAGGAGTGAGCTTTGCCGTATTGGGTACAGAGGAAGCTTGTACCGGAGATCCTGCAAGAAGAGCAGGCAATGAATTCCTTTTCCAAATGCAGGCTGTTGCCAATATTCAGGTGATGAATGGCTACGAAGTCAAAAAGGTAGTCACAGCTTGCCCTCATTGCTTTAATACGATCAAAAATGAATACCCTGCATTGGGAGGAAATTATGAAGTGATTCATCACTCCCAATTTCTCCAACAACTCATCAATGAAGGCAAAGTAGCACTCCAAGGTGGTGGAGAATTCAAAGGAAAGAAAATCACCTTCCACGATTCTTGTTACCTAGGTCGTGCAAATGATGTCTATGAAGCTCCGAGAGATGTGATCAAAGCCTTGGATGTGGAGTTGGTAGAGATGAAGCGTTGCAAAACAAAAGGTCTTTGCTGCGGTGCAGGTGGCGCACAGATGTTCAAAGAGCCTGAAAATGGCAAAAAAGACATTAATGTAGAGCGGACGGAAGAGGCTTTGGCTACAGGGGCATCTGCGATTGCAGTGGGTTGCCCGTTCTGCCTGACGATGATGACTGATGGGGTAAAAAATAAAGAGCGCGAGCATGATGTCCAAGTCTATGATTTGGCTGAGATGATCGCCAAGGATATGGGCATTTGATTTGAGCGTATTTGGATTGGATGTTCAGACCTGCCAGGTTTTTAAAACCTGCCAGGTCTTTTTATTTTTCATAAAAAAAAGATGATCAAAAGGTGTCTTTACACTATCCCTTCGGTAGAAAATCAGCGTTTGATTCCTCAAGTTGCCCTGACTTTGTTACAAGAATCTATGAAATTTGCCTTGACTTTGTGACAAATAATGTAAAAATTACCCTGACTTTGTTACAATAAATTGAAAAAAAATGCCCTTACTTTGTTATAAATATGGAGAAATATGGGTTTTAAAAGACATGTTTTCAGTCATTTAAAAAGCTGGAAAGAGAATATAGATAGAAAGCCATTAATAATAGGAGGTGCCAGACAAGTGGGGAAGACCACTTTAATCAAGCAGTTTTCAGAATTGTTTCCATTTTTTATTTCATTGAATTTGGAAAAGGAATCATCAAAATCTTTTTTTGATGATTTTGATGATGTCCAAAGCATTGTGGAAGCAATTTTCTTGACAAACAATTTAAAGATTGAGCATTTAGGAGAAACGCTACTTTTTTTAGATGAAATTCAAGAGTCGCCAAAAGCGATTAGGTTGCTTAGGTATTTTTATGAGGAAATGCCAAAACTCTATGTGGTTGCTGCAGGTTCTTTATTGGAGTTTGCTATGAAAGAAGTTTCAAGCTTTCCTGTTGGCAGAGTTCAATTCCTGTATCTTCATCCGATGAATTTCCCTGAATACCTTGAAGCCATTGGCCAAAACACCTTAGTGGATCAACTGAATCTGTTCCCCATTAGGCCAGCTGCAAACAAGGTTTTGATGGACCTGTTTCACAGGTTTGCGATAATTGGGGGTATGCCGGAAATAATCAAGACAGATATTGAGAAAAAAAACCTTGCGGATCTTACGGCAACCTATGAAAGCATTTGGGGTACATATAAATACGATGTTGAAAAATATACTTCGAATGAAACGGAGCGAAAGATTATTAAACACATTATGAATGCAGCACCATTGGAGCTAGATAAAAGAGTCAAGTTCCAAGGTTTTGGCAATTCGAATTATAAATCAAGGGAAGTTGGAGAGTGCTTTAGGATTTTGGATGATGCAAGGGTTATCAAACTGATTTACCCTACGACAGATTTGAAACCACCTGTTCAATACGACTTAAAAAAATCCCCTAGATTGCAATTTTTGGATTATGGCTTGGTAAATTATTCTTTAGGAATTCAAGGGCAGTTGTTGAAAATGGAAGATTTGAGTCCTGCATTCAAAGGTGCATTGATCCCACATTTGGTAATACAAGAATTGCTGTCAGTCCAAAATATTAGAGACCAAAAGCCAAGTTTTTGGGTAAGGGAGAAAAAGCAGTCGACTGCCGAAGTTGACTTGGTCTATGTTTTTGAGGATAAGTTGATTCCAGTTGAAATCAAGTCTGGCCCGACAGGTTCGTTGAGGTCATTGCATCAATTTATCGATGCTGCTGACCATCATTTTGCCATCAGGGTTTATGGTGGAAAATTATTGAAAGAAGAGGCAGTTACGCCAAGTGGAAAGCCATACATACTGCTGAACCTTCCGTATTACTTAGGATCAAAAATTGGAGTTTACGCTCAGATGTTCGTGGAGGATCAAATTTAAATATTACAGAAAGATATTTTTATATACCCAAATATTATATTTTTCCGTTAAGGAAAAGAACTAAAGTATGATGAAAGTCCTTATCCTTAGGAACAATAAAATCACATTGAGATGTATCTAGAATTTGAAAATATAGCGGCTCATTCACGAGTTTGGGTTTATCAATCTGATAGGAAATTTGATTCTGAAGAGCTGACCTGGATCAAATCACATTTGAAATCCTTCTGTGAGCAATGGAATACCCATGGAGCTTTGATGCCTACTTCTTTTGAGATCAAATTTGATCAGGTTATCATCCTTTCTGTGGATGAAAGCAACTTGGGTGCCAGTGGTTGCTCGATTGATAGCTCGGTTCGTACGCTTAGGGATATTGAGCAAAAATTTGGTGTGAATTTGCTAGATCAAGGAAAAGTTGGTTTTCTGAACTCAGAGGACAACTTGGCTATTAATTCCGTCTTTGGTATCAAAGAAAGTGTACAATCAGGTATCGTGAGGCCAGAAACGCGAATACTCAATCCACTCGTTAGGGAAAAGGCAGATTTGGAGAATAATTGGCTAATTCCAGCTAAAGAGAGTTGGTTAAACAAATACTTTCAAAATTAATTATTATAATTATCCTATATTTAAGATTCAAGACCTAATTCGACTAATAATAGCAAATGAAGCGAAGTTTCATATTTATCATTTTTATTGGACTACTCGGCGTTTCTTGTACGAGTTTATTCAAAAAGGGCCAAAAGCAGTTCTCTTCTGGTGAATATCAATACGCTATCAGTACTTTTTCTAAAGTTTTGGAAAAAGATCCAGATAACAAAGAGGCGAATTTTTATGTGGCCGAAAGCTATAGACTTTCCAACAGAATAGAGAAGTCCTCAGCATATTATGAGAAATTGGTTGAAGAAGATGGGACTTTTGAGAATTATTACCGCCTTGGACAAAGCTACAGGAATCAAGGAAGGTCAGATGAAGCACTTGAGGCATTCAAGCAAGCCAAAGGGCTTACATTGGAAGATGGGAATTTGAATGAATTGGATAGGGAAATTTCAAACCTTCAGAAAATCGATCAAATAGAAGATTATTGGCCTTACATTGAATTGGAAAATTTCACCTTGCTGAATACACCGGGGCCTGATTATGCTCCGATTGTCAATGAAGGTTTTTTCTATTTTACCAGTTCCCGGCAAGCTACAGGGATATATTCAGCTACTGGAGTGCCTTACACGAAGCTTTTCAGAACAAGAGCCGACGGGATCAAAGTGGATGTGCAGAATATTCAAGCATTGCCAGAATTCAAAAATGAGGAAGGTTTGAACCAAGGTTCGATAGCGATAAGTCCTGATGGGAACACAATAATCTATGCAAGGGGAAATTCTACTTCAAGTAAAGACCTTCCTGATGTTCATTTATTTGCTTCCTATTTTAGGGGAGGTGGGTTCACGCAACCTATTTGGATGCCTTTGAATGAAGATGAATTTTGGTGGAATAGTACGCCTGCCTTTAGCCCAGATGGATCAGAGCTTTATTTTGCTTCCAACAGGCCTGGAGGGTATGGAGGAATCGATCTTTATAAAGCTACAAAACTTGCTAACGGAGATTTTGGAAATCCTGTCAATCTGGGTCCCCAAATCAATACATCAGGCAATGAAATGTTCCCTCGAATGATGTCAGATGGTAAATTTTTCTTTGCTTCCGATGGTCATCCTGGGTTTGGTAAGCTCGATTTGTTTGTAGCCGAACCATCAGAAGATGGCTTGGTTATCAAAAATCTTGGGCCAAAAATCAATTCAGTAGCCGATGATTTTGGGATTTATTTTACAAGATATCCACAAGATGGTTTCATCACTTCCAACAGGGAAGGCGGACAAGGTGATGATGATATTTATTATTTTGAGGATAAAACTCCAAAGCCAAAAGTTGTCAATGTATTCCTAAATGTGACCACCAAAGAGAAGAAAGACGATGGCACCGAGGAGATTTTGCCACAGACAAGGGTTGCATTATATGACTCTGCCAATAAAATGACTGGAGGAGACTTTACAAACCAAAATGGGCGTGTGAGATTTACTTTAGCTCCAGACCAAAATTTCTCTATGATAGCTTCCAAAAGCGGATATTTCTCTAAAAGTATCACCTATGATACGAGAGGGAAAACGCCAAGGCAAGAAGATTTGATTCAAGAAGTCACAAATATTACTTTGGATACCACAATCGTGTTGGATGCATTGATTTTGGAAAAATCCATTGTCTTGGATAACATCTACTATGACCTGGACAAGGCTGATATCAGGCCGGATGCAGCGGAGGAGTTGGATAAATTGGTGACAATTTTGAAAGACAACCCTACCATCTCAATAGAACTGAGTTCACATACGGATGCACGTGCTACAGATGCCTACAACGATGCGCTTTCACAAAGAAGAGCTGAATCTGCGGTAGCTTATATCGTGTCCAAAGGCATAGATGCTGAGAGATTGGTGGCCAAAGGATATGGTAAGCGTCAGTTGATCATAACAAATGCAACGACAGAAGAAGAGCACCAAGTCAACAGAAGGACTGAGTTTAAGGTTATTGAGATAAAGTGATCTAACTCTTTTGAATTTTCAGGGTCAATTATTTAACCCAAAGTCCGATATTAATTGATATACAATTGATATCGGACTTTTTTTTGTCAATATAAAACCAAAAAAATTGGCTATTTGCCAAATAGATGTGATTTTCATAGATATTCCAAAACCTTCCAACTTTCCAACCTTTCAAACTTTTAATTCAATTTTAAAAGCGAACTCCCCATCCGTAATTTTCTAATTTTAAAATCTGCAATTTTCTAATTCCTAATTTTCAGCTTTCTTCCACACAAATACTCCCATAGCTCTTTGGTCATGAACCAACACACTTTTAGGGGCTTCAAGGTTCGTTAGGCCATATTTTAACTGAATTTTTTCCATCAACTCCTTAGTTAGTATAAACCGCTCACTTCCATCAGGAAGAGCGTACACTCCATCACCTAGATTTGGAGATATATCCTGAATTCCTCCAAACCCTGTTGTCATTCTCAAGAAAAATATCCCGCCGACTTTCAGCACTTTCATCATTTCATCCATCATCTTGAAGAAATGAGCTTCATCATTGGCGAAATGTAATACTGCTGAACTGATAATTGCATCAAATGCCTCCTTATGGAAAGGCATGTCTTGTACAGTAGCTGTCTGGAATCTGAAAACATCGTAGTCCGGCTGAATCGTCTGTGCATAAATCCTTGCCATTTGCACAGCAATGGGATTGGCATCTACTCCAAAAATTTGGTAGCCTTGGTTCAAAAAATAAATGCAGTTTCTGCCTTCTCCACATCCTGCGTCAAGGATTTTCATCTCTTTGGTAAATCTTCCTTTGAGGATTTGGTCCAACAAATAAATGTCAATATTTCCCAAAAGTTGATTCAGCTTATTGATTTCCATTTTCTAGTTTTTTAAGCGCATCGATAGTTTTGCTTTTGCCTATTTCGATCAATTCAGAAGCTCTATGAAACTCAAGCGTCTTAGCCTGAATTCTAGAAACTTCAATCAAAACATCGATCTTGTTTTGATTGATCGTGATGGAAGAAAGTTTGTCTTGAAGCAAATCAAAGGAAAAATTCATCAATTCCAAGGAACTCATTCCTTTGTATTTCTCCTGTTTTTCTTCCGAATCAAAATATTTGGAGAATTTTGAGCGATACTCGATGACCCATTGCGGAATTTTGATTCTGCTTTCAGATTCTTTTTTGAAGTTTATTTCCGGTACAGGAGTTACAAGTTTGTCTTTAGAAGCATTTAAGTCTACTGCAATTACCAAATCTCCCCTTTTTCTTTTTGGCAGTAAGCTTAAAGGGATAGGGTTGATGATTCCACCGTCCACAAATTCCTTCCCATTAATCTTGGCAGGAGTAAGGACAGTTGGGATCGAAACCGATGCCCTGATGGCATCAAAAAGAGAACCTTTGTCAAATATTTTTTCCTTTCCAAGCGGGATTTCTACAGCATTGCAAATAAATGGAACTTGAAGTTCCTCGATTTGGCAATCGGGGATAAACTTTTTGATTTCATTGAATACTTTGTCTCCTTTTATAAACCCTTTGCTTGACAAAGTGAAATCCATCAAAGAAAACACATCAATCTTGTCAAGGTTGCAAATCCAGTCCTTGAAAACCGGCAGGTGTCCTGCAGCATGGATTCCCCCGATCAATGCGCCAGCAGATGATCCAGCAATTGAGACGATTTCATAACCAGCCTCTTCTACAGCCTCGATTACGCCAATGTGTGCCATCCCTCTAGCTCCACCACTCGAAAGAACCAATGATACTGTTTTTTTGCGCATAATATAAAAGTGACATAAATTTTTATATTTGTAAATTAACTTCAACAAAAATAGTCAAATACCATGAATCAATTTAAGCCTTTCCACCTTGCTTTTCCAATCAGAGATATTGAAGAAACGAGGGCGTTTTATGGAGAACTTCTTGGATGCGAGATTGGTAGGAGTACAGAAAAGTGGATAGATTTTAATTTTTTTGGTCATCAGCTTTCTGCACATGTCAAGCCAGATGAACTTGCTGCTGCCCATAAGAATGAAGTAGATGGCAAAAATGTCCCTGTTAGGCATTTTGGGGCGATTTTACCTTGGGAAGAGTGGCATGAGTTGGCAGATAAGCTCAAAGAGAATGGGACTGAATTTGTTATAGATCCTTATATTAGATTTCAAGGAGAAGTTGGTGAACAGGCTACCATGTTCTTTTTGGATCCTTCTGGAAACGCACTGGAGTTCAAGTCATTTCAAGATCCAAGTCAGATCTTCGCCAAATAAAATATTTGCTATGAAAAATTCAATCGTTATTTTCAGTGGTGTCTTATTGATCCTTTCTGCCATAATTATTAATAATTTCATGTCAGCCTCAAAACCTCTTTTTGACATTGAAATGATCAAATTCTTCACCGGAATATGTTTCGGGTTAGGAGTGGGAATTTTGATCATTGCTATTTTTGGAAAAAAGAGAAAAAAACAGACACATAAAACTTTACAATGATTTTTATTGAGCTTTTTTTAGAGTTTAAAAAAGATGTATTTATAGTTGAGAGGTAAAGTTTCAAATACCTCACCTTCTGAATTTATTTTTTGGATGGAGATGATGAAAAACCACTGATAGATTACAGTCACCATCTATATCTTATTTCATTTTTTTCAGGGGCAATTAGTTTTAATTTTGAATCGGGTAACTTTATTTGATTCTTTTCGGTTATACCAAGACTATGGCGAAACAAGAAATGTTGTATTACAAAACCTATAAGCACTCGAGTAGTGAGGAGTGGGTTGTATTTATACATGGAGCTGGCGGTTCTTCGTCCATCTGGTATAAGCAAATCCGTGAGTTCAAGGAGGATTTTAACTTGCTTTTGATTGATCTGAGAGGGCATGGCCGATCAGCCAATTCAATCAAAAATCTTTGGAATGAAAAATACACATTTCCTAATGTGACGAAAGACATCATTGAAGTTTTGGATCACTTGAAAATCCCGCCTGCACACATCATGGGGGTATCTCTCGGGACAATATTGGCAAGACAATTAGCGGAAATGGAACCGCAGCGAGTGAAATCAATGGTAATGGCAGGAGCTATTACAAGACTAAACTTTACTTCCCAAATATTGGTCTTTTTGGGAAATGCATTCAAAAGTGTATTGCCTTATATGTGGCTTTATAGCCTTTTTGCATTTATCATTATGCCAAGAGGACATCACGCCGAATCCAGAAACCTATTTATTAGGGAAGCGAAAAGACTATGTCAAAAGGAATTTATCCGTTGGTTCAAGCTTACCAAAGACATCAATCCCTTGTTGAGGTATTTCAAAGAAAAGGATCTTTCCATTCCTACTTTGTACATTATGGGAGAGGAAGATGTGATGTTTTTGGAATCAGTCAAAAATATAGTGAAATCACATAAGCAATCTTTTCTCAAAGTAATTGATGCCTGTGGTCATGTTGTGAATGTAGAACAACCTGAAATCTTTAATAAACTTTCTTTAGAATGGCTCAAGAGCCAAAATAATCAACTTCAAAATTCCTTGGAGCAATCGTAATGAAAAAGCAAACCAAAACAATTTTAATCGTAGCCATATTAGTAGTGGTTGCAGTCATTTTTATCTACCCAAGACTTGATTTATTTGTTTCAAAAGAGGCTGAAACACCAAGCACTTCAGGAGCCCAAGCTCAATCGAACGAGATACCTGTAAATGTCATAGAAGTCAAGTCAGAAAGATTGGAAAACAATCTGAATATCACAGGGACTGTAATTCCAAACGAAGAGGTAAGCCTTCGATCTGAAATATCTGGCTTGGTAGAGAGAATTACTTTCAAAGAAGGTGAATTTGTCAAAAAGGGAACGCCACTTCTATATCTCAATGATGATGAATTGGAAGCACAATACCAGAGATTGGATTATACCAAAAAATTATACGAGAGCCAAGAGAATCGTCAAAAGCAACTTTTGGAGCGAGAGGCAATCAGTCAGGAAGAATACGATATATCTCTCAATCAATTTAACACAAATCTTTCCGATTTGAAATTGGTCGAAGCACAATTGAATAAGACAGTCATTAGAGCTCCTTTTGATGGGGTAGTTGGACTAAGGCAGATTTCGGAAGGTTCTGTAATCGGAACTGGGGATGTCATCGCCAATGTAGTGAATATTGATCCCATCAAAATCGAATTTTCTATACCTGAAAGGTACGCGAATTCAGTAGAAATCGGCTCGAAGATTTCTTTCTCCAATGATGGTGGAGGAGAAAATGGAGTGGGTGTTGTATACGCATACGAGCCTACCATTGATGCTTCTACAAGAACTCTAAAACTTAGGGCTACCAGTCCAAACAAAGAAAGAAGATTCCTCCCAGGCATGTTTATCAGGATAAAGTATACCTTAGGAATAGAAGAAAATGCGCTGATGGTTCCTTCTGAATCTGTAATTCCTGAACTAAATGGGTATAAAGTTTATGTTGTAAATGAAAAAAATCAAGCAGAAGAAAGGGTAGTGCGAATCGGGACCCGTACAGAGAAAGAAGTCCAGATTTTGGAAGGTGTCGAAGTAGGTGATCTTGTATTGACTACGGGAATTTTGCAAGTAAGGATAGGATCAGCATTGAAGCCTACCAAAATTAATTAAGCATGGCGAGTTTATCTACCATAAGTATCAGAAGGCCAGTTTTGGCAATAGTGATGTCCCTTACAATTACTTTGTTTGGGATTATCGGTATTAGTTTTTTGGGTGTTAGGGAGTTTCCAAGTGTTGATCCGCCGATTATCAATGTAAGGACCACTTACGTAGGAGCAAATGCGGATGTGATTGAAGCGCAAATCACCGAGCCATTAGAAGAAGCAATCAATGGGATTGCCGGTATCAAGTCATTGACTTCAACGAGTAATGATGGTACTAGTAATATTACCGTAGAATTTGATGTAGGGGCTGATTTGGAAGCAGCAGCAAATGATGTGAGAGATAAAGTAGCTGGTGCACAGCGAAATTTGCCTCCAGATACTGATCCTCCAGTGGTTGCAAAAGCAGACTCTGACTCTCAGCCAATTGTATTTTTGAATGTACAAAGTGATAGAAGGACGCTGCTAGAGCTTTCAGAATTGGCAAACAACATTTTCAAAGAAAGGCTTCAAACAATCCCTGGAGTAAGTACGGTTCAGATTTGGGGTGAAAAAGAGTATGCAATCCGGCTTAGGATGGATCCCTTGAGAATGGCTTCCTATGGAGTGACTCCATTGGATGTATTGAATAAAGTACAAAGTGAAAACGTAGAATTGCCTTCGGGAAGAATAGAAGGATCCACCATAGAATTGTCTGTAAGGACAAAGAGTAGGTTGAGTTCACCTCAGGAATTCAATGATTTGATTATCAAAGATGATCAAAATAATATTGTCAAATTTCAAGATATAGGAAAAGCTGAACTTGCAGCACTCAATGAAAGGACTGTATTAAAAAGAGACGGCATCCCTATGGTGGGTGTAGTACTTATTCCTTTGCCTGGGTCCAACAATATTGAAATCGTAGATGAATTCTACAAAAGATTAGAATCTATCAAGAAGGACCTTCCTGATGATATACTTTTGGATATAGGTTTTGATTCTACAAGTTTTATTCGTTCTTCGATAGCAGAGGTTCAAGAGACGATTGTACTTGCTTTTTTCCTAGTTGTCATTATCATTTTTCTCTTTTTGAGAGATTGGAGAACCACATTTATTCCTGTTTTGACAATTCCTATTTCTCTGATTGGGGTGTTCTTTATCATGTATTTGATGGATTTTTCCATCAATGTCCTGACCTTACTAGGGATCGTATTGTCCATTGGTCTTGTTGTGGATGACGCCATTGTAGTATTGGAAAATATCTATTCTAGGATTGAAAAGGGAGAAAACCCTGATACGGCAGCAGAAAAAGGTGCAGAAGAAATATTCTTTGCTGTTATCGCTACTACAGTAGCTTTGGCTGCAGTGTTTCTCCCTGTGATTTTCCTGACAGGCACGACTGGTAGGTTGTTTAGAGAGTTTGGTGTTGTTGTAGCTGGTGCAGTTATTATTTCGTCTTTCGTTGCATTGACGATGACTCCTATGTTGAGTTCCAAGTTGTTGAAGAAGAGAGAAAAGCAGAATTGGTTTTATAATAAGACAGAACCGATTTTCCTTTGGATGAATGATAAATACAGCATTGCATTAGAGTCATTTATGAAAATAAGATGGGTTGGCTTTTTGGTTGTAGTTTTGGTGGCTTTTGGGATTTATCAACTGTTTCAAATCATCCCAACAGAACTTTCGCCGATAGAGGATCGAGGAGAGATGAGGGTCAATCTAAGTGGGCCTGAAGGAGCTACTTTTGAGTTTATGGATAGGGTTTTGGATGACATGACAGAGGAATTCATGACAGAGATCCCTGATGAAGAAAGAGTAGGGATCATCACCGTTACCTCTCCTGGCTTTGGAACGGCAAGTACCAATTCAGGATTCTTAAGATTGATCTTGACAGATGCAGCAGACCGAGAGCGTACGCAGCAGGAGATTTATGATGAGGTATCGAAGAGATTGACGAAATTCACTTCAGTGAGGGCTTTTGCTACCCAAGCTCCTTCGATAGGAGATAGAAGGGCAGGATTGCCTGTCCAATATGTACTACAAGCACCTACTTTGGACAAGCTGAAAGAAGTCATTCCAAAATTCATGGAGCAGGCAAATCAAAGTTCAATATTTAGCTATGCAGATATCAATTTGAAATTCACAAAGCCTGAAATAGAGGTAGAAATCGATCGTGAAAAAGCCAGAAATGTAGGTGTGTCGGTTCAGGAAATAGCAAGAACCTTACAGCTTTCTTATTCAGGTCAGCGCTTTGCCTATTTTATCATGAATGGGAAGCAGTATCAAGTTGTCGGTGAAATGCAGATTCAGGATCGAAATGAACCGATTAACCTTCGGACTCTTTACGTCAGGGCTGAAAATGGAAGTTTGGTGCAATTGGATAACTTGGTAACAATAAGGGAAAACAGTACACCACCGCAACTCTACAGATTCAATAGATTTGTAAGTGCTACAGTTTCTGCAAACCTTGCTCCAGGATATACTATTGGTTCAGGATTGGAAGAGATGGATAGGATTGCAGCGGATGTTTTGGATGAATCATTCAGCACTGATGTAGCAGGACTTTCCAAAGAGTATAGAGAAAGCTCCAATAGTTTGATCTTTGCATTTATTTTTGCCTTGGTTTTGATTTATCTAGTACTTTCAGCTCAATTTGAAAGTTTCTTGGACCCCTTGACGATTATGTTTACGGTGCCTTTGGCATTGTTTGGAGCTTTGGCTTCTTTGTGGATATTTGATTTTACATTGAATATTTTCAGTCAGATTGGTATTATTATGTTGATTGGATTGGTGACGAAAAACGGTATCCTGATTGTAGAGTTTGCCAACCAAAGAAAAGCACAGGGGATGTCAGTAGATGAGGCCATCATAGGAGCTGCAAGTGCGAGGTTTAGACCGATTTTGATGACAAGTTTATCCACTATTCTCGGCATTCTTCCTATTGCTTTGGCTTTGGGAGCAGGATCTGAAGGCAGGGTTCCTATGGGTGTGGCAGTGATTGGAGGATTGGCTTTCTCTACAGTGCTTACATTATTTATTATTCCGGCAATTTATACTTTCCTTACATCCAAAAAAGGAAGATTAGCAAGAGTGCAATGAAAAAATATCTTTTAACAATATTCTTTTTATCTCAATTTTCTTTATTCACGATTGCTCAGGAGAGTGAAATGCTGAATTTGGAAAAGGCTATAATGATTAGTCTTGAGAAAAATTATGATGTAAAAATAGCAGTCAATAATGTGCAGTTGGCAAATTATGACAAGGAAATTGGTTTTGGAACTTCATACCTACCTGTAATTGATGCTATCTATGCTCAAAATTATAGTATCGAAGATGTGGAGCAGTTATTTGCTACATCATCAGCTCCAAATGAGATCCTTGGCGCTACCTCCGATACTGAAAACTTTACTGTTACTGCTATTTATGGATTCAATCCAGAGGTAATCGTAACTATGAGGCGATTGGGAAAATTAGCGGAGATTAGTGAGTTGGATGCAAAGGTAGCTGTTGAAAATTTGGTAGCAGCAGTTTCTTCTTCGTATTATAGACTGGTTTTAGAGCTACAAAGGCAGAAGGTTTTGGAAAAAACATTAGAGTTCTCCAAATCAAGGCTTGAAATAGCTGAGGCTAGGTATGAACTTGGAGGGGCAGGGAAAAGGGATTTCTTGACAGCTCAAGTCGATTACAACACTGATTTGTCACTTACGGTAAATCAAGAGCAAATTATCAGGACAGCACGAATCAATCTAAATGAGCTACTTGCACTATCACCCTCAGAACAATTTACTGTAAAGGACACAATCGTCATTACAGATAACTTGAGGTTGGAAGATTTGATTGAAAATGCATATTTGAACAATAAACAATTTTTGGTGACTCAGAGGCAGGAAAATGTTGCGTTTCTTCAAATGAGAGAGCTACAAGCTCAGCGGTTACCTTCAGTTAATTTAAATGCAGCATATGTCAATAATACATTGACTTCTCAGGCTGGCTTTCTTCTCTTTAATCAAAGAAAAGGATACAATTATGGTGCTGGTGTGACATTGAATTTATTCAGTGGCTTTACTTTGAACAAGCGCATTCAGGCTGCAAAAGTACAACGATACAACTCTGAGCTTGCCCTTCAGCAATATGAAATTCAAATGCAATCAGATCTACATCGGGCATTTACTTCATATGAAAACAATAAGAGGCTGTTGGAAATCGAAAGGAAAAATTACGAGGTAGCTGTTGAAAATACAGATATTGCTTTGGAAAGATTTAGGCTTGGGATTGCCAATTATCTTGAGTTTAGGGATGCCCAAGTCAATTTGCTCACAGCGGAAGACAGGTTGATTTCTGCACTTTTTAATATAAAAGAAATGGAAATCGAGTTGCTTAGACTTTCAGGTAAAATCTATTTTCAAAACAGCGAAGAAAGATTAGAGATTTCCAGTAATGAATAAAAAGTTATTTGTGGTTCCTTTAATTTGGATACAAAAAAACAAGAGGCTGTCATTTTTGAATGATAGCCTCTTGTTTTTTTATTGTTTTCTGGTTTTTTCTAAATCGTACAAATATTCTCCCAACTCTTTGTAAAAAGGAAATCCAACTTCATCGAATTCATAGTTATTGTCATTGAGAGTATTGTTTTTATTTACATAGATCACCGCAGACACAAAAAACTCTATTCCTACTGATGTATTGACAAAATAGGAACCATCAAGAAGGTGTCCATATGCTTGCCCCGTTTTGTTATAGATCACAAATTCATCAGGTATTGGTTCTTTACTTGTTCCAAACATATAAAATTTGGAATAACTATCATAATACTCCGGAAGCTCGTATTTTGGATAATCACTTTGACCCGGCAACATTGACATATATCTTAGAATAAATTCCCGGTCTTCTTCAGAAATCTGAAATCTCTCTGATTCTGCAAAAAGCTCTGGAAATACTATCCTCTTTACTACCCCATGAAAATCTGACAAAGGAAACCTGTTTTTGAACGTGAAATCCATAGGCTCAGAGATCAATTCTCCGCTGTTTTTATAAGCTTTTGCCAAGCTAGGCTTATCTTCGTTTTGATAGATTTTGGTAGTGACTCTTGCCGGGATTTCCAACACCATTTCTCCATTGTCCCCAATAAATCTAATAGGATTTAAGTTTCTGTTTTCTTCGGGACTCATAAAAATGCTCAACCTATGATTGATAATTGTTTTTTTCAGTCCTTTTTCTTTTAGTTTTTCATTGATGTACTCCTGCCCAAGCAATTCATACAAACGGTTATAGGCATCATTGTCTGAAACCAACAGAATTTTTTTGATGTAATGAGCAATACTTGGCATCAAGTTTTGTGAAGTGCTGTCATACAAAGCAGGGATTTGGGATTCTCGAACAGAATCTGTAAGCATAATTGTATTTGCAGAAAGCCCTTCCGTTTTTTGCTTATGCAACCACTCCAAAGCTAAAATTGCTACAGGAAGCTTTACCGTGCTTGCAGGGTAATAATATTTTGTGTCATCCAAATTGAATTCATAATCTTTTAAAACAGGTTTCCCTAGGCTATCACGGTCGATCTGAGAGTAGATAATTTGCACTTGATAAGTGTCACTATTTTCTAATACGCTTTTTAGTACAGGGTATTCAGTACTGATGTTTTTGAATGGGGTTTTGTCCTTTGGGCTACAGGAAAAGAGAATAAAACCCACTAAATAGATAATAATTAAGTTTTTCATGGTTAAATTATTTGAGTATTGAATACATAAAACTTGTTAGCTTGTAGGATTATAGTTAAAAATCTAAAAATCAATTATTGAGTCAAACTACAATTTTTAACTGCTTTTTCAAAAATAAATAAATTAAAAATAAGTCTATCATATAAGATAATCGGTATTTGAATAACCAAATTCTCCTACGTCCTGAGGGCTTTTTCATTACCTTTGTGATAAATTAAAAAAAAAATCACCAAGATGCAGGAATACTTAGAGTCATTTGGAATATCCGTAGAAATCTTCAATTATGTCATAATGCCGCTTATGATCTTTTTCGCAAGAGTCATGGATGTGTCCATCAATACCCTTAGGATTATGTTTATGCTTAATGGCAAAAAGAAAATTGCTCCAATTTTAGGTTTTTTTGAAGCCTTGATATGGCTTTTGGCAATTGGGCAAATTTTTCAAAACATCAACAATCCAATGTCTTACCTTGCATATGCAGGAGGTTTTGCGATGGGGACTTTTGTAGGGATGACTATTGAGGAGAAATTGGCTCTTGGAAGGGTTTTGGTTCGTGTCATTACTCCTACTCCAATGCCGGAATTGATAGAATATATGAAAGAAAAGAATTTTAGATTCACTTCTGTTGGTGCTGAGGGAAGGTTTGGAAAAGTAAATCTACTTTTTACAGTAATGAAAAGAGATGCTCTTACTGAATTCGTCGGAAAAGTAAAATCCTTTAATGACAAAGCATTCTATACCATAGAAAGTGTCAAAAGAGTTAGCGAAGACGAGTTGAACGTAATGGAAGACAGGCCAAGGTTTACTACCAAACTTTGGAGCAGAATCAGAAAGTAACAGTAATAGATTTCCAAGGACGGTTTGAATCCTTAATCCAAAGAGTGTAAATTACCGTCCACAAATTTAATTCAGCTTAATTCTTTATTTATGAGAAAAATTTACGCCCTATTCTTATCGCTTTTGATATCCGGGTTTGCATTGGCCCAACAAAGTCCAGATGAATTTTTGGGCTATAAAGCAGGAGAAAGATTTACTCCTCATCACAGAGTAGTAGATTATTTCGAACATTTGGCAAGTACTTTACCTAATGTACAAATAAAATATTATGGAGAATCGGTAGAACACAGACCTTTGTTTGTAGCGATCGTCTCCTCTGCAGAGAATATTCAAAACCTTGACCAAATCAGGACTGACAACCTCAAGAGAACAGGAATGTTGGAAGGTAGTCCAAGCACCAAAGTGGCGATCAATTGGATGCAGTACAATGTTCATGGCAATGAAGCCGTAGCAACAGAAGCTGCTATGATGACTTTTTGGGAAGTGGCAAATCCAAACAATTCTGAAGCCAAAGAATGGTTGAAAAATCAAGTTCTAATCGTGGATCCATGTGCAAATCCAGATGGAAAAGATAGATATACAGTATGGTACAACCAAAAAGCCAATAAGATCCTTCAGCCGGATCCGCAGTCAACAGAACATTCTGAGCCATGGCCTGGAGGTCGACCAAATCATTACATGATGGACCTCAACAGGGATTGGGCTTGGCAAACGCAAGCTGAAACAGAACAAAGAATCAAGCTCTATCACGAATGGATGCCACATTTATTCGTAGATTATCACGAACAAGGTATCAACGAACCATTTTACTTTGCACCTGCTGCCAAGCCAGTTCACGAGCAAGTTTCACCATTTCAGCATGAGTTCCAAGAGATTTATGGAAGAAATACTGCCGCGAAGTTTGATGCAAATAACTGGCAGTATTTCACAAGAGAAAGATTTGATTTACTGTATCCATCTTATGGGGATACCTACCCGATGTACAATGGTGCCATTGGTATGACCATCGAAAAAGGCGGTTCAGGTCGTGCGGGTCTAGGGATGCTCAATGCACTGGGCGACACAGTTACTTTGGAAGAAAGGATCATCCATCAGCATACTGCGGGTATTTCCGCTGTAGAAGTTACCTCAAAGAATGCAGAAAGATTAGCCGAGGAATTCACAAACTACTTCAAAAGCAATAGTACAAACCCACGTGCAAAGTATAAAAGCTTTGTAATCAAAGGAGAAGGTCAACCTGATAGATTGGCTGCTTTGTTGAAACTTTTGGATAAAAATAAAATTAGCTATGGATTTGCTGGAAACAGGTCCGGACTGAGAGGCTTGGATTATAATACTGGTAAATCTGCATCTTTTTCCACCACTGACAAAGACATCATTGTCAATGCATATCAGCCAAAATCAGTCCTTACTCAGGTTTTATTTGAACCTGAAGCTACTTTGGAGGACAGCATCACTTATGATATTACAAGTTGGGCATTACCTTATGCTTATGGACTTCAGGCTTACGCTTTGGAGACGAAGCTAGATGCTGCAAAGTCTTTTGAGAAATCTGCTTTTGAGGTAAATATTGTGGAAGGTACGCCATTGGCATATATTGCACCTTGGAATGCTACCAAACATGCAAAGTATCTTGGGGCATTATTAAAGGCTGGTATTAGAGCAAGAGTTGCGGAATATCCTTTTGAAATCAATGGGCAGTCTTACAATGCCGGAACACTTTTGATCATGAGAAATGGCAATCAGTGGGTAGCTGATTATGATAAAAAAGTAGTCGATCTGGCCAATAAGTTTGAAATCAAACTTACTACTTCCAATACATCTTATGTTGACAAAGGGAAAGACTTTGGCTCATCGGACGTGAAAGTGATCAAAGCACCAAATGTCGCTGTAGTAGGAGGTTCTGGAACATCATCATTGAATTTCGGGGAAATCTGGTATTTCTTTGAGCAGGAGCTAGATTATCCTGTTACCATACTTGAGGCAGATATGTTGGGTAGATACGATCTGAGCAAATATGATGTGTTGATATTGCCATCTGGCAATTACCTGAATGGAGGGAACTTCACAAAAGTAATGGATTGGGTAAAAGCAGGCGGAAAAGCTATTGCCATCGAAGGATCTGTAGGAATGTTTTCTGATAAAGAAGGATTTAACTTGAGCAGATTCGATACTGAAGAAGAGAAAAAAGCGCAGCAAAAAGCAGATGCAGAAATTCAGAAAATTGAGCGATTAAGCTCCTTCCAAGATCGTGAGAGAATGGGAATATCTACTTCAGCAGCAGGTGCTATCTTTGAAGTCAAAATGGATCAAACCCACCCGCTTTCATTTGGAGTTGGGGAAAACTATTACACTTTGAAAAATAATGGAAGACGTTATGCATACTTGACAAACGGTGTGAATGTAGGTACGATTCAGAGTTTAGATCAATATAGATTTGGATTTATTGGAAATAAACTGAAGCCTCAAATGAATCAATCTATGGTATATGGAATGGAATATCAAGGTAGAGGAAAGATAGTCTATCTTGTGGACAACCCAATGTTTAGAAGCTTTTGGGAAGCAGGGAAACTAATCATGGCCAATGCTATTTTCATAGTGCAGTAAATATCATTATTCTGTTTCCCTAGACAGCCAAGATACTACCTTCCAGCGCATGTGGAATTCCTTTCTTTCTTCAGGAATCTTACTATGTCGATGAGAAGGTAGTTTCTCCCTGGCTTCAAAGAAGCGACGAAGTGCTTGAAGATATCTCATGAAACATCTTGGAATAGTTCATGGGGGGATTACTAAAAAGGTGATTGTAGTTCCGGTGGTAGAGTTCTTCTAAATCAGCAATGGAGGATCGTATTGCCTTTTTTTCTCAACCTTCAAAAGGTCTCTTAAAAAAAATGGGGCTCTGCGAAATGTCAATCGGGTACGGCTCTGTAAAAATTCCTATAATGGACTAACCCCATTATCAAGTTCAACTGCGACATCCTCATGCAATTGGGGTTTTCAAAATCATATTTTTTCTTAGCTTTTTATCTATCGGTCATTTTAAAATTTTATAATGTCGATCTCTATCAATACCTGATTTAAAGATAAGTAAGGATGTTGGCCTTGGCCAACTCCTTGTCTCTTTTCTTAAATTGACAATGTAGGTTTAATCAGATTTCACTTTTTTAGCATGCAAAACCTCAAAAGTTTGAGTGAAATCAAAAAAGCTATCTTCAAAGGTATTTAAGTTTTTAGAAGATAAAATTGAATCCTATACCGATTGATTGACCAAAAGAAAATCTGAGACCCCGATTTATTTCTTTTATAGGTATTGGACGCGAATCAATCTCAGGGAAATCAATTTCTTGGTTAGACACTGATAAAAAGCGAGTGTTTATTTCTAAGGATAAATTAGGAAGCATCCAGTAATGTAGTCCTACAGACAAATGGCCACCATAATTTTCAAGAGTTCGGTTAGTTTGTATTTGTGAGCTATTAACTCCAGATCGTTCTTCGAGCCAATAATATCCTATTCTCCCTTCTGCAAAAATCTGCAAGTTTTCATCCATGTCAAAAAACCTTCGGGTGAATAAACCAAATCCATATGAATCTATCCATTGCTTAATGTTCGAAGGTGAAGATCCAATATGAAATTGATCCGATGAGTATTTTAATTTACCCAAATTGATGTCAGCCCCAATAAGCCAATGATTACTTAACATATACCCCATTCTTGGAGAAAAATCTATCGCATGAGTAAACTGGGAGCTTTCATAGTTTGATCCTGAATTGTAAATAATATCAGATCTTTCGGTATTATTAAGGTCTAAATTCACTTGACCACTAATAAACCATAATCCTTTTTCAACCTGTGCCAAGGAGGAACTCCATAAAACAAAAAAAGCGAGTGTGAATAAAATATGCCTCATCTTGGTTTACTTATGAATAAGTTAAACCCTAAAGATAAAAAATCACCATTTAAGCCCGTAGAAAAGGAATGGTCAAGTTCTTTTTGTTCTCCGTTTATTTGAGGGGTTTTTGATTGGCTAAAGCTATAAGAGATAGGGTTAATATTTCCTTCTATGGCTATCCATCTTTTTGGAAAGTAAGTAATTCCCGCTTGAGTATGCATGTTGAGTGCTCTAGTGTTCCGTACGATTGCATCATTTTGTAGATGAATGGTTTTTATATCACCGAATGTGTAAGCTAATCCTCCTTGCAAATGAAAATACACTTGTTCATTGATCGGTAAATAACGCCTCAAAAATACTCCACCTCGACCCGTCCATTGATTTTGTCTATTTACTAATTCCCCTGTTTGGTGATTCGTTATGGAGGACCTTGAATGATGATAGCCGAAATCCACACCGATTACCCAATTTTTTTTAAAGAAATATCCAACTTGTGGCAAAATGCCATAAGCGTTGCGTGAAATTTTTGTGTCAGGTGTAATCTGTGAACCAAGTCTGAGTGTATTTTCGGAGTTGAAAGTGTACTGACCACCTACCATCCAAATGCCTTGTTCTGTTTGAGCGAATAAATTTTCTGAAAGGGAAAAGACTAGAAATACAGTTATTAATAATTTATTCATAAGCCTATAACAAAGCATATAGTTTGTTTTTGTTTTTTTTGTACTATTCTACGGAAAAATTCGAAAAAAGGTTAAATATTATTTTGCCGAATCTTTCTGCATTTGTCAGATTTACTGTTGTTTCAAAAAAAGCAAGCACACATTATTTACACCACTTTTAGAATAAGTCAATTATAGAAAATTTTAAGCTCAATCTTTTAAAATAGGAATTTCTGTTAATGTTGAAATTTTAGATATTTATAAATTAACATATAACATTCCGTTCTATTTTCGTTTGAGTTTTTTAATCTGATTTTGAGTGTAGAAAGGCACAGTTATTGATTCGTCATCAAAATCAAGAAACCTAAATTATTTATATTAACTTTATTTCGTATAAAACACCAATCACCTCATGAATAAAACCATTCTACTTGTATTGATCGCAACTTCATTTTTTATTAATTCCAGTCAAGCCCAGGAAAGTAATGTAGAAGAAACGGGTTCATTAAACAGCGGAACTATTTCAAGCCAATTTGATTATATCAACAGTATTTCAAATAATTTTCAAGAATATAAAGTAGTCAAAAAAACAAATCTTGATAAAATCAAATCCAATGTTCTGGATTCTTTGCAAGTGTTCAAGAAGGAATTGATTGATATTCATGCTACAGTCAAAGATCAACAAGCAAAAATCAATGAGCTTGAGGAGGACATAAAAAGCACTCATGATGATTTGGATGCTGCATTGGAGGCAAGAGATAGTTTTTTCTTTCTTGGAATCCCAATCCACAAAAACGCATACAATACGATCATGTGGACAATCGTCTTTGGACTGCTGATTGCCTTCTTATTTTTCTTATATAAATACAGCAAAAGCCACAAAGTCATCTCAATAGCGCGAAAAAATCTTGAAGAAACTGTTGAAGAATTTGAGCAACACAGAAAAAACACACTGGATCGTGAACGAAAGCTTAAAAGAGAATTGGTCGATGCCCTTAATGGAAAGTCGTCTTGATTCATTCAAACTTTTCACAATAAAAAAGCCCCACATCACTGTGAGGCTTTTTTTTATGTAGAATTCTATCCTATGTCAATAAAATCAGAATCAATAGTATAATGATGATGGCACCTACAGAAAGGTAAACTCCATTTCCCATTTCTTTTGCCTCAACTTTCATTTCTTTCAACTCTTTTCTGACTTCTTTTCTCTCGGCCTTAGTCATATCAGCAAAGTCCAAAGATTTAATCTCTTCAACCCTAAGGTTGATTTCATCTAGCCTTTCCTGCTGTTCAGCAGTAAGTACCTCTTTTTCTTTTTTCGAATCTTTAGCGATTGCTGTTGGAGCAAAAGCCATAAACAGAAATACAATTGATAAAAAATACGCGATCTTTTTCATGTTGATTTGTTTAAGTTGATAAATAATTTAGAAATACGGGTCCAAATGTCACCGTCACCTGTTTTACTTCCAAAAATTAGACCAGAGGAAATAAATTGAAGAGAAATGTAATAATTTAATTCCTGAAATGATAATAAATTGCACCTTTCCTTTTCATTATTATTTGTAATTTAGCCTTCTATACTGACCTGGGCTTTCCCATTAACTTGAATACATTTTCAACTCAAAATCCACCTTCACATGTCCTCAAAAGGAGATAAAAAGCTTTTTCTGCTTGATGCAATGGCACTTATATATAGAGCACATTTTGCATTTAGCAAAAACCCAAGAATAAATTCCAAAGGACTCAATACAGGCATTATGCTTGGTTTCACAAACACACTTTTGGAAGTGCTTGAAAAAGAGAACCCAACACACATAGCTGTTGCTTTCGACACCAAAGCGCCAACTTTCAGACACGTACAGTTTGAAGCTTACAAGGCAAATAGGCAGGCACAACCGGAAGATATTGAAATTGGTATCCCTTGGGTGAAGCAAATTGTAGAAGCTTTTGATATTCCAATTTTGGAATTGGATGGCTTTGAAGCTGATGACATCATCGGTACCATTGCCAAAAAAGCAGAAAGAACAAGTTTCCAGGTCTTTATGATGACTCCAGACAAGGATTACGGGCAATTAGTAGAAGAACATATTTTTCTTTACAAGCCTGCATTTATGGGGAACGCCGTGGACATCATGGGACCTAAGGAAGTCTGTGCAAAGTGGGATATTGAAAATGTAGACCAGGTAAGAGATATCTTAGGACTTATGGGAGATGCTGTGGATAATATTCCTGGAATCCCCGGAATTGGAGAAAAAACTGCCGTAAAACTCCTGAAGGCTTATGGGTCGATTGAGGAATTGTTGAAAAACACCCACGAACTGAAAGGGAAGCAAAAGGAAAATGTAGAAAATTTCGGACAACAAGGTTTGCTTTCCAAAGAGTTGGCAACTATTAGTCTCGATGTGCCAGTTGAATTTGACGAAGTAGCCCTAAAGTATAACGGCCCAAAAGAGGAACAATTAAAAGCACTCTTTGCAGAACTGGAATTCAGATCCTTGACTCAAAGAGTTTTTGGCGAAGCCATCAAAAAACCGAAGATAAAAGTCAGTGAACAATTGGGGCTTTTCACAGGCCCTGCACCTACAGAGGAAGAAGCAGAGTTGGAGGTGTCGGCAGAAGAAAACCCACTACCAGCAATCCAACTCCATGACAATATCCTCACATCTGCCCATGATTATCATAAAGTAGATGGAGAAAAAGCAATTTTAGAATTGATCAGCTATCTTGAGAGACAGGAGGAATTCTGCTTTGACACAGAAACTACCGCACTGAATCCAAATGAAGCTGAATTGGTAGGGCTTTCATTTGCTTACATTGCTGGGGAAGCATTTTACATCCCATTTCCAGCTGACCAAAAAGAAGCCAAAGAAAAGCTTGAGCTTTTTAGAGGGCTTTTTGAAAATGAAAAAATCACCAAAATCGGGCAAAACGTAAAGTATGACATTCTGGTTTTGAAAAACTATGGAATGGAAGTCAAAGGAAAATTCTACGACACCATGCTTGCCCACTACCTGATAGAGCCCGAAGGGAAACATTCCATGGATTGGCTTGCCCAGCAATATTTGAATTACAAGCCTGTTTCCATAGAATCCTTAATTGGCAAAAAAGGGAAAAATCAAGGGAATATGCGGGATGTAGATGAAGATGAAGTGACGGCTTATGCAGCAGAAGATGCTGATATCACCTTGAAACTCAAGCAGACTTTTGATCCTATGATCAAAGAGAATGGCTTGGAAAAACTACTCCATGAAGTAGAAAACCCACTTATCAATGTCTTGGCTGCAATGGAATTTGAAGGGGTACGAATTGATACTGAGAGTTTGGCAGAATTGTCGGGTATCTTAGAAGAAGAAAGCAAAGCCATAGAGCAGCGCGTGTATGAATTGGCTGGAGAAGAGTTTAATCTAGCATCACCAAAACAACTTGGGGAGATTCTTTTTGTAAAGCTTGCATTGGACCCAAAGGCAAAAAAAACCAAAACAGGCCAATTCGCAACCGGTGAGGAAGTGTTGAGCAAAATGGCTGGAGAGCACGAAATTGCAGCCGCCATCTTGGAATATAGGCAAATGGTAAAGCTCAAATCCACTTATGTGGATGCTTTACCTACCATGATCAATCCCAAGACAAACAGAATCCATACTACTTACAATCAATTTGTAGCAGCAACAGGAAGGCTATCATCTATCAATCCAAACCTTCAAAATATCCCAATCAGAACAGAAAGAGGAAGAGAGATTCGAAAAGCATTTGTTCCAAGGGATGAAAACCACGTGATTTTGGCGGCTGATTACTCTCAGATAGAATTGAGAATAATGGCCTCATTTGCAAAGGATGAATCCATGATAGAGGCATTCAAAAACGGCAGGGATATCCACGCTACTACTGCAGCCAAAATCTTCCAAGTTCCATTGGAAGAAGTTACTTCAGACATGCGAAGGAAGGCAAAAACAGCCAACTTTGGAATTATTTATGGAATTTCTGTATTTGGGCTCTCCCAAAGGCTAAGTATACCAAGATCAGAAGCCAAAGAAATCATTGATTCTTATTTCAAAGAGTTTTCAGCTGTAAAAGAATATATGGATGGCTGTATAGAAAAAGCTAGAAAAAATGAATATGTAGAGACGATTTTGGGAAGAAGAAGATACCTGAGAGACATCAATAGCAGAAACCAAACAATGCGTGGGTTTGCTGAACGAAATGCCATCAATGCACCCATACAAGGATCTGCTGCAGACATGATCAAAGTCGCAATGATCCAAGTTCATAATTGGATGATCCAAGAAAAATTGAAGTCCAAAATGATTCTTCAGGTACATGATGAATTGGTTTTCGACGCCCACAAAGATGAAGTGGAGCTTCTAAAAAAAGAAATTCCAAAGATCATGTCCAATGCTGTAAAAATAACTGTGCCGTTGGAAGTGGAAGTTGGACTAGGTAAAGATTGGTTGGAAGCACACTAATTGAGAAGAAAGCAGGAAGGTTGGATTGCGAAGTGAGAAGCGAAGATGCAATCAAACCCGAATTGGCCCGCCTCGCGTCAGACAGGGTTGAACTTCTTCATTTAACAGAAAAAATTTAAACAAACATGAAAGAAGACATCAGATGGGAACAACGCTTCTCAAATTTCAAAAAAGCATTGAAAAAGCTCACAGACGCTGTTGATTTTATTCATAAAAACCTTGAGGAAGATGCTGATAAGGATGTTAATGATGTTTTGAATGAGATGATAAAAGAAGGTTTGATACAACGTTTTGAATATACCCACGAATTAGCTTGGAATCTAATGAAGGATTATGCTTCATATCAAGGAATACAAATGATAGGGGGAAGCAGAGACGCAACTAGAGAAGCCTTTCAACTTCAATTAATAGAAAATGGAAAAGTTTGGATGGATATGATAGGAAGTAGAAACAAGACCTCCCATACATATAACAACAAAACTGCTGAGGAGATTTATTTTAAGATTTTAAATGAATACCACGAAGCTTTCATTGATTTTGAAAGAAATATGGAATCAAAAAAAAATGGCAATAATGATCAATTCAGCTGACAAAATAAACTGCGGCTTAGATCTGGAAGACATTCAGAAAATTCAAAGCGTGTTTTCTGATTTTATGGAAGTCGCTATGGTTAAAATTTATGGATCCAGGGCAATGGGAAATTTCAAGCCTGCATCAGATATTGATTTATGCTTATTTGGTGAAAAACTAAACCTTACCACACAACAAGAAATAGAATTTGCATTGGATGACCTTATGCTTCCATACAAATTTGATGTTTCTACTTATCATGATATATCAAATCCTGACTTATTAGGACATATTGATAGAGTAGGTAAAGTGTTTTATAGTAAGAATTGATAATCCCTAAGCTCCAGAAACCTTTCAGGTTTTATTAATTGAGATGCTGTTTTCTATTGGACTAGCAAGTGATAAAAAGAAGATTTTCTTTTTGTCAATCAACCTTTTACAGTCATTTACTGCGGATTTCGGATAATTCCCAATTCAACGGCCTCCAAAACACTTCATTAACAACCCAATAAGCTAATCCTAAATCAAATCCCACTAATCTAAAATCTACCCTTTAAAATCTAAAATTAAATGGCCAAAACCAAAACAACTTTCTTCTGTCAAAACTGTGGTGCTCAAAGCCCTAAGTGGCTTGGCAAGTGCCCTTCATGTGGAGAATGGAATACCTATGTGGAAGAAGTGGTGCAGAAAGAAGAAGTAGGTCGTGGTTCATGGAAGCAAGGTGGTGCAAAGGAAAAGCGAGCCAGTGTACCAAAGAGATTGCAAGAAATAAATTTTGAGGATCAACCGAGATTGATTACGCATGATGCCGAATTGGATCGTGTTTTGGGAGGTGGGATTGTTGCTGGATCTTTGGTTTTGATTGGTGGCGAGCCTGGGATAGGAAAGTCCACCTTGATGCTCCAAATCGCCCTGATGCTCAATCAGACAAAGATCCTTTACGTATCTGGTGAAGAGAGCGAATCGCAGATAAAAATGCGTGCAGAACGAATGCCTCTCAAATCCGAAAATTGCTATGTACTTTCTGAAACCAATACACAATCCATTTTTCAACAGATAGAAGTCCTCAATCCTGATGTGCTGGTAATTGATTCCATCCAAACACTCCACAGCAAACATGTGGAATCAGCAGCTGGATCAGTAAGTCAGGTGCGGGAATGTACAGCAGAGTTGATGAAATTTGCCAAAGAAACTGGCACTCCAGTATTTTTGGTAGGTCATATTACAAAAGACGGTGCGATAGCTGGTCCAAAGGTTCTTGAACACATGGTAGATACAGTGCTGCAATTTGAGGGTGACAGACATCTGACTTATAGAATTCTCAGAACTTCAAAAAATCGATTTGGCTCAACACACGAATTGGGGATATATGAAATGCGTGCTGAGGGACTTCGGCCAGTAGCAAATCCTTCTGAGATTTTGCTTACCCAAAGGGAAGAATTGCTCAACGGAGTTGCCATCGGTGCAATGATGGAGGGAAACAGACCTCTTTTGATTGAGATTCAATCTCTAGTAAGTCCCGCCACTTACGGCACACCACAACGAAGTAGTACAGGGCATGATGCCAAGCGACTCAATATGCTTTTGGCTGTCTTGGAAAAAAGAGGCGGAATGCGCCTTGGTCAGCAAGATGTTTTCTTGAATGTTGCAGGGGGCTTAAGGGTGGACGATCCCGCATTGGATTTGGCGGTTTGTGCTTCTTTGATTTCTTCCTACGAAGACACACCTGTTCCTGCAGATTTATGCTTTGCTGGAGAAGTAGGTTTGGGTGGGGAAATCAGAGCAGTACATCGTATCGAAAACAGGATAGCGGAAGCCGAAAAATTGGGATTCAAAAGAATCATGGTTTCCAAATATGCCGTAAAAGGCATGGATATGGCCAAATACTCCATCAAAGTCATCCAAGTAAGCAAGCTAGAAGAAATGTATCAGGGGTTGTTTTCTTAGAGCTCAAAATTTCCGATCTTGAGGAAGATAATTTTTCAAGAATCTTTTTTAAAGTAGAAGACAATGGCTAAAAACAAAAAAATAAATGTAAAAGGGACAGAAATCACTTTAATCCTAAGCGATCAAAACGATTACATTTCAATTACCGACATAGCAAGATTTAAAGACTCTTCAAGTACTGATATTATTATTCAAAACTGGATGAGAAATAGAAACACAGTAGAGCTTTTAGGTTTCTGGGAGGTAATGTACAACCCGAATTTTAAACCCTTCGAATTCGAGGGGTTTAGAAAATTAGCGGGATTAAACAGTTTCGTTCTGACGCCAAAGCGATGGATAGAAACCACAAATGCTATTGGAATCATCTCTAAACCGGGAAGATATGGAGGAACATATGCGCATAAGGATATTGCTCTTGAATTTGCTTCATGGATCTCTATAGAATTCAAGCTTTATATAATCAAGGAGTTTCAACGACAAAAAGAAGATGAAAATGAAAGACTTAAGCTTGAATGGAACTTTCAGCGCACTTTGGCTAAAGTAAACTAAACAAACAAAAAATTGATATCTCCCTTTTGATAGAGAAATCAAAAGCAGTTTTAATCCAACTTCCAAATTACAAACCTACCTACCTTGCGCTTTCCCTAGAAGAAATGTAATACTAAAAAGCTAGGGAAATCGATTTTACCCCAAGAACCCTTCAAGGGTTTGTTATAAAAAGATTTTTATTGAATAAAATATTTTATTTGCTTTCAAATAGGTTAACCCTTAATGGGTCTTTTCTAAAGATTGTTAAACACGGATTCCCTGATCAAAATGCTTCCCCTATAAACAAGTAAAAACCGGATCCCTCTTTGGTCAAAGCATAATCAATTCTGGTGTAAATATCCTTCTTAGGGAACAACAAAAATCTCAAGCCACCACCGGCAGACCAAGCGACTTTATTGAGGTTCAGATTTTCAAAATTTGGAAAAACTGTGGCAACTCCTCCAAAAACAGCTGCACCTATCCTATCCGTAAATCCCAAAGGAAGTGGCAAAAACCTAAATTCTGCTTGTGTCGCCAATTGATTATTGTCCCTAAATCGTCCTGTGTAATAACCTCGCATCATCGATTCTCCTCCCATCAATGCCAGTTGATTGAATGGCACATCTCCGGAATTGAAATGACCTAGTAATTGAGCAGCAAAAACTGTGTTTTTGCTAATTGATCTATAATATCTCGTATCTGAAATAACAGAATTGAATCCAAAAGTACTGATGGCAGATGAATAGCGCAAATAAGCCAATTCTGAGAAAAACCCATCTCTTACATTCAGCACATTGTGCCTATTATCATAAACTAAACCTGCGCCAATACCAATGTTTGTGGAGCCTTCACTTCCTCGTGGCAAAGGAAAAGTGGGATTATCGGGTGCTAATCTAAAGTCAGTACCTGCCAGTCTCTGAAAATCCACTTCCAAACCAAAAAATAAGTTGTTCTTGATTTTTCTAAGTACTCTTTCTTTGATCAGTATTTGATTTGCATCTACCAAAGCAAGGTATTCTGATGGAGAATCCATTCCGATTCCATAATACTTGAGGGGGAAACTCTGAAATCTCAATCTTCCCAAAAAGAACCACTTGCTCTGATCTGTGTAGATCGCGTGGTCAAACCAAAGACCATATTGATTCTCTAGAGTCACAAAAGTAAACCCATTGATTTCACTGAGTCTGTTTGTGGTATCCCTATTTGCATAATAAACATATAGAGAAGATAATCCTATTTCCCAGCTTGTCTCTGGGGCATAAGCAAGTGTGGGGTATATCAAAAACTGCGGCTTACTGATATCCGAAGTATCATTGACCAGGCTGTTGACATATTTTCTGAAAAATGACTGCCCAAAGCTACTAGCGTTTGATCCTAAGATCATCAAACAGATCAATAAAGCAAAGGGGGTTTTTATCATAGAAAACAGAAACGAAAGGAGCAGAAAAGAGTTTCCGCTTAGCGACATCGAAATTAATGAAAATTTATTTGAATCTGACGATTTTCCCGTGTGCTTTTGATGTCATTTCTTGAGGGATCGAAGCCGTAATTTCATTGTAGAGTAGCGCTACAAGTTTTTGTTTGAGAAAACTCCTTGTCAAAACGATGCTAACTTCTCTAGTAGGCTCTTCTCCTTCAAAGGATCTCAATCTGTTTTTTTCATTTTCAGTCATATAAAAAGTCGCCAACTCAGGTAACAAAGTTACTCCTTTGTATTCATTGACCATATACTTCAAGCCTTCCAATGAACCACTTTCATAGTGGAAATTCATTTTTTGGAATTTTGCTTTATTACAAAAATTCAACACTTGATCCCGAAAGCAATGTCCTTGCTGCAAAACCCACATATCAGTACTCTCAAAATCTAACACACTGATCGTCTTCTTTGAAAGCAGAGGATGTCCTTCAGAAAGATAGGCGTAGAACTTTTCATAAAACATAGGTTTTTCCAACAGCCCACTTTCTTCTAAGGGCGTAACAACTATACCGAGGTCGAGCTCATCGTTTTTCAATTTTCTGATGATTTCCTCAGTTACCATTTCTTCTACTTGAAGCTGTACATTAGGATATTTTTCTATAAAATTCCTAATAAATCTATGCAAAAGGTAAGGTGCTAAAGTAGGTATTATACCAAGCTTGATAACTCCGCTTATATCTCCCTTGAGTTGTGCTACGATCTCGTATATCCCTTTGCTGTGTGAGACTACTTTTTTGGCTTGTTCAATGATTTGAGCACCCGATTCAGTTGGGATTACGGGCATTTTTGACCTATCAAAAATAATAACTTCAAGCTCCTTTTCTAGTTTATTAACTTGGGCACTTAATGTGGGCTGGGTCACAAAGCATGATTCAGCAGCATTTCCAAAATGCCTGAACTTATCTATCGCTAAAATATATTCCAGTTGTTGGATTGTCATTATTTATTCCTGATCTAAAATCTGAAAAACCATTATTTTCACCTCTCATCAGAAGCCTGATGCAAATATAAAAATCTTTTTCTTTTTATTTAGATTTGATTTAAATAATGATTAATTTTGGCTCGTCAAACAAAAAAATCAATATGAAAAACTTCCTCAAAGCAGTTTCTTTAGCCTTAATCGCAGGATTTCTCTATTCATGTGGAGGATCTTCTGAAAGCAAAAATGAAGTAAACGTATATACACATAGGCATTACGAAGCAGATCAAAAGCTCTTTGATATGTTTACAGAAAAAACCGGCATCAAAGTAAATGTCGTAAGTGCAAGTGCGGATGAATTGATTCAAAAATTAGAGTTGGAAGGCGCCAATTCACCAGCTGACGTCTTGATCACAGTTGATGCAGGAAGGCTTCAGAGAGCAGTTGACAAAGATTTGGTACAGCCAATTTCATCTTCTACTTTAGAAACAAACATTCCATCCAAGTTCAGAGATCCTGAAAACAGATGGTTTGGCTTAACCTATAGAGCAAGGATATTTGCTTATAGTAAAGAGAGGGTGAATCCAGAGGAGTTGTCCACTTATGAAGCTTTGACAGAAGAAGCTTGGAAAGGAAGAGTCTTGA
Source organism: Belliella alkalica (assembly GCF_022549785.1). Taxonomy (GTDB): domain Bacteria; phylum Bacteroidota; class Bacteroidia; order Cytophagales; family Cyclobacteriaceae; genus Belliella; species Belliella alkalica. The sequence continues at coordinate 65,478 of NZ_JAKZGO010000014.1, forward strand.
CAAGATCCTCCGAAAACATATATAACCAATCCTTATTGGCATCAATCATTGCCCATAACGGAGAGGAAGCTGCTCAAAATTGGGCTTCAGGGCTATTGGCTAATATGGCAAGAGACCCCAAAGGAAGCGATAGAGATCAAGTAAAAGCTGTAGCTTCAGGAGAAGGAGATGTAGCTATAGTAAACACCTATTATATTGGTATCATGTTGAATGACTCCAATGAAGAAGAAAGAAAAGCTGCAGAAAAAGTCGGATTGTTCTTCCCAAATCAAGATGATAGAGGTACACACATAAATATCTCTGGTGCTGCAGTTACAAAATATGCACCAAACAAAGAAAATGCGACGGCATTGATTGAGTTTTTGTCTGAAGTAGAAGCACAAAATTTCTTGGCAAGCATAAATTTCGAATATCCAGTAAACAAATCAGCTGAATTTTCAGATTTGTTAAAAGAATGGGGAGAATTTAAAGCAGACGAAATCAATTTATCAGAACTTGGTAAATACAACAAAGATGCAGTAGTTGTCTTTGACCGTATTGGATGGAAATAAAGAGAAGCGTTGGAAATCATTGATAAAAAGTATTATTGGTGGAATAAGTGGACTGGTTTTGCATTGCTGATTTTATTGGTAGTAGCCACACCACTTTTCACTATTTTATTCAAACTATTTACAAGCCCGGGAGGTAGTTGGTCACATATAGCCAACAACCTCCTTTTTGGGTATTTTCAAAACACCCTCCTAATCCTACTAGGAGTGGCATTCAGTACCTTTGTCCTTGGTGTGACTACAGCTTGGCTAGTTTCCAGCTACGAGTTTCCTGGAAGAAAGTATTTTGAATGGCTGCTGATTTTGCCACTTGGATTTCCTGGGTATATCATGGCATATACTTATGTGGGACTTCTCGATTACACTGGCCCCATTCAGACATTCCTAAGGAATTCATTTGGAATTCAAATTAAAGGCAGTCTCATAGATATCATGAACCTGCCTGGAGCAATCTTCATCTTGTCTATCACTTTATTTCCTTACGTATTTTTGATAGCTAGGTCATCATTTTTGCAGCAATCCAAAACAATGCAGGAAGCTTCCTCTCTCTTGGGAGCAAATCGTGCAAAAACTTTTTTCAAAGTAGCACTACCTATGGCAAGACCAGCAATCGTAGCTGGAATAGCACTTGCTTCGATGGAAGTTTTGAATGATTACGGAACAGTCAAATATTTTGGTGTAAACACATTTACCACCGGGATATTCAGAGCTTGGTTTTCTATGGGCGATGCTACTACAGCCATCTATCTAGCCGCGATTTTGATGGTTTTTGTTTTTGCCTTATTATACTTAGAATCTATCCAAAGAGGAAATCGGCAATATTCATCTGTCAACGGACTCAATAAGCCACAAGCAAGAAAAGAGGTTTCTACCAAAAGCAAATTTCTCTACACAGGGATATGCACCATGCTCTTTTTGATCAGTTTCTTTATTCCTTTTTTACAGTTACTCCAATGGGTGTTTATGACTTATGAAAAAGTAGTCAATCAAGAATTCTTCTTATTGATATTTAGAAGTTTTGGGCTTGCAGCGCTTGTTGGGGTTTTGGTTGTCTTTTTTTCCATTATTCTACTCTATGCACTGCGACTTAGTCCATTCAAATGGGTCAAGAGCATTACAAAAATTGCAACATTGGGTTATGCCATACCTGGTGCAGTCATCGCAGTTGGAGTAATGATTCCGCTACTTTCATTTGATAAATGGATATATGACACAATATTGTCTTCTAGAGTTGCAGGACTTTTCCTGTCCGGAACGCTGTTCGCGTTGACTTTTGCCTATATCGTAAGATTTATGGCAGTAGGCTACAACCCAGTAGAATCTGGTTTTCAAAAAATAGGGATTCATGTAAACGAAGCCAGTAGATTACTGGGAATCAGAAGTTCTAAAACACTTTGGAAAATAGATCTTCCACTCATTAAATCCAGTTTGTTCTCAGGTATATTGTTGGTTTTTGTAGACGTGTTGAAAGAATTACCTTTAACTTTGATCCTTCGTCCTTTCAATTACCAAACTTTGGCAACCAAAGCCTTTGACATGGCGACCAACGAGATGATTGCAGAATCTGCGAACGCCGCTTTAATCATTATTTTGACTGGGATTATCCCGATCATCTTCCTTAACCGGATGATCAAAAAAAGAGAAATATAAGTTTACATATTATTATAAAGATGCCAATCTTATCACTTCAACATATCAACAAGAAATATGGCCAAGCCAAAGACTTTGCTGTCAATGATATTTCCTTCAATGTAACTGAAGGGGAGATATTAGCTTTGGTTGGTGAAAGTGGGTCTGGCAAGACAACGCTATTGAGACTGATTGCCGGATTGGAGCATCCAGACCAAGGAAGCATTTCGCTTTCCGGTCAAGTGATCGTAGAAGGCAAAAAAACAGTACCTGCCCATGCAAGAAAAGTCGGAATGGTCTTTCAAGATTATGCACTTTTCCCACATTTGACGATTTTGGAAAATGTCATGTTTGGGATCCAAAAATCTAAAGGAAATCGAGCGCAAATCGCCAAAGAAACTTTGCAGTTGGTTGGTTTGAATGAAGATTTCAACAAATATCCACACCAACTATCAGGTGGACAGCAGCAACGTGTGGCTTTGGCGAGGGCTATAGCTCCAAACCCAAGAATTCTCTTGATGGATGAGCCTTTCAGTAACTTGGACGCCATGCTCAAGGATCAAGTTCGTGAAGAAATACGTCAAATCATCAAAAAAACAGGCATTACAGCAATTTTTGTTACACATGACACAAAGGATGCACTCTCCACGGCAGATAGGGTTGCCATTTTGCATAAAGGCTTTTTGCAACAAATAGATATTCCAAAAGTCCTTTATGAAAATCCAATCAATCCTTATGTAGCTAATTTTTTTGGAAAAAGGAATGAGATATTGGCTACACCTAGTGAAGATGGGTTTTATACCTCGTTTGGGTTTATTGCAGACGTTGAAGCCAAGAATTATAAAGCTGCAGTCAAACTTCTTTTTAGACCAGAACATGGAGAGGTGGTCCAACGCAAAGGGCAACAACTCAGTGGTAAAATAGTCAAAGTATCGTACTTTGGTAGCCATCAGTTGGTGAAAATTTCTGATGATGAGGGGTTTCGTGTTACCATCAGAACCAATCCTGGAAGAGTCTTTGATGAATCGGAAAGAGCTTTTTTCTATTTGTGGAAATATGATATTGAGGAGGCATTCTAAGATCAATTTGTATATTTAATAGAGTTCAAATATCAGGCAATCAAGACTTGGGCAGACATGCTTTGACTATGGTATCCGAAATGGCCTAATGACCATATCTTTCATTGTACTTTTTCAGATCTCAACTTTATATGTTATTATTAAGAATTGCTTTGAAAAAAATCATTGCAGAACCCACTCTCAAACCGATAACCCATGAACCAAAAAAAGAAAGATTCATCACGTAGAAAATTCATAGGAAACTCTCTATTGTCGATTGCAGGACTTACAAGCCTATCCTCTTTTGCATATTCTCCATATGAAAAAAGCACCGATCCAAAAGATATCCATCAAGTAAGGCTCGGATTTATAGGTGTTGGACAGCAGGCGATGGGCATTCTCAACGGCATGATGAAAATACCTGGGGTTCAAGTATTGGCGTGTGCAGATGTAGATTCAGACAAGCGAGAAAGATTTCAAGTCAGAGCAACTCGGCTGACAAAAGAGAATGGCAAAGATAAGGTTGAGATTTCTACTTATGCCGATTTTAATCAATTGCTAGAAAGGGATGATATTGATGCAGTTGTCATAGCAACTCCAGACCATTGGCATGCCTTGACAGCCATAGCTGCTTGCAAAGCAGGAAAAGACATTTATCTGGAAAAACCACTTACGTTCACGATCAAGGAAGGACAGGAGTTAGTCAAAGCTGTAAGGGCAAATAGTATTGTACTAGCAGTAGGAAGCCAACAAAGATCAGAGGTGAATTTTCAACATGCTGCACATATGGTCCAAAAGGGCAAGATTGGAAAAATTGAAAAGGTATTGGTGCATGTAGGCAGTCCAGAACATCCAAAACCATACGACCTGCCAGCAGAAGAGATTCCAGCTAGTCTAGACTGGAAAACTTGGCTTGGCCCTTTGAAGCAAATACAATATAATCAGGCTTTGGCCCCAAAAATCAGCCTAAATCCAGAAACGAACGAAAAATCTTGGGCCTCATGGAGATGGTACAAGGAGACAGGTGGAGGACATATGACAGACTGGGGAGCCCACATGTTAGATATAGCGCAGTGGGGAATAGGCATGGATAGAAATGGACCTGTAAATGTAATTCCGGCATCGAATGACAACCCTCTAACTTATGAATATGCAAACGGAATAAAGATTTTTGTTGCTCCTTTTGATAAAGGCCCACAAGGAGTGCGGTTCATCGGCTCTGATGGATGGATTCAAGTGAATAGAGGTATTTTTCAATCTTCAGATGAAAGTCTAAAGCCAACACGAATCCTTCCCAAACAAGAATATTCCCACCATTATAGTGACTTCATTACATCAGTAATTTCCAGAAAAGATCCAATTGTCCCAGTAGAAGTGGGCCACAGTACATGTACGATTTGTACTATTGGCAATATAGCTGAGGAATTAAAGAGACCTCTTGCCTGGGACCCCAAGACAGAAACATTTCCTCATGATTGGGAAGCAAGTGCAAAGCTTCACTACAATTATGAAAATGGATATAAGCTATAAATCAAAAAAAACAGCATCGGTTTTTTTATTCTAGTAAAATTGTATTAAATTTAATTGTTTACAATTAAAAATGATGACAAAAGAACAAGATTTACTTTTACTTGAGAATCAGATTTGCTTCCCTTTATATGCAGCATCAAGGATGATCATTCAGGCTTACCGTGAACCTTTGGAGGAACTTGGGATTACCTATCCACAGTATTTGGTGATGATGATTCTTTGGGAAAAAGATGGTTTGGCCGTAAATGAAATAGGAAAAAGACTTTTTCTGGACTCTGGCACACTTACTCCTCTACTAAAAAGATTAGAAAGTCACAACCTGATCAAAAGGGTGAGAAGTGAAGACGATGAAAGGAAAGTTGAGATTCAACTGACTTTTCAAGGTAAATCCATGAAATCCAAAGCAGAAAAGATTCCTGCAAAAATCTTGGAGTGCCTGAACAGTTGGGAGCCTGAGACGTTAGTAAACTTTAAATCTGAAGTAAACAAATTAGTAAAAACTTTAAACCAACCTTAAAAAATGGAAAAAATCAAAATTGATTACACAGCTACAGCCGTTAATACCGGTGGCAGAAAAGGTCACGTAAAAACAGATGATGGCCAATTGGACTTTGATGTTGCAATGCCAAAAGAAATTGGAGGAACAGGTGGAAAAACCAATCCTGAACAGTTATTTGCGGCAGGCTACGCAGCTTGCTTTGGTGGTGCATTGGGTGCTGTAGCCAAAGGTGTGAAATTGGATGATGCCGAGATCACAGTGAAAGCGCATCTTGGAAAAACTGAAGCTGGTGGATTTGGCTTGGCAGTGGATATCATCTGCAAAATACCACAAGCTGGATCTTTGGAAGAAGCCCAGAAGTTGGTAGAAGCTGCCCACGAAGTATGCCCATATTCTAAAGCAACTAGAGGGAATATTGAAGTGAATGTGAAAGCAGTAGAATAAAAATAAAAGAGCCGCCAAAAAGGTGGCTCTTTTTTTATGAGTTTTTGATATAATTATTTGGAGTGAATTCCCATTTGGACAACTGCAAGTTCATCATTGATATTAAAGTCAAGCCATATTTTTGAATTTTTTACAAAAACATGCTCTGGCATCTTATTTAAAGCATCTACTTTTTCAACACCAATTGGATTGAAGGCGTCATCTAAAACTGTCAAATATACCTGATAGGTTTCTACTTTTTCTTTCCCCTTATCATCAAAAGTCGATATTCCTATTTGTGAAAACCTGTAATAAACCCTACTGTTTCTATCCCAAAGTAATTTCCCAAATGATACTTCTTTTTCAGTTTTAACTATCTCATCTTGAAAGCTCTCAAAGCTACCATGATCTATTAGATAGTTTCCAATTTTTCTATCCGCAGTCAAAACTGGATCATAAGAAATATTGATCATAGAATCAGATTTCATATCATATCTTGAAATTGTATTGAAATATTTATTGGTGAAGAGTATTTCGTTATTCAAAAATTGCATGGAAGGGCCGGTTGGATTAATCGCACCAGATCTTCCAGTCATAAAGCTAAATCTAAATTTTTTAGCATATTCGAAATCTGGAATTTTGAGCTTCTTAAGTGTTTTGGATTCAGTATCAATTATTCCTAAATAAACAAAGCCATTCGTATTTGATTCAATTTGAGTAAAAAGCTTTTTCTTATCGTCAGAAAGTATGGTAAATGGGTATAATTGTTCACCCCTTTCTAAATCATCGAAATCTAAGGTTATTGGACTGATATCAAAAATCTTTTTTCCTTCTTCGTCAAACACTCCTAATCGTTCATAACTTGACAAGACAAGTTCTCCTGTGGTATTGACCTTTATGTCACTAATAAATTCCCCTATTCCGTTAGGCCCTTCACTATCAAACTCTAAGATTTTTTCCAGCTTAAAGTCTTCAATATTTATAACCTCAACCTTTGGAGTCATACCACCAAGTTTGTATAAATGTTTCTCATCATTGCTTAATGTCGCCCCAAAAAATCCAACCTCCATAAATAGAAGTTCTTCTTTTGCATCGATCATCAATGTGTCAAAAGTAAATGTATAGGGCTTAAGTGAATGATTTGAATTCTCCAGTGACTTAGAACATGAACTAAATCCAAACAACAAAACCAGAATAGGCAAAATGCATCTCATAATTATGTCTTTTATTTTTTTCTAAAAGTAATTATTCTTATAGTATAAAAACCCAAAGACTTGTTAATGAGTCTTAAAATAGCTTAGGTTTTAAAATATATAATGGATTTAGCCACTTGTTCAAAGAGCATTTCAGGTCTGTTATTTGTTTAATGATTTTATTGTTAGCGCCATCATAGCCTATTTTTATTAAGCCTTTCGAGGGAAAATCTATCCAAAAATGGAATAACATATTCCCCAGATATGGAAGCGTAGATGCAATCTACGCTCAGGGGCAAGCACTTACTTCTCATAGGAAAAACTACAATTTACCCATCTGGTTGTAGATTGCATCTATACCTGACTTTCCCAATAATTTACAATTCCATTGTTCAGGGATTGCTTTTTGATTTTTTAAAACTATTTATTAAATTAAAACAGGTTAGATTTTTGACTCGTCTTAATATTATCAGGGATTAGATTACTTGAGTCAGATTCGAAAGCCATAAAAACTGTAGAAATAATGAAAAATAAAAAGATTCAATCAGTAAGAGCGTGGGGGGTTGGATTGCTGTTTTTGGTATTAATGATGATAGCTTCTTGTCAGGAAGATGGATTGCCCGAAGGTGAACTTAAATGTCCTGTGGAGGCGGTGGAAGGTCAGGAAGATGATGTGGTAGGGAAATGGAAGTTGGTTGAGAGAAGGACAATAAGTTTATTTAGTGGAGAGATTGAGGTCAAGGACTACTCCTGTGACAATGTTTTATACTGCTTCAAACCAGATGGAGTGTTGCAAATTAATGATAATGTTGGGGGTTGGGGATATGAAACTGGTGTTTATAATTATGAACTTATTCCTCCTGCTGAAAATGAAGATCACATTAAATTACGTATAGGTGATTTAAAATGGCCTTTTAAGATTGGGGAAAGTGAGATGACTTTAAATATGGCGCACGTCGATGGTCCAATTTCCCTCTTTTTAAGGATTGAATAATTTCCAACTCAAATTACAGCATTATGAAAAAGTTACTTTGTAATTTACCTTTCTTAGCTTTCATCTTTTTATCTACAATCGTTATTGGTCAGGAAAACCTGTTGCTCAAGAGTGTACAAGAGGCCAAGACCCGTAAAATGTAGTTCCGGGTAGTATCAACTGTTTTTGCGCAATCTTGGGATGATGAGGTAATGCTCGGCAACTTTGAAAGTTCAGAGGAAGTTCATTTTTTACATTATGAAAACTCTGTTTTTGCTGATTTACAAGAGGCTGTTTCACTTAGTATTCCCCTAAAAACCGGGCAACTCCAACTTGAACTGCTAGAAGTTCCCGATTCTTTTTACAGCTACAAAGTGGTAACCAGTGATGGGCAAAGCCTATCGGCCAACAAGGATATCAAGCACTTCAGGGGAATCGTAAAAGGTGACCCCAACAGTCTTGTAGCCATCAGTTTTATGGAAGATGAGGTGATAGGCTTGATCGCTACAGATGAAGGCAATTTCAATCTGGCATTGGATAAAAAAAGTGGAAGACACATTTTTTATAGTGACAGGAATCTAAAGGAGAAATTGGACTTTCAATGTGAGACTCATGGGCATGGTATTACAGATTATGATCCAGAAATCTTATCCCAAGCATCAAAATCTTCCATCAGTTCGGAAGACGTTTGTGTCCGATTTTTACTTTGAAACCGAACATGATATTTTCCAGACAAGAGGAAGCGTGGCCTCGGTGGAAAGTTTTGTAGCTGCTGTGTTCAACCAAGTTGCTACACTTTATCAAAATGAAAATATAGAAACATCGATTTCTGAGATTTTTGTATGGACTACTGTTGATCCCTATACGTCCAATAACTTAGGTATTCTTTTGCAGCAATTCCAAACCAATAGAACCATATTTAACGGTGATTTGGGTCAATTGCTGACATTTAGAACAGACGTGGGAGGAGGTATTGCTGCTCTCGAAATGGATGGTATATGTAATCCAGACATTTCTGAGAGATTGTCTGTTGCAATGTTACATAACAACTATGAGACTGTTCCTACTTATAGTTGGACTGTCCATATAGTAGCCCATGAGTTTGGCCATTTGTTCGGCTCTCGCCATACCCATGCATGTGTTTGGAATGGAAATAACACGGCTATCGATGGATGTTGGGGTTGTATGGAGAATCCTGATCCTAATGGTGGGGGATGTCAAAATTGCCCTAATCCCGGTGTTCCTTCAGGTGGCGGCACAATTATGAGTTATTGCCATTTGCAGAGTGTAGGCGTTAATTTTAACCTTGGTTTCGGTCTTCAACCGGGCAATGTGATAAGAAACAGTGTGGCAAACGCTGATTGCCTTTGCGAATGTGTCAGCGCCACCATCTCCGGTCCCGACTTCCTCTGCTCCACATCTTCCTATTCTCTTCAAAACCCACCTGTTGGAAGTACGGTCTCCTGGTCTGTTTCTCCTACGCATTTGTTCTCTGGAGCCACTTCCGGCACAGGTGCTACAGCCAATCTAAGTCCTGCCAGCAGTTCAGCTTCCGGAGCGGCGACTCTTACTTATAGTATCACTACGGATTGTGGAGTGGTGATAAGAGCTTTTGGGTAGGGATGGCCTCTTTTCCATCAATAAATGGCCCATACGAGATGCAAATCAATACAGTTGAGAATTTTTATGCAGTCATACCAAGCTATCCATTTAATTTATATTTTGATTGGCAAGTTTATCCTTCAGGAAATGAATGGCTTTATGGTCAAGGAGAACAGGGGATTACCTTGTCTTTCAGTAGTGGTGGGGTGTATTCTGTCAGTGTAGATTTGGTAAATCCGTGTGGCGCAAGAGGTTCGGAAATACCGGTATGGGTATATAATCCATGGGATATGTTTATGGTTTATCCCAACCCTACGACTGACTTCATATCCATTACCAAAAAAAGTAACCCAATCAAAAGTGCAAGTGAAACAAGCCCAGACCCATTTGAGGTAAGTCTTTATGATCAAAGAGGTAAGGAAATCATCAATAGAGCCCAAGCTGATATTGAGACTACCTTAGACTTCAGCAAACTCAAAAAAGGACTTTACTATATCCACATCTACTACAAAGAAGCCATTATCCGATAGCAGATCAAGGTTGAGTAAGGAAGGAAAGACCCGGTTATTGACTGGGTCTTTTTTTGGTTTTGAATGCTCGTATAATGAGGAAAGGGACGAAATGAGAGGGGAAGAGACCGTTCTTATTTTTCAGTCAGGTTTTAAATTAACGAAGCATCTTAAATATCCTGATCCGGGGGGATTTGATTTACCCAAAATGGAATAACATATTCCCCAGATATGGAAGCGTAGATGCAATCTACGCTCAGGGGCAAGCAACTGCCTTTCGTAGGTAGAAACTATAAAAACTACAATTTCCCTTCTAATGAAGATTGCATCTACACCTTAAATATACTTCTTCTGACACACCTTAGGTTGACAATCCTTACAATAAGGCAAACGGGTAAAAATTCAATAAAGACCTACGGCTCAACCAAAACCCTATAAGAGTTATACAAAATCAAAATATCATCAACATAGTTGACCGCAATATGGCCTTTGGCATACCCACTCCGTACAATCGGATCACGGTAATATTCCGGATCAGTTTTTAGTTTGAGGAAATGTGATACATGCTCCCAATATTGTGGGTTCTTTCCATATTTCATCGTGAGCTTCCAAGCATCTTCGACATGGCCATGACCGATATTGTAAGAAGCCAATATAAATTTTATTCTTTCATTGGATTCGGGTATTCTTTCCCTCCAGAATTTATCCAAATACCTCAAGAAATTTACACCTCCCATCAAGCTCTGGTAAGGATCATTTGGATCATCTACACCAAACCTTTCTAAGGTCACAGGCATCAGCTGTAGTAAACCTGTGGCGCCAGCATATGATGTAGCTTCAGGATTAAATGCAGACTCTTTATAGACTAATGAAGCCAACAACCTCCAGTCCCAACCTAGGCTTTCGGCTGCTGTTTTTATAATATCGTCATAGGCAGAAATTTTATTCCCTCCCAATGAAGAAAATGCACTATTTGATCTATAGTAACTGTTTTTTGAATTCAAAAAGTACTTGGAATATAGTGTAGCAAAGTAACCTGATTTTTTTCTTTTTGCAATCCAAGAATTGATAGCGTTTTCAAGGTTTGGGGCATTCGGTCTCACAGCCCATGCTACTGGTGATTGTTCGCTGATTTCAAGACTGACATCAAGCTCGTTATTATATGTAGCGTTTACCAAAGCTAAATCTTTATCAACTACAGTATAATCAATTTTTTTCTCCAAGACTTTAGAAATCAACTGCTCTCTTCCTTCCCTGACTTCCATGATTCCCACCGAAAAAGTACTGTCTTGACTTAAACTGCAAATCTGCGATTTGTAAATAGCACCTTGGGGAATATGAATCACCTGATCCTTCAATTGATCTACTGTATTAATCATTTGACCTGACTTTCTTTGAACCAATACAGTGCTTACTTCGCCCAAAGGACTGGAGAAATTGCCATATTTTTTTCGCTCTGATGACATTTCAAGGTTCATTGCTATGATATCTGCTTTTCCTTTGTTCAAAAGTACATACGCTTCTTCTATGTCAGACTTCACTATCAAATGTAATCTTACTCCTAGGCTACTTGCGAGATTTCTCAACAACTCAAACTCGTACCCCATTCTTCTACCGCGATAGATATAATAGCTAGTCGAAGAATTATCAACCACAGCACGGATATAGCCTCTTTTGATGATTTGATCCAGGTCTAAGTCCACAGGGTTTTCCCAAATTGAAGCATTTCTCTCTTTTTCTAAAAATGTACACTGTACTCCAAAAGTCAAAAGGAGCAAAATGAATATGAAAGATGTGAATGATTTACGCATAAAATACCTTCTGGTACAAACAGAAATAAACCGCTAAAGTGGTGTCAACCACCACATTTAGCAAATAATATACCAATTTTAAATATTAGAAAATCTTGAGTCTGAAATAAAAAAATAAAGCCTCACTAGGTATGTTAGAGAGGCTTTTTTTAAGTATTAATGAAAATTGTCTAAAGCGTTAGTGAGTATTAATTCCCATGGGCAGCCATGAATTTGTCCAAGTCTTGTAAGGTTATTTTACCTTCATAATACGCTCTTCCAAACACTACTGCTGTGACTCCATTTTCTTTTAATTGAATAAAATCATCGATGGATCTGACGCCACCATTGGCAGCAAGATGAATTGTTGGGAATTTTTCTACGATTTCTTTATAAAGCTCAAAGTTTGGCCCTTCCATGACCCCATCTCTCGTTACGTCAGAGCATTTCAAGTATTTCAAGCCTCTTGAATAGAAGTTTTCTATGTGGTCAAAAAGATCTACCTCTGTTTTTTTTGTCCACCCCTTTGTCTTGATTTTATGATCTTCAGGATTGGTATCGGCTGCCAAGTTGATTTTTTCTCTACCATAGGACATAATCCATTGAGCAAATCTTTCAGGGAAATATACAGAAACAGAGGCCGCTGTGATTGCGCGAGCACCGTGTTCAAAGGATTTGAGCACATCTCCATCAGTGGAGATTCCACCTGTGAAATCGACATTCAAATTGGTGTAGCCAGCAATTGCTTCTAGGATGTGATAGTTTTTTGGTTCTCCTCGTCTAGCTCCATCCAAATCTACCAAATGAAGCCATCGGATTCCGTGGTCTTCAAATGCTTGGGCAATTTCTAGAGGGTTGTTGGAAATAACTTCCTCTGTCGAGAAGTCTCCTCTCTTGAGTCGGACACATTTTCCATTAATCAAATAAATAGATGGGATAATATCAAACATGGTCTTATAGGCTTTTATTGATAATAATGCTAAGGTTCAGTGTTTTTTCAGAAAATGAGGGCAATTTACCTTTTCTTCGGATTTCTAAAGATAATAGAAGAACCCATTATTTGGCAATTCTCTGGTAAATTGTTTGGTTTCTTGTACAAGATAATTTAAAAATATGATTTTCTGCAAATGTGAAAGTAAGTAAATAAGATGATCTGTAATGATACCAAGAAGTTAATCTGATACCCACCGAAATAAAATTAGCTATACACTATTTTTGTGCATCTCAAATTCAATAAATCAATCGGCCAATTTTACCTCCTGCACCTGAAGCCCATATGCTTCCCTGAGATTTGTCTATAAATACTGCATGAAAGCCTTCATCAGAAAATTTTTCCCAGTTTATCCCCCCATCTTTTGAAAAGTCGCTTCCATTAGTACCCACGCTTACTACCCAGTGATGTCTCGGAAAGTATGCTACCCCCGACCTATATCCTGTAGGCAAATTTCCAGATAACAACTCCCAGCTATTTCCGAGTTCTGGAGAATAGATTGCGTTTTTTTGAGAAAGGTCAGGTTGTAAATAATCACCACCCACAGCGATCAAGTTGTCATTGTCTAACTTTGAAAGTGAAAATATGCCTTGTGAGGGTTCTCCTTGAATAATAGGTGTTGCTTTGATTTCCCATCTGTGTCCGCCATCCTTGGAACGATAGATTTTGCTTTTACTGCCACCACTTGAAAACCAAATGAACTCGTTATCTGTCAAAATTGTAGATCCACTTGCAGCAAAAGACCCTTCACCGGATTCTGCACTCGGGCTTGACTCGAGCCAAGTCCAGCTTTCCCCTCCATCCATTGTTTCCAAAACCATCCATTTGCCATCTATCGGGTCCCCAATTGCATAACCTTTACGATTTTTGAAAAATGAAATACCATCAAGGAAAGCCTCTTCTGGACCCTGATACTTTTTTTGCCAAGTCTTACCGCTATCGATGGTTTTATAAATGACAGCAGGTTGCCCAGCAGAAACTGCAATAGCTGTAGAAGCACTAAACCCTTCTATATCTCTAAAATCAACAGAATCGAGCCCATCAATGACTCCTGTAGACCAAGTTTTCCCTCCATCCAAAGTCAACAACCAAGTGCCTTTGGAACCACTGGCCCATATGATTTCTGATGTAAGGGGAGATAGTCCTCGAATGGAAGCGTCACTAGGGACTTCCATAATTTCCCATCCTATTGGGGAATCGATTTTCGGGTGCTTACGATTCTCTTGACAAGAATTGAGAATGACTGCAATGGCAACTACAAGCAAGAGTCTTTTTTTCATATTTATGGCTTGGGGATTTGGAGTCAAAGTCTTTTAATGACTTCGGCCTTCGGAATTCTTATACTCCACATTCCACGAAGATCTCCGATTTTATGGTTCTTTGCTTTATCTTCAGGATATAGTTTCTGAATTTTCTCTAAAGTCTCTTTATTGATATCAGTTTCGGGATCTCCATGACAGTTCAAGCAAAGACCATTAGGGATCTGTATAGCTTTTGTATAAAGCAAGACTTCCCCATTCTCGAATTTTTGGATGTTGGGTTCGTTCTTGATGTCGTTTTCTGAATTGTAGGCATACGCATCCAAAATCGAAAGCTCATCTTCGGTAGGCTTGTCTAGTGGATTTCTGAAATCAGTAGAAGCTCTTTTTATTGAAATATTGTGTTTTTGGCTTACCTCGCTGAGTATTGGCAGTGCTTCGACGTGACAAAAAGCGATAGCTTCGGCAATTCCTTTTTCTGCAATTGCTTTTTGCAATGCGGTGATTAATTGCGTCTGTGCTTCATTGCTGATTTCATCTCCCCATTTCATAGCTTCCTCCAAGATATCTACCTCACTAAGCTTCTTGACTTCCATGCTTTTATTTACTTCTTCAAAGATGTCTTTGCTTATTTTTTCGTTTGAATTACATGAGAAAAGTAATTGTGCGCAGAAAATTGTAGAAATAATTTTTTTCATAATTCTAATGTCTTTCCCTAAAAATACGGCTAAAAAACCATTTCTTAAAGGGTTAAATGCTGTTTGTTTTTAATGATTCATAATGACTCAAACGCCAATGTATAAAGCTATAAAAATAACTTTCTTTATTGGGTAATAATTTTAATTTTACAAAACTTAATCAATCCTCCACTTTGTATCAATGAAAAAATCATACCTTTTATCAGTTTTCTTTTTTCTAATTTGCTCTTTGTGTATTTCACAGACTTGGAGAAGAGTAGGGAGCTGGGGAAATCAGTTTTCAGGAATTACGTGGGTTAATGATGAAGTTGGATTTATGTCCGGAGATCAGGTTATCCTCAAGACAGTAGATGGGGGACTAAGTTGGGCTGAACAAGAAGCCCCTTCAAAGAACAAAATGAACGGAATAGATTTTTTCAATGAAAACATAGGTTTGATAGTCGGTGATTCCGGTCAAATCTATAGAACTACAGATTCAGGGACAACATGGAGTTTAATTTCATTAAATACATCAAGTTCATTGAAAAAGGTTAAGTTCCTGAATCAAAATAGAGCATACATAGTAGGTGACAACGGGGAATTATATAGATCGACTAATGGAGGACAGTCATGGGCAAGACAGAATGTGGGGGCTACAGCTGATTTGACTGGATTGACTTTTGCAAATCAGGATACTGGGTACGTGTCAATGGCAAATGGCGCTGTCTTGAGAACTTTCAATCAAGGGAATAATTGGACAATCCTAAACACTCAAAATACAAGAACATTGAATAGCATATACTTTTCTACAGGAAAGACTGGATATGCTGTAGGAAATGGTGGGACTATTCTAAAGACTAGTGACGCAGGAGTAAACTGGTCTTTAGTGAATTCGGGTACTGAGAGGGATTTGATAAGTGTTTCATTCAATAAGGCTAATATTAACTTGGGTGTGATTGTAGGCAAATCTGCCACTTTGCTCAGGACGATCAATGCTGGGCAGACTTTTGATGGGATCAATAGCAATAATACACAAGATTATTTATCCGCAAGTTTTAGGGCAAATTCAAATGTCGTTTTTGCTGTAGGGACTAGTGGTTTTGTCTTGGCATCAACCAACTCAGGCGGCTCATGGGCAGTGAGATTGTCTGGAATCAGAAATGATTATAATGCGACCACATTTAGAAATGAAAATTTAGGTTTTTTTGTAGGAAATGAAGGTAAGTTTTTCTTCACTTCAAATGGGGGTAATAGCATTTCAGACAGATCAAGACCACTTACAGTAACAATTAATAACCTTTATTTTACTACAAATGCTTTTGGTTACATTGTTGGAGATGGTGGTACTGTACTAAGGACATCCAATTCTGGAACCAATTGGACTTCCCTGAACTTAAACACTAACCTAAATTTGAAGGGAGCATATTTTTTCAACAATAATCTAGGATACATAGTAGGTGAGAATGGTTTTGTTTCAAAAACAGAAAATGCAGGGATCAATTGGCAGCAAGTATCAGGTCTAAATACTACAGTTAGCCTTAATCAAATTTTGTTTTATGATGAATTTATAGGTGTAGTAGTAGGAGATGATGGGTTCTTGAGTAGAACTGATGATGGTGGAGATCAATGGGGACAAGTGTCTGTCCCTACGTCATCATCCTTGGTAGATATTACGATTTTAGACCAAAATTCCATGATAGCTATAGGAAGTAATGGTACCATCATCAAAACGGAAGACAAGGGTTTGACATGGAAAAGTATTTCTACGTCATTCAACTTTAATTTCACAGGAGTTGATTTTTTGGATGAGTTGGTTGGGTTTATTTCAGGGGAAAAGGGTCTGATTTTAAAAACTGAAGATGGAGGGGAAACGTGGGTTCGAATGCCTACCGGTACATTTCAGGATCTTTCAGGTTTGAGTTTTGGTTCTTTGAGTATAGGCTATGCAGTAGGAGAAAGGGGAAGTTTGTTTCAATATAGATGTGCTGTTCCAGATACTCCGACTTTGATTTTTGGTGAATCAAATATTTGCCTTAGTCAGCAAGCATATAGTGTCCAAAGTTCAGGTGAAGCAGGAGAAGTATTTGATTGGCGAGTAGATGGTGGGACTATTTTGGAAGGCCAAGGTTCAAATCGAATTATTGTAAGATGGGATACTCCAGGAAGAAACGCTGTTTTGGTAAGAGGACAAAATGAATGTGGCAATGGAGGAACCAAAGGCCTTGAGGTTTTGGTCTCTGTAGCACCACAAGCTATTCCAGAGATTAATGGGGAAGGTGCAGTATGCTCCAATTCATTTGTAACATATTCAGTAAATGATGTTCCTGGGACAGAGTTTGTTTGGCAGGCAAGTGGAGGTCTTGTGAGGCAAGGCCAGGGTACGGCTACTGTTACGATTGAATGGACTGGTCTTGGCTCACAAACTTTGTCAGTAACTCCTCGTAATCCATGTGGATCAGGAACTTTGTTCTCAAAACCAATTACAATTCAAAGTCCACCAACTGCGCCTTCCCAGATAAGTGGTGCAGAAATGGCAGGTTTGATAGAGTACGACTATGAAGTTGTCAATGTTCCTGGGATGAACTATACTTGGTCTATTTCAGGAAATGGAGGGACAATTATCCAAGGGCAGGGTTCAAATAAGGTTGTGGTAAAATGGGCAAGAGAAGGAGAGTTTGATTTGACAGTGACTCCTATGAATAGTTGTAATACTGGGCCAACAAGTACTTTGAAAGTTGTCGTGAATCTAATTACAAGTATAGTAGAAGAAAAAGTTGTAGATTCTTTTGTGAAAATTTATCCGAATCCATCAATTGGCAACATTCGTATTTCTACGTCAGGACTATCAGATATTAGGGATATTAGCATTGTCAATAGTCTGGGTCAAACGCTCAGGCAAGTTTTACCTACACAAGGGGTGTTTGAATATAATGTTGTCGATTTACCAAGAGGGGTTCACACTTTGATTCTTAGAACTAGAGAGAATGAGTACTTTAAAAAGATTATTGTTGAGTGAGATTAGTCAACATAATAAAGGTTAATGGTATCAATACAGCAAAATTCTTTTGCCATATTTTTTCAAAATAAAGGGGTTTTTCTCTAGGTAAAACAAAATTATATTTTGTTTTACAAAAAATACATCATTTAAACATTAATATTCAGAATAATAATAAAAAATCAAACACGTAATCGAAATATTATTTCGATTACGTGTTTGATTTTTTAAAGGTTTTTTCGCTGATTTGCATCGATAAACCCACAAATATGATGAATAGAGAATTTCATCCAGAGAGTTTGATGATGACTCATGGATACAAGCCAGAACTTTCAGAAGGAGCGATCAAGTGCCCAATTTTTCAGACTTCGACATTTGTTTTCAAGTCGGCAGAAGAAGGGAAAGCCTTTTTTCAAGTTGCATACGGTCAAAGAGAGAAAGAGCCAAATGAAGAGTTGGGGTTGATATATAGCAGGTTGAACAATCCGGATTTACAGATTTTGGAAGAAAGACTGTGTCTTTGGGATGGAGCAGATGAGTGTGCGGTTTTTGAAAGTGGTATGTCTGCAATCTCAACCGTGATGTTGGAATTTTTGAGACCTGGCGATGTGATGCTATATAGCAAGCCCGTCTATGGAGGAACAGATCATTTTGTGAACAAAGTTTTGCCACAATACGGAATCAAAGGTATTGGATTTACAAGTGTGCAAAGCAAAGAAGAAATTTTGCAGCTCGTCAAAGGTCAGGAAGAAAAAGTGAAGATGGTTTATATTGAAACTCCCGCCAATCCAACCAATGCGCTTTTTGACTTGAAAATCTGTAGAGAAGTAGCCGATGAATTGTCAGGTGATGAAAAAGAAGTCGTAGTCTGCGTGGATAATACCTACATGGGGCCTCTTTGGCAACATCCATTGAAGCATGGGGCGGATTTGATTGTGTATTCGGCGACAAAATATATCGGTGGTCATTCAGATTTGATCGCAGGTGCGGTTTTGGGTAAGTCCAAACATATGGTGAGAGTTAGGACACTTCGGACATTCCTTGGAAATATGGCAGGTCCATGGACAGGTTGGTTGCTCATGCGAAGTCTCGAGACGCTGAAGGTAAGGATGACCAAGCAAGCAGAAAATACAGTTAAAGTCGCAGATTTTCTTCAGTCCCATCCAAAAGTGGAGAAAGTCTATTATTTAGGTCATTTGGAAGAAGGGTCTGTGCAACATGAAATTTTCAAAAGGCAATTGACTTCTGCTGGAGCAATGATATCTTTTGATGTGAAAGGTGGTGAAAAGGAGGCGTTTACTTTTTTGAACAATCTCAAACTGATGAAGTTGGCAGTTTCTCTTGGAAGTACTGAATCACTTGCAGAGCATCCAGCTACCATGACTCACAGTGATGTTTCGGCTGAGGACCGAGAGCTTCTTGGGATTTCAGAGAAACTTGTAAGAATATCAGTAGGCGTGGAGCATCATTCCGATATCATTTGGGATATAGAACAAGCTTTGGAAAAAGTGTGATTAGAATTTAAATGTTGCGTTTTGCTTAAGCCATACCTGTCTGTGATAGGTATGGCTTTTTGTTCGTATTGCAGCATTTTGGAGTGCCGTATAGTACGTTGAAAGAATTAACAATTTCCCTTATCTATCCACCTTTTCAACTTCTGATCTGATGATCACATATTGAAAGATATCGCCTATTTTATCATCCTTAATATAGGCGTCTCTAAGGATTGCCTCAGGGATAAATCCTGATTTCTCCAACACTTTCATGCTTGCAGTATTGTAATCAAAGACCTGTGAAAAAATCCTTTTGATATGAGGGAATTTATCCAAAACATATTCAGAATATAGCTGCACTGCCTCAGAGGCAATCCCCTTGCCCCAAAATGGTTCTGCAACCCAAAAACCAATTTCCAGACTAGTCCTCAATTCATCTTTGCAGATTTCACCACCCACAGAACCTACCAATTGATCATTGTATTCAATGGCAAAATTTTGTGGAGGATTAAATTTGATATTATGTTCTATCCAATGTCTGGCATCATGAATGGTATATGGCTGTGGAAAAGTGTCCTTTAAGTTTTTGGCGATATTAGGATTGTTGGCTATAGGATAAAGACTGTGGAAGTGTCCATCATTCCATCTTACCAAAGCGATATTACCTTTACCTGTGATCTTCATATTGGTGCGTTGGGTTAGTTAAGGTTAATTTAACTTAATTTTCGAAGAAGACAAATTTTTTGATTCAATCTGATGTTTTAAAGGATAGTTACGTCATTTAGTTGAGAAATAAGAACTGTTGGTAATCAGAGGATTGGAGGATGGTGAGTAGGGTAGTGGGGGGTGAGCTGTGAGGAGAAAAATTGTTTTTGTTGACAATCAATCATAATGTATTATCGTCTTTGGTTCATTTTAAGCCTTTCATCTATGGCTAATTCAATAAACTCGACAATCCTGACTTTTTCGAAATCTTTATACAATGGATTAAGTATTAGGTTTGATTCCAAATTGACAATTGTGGAAGGTACCCGTAGTGCAAAAAAATCTCGATGCTTAGCAAGGTTTGTGAATATTGAAGTTGTTTGTGAGGAGTAAGGATATTGATTCCATTTATGGGGCAATTCCTTTAGCTCTTCAATTAAAAAATCTTCTGGGAACTCGATTTTTGCGATTAAAATATTGGCAGGTAAGTATGCAATATTTTCTGAGTGAACATAGTATTCTAGCAAAGCCAATGAGATGTTTTCCGAGCAATAGACTGCTCTTGTGCCTATTTCATTCCACCTGCCGCCAACCTTTTCAGCGCCTACTCCAGATAAAGTTGACTCTTTATATTTCACATTGGCTATTCGGTAAACGATCATTAGCTATATACATTATATTGAATTCTAATGATTTCATTTTCAACAATATCAAAACCAAAACTACTGTCGAGCAATTCAAAAGGTTTTTTATTCCCAAGTGCTCTTGATGGAGTCATTAGCCAATTCTTAAAATTATCCTTGGAGTCAAATACTTCGTAGCCTAACCCGAATAACTTCGCTAATTCATAGATTCGTTGAGAAGTCTCTTTATTATAAATTTCCTTTTTTTGCATACTACTTATCGATGCAGGAAGAATATTTTCAAACTCTTTTTCTGTTGAATCTATATATGAAATCAAATCTTTCCAATCTGTTTTTTTAACTCCTTCGCGTATCCGGTCGATTAATTCCAAGTTATGACTGGGTGCATCTTTGCCATGAACAACAACCCATGCTGGAGAAAACTTATCCATGTAAGTGTTATTAGCTATCTTCTTGTCAAGATTTAGATGTTTACTTGTCCCTTTTTTTCCAACACTTCTAGAAGTTTTTACTTTATTCATAATAGTATTTTTACACTTGTATGATAGTAAATATACAATTTTAATTTCTAAATGATTTCAATCCCCTTGTAATTTTGATTAGAGGAATTTGCGAAATCTCAGAATCTAACTATTTCAAATTTTATGCGTAATTTGAAATTTCTGACTTAAAAAAATAAAACTCACAAGTTCACTAAAAGGAATATCGGGAGTTTAAATTTACGATGCTTGCAGTTTTTGTGTAACCTTTAAATTCACAAAGCCTTGGAAGCTTACTTATTTCAAATTGAGAAATTTTGTTTACTGTAGAATTATTTTGACAAATGATAGTGAGAAAATTTGTAACCATATTAATTTTTATGGTATTAACAAAAAGTGCGTTTAGTCAAGCTAATGCAGATGCAACCTATGGCATGACAAGTGAACAAAATAATGAATGGTTAGCGAAAGTTGCCATTGCGGATAAAGATTTGCAATTAAGATTAATCAAGGGTAGGCTTTTTGAAAATCGAGAAAAATTAAACCCTTTAGATCATTTGAAGGTCCCTATTTTAATAATTGATGGTGTTGTAATTGACGACATTACCTATGAAAAGAAAAAAGAGTTTCTTAAAGCTCAATTGACAACAGGAAAAGTAAACATAGCTATAGTTGATAGGGGACTTGAAGGACTTTATTTAGACAAAGAATTTACTGGATTAATCTTGATTGTTTTAACTGATAAAATGGCGAGACTAAAATACAGTAAGTTA
Organism: Belliella alkalica; assembly: GCF_022549785.1. Lineage (GTDB taxonomy): Bacteria > Bacteroidota > Bacteroidia > Cytophagales > Cyclobacteriaceae > Belliella > Belliella alkalica. Next base: position 87,248 of record NZ_JAKZGO010000014.1, read on the forward strand.
AAAAGAATGTCTTAGTTTTTTAGGTGTATGAGTCCTTTATTAACCATTCTTATTAAATTTATTTTGATATGAAGAAAATTTCAAAGTTTACCCTACTTAAAGAAACCTTTATATGCTTACAATAAAATCAGGTATGTTTATAAGATTTAACGAGCCATTTTTTGTAAATATAAATCAATCCAAAAGTGCTGTAAATAATTACATTAATTATGAAAAGAGCAAAAAAAAAGATTTTTTTAGCTTTATAAAAAGTAGTCCTCTGGATTTTAATGAATTTACAATTCTTGATGGAAATGTAGTAATTGATGTTGAAGCTAAAATTTTAAATCCGTTTCGAGGTGCTGGTAAAATACGTATGAATCTTCACACTGATGAAAGTAATTCGGGTACACATATCAAAGGTGAGATTATACCTTATAATGGCTTATACCTCTTTACTTTTTATATGGTTATGGGCTTTTTAGTATTGTGGTCTGTTTTAGTTTTATTGGTGTCTTCAGGTGTAGAGACTTTAACAATGTTAGCTTTAAGTTGGGGAGTGTTCCCATTAGTTTTGATATTAATACCTTTTTGGTATCGAAGGAAATTAAGAATATATAGAGATTGTTTTATAGATATTTTAAATAAAAACTGTACTTAAAGTATTAAAAAAAATTATTCACATCGATCGTACCTACGGCATTTCTTTATCTTATCAATAACCTATTGTCCCCGCATTACGTACGGGGCTCCGCCACGGCTGACAAGTTACTTAAAGTTCAACCTCCCGTGCCGATAACTATAGGCACGGGACAGGCTCTTCGGGCTTGTCTAAATTCAATCTTAATGTCTTCCTCTTCCTCCTTCATCCTTCATCCTTCCTCCTTCAAATTTCCTCCTTCTTTCTACTCTTCCATCCCACTAGTCTTCATCTTCTCGACATTTTCTGCAAATCGAAGTGCTGAGATAAAATCCTCAATGTTTCCTTCCATGACATCTGGCAGGTTATAGACAGTTTTGTTGATTCGGTGATCAGTTACTCGGCTTTGCGGATAGTTGTAAGTTCTGATTTTGTCAGAGCGGTCACCACTTCCTACCATGGATTTTCTTTGGGCACCAACAGCATCGTTGTGCTTGGCAAGTTCTATTTCATACAGCCTGGATCTCAATACTTTTAGGGCTTTCTCGAAGTTTTTGATCTGAGACTTTTCATCCTGACAAGTCACTACAAGTCCAGAGGGTAAATGTGTCAATCGAACGGCCGAATAGGTTGTGTTCACCGACTGTCCACCAGGTCCAGAAGAACAATAGGTGTCTTTTCGAACTTCATTCATGTCAATGTTCACCTCTACTTCATCCATCTCTGGAAGTACTGCCACAGAAGCAGCTGAAGTATGGACGCGCCCTTGGGTTTCGGTCATCGGTACTCGCTGAACACGGTGTACACCGGATTCGAATTTCATCATGCCATAGACATCGGCACCAGTGATTGTGCTGATGATTTCTTTGTAGCCACCTGATGAACCAAAAGTTAAGTCAAGTACTGTAAGTTTCCAGTTTTGCTTGTCACAAAAGCGCTGATACATCCTGAATAGATCACCTGCAAAAATCGCGGCTTCATCTCCACCTGTACCACCTCTGATTTCCAAGATACAATCTTTGGAATCATTCGGGTCTTTGGGGATCAGCTGCTGTTTCAGATCTTCTTCAAGCTTGATTTGACGATCTTTCAATTCGTCCAATTCAGCCTTGGCCATATCCCTGAAGTCAGGGTCTTTTTCCTTTTCTAGAATTTCTTTGGAACTTTTGATATTGTCCAATACCAAACTGTATTCATCAAGAAGCTCAACCACTTTTTCCAAATCCTTATATTCTTTGGAAAGTTTGGTGTATTTGCTCATATCGGACATGGCATCCGGCTGGATGATCAATTGTCCGACTTCAATAAATCTATCTTTTAGCGCTTGTAATTTGTCAAGCATAATTGTTCGTCGTTTTTAATAAGAGTGGCAAAGATAACTCCTCTAAACCTAGGAATAAAATATTTTATAATTATCCGCAAATACATCAATTGCTTATTATACTCAGAATTCATACGGATAAGTGTCAACTGTCAACTGACAACTGACAACAGCCCTCTGGTGGTTGTAATATGATGCTTTGATTTTTTGCTTTCTTGTTAATGAGAAAAATCAAAGCATTCGAAAATATGAGGTTGTATCTGGGTAAATGGTGATTATTGGAAATGATCAATTTCCATCAAAAGCCTCCCTCAAATACTTCGCAGTATAATTGTCTTTTACTTCCATCAATGCTTCAGGTGTTCCTTCAAAGGTGATGTTTCCACCCCTTTCTCCACCTTCTGGACCTATGTCAATAACCCAATCTGCAGATTTGATGACTTCTGTATTGTGCTCGATGATAATCACTGTGTGTCCTTGATCGATCAGCGCATTGATAGAGTGGAGGAGCTTTTTGATGTCGTGAAAATGCAAGCCTGTAGTAGGTTCATCGAAAATAAAGAGGATATGGTCTCCAGACTTATTGCCTCCCTTTCCAAGGAATGATGCAAGTTTGACACGCTGTGCTTCACCTCCAGAAAGGGTATTTGAGGATTGCCCCATTCCAATATAGCCAAGTCCAACTTCTTGTAGTGGTTGGAGTTTGTTGATGATTTGGTTTTTCCCTTGGAAAAATTCCATTGCCTCATCAATAGTCATGTCAAGAATATCGGAGATGTCTTTTTCTTTGTATTTGGCATCCAAAATCTCAGCCTTGAACCTCTTGCCTTTACAGGATTCACAAGTCAGGTGAATATCTGCCATAAACTGCATCTCTACAGTCTGTGTACCTTCGCCTTGACATGCTTCACAGCGACCACCATCTACGTTGAAGGAGAAAAATGCCGGTTTGTAACCTCTTTGCTTGGATACAGGAAGTTCCGAGAACAATGCCCTGATGGCATCATAAGCTTTGACATAAGTGACTGGATTCGAGCGTGAAGATTTTCCAATTGGGTTTTGATCTACAAACTCAATTTGGGTGATTTTCTTGTAGTCACCTTCCAGCTTATCAAATTTTCCTGTTTCATCAATGACAGTTCCATGGATTTTTCCCAAAGCAGGATAAAGTACTTTTTTGATTAAAGTAGATTTTCCTGACCCACTGACACCCGTGACTACGGTCAGGGCGTGAAGTGGGAACTTGGTAGTCACATTTTTAAGGTTATTTTCCCTTGCTCCTTTGACTACAATGCTATCTTTCCACTTTCTGTTAGATTGCTTGATATTGATTTTCTCTTCTCCTTTGAGGTATTGGGCTGTGTAGGTGTCGGAACTGGATATCAATTCCTCCAGATTTCCTTGAAACATCAAATTACCTCCCTTTACACCTGCATCTGGACCAATATCTATGATTTCATCGGCAGCTTTCATGATTTTTTCCTCATGTTCTACCACAATGACCGTATTCCCCATGTCTCGCAATGCCTTTAGCACTTCAATCAAGCGGTCTGTATCTCTAGGGTGAAGTCCTATGCTCGGTTCATCCAAAATATACATTGATCCGACCAAAGCAGAACCCAAAGAAGTGGCCAATTTGATTCTTTGGAATTCTCCGCCTGATAGGGAAGAAGTAAGTCTATTCAGCGTAAGATAGCCTAAGCCAACTTTATCAATGTATTCCAAACGGTTCAGGATCTCTTTCAAGAGTCTGTTCGCGACTTTTTGTTCAGCAGGACTAATGTCTAGGTTTTGGAAAAATGGGAGTGCTTTCTCTATTGGCATTAGAACAATGTCTGTGATAGAATGGCCTGCTATTTTGACATAAGAAGCATCTTTTCTCAATCGCGTTCCCCTACAATCTGGGCAGGTAGTTCTTCCACGGAATCGAGAGAGCATCACGCGATACTGGATTTTATGCGTTTTGCTTTCCAATTCACTGAAGAATTCATTCAAGCCTTTGAAGTATGAATTTCCAGTCCAGAGCAATTCTTTTTCTGCTTCAGTCAGGTCTTCATATGCACGGTGGATGGGGAAATCAAAATAAATCCCTTTTTTTACCAAAGGTTCTAGCCATTTCCCTGTCGTCTCACCTCTCCAAGGTGCAATTGCCCCCTCGTACACTGACATTGATTTGTCTGGGATTACCAAATCAGGATCGAGTCCAAGCACTGAGCCAAATCCCTCACAAGTTCTACAAGCACCATAAGGATTGTTGAAGCTGAAGAAATTCACAGATGGTAATTCGAAAGTGATGTCATCTAGTTCGAATTTGTCAGAGAAGGTTCTATTTGCCTTGTCAGGAATCAGAATGGTACATTCTCCATGACCTTCAAAAAAAGCCGTCTGAACAGAATCAGCGATTCTGAATTGATTGTCTTCGTCTTCTTTTTGTACAGTAGCCCTGTCGATCAGAATTTCATATCGACCTTTTGGCATTTTCTTCTCTGTGACCAAATCTTCCACAAAAAAAGCTTCCCCATCAATCAAAATCCTCGTAAAGCCTTTTTGCAACAATAATTCTAATTCTTGTTTGATAGATCTTTCATTCAGAATCTGAAGCGGACATGAGATCATCACACGATCACCTTCTTCAAATGAATGGATGAAATCGACCACGTCTGTTACTGTGTGGTGTTTTACCTCATCTCCACTTACTGGAGAGAAAGTTCTGCCAATTCGACTGAAAAGCAATTTGAGATAATCATAGATTTCAGTTGTTGTTCCAACTGTTGACCTAGGGTTTTTGGTGCTGACTTTCTGTTGGATTGCGATAGCAGGAGATACACCTTTGATGTACTCCACATCAGGTTTTTCCATTCTCCCCAAAAACTGCCTTGCGTAGGAACTTAAGCTTTCCACATACATTCTTTGGCCTTCGGCAAAAAGCGTATCAAATGCCAAAGAGGATTTCCCAGAACCCGAAAGTCCAGTTACCACCACCAATTTATTTCTTGGGATGGCTACACTGAGGCTTTTTAGGTTGTTTACCTTGGCATTTTTGATGATGATATATTCCTTGGGATCAAGGTCGTCGATGGATAATTTCTGAACTGGCGTGCTTGAATTCATAACTTGCAAAGTTACCCAACTAACCTGTATAATGATAATTTGTTGCGGATTTTAGCCTTGTATTTTTTACAAAATCGAATTTTACTCTGAGAAATTTGTTTTCTTTGGATTGGGAACGTCAACCTATCAAGCAAATGAAAGTAGAAAAAAATAAAGTGGTAGCTGTAAGCTACGAACTCCATGTCGATGATGGAGAAAATGGAAAACAGTTTTTTGAGAAAGTAGAGAAGGTAAAGCCATTTCAATTTCTGTATGGAACAGGTCATGTATTGCCTGCTTTGGAGGCTGCGATGGAAGGAAAAGAAGCAGGAGAAAGTTTCGAAGTATTCATAGATTTTGAGAATGCTTACGGAGATTATGATGAAAGCAAAAAAACCATTGTCCCAAAGTCAAACTTCAAGGACAATGGCAAGAAAAACAAAGACTTACTCAAAGTCGGGAAAGTGATCCCAATGAAGGATGACCAAGGAAACCAACTTCGCGGAGAGATCACCAAAATCGATTACAAAGGAGTCCATATGGATTTCAATTCACCTCTTGCAGGATTGGATCTTTACTTCAAAGGAGAGATCATCTCAATCAGAGAAGCCGATCCAGAAGAAATCGACCACGGCCACGTACACGGCCCAGGAGGGCATCAGCACTAAGGAAAGGATGAAGTGAGAAGTGTGAGGGAGGAGTTTGCAGACTATAGATTTTAGAGCTGAGAAGCAAGAGACAAAGTGTCATGTAGAGTGGAGTGTGAAAATTCTGTGATAAGGGTTCTTTTGCATTGTCAAAAGAACCTTTGAAATTCAAGAGTAGATATCTAGCCAAGAACCTTATATCTTTATAATCCTCCAATCTTTCAATTTTAAAATCTTTAAAATTTTCCAATCCACCTCGGATAAGTTCATCCAATCCCCCAATTTATCGCTAACCAAAAACCTTCTAACCTTACAACTTTAATACCTTTCAATTTTTCCCCATGACCTACTTAGAGAAAGCAAAAGCAGCAGCGAAACACATTCAATCTCAAATTTCAAAGGTGGCAGATACCCTAGTGATTTTGGGATCGGGTTTGGGGGGATTCGTGGAGGTTTTGGAAGAAGCTGTTTCCATTCCTTATGGTCAGATTCCATATTTCCCTGTTTCTACAGTTGCTGGTCACTCAGGCGAGTTGATGCTGGGTAAGGTTGGTGAGAAATGGATCTGGGTAATGAATGGGCGGTTTCATTACTATGAAGGCTATGAATTGGGTGAGACCGTATTTCCTTTAAGAGTTTTGAGTTTGCTGGGAGTAAAGAACTTGATCGTATCCAATGCTGCAGGTGGCTTGAATCCTGATTTCAAAGTAGGTGACCTGATGCTTATCACAGATCATATCGACAAGTTTCCATCAAATTCATTGAGAGGCAAAGATGCTACAGATTTTGGGGTGAGGTTTCCTGATATGAGTGAGCCTTATGATTTCGGATGGAGAAATTTAGCCACGGAAAAAGCAAAATCATTACAGATCAATTTGCGTGAGGGTACATACACCGGAGTGACTGGCCCAAGCTTGGAAACCAAAGCAGAAATCCGATATTACAGAACATTGGGTGGTGATGCCGTCGGCATGAGTACAGTTCCAGAAGTCATTGCTGCCAATCAAATGGGGATGAAAGTACTCGGTATTTCAGTCATCACCAATGAATGCAATCCAACTGACAACAAGCTCTTTGCACATGATGATGTAGTCGAAGTGGCAACAGCAGCAGGGGAGAAGTTGCAGGGGGTGGTGAAATTGGTTTTGTAAACTAAAATTTTTTAAACTGACTATCAATAAGTTATGCTTTGTCTTGAATAATTTTCAACTAAATATTATTGAGGGGGGGAGTAAAATTTATTAGTTTAGAAAAGGATTAAATAGAGCGCTTGATTTTTAGTTCAACTCTGCCAATGGTTGGTAGAGTGATATATCAATACTAAATTTCACAAAGATGAAAAAATTAATTTTATTTTCGCTAATGATGTTTTCAGGACTCTTTTTGGGTCAGAATATTGCACAAGATTCAGGTGGAGATGGTCTCGAAGAACCATGTGAGGAATCTATTGATTCTCCAGATGAAGGTGGTCCCATTACTGTAACAGTATGTAACAGAAGGACAAATGGCTTTGGATATTTGATGATGACATTTTGCAATGCACCTGCAAATGAAATGTGTCAATTTACTAATTTATAACAAAAAATAAAGAAGTAACTAAATGCTTTAGTAAAAAAGTATTTAGTTACTTTATTTCTACCATGAAGTTAAGGTTAATTATAGTAATCGTAGTATTATCTGTTTCTTGCGAAAAACCATATTTGAATTTAGATGGAACACAAATTATCCAAATAGATAAATCTTTAAATAGCAAGATACAATTGGACGAAATTGAGTTGATTCGGTTAGAAGATAATCCTTTTTCTCAAATTGTGATTTTGGAAGAAGTTATTCACTCTGAACAAGGTTTTTTTATAAATGATAAAACGGCTACCAACACCATTTTTCTATATGATGAATCAGGGAAATACCAACACCATATAAATAGAAAGGGAGAAGGTCCAGGGGAATACAGGGGGATTAAAGGGATAGTTTGGAATGAAGACTTAAAGGAGTTGACTCTGATTCCGATGGATTTAAATAAAGAACTAAAATTTGATATACATGGGAATTATTTAAATGAGAGGAAAACGAATCAAAATATTATTTTTTCAGATTTTGTCGACTTTGGAGATGATAGGCTTGTTTTCAATATTTCCAGAATGAATCATGAAGATAATGTTATGCTTCTTAAAGGTGAAGATATAGAAAACAAATGGTTGCCGTATTCAGATGAATTAGATAATACCCCGGTGTTGACCAATAAAGCAATGTGTAGGATTGATGAGAAAGTGCTATTTGCAATAAATGCCAGAGATTCTATTTACCAATACGATAATGAAACCCAAAACGTGTCAGCCAAATACTTTATTGATTTTGGATCTAAAAAGGTTGATTTATCCTTGGAACAAAAACTTTCTGATCATGAATTTTTTAAATATATCACGAACGAAGATGTTTATTTTGGAATTGATTTTCTTTATCAAGCCGACGATTTTTTATCATTTACAACAATGAGTTCTGGAGGGTTTGTAGTTTTTTTCTATAATACTGCAAAGGGAATCCTACATTCTTCGGAGAAATTGCTAAATGACAAATTAGAGAATGGAAAATTGGATAGAATAGTTGGTGTTAGTCGTGATGGGCGTTTTATAGGATTACTTGATACTAAAGACATCAAAAATATTAAGGAAATCCAATCAATCAAGAAAAACTTCGATAGCTTTCGCAATATTGATAGGGAAGACAAAGTTTTGGTTTTATTTTCTTTAAAATAGATTTTGAAAAAGAAAAGATCTTCCTCGGCTTCTCCGTCATCACCAACGAATGCAATCCAACTGATAATAAGCTTTTTGCCCATGAAGATGTGGTGGATGTGGCAACAGCAGCAGGGGAGAAGTTGCAGGGGTTAGTGAAGTCGGTTTTGTAAACTAAAATTTTTTAAACTGATTATCAATAAGTTATGCTTTGCTTTGAATAATTTTCAACTAAATATTATTGGGGGGGGTAAAATTTACTAGTTTACAATAGAATTAGATAGAGCGCTTGATTTTTAGTTCAACTCTGCCAATGGTTGGAAGAGTGATATATCAATACTAAATTTCACAAAGATGAAAAAATTAATTTTATTTTCGCTAATGATGTTTTCAGGACTCTTTTTGGGTCAGAATATTGCACAAGATTCAGGTGGAGATGGAGATGGTCTCGAAGAACCATGTGAGGAATCAATTAATCATGATGGGCCACTTATAGTTGTGACAGTTTGTAACTTAAGAACTTCTAACTTTGGTCTCGTATTTGGAGTTCGGTGTAATAAGGAGTCTGACACATCATGTGAATTTACTAATGGGCCTGCCTAGTTTATAAAACTAAGAGATTGTCGATATTCAAATTGTCGACAATCTTCCCTTCTATCTTTATATTAATCTATGAAAATTCAGCATTTTAGAAAATTGAAAACTTTTGCATTTCTCAATTCATTGTTAGGGCTCTATATATGCCTTTTTGTTTTGAGCTCTTGCGATAGTGAGGTAAAAGAATTGAAAAGTGATGAACTTATAACTCTGTCTATTGATAATTTAAGTCCTAATAGCCTAGAGCTAAAAAACATTAATCTAATAAAATTAAATACCAACCCTTTTTCCGAAATTGTAATTTTAGAAAAGGTTATTCAAATAAAAGATAGGCTTATCATCAGTGATAAAATGGCAAATAGAGCTATTTTCTTTTATGACTTAAATGGAAAGTATAATAATCATATTTACAGAAATGGATTGGGGCCTGGGGAGTATAAATTTATCAATCAAATTGGTTGGGATGAAAAAATGGAAAAACTATGGTTGCTTCCTATGCACTTGTCAAAAAGAATGTCATTTGACTCTGAAGGACACTTTATTGAAGAGATAAAAATAGACCCAGGCACTTCAGTAAATGATTTTGTTTTATTTGATAATGATCGATTAATTTTAAATTCTTCATTTACGAATTCGGGTCATAATGTTATTTTTTTAAGTGGAAATGGTCAAAATAAAAACTTTATAAAGTTCGATGATAAGCTAGACAATACAATGATTGTTAATGAAAACTCTATTTTTAAATTTGGTGATATAGCATTTTTTTCATTAGGTGGTAGAGATACTATTTACGAGTTTAACTACAAAATAGAAGAAGTTATGGCGAGATATGTAGTTGATTATGGAAGTAGAAAATTTCCTGAAGACTATCTAATGCTACCATTTGAAAAACAGGAAGAATTATTTTATGATTCAAATTTTCTAACTGGAATTAACAATATTTTTCATGTTGACAACTTCGTTACATATTCTGGACTAAGCCCTAGTGGTTTTGAAACATTCATATATAATTTGGAGAAAAGAGAATTACATAGTTTCGAAACTTTATTGTCAAAACATTTGGTAGGTGGAGTTTTAGAAAGAATAGTAGGAGCAAATGATAACGGTGAGTTTATCGGTATATTAAATACTAAAGACATCAATAAAATAAAAGAAATTCAACCTGTTAAGAAAAATTTTGAGCAGTTTGAAGATATAGATAGAGAAGATAAGGTACTGGTTTTATTTTCTTTAAAATAAACCTTCTTTAATACTAAAATAGAATATTCAAATTTTCTAAATCAAATAAAAAATCCCCTTCAATGGGGATTTTTTTGCTACTTCCCTACATCTGCGTAACTTCGTCGGATAATTTCCTTATCAATCGACTATGTCCCTGATCGTTCAGAATCTAACCAAAATCTATGCACAGCAAAAAGCCCTAGATCAAGTTTCTTTTGAAGCTGAAAAAGGGCAGGTTTTGGGTTTTTTGGGACCCAATGGTGCCGGGAAATCCACCACCATGAAAATTGCCACAGGTTTTCTTCTCCCTGATGAAGGAGATGTGCTGATCAATGGCATTTCGGTTTTACAATCTCCAAAGGAAGTTTCTAAGCTGATTGGCTATCTTCCAGAGCACAATCCGTTGTATTTGGAGATGTATGTAAAGGAGTTTTTGGGATTTATTGCCGGACTTTATGGAATAAAGGGGCAGCAAGTAAAAAAGCGAATCGACGAATTGATTCCGCTTTGTGGTTTGGAGGTAGAAGCACAAAAAAAGATCCATCAACTTTCCAAAGGATATCGACAGCGTGTTGGTTTGGCCAAAGCACTGATCCATGATCCAGAAGTGATCATCCTCGACGAACCTACTACTGGCCTCGATCCCAATCAATTGGTGGAAATTCGCGCATTGATCAAGAAAATCAGCAAGGAAAAAACCTTGATTCTCAGTACTCACATTATGCAGGAGGTAGAAGCCATCTGCGAGAAAGTAGTGATCATCAACAAAGGAAAAATCGTAGCTTCTGACCTTTTATCCAACCTGAAGTCAGAAGCTGGTAAAGTAGCACTGACTTTAGAAACAGAAGAGCCTTTAGAATTGGGTTGGTTTGAAGGTATTGGGAAAGTTGAATTTCTGCATGATAAGCAATCTGTCGTTTCGATTCTCGTTGAAGATGGCAGTGTCGGCAGAAAAGCTTTGCTTCAGATCGTACAGGAAAAAGAGTTGAATTTGATAAGTATTCAGCAAAAGGAAAAGAATTTGGAATCTATTTTTCAACAAATCACCCAAAGTAAATAATTTGATGCGCGCATTATATTGGAAAGAAATCAACGCATTTTTTGGAAACCTATCTGGGTTTCTGATTTTGGCTGTTTTCTTGATTTCTATTGGTTTGATGGTCTGGGTTTTTCCTGACTCGTCAGTGTTGGCTTATGGTTTCGCGGATTTGGAGCCACTATTTGTCTATACACCTTATGTTTTCACTTTCCTGATTCCTGCGATCACGATGAAGATGATTGCAGAAGAAAGAAAATCAGGGACTTGGGAAATTTTGAGAACTTCACCACTTGGAGATTTGGCAATTATACTAGCGAAGTTTCTAGCTGCTTTTACACTGGTTTTTATCGCCGTGTTACCCACTTTAGTTTATTATTACAGCATTGTGCAGCTAGGTGAACCTGTAGGGAATATTGATCATGCTGGATTCTTTGGATCTTGGATTGGACTTTTGCTGATTGGGGCGGTCTTCGCTTCCATTGGGATTTTTGCCAGCGCATTGACAAGCCATCAGATCATCGCATTTATTTGGGGAGTTTTTATGATTTTCCTGCTTTACTTCGGATTGACGGCATTGGTTCAGCTGCAAGTGATGTCTTCCTTTGCACTTTTGCTGGAGGAGTTGAGTTTAAGTTACCACTATGAAAGTATGAGTAGGGGAGTGATAGAAGCGCAAAATGTAGCTTATTTTCTCTCCATCATGATATTGATGTTAGGTTTGACTGTTATTTTGATCCGAAGAAAATGAAAAATAAGAGCAGCAAGCAAATCCTCAAAATACTCGGTGTCATCCTCCTGACCATCGTTGTCATCAATGTGCTTTTCAGTCTGATTGATTTTAGAATTGACTTGACAGAAGAAAAAAGATATTCGCTACACCCTGCAACAATTGAGGTATTGGAGAACTTGGAAGATCCTCTCGAAGTAGAAATTTTACTCTCAGGTAACCTGCCTGGAGGGATGCGAAGATTGCAAAGATCGATCGAGCAAACAGTTAGAACATTCAATGCCTACAGTTCTCAGAAAATTAGTTTTTACTATTTAGATCCTTTGACTTTGCCTCAGGCAGAACAGGAGGATTTTGTAGTGGCATTGACAGAATATGGAATACAACCCACCAATTTGTTTGTCACAGAAGATGGGGGTCAAAAGACAAAAATGATTTTCCCAGGAGTACTTGTCAAAGATGCAGAGTATGAAATAGGAGCTTTGATCTTAAGAGGTGAAAAAGGAATGTCACCTGATGAGATTTTGAATAACTCTGTCGAAAACCTTGAATATGAGTTGATCAATACGATCCGTAAACTTGTCAGCAAGCAACAATTTGCAGTCGGAATGCTAATGGGTAATGGTGAGCTGGAAGGAGATGATGGGTTTGGAATAGTGGAGGCTTTGGTTGAAGATTTTGAGGTGTTCAAAATTCCCCTAGAACAAGCCCAGAAAGTAGAAGATTTGGATCCTTTTGATGTTTTGATTATTTCCGGACCAAAAGAAGCCTATGACGAAAGGGAGATTTATCTCGTAGATCAATACTTGATGAAAGGAGGGAATCTTATTGTTTTGCCAAATGCATTGGCTTATGAAATAGATGAAGCTGGTGGGGAAGGAACAGTTGCGATGCCATTCGAAAATGGCTTGAATCAGATGCTCTTTAGGTATGGAATTAGGGTAAACAAGGATTTTGTCCAAGATATGAATTTTGGATATCATCCTGTGATGGCAGGAAATTTTGGTGATCAGCAGCAGTTGGTTCCTTTGCCATGGCCTTTCTATATTTCAGCTGGAAGAATGGCTAAGCATCCTGTGACCAAAGGTTTGGATCAAGTTATTTTTAGGTTTACCTCCAGCTTGGATACTGTCAAAGCTGATGGTATTCGAAAAACACCTTTGATCTTCGGTTCCGATTTTGTGAAGAAACTTTCAGCTCCTGTAAGGATTGCTTTTCAGGATATGGAAAATGGTCCAGATTTGGAGTCTTTTGGGCTAAGTAATTTGCCTTTACTTTACTTATTGGAGGGAGAGTTCACTTCTTTATTCAAAAATAGATTTTTGCCTGATGGAGTTTCGAAAGAAAGCTTTTTGGAATCAGGAAAAGAAGGAAGGGTTTTAGTTGCCGGAACAGGAGGTCTTTTCGAGAGCTCAATAGATCCTCGCAGTGGGGAACCATTACCTTTGGGTATCGATCCTTTCTCAGATGTGCAATACGCCAATCGCTTGTTGCTTCAAAACATGATTACGTACCTAGTCGAGCCAGATGGAATCATTTCCACTAGAACCAAACAATACCAGATCAGACCGCTAAACAAAGTAAAAGTCAGCCAAGAAAAAGTAAAATGGCAAGTAATCAATGTAGTTTTGCCTGTGGTTTTGATGGGATTACTTTCGTTGGTGTGGATGTTTTCTCGCAAAGGTAGGAGAGGTGCAAAGGGAAAAAGATGAATCGTTTGTTTTGATTGTCAGATTATAAAATTGAAATATTGAAAAATTTGACGGCTTCACAGTCGTTAGATAAATTGGTTTTTATACGATCCACCGACCACGAAGTGGTCAAACCTCTCAATAGCCTCGGGTGAAACCCGAGGAAAACAATGACAAAGACCCCACCAACTTCCGATCCTGAAAAGGTCGAATTCTCATTCACAAAAAGGTTAATCATTTTAGGGCTATTGATCTGTCCTCCGTGTGAAGTCTTGAAAATAGTTGATACTTTTTTTATTGATTTCTCTTTATTCTCTTCAGGTATTCAATTGCCCCTTCAGGGCAAAAGTGAATCATACATTTACTATTGCATTGGGTTGAAACCCAATGTTAGTGTCAGTTGCCCTTTCAGGGCATATTCTCATTTTTTTGTCAAGTATTAAGTCTCACAACGTAGTGTCATGTCTCATATCTCATGTCTTGAGTCTCATGTCTCATATCTAAAAAAACACTTTTTTTCAATGAAAATCCAAGTCATTGGCTGTGTTTATGATTTTATTTCTAAATTTACCCTGTTATAATATTTCGACATAAAATAAGCTAATCGATATGAAATTTATTGTTTCTTCTTCTGCGCTTTTAAAGCAGCTTTCAGCGATCAACGGGGTAGTGACTACCAATCCTGTGGTACCTATTTTGGAGAATTTTCTTTTTGAAATCAAAGAAGGGAAATTGACCGTAACTGCCTCTGATCTGCAAACTTCCATGATGACTGAAATTGACGTGGAGGCGAAAGAAGATGGGAACATTGCTGTGCCAGCGAAGATTTTGATAGAAACGCTGAAGAACTTACCTGAGCAACCTGTTACTTTTAGCATTGACCATGATACCTACAGTATTGAGATCAGCTCTGATAATGGTAGGTATAAATTGGCAGGTGAAAACGCTACTGATTTCCCGAAAATCGCAACAGTAAGCAATGCTACTACTGTAGATATGTCCACTGAGGTTCTAAGCAGTGCTATCAGCAATACTATTTTTGCAACAAGTAATGATGAACTGAGACCGGCTATGACGGGTGTTTATATCAACTTAAGCAGCACCAATGCTACTTTTGTTGCTACGGATGGTCACAGATTGATCAGATACAGAAGGGTGGATATCGCTTCCCCAGATGCTGCAAGCATTATCATCCCAAGAAAGGCTCTTAACCTATTGAAATCTACACTTCCTTCTGAAAATGTCCCAGTGACTGTAGAATTCAACAGTTCCAATGCATATTTCAATTTTGGTAGTATCAAGATGATCTGTAGATTGATCGATGAGCGCTTCCCTGATTATGAAAATGTAATTCCTGTGGATAATCCAAACCACATGACTATCGATAGAATTGAGTTCTTGAGTTCTTTGAGAAGGATAGCTATCTATGCAAACAAAACTACCCATCAGGTAAGGTTAAAATTGGCTGGAAGCGAATTGCAGATTTCTGCTGAAGATTTGGACTTCTCTAACGAAGCAAACGAAAGATTGTCTTGTGAGCACGATGGCGAGGATATTGAAATTGGATTCAATGCGAAGTTTTTGGTAGAAATGCTCAACAACATTTCTTCTAAGCAAGTTACACTTCAATTCTCAGCTCCAAACAGAGCAGGTTTGATCGTTCCTTCTGACAAATCAGACAACGAAGACATCTTGATGTTGGTGATGCCAGTGATGTTGAACAATTATGTATAAAAGTTATTGATTGATACAAGTAAATTATATCTATTTTAGATAGGTGACATTGTCAGTATATAATTATAAAAAAAGCCTTAGCTATTCAGCTAAGGCTTTTTTATTGGAGTATCTAAATTATTCTAGAATCAGGAATATTTTACACTTTGGAGATGTATCTCAGAAAGTACAGTTTTTATGATAAAGTGTACTTTTAAAGGCACAAATTTCTTCTTTCACACATTTGTTGGATCAAAATATTTTGGCTAAAGCCTCTTTAAATTACGATTCCTCATAAGGATGGGCTAAAGCCACATCCCAATTGAATAATGCCTGTTTCTTCAATTTTCTCCTGCATTAGTTGGCTGAAGTGAAAGTCATAATTTTGATTAAGGCTTAAGCCAAATCATTTAAATTAAAGCAGGTCTATAGCCAAAACCACATCCCAATTGAATATCACATACTTCTTCAATTGCCTCCTGCTTTAGCTGGAGGGAATTAGGTCAATGATTTTATCTAGGCTTTAGCCAAATAATTCTGCATTTATGTTTTTAGAATAAATAGAAAAAAGCTCCCCTTAAAGGGCTTTTAAATCTCAATTCAATTAACCAATTAATCAATAACTTATTCAACTTTCAACTCACTTGATCTCCAAAATCCAACTCTCCAAAGGCTCCAAATCTACCCTGACTTTTGCTTGACCTTGAGCAACATAAAGTTTAGCATTGACTTTTCCATATAACTTTTCTTCTAATTCATATTCCCCATCCTTCATTCCCCAGGCTGTCACCATACTTGCAGGTAATTGCAAATCAAACCCAAATGAATCATTTTTGTCAAAATTGGTGATGATGATGAGCTTTTGATCCTGTGACCATCTTATATAAGAAAACACCCTATCATTATACCATTCTGTATTTCCTCTGTTGAAGGAATGGATCTCAGCATAGTTTCCAGCCAAGGCAGGACTTTTTACTGTGAAATTGAGCAAACGTTTGTAGAAGTCTCTCAGGTTTTTTTCAGCAGCGCTAAGCTGCCCTCCATCAAATTTCCCGTTATTCATCCAACGCTGATGGTGTGGGACACCAATATAATCGAAAATCGATGTCCTACTTGGACTTCCAAAACCAGCATTTTCAGCACCTGGTTCGCCAACCTCTTGACCAAAGTAAATCATCATAGGTGCCTGATCTATTGTAGCAGAAAGCACCGCCGCTGGCTTGGCGATTTCTGCTTTGCCGGCAAATTCAGGACTGGCGATCCTTTGCTCGTCATGGTTCTCCAAGAAATGCAACATGTGTTGGCTGATATCTGAAAGTCCATGCTGAATTTGGATCAAGTTGTCTGTGGAACCTCTGCCTTGCATGATGTTTTTCAAAGTATCATACAGTTCTACTTTGTCGTAGAGATAATCCATCTTCCCTAGTTGAATATAGTTTCTATACTCTCTTGGATTGTAGATCTCAGCAAGGAGGAAAGCATCAGGATTTTCCATTTTGATGGCTGAATTCATATAACTCCAGAATTCAACTGGTACCATCTCCGCCATGTCAAACCTAAATCCATCGACACCTTTTTTCGTCCAAAATAAAGCAATGTCTTTGAATTTCTTCCAAGAATCAGGCACCTCTTTGTTTTTCCAAAACTCAAAATGGGCTTTGTAGTCTTCCTCTCTGAAATGAAGTGGTAATTCTTCAAAATCTTTGCTTCCATCTGGTTTGATACCATAATTTATTTTGACAGTTTCGTACCAGTCGTTGAAATCAGGTCTTGCCTCACGAGAACCATTTCCAGTCCATTTCGCAGGATTTTCTTCAAATATTCCATCAGAAAGGGGATGTTTCTCTCCTCCTAATGGACGATATTCATTCTGAGCAATCGGAACTTCAAATGATTTGCCGGGGATGTAGTAAAAATTATTATCTCTTTTGTATTCGACATTCGTATCGTCATCCGCTCCAAAATCCTTGATGCCTTCAGGGTTGTTTTTTCCCTCGTATCTTCGTGCTACATGATTGGGTACAATGTCGATGATGACTTTCAAGTCATTTTGGTGTGTTCTTTGGATCAAAGCTTCAAACTCTTCCATTCTCTTGGAGGGATCATCTGCCAAATCGGGATTAACATTATAATAATCCTTTACTGCGTAAGGCGAACCAGCACGTCCTTTGACTACATCTGGGTCATCATTGGATATCCCATATGCTGTGTATTCCCTAATTATAGCATGATGCGGAATTCCGGTGTACCAAATGTGCGTCACCCCTAAACCTTTGATTTCTCGAAGTGCGTTATCTGAAAAATCAGAAAATTTGCCAATTCCATTTTCTTCAAGAGTACCCCAAGGTTTGTTGGTGGTATTTGTGTTTCCAAAAAGACGTGTAAAAACTTGATAGACTACTACTTTGTTGTTCTGTTCCATTTGCAATTTTTGTTCCTTTTGTTGGTTTGGGTGATCACAACTTATCATCCCGAAAAGCATGAATAAAACAATGATGGGTTTATTTGGGGAAATTTTCATATTTCCAAATATAAAAAATATTAGCGCGAGTAAAATTTTGTAACCCAATATTTATGAATAAAGAGGTAAGAGAAGGGGCTTTTGTCTATCTCTTACCTCTTTGTTTCAAGGTAAAAAGAATGTGTTATTTATTAGCTGATAGTATTCTTACTGTTTAATATGTTTACTTCGAGTAAGTTATTTTAGGAAGATGAAAAGTTAAAATTTTTGCTCTTTACCTTCCAAAAAAATAATTTATACCTAAATTCACTTGTCCTAGATTTGCTCTAAAATCACTGTTTTCTATGTTGCTCCATTTAGAATTATAACTTAATTCACCAACTCCAGCTTCAATGCCCCATTTTTTGTTTGGCATAAATGTGAATGCGGGAGTGATAGCTATGCGATATTGTGTTTCACTCGTTTCAACAGTAGGTATTCCAGAAGCTCTAGATGTCTTTCCTATCATTCCACTTCCTTCTAGACTAAAGTAGAATGATTCGTTAAGCTGAAAGAATTTCCTCACAAAAAGGCCTCCTGAAATTCCGTTTAATTCGGTGAAAAAGAATTGATTTGTTGACGGGTTTAGGAAAGGGTATTTTGCTCGTGAAACATTAATTTTTGGTCCGACCACTAGACTTTCACTGACAAAGAATCCTAGATGACCATTCATTGAAAATACGGAACGAGCAGGCTCAGAAAGAAAACCGATTTCGGTTTTTGAGGAGAAATAGGAAGCATTTCCACCTATCATTTTTGTCCCTTTTGAGAATTGACCAAAAGAAACCAATGGCACAAATGCCAAGAGAATTAGAAGTTTTTTCATTGATTGGATTTTAGAATTTTGGTGAAATATAGAATAAAAATTTCTTTTTCAAACGAATTATTTTTTAATAGAAAAATATCGTGATTCAAATTAGTTAAAACACTTCTTTTTGCACTAAGGGAGCAAATTAAAATATATAAAATCATTTGATGTACCAATCCCTAATCGACTGATAACTATTGCTCCATAGCGTAAATTTTTAGGGTATGTGTAAAATAATAATTCAATTTTTTAAGTAGAGCCAATATTAGTTTTGAGCTACTTCAAGAGTCTATACACAAACAAAGTACTTCTTTTGATCAAGTCAGGGTACTGTTTCAAATTTATCGTTTCGGCGGGTGAATGTGCGCCGGTGCCTGAAGCTCCAATGCCATCAATGCAATCTAAATAATCAGCCACATAAGAAATATCACCTGCTCCTCTTGAGCCTGGATCTCCAGCTTTTACTTCACCAAATCCCATGTCAGTACTTACTTTGTTGAGAATGTTGACCAGTGCCATGTTTCCTTCTGTGGGAGGCATTGAAGGAATTCCGTCTTCAAATTCAATTTCAGCTGTAGTGCCATTCAAGTTTTGAGAAACAATTTGTCTCATCTTTTCTCGTGCAGTTTCTTTCTGTTCTTCACCCAAAAATCTTAAATCTCCTGTGACAAAAGCTTCTCTTGATATGATGTTGGTTTTCCCTAGGGCTTCACCTTTTCCGCTTACTGGGTCATAAAGCACGTCTGAGCCCCCAATGATTTGTCCGGGGTTGAATGTCAAATACTGTTCATCTGCCAACTGTACTCTGAAATCATTTAGGATTCGAGAGGCTTCAAAGATTGCTCCATAACCAGCATTACCTCCAAATACTCCAGATGAATGCACTTGTTTGCCAGTAGTCTTCAATGTCCAGCCTGAAGCACCTCTTCGGGCAACTGTAGCGATATTGAATCCTTGAGCAGTTTCATAACCCAATGCAATGTCATGCCGCTTAGCTCTTTCTACAAAATCCAACCTGCTTACCCAACTTGGTTTTCCGGAATTTTCCTCATCTCCTGTGAAATAGACTGTAATGGTTCGGTCTTCCAATAAACCCATGTCATGCAATGCCTTCAAGCTTGCGAAAATCATCGCATTACCACCTTTCATATCATTTACTCCTTGTCCTTTTGCCGTATTTTCATCTATGATGGAAAAGGGATAAAATGGCATGTCTTTTTCAAAAACAGTATCCAAATGGCCAATAAAGAAGAGTTTTTTGCCTTTGTTTCCTTTTCTGCTAGCCACAAAATGTCCAGCTCTCTGTAGTGAATCTGGCAAAGTGATCCATTCTATTTGAAAACCGATTTTAGCAAATTCCCTTTCATAGACTTTGGCAACTTCTCGTACTCCCTTGAGGTTGAATGTCCCAGAGTTAATATTTACTGTTTCCTCTAAAAGTTTGATAGTTTCATTATAATTTTTTTCAATCGCTTCAATAAGTTTTTGTTCTACTTTACTGAGCTGTTGGGCCGAAATCTGAAAAGAAATCGAAAGTAAAAAGACAATAATTAGCTTCTTCATATCTATTTGACCTCAATATTTGTAAACCAAATGAATTTCACTCCTTGATCATTGTAATGCTCTGTAGCGAAAGTGACACCTTCAAAAGTTTGCTCAGTTTCCCAAGTGAATGCCCTTCCTTCTGTTCCATTTCCTTTTCGAAATACCCATTCTCGGATCATGAAAGTTTCGTCTAAATAAAGGTCATAAGCATCTCCTGGAGTATATCCATCTTCATTGTTGTAAACAATGGTAAGTTTGGTGCTGACTTCTCCAGAAATAGGGGAAGGGACATCTTTGGATTCTTCATAGGTATATCCCGAGTCCCACATCAGTTGGAATGGGTACATCAACCAATACTTGTCATTGATAAACCCTGCATCTGCTTTTGGCAATTCTTCTTGTGGAAGATCAAGGCTGTAAGTGTAGCTTGTGTCAGCATCAGCAAAATAAACAGTACGCTCTTGGATGTTCCATTTCCAATCTCTAGTTCGAACTAAATCTCCCGCTTGGACATTCCAAGTGTATGCAATGGAATTGATCTTTTCGAAATTGTCAAATCCATAGGCTTTAGCAACTTTTTGAGGTGTGCTAAGTTCTTCTTTTTGTGTGGAGCAAGCAAGAATAGCTATACAGATTAAAGCGGAAATCAAGAATGTTTGCAGTTTCATAATGAGGAAGATAAGTGATTGAAAGTACAATTTAATCGATTCTACAGTTAAAAAAAGAACCATCAGCAAATAAATGCTGATGGTCATTGTGATATTGCTATATCGTTATGTCAGAAAATATCTTTTTGAGCTTAATCTATCCTTACGATATCTGCTCCAAGTGCATTCAATCGCTGATCTATATATTGGTATCCACGATCGATTTGCTCAATATTATCTATGACAGAAGTTCCTTCAGCAGAAAGTGCAGCAATTAACAATGCTACACCCGCTCTGATGTCAGGAGAAGTCATGCGAATGCCTCTCAATGCATATTTTCTGTCAAGACCAATTACTGTTGCTCTATGTGGATCACAAAGTATGATTTGAGCCCCCATGTCTATCAGTTTATCTACGAAGAATAATCTGCTTTCAAACATCTTTTGGTGAACCAAGACGGTTCCTTTAGCTTGTGTCGCAGTTACCAAAATGATACTCAATAGGTCAGGAGTAAATCCAGGCCAAATTGCATCTGCAACTGTCAGAATAGACCCATCAATAAAAGTATCGATTTCATAGTGTTTCTGTGCCGGGATGTGAATATCATCGCCTCGGAATTCCAAATTGATCCCCATCCTTCTGAATGTATCTGGGATAATCCCCAATCTATGGATTTGCGCATCTTTGATGGTGATTTCTGATTGGGTCATAGCAGCAAGGCCGATAAATGACCCAATCTCAATCATATCTGGAAGTAATGTGTGCTCGGTTCCTTTGAGTGACTTCACACCTTCTATGTTCAATAAGTTAGAACCAATTCCAGAAATCTTAGCTCCCATTCTATTGAGCATTTCACAAAGCTGTTGCAAGTATGGTTCGCATGCGGCATTATAGATGGTAGTTTTTCCCTCTGCCAAAACTGCTGCCATGACGATATTTGCTGTACCTGTTACAGAAGCTTCGTCGAGAAGCATGTAAGCCCCTTTGAGGTTTTTGCCATCGATATGGTAGATTTCCCTTTTATTGTCATATCGAAACTCTGCTCCAAGTTTCTGAAAGCCCGTAAAATGGGTATCCATCCTCCTTCTTCCGATCTTATCTCCTCCTGGTTTTGAAAGCTTACCTGTCCCAAACCTTGCCAAAAGGGGGCCTAATATCATTACTGATCCTCTAAGCGAAGAAGCTTTTTTCAAAAAGTCTTCTGTGTCCAAATATTTCAAGTCAATCTGATCAGCTTGGAAAGTGTAAGATTCTGGACCGATTTTTTCCACTTTCACACCCATATCCCCAAGCAATTCGATTAGCTTGTTTACATCGCGGATGTTGGGGATTTTATTGATGGTGATTTTTTCTGGAGAAAGTAACACTGCGCAAAGAATTTGAAGCGCTTCGTTTTTAGCTCCTTGAGGTGTGATTTCTCCTTTTAGTTTCAACCCACCTTTTACTCTGAATGAAGACATTTATCTACGTTTTTTGGAATGACCGCCGTTATTGTTATTTCTTCTTCTATTGTTTCCGCTGAAGTTTCTGCGGTTGCTTCCTGAATTTTCCGCCTCGATTGGGATTTTGAAATCTCTTCTTGTATTGGTTTCGAAAAGTCCCATTTCCTTCACCTTTTCCAGGTCTATGTGTAATTTTCCTTTGGAGAGTGTTTTGATATCATCCAAAATGATCTGATCATCAAAGTTGTCTCTGTTCCACGTCGAATGAAAACTCCTCATCAACTGTCCAATGTAGATGATTGCAGCTTCCTGTTCTTCATCGTCTTCGATTTCTACCGCTTTTTCGATGAGCTTTTCAATGTTTCTGCCGTAGTGCTTGAATTTCACTTCACCAATTGGGTATCCGATAGGAAGTGGCTTTTTGCCTAACAATTCTTTCTCGGGCATGGGGTAAGGGCCATCTACTTCTAAGGTGAAGTCTGACATGATATACAAATCATCCCAAAGTTTTTGGTCACTTTCCAGCTTGAGGTTGGGGTTCAGTTGCTTGATAATTTCAACAAGTGTGTAGGCACTTTGTGTTCGCCTTTCACGATCCTCAATGCCAGTCACATGCATGACTAGCCTTTGGATATTTTTTCCGTATTCTTTCAAAATGACTGTATGTTTATTTTCTTCTAAATTATTCATGATCAGTACCATTCATAATATCGTGATGAAGTTACAAAAAATCTCACAATATCAGGCCTGACTTAATTATATGCTTTTAGCAACTTTATTTGCTATACTGCATTCATATATTGATGATTTGCATTGATCAAATTTTGATAATTTAATCTCTGTCTTTCAAATCTATAACGAATCATCTGCAATTAAATGATAATAATTGAGAAAGTACCAATTATTCCATTATTCGAAGCTTTGCAAAGCTAAGTAATAAAGTCTTTTCTCCAAAATTCTCGAATTGTATCGTTGCTTTTTTATTGATTCCTTCTACCTCTATCTTCAAAACCTTGCCAAAACCGAATTTTGGATGCTCTACTTTCATACCTTCACCAAGATTGTTGGTATTTGAAGGCTTGAAATCAGGGCTTGGGGTATGAACTTTAGCGGTAGTTTGTGGTCGCATGGATGGATTTTTTTTGATACCAATAAATCCATTTCTTCCTTCACTACCTTCATTTCGCAATGCACCTGCCGGCGAAGCTGTCATACGCTTATTGACGCGGATACACTCAGGATCCACTTCTTCAAGAAACCTACTGGGCTCACAGTTCAAAAGTCTCCCATAGCGATACCTTGTCAAGGCATATGTCAGGTAAAGTTTGTCCATAGCTCTGGTAGATGCTACATAAAATAGTCGCCTTTCTTCTTCTAGATCCTCACGGCTTTGCATCATCATTTGGGAAGGAAAAAGATCTTCTTCCATTCCTACGACAAATACTTGTTTAAATTCTAGTCCTTTTGATGCGTGAATACTCATCAGGGTCACAGAATCTGTAGTGTCTTTGTCTCTATCATTGTCAGTCAATAGGGCTATTTCCTGAAGAAAAGCTCCCAAAGATTTGTCCTCATTTTCCGGATTGTCAACATATTCTTTGATCGCATTGAGCAATTCTTGGACGTTTTCATATCGATTGAGGCCTTCAATAGTCTTATCCTCGTACAGATCTCTAAGCAGTCCAGACTGTTTGGAGATAGATGAGGCAGCTTCAAATGCATCTTTCCGTTCGACTTCAATACTAAAGCTTTTGATCATTGTCGTAAAGTCTTCCACGGCATTGGAAGCTCGTCCCGACAAGAAACTGTTGGCATTTATCATCACTTCCCAAAGGGGAATGTCATGCTCATAAGCAGCGACAAGCATTTTTTCTACAGTGGTATCACCAATACCCCTTTTTGGATAATTGATGATCCTTTTGAAAGCTTCTTCATCGTCCCTATTGACCACAAAGCGCATATAGGCCATCAAATCTTTGATCTCTTTTCTTTGGTAGAATGACAAACCACCGACAATTTTGTAAGTGATGTTCATTTTTCTCAAAGCTTCCTCCATGGATCTTGATTGAGAGTTGGTTCTATATAGGATGGCAAAATCACTGTTGTTCAGTTTTTTGTTATTTTTCTCCTCAAAAATCGTTGTTGCCACTACTCTTCCTTCTTCACTGTCTGAACTTGCCTTTATGAGTTCGATCATGTCGCCTTCATCATTTTGTGTCCAGACATTCTTTTTGAGCTGCGCTTTGTTTTTGGCAATGATGCTGTTGGCTGCCTGTACGATGTTTTTGGTCGATCTATAGTTTTGTTCGAGTTTGACTACAAAAAGGTCAGGGTAATCTTTTTCGAAATTCAGGATGTTTTGGATATCCGCACCGCGGAAAGCATAGATACTTTGTGCATCATCGCCAACAACACAAATATTTTGGTGAACCGCAGCCAGTTTTTTGGTAATGAGATATTGTGAAAGGTTGGTATCTTGAAACTCATCTACCATCACGTATTTGAAGCGTTGCTGATATTTGTTCAAGACATCAAGATGATCTCTGAAGAGTACGTTTGTGTTGAATAGCAAATCATCAAAATCCATTGCAGAGGATTTGAAGAGTCGTTTTTGGTAGGTTTTGTAGATTTCCCCCATCTTTGGTTTCATCGCTGCATCATCATCTGCCTTGATGTAGGGATCAGTGAGGTAAGTTTCCCACGAAATTAACCTGTTTTTGGCGCCTGAAATTCTAGAAAGTACGGTGTTTGCCTTGTAGACCTTATCATCGAGCTTCATTTCTCGTACGATAGAGCGGATGAGCGATTTGCTATCATCAGAGTCGTAAATAGTGAAATTGGAAGGGTAACCGAGTTTTTCGGCCTCGACACGGAGTATTTTGGCAAAAGTAGAGTGAAAAGTTCCCATCCAGGTATTTCGAGCTTCTAGACCTATAAGCCTTTCAATCCGACCCTTCATTTCTGCCGCAGCCTTGTTGGTAAAAGTCAATGAAAGAATGTTGAAAGGGTCAACACCTTTGGCATGGATCAAATGCGCAATACGGTATGTAAGCACCCGTGTTTTGCCTGATCCGGCACCTGCGATGATCATCACAGGCCCATCAGTGTGTTCTACAGCTTCTTTTTGTGGGGGGTTCAGTCCTTTAAGGTAATCCATTGTTAATCTTTCCATTCTACAAGCTTCAAAGTTAATGGATTTTTTGGCTTTAATTACCCGCTGATTACGCTGATGGTCGCAGATTTTTAAATTGGATTTTGGTTTTAGATAAGTTCTTGTTCTTTCTGCGTAGATCTGGGGTTTCTTCGGGAGAAAAATTATGGCCCGCTGATTACGCTGATGTTCGCAGATTTTTATGTTGGTTTTTGGGTTTATACAAGTTTTTGTCCTTTCTGCGTAAATCTGCGGTATCTGCGGGAGAAAAATTATGACCCGCTGATTACGCTGATGCTCGCAGATTTTTAAATTGGATTTTGGTTTTAGATAAGTTTTTGATTTTTCTGCGTAGATCTGGGGTTTCTTCGGGAGAAAGATTATGGTCCGCTGATTACGCTGATGTTCGAAGAGTTTTATGTTGGATTTTGGTTTTATACAAGTTCTTGTCTTTTCTGCGTAGATCTGTGGTTTCTTCGGGAGAAAGATTATGGTCCGCTGATTACGCTGATGTTCACAGATTTTTAAATTGGATTTTGGTTTTAGATAAGTTTTTGTCCTTTCTGCATAGGTTCGTGGTATCTGCGGGAGAAAGATTATGGCCCGCTGATYACGCTGATGGTCGCAGATTTTTAAATTGGATTTTGGTTTTAGATAAGTTTTTGTCCTTTCTGCGTAGATCTGGGGTTTCTTCGGGAGAAAAATTAAGGCCCGCTGATTACGCTGATGTTCGCAGATTTTTAAATTGGATTTTGGTTTTAGATAAGTTTTTGTCCTTTCTGCGTAGATCTGGGGTTTCTTCGGGAGAAAGATTATGGCCCGCTGATTACGCTGATGSTCGCAGATTTTTAAATTGGATTTTGGTTTTAGATAAGTTTTTGTCCTTTCTGCGTAGATCTGGGGTTTCTTCGGGAGAAAAATTAAGACCCGCTGATTACGCTGATGTTCGCAGATTTTTATGTTGGTTTTTGGGTTTATAGGAGTTTTTGATTTTTCTGCGTAGATCTGTGGTATCTGCGAGAGAAAAATTAAGGCCCGCTGATTACGCTGATGGTCGCAGATTTTTATGTTGGTTTTTGGGTTTATAGGAGTTTTTGATTTTTCTGCGTAGATCTGGGGTTTCTTCGGGAGAAAGATTATGGCCCGCTGATTACGCTGATGTTCGCAGATTTTTAAATTGGATTTTTATTTTATTCAAGTTCTTGTCCTTTCTGCGTAGATCTGGGGTTTCTTCGGGAGAAAAATTAAGGCCCGCTGATTACGCTGATGGTCGCAGATTTTTATGTTGGATTTTGGTTTTAGATAAGTTTTTGTCCTTTCTGCGTAGATCTGGGGTTTCTTCGTGAGAAAGATTATGGCCCGCTGATTACGCTGATGCTCGCAGATTTTTAAATTGGATTTTGGTTTTAGATAAGTTTTTGTCCTTTCTGCGTAGATCTGGGGTTTCTTCGGGAGAAAAATTAAG
>NZ_JAKZGO010000015.1 GCF_022549785.1 Belliella alkalica
TTGCCTTTCAAGAATAATAAGCTCTGATTCGTCAAAAGAACTACCTAATGACTTGACAACTTTATTGATTCTTCCCACTTTTTGGATAATCTGTACACTAAAGCTACCGCTGGAATTCTTTTTGCGTCTTACAAACATAAACTAAAAATAGTCCGAGACACCCAAAAATACAAAATCAAACAATCTAAGGCAATGAAATTCAAACACTTAATTTTAAACTAAAATACACCCGCACAAAACAGGAAAAAGAGAAAAGCTAAAAAAAGGTTTGCATAAATCAGGCTTGGAACTGATGGATGATAAGAGAGCTATGCTCATCGAAAAAATTACAAATGTAATAGTCGAAATGGTCCATTATTCTGACGAATTGCCCAAAGTGAATTTTTCCGTTTTTTTGAGCGAGAAGTTAGGGCTTGATTATCACAAGCTCGCTGAGATTTTTTCCAAAACCAAAGGCATTACCATAGAACATTTCATAATCATACATAAGGTAGAGCGAATCAAAGAACTTATCATTTATGATGAGCTAAATCTGACAGAAATTTCTTACCTCATGCATTACAATAGCGTTTCTCATTTGTCAAGACAGTTTAAGCAAGTGACGGGTTTGACACCTACATTTTTCAAGTCTTTGTCTAGAAGGCAGCGTTTCAACTTAGAGGACCTATAAGATTTTTTTTCCCTCCTCCCTTCATTAAATTATACAAGATTCTGTTCTAATTATGTAATGATTTCGGCAGCTTAATTGGTGACCTTTATGATATAGCTATATATCATTCCCTTTTGGTTTTGCCTTAATAGTGAATTTTAGCAACGTGTCAATAGAGATGCTTTAATTGTAAACTATTTTATTAAGAAAGCTTCTGTTTAATTCAATCTTTTACAGATTAGGTGAAAAAGCGAAATGTTCATGTAAAACATCTCAAAAGACCTATATCAAATCATCAAAAAATCAAAACAATGAAAAATCCCGAAGTACTTGAAAAAGGCAAAGTGCATATTATCATAGAGATTATAGAATACATTCCCAATGCAGTAGTCAGTAAAACTATTATCAAAAAAACCACCGGCAATGTAACGGCTACATCCATGGCATTAGGAGAGGAACTAGGGGAAAAGACAACACCTTTTGATACTTATGTTCAAATTATTGATGGTACTGCAGAGGTGAAGATTGAGGATAAGACGTTCTATTTGAATTTGGGAGAGGGGATTGTCATTCCTGCCCATTCCAAGCACAGTTTTACAGCCAACGAACAATTCAAGATGATCACTACAGTCATCAAAAGTGGCTACGAAGAATAGCTTCATACTTTAAGAAATAGCACACCCAAACGGACATTGTACTTTCAAATACTAAAATATGGTAAAAGTAATTAAGCATGGAATTATACTTGACAAAACCGACAAGGGTTTTGAAAGTGAAGGTGTGCTCAATCCTGCTGCATTCAAGGTTGGAAGCACCATTCATTTGTTTTACAGAGCAGTAGCCAAGGGAAATTATTCGACTATCGGTTATTGTAAGCTTTCGACACCTACGGTGATTGAAAGTAGATCTGAAAAGCCAGTTTTACTCCCGCAGTTTGATTATGAATTTCATGGCTTGGAAGATCCTCGAATAGTTGAAATTGAAGGAATCTTCTACCTCACCTACACAGCCTACGATGGTGTCAATGCAATGGGCGCCTTGGCGACCTCTACAGATTTAGTGAATTGGGAAAAGCGTGGGATCATTTTGCCTCAATTTACATATGAAGATTTCAGACATTTCACGGATCTTGAATGTGCTATAAATGAAAAATACATTCGATTCAACGAATATAAGAAAATACAAAAAAGCCAGAAGCAAACAGCTTTTGTTTGGGACAAAAATTTTATGTTTTTCCCGAGAAAAATAAATGATAAATTTTGCTTTCTTCATAGGATCAAGCCAGATATCCAAATCGTCGTTGGGTTGGACAAATTGGAGGATCTTACGGTTGAGTTTTGGCAAGAATATTTTTCCCATTTTGAACACCACATTTTGTTAGCTCCAAAACATCAGCATGAAATAAGTTATATCGGAGGAGGTTGCCCACCTATAGAAACAGAAGCAGGCTGGCTGATGGTCTATCATGGTGTTCAAGATTCAGTAAGTGGGTATGTATATGCTGCATGCGTCGCTTTATTAGACTTAGATGATCCAAGGAAAGAGCTTTCCAGACTACCTTATGCATTGTTTTCCCCCGAAGAAGAGTGGGAGACTACAGGTGAAGTAAACAATGTATGCTTCCCAACAGGAGCTATTTTGGATGGAGATAATCTTTATATCTATTATGGGGCTGCTGATGAGCGAATAGCAGTAGCCTCGGTAAGCCTCAAGGAGCTTTTAGCAGAATTGGCTGAGTATAATCCAAAAACAAAGAAATCACTAACCTTATGAGAAATTTCATTTCATCTCTTCCGAAATTTTCTAATTTCAAATATCCCAACTCAGAAGGTGGATTTTTATCATTGACAGACATCACTTTGACCGAAAACGGATCAAATCTTCCTGAAATCATATTTGTCACATCTTTTCCACCAAGACAATGTGGAATAGCCACTTATACCCAAGATTTGGTTCAGGCTCTTGAAAACCAATTTGGAGAAAGCTTCAAATATTCAATCTGTGCTTTGGAATCTGCTAAGGAGCAGTTTACCTACGAACAAAAGCCAAAATTTGTATTGAATACTGATAATAGAAATTCCTATGCAAAAACTGCTTTCAATCTAAATAGAGACTATAATGTAAAGCTGATTGTGATTCAGCACGAGTTTGGATTGTTTGCTTCCGAACTGAATGATTTTAACCTTTTTATTTATAGTATTTCAAAACCAATAGTTTTTGTTTTTCATACTGTACTTCCAAATCCGACTGAAGACATGAGAAGTCAAGTACTAGACATGGCTGCTAATGCCGCTTCAATTGTAGTAATGACACAGAGCGCTAGAGATATTTTGGTAGAAGAATACAATTTAGAAGCTGAAAAAATCACCATTATTCCTCATGGAACTCATTTGCTATCACCTTTGGAAAGTAATGGTTTGAAGGTGAAATATAACCTTGAAGACAAAAAAGTACTTTCAACTTTTGGATTGTTAGGGAAGAGCAAATGCATTGAAACTACCTTGAATGCCTTGCTAAGCATCATTCAGCAGCATCCCGATGTGCTGTTTTTGGTTTTGGGCAAAACACATCCAAACATTGTAAAGGAAGAAGGTGAAAAGTATAGAGATTCATTGCATGAAATAGTCAGAGTATTACAGCTTGAAAAGCACGTAAGGTTTGTTAATGAATACTTGCCCTTACCTATTTTATTGGAATATCTTCAACTTACTGATGTTTACCTCTTTACTTCCAATGACCCCAATCAAGCAGTAAGCGGTACATTTTCTTATGCTGTGAGCTCAGGTAGTCCTGTAATTTCAACCCCAATTCCCCATGCAAAAGAAGTCTTAAGTGGAAATAATGGGCTTATAGTAGATTTTGAAAATCCTCAACAATTGGCGAAAGCAGTCATTTCTCTTTTGGGAAATGAAAAATTAAGAGCTGAGATTTCTTCTAATAGTTTTCACAAAATGGCATTTACGGCTTGGCAAAATTCAGCAATTGCCCATACTATGGTTTTCAAAAATCTTACTGAAAACGAAATTGAGATTAAATATTCCTTGCCAAAAATCAATTTGGATCATATCAAAAAGATGACTACTGATTTTGGGATGATTCAATTTTCAAAAATCGCATCGCCTGATTTGGAATCGGGATATACTTTGGATGACAATGCTAGGGCTTTGATCGCCATCTGTCAGCATTATCAACTTTACAAAAATGAAGAAGACCTTTTATTGATTGACAAATATTTAAAATTTGTCAAATATTGCATGCAGTTCAATGGAGAGTTTTTGAATTACGTGAATGTAAATGAAGAATTTTCTTTTCAAAATTACCCAGAAAACCTCGAAGATAGCAATGGAAGGGCTGTTTGGGCTTTAGGCTATGTCATTTCTCTCAATGAAATTTTGCCTGATACATATGTAGATGAAGCGGAAAAAATACTTCAAAAAGCACTGCCTCATTTAGATAAAATTCACTCGACCCGTGCAATGGCATTTGTCATCAAAGGATTGCATTATCAAAACAAAAATGAAAACACATCTTTGATTCAAAGACTTGGCAATAGATTGGTGAAAATGTATGCACATGAAAAGTCAAATGATTGGCATTGGTTCGAAAGTTATCTGACTTATGGCAATAGCCTATTGCCAGAAGCTTTACTTTGTGCTTATCTAAGTACCAATTTCGAATTGTTCAAAGTGGTTGCCAAAGAAAGCTTTGAGTTTTTGCTTTCCAAGATCTTTATCGATGGAAAAATCAAAGTCATTTCCAACAAAGGTTGGCATGTAAGGAACGAGACATCTTTTGCTCCCGTAGGAGGAGAGCAACCTATTGATATAGCATATACGATTATGGCTTTGGAAAAATTTTATCATGTTTTTGGCCTTGAGTCTTACAGTCAAAAAGCAAAAACTGCCTTTAATTGGTTTTTGGGAGACAACCATTTGAATCAAATAGTTTACAATCCCTGTACAGGTGGCTGTTATGACGGGATAGAGGAATTCAATGTCAACCTCAACCAAGGAGCCGAATCCACTTTGAGCTACTTGATGGGAAGGTTGGCTATCAAAAGGCTGCTAGACTTCGAGGAAGAATCAGTGTTTCTGCCCGCAAGAGAAGTTTTTGAAGAATTGTAAAATTCAGGCTTGATATTATCGCTGTTTCTAAACGTAATTTGCTCCATCATGGGAGTGGTACCCCTTGCTTAGCTTGCGGCTTTGCGGATACTCATATTTTTTTATGTGTATCAGCTTTCTTGCGCGTAGCCAAATAATAGATTTTTGGAGGATCGATTTGTGTTTCTGTTGACTGTGAACTATTGTCTGATGACGAGTATTCGCAACTTACAAAGCTACTTCTTACCCAACGTGCAACATTGCGGATACTCATATATTTTTTTGATAAGAATTCTAAATAAACATTGTTCAGGGGGATTTATTTTTAAATTTGCAATCTTATAATTAAAGAGCAACAGTTTTGGATTTTGAATCTTCCAAATCTAAAATCTACCCGAAAGCAATCGGGGTTAAAATCTAAAATCCAAAATGCAAGTAGCAGTCATCAAATACAATGCAGGCAACGTCCAATCTGTTCTTTACGCATTAGAAAGGCTTGGTGCAGAAGCGATTTTGACAGATGACCTAGATCAAATCTCAAAAGCTGATAAAGTTATCTTTCCCGGTCAGGGAGAAGCAAGCACAGCGATGAGATATCTGAAAGAAAAGCAGCTAGACCAATTGATTCCAAATCTTAAACAACCCTTTTTTGGTGTTTGTCTTGGGCAGCAATTGCTTTGTGAGCATTCCGAAGAGAATGACACAGCATGTTTGGGTGTGTTTCCTGTCAAAGTCAAAAAGTTCATACCTGAAAATATAGCTGATTTCAAAGTTCCCCACGTAGGTTGGAACAATCTCTTTGATCTCAAAACCCCATTGCTCAAAGGTCTCAGTGATGAATCCTTTGTATATTATGTTCATAGCTTTTACTGTGAACTTAGTGATTATACCATCGCTTCGACTAACTATGTGCATGAATTTGCTGGGTTGATGCACAAAGACAACTTCTACGCCATGCAAGCCCATCCCGAAAAGAGCGGCTTGGTAGGAGAAAGGATCTTGAAGAATTTCCTTAGCTTGTAGGAAGTACGAAGTGATAAGTACAAAGAAGCGAGAGACTAGAAGCGAGAGACTAGAAACGAGATGCGAGACGAAGTGTCAAGAAACGCGAAGCGAGAAACAAAAAGCTAGATTCAAGACAGGACTAAGCCACCTCGATCCCGAAAGCATTCGGGAGAAGCTTGTCCCGCAGAATTGCGGGGAGGACTCCCAACCTTAAAACTTTCCAACCTTCCAACAATCTTGTAATTTTAAAATCCGCCACGGCGGACAAGTTCTTCCAATTTTCAAATCTACCAATCTAAAATCACCAATCTAAAATCACCAATCTAAAATCTACAATTAAAATGTATATCATACCCGCAATAGACATCATCGACGGAAAATGTGTTCGGCTTACCCAAGGCGACTACAATCAGAAGAAAGAATACCATGACAGCCCATTGGAAATGGCTAAAAGATTCGAGGATGCTGGAATCAAGAGGTTACATTTAGTGGATTTGGATGGTGCTAAAGCAAAGAAAATTATCAATAAAGAAGTTTTAAAATCCGTTACTTCAGGCACATCCCTTCAAGTAGATTTTGGAGGAGGTGTACAGTCTGATGAAGATATAGCCTTGGCATTCGAGTTGGGAGCGTATCAGTTGACAGGAGGAAGTATAGCAGTGAAAAATCCAAGCATGTTTGAATCTTGGATTGCAAAATATGGAGGAGAAAAAATCATCCTTGGAGCTGATGCAAAAAATAGGAAAATTGCTATTTCAGGTTGGGAGGAAACTACATCCATGGATTTGATAGACTTCATTAAGGATTATCACGCCAAAGGGATCAGCTACGTGATCTGTACTGATGTAGCCAAAGATGGTTTGCTTCAGGGGCCATCAGTGGACTTGTACAAAGAGATCCTTCAAGAAATCCCAAATATCAAATTGATTGCAAGCGGTGGTGTGTCCAATGTCAAAGACCTCGAAGAACTTCAAAAAACAGGTGTGTACGGAGCCATAGTCGGCAAAGCCTACTACGAAGGAAGAATCAGCCTTGAAGAGCTAGCTGCTTTTTGAGAAGCTAGAGACGACTAGAACTACCTTAAAGGGGCAATTAAACTACTTCTTGATTCAGTATTCGGAGTTCAAAATTCTAAATTAAAAATGTCGAATATCGAATGTCAAACGATGAATTATGAAGTGCAGAAGATTAATTATTCCTATCTTCTTATAATTTAAAAATCTTCCAATCTCGCTTAAGCTAACCTTACAACCTTACAACTTTCAAACTTTCCAACAATCTTCTAATTTTAAATCTTTCAATTCCCCAATCCAAAATGCTGACAAAAAGAATCATCCCCTGCCTAGATATCAAAGATGGCCGTACGGTCAAAGGAGTTAATTTTGTGGAGTTAAGAGATGCAGGTGATCCTGTAGAATTAGCTAAGATATATTCAGATGAAGGTGCGGATGAATTGGTGTTTTTGGATATCACTGCAACTGTGGACAAGCGAAAAACTTTGGCAGAGCTCGTGACCAAAGTAGCGAAAGCCATCAATATACCATTTACCGTGGGAGGAGGGATCTCAACTGTGGAGGATGTGAAAATTTTGCTAAACGCAGGGGCCGATAAAATTTCAATCAATTCCGCAGCAGTAAAAAATCCAGACATCATCAATGAAATGGCGCTTGAATTTGGGAGCCAATGTATTGTGGTGGCTATAGATACAAGAAATGTCGATGGAATTGACTTTGTGCATACACATGGAGGAAGAAAAGCAACTATCTTGCAAACACAAGCTTGGGCACAAGAAGTCTGTGAACGAGGTGCTGGAGAAATTCTCTTGACCTCCATGGACCATGATGGTACAAAAGCAGGCTTTGCCAACGAAATTACCGCAGAAATATCCAGCATGCTTTCCATCCCGGTAATTGCATCTGGAGGAGCAGGAAATATCGGACATTTCAAGGATGTATTTACCTTTGGAAAAGCAGATGCTGCTTTGGCCGCAAGCATTTTCCATTTCAAAGAAATTCCAATTCCCGAATTGAAGGCCTATCTTAGCGGTGAATATATTGCGGTTAGAAAATGAGATTTGAGATTTGAGACATGAGATACAAGATGCAAGACTCAAGACAGAGAGAGGCGAGAAGCTAGAAGTTAGAAACGAGATAGCGAAGATGTAATCAACCCCGAATGGGCCTGCCTGACGTAGGCAGGGTCTAACCATGAGTAACTTGTCCGCCGTGGCGGAGCCCCGTGTGAAACACGGTGGTAAATAAATTCAAATCCCATTAAACCTACGACCCTAATGGGGTCGAATTCTAGATAACAATGAACAAACTGAAAATAGATTTCGAAAAAGTAGATGGCCTTGTGCCTGCAGTAATTCAAGATGCAGACTCCAACATAGTTTTGATGTTGGGCTACATGAACCAAGAAGCTTTGGACATCACTTTGGATACCAAAAAAGTAACGTTTTTCTCCAGAACAAAAAACAGACTTTGGACGAAGGGAGAAACTTCAGGAAATTTCCTGAATGTCGTTTCCTTGACTGTGGACTGTGACAATGATACAGTCTTGGTCAAAGCCAGACCAGTTGGACCTGTTTGTCATACTGGTGACGATACCTGTTTTTCCGAAGAAAATAGAAGCAAGACCTTCTTCATAGATGAACTTAGAGCCATCATCAAAGACCGTAAAAACAATCCTACTGACAAATCCTACACAGCATCTCTTTTTGCCAAAGGCATCAATAAAGTAGCCCAAAAAGTAGGGGAGGAAGCTGTGGAGATTGTGATCGAAGCTAAAGATGACAACAAAGAGCTTTTCATGGGAGAAGCAGCTGATTTACTCTATCACTACTTAGTGCTATTGGAAGCAAAAGGCTACGAGCTTGATGAAGTCATGGATGTGTTGATAGATAGACATCAGAAGAAATAAAAATGCTGGCTTTTCTGAAGCAACCTTATCCTTGTGAAACCACCAATTGGAAAAGTATAATTCGTTTAGCTTTTCTGATTGGTCTTTTTGTTGCTAGCTTTTTATTGATTTTTCAACCATTTGGTCTGCAACAGATCCCAACAGCTTATAAATTTCCCTTGATCACGGGCTATGGTATTGTCACCTTTATGTGTATGCTCTTTTTTAATGGTGGGGTCAAGTGGCTTTTTTCAAGTTATTTTGATGAATCTACCTGGACCACAGGGAAAGAAATCGTACAAAATCTGAGTATTTTGGGATTGATTTCATTTGGAAATTTTATCTATACTGTTTGTATAGGTGGGGTCACTTTGACACTACATTCCTTTTCATTATCCATCGCCTTCACTTTTGCTGTGGGTGTATTTCCTGTGTTTTTCCTAGTGATTTACAGGTATAACAAACTGCATGACAAGTACACTACAGCAGCGGCTGTAATGGAGAGCAATATTTCACAGTCGAACCTTGAATTTGCTAAAAATGATCCTTCTACGATTATTTTACAATCACAATATGGCCAAGATGATATGGAAATCAAGTTGTCTCAATTGTATTATATGCAATCCGCTGACAATTATGTGGAAGTGGTATTCCAAGGTGAAGAGGGGATTAAAAAGCAATTGATCAGAAATACGCTTTCGGAGATTGCCGCTCAATGGAGTCATGTTGGAATCATACAATGCCATAGGTCATACTTGGTGAACATTCATCAAGTCAAACGCATTACTGGAAATGCTCAAGGATATAAACTTTTTTTGGATGAAGGGAAAATGATAGTGCCAGTTTCGCGCAAATTCGGTAGTAAAGTCAAGGAATTTTTGAGTGAATAGCTTTGTCATTTATCCCTAAACTTGCTACAAAGCCCTATTTTGTGCAATGAAGGTAGGTTTGAGCTACATTTGAAATAAAAAAAATCAAATGGAAAACTTACTTAAAATCACACTTTACTTTCATGTAGCTTTTGGATTTACAGCATTGCTGGCAGGTGTTTTGGCCATTTTCTTCCCCAAAGGTGGCAAGAATCATAATGTATCTGGAATCGTTTATTATTGGTGTATGATAGGTATAGGTACCACAGCATTTGTGATTGCAATTCCAAAAGGAAATATGTTTCTGTTGATGATTGGGGGATTTAGCACTTATATGACTCTGACAGGACGGAGGTATCTACAATTGAGAAAAAGTAAGCTTCCAAAATTTTCAAATTTAGACTTGTTCTTTCGCATTGTTGCTTTGGCTACTATCTTGATACCAATCATCTATTTTGGAATCAATGGCGTAGCTGATTTAGGAGACTTTGGGATTGTATTTACAGTATTTGGATTTTTTCTTTTATCAATGCTTTGGATGGATTTTAAAGCAGGTGATAAGTTACATACATTTTCCAAAAATTGGTTTCTAGGAATGCACATCAGCCGTATGATGGGCGCATTTATAGCTACCTTCACAGCTTTTCTTTTGATTAATTGGCAAAGTGACCCCGTATTCATTGCTTGGCTATTGCCTACTGTGATTTTTACTCCTGTTATTATTTATTACCAAAGGAAGTTTAAGACCAAAAGTAAAACTGCTACATTATCTTGAAGATAAAATATTTCATTGGATCAAAGCTACCAGAGATGAGAACTAGAATTTGAACCAATAAAAATCCTGAGGTTCTTCCCTAATATAAAAAGCCGAATAACCAAAGCGGAATTTTACTTCCTGCGCCACTTTTAATGCCATCTGCAGCAATAAAAGCGTTTAGAATTCCTTCGATTTGGTGTTTGGTTTTTGTGGGGCCACCAAGTTCGAAAACGTAATTGCTATCCAATATCAAATCTCCAAACTTAAGGGATGTGGTTTGAAAGGGCTTTCATGCATATGTTGCAGCATAAGCGTAGTTTTCCCAGTCCCTCTATGACCTAATATCACAATCAGTCTTTATGTCCAATCAATCTTGTCACTTAAATATCTTTTGAATTTTGGAGGTGTGGCTATCAGTTTCCTCTTAAAAAATTCAATTAACCTTTCCATTTTGTTCTCCCGATAAAACAAAAGCACATAATGTTTTTTGTATAAAACAAAATGCGAGATTGTTTTTTAGAAAACAAAAAAAATCCACCCTAAACCAAGGGTGGATTTTAACAAACCAATTTACCTATCTAAATCAAATTTTTAAGCGCTCCAATCAGCCCAACCACCCGAATAGTTTTGAATATTATCAAATCCATTGGCAGTTAAAACAGAGTAAGCGATAGCTGCTCTTGCTCCACTTTGACAGTGGATGATCACAGGCTTATCTTTGGAAATTTTGTCTAAGTTTTTGTCAAGCTTACCTACGAAGTGATTTTCTGCACCTTCGATATGTCCTTTTTTGAACTCAGCGGCACCTCTTACATCTACAATCTGTGTGTCTCCTTTTTCTATAGCTGCCTTGACTACCTCTTTTGAAATTGGCTCAAATGTTGAGAGATTTCCACTTTCAAATTCTGCCAATTGACTTGGTGTGATATAGCCGATTAAATTGTCTAGACCTATGCGCATCAATTTCCTAGTCAAGTCCTCTATCTGTGCATCTTCTGCGATCAACACGAAGTTCTCTTCATAAGTCAAATACCAGCCCATCCAAGATGAAAAGGAATTGTTGTTGCTGATGCTGAGTGTTCCTTTGAGGAATCCTTTAGCATAATCTTGCCATGGTCTAGTATCGATTACTTTTAGTCCTTCTGATTTTACTTGATCAAAATCAGCCTTACCAAGGTTTTTTACCTGAGGAACTTCAGTTAAAAGTTTTCTATCGACCTTATTCAGCTTTTTCATCATTGCAAAGTACCTTGGTGGTTCAGGTTGATCTGCCAAGAGTTCTTTGCTAAAAGCAACTTTATCATTCAAAAGTTGTAATGCCCAGTTTCTGATTTTCTCGTATCCCACTGTTGTACTTGGGACAGCCCCTAGAGCTTTACCACAGGCAGAACCTGCACCATGACCCGGCCATACTTGGATGAAGTCTCCAAGCTTCGCAAATTCATGCAAAGAATCATACATCTGTGCCGCACCTATATCCTGTGTACCCTTTATGCCTGCTGCCTGTTCGAGTAAATCCGGTCTTCCAACATCACCTACGAACACAAAATCTCCCGTAAATAACATCACAGGTTCACTCGAGGCAGGCTTATCTGTCAGTAGGAAGCTTACACTTTCAGGAGTATGTCCAGGTGTGTGGATTACTTCGAAATTCAAGTTTCCCAATTTTATATTGTCACCACCTTTGATTTTATTGTGAGGGAATTCGTACTTCCAGTTTTCATCCCCTTCGTCAGAAAGGTACATTTCTGCACCTGTCAATTCAGCCAATTCTCTGGCACCACTCAGGAAATCTGCATGAATGTGTGTTTCGAAGATATGGGTGATCTTCATGTTGTTGGCTTTAGCAATCTGAAGGTAAGTGTCAACATCTCTTTTTGGATCGATTACTGCAGCTATTCCACCTGCTTGACATCCTATTACATAACTGGCTTGTGCCAAACTCTTATCATAAACTAATTCGAAAAACATGTCTTTTTATTTTTTATGTTTTGTTTTATTCAATCTTTAGAAAGCAAAATGAGACGTTTAATCTCGTTTACTTTTACAATGATAGGGATAATCAATTAGGGTATTTGTGATAAAAATTACTTTTCTGAAAATTGACTAAGGTCTGGATGGATAGGTAATGCTTATATTTCTCCTGATTGTTCACTATAGAGTAAATTACAGGAAATATTAATAGTACAGAATTATTTAAACAGCAAAGATGGTTTCTTGTGATTATTGGAATAATAAGATTTGCTAGGCTGACTAAAACCTATAGCTATACCCAAACCTGAAAACCTGTGTTTCAAAATAATCATTTGACCTTAGGGTGAAATTATTTCCTTCCAATCGGTACCTGATGATCAGGGTGTTGAAGATGTCACTTGCATTGAAGAAAAGTTCTCCATTTCCATCTTGGATTTTCTTGTTGACGCCACCATCGACATGATAGCGTGCAAGGATTTTGCCTTGGGGTACGATATCAGGAGCGAGATAGATCGCACTCAACTGGATGTTTAGGCTATTTGCAAGCTTGAAAAGGCCATTGATTTTTACATTTCCTGTAATTGCACTTTCTTCATTTCTGCTGAATGTGATATCAGTCGGGTAGGCATTTTCAAGCGAAAATGCACCGATTCTATTTTGATACACATTCGTATTTGCATTCAAGGTGAATTTTTCTCCGATTTTTTGGGAAAGTACCAGCTCCACTCCCGAGTTCCAGCCTCGGTCAGCATTTTGATCTATCGTAACCAATCTGTTTGACCCCGGGATTTCAGTGGTGATCCTCGTCAGGATATTGGTAGATGCCCTGTGGTAGACAGCGCCATAGAAATATCCAAGGTCATAGGATTGTTTGTAGCCTACTTCGACAGATTGGGTAAATTGAGGTACCAGTGTAGGATTACCAATGCTGAGGATTTCTGGATCTGCGTAAGTTGGGAAAGCCCTCAGGTTTTTTTCTTCGGGTCTATCCACTCTACGATTGTAGAAAACGCTGAAATTGCTTTGTGGATTGATATTGTAAGTAGCTCTCAAGCTGGGGAATGGTTCAAAATAATCAAAACCTGCACTTTCAAAAACAGCATGGTTTGGGTCTACCAAATAGTCAACTTTCACATATTCCACCCTTAGTCCAGCTTCCAATTCCCAGTTGTTTTTTTCGTGGATATAATTACCATAGACAGCCGATAGCCATTCTTGATACTCAGCACTTCCAGCAAGTCCCGGATCTAATATTGAGTTGTTTCCTGGACTGAAGGTGATAAGGTTTGGGAAAACTCTCGCCCTTTGCTTTGTTCCTAGTTCCATTCTTCCAGCACGAAGCGGTTTTTGGTAATCTAAAGTAAGGTCATAGATATTCTCATCTGCTATCAAGGCAGTAGTGTCAGTTCCTACAAAGTCCAATTCTTCATTGGTAAAGAAAAATACCTCATCTTTTCTTCGGAAAGAGTAATTGAAAGCGGAAGTAAGGTGATGTCCTGGCTGCTTGAAGTTGTATCGATGGGTAATTGAAGCAAATAAAGTTTGATTGACTTCATTTTCAAAATATTGCCACAAGCGTTGCCTTTGATCTGTCACGGCATTTTCATAGAGAATATCGCCCAAGTCTGTATATTCCCTATAGTTGAATAGTCCGGAAAATGTGATAGAGTGCCTTTCGTTTGGATTCCAATCAAAGCCAGTTTTTAGGTTATAAATCGGTTGGGTTCTGTTCTCTATATATTGTTGGCGAATTTGTGTGCCATCATCAAAGACTCGGTCTGTAAACTCGCTTTTCATCATTTGTTTGTGCCAAAGTACATCTCCTTGAAAAAACACATTAATGTTGCCTTTTCTATAATTAAGAGAGGCAGATGGATTGAGTTTTGGCGTGAATCGATATTGGTCTCTTAGGCCAGCTAAGCTTTCCCTTTTCTCTATCATATTTCCCAATCCACCGATCATTCCTACTTTTCCATTCCAACCTTCTTCTTTTTCTTTTTTGAAAATAATATTGATCACACCTGCATTTCCTGTAGCATCGAATTTGGATGATGGATTGTTGATGATTTCTATTTTTTCAATAGATGAAGCAGGGAAATTTTCCAAACCTGATTGTGCGCCGATGCCAGTGATTGCTGTTTGTTTTCCATCCAAAAGAATGGCTACTTTGTCACTACCACGAAGAAATACTGTCCCATTCTGATCTATCGTGATTCCAGGGAGGTTTTGGAGCGATTGTAGTACAGATCCTCCCAATTGACTGATATTATCTTCCAACGTAAAGGTTTTTTTGTCTAAAGCTGAAGATACTTCCTCTCTCTGACCAGATACGATCACTTCTTGCAGTTCCTCAGAGTTTTCCGAAAGGAGTATGTTTCCCAAATCAAGGTAATCACTTAAGCGGCCTATTTCTAGAAAATTGGATTTTGAGCTATAACCAACAAAAGAATAATTGATAATGTATTTACCGGATTTGATGGCAGGAAGCGAAAATCTACCTTCATCACTAGAGACAGTCCCTGATATAAAACTGCTGTCTGCAGAAGAAAGCACGATGATATTGACATATGCTAAAGGTGATTTGTCCTTTTCATCCTTTATCATTCCTGAGACTACGACGTTTTGCGCAAAAATTTGCGTGGTCGTAAGGATAAATATAGCAATTAAAACACTCAGAGATTTCCAGTAATTTGATGACATTCAGTTCTTAATTTGAAGGTTGTATTGACTTTTGATGGAAAAAAAAGGCTACATATGTAGTAAATCTAGCACTTTAATTTAAGTAAAAGTAGGTTTTGATTTTGAAGAAATATAGAATACAATTTGAGCAATGTTTCATTTTCGCCTACCCTTGCGTTTTTTTGAAGTGATTACGCTTCTATTGCTTTTTCATAGCTTAGATAGCAATCTAGCCTACAAAAGCTATGTCTTTTTTTTACTAATCTTTTGTATGGTTACGGTCTAGAATTTTGATTGTCATTTATGCAGCATGAATAGATGAACCAATCTCAAGCGCTATAAAAACATCAATTTTAAATTAGAATTGACAATTGAAATATCGAGGATCTATCCTGTCAGTAATTACAAAATAGTGGCTTCGCACGTGAAATAATAAAAGCTAAAAGTAGATGCTGAAATTTATTTTTAGGAAAAATAAAAAAAATGTGTAAAAAACACCTATAATTAACTATTAATTAATGAATTTAAAGTTTGTTGTTTTTAATTTAGGGGCATGAATTCAATAGTCAAATACGTAACAATTATAATGATTGCTCTTTGTTTCTCATGTGAAGAGGGAAATGATTTTATTCAGTTGGGTATGGAATACCAAGGTGGGAAAGTTTTCTATTTAGACAAATCAGGTAAGCATGGATTGATTGCGGCACCAGAAGATTTTTCGGTTTTAGCTCCTTGGGGATGCATAAATAGAGTTGCTCCCGGTGCAAACTTTACGCATTTTGGTGTGGGCAAAAATAACACGAATGTAATTCTTGAATATTGTGATGGGTTCAATGCAGCTAGGTTGTGTTCTGAGTTAAGTGTTGGTGGATTTGAAGACTGGTACTTGCCAAGCAAAGATGAATTGGAGATTATGTTTCAAAATAGAGGCCATATTGGGAATATGCGAAATGGAGTTTACGAACCATATTGGTCATCTTCTCAATATGAACCTACTTTACAGGCATTTATTCTTGATTTTGGAAATGGACTTTCATTTCCTCAAGACAAGGCAAATTTGTATTGGGTGAGAGCTATTCGAAGTTTTTAATCAATATTCGAAATCGCAATTCATATCGTCAGAGCCAATCGGAGCTCCGTCGGGTGTACTGATTGCAACTGGAGCACTAATAATTTCTGGAAGGTTTAAGAATTTATTGATTTTATCAGCTAAATACATTTTATGATTGTTGTCAATATCACTACCTTTTTTAGTGTCTTTACTACTATATAAGCTCAATTCATTTCTGTTGATCTCCTTGAGAAATGCCCTCGCTTCAGCTTTAACCAAAGAATTTGCTCTTGAATCTTGTGCGAGATTTACCAAATGGTCGATTAGCTTATTTTGGGTCATCAGTTTCAATTGAAGGTGGTATGCATTACTCTCTTCCTTTCCAAAAACCTTCGATCTGATTGATTCAAAACAATCAGCTAAACTTGGCAATGTACTATCAAAAGCACTTTGTTGTAGAATTCTATTTGACCGAGCGGCATCAAAAAGAAACCCAAATGTCATATCAACCACATTTTCCGCAGGAGCTATAGGGTCAAAGTTTGGACCTGTTCTAGATGGGAAGGTTTCCCGATTTCTTCCGTATCCCATTGGTCTTGGAGGGATCAGATTGATGATGTGATCCGGTAATGCCAGATTTTCTGGACTGATTACATTGATAAGTGCCCCAAGAGCCTCTTTTTGGGATTTGGCATCTAGCCTGCTTTGTTTCCTTTGATTATCTCCTTTGACTTTGTAGGTGTAATCCATTCCTCCAATAAGCTTTGAAGTTGCTTCTACCTGGTATCGATGCATCAAGTACAATGGAGCCAAGACTT
This sequence comes from Belliella alkalica, assembly GCF_022549785.1. Lineage (GTDB taxonomy): Bacteria > Bacteroidota > Bacteroidia > Cytophagales > Cyclobacteriaceae > Belliella > Belliella alkalica. The sequence continues at coordinate 16,807 of NZ_JAKZGO010000015.1, forward strand.
CTTCCGTCAATGCTTCAGGTGTGTTTTCTTCGATAGTATTCAGTCCAAATGTTCTGAGTTTTGCTTTCCTGATCTTCATCATTCTTTCAAGCTCTTCGGTAGCAGATGTGCCATTGTCCCATAGGTGTGCTTGTGGGTGGCTACCACTTGCATTTCTAGAATCCGAATCGGAAATAAAAGTATGTCCAGCAGCATAAGTATCTTCAAGCAATTTGTTCAAATAGGCTTTTTCATCTTGATCTGCAGGGGTGATGTCGTAGCCGTATCGGATAGCCCATTTGTCCCAATCCCCGATCTTGTCATCATAAGCTTTGGAAAAGTCCAGATTTCCATCATCATCCATGGTGATGTATGGGTATGGGTAATCCATCACAGAAGCTCTGTTGGTAGGAGAGGAGGCATAGCTGTGAGCCAATCCGATGGTGTGGCCGATTTCATGGGCAGAGAGCTGCCTCAATCTAGCCAATGCCATTTCCAACATTTTTGGATCTTTTGGTTTTCCATCCTCAAATGGCTGCAAAAGTCCCTGAGCAATCAAATAATCCTGACGAACTCTCAAAGATCCCAAACTGACATGTCCTTTGAGGATTTCTCCAGTTCTCGGATCTCTCACTGACGAGCCATAAGACCAGCCTCTGGTGGATCGATGAACCCACTGTATGACATTGTATCGAACATCCATCGGGTCGGCACCTTCAGGCATCAATTCCACCCTGAAGGCATCTTTGAACCCAGCAGCCTCAAAGGCTTCATTCCACCAATTTCCGCCTTCTATCAAAGCACTTCGCACAGGTTCTGGTGTTCCTCTATCCAAATAATAGACTATTGGTTCCACAGCCTCAGAAAGTGCTGCAGAAGGATCTTTCTTTTCCAATCTGTGACGGGAAATAAACTTTTTCTCCATTGGTTCTCCTATAGCAGAGGTGAAATCCAAGTAGTTGATGTGGAAATAGCCCGCTCTTGTATCAAATTCCCTTGGTTTATATTGGTCGTCAGGAAGCTCGATGAATGAATGTCTTTGCCTCACGGTGACTGCTTCTGGAGAAGGGGTTACCGATCTAATATATCCTCCAGCTGGTGTTCCTGTGACTGTAATGATAGCTTCCACTTCTGTATTTTGCGGGAAATTCTTTGTCATTGGTTCATGAATGGCACTTCTGGAATTGTCTAGTCTATATGTTCCCTGTCTAGCTGACCCAAGTTTTTCTGCAACTTGATGTGCATCCTGTAAGTAGAAATTGGTAGCATCTACGATGTATTTTTCACCATCTTTTTTGTTGATTTCAAAACCCCAAAGGACAGATTCTGCAAAAGCATCTTTGACAGATTTTACTTCATCTGGATTGTGACTGAATGCCCTAAAGTCATAATTTATATGCACTAATAGAAGCTTGTTACCAGCTTTTCTAAATTCTACAACTCTCGTCCTGCCCAATTGTCCACGATCTAGCCCAATGTCATTGGAGCCAACTCCAGCAGGGAGAGAATTGACATATAAAAACTCTTGATCCAGTTTTTCTATTTCCAAATAGATTTTCCCTTTGTCATCGTCCAAATAGAAATTAAAGAAACCTTCTTTCTTATCCAGTTTGGAAAGATCCAGTTGCTGGGCAAAACTGCTGAAGAGGAGGAAAAACAATGTGGGAATCAGTAAATAGATTTTTTTCATAAACTTCAATTTTTCAAAGGTTAAGATACAAAATGAAGAAATGCTTCACTTACCGATTATGGAAATTATCTGTTAAATTGATATCTGAGTTGAAAAATAGCCTCTGTTTGCCTATTTCCCTCAATTGTTTGTAGTCCAGAGCCTATTCTTTCCCTGTCTGAATAGATTGTTCTGGAAAATCTCGCCCAGATGGTCAATTTTTGACTCACCCGATATTGCGCAAGGGTGTAGTAGCGCATTCCCTGTCCTTGAAGAGCAGGTATTGAAAACGCCCAAAGAACATTCCGCTCGTAGATATATTGCCGATTGTCATAATTGTCTGTTTGGAAAAGGACAAATCGGGTAGAAATTCTCCATTTATGATAATCTGCATTCAGGTCTTGACTGATAGCAAAGCCTTTTGTGATTTTGTTGTCAAAATCAAACCTGCTTCCCATCACCCTAGATTTTATACTCCAATTTTCATTTACCTTATAATCCAAGTTGATCACATAGTTCCACTTTTTTCCTTGGCTAAGTTGGTATGTTGACTGGTAAGGTCTTGTTTCACTGACGTTTCTTGCTTTGGATTCTTCTCTGAATTGAAAAAAAAGCAAGGTGGCTTTTGATGGTCTGTAGGTAAATCTTGTCAGCCATTCATGACCTTGGGAAGGTGCGTATGTTCTGAATTTTATCCAAGGGAACTTGAACTGATCATAATAAATGGACCAATTGTATCTGATGTTAGGACGAAAATTTAAGCCCAAATAGATCCCTCTTTCATTGATTGGCCTGGTATTTTCAGAGAACGCATTTCCATAAAATGTGTGAAAGTTCCGATCGAATTTTCTCCAAAGCATTGAGAAATCTATGTTTTTCCCCAAACTACTCATCAGACCGAGCACGGAGCCAAAGCCACCACTTTTTGATCTGGCAGATTCTCCAAATAGATAATAGTTCTGAAAATTGTATGAAAAATAAAGGCTTTGGATATAATTCTCCTGCCCTGAGAACTCAAATTGATTGTAAATCTGTGGATTTCTCTGAAAGTTTTGACTGTATTTTGTGAATAAAGTATTTATTCCAAGCTGTAGTTTTTTGTTTTGATGAGTGTATTGAATGTTTCCTCCGAGGTTTTGCTCTCTCACTTGGTCTTTGTAGGCGATTTCGGTAGTGGTTCGGTGAAGTCCTGAGAGCTGAAGTGAGGTGATGACTAGATCATCTTGCTCTAAGGTGTCTAGGATTGCTTGGACGTTTCCATCGCGGGGAGCTAGGGAAGCGATCAAGGTGGTTTCAATGTTTTTATGCTTGTATGTCGCTCCGACACCTCTGAAAAAACCAAATTCCATAGCTCCAGTATATGGCCTAAGGCCTATGCTGCTTCTTCGGACTGTTGTGATAGTTTCTGCACCTTTACCAACCGAGAAACCTGCCCCATATACCAATCCTTGACCAAATTGGGCTTGAAAATCTCCAATCGTAAATGTTTTCCATTTTTTCTGGTTATAAAGTGTGAAATGATATGACAAAAAATTGAAGCCATATCTTTTTGTGCTTGGATCCCAGACAAACTCTTCTCCTGGGTCTTTGTCTATTGTAAACCCTAGGCTGAAATCCTTGCTGTGCTGAATCCTAAATCGAGCATAAAGATTATTCGGATCTCCCAAATACCGACTAGTCAACCGGCCATTGCTTAAAGTATCTGGTGGAGTAAATCCCCTTCTAGTCTCCAAAACCCTATTTTGCCTAAAAATAAAATGGGCATCTCTTTCTTTGGTAATCCTTTCCCAAAGTGGACGATTGCTTGATTCTGACCTATCTTCCAATGTGACAAATGGAATGATTTTGTAGATGGTTTGAAGATCAAATCCAGGAATGGCTTGCAGTTCATATATTGATATCAACTCACCGAATGCTTTTCTATATTCAAAAAATGACTGAATTTGGTAAGGGTTTAAAATGTAGATGGACTTTAATTCCTCAGGGTTGGTTTTGTTGAGGTGAATGGGATTGAGAAATAGCTGAAGGAGCCCTTCATACATGTTTTCGTAATCTTCATCATCTTGTTGCATTGCAAAAAGCTCCTCGATCAACTTCTCGATGTTGATTTCATCTTTCCTGTATGTTTGTGCATTTAATACGGATAAATGAAAGAGAATCAGATATGTCAGCCACCATTTTTTCACTTTTTCTGAAATAAGTATCCGAATGAAAAATGGTGAGTATTTCCCAAATATTGATTTTGGGTCATTGCATAATCGATGACGAAGTTTCTTGGTCGAAATCCAATCCCAAAGAAAAGGTTGCTTGGGTTGGTATTGAAGCCACTTCTCATCCATAGCCTATCCATCAGATTGTACTCTAGGCCTAGTTTGATCAATGGGTCAAGCAGAATGTCTTTTTCAGCCTCAATGTTCACCATAAGTTTTTCCGAAGGTCTATAGGATATTCCTGACCTAACTACGGTAGGTATTCTATCAAATGAATTTTTACTTAATTTGGAATTGCTGAGGTTGTAAATATGTGCACCAAAAAATAGATTTGGACTGAGCTCTGCCATTCCACCAAATTCGATGACGGGACTTCCAGTCCTACCAAATCCATCAATATTGGTTTGAAAATAGTTTATTTTTAGACCTAAACTTGCAATTCCCAGCTGATTTGCAATTCCGATTCCGAGGGTGTTTTGATTGAAATGTTCTCCGCCAAAGCTTGAGGCGCTGATTCCATATCGAAATTTCTCTGTATGGAGCGCAACTCCTGCGGCAATAGTTGTGAGTTCGTTGAGATTGAATCGATGATCGTATCCTACCATAGCAGAGGAGGATTCCAGTCTTCCCAAAGCTCCGATATTATTAAATAGAGACCATGAGTCTGCAATGGTGAGATTTGCATTTCCCATACTCATGCTTCGAGCCCCTTTAGGAAGTGTTTCTATTCCACTCTGAGCATTTATTCTCAATGAAGAAAAGCACACTAAAATAATCGATAATAGGACTTTAACCATTTGATAAAAAATTAAACTAAAAACATTCTTTTAATTTAAGTTTTATTCAAAAAAAAGAAAAGTAATTAAACGGACATAAACGTTTAAATCACGATTGTGCCGAAATCAAATTGTTTTTTTGCTAAAATGGAGCCTTGAAGTTGAAGAAAAAATTCCCCTCATTATAGTTGTTCATTGAATATTCAAATCTAAAGACAATGTCATAGAATATTACCAAGTCAATGCCTGGACCATATCCAATTAAATGCGAATTTGTCAATCGCCGATTTTCGGGAATATCGTTTCGGTCATTCACATAACCTTGGTCAAAGTTTGCGCTTAAATATAGTCTTAATGGAAACGTAGAGAATCCGTCTAATGGACTAATGTTGGAGATATCATATTCAATGTCTAAGAATTTGAAGCGCAAACTATTTTTATGAACGATTGATTGTTGTCCATCAATTACATTGAGTTCATATCCTCTTACAAAATTTGGGTTGTAACCTATTCCTCTTACGGATGTAAATGGTTGTCTTTTGCCTAAAAATGCGTTTAAAGTAAGTCCAGTTGCGAAGTGAAATCTATCGTTGAATTGTAGATAGCGATTTGCGATAGCTGTAAATTCCCAATCTTTGAAATCATCAGAATTGAATAATCCATATTTTGTGACTCCAAAATTCAACAGCGCACCATTCGTAGGGTAGGAGTTGTAATTTCTTCTATCATGTCTAAAGTCATATCCTATAGAAAAATAACTCAATTTGGTATCGTCATGAAGGAAGTAATTTGGATTTTGATCAAGTACATCTTCATTGATCCTTATGTTGGTATATGCCAAATTGACATTGTGGAAATTGTAGAAACTCCCCCTATATGTATAGCGTAGCCTTGAATTAAAAAATCTTCTTAAAACGTCCTCTTCTTCGTTTGTAAAAAATTCTTGTTTATTTTCTGCAGATCTTACTGCAATTGTCTTGTTGGTGACATAAGCAAATTGTGTTGTAAGACCATGTTTTTGATTTCTATCAATATATGGAAAACTGTATAATAAATCGTAGGCTTGCGTAAACCCAAATTGTGTACTTACACGCAGTTTTTCATTTCTGCCACCCACATTGTTATGATAGAACCTCGCTCCGTAGTTAACTCTCTTGAAACTTCTGTTTTGGTTTGTCCACCATTCTGAAAAGTTCCTGTCTGCCAATTCAAAAATGATAGAGGGTATAAAGTACCGTCTTTCATTGACTGAGATTAAAATTTCAATTTGTTCCTCCCCAGTGATAAGTGGTGTGATTTCAACAGTGTTGAATAGTTGCAGGTTAAAGATCTTTTTCTGATCAGCGGATAGGATAGCCAACAAATCATCCCAATCATAGGTGATTCCGGTTTCTATGTTCAATTCACGGAGGATGATGTTTTTTCTGGTTTTTTCATTTCCAATCACAAAAATATTATTGATAACAGCCTTCTCTGGAACATCCAAATTTATATTTTGAACACTCAGTGAATCGATGATTTGTGCATTGCTGTATGTAGGCAATACCAGAATCATCATGAAGAGAAATATGATGCTGAAATAATGATATTGCTTTTTCAATTTAACCCTTAATTATAATAACCCGGCAATTATAGATGTTTTCATTTGCATTAAACGCTATTTCTATAGTTAAATTCAAATTTTTAATAAAATTGTTAAAAATTTAGATTTTATAGATATTCTATTAGGGCCAAGATTCAATGTTTTCGTATTGATTTTTCAGCTTTATTATTTTCATGAATGTTTATCTTGGTTTAGAATCAAACAAAAGGAATTATTTGATATAATCTTTATGTTTGAATCTAAATTCAAATAAATAAGGTGAAAACAATCATAAGAAAAATCGCAATATTTCCAGTGTTGATTTATCAATACCTGATTTCTCCACTTTTTCCCGCTACTTGTAGATACACTCCAACTTGCAGCACCTATATGAAAGAAGCCATCATGAAGCATGGTGTACTCAAAGGTGGGTGGCTAGGAATCAAAAGAATAGCAAGTTGCCATCCTTGGGGAGGTCACGGGCATGACCCCGTTCCCTAGATTTTTTCTTTTTCTGGTTTCAATCCCTTTTTGGAAGCCAACAACACCAAAACTATTCCTCCGATAACTAATGGAATACTCAGCGCCTGCCCCATATTTAGAGTTAAGCCTTCTTCAAACTCTACTTGATTCTCTTTGAAATATTCCCAAATAAACCTGAATCCGAATACTGAAATCAAAAATAATCCTAGAAACAACCCATCCGGCAATCTTTCTTTGTACTTGTTCCAAACGAGATACAAGCCAATAAATATCAAAAGGTATGTAAGTGCCTCGTAGATTTGGGTAGGATACCTAGACTTTCCAAATGTCTTTACTGTAGCTAAGTAATAGCTTCCTTTATCTACCAATTCAAAATTTAAATCTGAATTTGGATCTTCGGCTAAATATTTCTGGGAGCTTCTGAAATTGTTGAGAATATACATTACATCAGTCTCCAAAGCATTTTTCAAATCAGATTCTTCATAACTACCTTTTTCAATTTTGATGTCAAAATTGACTGGTACTATTCCATTTCCGATCAGTTCGTTTTGTCTATCTGCGGGTTTGTATGCATTCACTTCCATAATCGGTACTCTCAATGTTTCCAATGCCTCTTCAGTATCTCTAGCAAATACAAATCCGCTGTCAGTTCCAGTTTCTTTTCCACCGATCTCTGAATTCATTAAGTTTCCAACTCTAATCAAAGCACCTGTCATTGCCACGACAATTACGATTCTATCTACAACCCAAAGGTAAGATTGACCTGGTGTTTTTTTGGAATACATGTATAATGCTATCAGGATAGCAATTGCTGCTCCATGACTCGCAAGCCCACCTTCCCAAATTTTCAGGATATCGATAGGATTGCTAAGGTATTTTTCTGGCTCGTAAAAAAAGACGTGTCCTAATCTTGCGCCAATGATCGTCGCCAAAACCATATAAATGGTTAGTTTGTCAACCAATTGCTCATTTTGGCCTTCTTTTCTAAAGATATAGACCATTATTTGTTGTGAAATGATAAAGCCAAGTGCAAAAAATAAACTGTACCATCTTAATCTTTCAAATCCAGAGAAAACAGCTGGGTCTGGACTCCAGACAACATAATTTAAAATACCTTGTATCATTTTAATTTTTTATTCTTTGTCAAATATGTCGATTATCAATGATTATGCGACATTAATTTCATAAAATTTTAAACTCAAAATAGTTTTGAATCCTTAAATTGAAACTTAAACCTCATCAAGTGATTTGAGTTCTTCTTCGTATCCTCCTGACAAAATAGGGAATCTATACCAAGATTTTGGATCAACACTATATTCGTCCAAGTGGAATGCTGGAGCAAGTCTCTCTCTCTTCCACTGATTCCTAGACCAGAGTCTAAAGAATTTTTTTATATATTCTTTTAGAATCTTTGACTCAACCTCAATCTCATCTTTCAATATATAATAGACGTCCAAGGGTGACCTTTTGTCTCGAATTGCTAATTTTTCTATTTCCAATATCACAGAATATGGCATTAAATCTTGCTCGTCTGTCTGATGGTTTTCATTAGGTCTAAGCTCGGCTGTGGGTTGTAACGCATTGACTTTTTTAAGCATTGGGTGTCCTAGCTCTGTCTCTGCCCATCGGAGCCATTGAAGAATAAAGTATTTATCAACTGATGCTATCGGCGAGATACTACCACTTGTGTCTCCATCCATTGTTGTATAACCCACATCCCCCTCACTTCGATTGGAGGTGGTTAGCAGCAATGCATTTTCAATATTGGCAAGCATCCATATAATAGGAGATCGTGTCCTTGCTTGGATATTTTGTAGTGTTATATCGTCCTTCTCCCATGTTAGCTTCCTACCTATAGCTTTTTCAATCTTTGCTGTGTATGATTTTACTTCTTCTGAAATTTCCCAATTATAAAATTTCGCGCCAATACTTTCAGCTAAAGCTTTTGCACTATTGAAAGTGGCATATGAGGAATTGTCAGAAGCTTGATACGCCGTTGTGAAAATTTGATTGACTATTTCTTTCACAGGACTGTCTGTCATTGGGATCAATACAATCCCTAGTTTTTTTGTAAATCCAGAAAGACCCAATTCAGCAATACCTCTTTTGACCATTTCAGCTACCAAAATAGCTATACTTGATGAATCTGCACCACCACTAAGAGATAGGACAAAACCTCTGCTTCGACTTTTTCTCATATAGTCAAAAAGCCCCAAAGATGCTGCCTGTGCAAACTCTTCATTTTTGTTATGATTACTTTCTATTTCAGGATAGCTTTCTTGGTTTTTATCAAAGTGAAAATACAATACCTGAAAATCAGAAAATGAAAGAAGTTTGTTTTTTAGATGTAGTTTACCACCCTTAGCCACTAATATTTCTCCATCAAAAATCATCCTTCCGGCTTCATTTCCTAGAAGATTGACATAGAAATATGTAGCGTCAAGCAGGGTAGATGATTCGCGAACCAATTCTTCCCGAAGGATGCTTTTTCCCATTGCAAAATGGCTTGCACTTGGATTGAAAATAACATCTACTTTTCGATCCTTCAGTCTATAACCAGGTCTTGCCTCACCTCTCCAAGCATCTTCACAGATTTCGAATCCATAGCTTACATCCTTTTTTTGAAAAACCAAGTCGCCCAAAGGAACTTCTTTGCCAAAAAAATCAAAAGTGATCACTTCATTTGCAGTCCAAGGAGTAAACCATCTAAATTCATAATGTACCCCATCGATAGCCATAAATTGCTTCGCTACAAAACCTTTGAGTTCAGCATTTTCGATTATAGCTACGCAATTGTAAACTTTTTCTTGAATTCTTACGGGCAAGCCTATTACAGCTGTAATGTTTTCGCAAATAGGAATTAGCTTTTGAAGTTGACTCAGAGCTTTCTGAGGATACCAATAGCTCAAAAATAGATCCTCACTGCCATAACCTGTGATGGTTAGTTCTGGAAAGCAAATAAGATCAGCATTGTCTTTCTGAGCTACTTTGATGGAATTGGAGATGTTTTGAAAGTTACCTTCCCAATCTAAGGGTGTTTGGTTAACTGTGGCGCAGGCGATTTTCAATATTGGCATAAGTGTAGATCAGATGTTAAAACACTAAATCCAAAGGATGTGTTCTAAATAGGGATATTTAGTTTTTCGCAAGCATTTTTTGAAGCTTCTTGTTCAGCTTTTTTCTTTGTGGCCCCTTTTCCTTCTGATATTGATTCTTCATTAATATTGATTTGTACCAAAAATTCTTTGAACCTCTGATTTCCAGATACTGATATCAATTTGAAATCAATTTCTTTAGATTCTTTTTGGGACCACTCTATCAATTTACTTTTGAAATTAGTAGTAGTACTGATGATATCATCTACATCAAAATGGATGATTATTCTTTTGAGAATAAATTTTTTTGTAAAGGCATATCCTCTGTCCAAATATATAGCACCTACCAATGCTTCTAGCGTGTCTCCGTAAATAGATTTGTGAGCATTTATATTTTTGCCCTTCATCTCTTCATTGACCAATTTTGCGAGTCCAATTTTTACTGCAATCTGATTAAGGGCTTCTCTATTTACTATTCTTGACCTTGTCTCAGTAAGAAAACCCTCATCTCTGTAGGGGAATTTTATAAATAAAAATTCAGCGACGATAGTTCCTAGTACTGCGTCACCAAGGAATTCTAATCTTTCGTTAGAAATTTTAAGCCCATTGATGCTATCTTCAGCTACAGAAGCGTGTTTGATAGCTAGCTTGTATAACGATAAATTAAAAGGCTTACTACCCACCATATGTTTTATGGAGGCAGCAAGCCTTTTTTCATTTTTGTTATACAGAAGTGCTTGTAATCTGAGTAAGCGTGATAGTCTCAAGGTTACTCATCGATTTTTTTGAAAATGATAGAACAGTTGTGTCCTCCAAATCCAAAAGTATTACTTAAAGCAGCTCGAACTTCTCTTTTTTGAGCCTTGTTGAATGTCAAATTTAGTTTGCTATCCAAGTTTTCATCATCAGTGAAGTGATTGATTGTTGGAGGGACAAGACCATTTTTGACAGATAGGATGGATGCAATTGCTTCAATTGCTCCAGCAGCACCTAGAAGGTGACCTGTCATTGACTTTGTACTGCTAATATTGAGTTTGTAAGCATGCTCTCCAAATACTTTTTGGATAGCTTTTACTTCACTCACATCTCCAAGTGGGGTAGAAGTACCATGTACATTGACATAATCGATGTCTTCAGGAGTAAGGCCAGCATCTTCCAGAGCGAATTTCATAACATTTGCAGCTCCTTCTCCTTCTGGATGAGGCGCTGTAATGTGATGAGCATCGGCTGTCATTCCGCCACCTACCAACTCAGCATAGATTTTGGCTCCACGCGCTTTGGCGTGTTCGTATTCTTCAAGGATAATAGCCCCCGCACCTTCTCCAAGTACAAATCCATCTCTGTCATTGTCAAATGGTCTTGAAGCTGTTTTTGGGTCATCGTTCCTTTGAGAAAGAGCCTTCATGGCATTAAAACCACCAATTCCAGCTTCCGTTACTGCAGCTTCCGAACCACCAGATATAAATATATCGGCTTTGCCCAATCTGATGTAATTGAATGCATCAATAAGAGCGTTGGTTCCCGAAGCGCAAGCAGATACTGTGACAAAGTTAGGGCCTTTGAATCCATATTTTATGGATAGGAAGCCTGCACTGATGTCAGCAATCATTTTCGGAATGAAAAAAGGGTTAAATCTCGGTGTGCCATCACCATTGGCGAAATCAACTACTTCGTCTTGAAATGTCTTGAGTCCACCAATACCTGAACCCCAAATAACACCTGCTCTATGCAGGTTTGTTTTTTCAAGATCTAATCCAGAATCTTTCATGGCTTCCTCTACAGCAATCATTGCATATTGCGTGAATGGATCCATTTTTCTAGCTTCTTTTCTGTCGATAAAATCTTCCACATTGAGGTTTTTGACCTCACAGGCAAATTGTGTCTTGAAAAGTGAAGCATCGAATCTAGTAATAGGCGCAGCACCGCTCACACCATTACTAAGACCATCCCAAAATTCTGGAACGGTATTACCTATTGGTGTGAGGGCACCTAAACCTGTTACTACAACTCTTCTTAAATTCATAAATGAATTTTAAGTGATTATCTTATTTTACGTTTGCTTCCAGGTAGCTGATAGCTTGACCTACTGTACCGATTTGCTCGGCTTGATCATCTGGAATAGAAATGTTGAATTCTTTTTCGAATTCCATGATGAGCTCTACTGTATCCAGAGAGTCAGCACCTAGATCGTTGGTGAAGCTAGCCTCAGGAGTAACTTCAGATTCTTCTACGCCTAACTTATCAACGATAATGGCTTTTACTTTTTGTGCAATTTCAGACATTTTGTGATCAGTTTATATTAAAACACTCCGCAAAGAAATATATTTAAAACCTTAAAGCCAAAAAAAACGCCTAAGTAAATTTAAGATATTCTCTAACTGCAGTAAAGTTGAAGGATTATTTTTAACTTTGTTTTTCAAAATTCTTCCTCAATGAAGAAAACAAAATTACTCGTAGAGCACCAGTATGAATTTGAACTTTTAGGCTTTGTTGCCCCTATTAAAGACTATAAAATGGCTTGGGCGGTGAACAATTGTCTGAAAATTAGGTTGGTCAAAACGAACGATTTTGAGCTCCAATTTCTCGATGATTCCAAATTGAAAATTTCTCAATATATTCTTGAAATAGATCATGGATTTATTCAACTTTTGAAAAATCGATCATTTAACGATAATGGAAATGTTCATTATCTAATTCCTGAACTCAAAATCATGGATTACTTTATGCTCATACAAGACCTTACCTTCGATTTGAATATTAATGCTTATATTGAGCAACTTTCCAAGAGTACTTTAATTCAAAATGTAGTGAAATTGGAAGTCTCAAAAATAAAATCAAAAGAAAACCTGTTAACCTATTAAAACAAAAATTATCCATGAGTGTACCTTTCTTTAATAAAACAAAGATTTTGGCTACAGTTGGCCCTGCCTCTAACAACGAAGAGACTTTATTGAACCTAATCAGAGCTGGAGCAAATGTCTTTAGATTGAATTTTTCACACGGAAACCATGAAGGGCATGCAAATGTCATTGGCATGATTCGTAAAATAAACAAGGAAAATAATCTTGCTATTGGTATTCTCCAAGATCTTCAAGGTCCCAAAATTAGAGTTGGTGAAGTTGAAAACAACGGAGTTGAAATAATCCCAGGAAATCCGATTACCATCACAAATGATCCTGTTGTAGGAACTTCTGCATTGGTAAGTACAGTCTACCAAAACCTCCCAAATGATGTCATCCCAGGAGATAGGATTTTGATCGATGATGGCAACTTGGAATTGGTGGTAAATAGTTCGGATGGAAAAAATGTGAATTGTACCGTCATTCATGGAGGGCTCTTAAAGTCAAGAAAAGGAATCAACCTACCAAATACAAAAGTGTCTGCTCCTTCTCTTACCGAAAAAGATCTTGAAGATTTGGAATTTGGTCTTGCCAATGAAGTGGATTGGATTGCACTTTCTTTTGTGAGATCTGCTGAGGATATTTATGATCTTAGAAGAAGAATCGAAGCAGCAGGAAAGGTTTGTAAAATCGTTGCGAAAATTGAAAAGCCCGAAGCATTAGACAACATAGACGAAATTATCGCAGCAACCGATGCTATAATGGTAGCTAGGGGCGATCTTGGCGTAGAGGTTCCGATGCAGATGGTGCCGCTTTGGCAAAAGAAAATGGTGGAAAAATGTAAATTGGCTTGTAAGCCAGTAATCATTGCGACTCAAATGCTCGAAAGCATGATCGTCAATCCTAGGCCTACGAGAGCAGAGACAAATGATGTTGCTACAGCTGTATTGGATGGTGCAGATGCTGTGATGCTCTCTGCTGAAACTGCATCGGGAAATTTCCCTGTTTTTGCAGTCAAAGCAATGTCTTCCATAATCACTTATATTGAAGAAAACGCAGATATTTATCACAACCTTTACAAAATTCCAGAAGACGATAAAACTTTTTTCTCCAACAACCTTATACTGATGGCTGCTAGACTTTCCAGAAATGTCAAAGCTAAAGCGATAGTTGGTATTACCTCCTCTGGATTTACTGGATTTAGAATTTCATCACATAGGCCTTCGGCGAATATTTTTGTTTTTACTAGGAATATTCCTTTAATCACGCAGTTGAGCTTAGTGTGGGGCGTAAGAGCTTATCATTACGAAAGTAATGTGTCTACTGATGCTACTTTTAATGACATAGAAAGTCAATTGAAAGCAGACGGTCATGTAAGAGAGGGTGATGTTATCATCAATACTGCTAGCATGCCGCTAAAAGCAAAAGGAAAAACAAATATGTTGAAAATACATGTGGTAGAGTAGTTTTTATAATGCTTATTCTATAAATCAATAGGTTACCATGCAATGGTGACCTATTTTTTTTGGAATTTACCGTTCAAGGTAAAAAATCAACAGATCAACCTTTTCAATACCCTGCTGATCCATGTCTATACATCCATTTTTTGGTTGATGCGGTTTTAATCCCGAACATAAACTATATCAACTATGAAAAAATTATTTAATTTATTGCTTTTAGGCACATTTGTGCTTTTCGCTGTATCATGTCAAGAAGATGAGCCTGCTCCGCAACCAGCACCAGATTTAGTACAAGCTGCAAATGCAGCTGGCTTGACCACGTTATTAGCTGCTGTCGATGCAGTTCCATCTTTAGGTTCTACCCTTTTAGGAGCGCCTGCTATCACAGTTTTTGCTCCAAGCAACCAAGCATTTGCAAATGCGCTTACAGCATTCGAAGCAACTGATCTTAATGATCTTGTTTCAAAATTAGGTGGTGTTTCAAACCTAGAAATAGTGTTGGGCTTTCACGTGGTCCCAGCAGTTGCCTTTGCAGCTGATTTGAACCCAACAAACTCTTTCACAACTGTTTCTGGACAGACACTCACAGTTGCTAGAACAGGTGGTTCTGTTACTATCACTGATGCTGCTGGCGAGACAGCCAACGTAGTAACCGCAGATGTGGAAATAGCAAATGGTGTTGTCCATGTTATTGATAGAGTATTGTTGCCAGAAATCGAATTGCCAACTGAGCCGGCTCCGAATTTGGTAGATGCAGCTACTTCTGCTGGTTTGACAACTTTGTTAGCTGCAGTAGGTGCAGTAGAAGACCTTGGGGGGACTTTACTTGGATTAGATGCGATCACTGTATTTGCTCCTAGCAACGATGCATTTTCAGCTGCTCTAACAGCTTTTGGTGCTGCTGATTTAGGTCAATTGGTAACCAAAATTGGTGGCGTAGGAAATTTGGAAACAGTCCTAGGATTTCATGTAGTTCCTGCCGTAGCTTTTTCATCTGATTTGGCCGCAACCAATACCTTTACAACTGTATCTGGACAGCAGCTTACAGTCAATGTATCTGGATCTAATGTAACTGTCATAGATGCCGCTGGAAATACAGCAAATGTAGTAACTCCAAATGTCGCTATTGAAAATGGCGTGGTGCATGTAATCGATAGGGTTTTATTGCCGGAATTGGATTTGCCAAATGTAGTTGAAGCAGCTACAGCTGCCGGTCTTTCTGTTTTACTAGAAGCAGTCACGGCGGCGAATCTTGGTGGAGCATTATTGGAAGCTGAAGCTATCACCGTGTTTGCGCCTAGAAATGAAGCATTTGTAGCTTTGCTTGAAGAGTTGGATGTTGATGATTTGCCAGGGTTGATTGAATTGTTAGGCCCTGAAGCTGTTACCAAAGTATTGCAGTTCCATGTAGTGCCGGCAGTTGCATTCTCTTTTGACCTAGATGAAGGACCGCAAACAGTTCCAACTTTGGCAGGAGAAGAGCTTACAGTGACTAGAACAGGAAGCAATGTGACAGTAACAGATGCAGCAGGTACTGTTTACAATGTAGTAATAGCAGATGTTGCCATTGAAAATGGAGTGGTTCATGTTATTGACGGAGTACTATTGCCAACTTTAGATTAATTTAAATTTCATGCAACAGAAGGTTTTAGAACCTTCTGTTGTTTTTTTTAAGCATAAATTTTTCAATCTTAGATAATTACTTTGGATTAACCCTAATAATTAAATGTTTAACAGCCGCTATAGATATCTTTTGCCAGGTTTTTTGGCATTGTATTCCTTTGTGAATATCCTTGTGCTAGATGGAGATAGATTATATCAGGCAGAATTGGCACAGGATAAGCTATTTTTCATCATTTTTATCCTATGTTATGCAGTTTGGTTTGTCAATTCGCTAATTGAAAAACAAAGACATCGTATTGACTCTAAAATCAATCCGTTGATAATACATTTTGGTCTAAGTTTGCTTGGTGTAGGGATGATTAGTTCTATTTCCGTTTTGATTACGGGGGAAATATTGGGGTCTCCTTTCTCGTTCACTTTTCAAAACCTTTTGCTTACAAGTGGCTTTGCCTTCCGGATCAACTTATTTTTGAATTGCGTCAATGCAATATTTTATTTTAGCAAAAGATATAGAGAAAAAGCCGTGGAAGCTGAGAAACTTCATTCTTTGAATATTGAGGCGCAATTGACTACCCTCAATTCACAAATGAACCCTCACTTTTTTTTCAATAACCTCAGTACCTTATCCTCTTTGATCTACGAAAACCCAAAACTTGCTGATGAATATCTTCAAAAATTATCTCAAATCTACAGGCATATTCTCACCAATAAAGACAAGGAACTTGTGCCTTTGAGTGAAGAGTTGGCATTTTTAGATAATTACATCACATTGTTGGGAATTAGATTTCAAAAATCTTTAAATTTTGATTTGAAGATTGATAATACATGTAATGATCTACTTTTGCCTCCTTCTGTTCTTCAGCTTTTGGTAGAAAATGTAGTCAAACATAATTATTTTACAGAAAAAGAACCACTTTCTGTTACAATCTCCAATGACTGTGAAACTATCAAAATTCATAACAAAAAGCAGAAAAAAGAAGTAGTAGAATACTCTTCTGGAATTGGACTTCAAAACATTTCCAATAGATATTCATTTCTAGATAAGGAGATCCAAATAATTGATACAGAAAGTTATTTTCAAATTAGCCTTCCTTTGATCCATGAAGATAGTAATAGTAGAAGACGAACCACTGACCCTGAATAGAATCAGAAATATTGTAACAGAACAAAATGCTGAAAACCAAATTGTAGGAACTGCTCAGAGCATCAAAGAGTTAAAAGAAGTCTTAGATAGTGATGTAGAGATTGATTTGCTACTTTGTGACATACATTTGGCCGATGGCTTAAGTTTCAATGCACTCAAAGGGAGGGAAATCACCTTTCCGATTGTATTCGTAACGGCGTATGATCAATACGCAATTCAATCATTTGAGCACAATTGCGTAGATTATATTCTCAAGCCTATTCAAGAAGAGAGACTTTTGAAGGCTTTTGAGAAGGTCAAAAATCTTAGAAAAGAAAGTGTAGATTTATCTCAAATCAATGCTGAATTTATCAATAAACTTATCCAAGGGTATCAGGAGAAAGTTTTCAAAAAAAGGTTTTTGACAAAATCGGGAAATAAAATTCGCTTTGTAAATGCTGAAGATATCGCTTATTTTTATTCTCAAGATGGTTTGACTTATGTTTTTGAAAGAGAGACAAGAAAAAAATCGGTGATTGATAATACATTGAATGATCTAGAAAAAAACTTACTTGATCCCTGTAGTTTTTTCAGAATAAGTAGATCGGTAATTATCAATTTGGATGATCTTTTGGAAATGAAATTGATTCAAAATGGCCGAATGAAGCTTTTGATGCACACTCAGCCAGAAACTGACATCATTGTAGCAAGGGATAGGTTAAATGATTTTAAAAATTGGATAAATCAGTAATATGAAAAAAATTATTTTTGCTAGCGTTTTTGTGTTTGCAATTTGCAATTTTGGGTTTTCCCAGACATCTGAAAAAGTAAACCTAGACTCTCTAATGAATCACGTCCTTACTCTAGAAGAAAATCTGTATCAAATCAATCTAAACCTACATCAATCGCAAAAGAGGCTCAAGACAGGAATTTTTATAGCCACTGTGGGGTACTCCGTTACGATTCTTGGGGGGCAATTATTGGGTACAAGACCACAACTGGGCAAAACTTTACTGTACACTGGCGGTGCAATTGGGATAGGAGGCACAGTGACGCTTGTCAGTGGTTTCAATAGGATTTCTCTTGGTCCACCTAGGAAACCGATTCGGTATCAATAGATCTACTCTTTTGGCCCGATAGGGGATACCATCAATACGCTTTCCTTATCAACCATCACAGCTCCAGGAGCAGCACCTTTTACCTTCCTGACATATTTTACGGGAGTGTACATCACGGGGGCTAATGTTTCATTCTTGTTTTTGGAATAATATGCAGCCAATTCTGCGGCTCTCTCGATGACTGTTTTTGGGAATTTTACCCCGGATTTAAATTTAATGATTACATGTGAGCCAGACACATCTTTGGCATGTAGCCAGAGATCTTCCTTCCATGCAAAATATCTCAACATTTCGTCATTTGACTTTGCAGATTTTCCTACCAATACTTCAAAACCATCTACTTCAAACCTTTTGTATGGAACTTGCTCCTGTTTTTCTTTCTCCTGAGAGACGAGGTTGTTGGATTTCACAAAAGATCTCAATTCCTTAAAATGTGAAATGGCCATAATCTCTTCGAGCATAGATGATGATTTTTTTAGCAACTCTTCCTTATCATGTATGTTTTGATAGATCTGATCAATTTCTATTTTTCTATTTTTTGATTTCCTATATAAATTTTCAGCAAAAAGCTGTGGACTCAGACCTCTTTTTAGTTTGATGATTTGATCCTGCTGCGTATAGAAATTGAAAAGGCTAACTTCTTCTGCATTTTTATCAATTTGATGAAGATTGGCCATGATGACATCGGCGATTTGTGCAGGGGAAATTTCTGATTCCAAGATGTTAAGTTTCTCTGTAGACTTTTGAATGTAGGAATTGGATTTTTTCTTTTGATCTTCAAAAGTTTTGACCCAATGGTGTTTTTCTTTTTCAAAAGCTTGGACTACTACCAAATACCTAAAAAGTTCATTTGTGGCTTCAATGGGATCGATTGTTTGGAGCTTATAGTTTTCCTCAAGCAAAAGACTTAAGAAATGATCTTTTTCTTTTTCGATTATTGAAAACAATGGACTTTCTAACATGTCAAGTAACAATGTCATCAACTGCCATTTATCTTCAATGTCAGCGTCGATATAGCCTCTTTGCTTCAGCCATTCCCTCGGGATTTTCCCCAAAGTAGGTAGGAATTTTGAAGCATTGCCCTCAAAATAGTCGAACTGTGTTCTGCTCAAATCCAAGTTTTTTGCAAGGTCTTCGATTTTTATCTGCCAGTCATCTTTAAGATCATTTCGGAATAGTTTGAACGGTAGATCTTCTTCCGATTTATAGAACAGCAAATTACTCCTGGTGCCATGTAATTTGAAAAGGATTTTGAACCCAAGAGTCAATGATACTACAAAAGCTCTTTCAAATGCAATCGTTTTAACACCAATGATTTTCTGCCCAATTAGCTCAGGGAATAGGCTTACAGTGTTTTTTTTTCCTCTTTTGAAATCATCTGGAAATGCAAGGCAGGAAATGCTTGGGAGTAAATTGGCTCGGATGTAGCTATCTTGCGAATCCTTGGTACAACCTATGATTAGTTCATTTTTGTTTTGTGAAAAAATCTCAACAATCTCCGCTCCTGAAAACATTTTTTCAAGTGCAGGACAAAGGAATTTTAAGAAGTGGTAATTGAGGTGCATGTTGCAATATCTATTTTCAATCCATCAAAAGCTAATTTGATATGTTTGGGTAACTTTGCTTCTACTTCTGAATGAGTTCCTAGTTTGTGACTAATATGGGTGAAATATGCTATTTCAGGATTGATTTTTTTGACCATCAATATAGCTTCATCTAGAGTGAAATGTGAAATATGATGGTTGATTTGAAGTGCATTCAAGACCAATACTTTGGTTCCCTTGATTTTTTCAAGCTCTTCGTCAGTGATGGTTTTGGCATCTGTGATATAAGTAAAATCACCAATCCTAAAACCCAAAACAGGTAAGCGATAATGCATTACCTCAATGGGGGAAAATTTAACTCCCTCCACATCAAAATCCAGTTCTTTTGTGATTTCATGCGTGATTACCTGTGGAACTCCAGGGTACTTCACTTTTTCAAAAATATAGGAAAACTCTCTTTTGATTTGGTTCAGAACCTGCTTGGTGCCGTATATTGGCATGTCTTTTTGAAGCATAAAGTTGAATGGACGAATATCATCCAAGCCTGCTGTATGATCTTTGTGTTCATGGGTAAAAACCACAGCGTCAAGAGAACTGATTTTTTCACGAAGCATCTGTGTTCTGAAATCAGGCCCTGTATCGATCACGATACTTTTTCCTTGTACTTCAATGTAAATGGCACTTCTAAGCCTTTTGTCTCTGAAATCCAAAGATGCGCATACGACACAATTACACCCAATGACTGGCACTCCCTGTGATGTTCCTGTCCCTAAAAATGTAACTTTCAAAGCTTCAGTTGGGTTTGTTGTAATTCCCCTAAGAATTCTTGGTTTTTCCTATCTTCGAAGTCCTTCGGGTTCAAATTCAACTCCTTAACAATATCTATCAAGGTGTTGATTTTTCCTTCAATGGTGTAATACTTGTTGATGATGACGACTTTGTTCTCCTTTAGGATACAATATCCCGACTTGAAACTTCCTTTTTCATATCTCAATATATATTCAGATGCTGCAAAAAGGTTTTCAAGTTTGTCAAGAAAGTTTTTTGTATATCTGATCATCTCATATCGAACTATAGACTAAGCCAAATGTTTTTTGACAGTGGCTAGAAGATGATCATAATCTAGAGGTTTTTGAATGTAATCATCCAATCCTGCTTTTTTGAAATCATCAAGTGTGTAATTTTTGTAGTTACCTGTAATTGCAATTATAGGGATATTTGCTTTTTTGGTATCTGATAGTGCCCTCACAGCCTTGGTACATTCTATACCATCCATAATTGGCATATTGATATCCATTAAGATTAAATCGAAATCATCGGCTGCGAGTTTATCCAAAAGTTGTTTTCCATTCTTTACAGCAGTAATATGGTAATTTTCAAACATCAATACATTTTTAGTTAGGTTGATAATTACAGAACTATCTTCAGCTACTAAAACTTTTTTATTTTCAATCATGGATTCAAAATTTGCAGGGTTTGTAATTTCTTTTTGAAGGAATTTAAATTATCCAATAAAGTTAAATAATCTTTTAAAGTATTTTCAAAAATCTCACTTTTTATGTTTTTTTCAAATTCTTTTGCTGAATTAAAAATCTTTAATGCACCTAATGTACCAGAATTCCCTTTAATTATATGAAGTTTGTCACCTATATTTTCAAATTGACCAGTATTTATTAGTTCATTTATTTCAAATAGTAGCATTTCAGTTTCATCAATAAACTCATCATATACAGTTTTTATATTCTCTATACTATTGTATTTGAGAAGTTGATTTAAAGAATTGAGATCAAAATCTATACTTTCAGTTTCTTTTTCTGGGTTGTTGGGATATTCTTTTTTTTGGCTATCAATATGGTAAGATATTGTTTCCAGGAATACTTTTGGTTTTATTGGTTTTGGTATAAAATCAATAAAACCTGTAGAAAGGAAATATTCTTTGTCGTTTTGATCAGCGTAAGCGGAGATTGCAATAATTGGTGCCGCAGTTAACTGCTCGTTTTTTATTTTTTTTAATGCAGATATTCCGTCCATTACTGGCATTTGAATATCCATTAGAATTAAATCAAAATGATTTTCTACAATTTTATCTATTGCAATTTTTCCGTTTTCTGCAGTATCGTACTCGTACATTTGTCCAATAATGTGTTCGAAGACTCTTCTATTTAGAACATTATCATCAACAATGAGAACCTTTTTGCTTTTCATCTTCAAATATTGGTAATTTTGTTTTGAATTTTGGATTAAACGAAATAAAAACCTTGGTGGATTTTAATAGATATTTAATTGTGATTGTCGGTCCGACAGCTGTAGGCAAGACTGAATTATGCATAAATTTAGCCAAAATATTTAACACAGAAATAATTTCTTGTGATAGTCGTCAATTTTTTAGGGAAACTAAATTAGGAACAGCAAAGCCTACTGCTGGTGAATTAGCACAAGTTAAACATCACTTTATCGATAGCCTTTCAATTCAGGATAGTTATGACGTCAAGTCGTTCGAGAAAGACGCCTTAGTACTGTTAGAGGATCTTCATCAAAAGCATAAATTAGTAATAATGACAGGAGGCTCTGGAATGTATGTCGACGCCATTTGTAATGGTTTTGATGATATTCCTGATATAAATTCTGCAATAAGGTTTGAGATTATCTCTGATTATGAAAAATACGGTCTTGAGTTTTTACAAAATGAAGTAGAAAAGTATGACCCGTTTTACTTTCAACAAGTTGATCGTCAAAATCCACAACGGTTGATGCGTGCTCTTGAGGTAATCAAAGGTACTGGAAAAACTTTTAGTAGCTTTAGAGTGAAAAGGAAGACAAAAAGACCATTTCAAATAATCAAGATTGGTTTGGAGTTGGATCGTGAAGTCCTTTACAATAGAATAGATTTAAGAATGGATCTGATGATTGAATCAGGGCTTTTTGAAGAAGCAGAGACCTTGTATCCATTTAGGACATTGAATGCGCTACAGACAGTGGGATATACGGAAATCTTCGGATACTTAGAAGGGAAGTATGATAAAGAGGAGGCTGTGAGACTTTTAAAAAGAAATTCGAGAAGATATGCCAAAAGGCAAATGACTTGGTTTCGGAAAGATGAAGAAATCAAGTGGTTCTATCCAAATCAGGAACAAATGATCCATCAATATATTTTAAATCAGATTGGTTGAATATTAAAGATTTTTGCGACAAAACTGTAAGGTCTTTTGGCAACAAGATTATTGTAGTGGATTCTAATCAATTTTGCTTCTTGAATCGGTTTCTTTATTTGGGAATTGTAAAATCCGAGTTGATCATCTTTCAACTCGGATTTTGCTTTTTTATAGAGGTTATTGATTTTTTCAAAAGAAGGGGTTTCACCAGATGCTTCAGGACTTATCTGACTCAAACCAGTCCAAGTTGCTACACAAAGTGTATCGAATTGTTTCTTTTTGGATTTCAAAGATTGGCGAACTACCATGATGAATAGTAAAACAGCCCCCCCAAGCGTAAGGAAAATCGGAATAAAACCCATATTGATTAAATACTTAAGATTTCAATTAATTTAAGATGATCTCCTTTGATTGGTTTTGTTTTACCAATACAGTCTTCAAAGGATGTGTACGTTACATCTCCATTTACTACACCAGCCATACAGTTTGACTCTCCATTGATTAGACCTTCTACTGCAGCCATACCACATCTGGAGGCCAAAACACGGTCTCGAGCAGTTGGGTTTCCTCCTCGTTGTATATGACCAAGGGTTGTTACTTTAAATTCCTTGTCTTCGTCATTGACTTTGTCTTTTACTTTTTCCATGATCAATTCTGCATTCCCCTCTTCATCACCTTCAGCCACTACAATGATACTAGATGATTTGGATTTTCTGAGGTTTTTCAAAGATTTGACTACTTTCTTCAGATCTGTTTCAGTTTCTGGCACCATTACAAACTCTGCACCTCCTCCAATACCACACTCTACAGCAATATAACCGCTGTCTCTACCCATTACTTCAACAAAAAATATCCTGTCATGTGCTGCAGCAGTATCCCTAATTTTATCTATTGCTTCCAAAGCAGTATTGACTGCCGTGTCAAATCCAATTGTATAATCCGTTCCATAAATATCATTGTCAATAGTCCCAGGACATCCAATTGTCGGTATGCCAAATTCTTCGAAGAAAAGTTTGGCCCCAGTAAAAGTGCCATCACCGCCAATAGCCACAATGCCTTCTATTCCAAACGCTTTTAATTGCTCATATGCTTTTTGACGACCTTCTTTTGTACGGAAACTTTCACTCCTCGCCGATTTGAGAATTGTACCTCCTCTTTGTATAATGTTGCTTACAGAATGGGACTGCATACGTTTGATATTCCCATTGATCATTCCATCATAACCGTAAGTGATGCCATACACTTCAATTCCGCGAAAAATCGCAGTACGAACTACTGCTCTTATACATGCATTCATTCCAGGAGCATCACCTCCAGAAGTAAAAACTGCAATTTTTTTCATATCTATTAATAGGTTTTTCGAGTTCCAAAAATACTCATATTTGAACGTCTTTGTTATCAAAAACAAAAAAGTTTGTAATAATTAAAAAAAATGGACTGCTAATTTTTTATTAATTGCAGTCCATAAATATAGTTATCCTACAGAATTTGGTTTTTCACCAAGAAGTAAAATCTCGTCAGCGACGACTTCGGATATATATTTCTTGTTACCATCTTTGTCTTCATAGCTTCTATTGGTGAGTTTTCCAACAATACCAATTTCCGAACCTTTGTCAGCATATCTTTCAAGTATTGACGCTGCTTTGTCCCATGCAATTACATTGTGCCAAATGGTTTCCTCTACCTTTTCTCCTTTGGCATTTTTGTAGCTCTCGTTTGTCGCAAGGCGAATACTGGCTTTTATCTTACCGCTATCAAATTGATTAATTTCTGGTTTGGCTCCCAATCTCCCGATTAGTTGAACCCGGTTTCTGATTCCACTCATATTTCTAAAATTTGGTTAGCATTGTAAAAAAGAAGATTTATTCCTTTAAAATATTTTTAAGATTTAAAACCCAATTTAATCAGAACTTCATTTTTATTTTATTCTTAAACGTTTATATACGATAATCCTAGCTTTTTTTATTAGATTTCAATTACAACCACTTAATTTCAATTATCATGAAGAGAATTTTTACATTTCTTTTGTTTATTACTTTATCGATTCAAACAGTTTTCGCTCAAAAAACATACATACAAGCTGGTAGCCTATTGGATGTCAAAACAAACAAGATGCTAAAAGAAAGAACAATTGTGATAGAGAATAACCTGATTGTTGAGATTCAAAATGGTTTTGTAGATGGGGGTGAGGGTGATTTTATGATAGATTTAAGAGATAAGACAGTCATGCCAGGGTTGATGGATATGCATGTGCATCTTGAAAATGAAACAGGCCCAAGAAGGTATTTAGATAGGTTTGTAGAAAATGAGGCAGACATCGCATTCAACTCTTTGATTTTTGCCAAGACGACTTTGATGGCAGGATTCACTACGGTGAGGGATTTGGGAGGGACAGGAGTAAATATTTCATTGAGAAATGCAATCAATTCGGGAAAAGTAGATGGCCCTAGAATCATCACATCAGGGAAATCAATAGCACCAACAGGAGGCCATGCTGATCCAACTAACGGTATGAAAAGGGAATTGATGGGTGACCCAGGGCCAGAGTCAGGGGTGATCAATGGGGTAGCAGATGCAAGAAAGGCTGTAAGACAGCAGGTGAAGTATGGAGCAGATGTAATAAAAATCACTGCAACTGGAGGTGTATTGAGCGTAGCAAAGGATGGGAATGCACCTCAATTCCAACAAGATGAAATCAATGCAGTGATCGAAACAGCAACTGACTTTGGGATTCATGTGGCTGCACATGCCCATGGTGATGAAGGGATGAAACGAGCAATTATAGGAGGAATTCATTCGATCGAACATGGTACTTACATGTCAGATGAAACCATGGAAATGATGATAAAAACCGAAACTTGGTATGTTCCTACAATCACAGCTGGCAAGTCTGTGGCTGAATATGCCAAAATCCCAGGTTACTATCCTGCTCCGGTAAAAGCAAAAGCTGAGACTATTGGCCCTTTGATTCAGGACACTTTTGGAAGAGCATATAAAAAGGGAGTTAAAATAGCCTTTGGTACTGATGCAGGAGTATTTCCTCATGGTGAAAACTACAGGGAGTTTATTTATATGACTGAGATGGGGATGCCAAATTTGGAGGCTATCCAATCCGCTACTTTGAGAGCTTCCCAATTACTAGGAATGGAAGGTCAGCTTGGATCTATAGAAAAAGGTAAAATAGCAGATATAATTGCCGTTGATGGAAATCCTGAAGAAGATATTGAGGTTATGAAAAATGTAATTTTTGTGATGAAAGAAGGGAAGGTTTATAAAAAAGATTGATTAGAAGAAGATAATAAAAAATATCTATAATAATATTTCCTGAATAGCAAAAATCCTGTTAATTTATATCGTTGTTAAGATGTTAATTATGAGGTGTTTCGTAAAGCTATTGGTTGAGTTTTTATTTTTGATACTTGCGTTGGTTTCAACCTCAGCCATTGCAATGGCGCAAACTCCTCTAATTGATAGTTTGCAGCATATTATTTCTCAAAACAAGAGAGATACACTTCATGCCAAAGCTTTGTTTAATATGGGTGCGACTCTGGAGAGATCTGATATCAAGCGCTCTATAACTACTTACAAGAAACTTTTTGAATTGGGAGGTAATCCTACGATTGAGAAATACAAAGCTTTGGCATCAATAAGGTTAGGAGGTAATTATTCTGCGACAGGAGAATTGGATAGTGTAGCTTTTTATTTCGGATTGGCAAAAAGGTTTCTGGAAACAAATCCTGAGGATCAAATGACTGCTTATACCTATTATAATGGTCTGGGGATTCATTTTGGGAGAATAAGTGAATACCCAGAAGCATTGGAAAACTATAGAAATGCGCTAAATCTTGACCATAATGTAATAGGACAGAATAATGTGGCTGGACTGTTTTTGAACCTAGCCAAAGTTTATGGGCAGTTGGATGATGGAAAGTCAAAAATCGATGCTATTTACAAAGCTTTGGAGATTTTTGAAAAAACCCAGAATCAGACGGGTTTGGCATTTGTTTACAATGCCTTGGGGACAGTTTATTATGACTTGAAAAATTATGATGAATCGGAGATTAATTTATTAAAATCATTGGGATACAGAAAATCTCTGGGTGATAAAAGAGGAGAGTCATTAGTCATTGGTAATATTGCGAATATCTATATGGATCGAGGGGAGCATCAATTGGCAAAGGAATATTTTACCCTTGCAATGGAAATCCAGGAAAGTCTCGGCCTCAAAGAAATGGTGGGAATACAACAGATCAACTTGGGCAAGAATTACGAGAAAATGGGTGAGTATCCACTCGCGTTGCAGCACTTTCAGCAAGCACAAAAGACCTTGGCAGAAGCAGGAATCAAAAACCATGACGCTATCATTCTTGCAGATATGGGGAATGTTCAGCGGCTTTTGGCTCAACAAAAAGAAGCCTATCAAAACCTTTTGGCTGCCACAAAATCCGCGACCGAACAAAAAAATCACAGCAATTCTATAGTTGCCTACAAGAATCTTAAAGAGTATTACCAAGAACAGGGAAGGTTTGAAGAAGCCCTGGAAGCACAGTCAAAAGAATATGCCTATAGAGACTCTGTAGGAATGGGAGGATTACAAACCCAACTCAAAGAACTCGAATCTAGGTATGCTTTGGATTTGAAAGAAAATGAAATTGGCCTGCTAAAAGCAGAAAAAGAGCTTAGTAACTTAGAGCTGGAAAGGAGAAAAGTCAATCAACAGCTGATCTTGTCCGTCTCTATTTTTCTGATTTTAATTGCAGGGATTTTGGTCAACAAATACAGGATTGTCGGTAAAGCAAATAGGCTTTTGGAAGTGGAAAGACTGAGGAATTCACTAGCAAGAGACTTGCATGATGACTTAGGTAGTGCACTTTCAAGTATCCATATCCTTTCCCAAATGGCTCTCCAAAAAGAAGTGCCTTCTACTAATCATCTATTTTCCAAAATCAATGCCCAAACAGCATCAATGATGGATAAGCTCAGTGATATCGTGTGGTCCATTCACCCAAACAATGACAATACAGATCAATTGCTAAGCAAAATGCAGGAATTTGCAGGAGAGATCCTTGAGCCAAAAGGAATCAACTATAGCTTTGAAATAGTTGAAGGAGCGATGGATATTAAACTGGACTTGGAGAAAAGAAGAAACATCTTTTTGATATTTAAAGAAGCAGTCAACAATGTTGCAAAATATGCAGATGGAAAACATCTAAAAATCAAGTTGGAGGTAGAGAATGGGGCTTTGGAATTGTTGATCAAGGATGACGGAAAAGGTTTTGATATGAATTCGATCAAAAAAGGGAACGGTTTATTCAATATGCACCAAAGGGCCGAGATGATGGGGGGTGATATGGTAATTGAAAGTTTTCCCCATACGGGAACTTCCATTCAGCTGAGAACACCTATCACATGATTCCTCTCTATCACATGATTGTGGTATTTATAGTTATTAAAATAAGTCGGATCTTTAATGCCTATTATTGATATTAATGAATGTTTTTTGATATTAAATAGATGTTTTGCTGAGGATGAGGATCATGATCAGTGATAATATCTATGAATATCCAGTATCTACAAATATCTCTTTTGCAAAACAAAAACCAATCTGAGAAAAGTAATGATCAAAGTGCTCCTATACGAAGACAATGAGCTCCTCCGTGAAAGCATCAGCAGTATGGTGTCGTTGAATGGAGAATTAGAGCTTTTGGGGACTTTTCCACATGCCAACGATTTGGAAGATCAATTGAAAATTTTTCAGCCTGAATTGATTCTAATGGATATAGAAATGCCAGGGAGGAATGGAATTGAAGCTACTAAAATCATCAAAAAACTTGCTCCATCGACCCTGATATTGATTTTGACGGTATTTGATGATTCTGAAAATGTGCTAAATGCCATCAAAGCCGGTGCTTCAGGGTACTTGTTGAAAAAGCACATAGCAGCTAAGATTTTTTTGGCAGTAGAGGAAATTCTGGAAGGTGGTGCCCCTATGTCTCCAGCTGTAGCAAAGCTGGTGGTTCAATCCATGCAAAAAGCCGGTAACGCTCAAAACTACGGACTCACTGAACGGGAGAAAGATGTTTTACTGTCACTTAGTAAAGGAAACAGTTTTAAGTTGATCGCAGCTGAATGTAAAATCAGTATCGATACGGTTAGGACCCACATCAAGCATATTTACGAAAAGCTTCAGGTACATTGCCAAACAGAGGCAGTTTCTAAGGCTATTAATGAAGGGTTGGTTTAAAGACTTTTGAGGTCTTTTTTGACCTCGACGGTTTTATCGGGAAACACAAAATGCTAAAGGTTGATTCTTGGTAAATAAGACCTTCGGGGTTTTGGAAACCCCAAAGGTCGGGTACTGCAAACCTTTGAAGTCTTTTTGTGACCTCGAAGTTTGAAGAGTAGCAGGCGTTTGAGATTGATTAAAAAAAGATATGAGTAAATACGATTAGATAACTTGTCCCGAGTATCGGGATTAGGATATTGGTTGAGACCTGTCAGGTCTAATCCCATGATTAGGGTATTGTGAAAGATTTTTGAAAGCTGTAACTTGTGTAAGTGATTGAAAATAAAGTGTTAAGATGAAAATCAAAGAATGGCTTTCTAGACTCCCCTTGTGGCTTTATGGCTGCATGCTGCTACCTCTACTCGCTTTTGGGTTGAGCAAACAAGTTGTTTCCTATTTTTCTTTTTCAGATATCCCCCGCATCTGGACGGATGAAGCCATGAAGGATTGGGAGCTGCCCAATTCAAATCCGGAATATTCAGCACAGCCAGTATCGGAGGAGTTTTATTATAATCTCCCTGAAAGGGTCATCTATAAGACTTATCCTGTCTACCATCCTGACCATGAACCGGAAGGGTATTGGGAATGGTTGCATGAACTAGAGGCAGAGATTGTATTGGATGAAAGTAAATTGCTGACAGAGGAGGATTATATCAAGGCAGGAGAACTACTTTTTGATTATCCAATTGACACTTTGGGTGCAGTGATCAGTACAAAGCATGTCCGCAATATTGATTTTTATACTGCTACAGAAATGCCCTTGACTCCTGAGGGTATCATGCCATTTGCCCAGTGGGTAGTAGCTGGAAAGGGGAAGGTTTACCTTGGCAATCTCTCTTGTGCCATGTGCCATACCCGCGTGATGGATGATGGTTCACTACTCAAAGGTGCGCAGGGAAACTGGCCTGGTGACAAGGCTTTTGCTTTTGCCTTGGAAACTGACGGTGCTTCTGAAAGGGCTATACAAAATATCACCAGTTTTTTGTTTGCAAGTCCTTTTGCCGAAGGTGACCCCCATGGCAAACTCTTGGCCACTGGAAAAGAAGCCATCCTGGAAGCTTATAGGGCTGTCCCAGAAGGCGCATTTGGTAGGCAAGGAACCAGTATCCTCTTTCCTCCCCAGGCGCCAAACCTGATAGGGGTCAAGGACAGGAAGTACTTGGATCACGGAGGCCTAGGACAGCACAGGAATATCGAGGACATGATGCGGTATATTTCCATGAACCAGGCTTTGGATTTCCTAAATTTCTATGGTGATTACAATCCAATTGGTTTGACCAAAGAAAGGCTCAATAGCGGAGAACCTATTTTTTTTCCAGGTACTTATGACCGGCACTCAGATGCCCAGCTATATGCTTTAGCCAAATATATTTATTCACTCAGTCCACCTGAAAACCCGAATAAACCATCTGAATTGAGCGAAAGTGGTAAAATCATTTTTGCCGAGCAAGGTTGTGTAACCTGCCATACCCCACCGCTTTTTACCAACAATAAACTGACTCCCACGGATGGGTTTGAGGTGCCTGATGCACATTATGACAAGTATGATATCTTCGGTATTTCTGTGGGTACAGATCCGGGATACACCATGAAGACCAGAAGAGGGACGGGTTATTACAAAGTACCTTCTTTATTGGGTTTATGGTACAGGGGACCATTCCTGCATGATGCTTCCTTAGCCAATTTGGAGGACTTGTTTGATCCGGCAAGATTGAAAGATGATTATGTACCTACAGCCTTCAAGCCCCATGATGTGAAGACCAAGGCGGTCAAGGGACATGAATTTGGGATGGAGTTGAATGAAATGGACAAGAAGGCGTTGATTGCTTATTTGTTGACGCTTTAAACATTGATATTGATGGATATTGGATATTTAGATATTGTTGTAGCCCCGTGGGGATCGTTACGTAAATGTTGCGTTCGTCGCGAGAACTTTAATTACTTAAGTGGGAAAATTGACTTTAGAAGTCGTTTGTTAATATTAACGCTAATATTCTTTTTGATAGTGCCGTTTCTACTTTCTGCACAATCTTTCAAGCCAGAAAATCCCATCCAATTCAAAATCAAAAACGCAGGGATTACTGTGGATGGATTGATCTCAGACTGGGAAGTAATGGTTGATTTTGATCCAAAGAAGTTGACTCAATCGAGTATTCGAGGAAAAGCAAACCCAGAGAGTATCCAAACTGGAATCAAGTTAAGGGACAAGCACCTACATGGACGAGAGTATTTTCATATCGAAAAATTTCCTT
This sequence comes from Belliella alkalica, assembly GCF_022549785.1. GTDB lineage: Bacteria > Bacteroidota > Bacteroidia > Cytophagales > Cyclobacteriaceae > Belliella > Belliella alkalica. Next base: position 47,999 of record NZ_JAKZGO010000015.1, read on the forward strand.
TCATCAGTTTGGAATCAAAGTCTTTTCGGTCTAAAGGGAAAAATGCTTTTATTGGGATTTTTGAGTTGCAGATCAGGGGTGTGAAAAGAGAACTTGAAATCCCATTTACTTTGTCCCAAACAGGAAAACAGCAGATGTTTAAAGGTGAGTTCACAATTGATCGCTTGGATTATGGGTTAGGTGAAAAGAGTCTGGTGCTTTCGGATGAAGTGAGGGTGGTGGTGGAATTTTAGAATTTAGATTTAAGAATTTAGATTTTAGATTCACGCACCCAGCATTTTTTAGGTAGACGCTGTCCCGAACATAGGGAGGACACGGAGAATAAAAAGAATAGAATTCCATTGCTCCTGCCACGATCATCTCTTGGCTCGCTGCGTGAAATAATATTCTCAAGCAGTAGAATCCTCGATTGGAATGATTTTATCCAGTTCATTTATTTTTTGGTATTGTTCTTCCTCAAGATCATAATCATTCTGTAACCTTAGCCAAAACTCGGGGCTTGTTACTATGAACTTGCTCAATCGTTTGAGGAATAAAAGTCTCCTTGGCCAATCTGTAAGCAGAAATTTCTAGTGGAATTAGAAACTCTTCTATTAAAATCTCTCCTTGATGCATATTTTTAAGCCTATTCATTTTTTTATTACTAACAAAATTCATCAATTATACTCAGTATAAAAAATCCGGTATATCACATGATCGGGGTATTTTTGATGCTTTTTATTTGACTAGTTTTAGGGAAATAAATTTGAGTTAACCCTTTAACTTTGAACCTTTTAAATACTTGATGATGAAAATAAAGTTTTTGATACTTTATGTGTTTTTGCTGGGATTTTACACCTTTAGCAAAGCCCAAGATAAACCTTTACTCGTGGAATGGAGTATTGGCGAAACGGCTGTTTTTTACAGCCAGGATCAGGAAGTTTCTGCCCAGTTTTCAGGTGAAATCTGTTATGAAGCCAACAGTTTTTTCAAAAGAACCTTAGAGGACTTGGAAGTTGAATTCAAGATCTATGTGCTTTCTAAGGAGGATTGGTCACATTACACTGACCCAAATTTGATTTATGGAATGCCTCACTTTATTCCTAACGAAAAAAGATTAGTAGTTGCGGCAGAGGATAATACATTTTGGAGGATGCAGCTTCCTGACTTTTCTTCATTATCCTCACCTTACAAGGAGCTTTTTCCAATGACTTATAGTCTAAATGATGAAGTAAGTAGCAGGTACTTTTTTGATTTATTGCCTGTCCACGAACTCGGGCATGCATGGGCTTCTAAAGCAGGTCTTAATACCCAAAGAAACTGGCTTTCAGAAATACTGTGCAACCTGATGCTACATACTTTTATTGCGGAAGAAAGAGGTGAATTCCTTGGGGCTTTAGAACTTTTACCCATGTATTGGTCCAAAGAAGACCAATCCAATTATACCTTCAGATCCCTTGAACAGTTTCAAGACAATTATTGGGAAATAGGAACGCAGTCCCCTCGGAATTATGCCTGGTATCAGTACAGGTTTCATGATGCTGCTAGGAAGCTTTATAATGAAGGTGGGGCAGATGTGTTGATCAATCTTTGGTTGTTTCTTTTGAATAACCAAGAGACTTTGGACGATGATGCATTGTTGTCCGGATTACGTGATGATGTGCATCCTTTTTTTGAAGAATTATGGAGTGAATGGTAATAGCTTTCTAGAGATAATGATTCTTTTAGAAAACTTTATCAATGAATTATGAAATTGGCAATTGCCTTAATAAAAACTATTGGTTTTATGAACTTTGAGCAAGTTAAAATTTATAGGTTGATTTTAATCTTTTTGATTTCCTGCACTAGCCATGTAGAGCTAAGTCATGAAGATTTGGTTGCCAAAGTACTGAGGGAAGCTCCGCTGATTGATGGACACAATGATTTATTGATCCATTATTTCTGGTGTAAAGCATGTCCGAGAGAGTTGGATGACTATAAATTAGATACCATTTCGGATGGCCATATTGATATTGCCCGACTTCGTAAAGGAGGTGTGGGGGCACTGCTGACCAATATTTTTGGTAGAGGGAAGGAGATGAATGAATATCTGCAAGGTTGGGACTTGATCTATAGAATAGAGGAGAAGTATGCTGATGATTTCAAAGTAACAGTTACTTCTTCTGAAGTCAGGCAGGTGATGAAAAGTGGCAAGATTGCCATCATTCCATCCATGGAGCATACCTATGAATTGGTGGATGATCTGGGGAGATTGAGGACATTATACCGATTGGGTTTACGCTCTGTGATTTTGGCTTATAACAACAATAACATTGCGGATGGGGCTTTCGATGAACCCATTCATGATGGTCTGAGCGATTATGGGAAAGAGTTGGTATTGGAAATGAACCGCCTTGGTATCATGATCGACCTTTCCCATATTACAGAAAAAGGAATGCTGGATGTACTGGAAATCACGAGGGCTCCTGTCATATTCAGCCATGCCAATGCAAGAGCCCTTACCGATACCGAAAGAAATGCCTCAGATCAGGTACTTTTGAAATTGAAGGAAAACGGAGGATTGATTATGTTGACTCCTGTCAACTATTTTACCACTCAAGAAGCCCATGATTATTTTTTGGTGAAGCTTGATAGCATGGGTAAGGCCTTTCAAGAAAAATACCCTAATCCTGACCAGATGTCTGACGAAGAAATTGAATTTGCTGATGCTGAATGGGATGCTTGGGAAGCAGCCAATCCACATCCTAAAGTAACGGTCAAGGATTTTGTTGATCATTTTGATTATGTGAAAAATTTGATCGGTGTAGATCATTTAGGTATTGGAAGTGATTTTGATGGCATGAGTTACTTGATTGAGGGGATAGAGGATGCAAGTACATTTCCGAATATCCTTTTGGAGTTGGCCAATAGAGGTTGGACAGAAAAGGAGCTGAAAAAGGTGACCCAAGAGAATTTTTTAAGGGTCTTTGAAGCAGTGGAACAAAAGTCCGCTGAAATACAGAAAATTGAAGGGCCTAGAATTGCTAAAGTGACATCTGAAAAAATGCAAAGGGTACCTTAAATTACGGATTAAATTAATCATTCATTCACAGTTCTTCTTATTGCTTTTCCAGGTCTCGCGTCTAACACCAAATCTCCATTTTCAATGATCAATTCACCATTCACAAGTACGAATTTCATTCCAACAGCAGGCAATTGAGGCTCTGTGAAAGTTGCCTTATCCTGTACAGTTTTTTCATCGAAAATTATGATATCAGCATCCATTCCAGTTTGGATTCGTCCCTTGTATTTCATCTGATCTACAGATTGCTCTAAAATCTTTGCTGGATACAAGGAGGATTTGGCAATTGCTTCCATCATACTCAAGACCCCTCTTTCTCTTACATAATGACTCAACAGCCGGGTAAAGGTACCGGCACTTCTTGGATGTGCGAAGGCATTTTCATTCAAAGGCCAAATGTTATCATCAAAATAGTCATCTGTCTCAATATCTACCCAAGGCATAGCATCCGAAGCAATTACTCCTCCGGGAAATAAAACAGATTCATCCAAAATAGACTCGTCTCTCGGCATATACAAAAACCTAAAAACCACAACAGAACCAGGCTTTTCATTCCTGACCTTTTGAAATTCATCTTCAGTTAAAGGCTTTCCATTTAATTCAATCTGCTCAGCCTTGATATCTTTTTTTTCTCTTGCCTCTTCGTTGAAAAGAGCAGCACCTATTGTTGTGCTCGAAGCTCCATATGTATAACTTTCAGTAGTAATAGGAAGTCCTGAGTTTTGGGCGCTTATGATCATGCTTTTTGTCGTTTTCACATCTCTCAAACTACTACTGTTTAGATGGCAGATATGGCTCTGACTACCAGTAGCAGCAGAAAATGCAATGATTTGCCCAACATATTCCGCAGCAGATTTGGGATCATTAGGGAAATCTCCGCTGATATGTGTAAATGTTGGGACACCATAATCAGACGCCAATTGATGAACGGCCAAAAGCTCCTTGAATCCACCACCTGGAGCATAACCAGCATTGATTCCAATACCAATTGAGCCTTGTTTAATCCCTTCTTCTTCTATCAGTCGGATAATATTTTCTATTTGGGATGGACTTGCAGCATCTCTTACCCAGCTTCTTAATGAAAATGCTTCCTGAAACCATTTCAAATTTGGCTCCATAGGTATATCTTCTAAAGTTTCAATTCTTGCAAAAGTCCATGCGGCTGCTGTTCCATAGTTTAGTATTCTTCCTTGCTCTTCCATTTGTTTGTACCACGGATCCACGGGCAAGATGCCGGACTCTAACTCAAGGGCAGTAGTTACTCCATCAAAAGCCTGCATGCGATCAGCTGTTAAAGTTTGCCCATGAGCATGGAGATCAATAAAGCCGGGTGCTACCACCAGCCCTTCCGCATCGATTGTTTTTAATCCTTCTATTGTGCTTTCTGTAATGATTTTAATTGACCCATTTTTGATTCCTATATTTCTTATTCCATCTAGCTCAGTTTCCGGATCAATAACTCTCCCATTTAAAATTACAACATCAAAATCATTATGATTTTCTCCTTTTGGTGTACAATAGCCAAATATCAATAAGAGGGAAAATAAAATAAGTACGTGGTTTGGGAAGTGAATTTTCATGGGAAAAAAGGTTAAGTTATATCAATCATTAGGGATATTAAGTACTGCTCTGGAAATGATGGTTTCAATACTTATATTTTTCCGACTTTAAAATAATAAATATTTCGATAAATAACTGAAAAATTTCAAGAATTAATCTGATGGTGTAATTCACCTCACATCATTAGGGTATTGGTAGCTAAATGAATTTTTTGGTTACAAATGGCGTAGTGGTGACATCTTCCTATGCCAGAGATGAAGCTTTTGTCAAGCGGGAAAAGGAAGTAGAAGCATTATTCAAACAAGCATTTCCCGGACGTGAAATCGTCTTTGTTGATGCCATGCAGATGAATTGGCAGGGTGGAGGCATTCATTGTAGTACACAACAGGAACCCAAAAGGAGAGGGGTGAAGTAAAGCAGGGCTTACATCATGCTTTCTTGAAAAACTATTTTATAAAAATGCTTTTTGTAAAAACTATTTTGTAAATTTGCTTTATATAAAAACTATTTTATGGAAGTGCTGATCAAAAAGTCTGAAAGGAAAGCAAAGTCTGTCAAGGAAAAGCAAAAGAGGTATTTGTACCATCAAATTGATTGGACCCAAAGTTTGATTTTGATCTTGGGTTACCGAGGTTCAGGGAAAACCACCCTTTTACTGCAATATTTGTCAACTTCCGATAAGAAAGGCATTTACCTTAGCCTTGATGATTTTTATTTCGAAACGCATAGATTGGTAGCGTTTGTGAATGAACTCTATGAATTAGGATATCGGCTATTTCTTTTGGATGAAGTCCATAGGTATGCATTTTGGTCAAAAGATCTCAAACAGCTATACGATGATTATGATGATATTCAAGTCATTGCGACAGGATTCTCTATCCTTGATATTTCCAGAGGTAATGCTGATCTTTCAAGAAGGGCATCTGTTTATCATTTACATGGTCTTTCTTTTAGAGAGTATCTGAATTTTCAGTACCGAACAGATCTTTCAAGCTTTACTTTGGATGATATTTTGACCAAGCACCATGCTCTGGCTCCTGAACTGTTGGATAATATACCTGTCCAGTCCTATTTTCAGGATTATTTGAAATTTGGTTATTTCCCTTTCTTTCTGGAATCCAAAATCGGGTATTCACAAAAACTTCAGGAGACAATCCAACTGGTGATTGATACGGATATTGCTCCTTTTGAAGAGTTGCAGCACAGTACAGTTCGGACTTTAAAAAAGCTACTAGTTGTCCTAAGTGAAAGTGTTCCGTTTACACCCAATATCAACAAGTTGGCAGAAAAATTAGAAACTCCTCGAAATACTATATTGAGATTGTTGGACATTTTGGATCAGGCCCAAATCCTTAAGCTGCTTAGGTCTGCTACAAAAGGAATCAGCTATCTTCAGAAGCCCGATAAAATATACCTTCAAAACCCCAACTTTATTCATCTCTTTTCGCCAACTATGGCCAATGTGGGAAATGTCCGTGAAACTTTTTTTATTAATCAACTGAGTGCAGTTCATAAAGTGACAAGTCCAAAATATGGGGACTTCATGGTGGATGATGCTTATGTATTTGAGGTAGGGGGAGGCAGCAAAACCACCGACCAGATCCAAGGGGTCCCCAACGCTTACCTTGCCCTTGACATCGAAAGTGGAAATGGCAAAAGAATCCCTTTATGGCTATTTGGAATGCTGTACTGATTGTGAGTTGTAAACAGACGTTCAGTAGAAGGTTTTTATATGAATGTTTTGAATGAAAAATCATTCATTGAAACCAATTTCATACATTAATGAATGATATTTCACTCAAATTGTTTTTATTGATTCGAATAAAATTTATATATTTGTATGAAAAATAAGTCATAATAGCTAGATTAATATTATAATGAATGACTTTTCATACATATCATATATAAGTGATGGAGCGCTTCTCAAAAAAATAGGTGGCTTTGTCAAATCCCGTAGGATTGAGCAAAACCTCACGCAAGACGAGGTGGCAGAGCGGGCTGCGATCAGTCGGTCTACGCTTAGTTTACTGGAAAGGGGAGAGAATATTGCCCTGACCAATCTATTGAAAGTTTTGCGGGTATTGGATGCACTGTATGTGTTGGAGCATTTTCAAGAGGTTAAGCCTATAAGTCCTATGCAGCTCGCCAAAGAAGACGAAGTGAAATGGAAAAGGGCTTCCAAAAGCAAAAAGTCTTCACCTAAAGATGATCTGGGATGGTAAGGACGGCATTTGTCAAGCTCTGGGGTCAGCGCATAGGTGCGGTGGTATGGGATGAAAGTCAGGAGTTGGCTTTTTTCGAATACGACCGAAGGTTTGCCTCAGGGAAACTGGATATCTCCCCTGTTCGGATGCCGCTGGGAACTCGCATTTACAGCTTCCCGGAATTGAGGAGAAATGCAACATTCAAAGGTCTTCCTGGCTTGTTGGCGGATTCCTTACCTGATCGCTATGGGAATGAATTGATTAATGGCTGGCTTGCCCGCAATGGTAGGCCAGAAAACTCCCTGAATCCTGTAGAATTACTTTGTTTCATCGGAAATAGAGGCTTGGGTGCTTTGGAGTTTGAGCCTTCTACGCTGCCGGCTCAAGAGCAAGGGCAATTATTGGAGCTATCGAGTCTGATCGAAACTACCAAAAAGTTGTTGGAGAGCAGGGAGCAATTTGAAATGCACACAGACCAAGGTATGCGAGATGTCATGCTGAATGTATTGAAGATGGGAACTTCAGCAGGAGGGGCAAGACCAAAAGCCATCATTGCATACAATGAATCCACAGGGATGATCCGCTCAGGACAGACTTTGCAGGAGACTGGATTTGAACACTGGCTGATCAAGTTTGACGGGGTCAATGACACGCAGTTTGGAGAGACATTTGGTTATGGACGAGTGGAGATGGCCTACTATGCCATGGCGATAGATGCGGGTATTGAAATGGCTCAAAGCAGGTTGATTGAAGAAGAAGGCAGGGCACATTTTATGACCAAGCGCTTTGACAGGGTGAATGGAACGGATAAGCTTCACATGCAGACTTTTTGTGCTTTGCAGCATTTTGATTTTAACAATGTCAGTAGCTACAGCTATGAACAGCTGTTTCAGACCATGCGCCAACTGCGGCTTACCTATGCCGAGGCAGAGCAATTGTTCCGAAGGATGGTATTCAATGTACTGGCCCGTAACTGTGATGATCATACCAAAAACTTTGCTTTTCTGATGGATCAGGAAGGTAAATGGAGCCTTTCTCCTGCTTACGATATCTGCCATGCTTACAGACCGGATAGTGTATGGGTCAGTCAGCATTGCCTGAGCATCAATGGTAAAAGGAAAGATTTTGTGCTGGACGATTTTTTAACGATTGCCAAGCAAAACTCTATTCGAAATCCTCAAGGCATTATCCAGGAAGTACAGGAGATTGTTTCCAATTGGATGGACTATGCTGGAAAGTATAAAGTGAATTCAAAGCTTGCTGAAGCTATTGCCACTACTTTGGTTAAGATGGTGTAGCTGTTGTTTTTTTTAATCAGGTGTGTCACTTAATGGAGTTTTTTGACTTTTTAAATGGATAGCTATCACATCATTAGGGTATTGGTAGTGTTCTGAATTTCATGGAATTTTAAGGGTGATATTTCACGCGGCGACCGCAACGATAAAACGCAAACCTTGTCCCGGATCTCGGTAGAGCGCAACGGGAGAGATTTAAAATCGCCGCGTTCGCTGCGTGAAACAAAAATCCTCAAATCATGAAAAACCTAACATTATTTGTCTTTTTGATAGTTGTAATTTCTTCCTGCAAGAAAGAGCAAAGGGATCCTGCACTATTTTACTATCCGGCTGAATGGGAACCACAGGAAGCTATGTTAATGGGTTGGACGGAAAGGCAACCGGAGTTTTTTCCATTGGTTGTCGATTTGGCACGCGCACTTGAAGGTTCTACATCTGTCATTTTTGTATCAGATACCAGTGAAAATCCTGTGGTTTTCAAAGAATACCTATTGGAAAATGGCTTAGATACTGCAGCATATACTTTTATATCTTTACCCGTATGGCAAGCTGTGGCACTAAGAGACGTTGGCCCGGTGTATCTGGTCAATGGGCTGGGGGACACAAAAGCAGTGGACTATAGCTGGTCATTTCAGGATTTTTTCGAACGGTTTTTAATCGAGAAAGGTGTGGATCCGGACACAGCTAAGGCCGATGCTTCATTTTTCAACAGAAATCAAAAAACGGACAGTTTGATAGCTGCAAGAGAGGGACTAGAGGTGCTTGTCTCTCCTTTGAATTTAGATGGTGGTGCAATAGAGGTGAATGGGAAAGGAAGTATTTTGTTGAATGAGGATTGGATGTTTAAGGTTAATCCGGAATTGTCCAAACTCAGCATTGAAGAGGAACTCAAGCGTACTTTAGGGGTCCATCATTTTATTTGGGTAGGAAAAGGTTTGGTCGAAGATAGTGATCCAACGGAATTCATTGTTCCTGGATATGTTGCCATTGGTACCGCCGGTCATACCGATGAATATATCCGATTTGCCAATGCGAATACCATTTTGCTGGCTTGGGTGGATGAAGAAGAAAAAGATGTACATCCTGTTCATGCTGAAAACTACCGAAGGCTACAGGAAACGTATGATATTTTGGTCAAAGCAAAAGATCAGGATGGAAAACCATTCAAGATCATCAAAGTTCCTTTACCGGATCTGCGGTACAGGTCTAATATTGTTGTAGAGGGCTGGGCAATAAGTGATTCGACTATTGGGAACAAGTATTTTCTCCCCCACCAAAAGGTGGCATTAGGAGATACCCTGCAATACCTTTCTGCTTCCTCTTACCTCAATTTTTTGATTTCCAATGATAAGGTGCTCTTGCCAACTTATTTGGCAGTTGATAGCTCTGCTGAAAAAGAAGAACACGTCAAAGAGATTTTTTCAAGCTTATACCCTGATAAACAATTGGTCTGGATAGATGCTACAGTTTATAATTGGGGAGGTGGAGGAATACATTGCTATACCAAACAGGTACCTAAAGCTAATTGAGAATCAAAGTTTTTAATGAATTGATAAAAACCATAAAATATTAATAAAATGAACACAAAATTTACATTTCTTATTTTTGGGCTATTGCTAATCATAAAACCTTCACTCGCTCAAAACCCCTTACTTGAAACCTTCAACACCCCTCACGGGATCATTCCTTTGGAAAAGGTTGAGGCGGAGCATATTTTACCTGCCTTTAATGTTGCCTTGGAAGAAGACAGGAAGCAGGTACAGGCCATTATTGATAACTCAGAGACCGCAACATTCAACAATACCATCGCCGCATATGCGAAGATTGGGAGAAATACAGGCATGATATCAGGCTATGCAAATGCAATGGCTGCTGTCAATGGCAATCCCGAGATATATCAGACGGTAGGCATGGTCAGCCACCTAAGCAGCGCCTTTTCTAATGAATTGCTTTTCAATGAAAAACTTTTCGAGAGGGTAAAGGAGGTTTATCTACAAAAGGAAAGCTTGTCATTGACTTCGGAGGAATTGACCCTGTTGGAGAACTATTACCTCTGGTTTGCCCGTAATGGCAATGATCTTTCAGGTAAGGATAAAGAGCGTCTGAAAGAGGTCAGGGGCCGCCTGAGTGAATTGAGCACTATCTTTGGTCAGAATGCTATACAGGACAGGGACCGCACATTTTTCCACCTTACACAGGAAGAAGACCTGGCCGGATTGCCCGAAAGGATAATTGCTTCAGCTGCAGAATATGCGAAGAGTAAAAATACTGATGGATGGGCTTTCCCAATTTCAGGCCCTTCAACAGGAGACTTCATGAGGTACGCAGATAACAGAACATCAAGAGAAAAGCTTTTGAAGTTATCGTGGCAAATCGGAAACAACCCCAATGAATTCAATAATCTTGAAATTGCCAAAGAGCTATTGAACCTTCGTCTTGAAATGGCCCAACTGCTAGGTTACAACTCTTTTGCCGAATATGAGCTTGAAGAAAGAATGGCAGAAACGCCAGAGCAAGTAATGACTTTTCTTGACACATTCAAGGACAAGGTAAAACCCATAGCAGAAAAGGAAATAGAAAATCTGCATGCATTTGCCATTTCTCAAGGCTTTGATGATGTGATCCGACATTGGGATTTTGCTTATTTCAACAGGAAATACAGGGAGGGGATTTTTGAATTTAACACCGACGAGGTTAAGCCTTGGTTGCCTGTGGGACATGCCATCGAGGAAACTTTTTCTATGGTATCTGAAATGTGGGGGCTGGAGTTCAGGGAAAACCAAAGCTTGCCAAAAATGCATCCCCAAATGCTTCCATACGAGGTGTTTGACGCAAACGGTGACGTAAAAGCGGTATTATATCTTGACCTTTATGAGAGAGCAGGAAAAGTAGGTGGAGCATTTGCCGGGGCAATCCGTGCACAAAATAAAGAAAGCGGGCAAAATGAAATTCCTTTGATAGGCCTTGTGTGTAACTTTAGAAATCCTTCCATAGATAATGAGGCATTTTTGAGCTTAGGTGAACTCAGTACTTTTCTGCATGAATTGGGACATGCCTTGCATTATATATTGTCAGATGTAACCTATAGAAACCTATCTGGTACAAACTTAAAGTACAGTGATTTTGTAGAGGTTCCTTCCATGTTGCTGGAAAAGTGGGCTTATGAACCGGATTTTCTGGCAAGGGTGGGCAGGCATTACCAAACAGGTGAAGCGCTCCCACAAGAAATGATTGATAAAATCATACGCAATGAAAAGGAAGGCAGGGCACTTTCAGAAATGCGGTTAACTATTGCTGATGCTGCCCTCGATATTGCCCTTCACGATATGAATATGCCTTTTGAAGGTGATCTTTGCGGTTGGGAAAGGGACTTTACCCAAAACTATTCCTTGTTTCCTTCGGTAGAAGACGCATGCTATATCCCATCATTTCGTCACATATTTTCCAATGGGTATGCTTCCGGTTATTACACCTATACTTGGTCAGACATGATGTCTTGGGATATTTTCAATGAGTTTAGAAAGAATGGCATTTTCGATCCAGCCATAGCCAAAAGACTGGAAAAGGAGATATTGTCGAAAGGCGGTACTGTTCATCCAAGGGAGTTATTCAAAAACTTTATGGGTAGGGATATGAATATAAATGCATTTTTGGAGAGTTTTGATGATCAATAGAATAGGTTTATATGAAATACCTAAACTCCCGCTTTTACTTGATTATCACCATCCTGCTTCTGCTATTGGTGTTGTTAGGCTTTGGTCCTAGGTTTTATCTGCGACCTTTTTTCGATCAGCCAAGGCATTTGCAAATGGCGCAATTGCCTATCTATTTGATATGAAAAAGCTAAATAAAGACTGTAAAAATAAGTAGAATCAAAAGCACTGCATTCAGGTAAATCCTGTTTTTTCAATTTTGAAGGCTGGAGTTGAGTAGTTAAACATAGTCAGTTTTTTCAAGATATCAAAACTATTTTTTTATCACATCATTATGGTATTTCTCTCTATTTCAATGAGATGTATCTTTGAGTAGGTCAAAAAAAATAGTTTTTATAAAGTTTTGAGCTAAAGAGAATTTCTGGGCTGACACGGTTTTAAGTGTTGGGAAATGTAAAGTTATTAAACCGAATCTTTTTATGATCGGAATAAAAAAAAACTAATCACAAAAAAAATGTCAAGAAAATTAACAAATCTAACAGATATCATGGCGAACCTTAAGGTTTCGGATAGTGAAATCAAAAACCACCAAATCAATCCTGAGAATATTAGAAACATTCAGACAGATACAGGATTTGAAGAAGTCAAAGCTCCTCGATTGGCAACTTTTACACGTAGAAAAAGTAAGCCGAAACTGGATTCAAATAAGTTTGTAAATAGCATTCATGATTATTTCAAAGGAAAAGTACCAGGATATGCTTTTCAATTGAGAAAAGGAGGGCTGCCTAATCAAACTCTGATATGGGATTGGGCTAGGAGACCTGTAGATGGAGGGAAAGGTTGGACATTGGATACGAGAATGCATGTCGCAAGTGTAAGTAAAATGATCACAGGTATCGCAATGTATAAGTTGCTTTCCGAAAAGAAAATTTCTCTTGACGCTGCCATTATCAATTACCTTCCTACATATTGGAAAAAAGGGAACAATGTGGACAAAATCACCTTTAGAAATCTCCTGAATCATACCTCAGGGTTTGACACAGGAGATTCCAAATCTGATTTCAGCACGATGAAATCCAGAGTCAGTGCAGGTGTATCACTTACTGGAACTGTAGCTTTGGGAAAAGGAAAATATGCAAACATGAATTTTGGATTATGCAGGATCCTGATTCCCATTATCAATTCAGATATCAACAAGAACACACGATTCAATCTTCTGCCTTTTGGGGCAGCGATGGAAGATTCAATTTGGGATTCCGTCACGATTTCGGCTTATCAAAAATATGTGCAATCAAAAGTTTTCAATCCAGCAGGAGTGAAGCCAGCAGGATTTGTGCCTATGCCCTTTATTGGTGCTTTAGCCTATAATTTGACTCCGATCAATAAGAAGGGCTGGGATTCAGGTGATTTGAAATCCATGAGTGGAGGGGCATCATGGAGGCTTTCTATCAATGAGGTATTGGATGTTATGAATCATTTGAGAAGAAAAGGTACCATTCTATCAAAAATTAGAGCCAATTATTTGCTAGAACAAAAATTGGGACTTGATTGGAATGTTGAAACCATGGCTGGAAAATGGTACTCCAAAAATGGCCGCTGGACAAATATAAGTGTAGGAACAGAGCAATGTGTTGCTGCATTTTTACCTGAAGATTATGAATTGGTGATATTCGTGAATGGGCCATTGCCAAGCCCTGGCCTAATGGGTACAATGTATGATCTATATACAAAATCACTTGTGTGATATGCCTAACTGATACAATTTTTTGTGGACTTGACTATTTTGGAAATGTTTGTATGGTTAAAATTAGGGTGATTTGTTTTTAGAAAGAGGCTTTAAAGACCAGACAGTAATCAGCTTTCTGAAAATTAGAAGATCAAAAAGTTTAAGTCCCATTATCCCTGTTTGGATGGGTTGTGTTAATTGATTAAGTCATTGATTAACACAACCTATTTTTGCATGTTTACCATTCAGTCTTTACACTTCAAATTGACGTATCAACTTGTATGTTTAACACATTTTTAATTGCTATCTTGCTTTTGGCAATTGACATAATTACTGCAATTCATGGAGTAGAGTTTAAGGATGCAAATCAAAACCCGTATGTTGTTAATTTCAGGGAATTGATGTGAGGCTTTTAAGTATTGTAGATCTTATAATGACAAAAAAAGCATCAGGAAGATTTAAGGATTTAGATGATTTGGAAAATTTGAGAAGTGATGAAGTATAGCAAACTAAAAGTATTTGTATTTTTTATCGTTCTATTGACTTCTATAGAATTGTCTTTTGGCCAATCTTCGCCTACTATCCTTATTGCCTACTATTCTGAATCCGGTAAAACCCAATCCATGGCTGAGGCTGTCGCTAAGGGAGTTGATGAAATTGAAAAAGTGGATTTTATCCTAAAACCAATCTCTGAAGTCAAGATCGATGAGGTTTTAAATGCATCTGCAATTATCCTGGGTTCGCCTGTGTACAATGGGAATGTAGCTCCTGAGATTCAAGAATTCATCAATTCTTGGCCTTTCGAAGGGAGACCACTGAAAGATAAAATCGGAGCTGTCTTCGTTACAGGTGGTGGTTTTTCGATTGGCGAAGAAGCTGTAATGATGAGCATGATTCGATCTATGATGATTCATGGTTTGATCATAGTAGGAGGAGATTCGGTAGAATCAGCTTTTGGGGCTTCGGCGATTACAGGGGAAGGTGATTTTGATGGGGGAGAAATTCAGGATATTTTTCTTAAAAAGGCTGTTGGCTTAGGGAGAAGAATAAGTGCAACAGTTGTAGACCGGTCTAAGTGATTTTTAATTAAAAAGGGAAGGATAGTTAGATTTCCTCTTCGCGGTACATATAATTAATTTCAAAACGTGATTATTTGCAATGACAGCAATAGTTGGGTGTTCCCTTAAAATCATGCGGATAAAATTATTAGTCGATTAGTTATTTGTGCTTAGATAATCGATTGATTTAAACTACCTCAATGAGGTTGGCTTTTGATAAGAAAGCGGTAATCATATTTTATAAAACTTTGTTTTACCTCTTTCTATACATTTATTTCACTCTTAGTCAATCATGCCTTGATCCTTTGATTACTTGGAAGGTATGCAAAATGGCAGGAAAAATTGCATCCATTGATTCTTCAGCTCCTTTGGTAGACCCAGGCAAGGCAAGAACAACACTTTCACCAATTATACCGGCAACACTTCTTGATAACATTGAATATGGAGTTCTCATTTGTCCATAACTTCTGATAGCTTCTTCTATTCCATAAATTTCTTTCTCCAAAAGTGGTTTTATGGCCTCAGGAGTAACATCTCTAGGAGAAAGGCCTGTACCACCTGTATAGATAATCAAATCGATTTGTTGGCTTGAAAATGAAATTAATTTTTCTTGGATCTCATCAATTTCATCAGGAACTATGATATATTCGACAGTTTCGATGTTGTAAGCATTTAGTTTTTTTGATATTGCTAAGCCAGCTTTATCTTCTTTTTCTCCAGAAGAAATAGAGTCAGAACACACAATTACTGCTGCGCGAAGAGATTGATTATGGAATTTAAAGGAACTTTTCCCACCTTTTTTTTCAATCAGCTTGATCTGTTGGATTGTGATGTTTTTATCTAAGGGCTTTAACATGTCATATATGGTGAGAGCAACTACTGAAGCGGCATGCATAGCCTCTACTTCTACACCTGTTTTGTATATAGTATGGATTTCTACCCGAATGTGAATCAGTAAGTCAATGATTTCGAAAGTAATTAATGTGTATTCTATGGGCAGGGGATGGCAATCAGGAATCATGTCTGATGTCTTTTTGGCTGCAAATAGACCTGCTACTTTAGCCATTTCAAAAACATCACCTTTAGGTACTTTTTTTTCAACTACAGCTTTTATAACATCCTCATGGCTTACTTCAACAACTGCTTGAGCTGTGGCGATTCTTAAAGTTGATGATTTATGTGTGATGTTTATCATGTTTTACTTTTTTTTCTTAATCATAATCTAAAATCTATGGAGTTAGAAATTAGATATTCAATGCTTTAGAGTAAATTTTTTATCATTATGGCTTCCCATTTCTTGATCTTATTTTTTGATTTATCTAATCAAATAAGTTTGTTAGAAAACTTTCTTTTTCATCTATTAGTGTCATTTGAATAGAAAGCCTTGAATCAATAATCTTATCAGAAATATAATAACTACACCTAAAGGTACATCTGCCAATGGGTGAAATCATATTAGGAGCATGAATTATCCTTTACTGATCATTTATTGCTCTCTAAATTCATACGATGGTTTGATTCCAATTCAAGATTAATGATGATTCTAACTAATTTATGTAAACCAATTGCTTTTTCAGGCTTATTGAGCTTTGCAAATTAAAAGCTTATTTAGAGAGAATTAGCAATTAAAGCGATTATTTAATGATTTGGGAGCTGTTTTTTCATCATTTCTCTCAATAAATCCCCAATCATAATTTTGAATTCAGGTGGCTCTACTACAGTGAATTGATCTGCAAATATGATCAACCATCTAAGAATATTTTCAAGAGCTACGGTCATAAATGTCATTTCTACATTTTCCCCTATCTCTTTTTGCATGACAAATCCATAGTTAAATTTCTGTCCTTGGAGATATTTAATTATATTTTTTGGGATAAGTATGACAACCTTTATTAAAGATTCTTGTTTTTGGATCTTTGCCAAATAGGCTTTCAGGCTAGGGTGTCGATCAGGGAAAGTTTCTTCTTTGGAACTGATTTTTTGTATTCTATCAACCCTAAATGTCCTGTAAGCCTTTCTTAATCTACACCAAGCAATCAAATACCATTTGTCAAATGCATAGTAGATCCCAATAGGTTCGATTTCCCGTGTACTTTTCTCTTCCTTTTCAAATGAAATGTAGTCAATATTTAGAACGCATTTCTTTACTAAACTATTCAAGATTTCTTGAAGACCCTTGCCTTTATTTTCAATTTGGTTGAAATCAAGATTTTGCATAACCTCGATTTGATGGGAAAGTTCTTCAAGTGTAGATTTTTCGGCATGTCGAAGTACAGCTTTGATCTTGATCATTCCAGATTGGAAGTCATTGTTCATCCCTTTTTCTGTGATTTTTTCGTAGATTTTCTCAGCTACCAAAAATGAAAGCGCTTCTTCTTTTGTAAACATCAGTGGAGGCAGCCTATAGCCTTCTACCAATTTATAGCCAATTCCTGCTTCGGAGGAAATTGGCACTCCAGACTCTTCCAAAGCCCTAATGTCTCTGTAAACAGTCCTTAGACTGATTTCGAATCTGTCAGCAATTGATTGGGCAGTAATGATGTTTTTTGATTGCAATTGGGTCAATATAGCTGTTAGTCTCTTTAATCTGTTCATTGGCTGATATTCATTCTAGAAGAAAAGGATGTATGCTGATTGTAAATATTTGATAAAATTTAAATTGTTCAAAACCCTACTGACATAGGGCTGTCATATTGGTGACTTTTATTTGTGTTATCCAATCGTCACAAATAGACTTCAAGATTCATGAATACAATTAAGAGATTGGATGAATATGGTATTTGAGAGATCAGAATAACAATCAATCATTAAATTTCTAACAGTTAAAATTAATCAAATTATGGAAATTAAAAATTCAGAAGCAGTTACAAAAGGTTCAAAAGCGGTGATAGACCGTGAACAATTATTGGCACATTGGCAAGGTCATCGTGCATTGACAAGGAGAGTCATTGAGGCATTTCCAGAGGAAAAATTGTTTGGCTTCCAAATTGGTGGAATGCGTCCATTTTCAGAGATGGTTAAAGAATTACTAGCCATTGCTGTTCCAGGCGCAAAGGGCTTGGCGACAAATGTTTGGGAAAAACTGAATGAAGAAATAGATTTGGGAAAAAGTAAAGCAGAGATTTTGTACCATTGGGATCAAGCTACTGAAGATATCAATTATTGGTGGTCTCAGATACCATTAGAGAGATTTCAGGAAGAGCTTTTGGCTTTTGGGCAATATAAAGACAAGGGCTTTTGTACACTTTTGTATTTTATTGACAATGAAATCCACCACAGAGGGCAAGGATATGTTTATTTGAGATCTTTAGGGGTAGAGCCTCCATCTTTCTGGGAAAGGTAACGGAAATATAGCTGGTGTTTTCAGAAACTATGTTAGTTTTTGGGGCGCCAGCTATTTTTTTATTATAAAATGAATTTTTAAAATATTAAATATGATTATCCTCAATGACACCAGTAGGGGAATAAAGCAATTCGATCAAGCGGTTAATCGTCGACTATTGACAGTCGACAGTTGTCAGCATGAATTCTAAGTGTGTACCTAATTTAATGTGGATACTGGTGTGAAAGCTGATATACACAATATTAAATTTTCAGCAAGATCTATTATTTTTTCAGCACAATTTTTTCCGATGATTTATGTAGCCACCTAAGTTTAGATTGTCATTAATCAAGTGAGCCAAAATCTTATTAAAAATCTGACTTTTCTTTTTTTTATATTTACAATCTTAACCCCTTACGCCATGAATAAATTAATTCAAAACCTTTTAACAATAAGTATAGGAATGAGTATAGCATGTTCTCAACAAGAACCGGAATTTAAGCTTCCTGATGTTAAGCCTCCAGTGGCTGCCGTAAAACCTTTCGAGATTACGGCAAAACATGGGCACAAAAGAGTGGATAATTACTATTGGCTCAATCAAAGAGAAGACCAAGAAGTGATCGATTATTTGAATGCAGAAAATGCATATCTCGATACAATGATGGCTCATACAAAAGGATTTCAAGAGGATCTTTTCAAAGAAATGCGGAGCAGAATAAAAGAGGATGATTCTTCAGTTCCTTATAAATTGGGTGATTATTATTACTACTCCAGATATGTTGAAGGTGGTGAATACCCAATCTATGCACGCAAAAAAGAATCTTTAGACGCCAAAGAGGAGATTGTCATGGATGGTAATGAACTTGGGAAGGGAAAGTCATACTTGAATTTCTTCACGTCAGTAAGTGAAGATCATAATCTTGCAGCGATCATCATGGATACTGTAGGCAGGAATTTTTATACAGTGGGAATCAAAGACCTTCGTACAGGTGAAATGTTGCCAGACAAAATTGAAAACATCAGGAGTAGTGCCGTTTGGGCAAATGACAATAAATCATTCTATTATTCGATTCCTGACCCTGTTACTTTAAGGAATTTTCAAGTAAAGCGACACATTCTTGGAGAAGATTCTTCTAAGGATGAAATAATTTTTGAGGAAAAGGATCAGACTCTAAGCTGTGGCGTTGGTAAAACAAAATCAAAGGAATACATCATCATCGGTTCAGGTAGGACAGATGCTTCTTATGCGATGTTTTTGGAAGCTGACAAACCGGGTGATCCAAAGCTTATTGCACCACTCAAGGACAATGTTCAATATGATGTGGATCATGCTGGTGGGGATAAATTTTATATATATACCAATCAAGATGCTGTAAATTACAAACTTGTAGAGGCACCAGTATCGAATCCATCACCATCAAATTGGAAGGATGTGATCCCAAATCGTTCAGATATTTTCTTGGAGAATGTGGATTACTTTAAGAGTTTTATGGCTGTCCAAGAGACAAAAGAAGGTCTTGCAAAAATCAGGATTATCAAATATCAAGACAAGTCAGAACATGAACTGGAATTTGGTGAGCCTGCTTACACAGCTAGTTTAGGATACAATCCTGCTTTTGATACAGAAGTGGTTAGATATTCATACACATCGATGACTACCCCAAATTCTGTATATGATTACAATATGCAGAATAGAGATAAAATATTGATGAAAGAACAACCTGTATTGGGTGACTTCAACAAAGAAAATTACCAAACAGAAAGAGTGATGGTGACTGCAAGGGACGGTAAAAAAATACCAATGTCACTTGTCTATCGCAAAGATAAATTCAAAAAGGACGGTAGTATGCCAGGTTGGGTATATGCTTATGGTTCGTATGGCTATTCGATGGATGCATCATTCAGTAGTACAAGGCTGAGCTTATTGGATAGAGGCTTTGTCTATGCAATAGCACATATCAGAGGAGGCCAAGAGATGGGTGGAGATTGGTATGAGGATGGCAAAATGATGAACAAAAAGAATACCTTCTATGATTTCATAGATTGTTCCAAATGGTTGCAGGAGAATAATTATGTTGCCAAAGACAAATTGTTTGCATCTGGAGGAAGCGCTGGGGGTTTATTGATGGGTGCTGTCTTGAATATGGCACCTGAAGTTTATAAAGGAGTTATCTCTGCGGTAGCTTTTGTAGATGTAGTAACCACAATGATGGACGAAACCATTCCGTTGACTACTTTCGAATGGTTGGAATGGGGAAATCCAAATATTCAAGAGCAGTATGAGTATATGCTTTCATATTCTCCATATGACAATGTGGAAGCGAAGAATTATCCGCATATCTTGGCGACCACAGGTCTTCATGACTCCCAAGTTCAGTACTGGGAGCCTGCTAAGTGGGTAGCGAAACTGAGAACTCTAAAAACGGATGACAACAAACTGTTTCTCTACACAAATATGGATGCAGGACATGGAGGTGCAAGTGGTCGATTTGAGAGCCTAAAAGAGCTGGCTCGAGAATACGCATTTGTATTCGATATTTTGGAAATCAAAGAATAGAATTGTCTCTCAAAAATAATTAGCCGCTATATTGGAAACAGTGTAGCGGTTTTTTTTAGCCTCGTAAACTGAGTGTTTTTGCGTATTGTTGCGATTTGTTATTTAAATATCTTGATTTATTACAATATAAATTAAAATAATTCAATGAAAAAAATAGTAAAATACCCTGTAGTTGGTATTTTTTGAAATAAAATATATAGTTACATTTGTCTCGGGTGATTAAACAATTTTTCTTTGGCATTAGCCAAACTCGATAACTTTGAAAGGCTATTTTTTTAGCCTTTCGCTTTTTATAAACAAAAAAGCTCTTTCAAGTCTTGGACCTGAAAGAGCTTTTTTTGTATTCTATTAAATTCAACTTTTTTAAGGGAAAATACCTAGGTCAGTGTAGCTGATTGCAATCCTTTCTATTGCAAGTATGAAGGCTGCAGTTCGAAGACTCGGTATGTTTTTACTTTTTCTAGTAGAGTTCATTGCGTGATATGCCTCTACCATCGTTTCTTCAAGTCCTGAAAGTACGAGGTCTCTTTCTGATGCTCCTTTGATAAGACCATCTTTTTCCATATCTGTAAATTCTTCACCCGTAGCATTTTCTATAGTTCCAAGGAGCTTTCTGTATTTCTCCATGTCATATCGCTTTTCCAATTTCCCGAAAGATACTCTTGAGAGATTCTTGAGCCACTCAAAATATGAAACTGTAACACCACCTGCATTGAGGTACATATCTGGTATTACCAAGATATTTTTTTCTAGCAATATTCTCTCAGCTTCCTGGGTCACAGGGCCATTTGCAGCTTCTCCGATTATTTTTGCTTTGATTTTGTCAGCATTTTCCAAGGTAATTTGATTTTCAAGTGCTGCCGGTACCAAAATATCGCATTCATATGTCAATAATTCTAGACTGTTCTTTATGAATTCACCCTTTGGATAACCTTTGAATCCTTTGTTTTTGAGTTGATAAGACTTGAGGGCTTCTATGTCTATTCCTGATGGGTCATATATACCTCCATTCCATTCAGCAACTGCTACTATTTTTGCTCCAGCCTCTTGGATATACTTGGCTGAGTAATACCCTACATTTCCCAAACCTTGGATAATGACAGTTTTATCTTTCATACCTGGCTTGAGCCCAAGTGCAGCCATGTCTTCTTCGACATTCACAGCTTCTCTGATTCCAAAAAAGACGCCTTGCCCTGTAGCCTCTGTTCGTCCATCGATACCATGTTGTGATAATGGTTTTCCGGTTACGCAACCTTTTGCATTGATCAGTTCGGGATTGAAGGCTTCATAAGTATCAACAATCCACGCCATTTCACGTGCACTTGTACCATAATCAGGTGCAGGAACATCTATCGCGGGACCTATAAATTTTTTCTTGATCAATTCGGAAGTATAACGTCTTGTTATTTTTTCCAATTGATTGACATTGTACTCCAGTGGATTGATTCTCACACCACCTTTGGCACCTCCAAAAGGAACATTTACCAATGCACACTTGTAAGTCATCAAAGCGGCAAGACCTTTTACTTCATCCTCGTTGACATGCTCACTATATCTGATACCACCTTTTACTGGCAATTTGTGATGGGAGTGTTGCACTCTATAGCCCGTCAACGTTTCATAAGTACCATCATCATTTCTGAGTGGAAAATTAAACTTATAAATGCTATTGCATTGCTTAATCTGTTCAATAAGTCCAGGATTTAGATTCATATATTTTGCAGCATCATCTACGAAACCACAAACATCCTGAAATAAACTATAGTCTTTCTGCTTACTCATAAAAATTGTTATTTTTGGTTATATCCCTAAGTTACGAATCATTTAAATCAAGTCATTAGAAGAAAATTGAAATCTATAGAAATATTCTGTTAAAATCTCATTATCAACTAACTAAAATTTTTAGTTTCCTGTGATATTGTTGATTTTTTCCCAAATCAAATCAAGAAATTGGAAAGAGACCAACGAGTTGTCAGCATCCATGCCAAACCTAATAAGAACCAAGTTTTTAGAAGGTACTACGCAAACGAATTGACCATCTTTACCCAATCCTGATATCATATCTTCTGGAGCATTGGGTAGTATGGGCCCAGGTAAAATAATCTGTAGAGAAGGGATCATGTAACTTCTTTTGCCATTAAGCCACCATAAGTACCCATAGCTTTCATTGATCGTTTGCGAAGTTGTTGTCATTTGGTTCAAAAAATCTTTATCATCTATTATTGATTCTCCTTTCCATTTGCCATCGGCTAAAACCAATAATCCAAACCTTGCTGCAGATCTTGTATCACTAAAATAAACATTATTAACCCCAATCCTTTGCCAAGAACCTCTCATCCCAATTTTTGAAGCAATTTTGGAATCAAAATATGAATCAAAAGATTTGCCACTTGCTTTTTCAATCACTTGATCAAGTATTGTATAAGGAGCATTATGGTAAGCCCAACGTGTGCCAGGTTCTGCTTTAAAAAGTAACTTTTCTGGGGAATAATCGTCACTTCCATTAACTGATTCATCCAACCCAGAAGTCATAGTCAATTGATGCCAAATAGTAATTTTTTTTTCTTGATCAGGATTTAAAGAGGTCCAAGCATCACCCAGGTATTTTGAACTTGGATCTAGAATGGATAATAATTCTTCCTCTTGTGCTATCCCGACGAGTGTTGCAGTCAATATCTTTCCAGCAGAAGCCCAATACCAACTTGAATTTTTGTCAAAACTTTGACTTCCAATTAACCTGTTTCCAAAATATTTTTCAATGACAATCTTACCATCTTTCAAAATTATGAAACCTCGCGTGTTACCTTCTTCCAATACTTCAAACAGATCATCCAATTCTTCAGTCTTCCAATTTAGCGATGCTGGGCTTATAGTTTCCCATTCATCAGGACCTATTGGAGGAAAATACAGTTCATTGTTAGAATTGTTTTCTGTTTCTTTACATGAAAATAAAAGTAGAACTGCAAGGAGAAGATTTGGGACAATTTTTTTTATTTCTATCATGATCGTATTGATAATGCATTAAAAATCGTAAAAAATTCTCAGATTTATATTTTAAAATATTAAGAAGGATGAAATGCCCCACATTATTTAAATATGTATCTATTAAAGTTCTTGTGTTTTTGCTTTTTGTATTTCTATTATTTTCATGCGGAACCTCAAAAAAGTTTGTAAAACACACAGATTCTCGGCCAAAAAAGCATTTACCTGTTATGCTTCCTAAGCAAAACGGTACTTTACCTGAAGGAAATAAGGAAAGCTTTTATACCGTTTCAGAAATTGATTTGAACCAAGAAAACCGTGAGTTTAGAGGGGTTTGGATAGCAACTGTGGCCAACATCGATTGGCCTAAATTGGGTACAGATACTTGGGATAAACAAAAAGCAGATTTCTTAGCACTATTAGACTATTATCAAGGATTGAACTTCAATGCTGTCATTGTGCAGATAAGGGCTGCTGGAGATGCGTTTTACCCATCTAGATACGCGCCATGGTCTAGATATTTGACGGGGCAAGAAGGTGTAAAGCCAAAAACACTTGAAGACCCGCTGTCCTGGATGATATTGCAAGCTCACCTCCGAGGTTTTGAGTTTCATGCTTGGCTCAATCCATATCGCGCTACATTTGACTTGAATGTTTCAAGGTTGAGCATAGAACATGATTTTTTTTTGCATCGTGATTGGATGATTCAGTATGGCTCAAAATTTTATTATAACCCAGGAATCCCTGAAGTTAGATCGCATCTTTTGAATATTATCGAAGAAGTAGTGAAAAATTATGATATTGATGCCATTCATTTTGATGATTATTTTTATCCTTACAAAATTGAAAATCAAGTGTTTAGTGATGAAAGTGCCTACAGGAAATATGGAATTGGAAAGAGTTTAGATGATTGGCGAAGGGAGAATGTAAATCTTTTGATAAAAGAAGTACATCAAAAAATAAAAATCACTAAGCCATGGGTTCAATTTGGAATAAGTCCCTTTGGAGTATGGAGGAATAGTGACAAGGATCCAAATGGGTCAAATACAAAAGGAGGCGTGACAAACTACGATGATTTGTATGCGGACCCTATCGCTTGGATGAAAAATAAATGGGTTGATTATTTGATTCCACAGCTTTATTGGAGTATGGATTATAAATTAGCATCACATAAAGAGCTAGTGATGTGGTGGTCAAAAAACAGCCATAATACTAAGATATATGTGGGAAATGGACCTTATAAAATCCGAGACAATTCAGATCTCGCTTGGAATGATCCTAATGAATTATCAAAGCAAGTTTCTCTGGCAAAATCAACAAGTGGTATTGAAGGTAATGCATACTTTTCTGCACGTTCGCTATATGCAAAAAACACTGATGTCGCACAGATGCTTCTCGACCTACATTATAAATCAAAGGTATTGACACCAAGCTTTGATAAAGCTTCAATTGAAACTCCCATCCGATCAACACAGATAGAACTGATTTCAAGAGTAAATGGTCTGCAATTGTTTATGCCAAATTCAGTAGATCCAAATTATAGATTTGCTATTGTATATTCTGGTAATGACCTTCAGGATATTGCTGCTAAAAAGGGATATGTTAGTAGACAGCAAGTTTACCTAAGTGACAAAAATAGGTATGGATTTGTATTGGATTCAAAAACGTCTGATTTTCAATATATTGTTGTTAGCTTCATTGATAGGTTTGGTAGAGAATCAAAGGCAAAAGTGTTTGAGCTAAAGTCTAAATAAATGTATATAAGAACAGCTACTTTGGCAGATATCCCTAAAATAGTTTCTTTGTTGAAATTGTCATTGGGAGAGCAAATGATACCTAAATCAGAAGCTTTTTGGATGTGGAAGCATATTGAAAATCCTTTTGGAGAATCATTGTCTTTGGTAGCGGAAGATAAAGGGGAAATAGTAGCTGTAAGAGCATTCATGAAATGGGAATGGATTTATCAGAGTAGAACCTTTAAGGCTTTGAGAGCAGTTGACACAGCAGTACACCCATTGTATCAAGGTAAAGGATTATTTACAAAACTTACCAGAATGCTAGTTGAAAAAGCCAAGCTTGATGGGTATGATTTTATATTCAATACCCCAAACAAAAAAAGTTTAGTAGGATATTGTAAAATGGGCTGGGTAAAAAGTGGACGAATTCCAGTTACCATTCAGTTTAATAGTTTTTTTGTAGGAAAAAAACAAAATGAGCTTTTAGATATTGATGAAAATTTATTTATAGATACAATAAAAAAGATCAAGTTTTCTACAAATGGGATTAGGAAAAAAATTGATCACAATTTTCTTAAATGGAGATATCTAGATTGTCCAGTACACGATTATCGTTTTTATACTGATGGAGAATTTTTCATGTTTGTTTATAGATTGAAGAGGAAATCTACTTGGAAAGAAATGAGAATTGTTGAATTGTTTTTCCTTAAAGAAATGGTAGAATTAGATCTTAAAGAAATTTTCAAAAGGATTCAATCAATTCAAACTACACATCAGGTTAACTATACCACAATAATTGGATCTGAGTTCGAAGTAAAAATGAAAGGTGTTTTTACTATTTCAAAAGTTCAAATTGGACCTATTTTGACTATCAAGGATTTAAATTTAAAAGGAATGAAATCTGTCATTTTTGAGAAGGCTAACTGGGATTATAAATTAGGGGATTTAGAGCTTTTTTAGTCATTTGGAGTAATTAAAGAATTTTTCGATTGCATCGATCGACTCAATCGAAAAAGGTTTAATTATATATCCATATACATCTAAATTCGAATTAATTCTATCTATATCTTCTTTAATCGTCGAACTTGATAATACTACTATCCTAAAGTTTCTCTTGATATGGGAATCTAATAAGTTATACTTTTCAATAAAATCCCAACCACTGAATACTGGCATATTCAAATCCAATAGTATTAAAACTGGATTTTTGTTGACAATATGTTTTTGGACTTCAACTATCTGGTTAAGATAATGAAAAGCTTCCAGTCCATCTTCAAACTTCCATATTTTGTGAAGATATCCCGCTCTACGTAAAAATTTAGAGTTCAATATATTGATTACAGGGTCATCATCAATCAAAAGTATAGATTCAAACTCGTTTATATTAGTCATAAAATTTAATATATAAAATTTAAATTTAGTTTTATAAAAAGCAAAGATTTAAAAGATAAAATGCCTATTAAATCTAATATATTGTGCAAATTTTACAATAAATTATTACGTTTCCTATACCAAGTAGTTGGTATTTTTTATAAAAATCTGCAAAAATAATTGTTTAGGAGCCCAAGGTGTTTTACGATTTTTCATTTCCTTTTTTACCTCCAAATATTAATATTACTTTTATGGTATATATCAAATCAATTTCTTAAATGAAAAATATTAATCCTACTCAAACCAAATCATGGGCAAGACTTTCAGAACAAGCAAAAGAGAAGAAAGCCCTAACCATTAAGTCACTTTTTTCTGAAAACAAGAGATTTGAGAAATATTCTATTCAACTGGAAGATATTCTTTTAGATTATTCAAAGAACAGAATTGATGATTCTATAAAGGCTTCCTTATTCGACTTGGCAGAAGAAGTGAATTTGAAATCTGCCATTGAGTCGATGTTTACAGGAGAAAAAATCAATTTGACTGAAAATAGGGCTGTATTGCATACAGCTTTGAGAAACAGGTCAAATAGCCCAGTTTATTTTGAAGGAAATGATGTCATGCCTGATATCAACTCGGTACTGAAGCAGATGAAATCATTTGCAGATCAAGTGCAGGAAGGCAAATGGCTTGGGTATACCGGTAAGCCAATAAAATCTCTTGTAAATATAGGTATTGGGGGTTCTGATCTTGGTCCTGTGATGGTCACAGAAGCGCTGAAACCTTTTCAAAATCCAAGCTTGGAGATCTTTTTTGTGTCCAATGTAGATGGTACACATATGGCTGAAACCTTGAAAAAAGTAGATCCTGAGACTACCCTTTTCTTTATTGCCTCTAAGACTTTTACAACACAAGAGACGATGACCAATGCGCATACAGCTAGATCTTGGTTTTTGAAAACAGCAAAAGATGAAACTGCTGTAGCTAAACATTTCGTAGCGCTTTCGACTAATGCCAAGTCCGTTGAGGAGTTTGGGATAGACACCAAAAATATGTTTGCATTTTGGGATTGGGTAGGAGGAAGGTATTCCTTGTGGTCAGCGATTGGTTTACCTATTGCGTGTGTGATTGGTTTTGACAATTTCGAGAAACTTCTCGCTGGTGCTCATAGCATGGATAAGCATTTTAGAAGTGCTAGGTTTGAAGAAAATATCCCAGTGATATTGGCACTTATTGGCTTGTGGAACACCAACTTCTTAGGCGCAACTTCAGAGGCGATTTTGCCTTATGATCAATATCTTCATCGTTTTGCTGCATATTTCCAGCAGGGCAATATGGAATCAAATGGAAAGTATGTAAGTAGATCAGGGGAAAAAGTCGATTATCCTACCGGACCGATTATCTGGGGTGAACCAGGAACGAATGGTCAGCATGCATTCTATCAATTAATTCATCAGGGCACGCATTTGATTCCTTGTGACTTCATCGCACCAGCCAACTCGCATAATCCTATAGGTGATCATCATGTCAAATTGCTTTCTAATTTCTTTGCACAGACAGAAGCTTTGATGAACGGGAAGTCTTACGAAGAAGTGATAGCAGAAATGCAAAAAGCAGGAAAATCAAAAGAAGAAATTGAGAAAATAGCTCTCCATAGGGTTTTCGAAGGTAATAGACCTACCAACTCAATCTTGGTAAAAGAACTCAATCCTTATACGCTCGGTCAGTTAGTAGCTATGTACGAACATAAGATTTTCGTACAGGGAGTTATTTGGAATATATTGAGTTTTGATCAATGGGGAGTTGAATTGGGAAAAGTATTGGCAAATGCTATCTTGCCAGAGCTTCATGGGGATGAAAATGTTTCATCTCATGATGGATCTACTAACGGCTTGATCAATGCTTATAAGGCTATGAGAAAGTAAATTCCATTTTCTTTTGAACCATATAGGCACATAGCTACACATAGTTTTTTTCTCTGTGGCTCTATGTGTCTATGTGGTTTGTTTTTCAACTAGATTCTTAAAATTGCAATAAATCATCATCTACCATTACCGGCACAGTCACTTTCAGACCAGGAGTCCTTTCCATTTCTCTCTTTATAGCAAATAATGCTTCATCATTTCTTGCCCAGGCTCTTCTGGAAATACCATTGTTTACATCGTAGAAGAGCATAGATTTCAATTTTCTTTCGGCTTCTGCTGTGCCATCGAGTACCATACCAAAGCCTCCATTTATCACCTCTCCCCAGCCTACGCCTCCTCCATTGTGAATAGAAACCCAAGTAGCGCCTCGAAAACTATCTCCAATCACATTATGAATCGCCATGTCAGCTGTGAATTTGCTCCCATCATAGATATTGCTTGTCTCACGGTAGGGTGAATCTGTCCCGCTTACATCATGATGATCTCTCCCCAAGACTACGGGAGACGACAGTTCTCCTGATTGAACAGAATGATTGAAGGCTAGTGCGATTTTGCTCCTTCCTTCAGCATCAGCATAGAGTATTCTGGCTTGAGACCCTACTACCATTTTATTTTTTCCAGCCTCTTCTATCCATTTGATGTTGTCCAGCATCTGTTGTTGGATTTCTTTAGGTGAGGAAGCCATGATTTCTTTGAGAACCTGCGCCGCAATTTGGTCGGTTTTTTCCAAGTCTTCTGGTTTTCCCGAAGTACAAACCCATCTAAAAGGTCCAAAACCATAATCGAAACACATTGGCCCCAAAATGTCCTGAACATAGGAAGGGTATCTGAAATCAATTCCATTCTCAGCCATCACTGCTGCACCAGCACGTGAAGCTTCCAAAAGAAAAGCATTTCCATAGTCAAAAAAGTAAGTCCCTTTTGCCACATGATTATTGATAGCGGCAGCTTGTCTAATGAGCGATTCCTTCACTTTGGTTTTGAATTTTTCAGGCTCATTTGCCATCATGTCATTGGATTCCTCGAAACTCAAACCAACAGGATAGTATCCACCAGCCCAAGGATTGTGAAGTGAAGTTTGATCAGATCCAAGTTCTACAATGATATTTTCTTCATCAAATTTTTCCCACACATCCACTACATTGCCTAAATAGGCGATTGAAATCACTTCTTGTTTTTCTTGAGCACTTCTCACTCTATCTGCCAGATCTTCCAGATCTTCTATCAGTTCATCCACCCAACCCTGTTCGTGTCTTTTGTAGGCAGCTTTGGGATTTACTTCTGCACATACTGTGATACAACCAGCAATATTCCCTGCCTTCGATTGAGCACCTGACATTCCGCCCAATCCAGCAGTAAGAAATACTTTGCCTTTAGGATTTACTTTTGCCCCAAGTTTTTTTCTAAAAGCATTCATCACAGTGATGGTTGTGCCATGTACGATACCTTGTGGGCCAATGTACATATAAGAACCCGCAGTCATCTGTCCATATTGGGTGACGCCTAGTGCATTGAATTTCTCCCAATCATCAGGTTTAGAATAATTAGGGATCATCATTCCATTAGTGACTACTAGGCGAGGAGCGTCTTTGGAAGAAGGGAAAAGACCCATAGGATGACCCGAATAGATATGCAGTGTTTGTTCATCAGACATTTCTGAGAGGTACTGCATAGTGAGTAGATATTGAGCCCAGTTTTGAAACACGGCACCATTGCCTCCATAGGTGATCAATTCTTGCGGATGTTGTGCAACGGCAGGATCCAGATTGTTTTGGATCATCAGCATGATAGCTGCTGCTTGCTGACTTTGCGCAGGATATTCCGAAATTGGCCTTGCATAGATATCATTATCCGGCATAAATCTGTACATGTAAATCCTTCCATATTCCTGGAGTTCTTCATAAAATTCCCTCACCAGTTCTGCATGCCAAGCTTTGGGGAAATAGCGTAAAGCGTTTCGAACAGCTAGCTTTTTCTCTTCCAAACTCAAAATATCCTTGCGCTTTGGAGCGTGTGAAAAATTAGGATCAGGTTTCTTTTTGAAAGGTAGGATAGAAGGGATGCCTTGAGTTATTTGGTCTTGGAAATTCATAATTTTGATATTTGGAATTTATTGGATTCTTAAAAGTTTTAGATACTTTTCACTTGAATGTGATAGGAATAAGATTAGCCGATTACAGTAGAAATATTGTTGAATGAAATAAACTTAGTAAAATGAGGTAGTAATACGTTGCGACAGACAAGTTTTGCTTCGTGAAATATTGTGGAAAATAAATTAACCTGAAATCAGGTAAGGGTTCTTTAGTTTTAAAAACAAGTCTTTATAAATAACCTCCAGATTTTATTTGAGTTAGGAAGTCGATGTTACTGTTGTATGTCTTCTGAAACTTATTTATTTCAATTTTCCAAGATTTGATCTACTTGTTTCATAAGAACTGGAAGGTGCTGAATAACTACTGACCAAATCATCTCATCAGAAATTCCGTCATAAGCATGAATTATAATGTTTCTTAGCCCTATGATTGATCTCGATTCAGGCAGAGTATCCAAAAATGTATTGTCTCTTCTAACGATTCTATTGACTGCTTCTCCGATTATTTCCAAATTTCTCTCTATCGCTTTTTTTAGAATTAAATTCTGGCTGTAATCTATTGCAGACTCAATTTTATATTGTTCTAGAAAATCTTGAATTTCGGTACCTGCTAGGAGAATGTCAAATAACCATTTTACTATTTTTTCATCCATATAAGAGTTCTTTTGACCTTTCTATGGATTGAATAAGGATGGGGTTTTTTAGCGTTTGCTTTTCGATAAGATCCACTTCCTTTCCTGTAATTTTTTCTAAAGAAAATTTGAATTCTAAGTAATTCAGAAAATAGTCGTGGAGATCGATATTTTTGAATTTTACTAAAAAATCAATGTCAGATTTTTCTGTCATTTCTCCGACTGCGGCAGAACCAAAAACATACAATTCTTCTACATTATATTTTTCACAAAGATTGCGAATTGCTGATTCTGGTAGGTTTGCTGTTTTCATAAGTTTAATTTAAGATTTTATTTCCAATCTATTTCAACTATATAGCTACTTTATTTCAATTCCATTCTTATAAATTATAGATGGTTTTAATCTCCCCTGCTGATAAGTAATTTCTCTATAATCATCTGTAGGGAAGAAGATCAGATCTGCTATGTATCCGTGTTTGAGTTGACCACGATCTGCAAGATTGAGTGCAGCAGCAGCTCTAAAGGTAATTCCGGCAAGCACTTCTGCATTGGTGAGTTTTTCGAATGTTCCCAAAATAGATGCTTGAGTCAACAAATCTCCCATAGGAGCCGATCCGGGATTCCAATCGGAGGCTATAGCTAAGGAAGCTCCTGCATCCAACAGTTTCCTTGCGGGAGTATATGCTACACCCAAACCCATAGAGGCACCTGGTAACGCCACAGCAATTGTATTTGATTCAGCTAATAATTGGATTTCTTTTTCCGAACTTGCTTCCAAATGATCTGCAGATATAGCAGCAAAATCTACAGCCACTTTTGAGCCTCCTGTGCGGAACTGATCAGCATGAACAGTGATGTCAAAACCCATTTCCTTTGCCTTTTGAAAATAGGACTGAATATCCTCGGAAGTAAATGCTGTTTCCTCAATAAATGCATCAATTCGGTTGGCCAAATCTTCTTCTTGGAGGATAGGGAAAACTTCTTCAGAAATTTTCTTTAGGTAATCCTTTTGTGTTCCTTGAAAATCCTTTGGGGGAATATGGGCGGCCAAGCAACTAGTAATTAAATCAGCTGAAGTATTTTCATTGGCCAATTTGATTGCTCTGAGCATTTTGAGTTCCTCTTCAACAGATAAACCATACCCACTTTTGACTTCAATAGTGGTGATTCCGTCTTTTAAATGTCTATTTGACCTGTTTACCGTCAGTTGGGCAAGCTTTTCTAGGCTGGCTTTGCGGGTTTGGGTCACTGTGTCCCAGATCCCACCGCCTGCTTTTGCAATTTCAAGATAAGATATACCAGCGTTGCGCATGGCGTAATCTTTGGCTCTGCTACCTCCAAAGCAAATATGTGTATGACAATCGATCAAACCAGGAAGTGCCACAAAATCACCTTTTAGATTGACCATTTCTGCACCAATAGATTGTGCTTCAGGATAAAGATCCCAATATGGGCCTATTTCATAAATTTCTTCATTCTTAATCAAAATCCCTGCTTCTTGGACTACATGCAGCTGCTCGTCTTTCAGTGCTCCCTTCAGCGGAAGTCTTGCCATGGTGACGGCTTGGCGGATAGGTCCGATGAATGTGTATTTGATGGTTTGCATATTTTTGTGATTTAACCTTTGAGGTTTTTAAAACCTCGAAGGTTTTCTGGTTATAATATTAAATTTTAAGAGCCTTTAAGATGTGGATTAATTAACCAAAAATCTCTTTCTGGGCTTTAAACTTTCATGTGCACCGCGGCGTACATAAAGGTTTTTTAAAACCTATCAAACTCCTTCGACCAACCTGTCTCAAGCTGTAATCCTTCTTTGTCAGCGACTTCTCTGGCTAAGGTAAGCAATTCCCCACTTTGAATGATGGAGATAGCAGTCTCCATATCTTCGTACATGATCTGGTCTTCTGTGACATGCTTGATTTTTGTTCGCACATGATCATAAAGAGCTGTCATAATTTTTCCTGATTTCAAAGGAGAATGAAAATCAACCGCTTGAGCTGCACAAAAGAGTTCTACACCGAGAATCTTTTCTACATTTTCTATCACTTGCAAAGCTTTTCTTGCTCCAATACTTCCCATACTCACATGGTCTTCCTGACCCAAAGAAGTCGGGATGCTATCAGCAGAAGAAGGAAAGCAAAGCCCCTTATTCTCACTTGCCAAAGCTGCAGTAGTATATTGGGGAATCATAAATCCAGAGTTTAAACCAGTTTCTTTTAGTAGTAGTTTTGGAACTCCCGGGGTGTCTCCTTCCAATGAAAGATAAATCCTTCTATCCGAAATGTTACCAATTTCTGATGCTGCCAAGCAAGCATAATCCAAGGGCATTGCTATTGGTTGGCCGTGGAAATTGCCACCACTGATAGTATGGTTTTCATCAAATACGACAGGGTTGTCGGTGACTGAATTGATTTCTATTTCTAAGGTTTGCTTTAGGTGAAGCCATGCATTTCGGGAAGCACCATGGACTTGCGGCATACATCTTAGAGAATATGGGTCTTGCACCCTTGCACAGGTTGCATGCGAATGCACAATTTCGGATTCATGAAGCAGATTGAGGATGGTTTGGGCTACATGTTGGTTTCCGGCGTATGGTCGGAGTTGATGCAGTTCGGCAGAAAAAGGTTTGACAGATCCCAAAAGTCCTTCTAGCATCATGGCCCCTGTGATATCTGCGTGGGCAAGAATATTGTAAAACCTTTCCAATACTTTTACCCCAAAAGCTGCAATAAATTGCGTTCCATTAATCAGTGCCAAACCTTCTTTTGGCCCCAAGTGTATAGGTTCAAGTTGATATTCCTTAAATAATTTTGAAGTAGGAATGATTTCACCTTTATAATGCACTCTTCCCAAACCAATCAAAGGCAGAAATAAATGTGATAAAGGAGCCAAATCACCCGATGCACCAACTGAACCTTGTTTGGGAACTACCGGGATGGCATCATGCTGTATGTGCCACAGCATTCTGTCCAATGTGTCTTCCTGAATTCCAGAGAAACCTTTTGCCAATGCATGGATTTTGAGGATCAACATCACTTTTGATACATCAATTGGTATTGGTTCACCAACACCGACGGCATGGCTTTTTAGGATATTTTCTTGCAGTTTACGGGTTTGGTCAGGGGAAATCATGGTAGTACAAAGCGGTCCGAAACCAGTATTGATTCCATAGACCGGCTTACCATTGGCAACTATTTTTTCTACCGCAGAAGCACTAGTTCTAATTTTCTCCTTGGTTTCATCAGAGAGGACTCCCAGGATTTCACCTTTGGAAATGCTAAGTGCAATGGATGCAGTGAGGTGTTGTTGGCCGTATTGGAAAGTGTTTTTCATTTTTTTAAGATTTTTGCCACAAAGGCGCGAAGGCACAAAGTGCGCAAAAGGTATGTAGAACAAAATTAAATAGAGTTTCTGATAAATATAAATACCATTTTTATCAACTATTAATAACTATAAGTTATTAAATTTAAACGTTTATCTAACTCTTTCTATTTGATTATCCGACTCACGATGTTTAAATTGTATTCGGTTTTCACATTAAGTAAGATTAGTTTTTTTAAACATAAATTGTATGAAAAATTCCTCAGATCTAATTATTCAAGAGCGCATTACGAGATCGATTTATTTTGTTAGAAATCAAAAAGTAATGATGGATAGCGATTTAGCTGAAATGTATGGAGTAGAAACCAAAGCGCTTAATCAAGCTGTAAAAAGAAATTTGGACCGATTCCCGGAAGACTTTATGTTCAAGCTTTCCAATGAAGAGTGGAAGGATTTGCAAGCGAGGATTGAAGAGCAAAATGAAGATCATTCTTTAAGGTCACAAATTGTGACCTTAAAGAATGATCGTGGACGGCACAGGAAATATCTTCCGAATGTATTTACTGAGTAAGGAGTAGCTATGCTATCTTCTGTGCTCAATAGTAAAACTGCCATTCAAGTCAATATCTCTATTATGAGGGTTTTTGTGAAAATGCGGGAATGGTCAGCAAATTATCAAGGATTGATCAAAAGAATTGATGAGCTCAGTCAAAATCAAAGCGAGCATAATGAGCATATTAGAAATATTTATCAGATTATTGAAGAGTTGGTAAGGCCGTCTTTGACAGAACGTAAAGAAATCGGTTTTAAGAAATCTTAGTTAATAGGATAGAGAATATCAATAACTATCTCAATATCAATTAGTATCTACTAAATTTTATATTAAATCGAGAAATTTGAATTTATTCGGCAAATGACAATAGAACTCCGACATCTTGAATATTTCCGTGCTGTAGCAGAAGAACTGAACTTCGGTAGGGCAGCGGAGCGGTTATTTATCTCTCAGCCAGGTCTTAGTCGACAGATCAAGCAGATGGAGGAAATCTTAGGCGTGCAGCTTTTTGAAAGGACAAAAAGAAGAGTGGAATTGACAGCAGCAGGCCATTTTTTGAGATCGGAAGTGGATTATATTTTCAATCATTTGGAATTAACCAAAACCCAACTGAAAGAAATTGCCAAAGGGAATGTTGGTGAATTGAGAATAGGCTTTCTGGGTTCTGCTGCACATACGGTATTGCCTGATTTTTTGGTGAAGATTTCACGCGAATTCCCAGGTATCCAATCAAGTTTGGAAGAACTCAGCAATGCCATGCAAGTGGAAATGCTGGAAAAAGATAGGTTGGACCTTGGATTTGTCCGTCTGGCAAGGGTTCCGAACCCATTGCAAATGCAAGTGGTGCATATTGATACTTTTTCTGTTGTATTGCCAATGGGGCATCCTTTGTCAAATGGTGGATTCAAAAATGTTGGGCAACTTAAAGAAGAGGATTTCATTCTCTTTTCCCATGATTATTCATCGATCTATTTTGATAAGATTATGTCTATTTGTGAAGACCAGGGTTTTTCTCCTCGAATCACGCACAAGTCTGTCCATGCTTTGACCATTTTCAAATTGGTGGAGGCAGGTTTGGGAGTGGCGATAGTTCCGACATCGCTCAAAGAAGGCTATGATCTGAAAGTGAATTTTATTGAGCTGAAAAATATCAAACAAAAAACAGAGCTTTTTGCAGTTTGGAAAAAGGGAAATAGAAATCCCGCCTTATCTAAGGTTTTGGGGTTGTTGTGATATAGAATCAGGGAAATCTCTATTTTCAATTTCTAAGCGAGAATTATCTTGTGGGCTGTTTAATTTATTTGAATTGGTCTGTGAGGACACAAACCAAGGAGGTTAATTTTAACTTAGCGATATTGATAGATATTATTCGAAATATGCTCTATCCAAGATAGACAAGTTCGCAAGTTAAAATGGAAATAGGATTGAAATATTTCAGCAGTTAGTTTTTAACTTTTGGTTTCAATGTCCTTAGGAGTTTGATTTTTTAAATTAATATCTTAGGTTTGAAATGAACTAATGTTTTGAAAATGAAAAATGTGAATTCTTTAATATTGATTTCTTTATTGTTTTTTTGTGCCTGTGGTCAGCAAAATGTTGAAGAAAACAAAAACTACGGATTAGAATCAATAGATAATATTGCATTAAAGATCGATGAAACTACCCCAAATTTCAGCATGGGTTTGCAGTACTTTGCTGATGGAGATCAGGAGTGGGTTTTTAATATCAATTGGAATACAAATTCTCTTCAAATGTATGAGTTACCGCATGGGAATTTGGTAAAAACTATGGTTTTTGAAAAAGAAGGAGATCAGGGAATCGGTGGATTGATGGGTTTTCATATTCATACGCTTGACAGTATTTTTCTCTTTACACAACATGGGGATTCCTTTGTCCTTGTTGACACAGCAGGGAGTATCAAAGAAAGATTCAGATATGAAGTTCCAAAAAATCATACAAATGCATTTGTCCACAATGTAAGCTATGTGACACCACCAATAATCCGAGGCAAGGAGATATTTTTTAAGACTAGGCCGGCAGTAGTGAGTAATTACCTTGAAATGACAGATGAACTTTTATCCACTTCAAGTTTAGGTTTTAAGTTGGATATGGGATCATTGGAGCTTGATTTATTACCCCATCGATACCCAAAGGGATATTTGGAAAATGGGCTTAGGAGATTTGAAAATAGCAGAGCTCAAGGCAAAAGTAAGGTCGTTTACTCCTTTTTCGGGGATCATAATTTGTATTGGGCGGATGATTTTGATACTCCTTTGAAAGCTGTAGATGGAAGAAGTGAATTTTTGAATGAAAGATTACCTTTGTTGCCGAAAGAAGGAGTTCCCATTGAATCACAGAAGTACAGTTTTGCTTCTTCTCGATACGATAACTTGATTTATGATCCATTCAAGGATGTTTTTTATCGATTTGCTTTTCCGGATTTGGAAGTGGAATCAGAGGAAGAGGTAAGGGCGTTGAGGAGTAATCCAGGGCCGTTTGTGGTGATGGTTTTTGACGGAGATTTGAATATTTTGGGAGAGACTTATTTTGAAGGAGGGAAATATCTTCCCATGAATGCTTTTGTTGGGCAGAAAGGACTTTATCTTTCGACTAATAACCCTGATAATTCAGATAATCAGGAAGATTTGATGGGATTTGAAGTGTTTAGTTTTGCCAGTTTTTTAGAAGCTTTCTAGGAATGAAAGAGTAGTTTTATTAAAAACTAGGATAGACTTTGTTCTGTTTTTCCAGTATTCCAATATTTCAAGCCTTTTGGCTTGGGCTTTTTTTGACCAAATTACCCGTTTAACAATGAGTCGATTTCTGAATTTGCTTCTTCTTCGGTCAAGATTTCACCTTCATTAATTTATCTCTTTATTTCTTTATACGATGAAACATCGTATTTTTGTAAAAAATTAATATTATGAAAGTTACAGCAATAATTCCTGATGATTTGATAGCTGAAGCTATGGAGCTTTCTAAGTCAGGTACGGTCACAGATACTTTGAAAATAGCTTTGATAACTTATATTAGATCTCAAAAACTAAAAGAGCTTGGGACTATGGTTTTTAATGAGCCTTTGGAATTCAAATATTCTTCTCAGGAATTACGTGATTTAAACCGAAAATGAAAGGAGTTGTATTTGATACTTCAATCTGGATTGA
This sequence comes from Belliella alkalica, assembly GCF_022549785.1. Classification (GTDB taxonomy): domain Bacteria; phylum Bacteroidota; class Bacteroidia; order Cytophagales; family Cyclobacteriaceae; genus Belliella; species Belliella alkalica. The sequence continues at coordinate 86,190 of NZ_JAKZGO010000015.1, forward strand.
ATTTTTGAAAGGTAATCCAAAATTCTTTGACACTTGTCAAGAACTTTTGGAAAATGACAGAGTCTTTGGGCTGGAACTGATTTTTGCTGAATTACTTCAAGGGGCAAAAGGAAATAGAGAAATTGATACGATTTTGGCTTATGCTTCGCTAGTTCCTACTCTGGATGAACCTTACTTGATTATTGAGTCGGGATTGATGTCACAAAAAAATAATTACATCAATGATGGCGTGGGATTGATAGATGCAGTGATCTTGAAAGCAGCTAAAAAAAATGATCTCCAAGTTTGGACTTTAGATAAAAAGTTGAGGAAAGTATCAGGATATGATTTGCTTTTTTAACGATCAAAGTACCAAATCCTTTACCCAGTTTGTGATGAATTTTTTTGGTTCTTCGTTTATATCATATGCCTCCATGATTTTTACAGGGTCTTCTTTGAAAAAGTGTCCAATCCCTTCAAACATCTTGGTCTTTATATTTGGGTTTTGCATGGTTTCAAGTGTTCGGATTTCCTTCAAAAATATATTGTTTTATTTAACATGTTTTAAATGATAAATTTGAAAAAGGGTTTAGGTTTTTCTCTTATTATAAGAAGGTTGAAATGATAAATTCGCATTAGATATTATGGATGTACGGAACTTTGCCACTAACTAAAAAAAAAGCTTGATTTAGCTTAGATCCGATATTAATTGATATTAGATATTCGTAGATATTGAACATAAGCAAGCAATCAACCTTGAAATTAAAGCTACTGGCAAAGAAGCGTTTAATCATTTTAGATATTTTTAACTTTAAGCATGGAAACCAAAATCAGAAAAATTGGAAATAGTAGTGGGATTATTTTACCTAAATCCTTGATTGATAAATATGATCTCTCTGAGGTGATTATTGAGGATCACAGTGATGGAATCATCATCAAGCCTGCAAAGAAATCCCTGTTTCAGGCCAAGATGGAAGAAGCCAGAAAAAACAAAACGGCCATTTACATAGAAATGGAAAGGCAAGCTGCCCAATCAGAAGTCAATGCTTTTTATGAAGAGGAAACTAAAAATTGGAGTCTTAAACGAAGATGACATGGCTGAAGTGAAATTATGTCTCGCGAAAGTATTGGAGTTGATTTTTTAAAACAACTTAAAAATGCATGATGTCTATCAAAATCCCATGGATAAGATTTACTTGAGTACGATTGAGAGGGAACTTAATAGGAATTCTTAAGTGGTTTCATCTTATTTTGGAGTTGTTCTCATTAACTTTTGAAAAAGATAACATTCTAAAATTGCTAATTAAATAGAATGGAAAATCATTCAATTTGATATTAGTTTAATGACTTTATCCACTACTTGTTTTTGGGTTGATTTATCAACTGAAGCTATTTTATATAAAATTAATTTTTGATCAGCAGTAAATAATTTGTTCGGCCTAATGTAACTTTTTTTTGCAAGTATTCCTCCAATGACTTGATCCTCTGTGATTTCAACTGAAAAAGTGTCAAAATTGAATTGAGATGTGATTTGGCAAAGTATTAAATCATTTTGTGTAGTACTTGCCAGAACTAACGCCGGGCGTCGTTTTGTATTGGAAAGGTCGCTGAACGGAAATGGAATTACTACGATATCACCTTTTATAAATCCTTCCATGCTTCATCTTCTTCTTTTTTATCCCAGTCTTTTTTCAACGAACTTTCAGAAAGCAAATATTCGCCCATAGGTTCATTTAATTCGGACTCGAAAAGATTTTCTTCAAGCAACATGAGTAATTCTTTCTTTTCTGAAGAAGAAAGAGCTATTATGGATTTTTTTAATGAGTCGAAATTAACTCTTAGGATCACATCTTTTTCCATTTTTTGACTTTTTATTCAATATATAAATTTAAGAAAAATTATCCGATATTAAATTTCAATAAAAATTCCCAAAATTGTCTTAGAATAACCTAAAACTTGACTTAAATGATAATTCTTGATTTGCTGTATTAAAAGGATTCTAAGTTGAAAGATGAAACAATGACTTGATCCTCTGTGATTTCAACTGAAATCGATTCCTAACTTCCCTAATGTTTCAACAAAATACTCTGGAAGTGGTGCTTTGATTTCAATCAATTCCTGACTGATTGGATGTTTGAAATTAAGTTTCCAAGCATGGAGTAGGAGTTTGTGAGAGTCGAGGTTTTCCCTGAAAAACCTGTTTTGTCGAGTTTCTCCATGTGTACTGTCTCCTATGATATAGTGCCGCGCATGTGCCAGATGTCTTCTGATCTGATGCATCCTTCCCGTATGGGGATAGGCTTGCAGTAGTGAGTAGCGGCTAGTTGGATAGCGCGGGGTGGAAGAGTAGGGGATCTCTGTTTCTGCCAATTTCCAGAATTCTGTCTTGCATTCTTGCAATTCCCCATCTAGGTCTTTTTTTAGTGGATGCTCGATGATCCAGTTTTCTTCCGCTGGAATTCCCCTCACCACAGTCAAATAGTGTTTTTCGATTTCTGAAGTGGGGAAAAGGGGTTGCAACAAAGCTGCAGCCTCTGGTGACTTGGAAAATAGCAAGACTCCGGAAGTAGGTCTATCGATTCTATGTAATGGATAGACCCACTGTCCGATTTGATCCCTGAGTAGTTGCATGGCAAACACAGGGATTTCGTCTTTTGCCAGTTTTGTCTTGTGGACCAATAGGCCTGTTGGCTTATTGATGGCGATGAAATGATCGTCTTCAAAAAGGATTTCTAGCAGCATTGATTAAGATATTGTGCCTGAACCTATACTTTCCTCACCTTGATACCAAGCTACAAATTGACCTGAAGCGACACCTTTTTGTGGAACATCAAATATCACATACAGTCCATTTTCTTTCATCAGCAATGTCGCTGGACTCAATGGTTGCCTGTATCGGATCCTGGCCATATATTTTGCCGATTCGCCTACTTTCAACTTCAAGTCTTCTCGGATCCAATGGATTTCCTTCGATTGGACAAACAAACCATTTCGAAGCAAGCCAGGATGTGTTTCTCCCAGTCCTGTGTAGATTACATTTTCCTTAGTATCTGTAGCAATGACAAAAAGCGGCTTGCCAGTCCCTCCAACTTGAAGTCCTTTCCTTTGTCCTACTGTAAAATAATGTGCACCATGATGCTCTCCAAGCTTTGTTCCTTGCTCAGTAGTGTAATTTTCAGGAAGACAGATAGCATTCAATGTTTCCATATCGAAATCTTCTACAGGAATTCCCGCAGGGATTTTCTTTTTTTCATAAAAGGGAAGATCCTCTGGAATTACCAATATATCACCTTTTTTAGGCTTTAGTTGTTGCTGGAGAAAATCTGGAAGCCTAACTTTTCCTATGAAACACAGCCCTTGACTATCTTTTTTGTCTGCCGTAATCAGATCTTGTTCTTTGGCGATTTTCCTTACATCAGGCTTTTGAAGATGGCCGATCGGGAAAAGAGCTTTTGCCAATTGTTCTTGACTCAGTTGGCAAAGAAAATAGCTTTGGTCTTTGTTTGGGTCGGCACCTGCGAGCAACTGATAGACTGGCTGCCCTTCTACTGCTATTTCTCCTTTTTGGCAATAATGCCCTGTAGCGACAAAATCCGCTTTTAGTTTTTGTGCTGCTTTCAAAAAGATGTCAAATTTAATTTCCCTATTACAAAGGATATCTGGATTAGGTGTTCTGCCAGCTTTGTATTCGGCAAACATATAATCTACAATTCTTTCCCGATATTCTTCGCTTAGATCTATTGCTTGGAAGGGGATTCCAAGTTTTTCTGCCACTAGCATGGCATCTGTGCTGTCTTCCATCCACGGACATTCATTGGAAATGGTGACGGATTCGTCGTGCCAGTTTTTCATAAACATCCCAATGACTTCATACCCTTGTTCTTTCAATAGATATGCCGCCACAGAACTATCCACTCCGCCGGAAAGACCGACTACTACTCTTTTCCTTGTATTCATTTTTATTCAATTTTCATGGATTCAAGGTCCATGAGGATTTCAATATTATCAAACAGTTTAACCTGTTTATAAAGTTCACAAAGTTACTTTTTTAAAATGGTTATTGAGCTGTGTCAAATCAACAAAACAGGATGTGTTAATCATTTCCACTTTTTTATATCCAACTATGAATGTCGCATTGAAAAGACCTGTAAGGTTTTCGATTAGTGCACTCCATGGATATTAATTGGCAAGTAATGTACTTGAAAGAGTAAAACTTGACAGGTCTTGCATACAAATTATACAATATGATTATCCGCAATCATGCCACTAATCAATTAAACGATTGTTTTTTGGCAAACTGATACTAATAGATATTGGACATGTATTGATATTGGTTAGAAATCACAAGTTAATTCAATTATTTAGATTCTACTGGTATGAAAACGGATATACAAATTATACAAAAACAAAAAACAATTACTTACCATACAATAGAAGAATAATGCAATGATTTGAGCATTGCATGTGATTTTTCACAACGATTGAATGATCGTTTGAATATTTTTTTCTGCGAGGTAATCCAATTAATAAAGTGATTGCGTAAGTCTTTTTCATAAACCAACAAACAAAAACTATTATGCGAAAATTTAATTTTACAAGAGGACTAAGGGTTCTCTCTATTTTGACAATGACTACAGTGATTTTTAGCTGTAATGACGATGAAAGAATGCCGGATATGGATGGACCTGGAATGGCTCCTGAAGTAGAATTCACAGCTTTGATTTCTGATAACAGAATTGCAAAGTATGATGCGAGAGAATTGAATTCACCTATGGATGTGATGAGTGTAAATGGATTGGAAAGTGGTGAAAACTTGATCAGTATAGATTATAGACCAGCTACAGGTCAGCTTTATGCTTTGGGTTCTTCCAGCAGACTGTATGTGATCAATGAAAATACAGGAGATGCTACTGTATTGGGAGAATCTTCCTTTTCACCTGCTATCATGGGAGAAAATGCTTCAATCGATTTTAACCCAACCGTGGACAGGATCAGATTGGTAACGGCTTCTGGACAAAACCTTAGGTTACATCCTGAATTGGGTACTGTAGTAGCTACAGATGGTGATATCAACGGAGGCATGAATCCGATGATTGGAGCTGTAGCATATACAAATAGTATGGCGGGTGCAAGCTCTACACAATTGTTTGATATCGATTTTTCACAGAACAAATTATATTTACAAAATCCTCCGAATGATGGTGGATTAGAGGAAATTGGTGATTTGGGAGTTGATTTTATGGGTATGGGTAATTTTGATATCATAGCTGACAACTCTACAGCTTTGGCGGTAACAAGACATGAAAATGAATCAAAACTTTACACTATCAATCTTTCTAATGGGAGAGCAGAATGGGTTGGGACATTTAATTTGCCTGTTATAGGTTTGGCTTTCAAAACTAACCCTGTAGCTTATGCTGCATCTGAGGATAATATGCTTTACAGATTTGATCCTACAAGTCCACAAATGAATGCAGTTGCTTTTAGCGGATTAATGACTGGAGAAACTGTTGTAGGATTGGATTTTAGACCTGCAAATGGTCAGTTGTATGCAATCACTAGTGCTAGCAGAATCATGACTGTTAATACTGCTAACGGTCAATTGGCGACTGTTGGTACAGCATTGACACCATTATTGATGGGAACTAGCTTTGGATTTGACTTTAATCCTACTGTTGATAGAATAAGATTGGTAAGTAATACAGGTCAAAATCTAAGGTTACATCCAGACTTGGGAACTGTAGTAGCAGTAGATGGTAATTTGAATCCAGGTTCTCCAATGGTTAATGGTGCAGCTTATACCAATAATGTAGCAAATGCTACGACAACTGTCCTTTTTGTTTTGGATAGTGAAACAAATATGCTTTACAGACAAGATCCTCCAAACGATGGTGGCTTGGTAGCAATCGGTAGCTTAGGAGTTGATTTCACTTCTGACAATGGATTTGACATCGGTGGGGATTCTAATATGGCCTTTGCTCTATTGGAAGTAGGCTCATCTACTGGGGTTTATTCTATTAACCTTTCGACTGGAGCAGCTACAAAAATTTCAGATTTTAATATCAATGCTACGGCGATGGCAGTAGGTTTAGGATTCTAAATTTACAAAAGTGTTTCAATGATGCCGACTTTGAGAGAAGTCGGCATTTTTTTGTGTGCCGTGCATGGTAACTAACTAGGTGATGAAAGTCCACTGTGGGGGTTTGTAATCGCCAACCACTAGCCAAGAGCAAGGATGTCCACTGCGAATTGGAATCTGAAGGAAGCTGGCGGCAAAACTCTGCCCTGAGGAACACGAATCTCATCAGGCATATCCAATGGGAATGGGACAAGACAACAAAACAAGTCAAAATCCAAAGATTACACGGACGTTGGAATGTAAATGAGGCGGGTACATGGAGTGAAAGTGAGTTGTCTTACCACGGGAGGTCTCATGGAAGTATGGATACGGAGTAAGAAATACGGAGTAAAGCTCGCCATGGGAAGTCAGCCGAAGCCACAGTACCAGACAATGACTATGTTTGGGAAGGGTTGAACTTTAAGGAGTGAGAACTGAATGAATGTTACCGCATGAAAGGAAGAGAGCAGAACATCTTTGAAGAAAAGACCTGGCCACAAAAGAATAGGACGGCATCCGAAGGTATTGTGGGAGGGCAGACTTTCATGTGGATAACTGAAAACAAGGTTACGGACTTTAATCAATTAGGTTATGGCATGTTAGAATACATCCTTTCACCATCAAACCTAAACGCGGCTTACTTACAAGTTAAGCGCAACAAAGATTCTGGAGGTGTTGACAAGATGGAAGTCGAATCTCTTAAGGATTATCTTGTTACTCATAAAGATGAGCTCATAACATCCATATTGCGGGGTAAATACAGCCCCACTCCAGTTCGCAGTGTAGAGATACCCAAGGACAACGGTCAGAAACGGCAATTAGGTATACCCGCTGTAGTAGATAGGGTAGTTCAACAAGCCATTTCCCAAATACTCACAGTTTTATAGGAGCCACAGTTTAGCGACCATAGCTATGGGTTCAGACCAAATCGCAGCGCCCATCAAGCACTCAAGAAGTGTAGAGATTACATCACGTGAGGATATAGTTATTCAGTTGACTTGGACTTGGAGAAGTTCTTCGACAAGGTAAACCATAGCAAACTGATAGAAGTACTCTCACGCACTATTAAAGACGGCCGGGTAGTAAGTATCCTTGATACACCAATACCTCAATGCCGGAGTGCAGGTAGGTGGTAACTTGGAGCCTAGTGAAATTGGCATTCCACAGGGTGGCCACTGAGCCCGCTCTAGAGAAACATCTTGCTTAATGAACTGGATAAGGAATTAGAGCGCAGAGGTCATAAGTTTGTCCGTTATGCAGATGACATGGTCATCTTGTGTAGGAGCAAGCGAAGTGCGGAGCGTGTAGTGGGTTCTATTGTCCGTTTCATAGAGGATAAGCTGTTATTGAAAGTGAACAGAGACAAAAGCCTAGTTGCGTACATATCCAAAGTCAAATTCCTTTAAATCTAGTCAAGCTTGGGGTCAATAAATCCAAAGCTTGGGAGTGGGCGAACACAAGAATAAAACTATTGGCACATTGCCAATAGTTTTATTCTTGCTACCACAATTACCTTAGATAGACTTAGGCAGGCAGGGTATGTATTCTTGTCAGACTACTACCAAAAGGTTAAAATCAAAACTTAAAGAACCGCCGTATACCGAACGGTACGTACGGTGGTGTGAGAGGACAGATAGGGAAGTAATCCCTCTCTTCCTACTCGATTTGAAGAATGCAAAAACTACGCGGCTCAATTAAATTCTGAGGTGAAATTTTTGCATCCTAGTGCCAGAGATACCAATTCTAACAATGTTAAACTATTTTTACTTCACTTGAATATAGTAAATATTAAATTTCAAATGATTTTCATTATTTTCAGTTTTTATACGAAAAAGTAATATGGAAGAAGGAATAACAAGTTCACTTAAAAATGAGGATTATGTTTTTGATTATGATTCAGGCCAGTTGATCGGGTATAGTCAGAGGCTGATTTTTAGTTTTGGTGAAGAAATTTTGGACATTATTTCAAACATAAGCGTATTTGAAAGTAAGCTTTTGACAGTAGAGGGAAATGTGTTTTCTTCAAAGAAGGCACAATTAAGCTTAAGGGATGATGTAAAAAACGCATGCTTTGTTTTGATAGACAATGAAAAGCTGGAGGTCAATGACATTTTTTGGATTGATAGGGTTAATAATCAGATCAAGGGTTATCTTGTTCTCAAAATTGGTAGGAGAAAGTTGGCATATAGAAATACATCTATATTGGAAGTTATTGAGAATATCACAAATCCTTATGTGGTTTTCGATGATAAATTGCAAGATGTATTGATAGCCAATGGCTGTTTGTTGGAAATGGTCCCTTTTCCTTATTCAAAAATGACCAATGATTTCCCATTGGAAATGTTTTTTAATAGTCTTGAGGAATTTGAGAGTGTGAAGGCATGGCTTTCAGGTTCAGAAAGGGAATTTAAGTTACGTGCAAAAATGTTGCTTGGCGAAAACAGTCCAAATTGGTTTGATCTTGAATTCTCAAAAATAGAAATTGAAAGTAAAAAATGTATATCGGTTAATATACTTCCCATTGAATTAATCAAGAGAGCTGAATATGAACTTAAAAAAAGCAATGAAATATTAAGCGGACTTGTTCAAATCCAAAATGATTTCTTCATAAATGAACAAGATGAAGTAACTCTCAAGAAGTTACTTGAGTTTATTTTAAAAACATCAGGTGCGGAATTGGGCTTTATCGGACAGATTACAAGTCGGTATTCTGAGAAACCTCTTCTCAAATTAGATGCAGTCTCTGAAATTTCAAATATTTCTGTTGAATCTTCAAAGTTGTTTGAGAAGTATCGTTCCAATAATTTTCTGTTCGACCATCCAGGCAACTTTATTGATAAATGCATCAAGGGGAAAAAGGTCATTATAATAAATGAATCAACGCTTTTTGGACAAATAAACCGCCCTTCAGGACATCCTTTCTTGTTTAATTTTTTAGGTATTCCGATAATCAAGGATGATCAAACAATTGCAATGGTAGGTTTAGCAAATAGAAAAAATGGTTTTGGGCAAGATTTAGTTCAAAGGTTGACTCCCTTGATTTCTTTTTATAATGTTATTGTACAAGCTATTCAGGAGAAAAATGAAAAAGAGAATATTTTAAAACAGAAGGAAGAAAAAGAGTTTTTGTTTTCTAATATTCTTGAAAAAACAAGTGATATTGTATTAATCTTGACTGGTGATCGATCTATTGAGTATATGTCACCTTCTGTAAAAAAAATTTTTGGCAAGGATACTTTTTCATTGGTTCTTAAGCTTGTAGAAGACACTTTTCAGCCTAAGTTTAAAGTTGGTAAATCTCATTTTCAAAGCTTACAAATGTTAAAATCGGAGTTAGGGGACAAATGGATAGATGTTTCTTTAGATTTATTGATGAACAATGAAGGTGAAATAAATAAAATTTTTGTTATTGGGAGAGATACGACAACGAGGATTAAACATGAAATAAAGTTAAGGGAGGCGCTTAAAAAGGAAAAAGAGGTCAATATCTTCAAATCTCAATTCATATCACTTGTTTCCCATGAGTTTAAAACTCCTCTGGCTATTATCAAATCGAGTATTGATGTGGGTAAATTTTATTTAAAAAACAATGTGGATGCTCAGAAGTCTAGAAAAATAACATTGGATAAGTTTTTAAAAATTGAGAATGAAGTTCAAAACCTTGATGAATTAGTCGGTAAGGTTTTAGAATCTGAGAAGTTAGATCAAGGCCAGTTCCCTGTCAATCTGATAGATGTAAATGTGAAACAATTTTTAGAAGAAATTATAGATAAGTCAAGATTTAGGAACACTTTGATTTATAATACTAATATCCCAGAAGATTTCACTATCAAGTGGGATAGGGTTTTAATGCAAAGGGCTATCGAGAATATTTTGGACAATGCATTAAAATACGGAAAAAACTTACCCGTTTTTTTTACAGCTACTTGTAAACAAAAAACACTTTTCCTTGTTACAAAAGATCATGGAGTAGGAATTCCAAAATCTGAGATTGATAATGTATTTAAACCATTTTTTAGAGCCTATAATGTACAAAATACTGAAGGTTTTGGTCTTGGGTTGGTTACAGTAGAGAAATTTGTTTTATTAAATAATGGAGAAATAATGATCAGTTCGATTCAAAATGAGGGCACTTTGGTTACAATGGTCTTCTAAGTTACCAAATTTGTCATCTTTAGCAGTTTTTTCGTTATCGTAAAGTCTAAAAATGTTATATTAAAAAAATATAATTTTGTTTATTTTTATTTTAAACAATTTAATTTGTTTTTTATGGCTATTAATTTGTTTTTTGTTTTGATTTAATCCTCTAGTTTTTTACTGTTAAAAATTAATTGATCAAAATCAGGATCTTCGTAGAAAGCGTTTGATTTTGCAGATTTATGACATCGAGTGCTTGATCTTTTTCAAACTTCGATGATTGTGAAAATAATTGATTCCAAATATTATCTAACGTTCTTGATTTTTGTAACACTATGTGCTTCACAGAGAGAAATTCTTGCCCAAAATGCAAGAGTGTATGCTGAAAATATAGCGTGGGGAAGAAGCTCTTTTTTGGCCGGATCTGTATCTAATTTGCCCAGAGCCCACGACTCTGATCCTAATTTATATGCAACTTTAAATGTGAGTCTTGGGCTTGGAAATTCTGTATGGATTGCTCCAATTTTTGATCATACAGTGGTCGCAGGAACTCCCGTAAGAATAAAAGTTGGAAAATCCCCAGGGTTATTGGATTTAGCTTCAAGTGTCACTATAAGAGCATTTCTTGGAGGGACTGTAGTTAGTACATCTATTAACTTGGGTTCACTCGTAGGCTTGCTATCAGGTCGAGAAATCTCTGAGGTGATTTTTACACCTGTGAATGCAAGTGGAGTTCCAGTAAGCTATGATAGGATTGAGATTAGGCTGACAGGACTTCTTTCTTTAGGCCTAAGCTTCGATGTTTTCGACGTATACTACTTATCTGATGAATTGTCTGTATGTGAGTCAGTCAAGGATTATCTTTATGGAAGTACATCTGGCTTGCTGGGCGGGTTGAACCCTGTAATTAACCCTCAGCGGGCATTTGATGGAGATTTGAGTACATATGCAGAGCTTTTGTCTGCTTTATCAGTAGGAAACAAAACCCATTTGACGGCACTTTTTGATGATCCTAGCAGATCTGGAGATTCAATCCATGTTGTATTAAAAAATCCATCCGGATTATTAGATCTTTCTTTATTGACTGAACAGTTTTCTATCAAGACCTTTATGGATAATACTTTAGTCGAAAATATGATTTCTTTGGAAAGCTTTTTAAGTCTTTCACTCTTGCCGGGTGAGTCCGATGTATATAAGCTTTCTTTCCCAACAATTGGATCTTTCAATAGGATAGAAGTATCCTTAGAAGCAGGGCTGTTAAATGCACTAGGAAGTTTACAAGTTTTTGATATTTCTAAAACTGAACATAGTGCAAATATTGAAATTGTGGATGAAGATAGTCATATTTTTTGTGTTGGAGAGTCTTTGATTTTGCAGCAGGATGTAATTTATTCAGGAGATTCCTACGAATGGAAAATCGGAGATGAAATCCTAAGTGAAGATGCAACTTTTGGCTTACCAAACGATCTTCCGGCTGGAGAATACCATATTGAGCTATACACCTACAGAGAAGGATGCATTAATGCTACTGAAGCATCTTCAATTTCTATAACTTTGATTGACGTGCCTGATAAAGAATTGATTGATGTTTACCCTTCTGGTGAAGCGAAAAGAGATGGCGATTACTTTGTCTATTATGAAGGATTAAATCCTATAACGTTAAGTCCAGTTTACAATGATCCAAATTTATTAGGTGAATTTTCTTGGTACTTAGATGAAGCATTGACAACCCCTATTTATGATGGAATGATAGACTATGATGGGACTACTTACAAAATAGATGAAAATAATGCTTTGACCATTAATGATTGGATTTTTAGAGATCCTGATATTTACAGGTTTTTCTTGGCTTACACAAATGAATTAGGTTGTTTGGATGTAAAACCCTTTGATTTTGAAGCAGTTTTTGTTATTCTTCCTCAGGGAATTACAAATTTCATGACTCAAATCAAAAATAATAGCCAAGTTCATATTTCTTGGAATTCTGAAGTTGGGAATGGTTTTTTTGAATTACTTAGAGCCCAAGAGGATTTGAATTTTTATACAATATCAACGCTTCCCATTACAACAGGGAGCAGTTATGAATTTATTGATTCTCTTCCTAAAAGTGTTAATTATTATAAGGTAGTCCATAAAGATTTTGAACAGAACCATTTATACCACTCTTCTTTACTTAGGGTGAAGCTATCTCAAATCGCAGAATATAACAATGTTATAAATGTTTTTCCAAACCCTTTTGTGAGTGAATTACACATCCTAAGTAATGCTGAGTTAGGAGCGGATGTACTTATTAAAATCACCGCTGCTGATGGAAAAATAGTTGTATCCGAAAAAATAAATAATTGGGATTCAAGAAGGGAATTTGTAGTTGAAGATCTTTTTTACTTACCAAAAGGAGCTTATATTCTTCAAATAATTGATCAAAATCAAATGTTTACATTCAAAATTTTGAAATGAAACAATTGAAATGTGTTTATTAAATTAACAAGCTCCAAAAAGGAGATCAAAGCTGCATTGAAAAAGCCACGCTATCATTCAAAATTAATGTTGTAAAGCGTGCATTAGATTTGTTGATTTTGTTCTCTTTGTATGATGGGAATCTTACTTTTAATAGAATAGATACTAACGCATTTAAAATAATATGTATATCCGCTTTCACACCAGTATCCATATTTAATTAGGTACACACCTAGAATTCAGGCAAGATCATGCTGTCAACTGTCGACAGTCAATAGTCGACGATTATCCGCTTGATCGAATTGCTTTATTTCCCTACTGGTGTCATTGCGGATAATCATATAAAATAATTATGTCTATTACTGATGTTCTATTATTTGCGTTATGCTATACTTTTTTGTAAAGATTTTGAAGATCATCTTTTAGCAATCTATTTACAAGAATAATTTTTTGTGAAAAACGAATAAACCACTGATATATAGATGTCTATATGTTTTTTGAGTGTTTTTCATAAGATCGATGATCATATAGGCAAAATTTAATACTTATAAAGTTACAAAAAGATCCCTTACGGTTACATAAAGACCCCAGCCCATATTTTGTTCTACACCCATTTGGTAGTTTTGATACTGTATCATAAAATAATCGCTTTTAATATGATTAAAAATATACCCTATTTTAAAATCTATGTATTTCTTTTTGTTGCAGTATTTGCTTTTTCAAATGCGCTGAATGCACAGATCGTAAAGTCCCTTGCAGACGAGGTGACTTTTACTAGTCCTAATAATAAACCTGTTGGTCAACCAACAGTTCTTAACCCAAATAATGCAATCAACGATACTCCGGGGAGTTTTGCAAGATTGTTGGCTACTCCGGGTGTTATACTTGGTCTGGGATCTTATGATGGAGTGATAGAGCTTCAATTTTCAGAGATGTTGGCAGCAAATACCACATCCTATATAAGGATTGATGGAGATTCTGATTTGCTTGGTGCATTGCTTGGAGGAAGCTTGGGAGGTGCTTTAGCGGATGTTGTAGGTACCTTACTGTTAGGAAGACAACAAATAAGGGTAGAAGCTAGAAATGGAAATTCCATCGTACTTTCCCGTACCAGCTCTCAAGCAGGAGGGTTTAATACAGATAATGCCAGACTGGTAACTAATCAAAATGGAGAATTCTTTTTGGCAGTTAAGCCAAATCAATCCTATAATAGGATAAGAATATTCAATAATTCTATTTCTTTGATAGGTTTATCTCAGGAATTTACTCTTGATGTTTACAATGCATTCACCTTAGAAGGGGAGGATCCTTGTGGTCAGGCCCAATTTACTTCCTTCGATGCAACAGGTATAAATGTTGATTTATTGGGATTGGGTAGTTCTGGTGTCAACGATCCTGAAAATGCAATTGATGGTAACCTAAATACTTTTTCTTCAATTAGTCCTGGCCTGTTGAGTGTTGGTGGAACAATCTCGCAGTATTTTTATTTTGGGGGTGATGCTGCTCCAAATGATGAAATCCAAGTAACTATCAGTGGAACCCCCTCTCTTTTGGATGTCAATCTTTTGGGTGATATCAGATTTGTGGCCTACAATGGTTCTGATGTAGTTTTCAACGAAACGTTGAGTGATCTAAATACAAATTTACTTGGGATTCTTCAGTTAGATTTATTGGGGCTATTATCAGATGGAAATCAAGTAAATATACCGATTCAGCCAGGGGGTGAATTCGATAGATTTGAAATCAGGTTGACTACAGTTCTGAACTTAGATGTTTTAGAATCAATAAGAATTCATAATGTTGTAAAAACTCCGGGAAGACCAACATTCGAAAATGAAGATGATGCCAACTTGTTGGTATGCAATACAGATGAGGTTACGTTTAGTGTACTTTCTCAGCCAGGTGATATTGTCAATTGGTACGCCCAGCCGATTGGAGGAACAAGTGTATTTACTGGCAATGATTATTTTGTTGGAAATGTAAGTAGAAGAACAACTTTTTATGCAGGTATTACAAGGGCAGATTGTCCAGAGGAATCTGTAAGAGTTGCCGTTACAGCTGATATTGATACAAATCCACAAGTTTTTGTTCAAGGATCACAAGTATTTAATGTAATGGTAGGTGAAAGTTTGCAATTGCCAGAAGCATTTGCTTTCAATGAAGATAATACAGCGGTACCAACTAGTTATCAAGGTCTGTCAGGAGCTCCTTTTTCAGGACCAGACATGGCAGGGCCTTTCCCGAATGGAGGAAGGTTTGTATATAGGGCTTCCGCTACGGGTGACAATTGTGAGAATTTTGTAGATATAGTTGTAAATGTTCTTGATTTGGATGATTGTCCATTGGTGTTTATCCCACAATTTGCCAACGATGGTCAAGAGGTTACTGAAAGTTCCTTGTTGGGAATTCAACTAGGTACCGTCACCAATCCTATTAATGCCGTTGACGGAGATCTTTCAACTTTTTCTTTATTAGAAGAAACTGTTGGAACTTCACTTCTTGGATTGACTGGTGAAACTTCCCAAATGCTTAAATGGAATGTGCAGGTGCCTGCTGGTAATCCTGTTACAGTTAAGCTTGGAAGAGAACTTGCTGGAGTTGCCCAAGTGGCAGCTGGTGTTTATGTGCAAGCCTTTGATAATGGTGAACCTGTTGGACCAAGGGTATTGGCAGATGGTAACTTGGTTTCTGTTTTGAATGGTTTCAATGAATTTAACTTCACCTATACTCCTACAAATTTTTCAGGTCAGGCAATATCCTATGATGCTATAAAAGTTGGTTTACTTCCACTTTTGAATACGCTCCAAACCGTCAGAGTTTATGGTGCATATTTTAATGAAACAAGCACCACCGCAGCAGTTTGTGAACCGAATTTATTCGAAATTCAGACAGGCTTTTTGTCATTGATAGGAGGCTTGGATGTTGCCAGTGGATTGACTGGTGTATTTGATCCAGAACTTGCAGTTGATGGAGATTTTGATACTTTTGCGACTCTTTCAAATGCAGTAGGTGTAAATATTTTTTCCCGACTTGAAATCGCATACAATTATCCTGCTTTTGTTGGAGACAGTTTGAATGTCAAAATTGGAATTCCAACAGGACTTTTGGATTTATCAGCCTTGGAAGGTTTCAGTATTCAAAGATTTTTGGGAAATGAAGCTATAGGCGACCCAATCGCAATTTCATCTTCATTGCTGTCTCTGACAGTTTTGGGTGGAGGAAGTGAAGGGATGCTGTCATTGGTAACTGATGTTCCATTTGATAGAATTCAGGTTTTATATGGTGGTCTCGCAAGTGTTTTGGAAGAATTGAGGATTTTTGAAATTGAATTGATTACCAATAGCCCAGTTCCAGGTGAGTTTTTTGATGAAGATGAAGAAATCTGGAAATTGGAAATTTGTGAGGGTGATTTGATCGATATCAGTGATTCGGACTGTGAAGAAGTGAAATTCTACACTACTGCAGATGGAAGTGAAGAAATTACTCCTGAAGAAATAGCTTTGATAAAAGGACCTGTTGAAGTTGTTGTATTTGTTCAATCAGTGAGATATGGTTGTGAAGTTGATTCAAAGAGGAGAGAACTTCATATAATTATAGACGCGACAGACCCTCCAGTTGCAGATGCAGATCAAGCATTTTGTGCAGTAGATAACCCTACTTTAGCTTTTATTGATATTGAAGGAGAGAATATTTTATGGTATGATGCTGCGACAGATGGTAATTTATTGGAAATAACAACGCCTTTAGTTGATGGAGCAACGTATTATGCCAGTCAAACAATTGAGGATGGTTGCGAAAGTATGGAGAGAACTGCAGTGACAGTTTCTGTGGGAGATATTGTTCCTCCGACCACAGACATGGCTGTACAGGAGTTTTGTGTATCCGACAACCCAACCATCGCTCAACTTCAAGTTGTAGGAAATGACATAGTTTGGTATGATGCGATTGAAAATGGAAATATTCTTCCTATAAACACACCACTAGTAAACGGGGAAACTTACTATGCTAGTCAAAGAGATGAAGTTTCTGGATGTGAAAGTTCAGAAAGATTGGCTGTAACTGTCGTATTGGAAAATTGTGAATCGTTTTTAAATATCACAAAAACAGCCTCTAGCCCAACTGTACTTGCAGGAGAAAACATCACATATTCTATAACTGTTTCAAATTCAGGGTTAATGTTTGCCGAGAACTTTGTTGTGACAGATGAAATCCCAGTCGGTACTGGTTTTATTTCTGCAAGCAATGGAGGTGTTTTTGATAATGGGGTAGTCACTTGGGATTTGGATAATTTGGAAGTTGGTGGTGAGATAGTTTTGGAATTAGTACTTAGTACTTTACCTGATTTGACTGCTGGAACGATAATTTCAAATTCAGCGATAGCCTCAAGTACCAATAATGAAGGAGGACCTATTGAATCCGATCCAGAGGATGTAACGGTAGAGACGGCAGCAGACCTGAATATCACCAAGACAGCGACAAGCGCTACGGTATTGGCGGGTGAAAATATCAGTTACACGATAACTATATCCAATAACGGCCCAAGTGACGCACTTCATGTGATGGTAAGCGATATGCTTCCGGCAGGAACCACATTCGTCTCAGCCGACAACGGAGGAATGAATGATTCAGGTACAGTAAACTGGAATCTTGGAACATTGGC
>NZ_JAKZGO010000016.1 GCF_022549785.1 Belliella alkalica
CGGTAGGTAGAAAAGCTTATCTTTTTGCCGGATCCCATCAGGCAGCCGAAATGGCAGCGGCTATGTACTCCTTCATGGCAAGTTGCAAAAAGAATAAAATCAACGAGTTCGATTGGCTCAAGGACGTGTTCGAAAGAATCCAATCCCACAAGCAAAAAGACCTTTATCAACTTCTCCCATCAAACTGGGAAGAATACCAACCTAAATAAAATCATCCCATACAAGATGGGGTTCCTCGGACGGATACGTTTATTTGCGGAAAAAGGATCCTGAAACAGCTTTTGATTATATAAAAGAACAAGTTCAATTAGCTGAACAAATTGGTAGATATGTATTTCTTGTAGATGCATACGCTTCGATGGCTCAATACTATTTTCTGATTGATGATGAATTGCAGTACTTGCGTTATAAAGCTAAAGGAAAAGAATTCAATGATTTGTTGAACAATAAGAAAGAACTAGGTGTAGGCCTTACTGTGGATACACTGATTAGGTTAAATGATGATAAGATTAAGACTATTAGTAAAAGGAATAATTATCTGTTAATAAGCTATTTATTCGGTTTTGTAGTTTTGGTTTTTTATTTCTATTGGTTAAATGAAAGAAAAAAACATGAGATGTTTATAGTAGAAGAGGATGTTCGTTTAATGCAATTAGAAAGTAATGAGTTAAAGAAAAAAGTAGACAATACTTATGATGAAGTTATTGCAATGGCAAAAGCAAATGATTCGGCATTTTTAGCTAGATTTCAAGAAGTTTTCAAGCCTATATTTAGTAAATTAGAGAAGTTAACACCTTCTTTGACTACTGAAGAGTTGAAACTTTGCGCTATGTTATATTTTAATTTTTCAACAAAGGATATAGCAAACTTTACTTTTGTTCAAACTAAAACTATTCAAATGAAAAAGTATCGTCTTAGAAAAAAGTTGAATATTGATTCTTCAGTTGACTTATCAGAATGGGTACGAAATCTTTAGACTACCGTTGTTATTTAAGATTTTTTAATTTGTAGTTTAAGTATTATTGTTATACGTTTATTTACTAGTAGTTGCAATTCCATGGTTGATTGCTGGTTTGTAGTCAGTTTCTATGAATGATATATCAGCTGCAGCATAACCAATATCATTTAATATGATTATCCGCAATCATGCCACTAATCAATTAAACGATTGTTTTTTGGCAAACTGATACTAATAGATATTGGATATTTATTGATATTGGTTCGAAATCACAGGTTAATTCAATTATTTAGATTCTACTGGTATGAAAATGGATATACTTATCATTTAATATCGAAGATTGCAAATTATAGAATATACCCATTATTATTTGGAGATTCGCTTACTGGTTTTGATTTGTAAAGTTATTTTTTATGTATGTAAAATACAATTATTTTATTTTTTTAAATTATAATTATACTTTTAGAGTTGATAAAATATTTAAATGGTATAAAATATTGTTTTAATATTTTTGAAGATTTAAATAGTATAATATTAAACATTATTAGATTACAAGAAATTTTAAAACTGGATTATAACCGAATAAAAACATTTTTAGCCGACTCTGTAAATAAAAAAGTTTTTCTTTAAAAAATAACTGTTTAAACTCGTTTTACGCGGTTTTTGATACTGCGTAGATCTGTGTAGTATTTTTGTAGGATGTTGTTTTTTTGGTTTTTTCAAATAACAGAGCTCTTTTGTGTAATTCTTTGTAGCAGTAGAGAACGTTCTTCATACGTGTTTTAATGATTTGTTTTTCATACTTCATGTTTTTGAATTTCTCTTAGCGGCAAAGCATATGTTTATCATTTGCTTGAAATCAAAATATCAACAAATGCTTCTATTCATTTAAAACCTTTTGAATATGTTCAGTAATCATTATTTGTCAAGCGGAGTTCACAGTGATGCTCAAATTTCTAAGTTCAACACAGTAGTTATGCTTCAATCTTTTGAGAATAAAGAATGGGTTAAATCTCTCCTTCAAGATGGAAATGGAGGTTTGTTTATTTCAGAATTCACAAAACGTTATCCTGATTTTGTTAATGAATTAGAGAATAGAATGCCAGATTTAAATTCTATGGATTTTAAAGTATGTGCACTTTTAAGGCTAGACTTTTATACTAAAGAAATTGCAGTATTAACAAATAGTAGTGTAAGGTCGGTAGAATCTAGAAAGTATAGAATTAGGAAAAAATTGAATCTATCATCGCAAGTAGATCTAACACTTTATATGGTTCAATTAGTATGTGAGAGTAATCTAAAATCATTTTCAATTTAAATAATCCACAAAATGAGAAAGAAATTATTTGCCGAATTTTTAGGCACTTTTTGGTTGGTGTTTGGTGGTTGTGGTAGTGCTTTGTTTGCAGCTGCATTTCCAGAACTGGGTATAGGTTTTGTTGGAGTTTCAATTGCTTTTGGTCTTACAGTAGTAGCCATGGCTTATGGTATAGGACATATATCTGGAGCCCATCTCAATCCAGCAGTGACAATTGGGTTAAGCATTTCAGGAAGACATTCAAAAAAAGAAATTCTTCCCTATATATTTTCCCAAGTTTTTGGTGCAGTTGTTAGCGCATCCTTACTATTTATTATTCTCAATGGATCAGATTCATTTAGTGTTGGAGGTTTTGCTTCCAACGGGTATGGAGAATTGTCCCCAGGAGGATACAATCTAACCTCTGTTTTTCTGGCAGAAGCTGTGCTTACTTATTTCTTTCTTTTAGTAATCCTCGGTGCGACTGATAAAGGTGCACCCCAAGGCTTTGCTGGACTTGCAATAGGATTGACTTTAACTTTGATTCATTTGGTGAGCATCCCAATTTCTAATACTTCTGTAAATCCTGCAAGAAGTATTAGTCAAGCAATTTTTGCAGAAACGGCGGCTTTAAGTCAAGTTTGGTTATTTCTTGTAGCACCTGTTCTTGGGGCAATCTTGGCAGGTTTTTCATACAAGTATTTATTTGAAAAAAATAAATAATCTTAAGCCATTTGGTTTCTGAATTCAATAATGTCTGTGTCTCAAACGAATATTTTAAAGTCTTCAAGGGTACTTTTAGAATAATAAAATATACTCAAACAATTATTAAATATGGATATCTGCAAAGACACTATTTGTTGAATTTGTTAATATAACCATACTAATATTCGTTGTTTACGTCACGGAGCTCAAAGATTGCTAGTTGTTGGAGGATCAATTGACTTAAAACGCTTTAAATTGATTTGCTTGAGGTAAGAATGCTGATATCCATATCGTATATAATAAATGTAAATACTAGATTTAAAAGGAACCGGATAAGAATAGACAATTGAAATGAAGAGAAATAATGATCACAAATTAGATTTATCAGTAATAAGTTATTATATAGTTGAAAAAGATACAGTGCTTATTGAGAAAATAACAAAAGCACTGTCAACTAGCCATTACAAATGTTTGGGCGTATCTACATCTTCAAAAAAAATTGAAAATAAGCTCAGCGAATTAATTGAGATACCTGACATTATTTTTATTGGAGATGTCAATAGGCCTTTGGAATTAATCAATAATATTTCTATCCAATATAGTGGTTCTAGACTGCTTAGGGTCTACAGTAAAGATAAGTTTGATATGCTTAATTCTTCTTTTGACCTGAGAGAAAGATTGGGAAGTTTTCTGATCATTTAATTGAGTTTATAGCGCATTTTTAACAAATAATAAATCGGATAACATTCCGAATACGTATCTTTAAAAATGCGTGTTCTGATTTATATTTTAACTTTCTTTTTTGCATACAGTAATATAGCTGCTGGATTTCAGGATTCAGCAGCAATTACTAAGCCCGTGATTTCAGTTTTACCCCTCGTGTATTACACACCAGAGACTTCTTGGTCTTTTGGGGCAGGGGCTGTCGCGAATTTCAAATTGGGCTACCAAAATCAAAAAACTTATAAAAGCCAAATTGCCTTGGGTGGTGCATACACGCTACTAAATCAGTTTTTGGCATATGGAAGTTGGAGAATATTCACAGAGGAAAACAAGAATCTATTCGCAGGCGAAATAGGTTGGTATCGATATGTCTATTTTTTTTATGGAATTGGACCTCACGTAAATGAGTCTGATAGAGAGCAGTTTGATGCTACTTTCCCCAGGTTAAGGTTTGATTACCTTCGTAAGGTTAAATCAAATCTTTACTTAGGTTTTCGGTATCATTATGATGATTTTGATATTACTTCGGTAGAGATAAATGGCCTTTTGGATAGTGGTGGCATATTGGGGTCCGTAGGTGGAAGGTTGAGTGGGGTAGGGCCGATTGTTTATTTTGATTCAAGAGATAGTCAGATCTTTCCTACAAGGGGAGTTTTTGCGGAGTCAAGTTTCCAGACTTTCCATAAATCTATTGGAAGTCAATACAATTATAGTAGGATGTTAGTCGATTTTAGAAGTGTGCATAGCATAAATGAAAAGTCAGTGTTGGTTTGGAACGCTTATTCAGAATTGATGTTTGGTGATACACCATTTTTCGGACTTCCCTTGGTTGGGGGGAATAGATTACTGAGAGGTTTGTTTGAAGGGAAATTTAGGGATAAAAATCTGGTTTTGGCCCAGGCAGAATATAGATGGAAGTTTCTGCCGAGATGGGGAGCAGTAGGATTTGCTGGGCTAGGAAATATATTTTCGCAAGAAAATAGTTTTCATTTTAACCAAACCAAATTTACATATGGGCTGGGAGGTCGATTTCAGTTGAGCAAAAAAGAGAAATTGAATTTAAGGCTTGATTTCGCAAAGTCTCCAAATGAAGACCTTAGGATTTATTTGACTTTTGGAGAGGCTTTTTGATATTTATTTGAATTCTTCTCGCTCTTTCGTCCTAATGTATAGGTCCTCTACCTTCTTTCTTGCCCAGTCTGTTTTTCTCAAAAATTTCAAGCTGGAATTCATGGATGGATTATTATTGAAACTCCGAATATTGATCTTGGCACCAAGACTATTCCAGCCATATTCCTTTACCAAGTACTCAAGCATGTCGATAAGCCTCACACCATGGAGCGGATTGTTTACTTGTTTTGACTCTTCTTTGTTATTCTGTTCCATTCGCCAAATTTAAGGCTAATTTTTTCTCCAGCCCTTAAATTCCTTCGAAAAGCTCAAAACTCTCTAAATATTCCGGAATGATTGAATTCCAACCCAGTTCTTCATTCAATTTTTGGCTCAAGGCTTTTCTCGCTTCATCCTCTCCATGAATCAAAAAAGTCATTTTCGGTTTTGAAACGAAACCTTGTGCCCAATCAATCAATTCCTCCTGATCCGCATGTGCTGATAGTCCTTCAACATAAGAAATGGACGCTTTTACAGGAATATTTAATCCATACATTCTCACATGGTCTTCACCATTTAGCAGTCTTCTTCCTCGGGTTCCTTTTGCCTGATAGCCTACGAAAATAATTGAATCCTGTTCGTTTGGCAATCGGTTATATAAGTGATGCATAACCCTTCCTCCTGTAGCCATTCCACTTGCAGATATTATTATTGCATCTCCTCTGAGTGCATTTAGGGACATTGATGCTTCTTGAGATTGGTAATAGTGTAGATTTTTATTTGTAAATGGGTTGCAGCCTTCTTCCTCAAGCAGAGGCTTTAATCTGTGATAGCTGCCATAAGTTTTGTATAGGTTGGTAACATCTATCGCCATCGGACTATCTACATAGATAGGGATATTTGGTATTTTTCCTTTCTGTTGTAGGCTGTGGAGGTAGTTCAAGATCAGCTGCGTTCTTCCTACTGCAAATGCAGGGATCACTGCAACTCCGCCTTTTCGATATGCCTCCCTTATTGCAAAACCCAACTCATCTTCAGGTTTTTTGGATTTTGATATCCTGTCTCCGTAAGTAGATTCTAGAAACAAAATATCGGCAAACGGTAATCTTGCGGGAGGATTGAGAATAGGGTCATGATATCTGCCAAGATCACCTGAGAAAACAATTTTTTTCACTTGATTTTCTCCTTTGACTTTAATCTTTAAAATGGCTGCACCAAGTATATGGCCTGCATTATAAAACGTGAAATCAAAACTTGGAATAATAGATTGTACTTCTTCAAAGTCAACACCATTTAGCAAGGGAAAAACTTTTTCGGAATCCTCTACAGTGTAGAGTGGCTCTGGCTTTTCATGTTTGGAATAACCTTTTTTTTGTGCAAAAGCTGCCTCTTCTTCTTGCAGCTTCCCAGAATCCAAAAGGAGTATTTTTACTAAATCCAAAGTAGGATTTGTACAGAAAATAGGACCTTTGAATCCTGACTTGACAAGCTTTGGCAAATATCCAGTATGGTCGATGTGTGCATGGGTCAACAAAACCAAATCAATTTCTGATGGTGAAATAGGGAACTGTTCCCAGTTTCTGAGTCTGTACTCTTTGAGCCCCTGAAACATACCGCAATCAATCAGAACCTTATAATTATCTATCTCCAAAAGATATCTTGAGCCAGTTACTGTACCGGCACCACCTAGAAATTTTACCTTGACCTTCATTTTGTTTGGGTTTATCTGATTACCTAAAGTTAAATTAAATTAAGCGGAATGTATGATTTTTTTGTTCATGAGGCTTAAATAATTTAATGATTAGTAATTAGCAATAGAGCTAAATTAAATCAGTTTTTAAGATCAGAGTTTTTAAATGTTTGTTGAGAGATCTTAATATCAATTAGTTATGTTTTTAAACTATTAAAAAAAATATTTAACTAAATACTTGCTTCTTTCTTTCTTTCTTATTTGTGAAATACTTATTTAGTGGCCACTTTTAAGTTTTTAATTAATACTAATTATTTAAATTTATTTATTATGAAAAAGATAATTTCATTATGTTTTGCAATTGTTATGATAAGTTTTACTTTCATTACAGCACAAGATTCAATTGATGATGGATGTCCTCCATTAACTCCGGGAGGGCCTGTAATATTAGGTTCTTGTATTGTCTTTCAGTTAGAAATTCCACCAGGGAATCCAATAGGTGATCCAGACAAGTCATGTGAGGTAATAGAAGAAATGACTGTTAATTGTACAATTCCTGTTGGTGTCGATTGATAATTTAAATGTCTTCTTGTTTTGATTATAAAGCAAGGAGACATTTTAAACCTTATTTACATGAAAATAAAACTAGTCAATTTTGTTTTTTCTATAGTCTTTTTGATTTCTTGTAATCAAAGCAAAGTAGAAGATGAAATAGTTATTTATGATGGTAAAGTGGGAGAGGTGATATTAGAATTAGATTCACTTACGCCTAGTTATATTCATCATTTTCAAATAATAGATGAAGAAGGTCGAAAACTTCTCTATGCATTGTCACCAATTAAGAATCGTTTCTTAGTGTATGATTTGAATTCTGGAGACTTTGTGAAGTCCTTCACCTATAAATCAACAGAAAAACAGCCTGTAAATATTGGGAAATTTGAAAACGGTTTTCACTATCATTCTCAAGATTCTATTTTTATAGTTTCTTTATTTCGTCAGATTTTTATAGGAAACGAAAATGGGGATTTACATGAAATATTTAATATTCCAAAAAAATATGAAAATCAGCCAGGCGTTTGGCCATTTGCAATTCCAAATTCCAAACCTATTTTTTACAATGATTCTATATTATCCTTAGGAGGAGTAAATGAAAAAGGTTTGGGGGTTTACGAAGAAGGACTTCATACAGACTTTAATTTAATACTAAGGAATGATTCTAATAAAAAGAATAGTTTGTCTAGTTATTTAGATACTAAGTTCCCAAAAGGAAACTACATCGTAGGGAACTTTTATGTTCCAAAAAGAAAGCAACCTTCAAGATTTTACTCTAAACCTGAAAAATCAATCTATTATAGTTTTGTCCATGCTGATTCACTTTATATAAAAGACATATCAACAGGGAAATTGAAACCTATATTTGCGAAAATCAATCATATGGAATCATTTATGGAAATTGAATCCGTTAATGAATTTCAACAAGTCTTATCAACTCCTTTATTGCAAAGAGAGTATAATGCAAAACAAGGTAGGTATAGTACTGTAGCTGTAAATGAAGAGAAAAATGTCATTATTAGAGTAGCTTATCTTGGGATTAAAGATTTCAATATAGACCTCCATTCTGAGGGGCATTACAAGAAGTTAAACTATGGAATTACATTTATAGATAGAAAAGAACATCGACAACTGAAGACGATCTACCTTCAAAATATCGACGATACAAGCATTCTATTCGATGAAGATTATTTTTATGTTTTTTGTTTTGATAGCCAAAAAGGGGAAGACAAACTAATACTTGATAAATATGCCTATCCGAAGTTTAATTAGTATCACTTTTTCAATTATTTGTATGTTATCTTCTTGCTCAAAAGGAGATAGTAAGTTTGAAAGTCTATCTGAAGAATATATTCTTATTATTCCTCAAACCGGCTGTCCTGTATGTATCGATATAGGGTTAGAATTTGCTCAAAAGCAAATTGATACAAATTGTCTTGCAATTGTATTTACTAAAATTTCAAATTTAAGAAATTTAAAAATCAAATTTGGCTATGATAATATAAATTTTCCAAATGTTTATTTAGATACTTTAGGCACATTTGACAATTATATCGAAGAGTTTCCTAAATTCTTTTATGGAAATGAAATCATTGAATTAGATAATGCAAAACTTAAAAAATATGATGAGCTCGAAATAATGTTATCAGATTGTAAGTGATGTTTTAAAGATCTTTTTAAAAAAACAACAAAGCTTCCACTATGTTTGAAAAAATTATAGTGGAAGCTTTGTTTTTATTACTTCATAAAATAGGCTTCATTAAACTTTGCCCTTGATATAGAATCAGCTTCACTTTTCTTATGCTCAGATCGGCATGTGAGACACAAAAGACCATCTGAGTTAAAAACCCAATGATTTTTGCTATTTACATCTCTGATTTTATAACCGTTTTTTGTCAAAGTGTTTCGGATTATCGGCAAGGTAGATTTATCCATGACCAAAACTTGGTCGTAAGGAATCTCAAGGATTAAATCCAATTCTTGCACCCTGAATTTTTCCAAAGTATTCATCTCAATAGACCTATTGATTGTCAAAATACTGTCTTGCAAAGTGAATGTGTAAGGTATCGATTTGGCATTTTTCAATGCGTCTTCTTTTGTTCTTCCTCTTGCTTGGAACTTCTGGATCAATTCTGGATTTCCAACATCCTTTCCATTGATTTGTAAAGTTACTTGCTGTCTGAAAGAGGAACTTAGATTGCTGTTAGAAGCATTTATTACTAAAACACGATTGTCCAAGTTGAGCTCATTTACTTGCGTATGAGTAGCATTAACCTTGAATTGCGAAGCTACTTTGGGGATCTGGAATATACAGATCCCAATGCTCAGTAGCCAGATACCGAAAGTAATCAATCCAGTCCTTGCTTCAAGGATATTCCTTCTTACCCACACACTTATCGCAAGTATGATCAAAACCAGTCCTGGAATTAGAATTGCTACCGATGAAGCTATTGCAAGCCACACAGGTACAATTTCGGTAAGCCAATCAGTAGGGATTTGTTGGCGTTCGAAGTAATATAAATCAGCAAAAGGAATCAAATTGAAATATGCAGCCAATGCAGTAATTGGTGTAATCGTAATGGCTAATCCTATGATAAAGATAATTAAGCCAAAGAATACCCGAATGATTGTCAATAGTACCACACCTAGTGGACCCAATGCCGAGCCAATACCGTTGATAATCATCCCCAGAACCCTAAATGGTGCCATCAAGATTTTCTTTGCAGCACTTTCTTCTTTGTTGAGGTTTGGACTCATGTTTTCCTTGATAGTCAATTCAATATTATCAAGGGTGATGGCACCACCTTTCATCTGAATTCTTTCTGTGATGGATTTTGCGGCAGGTGTGATGATCCATAGAATAAGATATATGACCAACCCTGATCCACCTGCAAAAATCAAAGCTATGAAAATAAGCCTTGCCCATAATACTTCAATACCAAAGTATGCTGCCAATCCACTTGCTACACCTCCGAGTGTTCTGTCATCAGGATTTCTATAGAGTTTTTTTACATTCTTATCTTCGGGATCGTCAAAAGATACTGGCAAAATTATCCATAAGACTATGTACGCCACTAATGCAAAGAGACCTATTGAGAAACTGAAATTAGCATTCCAAGGCATCCAATTGAAACTTCCAAGCTTCAGATTTCCACTAAAGAGGAGTAAAATCGCAATCAACCTTGTCCAAAGCGGATCAATAGAGAAATAGTTTGCAAAACCAGCACAAACGCCCCCAAGGATTTTGCTTTTTTCCATCCTTGTGATCTTTTTGTAACCTTTGCTGGCATTCTCACCAGGAGTTATGTACTTATAAAAGTCATTTTCAGGTTCTGCCTTTTCTTCTTTTTCGACTGGCTTTTCCTCAACTTCCTCCAAAGCTTTAAAGTCAGCAATAGTCCCCATTTTCTCTATCAAATTTTCAACATCTTTGGCAGTGATTACCTGTTTGTTGTTTTTGAGATTGCTCAGGAAAATCTCAGCTATCCGATTTTCAATATCAGATATGATTTCCTGATTGTCTTCATAATGGGAAAAATGCTTGTTGATAGCATCTAGATATTTTTTTAAGGTAGCAAATCCATCCTCTTCAATATGAAAAAGGATACCGCTTATATTGATACTTATTGTCTTTTTCATTTTTTAGCGCTTTGAGGTTATTAACTGAGTCGATTTTACCAATGATTCCCAAGTTTGATCGAGGGTTAACAGAAATTCTTTTCCTTCATTAGTGATGGAATAATACTTTCTGGGAGGGCCAGACTCAGATTCTACCCATTTATAGGATACTAGGGAAGCAGTTTTTAGTCTATTTAGGAGCGGATATAGTGTCCCTTCGACCACGATCATTTTGGCTTCAGTCAGTTCATCAATCATGTCCGAAGCATAAACCTCACCGCGTGAGATAATATGCAAAATGCAAAACTCCAAAAGGCCTTTTCGCATTTGGATTTGGGTATTTGAAGCATTCATAAATTTTCTAATTTAGATTTTCTTTTGAGCGTGAAATTCAACGGAATTGATACCTCCATTCATTCACCCATGCCAAGAATTAAAGAAAAATTATACCAAAGTTAAATAAGCTACCTTGTTATACCAGTTTCTTGGTAGTCTCTGAACTGGATTTTTGAAAAAAAGAAAAAAAATATTCGCTATTTTAATTCTAAAGCACTTTTTGAAAAAGTAGTGGTCAAGTGTTTTTTTTTGAAGGTAAGTTGCAAGTTCAATTATAGAAAATCCAAATGCTTTCGAATCGTACATTTTTCCGTACGGAATCGTACAGGTTTCTACTTAAAAATCTATTTTAATTTTATTCGAATTACGCAAAAACTGTTGTTTTTATTTTTACTTTGCGTCGAAGATTTTAATAGGTTTATGAGGGGTTTCAAATGCATAATGGTCTTATTAATTGTCTTTAGCCTCGCTAAAGTCAACGCGCAGTCCATTGTCCCCAAGTACTCCAACGAATTTATGAATATTGGTATTGGTGCCAGGGCATTGTCTATGGGGGGAGCCCAGGTTTCTTCCGTTAGGGATGTGACAGCAGCTTATTGGAATCCAGCAGGCTTGATTGGAGTGAAGCACGAGTATGAATTCTCACTGATGCATGCCGAATACTTCGCCGGTATCGCCAAATTTGATTATGCTGGATTTACCACAAACATTGAAGAAGACAATCAGATTGCCATTTCCTTGATTCGATTTGGAGTGGATGATATTCCGGATACTAGATTTTTATATGATGCAAACGGCGCTTTGAACTATAACAATATCCAATTTTTCAATGCTGCCGATTATGCGTTGTTATTGTCTTTTGCCAGAGATGTGAGTGATGTTTTTAAACTAGGCGTCAATACCAAAATAATCCATAGAAATGTAGGGAAATTTGCTCACGCTTGGGGTTTTGGTTTGGATTTGGGAGGAATAGTTTTATTGGATCAATGGAGGGTCGGTGTCATGCTAAGAGACGTAACTTCTACTTTCAATGCCTGGTCCCACAATGCTGAAATGGTGCGGGATATCTATGCGCAAACAGACAATGAAGTCCCTGTAAATTCTATTGAATTGACTTTGCCAAGGGCAATTTTTAGTGTTTCAAGAGATTTTGAAATGAATGATGATATTCGATTTCAAGGAGTTTTTGATTTGGATTTCACCTTTGATGGAAGAAGGAATACTATTTTCGCAACCAATTTGGTGAGTGTTGATCCGCGATTGGGTTTGGAGGCTGCTTACAGGAATTTGGTATTTTTGAGAGCAGGAGGGAGTAGTGTCCAAAGAATCAAAGATTTTGACAATTCAACTTTCTTTGCGTGGAAGCCAAGTTTTGGTCTTGGTGTTTATCTGAATGAAAAATTCCAGATTGACTATGCATTGTCAGATATAGGAGGTGTTTCGCAGACGCCATATTCCCATGTATTCAGTGTAAAAGTGAGTTTGAATGAACTTGACGCAAAATTTCGACTTAATAAAGGCTGGGATAATAGATGAAAATGAAGATCAAAATTGCATATATCGTTCTTTTGTTTTCTTGTCTTTCTGGAGCTTACGCTCAGAACAATTGGATCAATTATAACAATACCTATCATAGGATTTACACTGCGCAGGAAGGTATTCACCGAATTACCTTTACGACGCTTTCTGCTTCTGGTATCAATGTCAATGGTCTCGATCCTAGAGATATCAGGATGTATCATAGGGGAGAGGAAGTTGCGATTCATGTGCAAGGCGAGAACAATGGGAGGTTTGACCAAAATGATTTTGTAGAGTTTTATGGAAAAAGAAATGATGGGACATTGGATGCCAAATTCTATAAAGATCCATCTCATGTGGGGAATACGATGTTCAATACCCACAATGATTCCACAGCTTTTTTCTTTACTGTCACACCAGGAGTGAGAGGAAAGAGGATGAACTCTAGGCAAACTTCAGATGGATCTCTTCAGAAGATTTCCAATTATGAAACAGAAGTTATTGAGATTTTTTCTGATCAATATAATTTGGGCCCGACATACTTCCCAAGTTCTAGACTTTCGGAGTTTGAAGAAGGGCAAGGATGGATGTCAACACCTATTGTAAAAGAAACTCCCAGAAATATCACCTTCAATGGCCTCGGTCAGGTAAGTGCTGGACTAAGTGCCAAATTGGAAATCGGACTCACAGGAAGGTCTGAATCTCCGCATTTGACAGTAGTGAGGGTAGGGGTAAATGCAGCTAGTCTAAGAAATGCTGGGAGTTTTCAATACAAAAATTATGAAGCAATTCATGTGGAAGTGCCTGTGTTGGGAACTGACTTTAATTCAGATGGAAGCATCACAGTACAATTTCAATCCAATGCGCCTACAAATCCAGACAATGTTTCTTTGGCTTATGTAAGGTTGGTTTATTCAAAAAATGTAGCCAATAGGGACCTTTCAAAGGAATTAGTGATTGTTCCATCAGGAGAAAGTGAATTGGAAATCAGTAGTGTGGTTTCTGAATATATTGCCCATGAAATTTCAGATCCTGTGAATCCTATAAGAATTCCAATAAGTAAAACAGGAAATCAAATCAGATTGCAGGCAGGAATTGCTGAGCAAGCAAGCAAAATCTTGCTTGAGAATCAGTTGAATATCGTAGAGGTCAATGTGATGCGTCCAGTTAGATTTAGGAATTTACTCGATCAAGCTGCTGATTTTATTATCGTCACAAATCGTGCTTTGAGAAGACCTACTGCTAGTTACGGTGATCCAGTCACTGCTTATGCAGCACATAGGGCATCACCTTCAGGAGGTTCATATGATACTTTGGTGGTCAATGTAGATGAATTGTATGATCAATTTTCTTTTGGAGAAAAAACACCACTAGCCATACATGAATTTTTAAGGGCTTATTACCCTTTGCACAAACCTGATTTTCTGTTTTTGGTTGGAAGATCTACAGGGATTTTTAGCACTGCAAGGGAAAATTCAGTGAGTTATTTTTATCGTAACAGACCATCTATTTTCCAGTTTCAAGACATGGTTCCTCCGGCAGGGTATCCTTATGCTGACAGTAATTACGCTATTGGGTTGGATCCTGCAAATCCATTTGTTTCTGCTGTTGCAGTTGGTAGAATTCCTGCAAGGACTCCCCAACAGGTTGCTGATTATCTTGAAAAAGCCAAAGAAAAGGATGCCTTGGGCGTATCGGAACCTTGGCAGAAGGAAATCATCCATCTTAGTGGTGGAGTTTCAGCTTTTGAGTTGGAACGTTATTTTAATTTTTTGAATGGATTCAAAAACATTGCCGAGGGTCCTTTCCTTGGTGGAAATGTAAAAACCTATAGAAAAAGGTCGAATTCTACGGTGGAATTGATAGACATTTCTGGTGATGTAAATAAGGGAGCAAGTCTGATTACTTTCTTTGGGCATGGAGCGCCTACAGTTTTGGACATTGAAATAGGATTTGCTTCTGACCCTACCATGGCTTACAATAATCAAGGTAAATACCCAATGTTATTACTGAATGGTTGTGATGCAGGCAATGCTTTTGGCAATGCATTCACATTTGGAGAAGATTGGGTGCTTACTCCTAGAAAGGGAAGTACAAACTTTATGGCGCATGCCAATATTGGAGTCGATATATATTTGAGAAGATACAGTGAATCATTTTATGCAAAGGCATTTTCTGATTCTTCGATGATTCACCAGCCTATCGGAATTGTCAGGAGAGAAGTTGAAAAATTGTTTTATGAAAGATTTGGAACCTCAGAAGTCAATAGAGCACATGCGGAGCAGCTGATTATGCTGGGAGACCCAGCTATTCGAATGTTTCCGGCAAATAGACCAGATTATGCTTTGAATTCTGAAGAAGTTACGCTTGGGAGCTTTGATGGAGAGCCATTCAATGCACTTTCAGATTCATTGCAGCTTTCTGTGGTTCTCAGGAATTTGGGCAGAGTTGATTTTGATTCTATCGATTTTAGGGTTTCCAGAAGACTTCCTGATGGTACAAACATCCAATATGAACCGCTGATGCTTGCGCCTATTGATCGAAGAGATACAATCTATTTTACCATTCCAAATTCAGCTGTTCAGGCATTTGGGGATAATCTTTTCACTATTGAAGTAAATAGATCAAGAACAGCAGAAGAATTGACTTATGCCAATAACTCCATTACAACAACACAGTTTATCCCATTGAGTGGGACTTTGAATATACTTCCATTTGATTTTGGTATTGTGAATAACAGAAATGTATCGTTAATCACGCAAATTCCCGGAAGTTCGGTAGAAGACAGAACATTGATAATACAAATAGACACGGCTGCCGATTTCACTTCTGCACGGAGGAGAGAACGGAGGGTGACTACATCCAATTTGTTTAATTGGGAATTGGATCTTTTTGAAAATATTGCCAGTACAGATTCGATAACTTTCTACTGGAGATCAAAATACCTCAATCCGAGGGTCGGGGAAAGCGATGATTGGGTAAGTTCTAGTTTCTCGTATATTCAAAATGGTCCAGATGGATGGACTCAGCGTGTATTGCCTCAGTTGGAGAAAAACAGTATGGAGAATCTAGAAATAGATCCAACCAAAAGAGAATGGAAATATGAAGATACAAAATTGGATTTTGGAGTCTTTACATTTGGGGTTGACGCAGATAGTTTGACTTTCAGAAATACCCAGTTCTATTTGGGAGGAATTCCCCAAATTATAGATAATGTCAACAATGCAAATACACGGCTTTGTCCTAACGGATCTCTTGGATTAGTGGCCTTCGAACAAAGATCTTTGACGCCTTATCTGGTGATTCCGATCCCAGGTTTTGATATTCTGGATGGGAGGAGTTGCGGAAGAGTGCCTCAAGTGATCCAAAGTATCAGAAACTCTTGGCTTTCTGACCCTAATCAGAATATTTTGATAGATTATATCGATGGACTTCCAGAAGGTGACTACGTTACCATTTTCTCCGTTGGAAGTGTGAACTATGAGCAGTGGAGAGATGTGATTTTCGCCAAGCTGAGGGAAGTCGGTGCAAATGAAGCCACTTTGAGAAATCTCAAGAATGGAGAGCCTTATATCTTGCATGGTAGAAAAGGAATGCGTCCAGGTGAAGCAATAGAAATAGTGGGTTCCAAGGATTTGGAAGTGGAGCCTAATCAGCAAATCATCGAATTTGAATCAGAAGTCACGGGATATTTTACATCAGGAAGTATAATTACACCAAGGATTGGTCCTTCTTCTGAGTGGAAAAGATATTTCAATGATGTCAAATCAAGAGATTGGATCAATGATGAATTGACAAATTTCGACATCATTGGGATAATGGAAAATGGTGGGGAAAGTGTTCTTTTTTCCAATGTCAGGGAAGGAGAGATTGATTTGAATAGCATCAATCCAGTCCAATTTCCATATTTGCGCTTGAGGTTTGCAATGGATGATGCAGAGTCGACAGCTCCGGCACAACTCAATAAGTGGCAAGTGAACTATACTGGAGTGCCAGAAGGGGTTTTGGTTTACAAGGGTCGAGAAAGTAAGATTACGCTTCAGGAAGGTGAAGACACCAATTTGAAATTTGAGTTTTTGAATGTTTCAAAATATGATTACCTGGATTCTATCACAGTTCAATGGACTTTCAACAATACTTCCCAAAGAAAAATCGAGAAATTTGAAATGAAAATCCCGGCAATCAAGGCTGGAGAGAGTTTTGAATTTGATCTTGATTTCGAATCCATCGGCCGTGGAGGGAATGTCAATGTGGAGGTGTTTGCCAACCCAAGAATCATCATGGAGCAGACATTTAGGAACAATGTGGTTGACTTGATAGACCACATCAATGTGATCCCTGACAATACCAATGCTATATTGGATGTGAGTTTTGATGGCACCTACATCATGGATGGGGATATTGTCTCACCAACAGTTCTGATAAATACTTTGTTGAAAAATGAAAAGACACTTCTGCTCAAGAAAGACACTTTGGGGTTGGAACTGTTTCTCAAGAAGCAATGTGAAGGATGTCAATTTGAAAGAAAGAATTTCTCCAGCCCAAAAATCTCATGGTCACCGGCTACTGAGAATAGCAGTTTCAGAATTGAGTTGCAACCTGGGCCACTGGAGGACGGAATTTATACTTTCAGGGTGACTACAGATGAGTTGGGAGTTGATAAGCCTTATGAAGTGAGTTTTGAGGTAGTCAATGAATCGACGATTACCAACTTCTACCCATATCCAAATCCATTCAGTACAAGTACGCGATTTGTATTTACAGTGACGGGTTCGGAAGTGCCTGATCAGATCAAAATCCAGATCATGACTGTCACTGGAAGAGTGGTAAGGGAAATATTGCAAGATGAATTGGGACCGATCAGGATCGGAAATAATATTACTGATTTTGCCTGGGATGGAAGGGATGAGTTTGGTGATCAATTGGCAAATGGAGTATATATCTACAGAGTTCTTGTAAGGAAAGAGGGGCAATTTGTAGAACCTAGGGCCACAGCAGGAGATAAAGGGTTTAAGCAAGGGTATGGGAAAATGTATCTTTTGAGGTGATTGAGAAATAGAAAAAGGCAGAAAGAATTAGATTAAAATACTTTGAGCTAAAAAATACAGAAATGAAAAATAAAAAGAATTGGAAAAATACTCATTAGACCAAATCAAAGATGAGTTTATTGTTCAAGTAGGGACATTACAAAGAACACTCTATGACCAAGAGCTTCAAATGGAGATTTTAGGTGGCTTAATTAAAAAAGTTCGTCTTGAAAGAAATATGACTCAGGAAGAGCTTGGAAAACTAATAGGAGTACAGAGAGCTCAAATTTCAAAATTGGAAAATAACACGACCAATGTGACTGTAGATACTATTTTGAGAGTTTTCAGTGCATCAAAAGCTAAAGTTAACTTCAATGTTGAACTGTTAAATAGTAATGTGAAAATTGCATGGTGATGATTAAAGAGATTAATTTAAAGCTCAAATTTATCTTTTCCATTTCTTTGAAAAAACCTCCAAATCCCCCAGCCACTTAAAACCAGTAAAGCGATAAAAATCCAACCTTTTCCACTAATTCCATCTTGCTGAATGGCACTGTAAATATCAGAGGCAATAGTTCCAGTGAAGAATACCAGCATTGTTCTAGGAAGCATTCCAAAAAGCCCAAAAATTATCAGTTTTTTCCACCCACTTTTGAGCAGAGCAAACAATAAATTGGATAAGGCAAATGGAATAACTGGACTCAATCGCACGAAGAATATAAGTTCTCCTACTTTTTTTTCCTTTTGTCGAATCAGATCTCTGGCTTTGGGGTATTTGTCCAAGATCAAATCCAAACTGTCTTTTCCAAGTCTTTTTCCCCATAAATATCCAAGCAATGTGGCCAAAGAATATCCTACAATCACCCAAATAAATGCTTGCCACCCAAATAGAAATCCAGATAATCCTGCAAAAAGGGTAGTGGGCATCAATGCCAACCCCATCAAAAGCATTCCTCCAAAAACATACATCAAGATATCAAGTACATTCGAAAAATCAATTTGCTCAAGAAATTGACTGTTTTGGACTGCAAGAGGTACTAAAACCAAGCTACAAACTGATGGGATAATACTTACCCACAAGAGCGCTATAGCCACTGCTGGATTATTCTTTCCGATTAATCTTATATCCTTGAAAAAGCCTGCCTTTTTTTCCATCTTTGGGCAAAGTTAATCCAAAATATAGCTTTTACAGGTGGCTTTTTTCTGAAAAGCAAATTATGTAGCATGTTTTGGAATTCTTATGCAAGAATCTTGTTGAAGTATTAACTTGATAAAGAAATTAAAAATAGAATTAACTATGAAATTTGGTACCAAAGCAATACATGCTGGCGTAGAGCCGGATCCATCTACAGGAGCCATAATGACTCCGATTTATCAGACTTCAACTTATGTGCAACGCTCTCCTGGCGATCATAAGGGATATGAATACTCAAGAACCCATAATCCTACCAGAACTGCCTTGCAAAACAACCTTGCAGCTTTGGAAAATGGCAAACATGGTTTGTGTTTTTCTTCTGGCCTAGGGGCGATAGATGCTATAATCAAAATGCTCAATCCAGGTGATGAAGTGATCAGTACAAATGACCTTTATGGAGGTTCGTACAGAATATTTACCAAAGTTTTTGAAAGATATGGAATCAAATTCCACTTTGTAAACATGGATGATCCTGCTTCGATCAGCAATTACATCAATGAAAATACAAAACTCATCTGGGCAGAAACTCCCACCAATCCAATGATGAATATCATTGACATTGAGGCTATAGCTGAGGTAGCCAAGAAGCATCAAATCCTTTTTGCTGTTGACAATACTTTTGCTACACCATTCCTACAAAATCCATTGGACTTGGGAGCAGATATAGTCATGCATTCTGTTACAAAATATTTGGGTGGACACTCTGACGTGGTGATGGGAGCGATTATAGTTAATGATGATGAGCTTGCTGATAAGTTGGCATTTATCCAAAATGCATGTGGCGCGACTCCAGGTCCACAGGATTGCTTCTTGGTACTTAGAGGGATCAAGACGCTCCATATCAGAATGGAGAGACATTGCCAAAATGGAAAAACTATTGCTGCCTTTTTGAAAAATCATCCTAAAGTTGATAAGGTATACTGGCCAGGATTTGAGAATCATCCAAACTATCACATAGCTAAAAAGCAGATGAGGGATTTTGGTGGAATGATCTCCTTTACTTTGAAGGGCAACAAAATTGAAGATGCCAGAAAAGTCCTTGAAAACTTACATTACTTTGCGCTGGCAGAATCTCTTGGGGGTGTAGAGTCTCTTTGCGGGCATCCTGCCTCAATGACTCATGCAAGTATCCCAAAAGAAGAGCGAGAAAAGGTTGGTTTGGTAGATTCTTTGATCCGACTAAGTGTAGGGATTGAAGATGCTGAAGATCTTAAAGAAGATCTGAAGAAGGCTTTGGAAATGATTTAATTATCCCGATATAGGAATCGAAAATTTCAAATCTACCGATTCATCAATTACCGACTGAGCGCAAGCCGTATTTTCTATTCCTTAAGGCTTGGTTTTAAGGATTGATCTGTGGGACACAGACCAAGGAGTGATCTGAAGTTTGCGGTTGATTAATAAAAACAAAAAAAGCCTGTCAAGTATAAATTTGACAGGCTTTTGCTTTGAAATACCTTTAATTTAATATTCTATCAAACAGATATTTGCATTGGCTTTGAACAGTAGCAGTTAACTTCTTTTTGTTTTGTTTCAAGTCAGCCAAAAGGTCTTTGTACTTTTTAGAAATTTCTTCTTTATCTCCAAAGAAATATATCAAATGCTGTGTCAAAAGCTGATTTTGGTACCATGACAACAAGGTTTGTTGAAGGGTATTCATTTTTACATGGACTTCTCTGATGAAAATTGGGTTGAAACCAGAATCAATCCTAATGTTTTCCAAAGCAGTGACTACTCGTAGTCCTTCATAAATATCCTTGAGTGCTTTGTTGTCTGGTTTTAATTGATTGTCCAAGTTGAAGAATTCCAATTCCTCGTTGATAATCTGGGTAGTAGCTGTATTTACCATCAGAGGCTTGAGTCCTAAGCTATGTCTATGAACATCTGAATAGAGCTTTTCCCATTTTTTCAAAGGAGTAGAGACTATCAAGTCATACATCTTGTTGTAATGTTCTTTTTTTTCTTCCAACAAGAATTTCTCGTAGGTGTTGAAAGTAAGATTTTTTTTGTTTTTGATTTGATCCAAT
Source organism: Belliella alkalica (assembly GCF_022549785.1). Lineage (GTDB taxonomy): Bacteria > Bacteroidota > Bacteroidia > Cytophagales > Cyclobacteriaceae > Belliella > Belliella alkalica. Next base: position 20,757 of record NZ_JAKZGO010000016.1, read on the forward strand.
TCTTGAAGGACAAATTTGAGATGTTTGGTTTTTTTTAGCCCCTTGAATATTTCCTTGAAAGGTTCAAAAATCTCAAATTTAAGCTTCTTTTCCTCGAAATGGATCTTGGAAACCAATTCAATATAAATTTCCATGAAGATCAACTTCTGCTCTAACTCAATAGCTTTCTTGCCTTTATACTGCTTTCCCAAAGCTAAAAAAGCTGTCTTTGCATCTTCAAAATGCGAATCAAATAACCTGAAAATTGGAGAAATCTTGCCTTCCATTGATTTATGAAATTCTAACTAAAGTAGCACCGTATCCGAATCGGTTCTTTTGGGTATCTTGAAAGTACTTAATATTTCCTAATTGGCTTAGATATTTGTGGATTTCTTTTTTAAGAACTCCATTTCCTATTCCATGGATAAATGTGATTTCGTCCATTCCATGTGCAATGGCATAATTAAGATTTCGCTCAAAAGTATCCATTTGGAGTTTCAGCATTTCATTGTTACTAAGAAATTGAAAGTCCTTGGTGAGCTTTTCTATATGTAAGTCAATGCTTTTCTCAGGTTTGGGGAATTTTGTGGTGATTTCGACAGCAGTGTCTTTTTTTAACTCTTCATTGAGCTGCTTGACATCGATATCCTTTGTGTTTTCGGAAAGTTTAAAAATGTAGCCATTTTTATCCAAAACAGGAGCTTTGCCTTTACTTTTGAAGAATGAAGTTGCTTTGAACTTTATTCTTCTTTCAAATGAAGGTTGTGTTCTTTCTATTTTTTGATGAATTGGGAAAAATTGACAAAGTAAAGTAGGCCAATCTTCAAAATCTGAAATGGATTTTTCACCGATCTTCTTACTCCCCTTAGCACTGAGTTCTCCCGAAACTAATGTTCTGCTATTGTCTCCAAACACTTCTGATACCATCATCAGATAATTTCTAGAGCTTGGATTGACCAAGTAGATGCTATGGTCTTTGTCATTGATGGGAAGGTATGCCAGATACACTCCGTCATTTTGGTCTAGATCATTGGACTTGGAAGAAAAACTGGTCGGTTTTTCCTCTTTGATGCCATCACCAAAATATTGTCTTTCTGAAGCAGAAATCACAACTACTTCATTTTTCATTGCGGGAATTCTAAATCCGTCTTCAATTTCGATTTCAATTCTTCCCGCAGTTGAAATTTTGGTAATTACCCCTTCTTCATTGCCGTGAAGCAATCTCACTCTGTCTCCTATATTCATGAATTCAATGCTTTTTTGTATGTTTCTATTGCTCTTTCCCGAGCAAATTTATGGTCAACCATCGGTTTGGGATAGTCATTTGTTCCATATTCAGGAACCCATTTTTTGATGTATTTCAGTTCTTTATCAAACTTTCCTGTTTGTGATTCAGGATTGAAAACCCTGAAATATGGCTGGGCATCTGTACCTGTTCCTGCAGCCCACTGCCAGCCACCATTGTTCGAAGATAGCTCAAAATCCAACAACTTCTTTGCAAAATATGCTTCACCCCATCTCCAATCTATCAAAAGGTGTTTTGTCAAGAAACTGGCGACAATCATTCTCACCCTATTATGCATATATCCGGTGGTGTTTAATTCCCGCATTCCTGCATCCACAATCGGGTAGCCGGTTTTACCATCACACCATTTTTGAAAATCTTCTTCGGAATTTCTCCATGGAATATGGTCGTATTGTGGTTTGAAGGCTTTATCTACGACTTGAGGATTGTGATAAAGTATCATCATGTAAAATTCTCTCCATATCAATTCATTCAGATAAGTGTCATTGAGTTCTGCTGCTTCCAAAGCCAATTTTCGTACGCTTATAGTACCAAATCTCAAATGAATCCCCAATCTGCTTGTGCCATTGATCGCAGGAAAATTTCTTGTTTGATCGTACTTCTGGATCAAAGGCTTGTCAATTTCCAATGCTGGAATTTTTATATCACTTTCCTCAAATCCCATTTCTTTCAAAGTTGGGATAGAAAATGGCTTTGTCTTGAATAAATTATCCTTGAAATCTTCAATAGAAAGGAGTTGAGGTTTAGACTTTTTGAATTTGTCCAACCATATCTTACTGTATGGGGTGAACACTTTGTAATATTCTCCGCTGCCATTCAAGATTTCTTCCTTTTCGAAAATAACCTGGTCTTTGAAGTCCAAAAACTGGATTTTCTTGCTTTTAACGAGGGATTTTATTTTATTATCCCTTTCTTTTGCATAAGGTTCATAATCCCTGTTGGTATATATATTTTGAATATCGTAAGTTTCCATCAACTCCTCATATACTTCTTCCGGAGTTCCATATTTGGCTAAGATATCAGAACCTGATTTTTGTAGTTGTTTTGATAATTTGGATACTTCACTGTGGATAAAAGATAACCTTGCATCTTCTTTGTCCTCTAGCTTATCAAGAATATTTTTGTCAAAAATAAATAGGGGCAATACATTTTTCTCTTGCTCCAAAGCATAATACAAACCTGTATTGTCTTCAAGCCTAAGGTCTCTTCTAAACCAAAATATGCTAATCTTTTTCATAGTTTTACTTTTTGTCTATTCCATTAATAGCTTCTTCGCAAAAAATGTTTATTGGATATTATCATTATACTCTACTTTACCAGTAGATTATAATTCTAGTATTAATGTTTGCTTTAGATCAATATCTATCAATATCTAAAATCAATTAATAACTTGTCCGCCTCTTGTGGATTGAAATGAATAAAAGAGAATTCTCTTCTTAAATCACTGGTGTCATTCCGTATATACATTTTAGATATTATAGAAAGAGGTTATTTATTATCTAATTTCTCTTTTATTTTCTCTTCAAGGTTTTCCAAAGGAATGTTTTTCCAATTTTGTTCATTTTCAAACTGATACCGCAAGAAATCATCGGTATCATTGATCCTCAATTTTTCATTTTTCTTCTTGGTGATTCTTTGAAATAATTCCGTAAAGGTATTGAAAGCTAAATTCTGTGATACAGAAATGCCGTAGGTTGCCACATTTCTTGACAAGGATAGGGAAGTAAATGTGTTGAAATTATTCCTATTGTAGATCCTCAAGCGATACCTTCCATCTTGGGTGAGCAAATACTCTGCCTGCCAATCTCCGGCAATGCTATTAATATCTGCATTTCCCTGCAAATCTGTAAAACCTCCATCTCTTGTCACTCTCAACCTGCCATCCAAAAAGGTGTAAGCTACTCTCAATTGGAATGTTTCGAGGGCACTTTGATCCAACGTTGCCAAGTCAATGTCAACTTCGAGGTTTTGATCCACTTGTGAAATGAAGCTGTTTAATTGTGAGGAAAGCAATTGGCTAAGGTTGGAACTTGCTATATTACTTACCCCGCTAAATTGTCCTTCTGGAGAAAATGACCTCATCATTATTACTGAAAAGACTTGTCTATTCTTTTCTTGTTCGTCATTGGCAATTCTGTTTTTGAAGGCGGATATATAGGTTTGGATATTTCCTTCGGGAAATTCAGTGAAATCAAAATCGAACCCAATATCAGGACTCAAAATATTTCCTTTCAAATCCATGATTACTTTCAGAGGCCATCTTCTCCTTAGCTGTGGATCCTCAAGTTCCGAACCTGTTGTGTTTCCGGTCTGAAGATTTTGAAGTGAGACACTTTCTTGATACGTTGCACGCAGATCCATCACTCCTTCATAAGGATCTCCAAACCAAGATATCCTTCCACCTGGCTGCACTACAAATTCCCTTTTGATAATATTGTATAGAGAAAAATTATATTTAGCTTCTGTAATCTCGTAATTGCCGGACATGGAGAAATTTCCCTGCGTATCAATATTCAATGTCAATACACCACGACCTCTTCCTTGGATATTCTCACCTGTTCTCGGATCTATCTGGATTTCTGTATAAGCATCAGGCGTGACATCCAATACAAAGTTCATTCTCACATTGTTGATCGCTAGCTTTTCTACGGATTCTTCAAAAGACTGAGTTCTGGTAGTGTCTCTGATATTGATAATATTGATAAAATCTTCTTGTGCCTGAATGTTGCTAGAGCCAAAGGGGATAAAAATCCGCGTATTTGGTTGGGATGTCGCACGGGCGTTGATGTCAAGGTTATTGGCAGCCCCAAAAATGTTCAGTGTGCCTGTGACGTAAGCAGAACCATAGAATAGATCATTATCTCTAGCAGAAGTATTCAATACTTGGAAGTTTTCCAAGTTTGAAGAAATGTCCAAGATAAAGTCATTGAAATTATCATGTGAGATTCCACCACGCATTCTGGCAATGTTGCTATTGATATCCTTAAGAAGAAGTTCTCTGAAACTAATCTCATTAGCTCCAAAAACGATGTTGCCATCTATAGTATAAAAGGTGTTGAGGTAGTTGATTTTCAAGGTGCCTCCATTGATTCTTCCGCTACCTATCACTATAGGTTTTGTGATACTGCCGCCTATATCGAGGTCACCGCTTATAGTTCCTCCCATCTGGGTGAGGTAATCAGAGAGAAATGGCTCCAGGATTGATAGGTTTGTCTCTCGCATTTCGGCTTTGAGAGACAATTCTTCATTTTGGTTATTGAGAAACCCATTGAGGCTGATGACTTTTTTTCCTTCTTTGAAATTATTTAGCTCAAGGTTGATCTTATTGTCTGAGAGGTAGGTAGCAGCATCTATATCCCCAACAAGGAAATTATTGATCTCGAAATCATTGATATTCAAATTTCCATTGACTCCAAAAACTCCAAAAAGATCGCTGAAAGCAAACAATCCATTTGCTGTTCCTTCAAATTCTTTGATGCTCAATGTATTGAAGAAATCCATATTGACATCTTTGATTTGAAGTGCCAAAATCTGTTCTGGATCAGGTGATATATTTCCATTCAGGGAAATAAATTGGTTTTCATTGATCAATTTGATATTGTCAAACTCAACCTTGTTATTGGCAATATTTATTTGATTTTCAGGATCAAAACTCCATATTTTATCCAAAATCTTAAGCCTCGAAGGCGCTAAGACTACAGATGTGTGATCAGGGAAAATTTTGATTTCTGAACTTAGATTAAAATAACTCTCTGTGCTCAATTGGTCTTGGTTGTAAGTCAAATCGATTTTTGATTTATCCCAAATAGCTTCTATTCCAAGATTGTTGAATGTCAACCCATTCCCTAAAACCTGCTGTTTCGATAGAATATAAAATGAAGCCAATACCTCTTGGCTGTTTGTTAATTTGGAGGTGTTGAAATCGAGATTTGTGTCAAAAAGGAAATTCCCATTATAATAAATGGAGTCTATACTGGAATAAAAATTAAAAATGGTATTTGTAGGTGTTTGATAAAAAGCCCCTTCAATGATTGTGTTTTTTGAAATAGATGCTTTGGGCTCTACCAAATTTATTATTGGGTTGATGTCAATAAAGTTAAGATTGATATCAATATTGTAAGGTTCAAATTCAAGTTGGTGTTTTGTAAACTGTGGTTGTTTGGAGTTGGTAAGTATAGCCCAATATTGCTTACTCAGTGTTTCTACATCTTGGATCAACTCTTTGACTTTGAATTTTCCTGAAATTCCTGCTACCAAATAGTCAGAATTTAGAGAAACCAACCTTGAATCATCTGTAAATAGGGATTGGAAAAAGAAATTATCAACATACACATTTCGGCCTTCATAACTCAGATTGATATCACTGAACCTTGCGATTCCCTCGATGTCATCCAAAGTCACGCCTTTAGTATCCATATTTACCTTTCCACTCACAAATATTTCTTTGTCAAGTATATTCAATTCTTTAAGGTAAGCCGTGTCAACTTGTACATTAAGTCTAATTGAATCTTTGTTGTCTCTCAAGTCCAAAACCCCATCAAATTTTGCCTTGAGATTCGGGTCATTTACATTTAATTTTCCGCTAAAAAGATCTTTACCATAAGTTGCATTGCTTATGATATTGGAATAATTGTAATTATTAATTCCCACTCTTTTGATATTTGCATCGACTTGTAAAAGTGCACTTTCCAACGTCAGTCCTGTCCCTCTAATTTGACCGGTTAGGCTAACTTTTTGAAAATTTTCCCTGTCCTCCAAAAGAATTCCTAAATCCAAATCTCGCAATTCTACCCTACCATTGTATGTAGGTTGTCTGTTAGAAAGTTTGTAATTCAACCTTCCGATTATTTGGCCTATTCCAGTTCTGAAGTTTCCATTTGCAGTAAAGTTGGTTAGGTAACCAGAAAAGTCAGTGTCAAATCGAATATCTCGAAATTTATCGACCTCGCTTCGTGCCTCTTGACTTATATAGGGGGACAAATCTTCACTGCTCAAGATAGAGTTAAGCAAAGACATTTTGAAAAATGTGTTATTGACATCAGGAAGTCCTTGGATATCAAACTTCCCAAAAAGTGCACTTCGCTGTCCAAACCTTATCAAAAGTTGATCAGAAGCCAAATCATTGACTTGACCAACAATATCACCACTCAGCGTGATCCTATCTTCAAAATTGGGGATTTGATCAGAGAAATACTGTAAATCTTTAATATTCAATCTAGATTCATTCAGTCTTGCTTCGATTTGAACTTCCTCATTGAAGTTTGACAAGGCTCTTACTGACTCAAAGCTGAATTTTAAGTAATCTTTGATTTCAGTTTCATTTGATCTCAAAAACAAATCATCAAACTCCATAAAAGTGGGAGCATAGGTGAATTTTGTTTGCAACTGTTGTATTACAATGCCCGAAGTGATTTCTATGCCTTTTAGGAAATTTGTCTGAAAGCCGATTTCTCCTTCGAAAGTATAAAAGTCATCAGCATCTGCCAATAAGTCCCTAAATCTAAGTTTGTTGTAATCAAAACCGCCCGTCACGGGAATTGCAGCATAGTTGATGATATCAAGTGAGGTTTCTTCCAAAAAGATATTGCCAATACTGAATTTCACATTTGCTTTAGTTGTTTCTGAGCCTGATTTGGGAATCAAGCCGTTGACTTGATTGAAGAACTCTGAAATATTCAGGTTTTCAGCTCCTTCATGACCAATTATTCGAACGTTGCCATTGATTAGTTTGATTTGGTCAAGACTTGGGTTTTCTCTATCCAAAAGTCCTTTTACTGAGAAGTCGATATAGACTTCCTCTAAATTGATCATTAAACTATCCTGCTGATCGTAGATAGTGACATCTTTGAGGCTGACAGCATCCCACCACCGGATTTTTACCTGCTCTATTGATGTATCAAACCCAGTATTTTCAGTAATATAATTGGTAAGTAATCTTGTGACCCGTGTTTGTACAGAAGGGATTTGTAAAGCAAGTACAAAAAGTAACAATCCCAAAATTAGGAAAAGTACTATCCTGAGGAGCATTTTTAAGGCTTTCAGTATTTTTTCCGTAACTTTCGACTTCTTTTCCAAAGGGGTTGTACAATGAATGTAAATATTCTAGCCATAGAATCATCATGTGATGAAACATCGGCTTCTATAATATCAAATGGCAAAATACTTAATAATATTGTCGCCACGCAATCGGTTCACGAAAAATATGGTGGAGTAGTTCCTGAATTGGCCTCCAGAGCACATCAGCAGCATTTAATTCCTGTAGTAAACGAAGCAATTTCGAGTTCTGGTATCAATAAAAATGAATTATCTGCTATTGCATTTACAAAAGGGCCAGGTTTGATGGGCTCTTTGATGGTAGGTGTGTCTTTCGCCAAGTCATTTGCATATGCTTTGGGTATTCCCTTGATTGCGATCAATCACATGGAAGCGCATATCTTGGCACATTTTATTGATGAGCCAAAACCAAATTTTCCCTTCATTTGCTTGACTGTGAGTGGGGGGCATACACAACTTGTACTGGTGCGTGATCACCTAGATATGGAAGTAGTTGGGGAAACTATGGATGATGCAGTAGGAGAGGCTTTTGACAAAACTGCCAAACTGATGGGCTTGCCTTATCCTGGAGGGCCGATTTTGGATAAATATGCCAAAGAAGGTAATCCAACTGCATTTCAATTTCCAATATCAGACATGCCAGGACTTACCTTTTCTTTTAGTGGAATAAAAACAGCTGTTCTTTATTTCTTGAGAGATAATTTGAAAGAAAACCCAAAATTTGTGGAAGAAAATTTGGCTGATATTTGTGCTTCGATTCAACATACTTTGATCAAAACACTGATGCAAAAGCTAAAAAAAGCTGCCAAACAGTATAAAATAAAAGAAATCGCTATTGCTGGAGGAGTTTCTGCAAATTCAGGTTTGAGAAAAGAATTGGAAAACCTATCCAATCAATATGGATGGCAAGTCTATATTCCAAAATTCGAATATTGCACCGACAATGCCGCAATGATCGCAATGGCTGCACATTACAAATATCAAAAAAGTGAATTCTGTGGATTTGATGTCAGCCCAGAGGCTAGGATGAAGATATAGGGGTTTGTTTGAGGATGTTTTATATAAGAAATCAAAGATATACGGAACTTTGCTTCTAACTAAAGAAAGGCCTGATTTAGCTTAAATCCGATAATAATCGATATTTGATTCTCCTAGTTATTGAACTAAAGCGAGCAATCAAACCATAGATTGAAGCTGCTAGCAAAGAAGCTTGTATCATATAAAATGTATAAAAAATGGAATTAACCAACGAGTATAAATCGTAGTTAAGTACCTTGAAAAATAAAGTTAAAATATCGCAACTAAAGGCTGCAGTTTAAGTAAATGCTGAATTGATTGCTTTTAATGGGATTTGCCGAAGAATAAGAGCAAGAATTGAATAAATTGGAAGGTTAATAAAAAAACTTTCAATTCTAGCTCAATTAAAGGAAGGGATTTGGCCTAATTCATGCACATTGAGATTATCAGAAGAAAGACCAAAATTTAATTGTTTTGAATTCTTCTAAATAAAATACTAAACCAAATATGAACAAAAAATTAAAGTTTGATAAAATCATCAACATCAAAAATAAGAAAGCAAGCCATGAATTTGAGTTTGTAGAGAAATTTGTTGCTGGATTGGTCTTACGAGGTACTGAAATCAAGTCAATCAGAGAAGGTAAGGTGTCTCTGACGGAGGCTTATTGTTTTTTTAGAAGTGGCGAACTTTTCATCAGACAAATGCATATAGCACCATATATCATGGCTGCTAGCTATAATCATGACGCAGTAAGAGAGCGTAAACTTTTGCTTAGCAAAAAAGAACTTGATAAATTAGAAACCAAATTTGCGGAGAAAGGACTTTCTATAATTCCTGTTCGTATATTTATCAACGACAAGGGTTTAGCAAAAATGGAAATTGCTTTGGGTAGAGGTAAAAAACTTCATGACAAAAGGCAAGATATCAAAGAAAAAGATCTTAAAAGAGAACTTAGTAAACTGGCTTATTAAACATTTCAATTCGACAGCATGTTTTTTAGTCAGTTTAGAATAATTGACTGATTATGGAAAAGCGTGTGTTGGTATTGAATTTAGACCATTCTCCAGTAGCGGTAGTCACGGCTCAAAAAGCCATGACCCTTATTTTTTTGGAAAAAGTTAGTTGTTTGTCTTTTTATGATTCCTTTTCCATTCGGACTGTAGATCGTATTTTTCGCTATCCTGCCGTCATTAGACTCAATGAATACAAAAATATCCCATTCAAAGGCGTCTTGTTGAATAGAAATAATCTTTTCAAACGTGATGGGGGAGAATGCCAATACTGCGGATCGAAGAAGAACTTAACCATAGACCACGTAGTGCCTCGATCCAAAGGAGGAAAAACCAATTGGTATAATCTTATCACAGCCTGCCATAGATGTAATGTGATCAAAGGAGACAAAACTCCCGAACAAACCGGCTTAGTATTGAGAACCCAACCCTTCAAACCAAGCCTATCTTTTTTCTTGGCAGAGTATGCTGAAAGAAAAGCAGAGGAATGGCTTCCTTTTTTAGGAGTAAAAGCGTTTTGATAGACCTGTTTGGAATGGTTATTGACTTCAAAGCAAGAAAAAAATCAAAGCCTTGTTCAAAAATTCAGATATATTTCAATTAAGTTCAAAAGTAGTCCTAGGTTTTATTCTGGCTTCACTTTTGGTACTTACTGTAAGTGTAGTCACTTACATCAGTATCAAGAATCTACTGGAAACAGTAGAGAATCTTTCCGAACCGAATGAGAAGTTAAGACAACTTAATGGTCTCATGGCCGATGTCTATTTGTTGGACATGTCCAAAGCCAATAGAACTTCCGACAAAGACTCAGTTTTCAATGAGGCTTACGACAGGTTGGTCAAGCGATTGGCATCGCTAAAAGAGTCCGCTGATCATGATTCTGAGATAGAAAGTTTCGAGAAGATCAACATCAATATTCAAGAATTGCTGGTTTCCTATGCCGGGCTGGAGGAAGTGAGGTATAGACTTACCAATAGGAATTTTAGCGAGCAAGCACTCAAAAGCATAGAAATAAAACTTCAAAGACAAGAGCAGTCTTCAAAAATGGACTTTTTGGATAAGATCAAGAGAAGAGATCTTTTTGGTAACTTGGATAGTCTAAAGAAGGTGAGAGATGTCAACACAGATTTTGATACTAGTGAAGAATGGTCGCAGTTAGTAGAAGAGATCGAAGCTTCCATTCAATCAAAAAGTGGAGATAAAAACTCAAAAAAATCGGAATCAGACTCAATTCTAGTAGCAATGAAAAAGCTAATGACCGATCTATATAAAGATGAACAACAGCTCAGGGATAATTTTGTCAACTTAGAAGCGAATTTGCAATTAAAAAATGCCGAGGTTTTTTCAGAAATCCAGAATCTTATCAGCAATATACAAATGAACCTGCTTGTAGAATCAAGGTCCCAAAATGAATCTGCCTATAGTTTAACCTATACTGTTTCTATAGTTTTGGGAGGTTTGGTGTTTTTGGGCGTGATAGGTTCACTTGGATTTGTTTTTAGTATACTGAAAGAAGTAAAAAAAGCAAAAACCTACAACGAGAAATTAGAGGAAGCCAAAAAGTACTCTGAAAATCTAGCCAAGGCCAAACAGGATTTTTTGGCTAATATGAGTCATGAAATAAGAAATCCGCTTCATGCTATCCAAGGTTTCCAAAAAGAATTGGAAAAATCTAATTTAAACACAGATCAGCAGGATTTTATAAAGATGATTGGCTTTGCTTCCAAGACACTTATGGGGGTAGTCAATGATATTTTGGACTTCTCCAAATTGGAAGCAGGAAAAATTGAAATTGAGAGCAAAGCCTTTGATGGAAGGAAATTGTTTTTGGCGATCAAAAGTTTTTTTAGTTTCAAGGCTGAGGAAAAAAATATAGATTTCAATTGGAATATAGATTTACCAAAGGATAAGTGGATAGTTGGGGATGAGCTTAGGATCAATCAGATTTTGAATAATTTAATTTCAAACGCCATTAAATTCACATCCGAAGGATCTGTAAATGTTAATCTTAGTATTCACGATGAAAAGCTTTCTATTCTGGTAGAAGATACAGGGATAGGAATGGGAGAGGATCAGATAGAAAATGTATTCAATGAATTCAATCAAGGTGACTCTTCGATTACAAGAAGATTTGGAGGTACTGGGTTGGGTCTTTCCATAGTCAAAAAGTTAGTAGATCTTCAATCAGGGGAAATAAAGGTAGAAAGCGAACTTCAAAAAGGTACAAGAATTGAAATTCTGTTGCCTGTTCAATTTGAAGAAGCATCTGAAATAGAGATGTTGGAAGAATCCACACATAAATATTCCCTGGAAGGGATTAAAATCTTGGTGGTAGATGATGATAAAATCGGTCTCAAGCTTATCAAATTGATATTGGAAGGGAATGGTGCTGAAGTTTTGGTGTACAATGGAGGAGTTGAATTTAGAGATAATTATAAGTCTTGGCCTTTTGATTTGGCATTTATTGATATTCAGATGCCTGAAGTAAGTGGGGTACAAGTCTTGGATTTGATCAAAAATAGATTCAAAATTAATGACTCCAAAATACTTGCAATGACTGCAAATGTCTTTGCCAATGAGCAAAAAGAAATAATCAATTCTGGGTTTGATGCCATATTGCTCAAGCCATTTGATGAGGATAAAATCATTGATCGAGTAGGTGAGATTTTGAAATTGAAGAAGGTTTTAAAGAAGAACACACAACAAAATAGTAAAACTGAATCAACTGTGACAATCGATTTGACTGATTTGAAGAGATTTTGTATGGGTGATGAAGAATTGCTCTCAGAGGTGATTTCTGATTATTTGGAAAGTACTGCAAAAGATATCACAAATCTAAAATCAGCCTGTCAGAGCGAGGATTACGCACAAATCAGGGAAATTACCCACCAACTATCGAGCAGGCTAGGTCAGATTAAAGCAGATGCCTCTGGACGTGCAAAGGACATAGAAGTAGCCATCAAAGATGGAAATGTGGAAAATGTTATTGAGAAGGTAGAGGAACTAATACCACAGATTCAAAAGGTTTTGGCAAAACTGGAAGAATCATTGGAAACTTCAAGTTGATTTATTCCAATCCGTATTTGTTTATCTTGTTGTAGAGAGTTTTTCTGTCAATCCCAAGGATCTTAGCAGCTTTAGATTTATTGTATTTGACTTCTATCAAAGTCTTTTCTATCAAATCCCTTTCTTGAGAGGCTATATCTCCTTTGTTATCAATTTCAATTTCTTCTTCGACTTTCTCAATTTTCTCAAAGTTTTTCAATTCGTCGGGAATTACATCAGATTGAATTGAGTCAGTTTGGCTCAAAAGAACAGCCCTTCGGATAATATTCTTCATCTCCCTCAAATTCCCAGGCCAGGAGTATTGGTTGAAAATAGCGATGACCTCATCTGAGAACCCTTGAATACTTTTGTTTAATCTAAGATTGCTTCCATGTAAAAATTGATTTGCAAAAACCATCAAATCTTCTTTTCTATCTCTAAGCGGAAGTGCTGTCAAAGAAAATTCATTTAATCTGTGGTATAAGTCTTCCCTGAATTTACCGTCACTTGACTGTTCTATTAATGTCTCATTCGTAGCAGCAATGATCCGTACATCTATTTCTATCTCTTGAGTTCCCCCAATTCTCCTTATTTTCCGCTCTTGGATTGCCCGCAATAATTTGATTTGGATGTCATATTCCAAATTTCCGATTTCGTCCAAAAAAATAGTACCTCCTTTAGCAGTTTCAAAATGTCCAACTCTACTGTCAGAGGCTCCAGTAAATGCTCCTTTCACATGTCCAAACAATTCACTTCCAGCCAACTCTTTTGACAAAGCTCCGCAATCAATGGCAATAAATGGATGTTCGCTTCTATTCGATTTTTGATGGATTCTTTTGGAAATATATTCCTTCCCTGTGCCCGTTTCTCCAAGTACGATCACACTCAGTTCTGTAGGTGCTACCAGATTGATATGTTGCTCAATTTTTTTTGCTTCAAGGCTATTCCCAATAATATAATCGTCGATGATTATTGTCTTTTTTGTCTTGTCTTTAGGTGATTCTTTTTCCTCACCGCTCAAAGCTTCTCTGACTGTAACAAGCAACTCATCTGGATTTATTGGTTTGGTTATATATTCGAAAGCTCCCATTTTCATGGCTTTCACAGCGATTCTTATATCAGAATAGTTTGTGATTAAGATTACTTCCGAACCTTTGACCTGCTCTTTCACTTTCTTAAGAACCTGAAGACCCGTTCCGTCAGGCAATCTAAAATCAGTGATGACAAGATGGATGTCATTGGTTCTTAAATTATAATCAACATCAATCAGTTTTGTACAAGAGAAAACCTTAAAATCATTCTTCTCCAAAAAGTTTTGAATAATTCTGGAATAAGTCAGGTCGTCTTCGACAAGTAATATGTTTTTCATTTAAAAGCGCTAAATTATCATACAAGCTAACAAAAAAATAAAGGTATTGGAAAAAATCCAATACCTTATATTCAATACCAATTAAAAAAATTGATATTATTTGCTGGTGGTTTCTTTGATTTCTTTACCGTCGGCGTCATATTTTTTTACCCACTCCTCACCGGCTTTGTCAAATTTCACTTTGAAGTAGATGGCTCCTTCTTCATTGGTGTTTTTCCATGCTTCAGTGATGGTAAGGTTGGCTGTCTCAGTATCTTGTGCAATTGTCTCTTTTACAAGAACAGGCAGATTCTCAGGGTCAACTTTCACTTTTTCTTGCTCTTGGGCAGTGATTTGAATTGCTTCCTTCTCAGCAATATTTGTGTTAGCAAATACTGGTGCTGATGCCATTCCTAAGAATAATAATGCGGGAATAATAAATTGAGTTTTCATTGTTTTGTTGGTTTAGTTAAAATTATACATTAGCAATAATTAATGATCAAGGATTATAAAATCTGCTTTCCAGTTCATTTGAATAGAAAGTTTCTATCGAATAACTAATGTCATCAAATTTCTTTTTTTGGAAGCTATTGATACAAGCAACAGCAATTAAGAGAAATTGAAAGAACAAAGCTGATATGGTTATTATCCTTTTCATTTGATAATACAATATGAAAAGACAATGCCAAAGACAAAAAAGGCTTTAAATGTTATTTTATATCACTATTCAAATCTGAAGTGTAGAAAAATTCCCCAATTTGTGTCCTTGATTTTTCACAAATTGGGTATGATTATTTTACCTGAGCGGTGAACTTTGAGCAAGAAAAAATCATTGATTAGATTACTAGATGAATTTGCTTCTTTATTCTTCCAAAAAAGAGCTAACTTTGCGAGCTCAAATATAACTTTCGCCCTACCCAATGAGTGATCAAATCAAACACGAATGTGGGATAGCCTTAATCAGGCTCCGAAAACCCCTTCAGTATTATATTGATAAGTATGGTTCTCCTGCTTATGTGACCAATCGTCTCTATGTATTGATGCAAAAGCAAATCAATAGGGGACAAGATGGGGCAGGTATTGCCAATATAAAAATAGACACCAAACCAGGTACTAGATACATCAGTAGATATAGATCTATTGAGCCGCAAGCTGTGAATTTTATCTTTGATAAAATTCAAAAGAAATACAAAAAGGCTAGGAAACTTGGTGGTGACCAAGCATTGTATGATGCGAATTGGCTCAAAGACAATGTTGCATTCACAGGTGAAGTTTGGCTAGGACACCTTAGATATGGTACACACGGTGAGAATAGTATTGAAACTTGCCATCCATTTTTGAAGCAGAATAATTGGAGGAGTAGAAACCTTGTCATGGCTGGAAATTTCAATATGACCAATGTGGAGGAGTTGTTCAGTCGATTAGTTGAGCTAGGTCAGCACCCTAAAGAGAAGACTGATACCGTCACAGTGATGGAAAAAATCGGTCATTTTCTTGATGAGGAAAACCAACGGATTTTTGATAAGTACAAGCAAGAGTATACCAACGAACAAATCACAGCTGTGATTGAAGATGAATTGGATGTTGCTAGGATATTGAGAAGATCATGTAGGGATTTTGATGGGGGCTATGCTATGGCAGGACTAATAGGTAACGGCTCTAGTTTCGTAGTTAGAGACCCAACTGGCATTAGACCAGCTTATTACTATGCAGATGATGAAATCGTTGTAGTTGCTTCAGAAAAGCCCGCGATCAAATCAGCATTTGATATTGATTACAAGGAAATCAAAGAGATTCAGCCCGGCTGTGCTTTGGTGATCAATAAAGATGGTAGCTTTGGAGAACATGAAATAATGCCTGCAAGGGAGAAAAAATCATGTTCATTTGAAAGGATTTATTTTTCTAGAGGTACTGACCCGGATATTTATAGAGAAAGGAAACAGCTTGGAAAAGCGTTGATACCTCAGATTCTCAAAGCAATCGATTTTGATCTCAAAAACACAGTTTTCTCTTACATTCCAAATACAGCAGAAACAGCCTTTTTAGGAATGATTGAAGGTATTGAGGACTATTTGAGTGCAAAAAGGAAAGAGGTTTTGTTGGAAGGCAAACCGCATTTAGAGGACTTGGAAGAGCTTTTGCACTTTAGGCCAAGAGTAGAAAAGCTGGTTAGCAAGGATGTTAAGCTGAGGACTTTTATCACCAACGACTCTGATAGGGATGCGATGGTGGCCAATGTTTATGACACGACGTATGAAGTGGTCAGATCGGGAATAGACACTTTGGTAGTCATTGATGACAGTATCGTGAGAGGGACTACACTTGAGAAAAGTATCTTGACCACATTGGATAAATTGAATCCAAAAAGAATTGTTATCGTTTCATCAGCACCACAAATCAGATTTCCTGATTGCTATGGAATTGACATGTCAAAAATGAAAGAATTCATAGCCTTCAGAGCTACAATGGAATTGCTTAAAGACAAGGGCATGTCAAATTTGATAGATCAAATTTATGAAGATGCAAAATCTGGTAATGTTTTGGAAGTCAATTATGCAAAAGGATTGTACGAACCATTTACTGACCAACAAATTTCTGATAAAGTAGCTGAAATCATTACCTCTGATAATATCAAAGCAGAAGTAAAAGTCATCTATCAAACAGTAGAAAATTTGCACAAAGCTTGTCCTGAACATCTGGGAGATTGGTATTTCACAGGGGATTTTCCTACACCTGGAGGAATGCGTGTAGTGAATAGAGCACTAGTGAATTATATAGAAGGAAAAGTCGAAAGGGCTTATTGATAAGATAAAAAAAGAGAAGCCAAATCAGCTTCTCTTTTTTTATCTTAGTTTATTAAAGTTGTCTAAGCTATCTCTTTCTACCTCAGTCCATTGATGACATTAAGGAGGTCATCTGGATTGATAGGCTTGGAGACAAATGCATCAGCTCCTTTTTCTATCGCCTCTGTTGCGATATCTTGATCTCCATACCTGGTGATCAACACTACTTTGGATCCTTGGTTTATGGATTTTAATTTTTCCAAAATATCTATTCCGTTCATATCAGGTAGCCTGTAATCGAGAATGGCAAATCCAAAATCATTCAATTCCATCAATTCTAATGCGTCACGACCATTTTGAGCATCCATGACTTGGAAATTGTTTTTGGATAAGAATCTGGTGAGGAGTTTACAAAAGACAACATCATCTTCGACTATTAATATTTTATTACTCATGATTTTTGGATTGAGGTTGTAAAATTACTTATAGATTCTCTTTGACCAAATGTTTGTATTGCATTTTGATCAATGGCATATACGGCCATGGTACTTTGCACAAATCCTTTGATCAGTTCATCGACGCCAAGTCCGAGCTGACCGAAATTCCTGACATCAAACAACATCAGTCTCTCATCGGCATAAGACCAGCCATCTTCTCCCTTGACAGAAAGGTTTGTACCATATACTTCCCATGAATTCATATCCTCAGGTAACTCCTTATTCAATGGGAATCTCGACTTTCTTGAATACACAGCCAGTGGTCGCATTCCTTCTTCAGTAGCATGCATCATCAGACGTAAGTCAAATGCAAAGCTTCTTCCTTTGCTGTCTGGAATGGTACCAACATGATACCAAGATTTGTTTGGATCAAGACCTTTGCTATAGTTACTATGAATCAATTGCTGCACTAAATATTCATCATTTGGATCAATTTCAGATTTCGCATGTTCCAGTTCTTTTTTACTGACGATTGTATATACGCCTTGGCCTGCATTGGAATCGGGAACTTTGATTACCATACTCCCCCCCAAAAGGTCGAAGTGATGATCCAATTCAGAATATTTCACTTTTCTATAGGTATCTGGGGTAAATATACTAATACCTTTATCATTAAATTCTTCATTGAATCGATCATAGGCGGCACTCGCGACTTCCTTGTTTCTGCCACCAGCCAAACATGCTTCAATTGGATTCAAAAGAAGGGTTTTCGGATTTTCAGGTATTCTTGTCCATGGTTCCTGGGTTACATACCTGAAGGCCGCTCTTATTTCTACCCATTTTTCCTCTTCATTTCGGACATACATTTTCCCTTCGTCAAATTTGACTGGTGGATCTTGATCGTCTTTGTCAAACTTTGCCAAGAAAACATCCTCTCCAAAAACATCTGCTACAGTGGCAGCATAACCGATATTTTCCATCGGGTTTTTATCATAGATTACCGCAAGTGAACCTTTTTCAGGATAGGCATCTACCATTGGTTTAAAGGTCTTTTCTATCAGTCGCTTATATCCACCTTGCTCTACGTTTAGATCAAGTAGTGGCATGGATTTTTGACCAGATGGACAGCTATTAGTTTCAATTACTGTTAATTTTCTGTTCCCTTCGTGGTTAGTGACATGCATCAAGTCTGTTCCTGCCCATCTGAAATATTGAGGCTGATAGCTCATGATTTTTTTGATTGTATCAGGATCACTTTGCGGATGAAGTCTGTGATAGCGCTCCACCATCTGCTCGTGCGTAAGATTCAAAAAGTAGGAAACCAATGGATGTATGTTTGAATTCAAAACTCTAGGATACCAATGATCCGTAGGTTCAAAATCCCCTGGTTCTACTAAGTGGACGTTTTTCGAAATTGATAATTTCATATAATTTATTTTAATGAATTTTAATACTTAAGATTGATAATTTTGGAATATTCCCTCTACAATATCCCAGTTTTTCCATAGCATCAGTATGCCACTAAGTACCATACTGGCCACTACGATTTGTCTGAAGAAATTTTCTGAAATTTTGGCCAAGATCAATTTTCCAAAATAGACAGCTACCATTGAGGTAACTCCGATAAGTACTCCGAATTTGAGTACTTCTCCCGTTACATACCCATAGTATGCATAACTGATGATTTTGGTAGTGTGTAGTAAGATTGCATTGGCAGCCCTTGTTCCCAAAAGTGATTCTTTACTGATCCCATAATTGAGGTAAGCAGAGTTCATCAAAGGTCCCACACCGCCAATAAGTCCTGAAAGAAAAGCTACTACAAGCCCCATAGGTGCAAAATGCCAAGCTTTTATTTTGAATTTGCTTTCCTTCTTTTTCTTAAATTGGAAGACTGTAGAAACCAAAAGCAATCCAATCAAAATCTGAAGGTAGTCGCTTGACATGCTTGCAAATAACATTGCTCCAAGAATTGAACCGACTATGGTGGATGGGAAAAGCCAAGTGAATAGCTTCCAATCTATATCTTTCCAAAAGAGTGCTACCTTAGAAGTACTACTCAATCCAATACTAATAGCCATCACTGGGGCAACTGCCTTCACTCCAACCACTACAGCTACTAAAGGCATTAATAACAAACTTGCTCCGCCGCCTGTTAGGGTACTCAAAATAAAAACTACGAAAGCGCCGATAAGCACAAGAATCAATTGCATAAATAAATCTTTTGTTGTCTTTTTACAGTTGAATGTCAATTGAAGTGTCTAATTGACCTCACTGTTTTACCATTTGCCACAACAAAAGAAAATTTCGTACCAGTTTTATGTAAAATTTTACTTTTTATTTAGATAATTTGTTTGATTAATTGTAGAATTTTACCCCATTTTGTAGAATTAAGTGTAAAAATTAAAATATAAAGATTATGAATGTTGATGTGTCCTTATTGAAACAAATCTGTGAAATAGCTGGAGCTCCTGGCTTTGAGAAAAGAGTGAGGGATTTGATTGTTGAAATTGTCACTCCGATAGTGGATGAGGTGATATTGGACAATATGGGGAATATTATCGCTGTTAAAAAATCTAAAAAAAATCCTGACTCGAAAAAAATCATGGTTGCTGCACACATGGATGAGATTGGATTTATAGTAACTCATATTGATGACAATGGATTTGTTAGATTCCATACACTTGGAGGATTCGATCCCAAGACACTTACAGCGCAGCGAGTGATTATTCATGGCAGCAAAGATTTGGTTGGCGTAATGGGCTCGAAGCCAATCCACGTAATGTCTCCCGAAGAAAAAACAAAGCTTCCTAAGACTACTGATTTCTTCATTGATTTGGGAATGAGTAAAGAAGAGGTTAAGAAATTTGTGTCGATAGGTGATCCAATCACCAGAGACCGTGAATTGATCGAAATGGGAGATTGTGTCAATTGTAAATCTATAGACAACCGTGTTGCCGTTTATATATTGATCGAAACGCTAAAAACACTAGAAGATCCTGCTTATGATCTTTATGCGACATTCACTGTGCAAGAGGAAGTAGGACTTCGTGGAGCAAATGTAGCAGCACATAGGATTAATCCTGATTTTGGGATTGCATTGGATACCACGATTGCATTTGACGTTCCGGGAGCTCAAGCTCACGAAAAAGTTACAGAATTAGGAAAAGGTACAGCCATCAAAATCATGGATGCAATGACCATCTGCGATTATAGAATGGTTGATTTCATGAAAAAAACAGCTGAAAAGCATCAGATCAAATGGCAACCAGAAATTCTGACTGCTGGTGGAACAGATACAGCAGGTGTTCAAAGAATGGGGAAACAAGGAGCTATTGCAGGTGCGATTTCTATTCCAACAAGACATTTGCATCAAGTGATAGAAATGGCCCATAAAGAAGATATCGCAAACAGTGTTCTATTGCTAAATGCTTGTCTAGAATCAATTGATCAATATGACTGGAAGCATTAATTGATTAGTTTTTTTTCTTATCTGAAATATTTCCAGAATCTTAATCAAATTATTGGTTTTAGTAGATGGTTATTATTTGTTGAATATTAATTAGTGATTCAAAAGGTATAGGAATCTGAATTCTGTTTCCTAATCACAAAAAAGCCTGCCCAGATCAAAATATGGGCAGGCTTTTTATTATGTTCCAATTCTTTAGAAAGCTCCTTTGAAGCCTTCCATTTTCTGATCTACTTGTGTGTCCACCATGAAAGAAACTTGATAGTTTTCCCATGACATGGTGATTTTTGCGATTTTGTTGTTTTCAGCTGAGATGGTGTACATCAGTCTTTCCTGAGGAGAATCCACTTTGGTAGTTGAGGCTTTGAAAGAAACCAAATCATCTTTAGCGAGTGTTTCTTCATCAATTTTCCCATCTTTCATGTAGGCAAATACAGAATTTCCTTTGCTGTTGATATGAACAGTCCAGTCACCAGATTCAGCAGGAGTCATATAAATGGCATATTTACCAGGTCTTAGATTTTTTCCTCCCACGCTTACAGCAGTACTGAATTCTATCATTGTAGTTGCATTTGCACCAGCCCTCCAAGTTGTCCCAAATTTTTCGATTTCACCAAATATCTTTCTTCCCTTCACGGCAGGAGAGGAGTAGTCTATGCTGATTTTGGTGAAGCCTACATTTTGTGATACAAATGCTGCTGGGCTAGGTGCAGGAGCTTGCATTTGTGCAAATGCTTTTTCATTTCCAACGAAAAAGAACACTAAAGTAAGTGTGGTAAATAATAGTCCAATTTTTTTCATAATAGGTTGATTGTTTTTTGATTTTAAGTAAAACGAAAATATAACTTCAAAATTAAAGTCTTGTTTACAATTTGATGAGTTTCATCCCGAAATTTGTAAAAATGAATAGTTTTTGTGGTTTTTATTATTGTACATAAATCAAAAATTTAATTTTATGAGCTATACAGTAAAAATCACAGAAATATATTCTTTGACGCATGACGTTAAAAAGTTTAAAACAGAAAAGCCACAGGAATACAAATTTAAACCTGGACAAGCTACAGAAGTAGCAATCAACAAGGATGGCTGGAGAGATGAAAAAAGGCCTTTTACATTTACATCATTGCCTGATGATGATTATCTTGAATTTGTCATCAAGTCTTATAGAAATCATGAAGGAGTCACCAAGCAAATCGAGGATTTGGTAAAAGGGGATGAATTGATAATAGATGATTCTTGGGGTGCGATCGAGTATAAAGGGAAAGGTGTTTTTATAGCAGGAGGTGCCGGAATAACTCCCTTTATCAGTATAATTAAAAATCTAAAGGCTTCAGGAGAACTTGCTGATAATAAATTGATTTTTGCCAATAAAACCGGTAAGGATGTGATCATGGAGTCCTATTTTCATGAAATACTTGGAGAGAATTTTATCTCTATTCTGGACGGAGAAAAGCTTGATGGTCATGCGTATGGAAGGGTAAACATGGATTTTCTCAAAGAAAAGCTGAATGATTTTTCCCAGAAATTCTACGTTTGTGGACCGCCAAAGATGGTAGAAGGAGTGAGTGAAATTTTAGAAAAACTCGGTGCTGACCCTGATGGAATTACCTTTGAAGAGTAATCGAAGAGTGAGATTGATTCTCACTCTTCGATTTTTTTCATTTCCTAAAAGTTATATCTGGCACTGATTAAAGCAATTCTGGTTTCTCTTTTGGAATAAAAAGATTGCGAAAAAGTATTGGTCAAACTATTTCCCGCGAAACGTCTTGTATCAAAAATATCCCTAATGCTCAGTGCAAGACTCCCTTTTTTATCAAAAAAGCTTTTTTGAATATTGGCATCTAAGAAATACTGGGAGAGATCTCTTCCCTGTGCTTCTATTTCTGGAGAATCATAATTGAAAACAAATTGCAAGCTAATATCAAGTGGTAATTTAAAATCAGAATTGATTTTTGTATTCCAAGCAAAACCACTATTTACAAATTCTTCACCCAAATTTGAGCCATCTACACTTATATTGAAGCCAGTCAAACTGCCGCTGACATTCCACCAAGGAGCAATTTCGACCAAACCGATCAATTCCACTCCATAAGATTCACCTGTATTCAAATTCTCCGGCTGAGAAAAGGATATTCCATCTTCAATTACGGTAATGAAATCCAATAAACCACTGACCTGTCTGTAGAAGAAATTGGTTGTCAAACTCGCTTTTTTCAACTCCATAATATGACCCAATTCCAAGGAATGAATCATTTCTGGCTGCAGAAATGGATTACCTCTTCTTACATTGAGGGAATCGGTAATATCAGGGAAAGGGTTTAGTCTCCAAGCAGTAGGTCTATCGATTCGTCTACTGTAAGTAAACTTTATTTGTTGGGCTTCATTGAATTTGTACAATGTCTGAAGACTTGGGAACAAATTGAAGTATTCTTGGGTATTTCGCTCATCAGTATTATATAGGTAAGTATCAACTGTAGTATATTCTCCTCTCAATCCTGCGGTAATATCGATTTTGTCGCTTGATTTGCTCAGCACAAAGTATCCTGCATGGATTCTGTCTTTGTAGTCGAACCTATTGCTGATGTTTGGATCATTTACAAAATCCTGAAATCCCTCTTCAAACCTCGAGTAATCATAATCATTGTCAAAATTTCTCAAGTTGGATTTTGCACCTATCTCTAACTTCAGTTTGTTGGAAAATGGATGTATATAATCTGCCTGAATGATGGTATTATACCTTTTTTCATCTGTAAATGCACGTTCTTGACCATTGAGGTTTTCTGGATTAGGACTAGATGCATTTCTGAATATTTCTATGTTTTGGGTTTTGAATTGATTGACATAGGAATTACTCACAATAAATTTAAACGACCTCTCTTTGTCATCAAATGACCTTTCATAGATCAATGAATTTTCAAGTCCAT
Source organism: Belliella alkalica (assembly GCF_022549785.1). Lineage (GTDB taxonomy): Bacteria > Bacteroidota > Bacteroidia > Cytophagales > Cyclobacteriaceae > Belliella > Belliella alkalica. The sequence continues at coordinate 44,127 of NZ_JAKZGO010000016.1, forward strand.
CGTCAGTTTCGTTTTCATTGTTTCTTCTGACATATTCAAGTACCAAATCATCTGAATCAATTGTCGCCAACCTTGAATAGAGGGTATTTATTTGCTTGTCTAGACTCGTGCTGAATACACCTTCATAGCTTATGGTGTTTTTGCCAAAGTAATAATCAGCGCCATAATTGAAGGTATGTCCAGTGTTTTCATTTCGATTTCCTGTTTCTTGATTAAGCCTCTCTCCATCACCAAAAATCTCCCTTTCGATCCTTCGAGTCCCAACATCTCTCCATCTTCTCAAATTATAGCCGGCATAGACGTTGTAATTGACGGTTCTATGATTGAATCTTGCTCCAGTATTCATTCTCCCTCTTGTACCATAGGTGAATTCTACACCACCATTAGTTCCCAAATCATCTCCTTTTTTTAATATAATATCAATGATGCCACCTTCAGCTTCTGCATCATATCGAGCATTTGGGTTGTTGATGATCCTTATTTGTTCGATAGCACTTGCAGGAATCTGATCTAGATTTTGTGTCAAAGAAGAATTTCTTCCATTTATCAAGACATTGGTTCCAGTGCTACCTCTGAGCGAGATACCACCATCATCTCCAACCCTTACCGAAGGAGTATTCCGGAGAATATCTAGTAGTGTCCCTCCAATATTTGATAAATTTTGTCCAGGGTTGATTGTGATGCCTTCTACATTTGTACGCATTAGGATTTTGCTAGACTGTACCGTTACTTCTTCCAAGTTTTCGCCTTCGTTCACAAATTCAATTTTATCGAGATTTAAATTTCTGTCAATATTTAAATTCTCTCTTTCAAACTGTTGGTATCCAATCAGGTAGAGTCTAAGATTGTAAGTTCCTGCTTGTACATCTAAAGAAAAGGCCCCATCAAAATTTGTATCTGTATATGCAATCGGGCTTTCTGCTTTAAGCGAAAATACTGCGACTTGTACAAATGGAACTGGTTCTTTGGTTTCAGAATCAATCACAGTGCCTGTTACTTTATACTCTTTTGCCTGATTTTGGGCATAAATTGAACACTGTGATCCAAAAAAAATCAAAAATACTTTGATCAAAAATATACATTTGAGGATTTTCATTGTAGAGCTATGGAGCTTGATTTTATTTTTGGAACTCCAAATATGGAAAGCCAAATTCCACAGATTAAGTTTAATAAAATGTGGAAAAAGTGATAAGTGGTTATTTTGTTTTTTAGTTTTCGAAAATTTCTTGTCTCCTAAATGAGAAAGGAGGAAAATCCATGATAAATTTATTCCTCTACAAATTCTAAAATGTCTCCAGGCTGACATTCCAAAGCCTTGCAAATCGCTTCCAAGGTGTTGAAGCGAATTGCTTTTGCTTTTCCGGTTTTGAGAATTGAAAGATTGGAAAGTGTGATTTCTACCTTTTCCGAAAGTTCATTCAATGACATTTTTCTTTTGGCCATCATCACGTCCAAGTTTACAATAATTGGCATAGGTCAAATAGTTAGTTCGTTTTCAGATTGGATTTCAAGTCCTCTTTTGAAAACCCTTGCAATCGCATATATGATGATCCCCATAAATAGGAATTCGAAAGATCCTCCAGAAAACTCACCCAATCCGTTCAGCTCAAATCCTTTTTTAGAAAGCCATTTGAAATGGGCAGTGGTTAAAATGATCAAAAAGGCAACCTGAATGCTTGTTTCACCGATTTTGGAAATTAATTTGTAAATCTCCTTGCTGAAAGGGTTCATCAAATCGATTTTCAAGAAAATTCTTATCATTATATAAAAAATATAGGCCTTCAACGCCGTGATTGCTACGATCAAAGATAGGACACTGATGTAATACCATAGATTTTGTTGCATCAATTCATAAAGATTTAATCCTTGATAAAGATTCTGTGCTACAACAGGGTTAAAGATACTCAATATTGAGGTAAACAATAGTGCTCCGACTTTAATACAAAGTCCGATAAAAATAGACCAAATCACAATAGTTAGTAGCATTAGTCCAGTTTGGGTTTCCCATTTTTTCTTCCATTCCATAGTTTTGATATTTTTGTATGCATCAAAGTTTAATAAATATTTATTGATAAACAATAAATATTTATTATTTATTTAAAAATTATTTGATAGTGTGATTGACATGATAGGGTTTTTCGCTTAATCCAAATCAAGTTTCAAGTCATCCTTGATCGTGTAAATAAATAAAACTGGATTTTATCAGTCCAATATTAAATTGATTCTTATTGTTATAGTTTTTAATTAATATAATAATTTTGTAATTTTTTATGATAATTACATAACGAAAATGATGTAGTTCATCACCACCTTTGTTCATATCGGAGCTACAATTATTTATTTAAGATGAATAAAATATTCAAAGTACTATTAGCAGGTTATGGTGCTAAAAAATTTGGTGGTGGGTGTTTAGGGACAATTGTTGTCTTTCTAATCATTTACTTTCTTTTAGGTCAGTGTAGCTAAATTGCTGATTGACAATGTTAAAAAAACATTTGTTTCACAAAAAATTATTTTAAAATGGAAAATTCAAAGAACCACAATGAAGGATTAGTTAACAAGACTTCTGAAAAAAGAGTGCTTACAGGTATGTTTAGTGATAGACAAAGTACAGAGAAAGCATACAATACACTTCATGAAAGAGGATATTCACAAGAGGAAATTAACTTGATCATGTCAAATGATACTAGGGAAAAGCACTTTAATGATGATGCATCCAAAGAAACCGAAATAGGTACCAAAGCAGCAGAACATGCTGGCAAAGGGTCTGCAATAGGTGGGACATTGGGAGCAATCGCTGGAGTGGTTGCGGCAATCGGTACAAGTGTAGCAATTCCTGGGCTCGGGATATTGATAGCAGGACCTATAGCTGCTGGATTGGCAGGTGCAGGTGCAGGTGGTCTTGCAGGTGGTGTTATTGGAGCTTTGGTTGGTTCTGGTATCCCAGAAGCAAGAGCAAAGTTATATGAATCTGGAATTGAGGATGGCAATGTAGTCATCTCTGTAACTCCAAAAAATGAAGAGGATGCCAAGTTTTTGGAAGAAAATTGGAAAACAAACCGAGGTGAAGAAATTCACTGGTAGAATCTAAATGCCAAGTATGCGAAGAGCTTGAGACAAGCTTTTCGCATATTTATCAAAACTAAACCAACTATTATATGAAAAGAAAAACCAATTTAAAATCTATCCTGATCTATACTTTGTGTCTGGCAGGACCGATATTCTTGGCTTATTCTTGTACTGAAAATAAAACTTCAGATTCAAAGGATATTGCACAGGAAGAAAACATGGCAAAGTTGACCAATGATGACAGAACAATTGTAGTTATCGATAATGATAGTGACACTCAGTTTTTGATGGATGCAGCAGAAATGCAATTGGAAGAAATCAAATTGGGACAACTCGCTCAGCAGAATGGAGATTCTGAACATGTAAAAGAATTAGGAAAGATGATGGAAAATGATCATTCCAAAGCACATGCAGAATTGGTGGCGCTTGCACGTTCCAAATCAGTTTCTATCCCTACTACAGCTACAGAAGATACCCAAAAAGCTTATGATAAATTAGCTGATGAAAAAGGGAATGAATTTGGGAAGTCTTACAGCAAAATGATGGTAGATCATCATGAAGATGCTATAGATAAATTTGAAAAAGCATCCAAAGATTCTGAAGATCCAGAAATCAGAGCTTGGGCAACTGAGAAACTGCCAAGTTTGAGAGCACATTTGTCTCACGCTGAAGCTTGTAAAGAAAAATGTGAAAAAATGAAATCTTAATATTTAGGTTTCGGAATAATTGAAATATCATAGATTCAACAATGGTTTTTGTAAAGATTGTAGACTCTGCAAGAGATCATGAATCAAATGAGTTTTGAGACTTTTAGTTTCACAAATGCAGCAGACTTTGTTTGCTGTATTTTTTTTTCAATTTATTGTGGTATTTGAAATGGATATTGTGGCTACCTGTTTGTCCTGATTTTTATTTAAATCAATTCAAACACCGCTTTGCTTTTAAAAATTGGCCAGATTTTAGTTTTATTAAATATTACTCACCTTAAAATTGTCAGGCTTATGAAAATCTATGTTAAAAACATGGCTTGTGAAAGTTGCAAGCTTGTAGTGAAAGAAGCTTTAGAAGAATTGGATATCGAAGTGGAGAAGGTGGACTTGGGTGAAATCGATACCAAAGAAGATGTGTCCGATGAAGATAAAAAGAAGTTAAATGACAAAATCAAGAAAGTAGGACTGGAACTGCTCGAAAAAAGGCAGGGGATTTTGATTGAAAAAATCAGGAAAGTAATAATTGATTATGTGTACAATTCAGAAGATAAGCCACATGTAAATTTCTCTGTCTTGCTAAGCGAAGAGCTCAACAACAGTTACCCATATTTGGCAAATTTTTTCTCAGAAATAGAAGCAACCACAATCGAGCAATACATCATAGCCTTGAAAGTAGAAAGGATTAAAGAGCTTATTATGTTTGGCGAAGACACATTATCAGAAATTGCTGATAAGTTACATTACAGCAGCGTGGCACATTTGTCAGCACAGTTCAAGAAAGTCACAGGACTAACACCTTCTCATTTCAAAGCCTTAAAAGAAAAAAGAAGGATTTCGATACAGAATATTTAATTGCACTGCAAGATTTTTGGTTATTTATATCAAATGGAGTGAATCAAAAGCGAGATGAGATGAGATATTTGAGACACTATTGACTTGACAATCAAATGAGAATATGCCCTGTAAAGCCTGTACCGTGCCGAAAGTTATCGGCACGGGAGGCATTTGATATGAATATCGGGTCATGACCTGATGACAAAAGAATTAAATTAAAAACTTCTACTGAAAAGCCTGTCCCGATAATTTCGGGAGGCAATTGACACTAACATTGGGTTGAAACCCAATGTAATGGTAAATGTCTGATTAATATACCTTTTTCAAATATACTTCTGCACTGAGTGGTTTTCTTTTGAGAAGTTTTTCCAAATCAGATTTATTTGTTTCGAATTCACCATTACTGATCGCTTCGGAAAATCCTGCAAACATACCAATGTACTCTGAGGGAACTCCTGCATTTTCTAAAGTGCTTTCATATTCTGATTTGCTTGGGTTAATATAGGCCACAGTTTTGTTGGTGATCTTGCTAAGAATATCTGCAATATCTGAAATTGATACATTTTCTACATTACTGAAATTGTATGATTTTCCTTCATGCCCAGCTTCAATCAGTACATTTCCAATAGCTTCTGCCATATCAGCTCTTGAAGCAAAAGCACCCTTTCCTTCACCTGCAGGTAAGTAAATACCATTTTCCAAGACTTTTTCTCCAAAAAATATTGGTAACATTTCTAAATAGAGGTTGTTTTCGAGGATTGTGTAAGGGGTACCACTTTCTTTTATAAGTTTCACCGTGTGGAGGTGAGATTCCGAAACAAAGCTAATTGGAGACGAATCAGTAGGATTGTTGCTGAAGAAGCTTGTGTACAATAATTGCTTCACACCTGATTCAATGGCTGCGCTAACTGCATTTTCGTGCTGCTTTGATCTATTGACGGTGTCCGAGCTCGATATCAATAGCAATTTTTCAACACCTTGGAATGCGGATTTCAGAGATTCATAATCACCATAGTTTCCTTCTTTTATTTTCAATCCTTTTGATTTTAAGTCCTCAGCCTTTGACTTGTCTCTTACAAGAGCAGTTATTTCATTTGGATTAACACCTTTGCGAAGCAAGTTTTCTATTGTAAGTTGGCCTAGTTGGCCTGTAGCACCTGTTATTAAGATCATGTGTATATTATTTAAATTGATAAATTGATTCCTCACAAAAGTAATTTATATTTACTTCTTAAAGTATAGTGATATACTAAAGTATAGTGTGTAATTTTGTTTCGTGAAAATAGAATTGAAAAAATGGAAGAAATATTAGGCATACAGGAAATCAAAGCTTGCCCAATAAGGTATGTTTTGGCAATCAATGATACTTTGAATGTTATCAGTGGAAAATGGAAACTTCCCATCATAGGATCCATCTTGTTTGGTAAAAAGAGATTTACCGAAATCCAGCGGAACATTGCCAAGATCACACCTAGGATGCTAAGTAAGGAGTTGAAGGAACTGGAATTGAATGGGATTGTGACCAGAAATGTATATGACACCACGCCGGTATCAGTAGAATATGAGCTTTCCGAATCGGGAAAAAATATCGTGGAAGTTTTGGATAAAATGGTTGATTGGGGATTGAGTCATAGAAAATCAATTATGGGAGAAAATCAAAAGTGATCCACAATTCAATCAAAATCTTTTTCAATATCACTGAGATGATACCCCTAAAGAGGATGTCATTTTCTCCAAGTAAAAATATAAAGCATGATCACTTTGGAATAGCGCAAACTCCATGGTACAGTAACTATTGCAGGAACGAATATCATCAAGTAATAAACCCAAAGCGGAGGATTGCTGAAAATAAAATAGGTGAGGAAACCAAAAACCACAAACAATGCTACACCAAAAGCATAAGTGAGAAACATTGAGATTTGGTAAAACCCTGGTTCGGGCATAAACTTGAATCCACAATTGGGGCATGCTTCCTTAAGTTCATTGAATCTTGAGAGATCTGTAGCCTTTGATTTGAACATATATCCTTTTGTACAAATTGGACATTTACAGGCAGCCATGGATTGCCAAAGATTTCCTTTATCAATGCTTTTTGACAAGGTTTCAGAATGATTTGAATTTTGATAATCCCTACTTTCCATCTTTATTTAATCTTATTTTACTTGCAAATTTCGATAATTATCTTTTTTATACTTATAAGAAAAGTAGCAAGTATTAGGATGATTCAGACATGTCTGTTAATTTTAAAATATGAAGAGTGTATTTCCAATCCTTAATATCGATCAGTTTCCAGCGGAGCGAAATGGGGAATTTTATGCAAATGATATTCGAAGTCACATCGATCTGCATCATCATCATATCAGCAAACCGCATAAGCATGATTTTTACCTGACAGTCATTTTCACCGAAGGGAGTGGCTTTCATGAAATTGATTTCAACTCATATAAAGTAACTGCGGGTTCTGTATTTTTGCTCAAGCCTGGCCAAACCCACTTCTGGGACTTGTCTGATGATATTTCTGGCTATGTGATTTTGCACAGTAAGCTGTTTTTTGACCTGAATTACTCCAAAAGATCAATTGATAATTTTCCGTTTTTCTATTCCGTCCAAAATGATCCAAGTATTTATCTTGACTTGGAAAATATGGAGGAAGTCGTACAGATTTTTAGAGCAATAAAACATGAATATGATTCTGATAAAATTTTCAAACATCAGAAGATCGGTAGTCTGACAGACTTGCTCTACATTGCATTGAGCAGAGTGTATCAGTCAAAAATCAGTGTTTCTGGACATCATTCAGGGATTCAACTTGAGCAGTTGAGAAAGTTGGAATCCCTCATTGATCAATATTATTTGTCTGAAAAATCAGCGGCTTTTTACGCAGAACGGATGAATATTAGCTCTAGGCATCTCAATAGAATTATTCAAAATCTTTTGGGGAAAACTACAACAGATTTGATCTTAGAAAGGGTGATGCTTGAGGCACAAAGACTTTTGTCCGCTTCAAAGATGACAGTATCAGAATTATCGGGTTTTCTTGGTTATGAAGATCAATCTTACTTTTCGCGACTATTCAAAAACAGGCTTGGTATCAGTCCCACAGAATTTAGCAAGAGGTATTGAAATTATAGTGAAGTGTAGAGATTCAAACCTTCTTTGAGGATTTCTTCGATGGTCTTTACGGGCAAATCCAAATTTGGATTTACCCTAAAGATTTTCATTCTTTTTCTACTTCCTTTTTCCAAAGCTTCATGCTTGATTAGATTTCCATCTGCCATCAAGATATATGGCTCATCAATTTTTTTGTCGATCCACAGATAACAGAAGATTTTTTTCTTGAAATAAAAACAAGGCATGCCGTACTTGATTGTCTCGGAAATGTCTTTGTTTTGTCCAAGGATAATGCTACGCAAAGCAAGCAAACAACTCTTGTTTGGTTCTGATTTATTAAGATAGCAGTTGAGAATTCCTTCAGCCATTTTGATTATTTTACGGCTATAAATATGTCAATTTCGGCTGCTTCTTGGTTTTGGGATTTTTCTCCATAGACTTCAAAGTCAGTTGTATAGAGCCTTGGTAAATCTGAATTCCAAATTTTCAACCATTCCTCATATACGATATTATCCTTTAAGTTACCTTTTGCAGTGAACTTCTTATAGGTTTTACTTTCAACAATTTTTCCTACCATTCCTTCAGGAATACTTTCCAGGGAATTTACTTTACAGCCTAAAATGGCTGTGTAAGGACGAGTGTGATCTTTTTCGTAATCAGTATAAATACAATAAACTGAATCATCGATTCTATTGGGGATTTTTGCCATGATGCTTTCCTCAAAAAACTTACCCCAAATCGCAGGCATATCTGTAGCTGCTTGACTATTTTCATTTGAGGTTCTTACAGAGATTCCGATTACCATAAAAGGCTCTAAAGTGATATTATCCATTTCTATTTTTTTTGTTCGATGGTAAAACTAAGAAGCTTCTGTGACAGCCCTATGTCAAGGGTCTCTAAAACTTTTACTTTTCAGGAAACTAATGACGCAAATTTTTCCATTTGTTTTTCAATTCCAGAAGCGCTATGTATCTGTTTTGCCTTAGGGATTTTTTGGAATATTTATAAGCTTGACAGACACGAAGATGTTGAAATTCAAGAATATAGATATACGGAACTTTGCCACTAATTAAAGACAAGCCTGATTTAGCTTAGATCTGATATAAATTGATATTAGATACTCATAGATATTGAACATAAGCAAGCAATCGACTATGGAATTAAAGCTACTGGCAAAGAAGCGTATAATCATATTCAAGAATCAATAGAATCATTTTTAAAAATTCACAAATGATCTTTAAGCCAAAAAAAAATCTCTATAAGAAATAAGTCAAGCTTCTCCCATTTTTATCTGATTTGATGACATTATTGTTTTTCAAATGAGAAAGACGAACCGAAATTGATTTTTCGATTTTTTTCAATTCAATTTTTGGTTCAAGCACTTGCAAATGATTTAGAATATCTTGCTTGTCACCTGATTTGATTTCGTTCAATGCAAACAATATTTTCTTATCCATTTTCAGTTTGCTCGAATAAGAATTTGGTATTTCCTTATCTATAGTTGGAGTGAAGCTATAATTAGCTGTAGAAAAATCAGTACCTGTAATAGCATTTAAGGCTACTTCAACTTTTTCCAATTCTTGCTTCAAGCTTTCTCTTTTTGATTTAAGGAACATTACTATTTCCTCTTCTGATACCTCTCCCATGACTGACGAATATTTTGGACAATTAGATTAATATAAGTATTCCTTAAAATGGCTTTTTAGTTACTTAAATAAAATTGCCACCACACAGCAAAAATATAATTAATATATTTTAATCTATATGTTTTTTTTAATAAATATTGATTAATCAACTTTCTACTAAACACAAAGGGAGCCCTTAACGTTGGTAAATGTGGTGTCATCGTAATTAGAAAGTAATTAAAGGCAGTTACTTGATGTTTTAAATGGGGAATTAGATTTTGAATTTCATTAATAAAAAAAGCGAAGCTATAATTATGGATCATAGAGAAAAGGAATTGAAGTTATTTTTGGCAATCGAAGAACTATTTCTAACAAATGGACATGTATCACTTGGAATAAATAGAGTAGCAAAAAAATCAGGTTTAGATAAGTCTTACATTTATCGAAAATATGGTTCTTTTGAGAGCTTACTTGAGAAGTATTTCAAAGAAAAGGACTTTTGGTCCACCAAAGTCGATCAAATGAGTCAAGCCATCATTCCTGATAGTCCTTTTACTTTCAAACAGATTATTGATTTTTATTTGCATAAGCAATTCGATTCTATTTTGTCGGATGAACAATTGCAAAAACTGATGATTTGGAGTATTTCCGAAGAGAATGATCTGATGAAATCATTTATATCAAAAAGGGAAAAAGTAGGAGAAGATCTGTTTGAAATGTCTGGAAAATTTTTGAAAGAGATACCCATCGATTTTAGGGCTGTTTCTGCAATAAATGTTGCTGCCGTTTATTATCTATCTTTACATGCCGCAACTAATAATGGTACTTTTTGTGGTTTGAATCTGAATGATAAAGAAGATCAAGACAAAATCAAGAAAGCAATTTCTTATATCAATGGTGTATTTTTGAAATAGGTTATAATCTTATAAGAGTATCCGCAATATTGCAATTTGTGTAGATTGTCAACAGTTTACAGTCCTCCGAATTTGAAATCATTCATTCAACATTCTATAGTTTGGTTTTATGCAAGAAAGTGGAAGCACATATAATCTTATATGATTATACACTACTTTGCCAGTAGATTTTAATTCTTGTATTAATGTTTAATTTAGATCAATATTTATCAATTAATAACTTGTGCGCCTCTGTTGGATCGAAATGAATCAAAGAGAACTGTCTGCTTAAATTACTGGTGTTATCCTGTAGATAAATCGTTAAAGCTTCAATCATGAAATTTTTAAAAAAATGTAAACTCCTACAGTCCATTTGATTGTGTGATTTTCAATCAATTTTTTTTCATAAATTAAAATAAATTAAAATAAAAATAATTATATTTAAAAAATCAATTTAGGTTGTTCAATGAAAATATTTAGTTTTTGCTTTAAGAAGTCTCTAGATTAGAAGAACGCAACAATTAAATTTTCCTTTGCCAAAAGCTCTAAAAACATAAGATACAGCGGTTCCTTTTTTCATTTAATAGAAAATGGTTTTACCCATTTTTTCCCAGTCTGTGAAATTTTTTTGCAGGCTGATTTTTCTTTTGGTAAAAAGGCAAAAATCAAAGAATTTTTGAATAATTACTTCCCTCATTTTTAACAAATTCCAAATAAAAAAAAGACCAATGAATGCAAAAAAAGTGCATCCATTGGTCTTTAATTTACTTTATTTGTTTCAAGCTTGGCTCTAGGTCGTAAGCTAATTTATTTCTCCAACAATCCAGAGAAAATAGTAACTCCATTCTTATTGATGGCATCAAATTTTATCTGATTCGAATCTATTGAAAAGAGCATAAACCCTGCTTCGGAAGCTGTGAATTTCGTATATGGCAGCTTTGCACTTGGTGTCACTTCAGATCCTGATCCTGAAATAACCTGGTGGATCCCATCTTCTACCAAGTATTGCAAACTATGGTCATGACCGCTCAAAAACAAATCTACATTTAGCTCTTTAATATATTCTTTCAGTGATTTTCTGATGGCTACAGTATCATAATTTTCTACTCTACCTCCCGAATACATCGGATGATGACCAACCACAATGATCCATTTCGCATCTTTTCCAGAAGTATTCACTTGTTCTTTCATCCATTTTTTCTGTTCCAAAGAGTCGGTTTTGGCTACATTGGGACCATAGGTCGGATTAGCATAAAACTGCGGGATCAAGCTATTGGTATCTATAAATAGCAGAAGCGCATGTTCTTGGGAATTCCGAATGGGAACTTTCTTTGAATAATACCTTGCCGGCATATTCCACCTTCTGGAAATAGATGAGTAAGCAACCTGGGCATCAGGGTCACCCAAATAATCATGGTTTCCCAAAATCGCATACCAATCCAACTGGAAATGGTAGTTTTTGTACACATCTTCCAAAGTATGTTTCCAAAGGGGGTCGTGAATGCTCCTCACACCATTTGGGTAGAAGTTATCACCTGTGGATATCAAGAATGATGGTTTGTGCTTTTTGATTTGGTTCAAAAGTTGGTCTGCCACATCTAGTTGATGGTCATCACCATTTCTTCCCCAATCGCCGATTGCTATGAACTTCACTGCTTTTGATTCAGGACTGATTTCCTGGCACAAAGCATTGGTAGTAAATAGCGTTAATATTGAAAAGACTGAAAATATCCAGCTATGAGCTTTCATTCCTTTAATATCAATAACCATCGTTTTGTACCAATTTAGGGTTGGAAGCCAATTCATTTTGAGGAATAGGGAACACCCTTCTATAGACTTCGTTGTTTGTCTTTACTGGCAATCCAGTAGCAGCATCTCTTCCCCAAGTTGACTCCCATTTTCCAAATCGAATCAAATCATTTCTTCTCCAAGTTTCATAAGCCATTTCTCTACTTCTTTCTTCAAATAGTGTTTCCATATCTATGGATGTAAATGGCTCGGTATTTCTGATAGTTCTTACCTGATTGACCAAGCTTAATGCATTTTCACCACTTGGGTCTGTGCCACCTCTGAGGATTGCTTCTGCTTTGAGCAAAACAAAATCAGCATATCTGAAGAGGACAAAATCGTTTCTGGAATCCCTGCTGGAAGTCCATGTTGCATCTGGGGTATATTTGACGTTACGTGCTCCCTGGGCGATTTGCTGAGGACTTCTACCTCTATCGAAAGTTTCAATATTGACAAAAGCGATTTCTGGATCAAGATTAACATGGTAAGTACCATCCATCACCGGGCTACCGTCGAGATAATATTGTAATCCAGACAACCAAGTGTCTTGCCTCGTGTCATTTTCCTCCTCATAAAGGTAATAGAAGTCAGCCCATGTGCTTAGGCAATTTCCCACACTGATAGAAGTAGGAAGTCCATAATTCACCCGCAAAAGAGGGTGTAGTGGGAACCTTCCCAATCTCATTCCATTTGCTCCGAAATTTTGGTCAAAAGGAACAGCAAAGATGATTTCTTTGATATGTGGGCCGTTGTCCACATCGAAGATTTTCATGAAGTTTTGTTCAAGATCAAAGGCTGAAGGAGCTCCATTTGCTTGCGCATTCAATATTTGGTTGATCGCTACAATCGCCTCGTTATACATTGGTGTGCCTGTATATACTTCGGCGTTCATATAGAGCTTCGCCAATAGCGCTTGAGCCATCCAATATGTTGGTTTTCCATAAGTGCTCTGTGTATTGTCTTTGCTAAGATTTGGTATTGCTTCCAAGATTTCGTTTTCAATATACCTGAAAACATCAGCTCTTGGGCTTTGACTTGGCAACTCCACTACGCCATATTCTGGAGCGATGGGAATATCCCCAAAGTTATCCATGGCAAAGAAGTAGAATAGTGCTCTCATTGTTTTGATCTCTGCAATGGTTTTGTCTTTGAAAGGGCTTTCTGGAGCATTTGACAAAGCTTCCAAAATCTCTCCGCATAGACTTACACCTCTAAAACTCCACCACCAGATACTGCCTAAGAATGGATGTGTTTCATCCCAAGTATGAAGATTAAGTTCCAAATATCTACCGCCATCATAGTAGTCAGCTCCCCGAGCTGTGAGCACAGCTTCATCGGTTGTAAGTTCTTGTGTGTAGAAATAGTCAAGTGCGATTGTGTTTCTCAGTTGGACGTAAACTGGTCCAGTCACTGAAGCAAACTCCAATTCTGTTCTTGGAAATACATCTGAAGTATAGCTTGAAGCAATAGGTACATCAAGGTCAGTACAACTGAAAGCCAACAGAAGTAAAGGAAGTATGTATTGAATTTTAATTGATTTTTTCATCTCTTTATTATTTTCAGAGTTTATTTTTGCTTGACCTAACCATCATGATTTTCTCAATTCGGTTTTTCTGGTCAAGCTTGATTTCAATATTTTTCGTTTTAAAAGTCAAGAGTAAGTCCTAGAAGAAATCCCCTTGTTCTTGGATAGAAATTGTTGTTGTCAAATCCAGGAGTAAGTCCTCCTAAATTGACTTCAGGATCGATTCCGGTGTACTTTGTTATTACAAACAGGTTTGTACCTGTCACATACACATTCAGATTCTTGATCTGATTTCCTCGGATTGGGAAGTTGTACGCCAAAGTTGCATTGTCCATTCTGAGGAATGAACCTGATTCCAAATATCTGTCAGAATAGAAGTTGTTATTTGTATCTGACATTGGTTCATCTTGAGCAGAAAGGGGGATGTTTCTCAAATACGCTTGGCTCGTAGCGCTGAGGACAGCTCTAGTTGAGTTTAGGATTTGGTTACCATACACACCTCGCATAAATACATTTAGAGACCAGTTTCCATAATTGAAAGTATTGCCGATTCCATAAGTGAATTTAGGCTGTGCATTTCCCATTAATCTGGCATCAGCCGGAGACCTTGGTGCGGCTGTAGTGCTGCCATCAGCTGTGTAGTAGGTGGACACACCATTTTCATTTCTTCCTGCAAATTCAAAAACATTGAATTGTCCAATAGGATAGCCTTCTTTGATGATTTGGGTGAATACCCCTGTAACTCCTGCTCCAGAACCTGCTGCTGTGGCGATAGAGTCAAGCTGATACTCAAAGTTTGATAGCTTCTCTACCCTGTTTTTGTTGTGTGCAATATTTGCATTGATGTTCCATGAAAACTTCCCTCTTTCCACAGCTGTGGCTTGAATGGCAAATTCTACCCCTTTGTTGGAGATTTCACCAACATTTGCTGTCATTGTAGAGTGAACAAATAGTGTTGTAGAGACAGGATAGAAGAAAATCAAATCTGAGGTATTTTTTTGATACACATCTATGCTACCTGCAATCTTGTCTTTGAACATGCCAAAGTCAAGTCCCAGATTGAGCATGGAGGTTTTTTCCCACTTCAAATCTGTATTGATGTTCGCTAGCGAACCCAAAGCCTGCTCGTAATTTCCATTGTTGTAATATGTACCTACTGTTCCATATCTGAATACTGACAAAAGCGGATCAAAGCCAAGTGAGTTTCCAGTCACTCCATATCCAGCTCTTAGTTTTAGATTTTGGACAAGTGATTGGTTTTTAAAGAATTCTTCTTCATGAATCAACCAGCCAACGGATGCTGCAGGAAAATTTCCCCAACGATTGTTGACACTAAAAGCTGATGATCCATCTCTACGAAATGATGCTTGGAATAAATATTTGTCTAAAAATGAATAGTTTACCCTAGAATAGAAAGAGATGATTCTCAATGGGATTTGCATAAAATTGCCATAGTCAACTCGGAGTGTATTTGTTCCCAAAGCCAAGTTGTCTGCTCCAGTTACATTTGAAACAAAGCCATTGTTTGTCGCTTGGAAGCCATCGTTATTCTCGTCATTTTGCCAAGAATATCCACCCAAGATTTTGAGTTCATGATTCATATTGCTTATTGGCGTGTAGTCGAAGAATGTTTCCAAAACCTTCCTGTTGTTTTGTACACTGAATCTTCTAGCCAAACCACCAACTTGTGAACCTGTATAGGAGGTCTGAAGATATCCAATTGGTAGGATGGAAGCACTGTTTTGGTACAGTTTGCCTTCTGTTTTTTCCAGTTGGTATGAACCTGTAATGTTGACATTCAGATTTTTGGTAACGTCAAACCTTGCACCCAGGTAACCCATCAGAGTATTCAATTGTCTTTCTTCCTGATTTTGCTCTATGATCGCCAGCGGATTGAAATAGTTCGAAGTATGGTCGATTGTATTTTCCTTGAATGTACCATCTTCATTTCTTATAGTAACTGTAGGGAGGTAAGAGACCATTTGTCTGTATAGCTGATCATTTACAAGTTCTTGTTTCTCCAGTGAATTGGTTACTTGAAAATTCAATTTCAGCCTGTCATTGATACCTTTTTGCTCCAAAGAAAACTGTGCGATTACTCTTTCCCTTGATGTACCCAAGATGATACCTTCATTTTTGAAGTAGTTTAAGCTGGCATTGAAGGAAGCTCTTTCGGTTCCACCGCCATAGCTCAAAGTGTGGTTCTGACTCACTCCTTGGCGCATCACCACATCTTGCCAATTGGTATTTACAAATGTTGTGTCCCCATTTTCCAAGGTGTAATTGTTGTCATTTGGGAAAAGTTGCTGACCATTTTTGCTCAAATAGGATCTCAATTCGTCTCCCGTCATCATGCGGAGTTGGTTCGCTGCATTTTCAATACCTGCGTATGCATTGTAAGAGAATCCGTAATTAGGTTGTGCCCTTTTTGTGGTAACGATAATAACACCATTTGCAGCCCTACTACCATAGATCGCTGTTGCCGATGCATCTTTTAATACCTCAATGGAAACAATGTTATCTGGAGCGACAAGGTTGATAGAAGCCCCAGGTACTCTATCAATCACATAAAATGGTTGTTGAGCTGCACCTTCTCTCAAAGTAGAAGCACCTCTAAGTACGACCGAAGCGTTTGAATTTGGATTTCCATCTCTGGAAATTACCAAGCCCGGCACTTTTCCTTGTAGCAACTGGTCTGGATTTCCCAATACACCTCTATTGAATTCCTTCGGTGAAACACTGCTAATCGAACTGGTCAACTTTTCCCAACTTACTTCACCGTAGCCAACTACCACTGCTTCACTTAGAAGGTTGTCTTTTGGCTGTAAAGCAATCGTCCAGTTGGATCGAGACGCTACATCAACTTCTACTTTTTCATATCCCAGCATTGAAAAAATAAGGATATCATTGTCTGCCAATTCGGTAAAAGTAAAGTTTCCATCAAGATCTGTAACTTGTCCACGGTTTTTGCCTTTTACCAAAATATTCACTCCAAACAAAGGTTCATCAGTAAGGGCATCTTTTACAGTACCAGTGATGTTTTTTATGATGCGCGGGTTTGAATTAACAGCTTTTGTTTGCTGCTCAGCGGCTTTGATCAAGTAGATGTCATTTCTTTTTTCAAGTACCAAACCATGTTCTCTAATCAGGTTTCTTAGAATTTCTTCTGAATTCTTACCTTCTAGTTTAGAAGCCGAACTCACTTTTCCCTTTAGTAAACTTGTGTCATAAATCAGGTTAAGGTTGTTTTTTCTTTGAATAGTTTTCAAAAGATCGACAAGTGGAACTTCTGAGTTTGTGTTTTGTGCAATTTCCATCGGGATCCCTTGACCATGCAAAGGAATAGCTTGGCAACATAGACAGAATGCCATGCATCGGATAATCAAAGAGGTGAAAAGGATGTTTTTCCTCTTTTTAAAATTTTTCATTAGTTTAGCGTTTAATTAGTGTGTAATAAGATGATTTGGAATAGTTTACTATTCAGCAATTCTTTCCCTATACCCGTTGGCCCGGGTGTAGGGTTATTTGATTAAGTAGCTTCCTTTTCCAGTTTTGACAATAGATGATTGGTGGTTTTTTAATAATTCATTCAAGACGTTGATAATATCTTCATAGGCAAGTGAACTGTTTAGTGTGGCAGAAATTTTTATGTCCTTGTCCAATTCGCAAGTGATCGAAATTGGATAGTAGTTTGATAATATTTGTGAAATCTGCTTTGGGCTTTCATCCTCAAAAACCAATTGTTTGAATTGTAAATCATCGAAAGAAGAGGATTTTGAAGTCAAGAATGATTTGGTTGAATTGTCATAAGTCAATTGGTCAGCTTTTTCAAGAACTGCCAGTTCGCCTTCTTCATTGGACACAGACACAAGACCAGTAGCAACCGTAATTTTGGATTCGGTGATGTTTTTGAAGGACATGATATCGAATGAAGTTCCAAGAACCTTTATATCCAGTGAGTTAGCTTGGACTGTGAATGGCGAATTTGGATTTTTTCTGACATCAAAAAATGCATTTCCCTCCAAGTCAACCAATCTTTCTTTTCCGAAATCTGATGAATAGCGAATTTTGGAATTTGGCTTTAGGAGTACTTTGCTGCTATCTGGCAAATAGATTTCCTTAAACTCCCCAAAGGCAGTCGAAGACTCCATCCATTTTTCTTCATTACCAAACTGTAACCAAAGCACAGTGATAACAAATAGCGGGATAAGTCCAGCCGCGACTTTCCAAATCCAATTTATTTTGTTTTTTTCCTGTTTGGAAGTAGGATCTTTTTCAATCTTACTCAGAAATTGCTGCTTCGCTTTCAATTTCACAAAATCAAGATTTGGCAAATTGGAATTGTTCTCTTCGGCAATGTTGTCCAACCATCGCTCTACGAGTTTATTTTCTGCTTCCGAAGTCTTACCTTCTAGGTATTGACTGATGAGTTTTTTGAGATTTGGGTTTTCCAATGTTCTTACGTTTGTAAGGAAGTACCATTTGGAATGAAAAATAACTATGCGAAAAAACGAATTAACAATTAATTAGTATTGCAGCTAAATTGGTATCAGGAAGTTAATATTTTGATAACACTCGGGTTGATTTTTTTGCTTGCAGAAGCAATTTGGTTGCGGACGGTTTGTTCTGATACGGTAAAAAGTTTTGAGATTTCTTTGACAGAGTAGCCTTTTATTTCATGAAGGATATACACTTCTTTTTCCTTTTTGGGTAGCTGATCAAGTGTGTCGATGATTGATTGAAGCAATTCATCATGCAGAAGTTCTTTGATCGGGCTTTCTTCTTTTTCTGCAAGGTGATAGAGACTTTGAATGTGTTTTTTCTTGATTCCTTTGTCGCGGAAGATCTTCAGTATTTTCTTTTTGACGCAAGAATATAGAAACACATCAATACTGCTTGTAATGTTGAAATCTTTGTGTTTGTCCCAGATTTCCAAAAACAGTTCCTGTACAATATCCTCTGAGGCTTGATGATCCTCCAAAATTCTAAAGCTATAATTGACAAGCCCTTCCCAATAAGTGTCAAAAAGCACTTCAAAAGCCTTTCGATTCCCCTCTTGGATTTGCTTTATAAAATTAGCAGTTGTCTTCATCACAAATTTAGAATACTCCAAATTTAGATATTTATTGACCGTTAGCATCCAGCAGATCGTAAAGTCACGATTATTTCATATTGGATTAATATAGATTTAATTTTGATAGCCCGTAAATTCCCACCCATGGTTTGTGTCCATACAAGCCATCACCAAAAACAATGGCCTTTATCCCATCGAACATTCCAACATTATCATTCTTAACATTTTGCTAATCGTCAAATCCCAAAATTTTATTAGATTGGGTTTACCTTCGATATTTATCATTCACATTTTACAAATATTTCACCAATGAGAAGACGGGATTTCTTTAAAAATGGACTTCTAACCACAGTAGGTTTCAGTGTATTGGGTTCAAGGCCAATCATTGCAAAACCGAATCACTATGCCGCTGATAAAGCTAAAAATATCATTTTCTTGGTTTCGGACGGTATGAGTTCCGGGACTTTAAACATGGCAGATTTATTGATGCGTCACAAATTAGGCAAAGCATCAAACTGGATTTCTCTATACGAATCAGGTACTGTAGGGAGATCCTTGATGGATACAGCATCTGCAAATTCTTTTGTGACAGATTCCGCAGCGGCAGGTTCTGCATGGGGTGGAGGAAACAGGGTAAATAATGGTTCACTGAACATAGGTCCAAACGGTGAGGAACATAGACCTATTCTACAAAAATTCAAAGAAGAAGGAAAGGCAGTCGGCTGTGTGACTTCAGTACAGATTACACATGCTACTCCAGCTTCTTTTTGCGTAAATCAAAACAGCAGAAACTCCATGCCGCAAATAGCAGTGGATTATCTCAAGCTGAAATTTGATGTGATGATGGGAGGGGGACGTGAGTTTTTTGATCCCTCTAAGCGCTCGGATGGGAGGGATTTGTATTCAGAATTTGAAGAAAATGGTTTTGAAGTCGTCAAGGATAAATCCGAAATGCTAAAAGCAACAGGCACAAAACCTGTGTTGGCAGTTTTTTCAGAAGATGGCTTACCTTATGCGATCGACAGGGAAAATAATGAAGAACTGAAAAAGTCCATCCCAAGCTTGGCCGAAATGACCAAAAAGGGGATTGAATTATTGAATAAAAACCAGAATGGTTTTGTGATGCAAGTAGAAGGAGGTAAAGTGGATTGGGCAGCTCATGGCAATGATGCATCAGCCTTACTTTATGATCAGGCTGATTTTGACGAAGCAGTAGGAGTAGCGATGGATTTTGCTATGAAGGACAAAAATACCCTTGTCATCATTACCACAGATCATGGCAATGCAAACCCAGGCTTGTTCAACCCAGGCCCAAAGAATGTGAGGTTCGAAAGCATTTTTGATTCAAAGTGCTCAAATGAATATTTGTTGGGTCAAATCAAAAAAGAAACTTCCGCTTCCCAAGTAATTGAAATGGTCAATCATTACCAAAATGTAACTTTGGAAAAAGACGAAGCGAGTCTTTTATTGAAGAATTTTACAGTTGGGGAAAATGGTCTTTACAATACCAACAAGCTGCCAATGGAGGTTTTTGGACAAATTCTATCAAAGCATAATGCAATCAGCTGGGCACATTCCAATCACTCGGCTGATTTTGTGGAGTTAGCAGCATATGGTCCAGGAAGTGAAAGTTTGTCAGGTTTTGTGAAAAATTACGAACTACACAATTTCTTGCTAGAAGTATCAGGAGTGAAAAGAAGTTTGTTTGCGAGTGTTTAGAATGATATGGATATGAAAAAAAGGTGAAAGAAATCATTTCTTTCACCTTTTTTTCATATATCTATTTTTTCTAAGCGAAATCAGTCTCTTTCTTTTTGACGGAAATCAGGGAATCCGCTCGTAGTCCATTTGATGGCTCTGGCTCTTGTGGCACGATTTGGATCTGATAATTCATGGCCTTGGATTTCTTTATAATCCCTCGCGTGATAGATCATGATCACTGTTTCATTGTCTTCGGCTACAGTAAAGGAATTATGACCTGGACCATATCTTTCAAGATCTTCATTTGTGAAAAATACAGGACCTGGCGATTTTACCCAATTGGAGAGATCCATCAAGTCCTTGCTTTCATCTATCCATAGCAATCCAAGGCAATAATTTTCATTGGTAGCACTTGCAGAATATGTCACGAAAATCCTTCCGTCTCTTTTGACTACTGCTGGGCCTTCATTGACATTGTACTTTACTCTTTCCCAGTCGTATTCCGGCTCTGTCAATACGATTTCAGGGCCAGTTAAGGTAAGTGGATCTTTCATTTCTGACATGACCAAAGCAGTACCATGATCTCCACCACGTACATTTTGTGCCCAGATCATATACATTTTGTCATTGTGCTCAAAAACTGTGGCATCCAAAGAAAACGAATCGATGTCGGTTTTGATTTGTCCTTCTTCCACCCAAGTTCCTTCCATAGGATCTTCGGAGCTATTGGACAATACCCACATTCTGATATTCCAAATATCTTCAGCTTCACCTGCGGCAAAATAGATATACCATTTTCCATCTATTTTATGTAACTCCGGTGCCCAAATATGGTGTCCCATCACGCCTTTTTCGTGTTTGTGCCAGACAGCTTTTTCATTGGCATCTTTCAATCCATTGATGCTGTTGGCTTGTCTGATTACAATCTTATCATATTCTGGTACTGTAGCAATCAGAAAATAGGTCCCATCATCATTTTTATAAACCCATGGATCTGCACGTTGTTCTGCGATGGGATTGTCGAACGCCATTTGCTGAGAAAATGAGGGTGTGTTCAATGCAATTGCCAAGAGCAAAGTCAAGCAATAATTTTGTAGGTATTTCATTTGGTTACAATGGTTTTTAGTGGTCAGATAGAATCTTCGCATGTCGGTTCTTAATGGCTAGTTGTAAAGCTTACTTCTGTAATTCTTACTTCGCGCATTTGTCACTCAAGCAGGCTAGATTTCTTCTGGTTATTTTCACAATTCTAATAAAAAGGGTTTAACAAATTCACTCGTCATAAAATTAGTGTAATTTTGACATTTAAAAAATTGTGATCAAAAAATATTTGGTTTTTAACCTTTCTTAAGACAAATTCAGAGTTATCAATCGACCTTTTATGTTGCTATCCACCGTTGACTATTTTAATTTTTCTGATAATCCTTCGGTAACTCGCCAAACTGCTTTTGGAAGCATTTTGAAAAGTAGCTGGGTGAGTTGAATCCGATCATGGAGCAAACTTCTGAGATACTGTACTTTCCTGTTCCCAATAATTCTGCAGCATGTTTCAGCCTTACAAGTCGGATATATTCATTTGGGGTTAATTTTGAGATTCCTTTGATTTTTCTCAGCAAGCTTGATTGACTCATATTTACCTTTTCGGCCAATTCATTGACTCCAAATTGTTCGTTGGAGATGTTTTCATTGATAAATAGGTTCACTGAGTCAAGGAACTCCTCGTCTGCTTTGGTATGTGCGATACTGATAGCCAATACTCCAGGAGAGTTTGCAAAGCTTTTTCTGACTTGATCTCGATACTTCAGGAGGTTTTTGATTTGAAGGATCAAATATTCCAGTGAAAATGGTTTTTCTAGATACACATCAGCGCCAACTTCCAAGCCTTCGATTTTTGAATTCATATTGCTTTTCGCAGTGAGTAGAATTATCGGTAGGTGGGAATATGCCAGGTTGGACTTCAGTTGCTTACATAGTTCTATTCCATCCATCAGTGGCATCATAATATCAGAAATGATCAGGTCCACCATCAAGGAATCCAAAACTTGCAAGGCTTCTATACCATTTGAAGCTTTGTAGATCTGATATTCATTCCTGAGGTTGGTATCTATAAATGATTGCAGTTCCTTATTATCCTCTACCAAAAGGATACTTGGTTTGGCTGTATCGTTTATAGTATCTGCCACTGAATCATCTTCCAAAAGCACTTCCTCGTACACCTTTGCATCATCAGATTCTTCCAATTGATAGCTGTATGCTTGCTTTATCGGAAGTTTTAATGTGAAGCAATTGACCCCGGTTTTGAAGGATGGATTGAAAAACAACTCGCCACCATGCATTTCGGATAGTGATTTGGCAAGTGGAAGGCCAAGTCCAGTTCCTTGTCTGGGTTTTTGGGTTTCGTCAGGGTCTATTTGATAGAATGGTTCAAAGATTTTCTCTTGATAAGCTTCATCTATCAGTTTTCCATCGTTGCAAACATGTACCTGAAAGTAATCAGATGCATGGGTATCCAATTGAATGCTCACTTGTAAATCCCCATATTTGAGCGCATTGGAAATCAGATTGCTCAGGATTTTTGTGGTTTCTTCTTGATCCACATCGGCAAAGAAACTTTTCTCCACACCTGTCAGGGTGAAATTGAGCTGGTTTTTTTCAGCCAAAGGTTTGAATCTGTAGTGAAGATCTTCCAAAATCCCCGAGATATCGGTTCGTACAAAATTCAGTTGGAAACTTTGCTTTTCAGCTTTTCGAAAATCCAAAAGCTGATTGCTCAAAAGAATCAGTCTATTGGCATTTTTCTCCATGATTCGTAAGTTTTCCTTTGTATTATCTGAAAAACCTTCATTTGAGTTCACAAGAATTTCCAAAGGCCCTTTGATCAAGGTCAGTGGTGTTCTGATTTCGTGTGTGATGTTTGTGAAAAACTCAATTTTTGCATGGAAAATCTCCTTCTCTTTTTCGGACTCCAGTTTTCGGATATTGTCTCTATGCCTTTTGGAAACTTTGTTTCTATATGCAGAAATGAGTAAATAAGCCAAGCCTAAGAATAGTAGGAAATACACAAACAGCGCTACGTTGGAGAAGTAAAATGGTGGAGAAACATTGATCATCAAGGTTGTTTCTTCAGCGCTGAAAACTCCCTGGTCGTTGACTGTTCTTACTCTGAAAGTATATGATCCGGGAGGGATATTTAGGTAAGATACCTCATTGTTTTTCCTTAAATAATTCCACTCTTTTTCCAATCCGTCAAGTTTGTACACATACTTCCACGAATCAGTAAACGTATATCCTAGCGCGGCAAAGGAAATGGTGATAGAAGATTGGAAATGCTTTAGGTCAATGGATGTGGTCTCAGAAATACTGGTTTGGAGTATTTTATCTGGAGAATTTACTTGCACTTCTTCGTTGAACAGCTTCAAACCAGTCAATACAATTTTCGATTCTTTATTTGTTTTGGTAAATGTCTTTGGGTCAAAGGCTATAAACCCATTCAAAGAACCAAAGTATAAAGTTCCATTTTTGGATTTTAGGCCTGATTTGTAATTGAATTGGTCAGAAAGCAAGCCATCCGATTTGGTGTAGGATTCTATTTTTTTGTTTTCTGGAGAAAATCTAGCAAGTCCCATTCCAGTACTCGTCCAAAGATAACCCAAGTCATCCTCAAGGATTTTGTAAACAGTGTTGCTAGGAAGTCCATTTGAAGTGGTGAATGTTTCAAAGTTGTCTTCTTTTTCATTGTAGAGGCTTAGCCCATATCCTTCTGTTCCGAGCCACAATCTCTTTTTACTGTCCTCAAATAAGCTAATGACAGATATTCCTGGTAAGGAGCCATTGATTTTATTTTCAGGCATATAATGCTTGATTTTACCTGTTTTGGAATTGTATTGAAAGAGACCATTATTCACTGTTGCAAACCAAATGTTCTTTTTGCTGTCTTCCAGGATGTCATAGTAAAAACTGATACTGAGTGGCTCGAAAAACTCCATGGTGCTTTGACCTGCACGGATGATATACACACCTGAGATGGTTCCAAACCATTTGTTGCCTTTAGAATCTTTAAGAATCGAAAATATATCAGAATCAAATAATGGATTTTGAAGATTTGATTGATCCAAACGTTTAAACTCCTCGTCTTGGAGGTTGAGAATATCTAGTTTGAGACCTTGGCTATGGCTGGAAATCCAAAGTTCTTCCTTGTCAAGCATCAAGCCATGTATGTTGTGATAGCTAATGGAATTTTTGTCTTTTTTGGGTAGGTAATTTGTAAAAGTATTTTCCTCAGGCCTGAACTTTGTCAATCCAGCATCTTCTGTTCCTATCCAAATATTGCCTTTGCCATCTTCGACAAACTCCCTGACCCTTTTTCCTTCAATAGAGTTTTGGTTGATAATCGGGTAGTACTTCTCAAAAGTCGTTGGGGAATTTGGTAGGTAATTGATTCCTCCAAAATAGGTTCCCAGCCAAATGCCACCTTCATTGTCTTTATAAATGGAGTAAACAGCATTGTCAGAAAGAGAATAGGGGTCATTTGGATTCTGCACGAGGTGTTTGTATTTTTTCTCCGTTGCATTATATACATACACTCCCAATTCTGTACAGACCCATACTTCTTGGCCATCATATTTGGCGATGTTTCTTACAAAGAGGGAGTTGTTTTCCTGATCTTCTGCCAGCACATCTTTAAGTTTGCCAGTCTCTTTGTCCAATGATTTCAGCCCTCCATTTTTCGTTCCAATTAGCAATTCATTCCCATGATCAAATATGTCCAAAATCAAGTCTTTCTTCAATGTATGGTCAGGACTGTCAAATTGGGTAAATGATTCATTGGCTGGCACAAATCGCTGAACACTGCCTCCCAAAATTCCAACCCAGACGACACCTTTTTCATCAATGCTCAAAGATGAAACTGATCCTGAGCCCAAAGAGCCGGATTTATCGGCAATATGATAGTAGTGCGTAAGCTTCTCTGTTTTAGGATCAAAGCGATACAGTCCCGCAGAACTTGATGCTACCCAGATATTTCCTGATTTATCCTCTTTAATTTTCAGGATTTGACCCCAGATAGGTTCTTTATTTTGATCTGTAACCAAAAGATCCGTGAAAGTTTCCGTGCTGGGATCATAAATTGAAATCCCATCATTTGTTCCCAGCCAAAGTTTTTTCTCGACGGATTCATAGATGAAAAGCACATTGTTGTTTCTCAGACTTTGTGGTTTGTCAGGTTCGTTTTTGAATATTTTAAATTGGTGCCCGTCATATCGGTTGAGACCATCCTTTGTGCCAAACCACATAAAGCCTTTTGAGTCTTGAAAAATTGTAAATACAGTATTATGGCTTAGTCCATCCTCTACATTGATATGCTTAAAATACGTTTTTTGAGCAAAAGAAATATTAGGCAAAAGGTAAATGAAAAGAATAATCAAGCAAAGGGTAATGCCATTTTTTCTTTTAAGAATAAGAGGAAATGATTTTTCTAGGTTCACGATTTTGGGCTAACAGTTGAATCTTAGAACAAGCTTACTTTAAATAAAGTAATTAATCAATCAAGTTTTGAAACTAAGCCGTCAAAAGCTTTATAAAGGAGGATTTCTATCATATGTTGGCGGATTTGTGCTATTCATTGAACACGATTGGAACTAGCTTCAACCATTCTTAGCGGCGAAATATGCTGCAAGAATATTCAGGATTTCTGAAAAGAAAAATTTAATAAAATACATTAACCCCAAAATGATCGATGAAAAAAAAGCTACAGAAATCAGCTTTATGGCTACTATTATTGCTAAGCTGTAACTATCTGCCTGTTATTGCGCAAAGTAGTCACCTTGTGCAAGGGACGATAATAGACAAGACAACAGGAGAGCCTTTTCCTGGTGTTACCATTATAGAAAAAGGCACTTCCAAAGGTACTGTGACAGATATGGATGGTAAATTCCAGCTAGATGTCAGCAGTAGCCAAAGTACGCTTGTAATATCCTTCATTGGATTTTTGCAACAAGAGATTCCTTTGGTTGGAAGATCTACTATAGAAGTGGAATTGGATGAAGATATCAGTGACCTCAACGAAGTAGTTGTCATTGGTTATCAAACGGTAAAAAAGAAGGACTTGACTGGTGCAACAGCCGTGGTAGGTACGGATAAAACCAGCAGAGTAACTGCAGCATCTCTTGGCGAATCCCTGCAAGGCTTAGCTCCTGGTGTTTCTATCAGAAATGGAGGTGCTCCAGGTCAAGGAGCACAGGTTGAAATCAGGGGAGTTGCCAGTTTTATCAATTCAAATCCTCTATACGTAATCGATGGGATGATTGCTGATGCCAATCCAACCATGAATACGAATGATATTGAATCAATCCAGATTTTGAAAGATGCATCAGCTGCAGCGATCTATGGATCAAGAGCAGCAAATGGTGTAATTATCATCACCACAAAGCAAGGTGCTGAAGGTACTCCAAAAGTAAGTGTTTCTGCAAAATTCGGTATTCAGCAATTGCCTCCTGGGTATAATATGATGAACAACGTGCAGTTTGCCGAAATGCAACGCACCCAATTCAACAACTCAGGCCTAACACCTCCCGCAAGTGTGGGTGTGAATTTTGACCCAGCTATAAATACCAATTGGTATGATGAAGGTACAAGACTTGGAAATGCCCAAGATTACAATGTCACTTTGTCTGGAGGATCTAAGAATAGTAATTATTTGATTTCAGGATCCTACTTTGAGAACAAAGGTGTTTTGATCGGGAATGATTTCAAAAGGGCGGCCTTGAGAATCAATACCAAAAATACTAAGGGACGAGTGACTTTTGGAGAAAATTTGGTTTTCACCAACTCCATCACCAACTCACCTGGCACAGGAAATCCTTTTTATGACATGCCACTACACCTTCCAGTCATTCCTGTTCAAGATTCACGATTTATCACTGGTGCAAATCCAGACGGTTGGGGAAAAGGAACAACTGACGCAGTTACCTACGCTTGGAATCCCGTGGCTGTGAATGCTATCAATAGCTACCGCAGCAATTTTGCGAAGGTTGTCGGAAATGCATTTTTGGATGTTGATATTTTGGATGGATTGGTTTACAGGTTCAATGCAGGTGCTGAATTGAGCTTCGATCACAATAAAAGAATGAGGAGGGCAGGAGAGTGGCATTTTAACCAACCAGCTGCTCCGACCAATATTATTGAAGATAGATCTTTATTTTCCAGCTTCTTGTTGGAGCATACATTGAACTACACAAAGACTTTTGGCAAGCACAATTTGTCAGCTGTGGTAGGTCATTCTCAGCAACATACCAAAAGAGATGTGCTTTCGGCAGGAAGGACAGATTTGCAGTCCTTTGATGGAAGATACTTGAATACTGTAAGTTCTGCCACAGGTGATCCGATCGCAGATGGATTTATCCCCGTCAATTACACTATTTCAGGGTTTTTGGGAAGGGCAAATTATACCTACGATGAAAGGTATCTACTTACAGTAACAGGAAGATACGATTCTGATTCAAGATTCGGAGCTGACAATCGTTCGAGATTTTTTCCTTCTGTAGCAGGTGGATGGAGAATCTCCGAAGAAGCATTTTTCAATTCTTCTCTGGTATCGGATTTGAAATTCAGGGCGTCTTATGGAGAGTTGGGAATCGTAACAGTGGGCTCTTGGGATTACATAGGATTCCTGAACTCAAACCCAAGGGCGATTTTTGGTCCTGATGAGCAAGCTTATGTGGGAGCAACCCAAGCTAGACTAGCCAATCCAAATTTGGGATGGGAAAGAAGGAGTAGTCATAACATTGGTTTTGATGCAGGATTTTTTGATGACAAACTGACCATTTCTGCTGAGTATTACAATTCCCTTTCTGAGGATGTATTGGTAAACTTACCAATCGCTTGGTACTTAGGGAATCTAGGTGGTGAACCAGCAGTCAATGCAGCATCCATCAGAAACAGAGGGATCGAATTGGCAGCAACTTACAGAAGTATCAAAAATGCCTTCAAATGGGATGTGTCAGCAAATATGACCACCATCCGCAACAGGGTGATGGATGTAGGGAATCTTGGTGAAGGTATTGACTATATACAGACTGGAATTACAAGATCACAGATCGGAAGACCTTTGGGTGAATGGTATGTATTGAAAACTGACGGCTTGTTCCAAAGTCAGGAAGAAATCAATAACTATAGGAATACTAATGGACAGATCATCCAACCGTTTGCAAGGCCTGGTGATGTGAAATTCTTGGATATAAATGATGATGGTGAAATCAACCAAGAAGACAGAACTTTCGTTGGTTCGCCTTGGCCTACACTCCAAACAGGAGCGCAATTCAATGCTTCTTACAAGAATTTTTCCTTCAACATGCAGTGGATCGGTGTATTTGGTCACACATTGATGAATGGTGTCAGAAGGGATATTGACAGCTATCAAAATACAAACTTCAGGGCAGATATCAGTCCTTGGTCACCAGACAACACCAATACAACAGATCCTAGAATTGGTGTGTCAGTTGGAGATCCTGGTTTGATCGACAATGCAAGATTGGAAAGTGACAGGTGGTTGGAAGATGGCTCTTACATCAGATTGAGAAATTTGGAAGTAGCCTACAATTTTAATTCGTCACTTCTACAAAGATGGAATGTAAGCAATTCAATAGTATTTGTGAGTGGACAGAATCTACTGACTTTTACCAAATACTCAGGTTTAGATCCTGATGTCACAGGTAACGGAATCCTTCAAAGAGGTTTCGACAATGGAAATTGGCCTGCCAGCAGAATCTACTCCGTTGGTTTACAGTTTGAATTTTAATATTCCTAAAGCATTTAATTTATGAAATCGAGCATGACAAAAAAGTCAAACAATGGGATGATTCTCAATCATGCGAGATTCCAAAGCCTGTCCCGACCAATCGGGATGACCATAGAAAAAAATACAAACACATGAAAAAGTTACTTAAATATATATTGATGGCAGCTTCCTTTGGGGTGATGAGCTGTGATCCTGATTTGGACATCATTAATCCCAATCAGCCTACGATCGAAGTATTTTGGCAAAATGCCACTGATGCCGAACAAGGTGTCAATTCAATTTACTCAACCTTCGCTAGACCGGGAATGTCTAGGTGGATGCCGATAATCTATGTCACCAGATCTGACGAGGGATATTCAGGAAGTCCATGGTCTGATTTGGCAAATGCTATGGGAGGATTTATCCAACCTGATTATAATTTTGGTCCAGTGATCGATGTTTGGGTGGATTGTTATGTGGGGATATTTAGAGCAAATCAAGTGATTGACAATGTTCCGGGTATCGAAATGAATAATGATCTAAAAAACAGATTACTTGGTGAAGCATATTTTCTACGCGCATATTTCTATTATAACTTGGCATTGCTTTGGGGAAATGTTCCAATGATGCTAGAGTCTTCCAAACCAACGGACTTACCTCCGACAACCCTTCAAGCCGATGTTTGGGCTCAGGTCGAATTGGATCTAGCTCGAGCAGTAGATGGACTTCCTGCCGTTTATGCCAATAGCAGGGATTTAGGCAGGGTAACCAAAGGCGCTGCACAAGCATTGCTGGCGAAGACTTACATGCAGCAAGGAAAATACACTGAAGCAGAAGGACCATTAAATTGGTTGGTGACTGGAGAAGGAGCCTCGATCTATAATCTGATGCCAAATTACAGAGACAATTTTCTGATCACTTCCGAAAACAACCAAGAATCGGTTTTTGAATGGCAATTTACCATCAATCCAACAGAAGTGACTGATAACGATGTTGATACACCAAATCATAATTATGGAACTTCGATATCTCAGTTTATGGCACCTCCAGGGATTGGATGGGCTGATGCTGAAGCAAGAACTTGGGCGATTCAAGAATTCCTCAAAGAACAAACCACCCAAGGAGAAAGAGATCCAAGACTTTCTGCATCTTATCTTTTCGCCAATACAGACGAGAGAGGTCCTCAGTTTACGATGGTTTATGGACAGACTTATGCCCAAAGATATGGTATGGAAAATAATAGAGCCTATTTCAGGAAGTTTCTCAATGATCACTGGAGAAATGAAGAAGGATATAGATCTCCTAATAATTACAGAGTAGTAAGGTATGCTGATGTTTTGCTGATGTATGCTGAAGTGTTGAATGCAACAGGTAGAACTGCTCAGGCTTATGCACATGTCGATAGGGTAAGGGCTAGGGTTGGATTGGCTCCATTATCGCAAACACAGCCGGGATTGGGTCAGACAGCATTCTTAGAACAACTCAAACATGAAAGACTACTAGAGCTATCAGGAGAAGGTCATCGTTGGGCAGACTTGGTAAGATGGGGTGATCTAGGTTCTCAAATCGCAAACAGGGATCCAGGTTTCAATAATTTTGTAATCGGAAGACATGAGTTTTTGCCAATTCCTCAAAGGGATTTGGATATCAACAAAAATCTTAGTCAGAATCCGGGTTGGTAAAAAGATAACCTATTAAATTATGCAGTAACGTAGGTTTATCTCTACGTTACTGTTTTATGAATTATAAAAAATTTTCAGATGCAATATTTCTTAAATAAAATCGGGTTTTTGGCTTTTATATTTGTCTTTTCTCAGGGCTGTGGAGACAATGGTACTGAGCCTACCACGCCGATTGATGAAAACCCAGATCCTGTCCAAAAAACCTATGTCAACCCTGTTTTTTCACCAGTATTGGCAGATCCAGCAGTTTTGAAAGAAGGAGATTACTTCTACGCGTACGGTACAGAGGACAATTGGGGAAGTGAAGGAGGTCACAAACTTGTCCCTATTGTACGTTCCACTGATTTGGTCAATTGGCAGTTGGTGGGAACGGCATTTCCTTCAAAACCAAGCTGGAAAAATAATGGAGGAATCTGGGCACCTGATGTGGCCAAGGTTGGTGATGAATTTTTTATGTATTACTCTTATTCTACATGGGGTGACCCCAATCCAGGTATTGGCTTAGCCATAGCGAATAGACCTGAGGGGCCGTTTATCGATCAAGGAAAACTGTTTCTTTCCCAAGAAATCGGCGTTGCAAATTCGATAGATGCATTTTATATTGAGGAAGATGGTAAGAAATATCTTTTTTGGGGAAGTTTTCATGGAATCTATGCAGTGCAATTATCCGATGATGGCAAATCTGTCCAAGGTGAAAAAATCCATATTGGGTACAATCATCTGGAAGCGTCTTATATCATCAAAAAGGATAACAAATACATCTATTTCGGATCTGAAGGTTCATGCTGCGCTGGAGCAAACAGTACTTATCGCGTTCGTGTTGCTATGTCAGACAATCTTTTAGGGCCGTATTTAGACAAATCGGGAAACGATATCAAAGATGGAAATTTCGGAGAAGTAATACTTAGCGCCAATTCAGAATCTTATGGTTTTGCAGGTCCTGGACACAATGGACATATCATGACAGATGAAGCAGGAACAGACTGGATTCTCTATCATGCCATTCCTAAAAACAATCCACTGCTTCAAAATGGAGCTAGCAGAAGACCATTGATGCTTGATAAAATTATTTGGGAAAATGGATGGCCAAGAATTGAAGCAGGAGTTCCAAGTATCAGCAGTAAGGCTGTTCCAGAATTTAATTAAAAAAGAGATGAGAAATTTAATACTTATTTGCAGTCTATTTTTATTGACTTTCGGCGCCAAGGCAAGTGATCGTAAAAATGAAGGAGTCAAGGAGAATAGTACGTTTTCGCTAATCTTGAAAAAACCTGGAAATCAATCTAAGGAATTCCCAATTGTTATAAATGAATCGGGGAAGTTTTTGGCTACCAAAGAAATTCCAGTTCAGGTTGAAGTTCAGTTTGAAGTAGGTGATGAATACACTGATATTTTGGTGAACATTAATGCCGAAGAACAGGTTTATTTTAATTTTTCATCTAAAATCCACTTTTCTGATATTGAATTCGAACCTTCGCAAGTCTTGATGCCAGGGTATTGGTACAGAAAAAATCTCCGATCACCTGATAATGCACCTTCAATCAGGGAATCTACAGACTGGCTGGTAAGAGAAGATAGATTGAGTACGCCTTTGACAAGTGTTTTTGATCCTAAAAGTAAAAAAGGGTATAGCTTGTTGAGATTGGATGGGATCGAAACGCTTTCATTGACCACCCATGATGCCGGGGAGGTTGTACTTTCTGGGGAAAATGACCTGGGAGCTTTGGGTTTCGGTAAATCTGGAAATGAAACCTATTTGGAATTTGCATTTCCTTATGCTGAGCGTCCATACACTTATATCAGAAAACTGACACTTGCAGAACCTATTACTACTTTTGCCAAACTTGAGGCAGGAGAAATCAGACAATTGAAATACAGGGTTCAGAAGCATCATAAAAATGATTTTTCGGATTTTGTGGCTGACGTGTGGGAGCATTCTTTTGAAGAAATGAAACCTTCTGTTCTGGAGAACCAGAAATTTACAGATCATGAAATAAAAAGTACATTAACATCCTTTTTCAAATCATCCTATGTTGATTTTGAAGAATTGAAAGGATTCTCTGGAGTGCATTTAGAAACAGCGACTTGTACTTCGACAGGCATTTTGGAAGTTGGATTTATAGGTAGAGTTTTGCTGAATGCTTTCAATGCCCTTGAGTTTGGCGAAGCAAATCAGGACGCAGAATTGGTGGAAATGGCTAATGCTGTTTTCGATAGTTACAATTCAAATGGATTCAATTCGAGTGGCTTGATCCGAGAAGTGATTGATTTTGAGAAAAAAACAGAAACAGATGTATTCTCGATCAGGAGGCAATCAGAAGGAATCTATGCTTTGTTGCTTTATTTGAAATATGAAAAAAAGCAGGGAAGACAACATAAAGAGCTAGAAGACAAAATCAAAAATCTATTTGACAGACTAATGACTTTGCAGTTTGCTGACGGGAGTTTTCCAAGGAAGTTTGATAAAGATTTGAAAGTAATTGATGAAACTGGAGGAAGTTCACCATCTATTGTTTTGCCATTGACTATGGCTTATCATTATTTCAAGGATAAACAATACTTGGAAACAGCGAGGAAAGTAGCTATTTATCAGGAAGAGGCGATTATCAATCCATCTGATTACTTTTCATCCACCCTTGATGCTGATTGTGAGGACAAAGAAGCCTCACTTTATGCAGCTACAGCGATGTATTATTTGGCTCAAGTTACCAAGGGAAAAGAAAAACTTCACTACACAAATCTAGCAAAGAAGGCTGCATACTTTACCCTTTCTTGGTACTACACTTGGGATGTGCCATTTGCACAAGGGCAAATGTTGGGAGATATAGGTCTGAAAAGTAGGGGGTGGGGAAATGTCTCGGTGGAAAACAACCATATTGATGTATTCATTTTTGAATTTGATGAAGTACTGGATTGGTTGGCGGAAGAAACAAATCAGTCAGAGTTTAGTGCATTTGCCGAGGTGATCAGATCCTCTATGCGAGAGCAGCTGCTACCGCATCCCGGGAATATGATGGGAATAGGCAAAGTAGGTTACTATCCTGAAGTAGTCCAACATACTGCTTGGGATTATGGCAAAAACGGGAAAGGTTTCTACAATGATATTTTTGCACCGGGATGGACAGTTGCTTCCATTTGGGAATTATTGATCATTGGCAGGACTTCAGGATTTTTCAAAAAATAATATGAGTATCCGCAATGTAGCACGTAGGGTAAGAAGTAGCTTTGTAAGTTGCGAATACTCGTCATCAGACAACTGTTCACAGTCAACAGAAACACAAATCGATCCTCCAAAAATCTTTTGTTTGGCTACGTGCAAGAAAGCGGATACACATAAAAAATAAACCCAGATAATTATGTTTAAAAAGAAAAGGAGAAAAATTCTGACAAAGACTTTTGCATTGGTTTTAGGGCTTGGTTTTAGCACGCAAATCAATGCACAAGAACTGCCAAAACCGGTTATTCAAAGTACATGGGCTGAAGAATCAGATGGTTTGAACCATGATTATTATCCTCGTCCACAGATGGAAAGAGCCGATTGGGTGAATCTCAACGGAGAATGGGATTATGCAATTTTGGCAAAAGGAACGTCTGTGCCTAGTCAGTATCAAGGCAAGATCAAAGTGCCATTTGCTGTAGAATCAAGCTTGTCAGGGGTGGGAAAAAATGTAGGGAAAGATCAGGAACTGTGGTACAGCAAAACGATTGATTTGGATAAAAAATTAAGAAAAGGAAGGGTTTTGCTTCATTTTGGAGCTGTGGATTGGGAATCAGAGGTATTTGTCAATGGTCAAAAAGTAGGTATCCACCAGGGTGGTTTCGATTCATTTTCCTATGACATCACTGATTTTTTGAAATCCGGAAGCAGTCAGGAGCTTTCAGTTCGGGTTTGGGATCCATCAGATGATGGCCCGCAGCCAAGAGGAAAGCAAGTGAAGAAACCTCACAGTATTTGGTACACCCCTGTCACCGGAATTTGGCAAACTGTCTGGCTTGAATCAGTACCCACAAGCTACCTAACTGAAGTGCAATTACAGCCTGATTTTGACCAAGGAGCATTCAGAGTATCTGCAAAAGTCAATAAATCAGATAAGGATCAAACCCTAGAAGTGATTTTCTCAGCAAATGGGAGCGAAGTAGGGAGATCCGCGTTCAAGGCAAATGAAAATGGCTTAATCACTATTGACAATCCAAAGGTATGGTCTCCCAGCGATCCTTTCTTGTATGATGTTACTATCAAGCTCAGATCAGGGAAAAAAGTGTTGGATCAAGTGAAAAGTTATTCAGCACTTAGAAAAATAAGTGTCGA
Organism: Belliella alkalica; assembly: GCF_022549785.1. Taxonomy (GTDB): domain Bacteria; phylum Bacteroidota; class Bacteroidia; order Cytophagales; family Cyclobacteriaceae; genus Belliella; species Belliella alkalica. Next base: position 79,221 of record NZ_JAKZGO010000016.1, read on the forward strand.
AAAAGACCAGAATGGAATAGAAAGAATGATGCTCAATAATGAGTTTTTGTTTCAGTATGGTCCACTTGACCAAGGCTGGTGGCCTGATGGACTTTACACTGCACCATCAGAAGCGGCAATGCTTTTTGATATAGAGAAGACCAAAGAAATGGGATTCAATATGATCAGAAAGCATGTGAAGGTAGAACCTGCTAGATGGTACTATCACACAGATCGACTAGGTTTGCTTGTATGGCAAGATATGCCCAATGGTGACCATGGTAATAATTGGGAATCAAGACCTGGGATTCTTGGGCATGGTACAGACAAAGTTAGGACAAAAGAATCTGAGGGAATTTTCAAAAAAGAATGGAAAGCAATTATTGATGGATTGAGTCATTTTCAATCTATCGTAGTTTGGGTTCCCTTCAATGAGGCTTGGGGGCAGTTCAAAACCAAAGAAATTACAGAATGGACAATGGAATATGACCCTTCAAGACTGGTAAACAGTGCAAGTGGAGGAAACTTCGAAATGGAAGGGACAAAAATCACAGGAGATATAATTGACCTGCACAATTATCCAAATGCTGTAATGCCAGAACCTGAGATTTATGGAAAAGAGCAAGTGATTGTTCTTGGAGAATTTGGGGGATTAGGTTTACCAGTAGAAGGCCACACTTGGCAGGAAAAGGATAATTGGGGTTACCAAAGTTTTAAAACCAGGGGAGAACTTCAAGAAAAATACAAAGAATTGATGGCCTCAATGATTCCTTTGATCCAAAGAGGTTTGTCTGCAGCTGTTTATACACAAACTACCGATGTAGAAATTGAGGTAAATGGCTTGATGACTTACGACCGAAAAGTAATCAAATTCGATATAGCTGCGCTAAAAAGTTTGAACGAAAAGTTATATGATGTGAAAGTTGAATTTTAGTAAAATGAGTATCCGCAATGTTGCACTTTAGTTTACTAGAGGCATTCTAATTTGCGGATACTCATCATTTTTCAGCAGACTGATTAGATTTTTTTGTTGAGGATATTTATTTAATTTTTTTCATCAGAAACCTCCAAGCACCTGTTGACCAAAGTGCCAAAAATATCAAAATAGGTTGGAAAAATAGACGAATAAGTCGTTTTTGGTCAGTGTCTAGACCAAAGGCATCAATGCCATTGGTGTATTGGGAGATGTTTCCAGGGAATATAAGGACAAAGAAAATTGCCAGAGCCATTCCTACTTTTATCCTGTATTTGACAATGAAAATCATTGCTAACCCCAATGAAATTTCTACAATTCCTGATGCCAATACGACAAAATCCATAAATGCTTGGTCAGTTGGCAACCATCTCGGTACTTGTGCTTGGAACTCTTCTCTTTGAAATGTCAAATGACCAATTCCAGCCAGTACCATCAACAAGCCAAGCAAGATTCTCATGATTTTTTGAAAAGGTGATGAGTGCATTTTAATATTGTTTAAAATTAAATTGTATACAATATAAATATATACAAAAATTCAATCTCTATCAAATAGATGTTTATTTGAAAATAAATCTTTGGGGAAGTTTCAAGACCTAGGAAGTTTCTTTTGATTTAAAGGTCACTAGTTTATGTCGAGTCCTGATTTTACTTGACAGATTAAAGAAGTTCAACCTCCCGAAATTATCGGGACAGGCACTTCGGGGTTGTTGTCTCCTATATCATCATTAATCCCCAGGTTGCGACCCGGGGCTATTTAAAGTTTAACCCCATTCGGGGTTAATGAATTTTGTCTTTTGATTTTTGCTTCTCGATTCTCGTCTCTTTTCTTGTTTCTCATTTCTTTGTCCTGTCTCACTCTCACATCTCATATGTCAAATCTCAAATCTCAAGTCTCAAATCTTGTGTCTCACGCCTCACGTCTCGCGTCATATCTCACGTCTCGTATCTCGCTTCTCCTAATCAAGGTTTTACTTTTTCCCAAAATGGAAATAAATTGATTTTTTTAGCCCCTTGTATATTTGGCTCAATTTCAAAAGGTTCTATGGTGAAAATTATTTTTTCTTTAAAAATCCAATAGTTGCCTTTTAATTTGCCTTCACTTGATTGAATATTGTCCGATTCAAAATTTACCATTGTATATGCTTCATCTTTTTCGGAATAGCTTATTCCCATACCTAGTAAAAATTCATCATCTTTATATTTGAGTTGAAGTTTTGCATCAAGCTTTTCTTCGTCTTTGTTTGATATCAAATCTAATCCAACCCATTCATACATATCCTGTTCATTGCTCCAGATTTCTCCAGAAGGAGTTTGCCTATTTGGATTTCCCAGAACTTCCAATTCTTGCAAAACTAGTAGGATTTCATCATTCTCCTTGATGAAAGTAAATAAGGCTTTTTGATAAACAAGGATGGTTTTGCTCTCAGGATCAATTTCGACTTGGACAGCTTCTGAATAAATATTACTATTATCGATCCCAAAAAATGTCGCTATCATAAAAGTTATGATTCTTATTTCTATCATTTATTGATTTACTTCTTTTGGTTTTTATCTTTTTCCTCATTATCTACCTCTTGATCTCGACCTTCTGGAGAATTCTTTTTCTTCTTGCCTTCACTGTTTTTGTACTCCTCTTTTCTTGGGGGTCTTGCACCATCAGATTCTCCAGGTGTGTCCCTGTTTGATCTTTTATCTACATCGTCATCTTTCTTTTTTGCTAAAGCCAAAAGTGGTAGAATTCCTGTTGGTTTGTTGTTGATATATAGCATGGTGATTTTATTTGGTTTGTATTATTTTTTATACAAACTGTTCAATTTCTATTCCGACTATCCTTAATTCAAATTTGTTAAAGAAAAATAATGGTTAGGGAATTCATGCGTTTTAAAATTGCTTTTGAAAAAATGCTCAAAATGATACGTTAAAGCTGAATTTTTATGAAAAAATGATTTTCCCCTTCACTTTCTAAGCTTATAACTCTTGATCCCATTGATCAACTTTTCTAGATATAAATTGATTTCAAAAAATAAAGCTGGGAAATAAAACCCCAAATTCAGGAAATGCCACTACAATTAATTTTAGGTTTCCTTATTTTGTTTTTATCTAAAAAGTTTTTTTCAGGGGTTATTTTGAATTTTATATAAAATACAATTTATAAGTGTTTCCACTATTTTACCTTAGTCAAAAACATTGAAATGTATATAAGGAATGATATCAGTAATTTAAGAAGAGAGTTCTCTTTGATTCATTTTGATCCATCAAAAACGATTGATTTTTCAGAAATCGAAAAGTTGAGAATGGAATAGGAGGGTGATGCTAGGATTTGATTAGGTTACAATAATTCCATCTTTGATTTTGGTGAGCTTCATTTTTACCAAAATCTCATGAAGGGTTTCAGCGGCTAATCCATGCAAAACCAATCTGTATGCAGCACTGTAGGTGCTTACAGGGACCATCGGGTGCTTGTTGTTCACCAACCCCAGATGTGCAGGAGAGGAAAGGATTTGAGAAGTGTAAATGGCGATGGTTTCGTCCAGTTGCAGGGAGTTTGATGCACGGATAAAGTCATTGGAAGTCAAAAATAGCTGATAAAAAGGAGTAAATAGTTCAATAGCAGATCTCAAATCCAGAATGTTTGTCCATTTTTTCGGAAACGCTATATGGTCAAATTGATCTTCTGTGATCATATCTAAGTTGATTTTTTCTGGAGGTCGGATAGTCAGGTTATTTTCTTTTAGTTGCCTGTTTAGGTTAATGACAAAATTGTAAAGATTTAAATCATGTTTTAGAAATAAGTCATCCTTGATACTTTCAAAATCCTTCGGTTTCAATGGGTTTCCTACTAGTTCTACACCGGGTATATTTCCTGCAATAAATTGAAGTATTTCTGTCCCCACATGAAAATGACGGAAAATAAGCAAGTTGGCATCAGGGCTTACGAAGTTTTTTAGTCCCCAGGCGAGTATTCGGTGCAGAACTTTTGAAGAATTGAAACCTCTTGGTAAAAAGTATTTAAATACATGAATAAAAAACATGGCTACTTTGGACCATATCTGAATAAATGGCAATAAGTATCTGACAGATTTTGATGAATTGTCCCGCATCAAAGCCAGCTTGGTCTTTGGATTTATCGGAATGCTATCGTCAAGATACAGGGCTAACCAAGGGTTAGGGTCTCTTTCGTCGTGGGTTGAATAATCCATATTTATTTGTTTGATAAACTTAATAATTTCCCAATTCTTCCAACTGCATTACATATAGTTTTGCAGTTGTTTTGGCTGTTTTTACAATCTTTTTTGCCAATTCAAGATTCATCCGTGGATGATCCAATGCTTTTTCCAAATTATGGAAATGATTTTCATCGGCTACCCCATGATAAGTAAAAAAAGACACCTGATCATCATGCAGATTGAGTTGATCCTGAATCATCCTTCCCCAATATCCAGCTAGGCGTTTTCCAATTCCTTCGATGATAAACATTGCACCTAGTAAGTCAATAGGATTTGGTTTGCTGGCTTGCTGAAACATAAATGAAGTCAAGGCTACTGAACCGATATTTTTTTCTCCACTTCTTATTTTTTCAATATCCTCACCCAAGGCACCGAAATTCTTCTCCAACATCTGATAATCTTTATGCTCTGCGGCAGTGTGTTTGATAAATGCAGAACGCAGTTCAAATAGATCAATGTCAATATTGGAAGCGGCACGGGAGATCCATTGCGAACCGTCTATTACCTGTTGTCGGAGATCAGTCAAAAGTAGCTTGTAATCAACGAGACTCAAATTTCCATCATGGATTTTGATAACTATCGGCACCTTGAGCAATTCAGTTTCGAAGTCGATCCATACCTGAGCTAAGTTTCTGATCAGCCACTCGGAAGTTTCATTTTCGGCAATCAATAATTCCGGAGATTCAATTTCTCTTTGCACATACCCCTTTCGGTGTTGGTCAGCATTTCCTGCTACAGTGAGGTGCATGAAAGTAGTAATAAATCGCCCACTCTCAGGCACCATGCAAAGGATTTGGTCTCCCGGTTTTAATTTTCCCGAATACATCAATTCATCAAGCATAATGAATATCGATGCAGCACCTGTATTTCCTTTACTAGTCAAGTTGCTGAACCATTTCTTTTCGGAAATCTCCCCTCCACCTTTTTCCATCAATTCACGTATTGGTCCTTTAAACACCTCCGAGGAATAATGACAGCAAAACCAATCAATCTTTTCCCTGTTGATTTTCCCATCATTGATCAATTCAAAATAATGGGCAACTCCTGTTTTGACTAAGTTATCCAAAAGCCTTGGGTCTTGCCTCAAGTTGATGGCTCCAGCTTTTGAAGCTTCCTCATAACTTGGATAGTCCAACCATGTTAGCTCGTTTTCATTCTTATTGTCCGTTTTGCCTGTAAACATGCAAACAGGGAATTCATTGGCGTGTGATTTTATATCAATCCAGTCGATTTTAAGGGATATGTTGGTCTCACTTTTTTGATTTTGTAAGACAAACGCGCCAGCCCCATCAGATAACATCCATCTCAAAAAATCCACAGAAAAGGGAAGACTATCGCTGCCTTGTGCTTCGAATCTAGAAGCTTTGAAAAGCCTACTGGCGAGTTCACTACCTACGCATACTGCATTTTGTTTTTCACCAGACTTGATTTGGGAAAAAGCATTCTTCAATGCCATGATCCCACTCGCACAGACACTTTGATGGCTGGAGACTTCACACCTCTCAAAATCCAAACCCGCATGTACCATACTTGCAAATCCTGGAATGGGCAAATCTGCCTGTGTCGTTCCTGTGCACAATAAAGACACATCAGCAGCTCTTAAACTACTTTTTTGAAGTGCGTTCTCTACCGCCTTTACAGCGAGTTGAGCATTAGAATGGGTAGTCTCTTGGTTTTCATTCAAAGCATAATATCGAGTTTTGATCCCATTTTGCTTCAAAACACGCTCTTTATTTCTACTGCTTTTGCCATTTATCCTTCCCAAAAAATCTTCGATCTCATCATTGGAAATTGGCTGATTTGGCATAAAGGTTCCCGAACTTGTTATAAATACATCATTCATAGTTGCTTGTTTGGCTTTGAAAATAATTTGTCTAAAAAATTCAATGCAAAACCAAAGTTATTTCTTCCTTTGGTATGGTGTTCATTGTGAGCTGTTCCAAATAGTTGCCAACTATCTCCTTTTCCAGACCCAAACCTATAATTACAATGACCAGCAAAGTTTAGCAGGATGCTGACAGTAGGATATATAAATACTGCGACGATTGAAAAGGGAATAAATGGAACAATAGTCAATGGAATAGTGCTGAGCAATGCTGCCTCAAGCCAATGAAAACTGTAAACTGAATATACTGTTGGAATTGTGGATTTGTGATGTATATAGTGGACATGCTTCATCATCAATTTTTGATGCATCAATCGGTGGACTACATAAAAATGGACTTCATTCCACAAGGTTAGTATAATGAGACCTAAAGTGATGTTTATCCAAGTATTTGCCAAAAGTTGGATAGCTCCCACACGTATCAAATAGATAATGGGAAGTACAGAAAAGCCAAAAATAATAATAGATTTGATTGAATGCCTTATTTCAAAATTCAACTGCTTTTTTGAAATCTTTTTAGCAGTGATTTTTTGAAGAATATTCTTTTTTTCGAGGAATTTGCACGTTTGAAGAAACAATGGGCCCAATCCAAAGTAAAGGATAGAAAAATAAACCACTGTCAACCCAAACAGCGTGAGATAGGAGTGTTGATATAAAATTTTTTCCAGTAAAAGTTCCATTGAGTTAACTTTTCTACAAGACGAGAAATATTTAAGGAGCGTTGTTAAATATAGAAAATTGAATTGATCATTTTTTGATGTTTTTAATTTTAATTCCTTCTCTAAATCCTTCTATTGAGCAAACATGAAGGTTTATTTGATATTAAACTAGTCTTAACAATTCGATTAGATTCTCTTCAACGATTTTTGTAGTGATAGTAAGGTATTGAAATTTGAATTTGAGCTCATGACATTTCGAAAAGATATCCCTGCTTTTACCTTTTACTTGCTTTTCAGTACCATTGTATTTTTTCTTTTGGTTTTGAATCACAGCAACAAAGCCTTTTTCCTCTTGGTAAATTCTTTACATCACCCAATTTTGGATACTTTTTTCAAAAATATTACCCACTTAGGTGATGGGTTGATTTTGTTGGTGTTTTTGCCAATAATATTTTTCAAAAAATCAGCCTATGGATTGACTTTGAGTTTGGGGGCATTGATTCATTTTTTGTTTATTCTTTTGACAAAAAAGTGTCTTTTTCGTGGAGCGCCTCGTCCGATGTTGGTTTTTGAAAATTTGTCATTGCACTTGGTAGAGGGCGTGAAGATTGCACATTACAATACATTTCCTTCAGGACATACAGCCACGGCATTTTTGATCGCAGCTATCTTGGCGCAAACAAAAGCAAGACATCCTATTTTTTAATTTTTTATTTTTTCATGAAGTTTTTGATATGATCAAGTTGGAAAATATAAGTTGGGAATTACAATTAGGTAATCTGAATATCAGCTTAGTTATCTTAGTAATTTATAAGATTGTATGAAGTTGATTTCAATCAGATGAGGTCGGATGACGGTGAACTGTTTGATCATCTTTAAATATTTGTTTTTATTAAACTGTTAAAAAAAATTCATGTTTGTAGTACCTTGCAGCGTTCTAAATAGAATCTCTAAGTGGAGCGTATTGGATTAATGAAAAAGTAAAACATCAATGAAAGCAAAACTCTACATTACCATTTTAATAATTTTTGTTTTTTCAAATTCTTCTTTTGCTCAAGAAAAAGTAGAATCCCCATTCAAATTTGTTGAAGTTGGGAAGGTGAGGGTTTTTGGAAAATCAGTCGATAAACAAACACGCTGTGTACATTGGCATTCTCAATTGGATGTTATTGCTATTAAGTTTAAATGTTGTGAGAAATATTATCCGTGTTTCTCTTGCCATGAAGAGGAAGCTGATCACAAGCATGAAGTTTGGCCTAAATCTGAATTTGACCAAAAAGCGATCTTATGCGGTGTTTGCGCCAAGGAACTCAGCGTCAAAGAATATATGGATTCAGATAACACATGCCCAAATTGCAAAGCCAGCTTCAATCCTGGATGTAGCAATCATTACCATTTGTACTTTGAAGTTACTGAGCCTCGATAATATCCTCTATTAGTTCCGCAAAACCTCGTAATTTATCTATGAGAAAAGAGCTGCTCAAATGGAAAGGAGAGACAATTTTTCAATTGAAATTATAAATACAAAATTTTTCAATATGTCGAAATGTACATCCTGAAATCTTAAATTTGCATTCTAAACTCAAATAAAACTCAATCATGCCAGCACTTGTCCTAGTAGAAGTAGAAATCCATAATCCTGAAATATATGAAGAATATAAGAAGTTGAGTTTGCCTGCAGTAGAGGCATTCGATGGGAAATTCATTGTTAGAGGAGCCCAAACCGAATCCCTCGAAGGGGAATGGAATCCTCAAAGGTTGGTAGTTTTAGAATTCCCATCTGTAGAAAGAGCCAAAGAATGGTACCATTCCGAACAATATACCATTGCCAAAAATATTCGTTTCCAAGCTTCCAAAGGAAAAATGCTGGTGGTGGAAAGTTTATAATTAGGAAAGAGGAGTTCGAGGCATTGGTTGCTTTTTTTACACAACAATTAGATCAAAGCAGTAATTTATATTCAACGTGACCATTTAGACTTTATCTTTATCAGGAATGATGCCTTTTTTAGTCCATCTACTTTGAGTTTGTACTTATAATTACCATTTAATTTCCCTACTTTTGCATGCTGAAAAAATAGTTGATAGTCAATTGAATACCACTTTTAGAAAATGCTAGAGTCTATTGAGAAAAAGTTGGTTGAAAAGCCAAATAAAAAAGATCGTGAGGTTGTAATTGTTTTTCCTTTTAACACCGAAACCAGAGAGATTTTTTTGATTCAAGAATATATCCACACCTACGATAGGAAATTCTGGAAGTTTGTAAGTGGAGGAGTGGATAAGGTTGACAAAGACATCATTACCCATGCTATTGAAGAATTAGCAGAAGAAGTATCAATGGAATCATCAGTATTTTATCATCTTTACTCGTCAGAGCGAGTCTTTGGCAATAGACCAATTCATTATTTTATTGCTGAGAATCCGATGATTATGGATAATCCGCCAGAGAATCCTGATACAGATTTTATTACAGCAGTCAAATGGGTTAATCTGACGGGATTTCAAGAAATGCTTGATAAGCAAGAGTTGCTTTGGGACCAAGGAACTATGTGCGCCTTGCAAGCATTCAGAAAATATCAGTAATTCTCACAATTGGGCAAATTGAATTTTTCATTTATTCAACTTAGCTTTTAACTCTTCGGCTCTTTGCCTTCCAGCCTTATAATTTGGATCCAATTCAATGGCTTTTTCTAAATAGGTCAGCGCTTGGGATCTGTATCTATTTTCCTGTCTTTGATTCGCCCAAGCCCAATAGACAAAACTCATGATTTTCCAATTGGCATAATCACTGTTTTTATTTTGCTTATAAATAATGGATTGCATATCTATTTTCGCAAATTTTCTTTTCGAAAAGAAAAACCAAGGCAAATTTTCAGCAACACTTCCCCTTAAGAATTCGGGTGAATAGCTGACTTCACCATACATGGCTATACTCTCTTCAAACAACTTGAAAGAATCACCCACCAAACCTAGTTTCATTGTTTCTCCTCCGAGCAATGAAAGAGCAGAAGCACGATAAGATGTGATAAAGGGCAATAATTCTCTGGTGGTTTTGTTGTCAAGGTAAATTTCGCTCAATACATCATAACTTTTTTTTGAATAACCTTTGAAGCTCGTTTTTGAGAGAAATCCAAGATTTAGTGCTGTTTCATGGTATATGATTCCTAGCCTTGTTTTGTTTATCTCTGAAGGATCTTTTTCAAATTGCAACTCAACCTCTTTGAGTTTTGATTTCAATTCCTCAACATCAATCAACTCCATTACATCGTCTAATTGATGTTCATAAAATTTAACTTTTTTAATATCTAGTTCTTGGGCTGTCAAACTGCTTATTATTGTCATTGCTAAAATCGTTAAGGTGAATAATCTGTATTTCATTTTTTAGGAACTTTTTAGAAATACAAATTTGCAATTACAAAGCTTGTAAAGACGATGACTTAAGTTAAGATTTTTGTTTATTGTGAATTCTTCTTTGGATTCTGCTCAAACTTTCTGGACTTATTCCCAGAAAATTGGCTATGTATTTTTGAGGTACTTTTTGGAATAAATCAGGTTGGTTTTTCAAAAGCTTTTGAAATCTTTCTTCCGGTTTTTCTGAAGAAAGGGACATGGCAATCTCTGTTGCTCTTTGTGCAACTTGTTCAGCCATCAGCCTGCCAAAGGTTTCATATTTACTGCATTCGCGATAGATGTTATGAAGTTTATCTTTTTGGATTACGAATACAGTTGCTTCCTCCATTGCCTGAAAATTCATAATACAAGGAGTGTTGTTTGTAAAACTTTGAAAATCTGTTATCCAAGAATTCTCAAAAGATATATCGCAGGTTTTTTCATTTCCATCTTTAATATGAAAATGCCTGATAGTACCGTCTGCCAAAAAACCAATGAAATCACAAACTTTTCCATCTTGAAGCAAAAAGTCTTTTTTCTTGATTACCCTGATTTCAAAATATTCATCAATTAAATCAAGCTCTTTGTCAATCAAAGGTACAAATCGGCTACAATATGCTTTCAGTTTATCGATCATTTTGATAGGAGAGTATTTTAGATTCTTCAAGAAAATTCAATAAAAAAAGCTAAGATTCCAAATTACACCCATCCAGTATCAACCCACTTTCACTTGACACTTTTCTGTGATACCTCTAAATCTAAATAGATGCAATTCCAAGACAGGAAAATTATTCCAAACTGAAGGTGAAGACTTGCAAGTAAGCCATGGTGCACTCAAAGGTCACATGGTTCATCCCCTGAAATTCTATTTGGCAAGCTTTCATCCCTCCAACTTCAAAATACAAAAGCTGAGACTCCTTAAAGCCTCAGCCCATTGCTATTCCAAAGCCAATCTAAAATCTAAATTCTACAATCTAAAATCTACAATGAAACCCCTCTTTTCCAAGGAATAAAATCATCCTGATCTAGGAGTTGGGCTTTGGATTTGATCTCTCCACTGGCTACTTTGATGATGTACTCGAGCATTTCTTCTCCCATTTCAGGGATAGTTTTATCTCCAGAGATAATTCCACCCGTATCTACATCTATAATGTCTGGCATTCTATTGGCCAATTTTGTATTGGAGGAAACTTTGATCACTGGAGTGATAGGATTTCCAGTAGGTGTGCCTAGTCCTGTTGTGAATAGGATGATATTGGCACCCGAACCAGCCATTGCTGTAGTGCTTTCTACGTCATTTCCTGGAGTACACAAAAGATTTAGACCTGGTTTGGTAACATATTCTGCATAATCAAGTACATCTACCACAGGAGAAGTGCCACCTTTTTTGGCTGCTCCCGAAGATTTCATGGCATCTGTGATCAGACCATCTTTGATATTTCCAGGAGAAGGATTCATATCAAATCCTGAACCTACTGCCTCGGCAGAAGCGGCATAATCCACCATCAGTTTGCTGAATTTTGATGCAATTTCATTGTTTACACATCTGTTGATCAATTCTTGTTCGACACCACAGAGCTCAGGGAATTCTGAAAGGATTGATTTCCCTCCCAAAGCTACAATCAAATCAGATACATGGCCAACGGCTGGGTTTGCCGAAATACCCGAAAAACCATCAGAACCACCGCATTCCAAACCAATTGTCAGTTTGCTTAATGGAGCTTCCTGCCTCTCTTGCTGGTCTGCTTCGGCCATTGCAATGAAAGTTTGCTTGATTGCTTGAGAAAGCAAGTTGTTTTCGGTGCCTTCTCTCTGTTGTTCCAGAAGGATCACTGGCTTATCCAAATTTGGGTTTATTCTAGCAAGTCTTTCTTGGAGTATTGCTGGCTGTGCATTTTGGCATCCTAAACTCAAAATAGTAGCTCCTGCAACATTTGGATTATTGATGTATCCTGCCAAAAGTGCACAGAGCATATCAGAGTCCTGCCTGATTCCACCACAACCGCCTTGATGGGTCAAAAATTTTATACCATCGATGTTTTTGAACAGTTTTGGTTCTCTTTCTTGGATGATTTCATCCACCACCAATGTCTCAATCTGTTCTTTTTTTCCTGATTTGTACAATTCCGCCATTTGTTGCACAAGATTTTTGAATGGATTTGGTTTGCCAAAACCAAGCTCATCAATAAATGCTTGCTTGATGACTTCCACGTTTCTGTTTTCACAAAATACAAGTGGTACCACTATCCAATAATTGGCAGTCCCGACCTGACCATCTTTGCGATGGAAGCCTTTGAAAGTACGTCCTTCAAACCTGCTAAAATCAGGTTTGGTCCATCCTGTTGTTTCAGTCTTTTCGCTGAAGGAATTGGCTTCATGCTTCACATTGGCAGTAGTAAGGACTCCACCTTCAGGAATGATTGATACAGCTTTGCCTACTACGGATCCATACATATAGACATAATCCCCTTCCTCTAATTTGCTCAAAGCAAACTTATGTTTGGCTGGGATACTTTCTTTTAAAGTGATAGATTTACCTTCAAATTCTATTACATCACCAAGTGTCAAGTCGGTAAGTGCGACAAGTACATTGTCTTGTGGATGAATTTGTAAAAACTTATGGTTCATTGATTATTTTGTTTATATTGCGCAATCGATTGCACAATTTAGGCAAAAGAATTTCAAAAAAGAAAATATAAGCCATTAATTTACCATTGGAAATAAATTTACAAAATGACTAAAAAGGTAATTACACTGGGGGAAGTGATGATGCGCCTCAGTACACCAGGAAATGAGCGTTTTTTGCAAGCTGACCAATTTCAAATCGTCTATGGGGGAGCAGAGGCCAATGTGTCTGTATCCCTAGCCCAATGGGGTGTTGATGCATATCATGTGACCGCTTTTCCTGATCATGATTTGGGAAAAGCTGCAACCAACTACCTGAGACAGGTAGGGGTAGGAATTGATTACATTTATACAGCCGAAGGAAGAATGGGTCTTTATTTTCTCGAAAATGGCGCCATGCAAAGAGCTTCAAAAATAGTTTATGACCGTTTTGATTCTGCTTTTGCGAATTTTGATGGGGCAGAAATTAATTGGGATCAGGTATTTGATGGAGCTGATTGGTTTCATTGGACAGGAATTACACCTGCACTTTCACAGAAAGCTGCAGATCTTACCTTGAAGGCTTTGGAAGCTGCCAGCAAAAGGGGGATGATGGTAAGCGGGGATATCAATTATAGAAGAAACCTTTGGCAGTATGGCAAAGGTCCTCTTGATGTTATGCCTGAGTTGATCAAACACACACAAGTCATTGTTGCTGGATTGGCTGATTTTGAAAATTGTATGGGAATCAAAGCAGAGGATTACTTGGCAGCTTGTGAAAAAGCGAAGGCTGATTTTCCTCAAATCAAATATATAACTACAACAGAGAGAAATTCGATTTCAGCATCAGTGAATGAATTATATGCAGTGCTTTGGGATGGGGAGAATTTGTTGACTTCACAAATTTACGAAATGTCGCATATTGTAGATAGAGTAGGTGGCGGGGATGCGTATATGGCAGGATTGATCTATGGATTGCTCCATCTTTCTGATGAAGAAGCTTTGGAGTTTGGAGTAGCAGCATCCGTGTTGAAGCACAGCATCCCTGGAGATGCCAATCTGGTAAGCCTAGCCGAAGTCAAATCACTCGTGAAAGGTGAAAATGTTGGAAAACTGCTGAGGTAGGAAAGGATGAATTAGGAAGGATGAAGGAGGAATTAGGAAGGGTGAATTAGGAAGGATGAAGGAGGAATTAGAAAGGGTGAAAGAGCAGTGCCAACCTTAAAACATTCCAACTTTCAAACCTTATAATCCTCCACGGCGGACAAGCATTTACAACAATTTACCAATCTTGTAATTTTCAAATCTTTCAATCTTCAAATCTTACAATACCAAAATCTTCCCGATAGCTATCTGGACTAAAATCTACAATCATAAATCTACAATACAAATGAACCAACACAACACCATCCTTCAAGCCATGACAGACACAGGAATGATCCCTGTATTCAACCATAAGGACATTGAAGTTTCCAAATCAGTTTTGAAATCGGCCTATGAGGCAGGAGTAAGAGTTTTTGAGTTTACCAATAGAGAAGAAAATGCTTTTGAAGTATTCAAGGCCTTAAAAATATACAGTGAGCAATTTGAAGGTCTGTACTTGGGTATTGGGACGATATTTACGGTATCCGATGCGCAAAGATTCAATTTTGCAGGAGCAGATTTTATAGTTTCTCCAGCACTGATCCCGGAGGTGGCGCATTTCTGTAATATGAAAGGAATGCTTTGGGTACCTGGATGTGCTACGGTATCAGAAGTATTTCAGGCTAAAAGTTATGGTGCCAAACTAGTCAAAGCTTTTCCGGGGAACCTTCTAGGAGCGGGATTTATAAAAGCTGTAAAATCAATCATGCCAGCTGTGAAAATGATGCCTACGGGTGGTGTGGAACCAACAGAAGAAAATTTGTCAGAATGGTTTGCTTCTGGAGTTCATTGCGTAGGTATGGGCTCCCAACTTTTTGATAAAAAAATAATAGAATCGGGACAGTACGAGATACTTCAGGAAAAAATAAATGCTACAATTGCATTGATTAAAACCATTAGATCATAACTGATACAACCCAAAATTGCTTTCAAATGAAATTTAGAATATTTTACATAATCGCTATTTCATTCTTTTTTCTCTCTGCCTGCAAGGGTCCGGGAGGAGTGAGGGTGATCAAACTTGGACATGGGTTGGGAGTCACCCATCCTGTTCATGAAGCAATGGTGTTTTTGGCCGATAGGGTCAAAGAAAAGTCCAATGGCGAAATGATCATCAAAATCTACCCCAACCAACAACTTGGATCTGAAAGGGAATTGGTGGAACTGTTACAAATTGGGAGCTTGGGAATGACTAAAGTCTCCTCTGCTGTAATGGAAAGTTTTGCTCCAAAGCTTCAAGTATTTAGCATGCCCTACCTGTTCAAAAATGATGAACATAGGGATCATGTCTTAAAAGGTCCAATAGGAAAACAGCTTTTGCTTGATGGTGAAGATTTTTGGTTGAGAGGTTTGTGTTATTATGATGCGGGAAAAAGGAGTTTTTATACCAAATCCAAACCTGTTGAATCGCCAGATGATTTGAAAAGTTTGAAAATCCGGGTGATGGAAAGCAATACGGCTATCAATATGGTCAAGAATTTTGGAGGTTCTCCTACGCCAGTTTCTTATGGAGAGTTATACACAGCACTTCAGCAAGGAATCGTGGATGGAGCTGAGAACAATCCCCCAAGTTTGTACACTTCCAGACATTATGAAGTTTGTAAGTTCTATTCTATCAATGAACATACTGCCGTACCGGATATCATGATCATCAGTACCAAAGTTTGGAATTTGCTTTCTGACCAAGAAAAGCAATGGCTTCAAGAAGCATCAGATGAATCAGCTGAATTCCAATACAAGATTTGGGCAGAAGCAGTAGAGGAGTCTTTGGCAGAAATGGAAAAAGCTGGAGTTACGATAGTCTATCCAGAGCAGGATGAATTCAGGGCGTCTGTAGAAAGTATGTATGATGATTTGAAAGTGACTCAACCGGAGTTGTACTCAGTTGTAGATCAAATCAGGAAACAACCTTAAATCAAACCTCAAAACCCAAGACCTATTAGAAAAATGTTTAGCATAGAATACAAACAGAATTTAGATAAAATCATCTCTTGGCTCCTGATCGTTTTGATGGGGTCGATGGTTTTGAATGTTACTTGGCAGGTTTTATCAAGATATATTTTTCAAAATCCTTCCTCTTTCACAGATGAGCTTTCACGCTACATGCTGATCTGGCTCGGAATGTTGGGTGCAGCGTACGTAGCTGGCCAAAATCAACATTTGGCAATAGACATTGTTTTGAGAAAATTGGAAGGAAAAGCGAAGATGAAACTGCAGATCCTAATCAATGTGCTCATCATGGTTTTTGCGATAACAGCGATGATCCTAGGAGGTAGCAACTTGGTTTATATCACCTATATGTTGGGTCAAAAGTCTGCAACTTTACAGATTCCTTTGGCTTACATCTACGGGATCATTCCGGCAAGCGGTATTTTGGTGGTTTACTATCAAATAGCTGCAATTTTTCATTTGATCAAAACCCAAAACGACGTTTAAGATGGAGTATATAAGTATAATAATTCTTGTATTGACATTTGTCACATTGATGGCGATAGGAATGCCTGTAGCATGGAGCTTGGGTTTGTCAAGTCTTGTGACCTTGATGGTTTCGGTGGCTGCTGGTCCATCAGCTACTACCATAGCCCAGAGAATGGGCACAGGGTTGGATAGTTTCTCGTTATTGGCCATTCCATTTTTTGTCTTGGCAGGTGAAATCATGAATCGGGGAGGAATTGCCAACCGATTGATAGAATTGGCCAAAGCTATTACAGGAAGGCTTCCAGGAGGCTTGCTTTATGTAAACGTAATTGCGGCCATGTTATTTGGTGCAATAGCTGGTTCTGCGGCGGCGGCAGCTTCTGCCATTGGTGGGATTTTGGGAAAAAGAATGGAGAATGAAGGTTATCCAAAAGAGTTGGGTGCAGCTGTAAACATTACTGCTTCGACGACAGGATTGATCATTCCTCCTTCAAACATTTTGATAGTTTACTCTTTGGCATCCGGTGGAGTTTCGATAGCTGCACTTTTTGTGGCAGGATATGTCCCAGGGATTTTCATTGGTTTATTGTTGATGTTGACAGCAGCAGTATTTGTGAAAAGAAAAAATCTTCCAGGAGGTCAAGCGACTACATTAAAAGAATTGACGAGCAAGTTTCTAAGAGCGCTTCCTAGCTTGATGCTATTGGTCGTAGTGATGGGAGGAATTGTAGGTGGTATTTTTACTGCCACTGAAGCCTCTGCTATTGCAGTGATTTACACTTTGGCGCTTTCATTTTTCTATAGAGAATTGAAATGGAAAGAACTTCCTTCCATTTTGCTAAAATCTTCTGAGACTACAGCAGTTGTGATGCTTTTGATCGCTACATCCATGAGTATGTCTTGGGTAATGTCAAGTGAAGACATTCCCCAGTCGATTTCAGAATCCTTGTTGTCTATCAGTGATAATATCTTCGTGATTCTTCTACTGATCAACATCTTGCTTTTATTTGTTGGGATATTCATGGACATGACTCCGGCGGTATTGATTTTTACACCGATATTCTTGCCTATAGTTACAGCTTTGGGAATAGATCCTGTGCATTTTGGAATCATCATGATTTTGAATCTTTGTATTGGTTTGTGTACCCCACCTGTAGGCTCGGTGCTCTTTATAGGAGTGGGTGTCGCCCAGACCAGTATCGAGAAAGTCGTCAAACCTTTGATTCCTTTCTTTATAGCAATGATATTGGGATTGATCGTGATTACTTTATGGCCTGGTTTGACTTTATGGCTTCCAAGGTTGTTTGGATTATAAGATTTTAATTGTTGAATTAATGGTTAATAAATGAAATAAGAGGCTGGCCGGTGGTCAGCCTTTTTTTCAGTTTACCATGGATAATCGTTATTTACCTCACTTTTGAGAGCCTTAGTGTAGCACTCAAGAGTTATTTGATGATTAGTTATCAGTCCATTAATTAATTTAAATAGTTTCTAATATCAATTATTATCGGATTTAAACTAAATCAGGCATTTATTTAGTAAGTGGCAAAGTTCGGTAAATCCATGTTCATTTTTTATAACCTGTGATTCTCTAGCAAATCCGTTCAATCTCTGTTCTATAATTTCTTAAGATTTTGGATAAGTATTTTCTTATATTGCATAGATAGTTCAGAAAAACACCTTCCTTTGATCAATGTAAAGCCTATGAAAATTTATGACAAGTACTCTTATAAGGTTTTGATTTTTTTCTCTGCTCTTCAGGTTGTATTTGGCCTGATTGGGCTATTTACAGATTACCCTAAGTTTACGGCATTTCCACAGATAATAATTGGTTTAGCAGGGATCGCGGCAGGACTTTATTCAATCAAAATCCCTTATGTTGAGATAGTGGGAAAGACAATTATCAAACATAGCCTTTTCAAAAAGAAAATGGATATGGATGAAGTGCAAACTATCGAGAAAATAGATAATGTTCTGATTTTAAAATCTGAGAAATCGAAAATAAAATTACGAAGGACAATGTTAGATACATTGGAAGTTCGGAAGTTTGAGGATTTTATAAAGAATGAAATTTCTGGTCGGGAAGTTTAAGAGCGGGGAAGTCATCAATAAATTTATCATCAATTTTAGCAATTCAATTCATCTATGAAGCAGTACTTATCAGGTTTATTTATATTGACTTTCATTATTTCTTCTTGTCAAAAAGAAAAGGAATTGCACTATTCGATTACAGAGGAAGCGCATTTGGAGGAAGTAGAAAACTGGTATAATAATCGGATAGAATCTTTGAAATCAGAAAATGGTTGGTTGAACTTGATTGGCTTGTATTGGTTTGAGCAAGATACCAACAGGCTAGGAACTGAAGAAGGCTTTGAATTATTGGTAGATGGAGAGGGTTTTCCTTTGTTTTTTGGGACATTTGAGAGAGTAGCTGAGCAAGTGTATTTTGATCCTGAGATAGATGGAATTCAGATTGGAAATGAATCAATTTCAGAAAAATCCTTGGTTTTTGATCCTGAGATGAATTTCTCACCTACTATTTCCTTTAATCAATTTCGAGCAAATGTATTGCAAAGATCGGACTTGATCGGGTTGAGGTTGAGAGACCTTGAGTCAGAAACGATTCGTGATTTTCATGGGATTGATAGATTTCCAGTTGACAAAGAATGGAGATTTGAGGCAAAATTCATCCCTTATGAACCTGCCAAAGAGATTCCAATTTCCAATGTTTTGGGACAAACTTATGCTGCCAAATCAGTAGGGTATTTAAGCTTTGGGTTTGAAGGTAGGGTATATAATATTGATGCTTTGGAAGAAGGAGATCAATTGTTTTTGATCTTTGCTGACGGCACAAGTGGTGCTGAGACATACGGGGGAGGCCGTTATCTCTATACCCAGAAGGCCGATGAAAATGGCATTGTGATTTTGGACTTCAATAAAGCTTATAACCCACCTTGTGTTTTCACTCCTTTTGCTACCTGTCCATTGCCACCGCGTCAGAATATTTTGGAGCTTGCGATAGAGGCAGGGGAGAAGAATTGGGGGAAATAAAATGTAGGCTCGCAAAGGTTTGCTGAGGTGCAGAACCTGTCCCGCAGAATTGCGGGAGAAAGCTACGAGGAATTAGAGTTGGAAGAAGAGCTTTATTTAAGTAAGTGTAAAGGCATGAATTAGTTTTGTATAGTCTTTATTATCAGTTTTATTTATTTTGAGCAAAACGAATGTATCCAACTAAATTCATAAAGCTCGTAAGTGCTATAGGTTAAATATTTTTGTATATTAGTTCTTTGTTTTTTGAAGTTAGATTAATTATTGCAATGATTGAATATCTCAAAATTGAATTATTTTCAATTTCTAGAAAATTTAGAGAAATGGGAATTAACCCAATTTTTGGATTTCTCTTTTCAACCTTAGTTTTCATATTTGCATCATATTCTAATTTTACGCATTTTTATTTTCCTCAATATATTTATTTAGCATCTCTGATTTTTACTTTACAATCAAGAGTGAATTTTGAAAAATCATCTTTTCTTGAGATGATTTATGGTACAAGTAAAAATATTAAGATTAGATTGGTAGAAAATGGCTTGATATGTTTACCATTTTTTATTGGGGTAGTTTACCATGGATATTATCTTGAGTCATTTTTTGTTTTAATTATTCCATTTATATATGCATTTTTTAGATTTGAACTTTTTAGTATAAAAAAAGCTCAACACCTTATTTTAAATATCCTTTTGAGTTTCAGATAGGATTTAGAAAAAATATTCTGGTATTGATTTCTCTTTATCTATCTGTTTTAGTTATTGATTATTCTTGGCTATATGAGTTTAGCATTATTTCTTTTTTGGGAATGTTTGCTTTGATATCGACATTCTATTCATCAAATATAGAGGATTCAAGTTATTTGAGAATTGAAGTTAGATCAGTTCAGGATTTTCTATTTAAGAAAGTTTTGGAATCTTTATTTTTGACATTGTCATTGGTGCTTCCAATGTTTTTGATTATTACTTTGAAACTTGGATTGAACATTGAATTTTTAGTTTTTTTGATATTGGGGATGTTATTCATAGGTTTGGTTGTCTTGGCAAAATATGCTTCTTGTCCTCAAGAGATTGGTATCGTGCAAGGTACTATAGTGGCAATTTCTGTTATATTCTTCCCAATTTCATTAATTACATTTCCAATCTTTTATTATAAGGCTATTTCAAATATTAAGCACCTTTTTCATTATGATCATTCTTAAAAATGTGTGTAAAAAATTTGGGGGAAAAGATGTTCTCAATAATATTTCTTGGTCTTTCAAAGAAAGAATGATCCACGGAATCATTGGTAGAAATGGTGCTGGGAAGTCAACATTTATCAAATGTTTGGTTGGTATAGAGAAATATGAAGGGCTAATCTCAATTCCTGAAAATTTTGATAAGAGAAGAATAGCTTATTTACCTACTGAGCCATTTTTCTTTAAAAGAATCACTGGTGGATATTCCGGAGCATGTTGACCCCTCAGAATCGGAATGTTTTTGTTTAGTGAAAGTGGCCTGATTGGCCAGATTCGACTGACATTCCGGCGGATATTGACCCCCTAAAGCAAGAATTTGATAAAGATTCCGGATCATGTTGACCCCCTTTGGTCAAAATTCCGGAGCATATTGACCCCTCTGATTAATGGTTTTGGTTTTTTTAGCGGACACTTTAGATAACCGCTAATTATAATCCTATGGCTGG
>NZ_JAKZGO010000017.1 GCF_022549785.1 Belliella alkalica
CGAATCCCGTTCGACTTGCATGTATTAGGCCTGCCGCTAGCGTTCATCCTGAGCCAGGATCAAACTCTCCATTGTAAAGTTTTTTGTAGAGATCTTTATAATCTCTTTGTTCCTGACGCCAATGGATATATATTCTCTATCTATTATTGCGAAACTAGCCCTAAGGCTTTGTCTCTGTCTCTTTGTCTTACAGTACTTCAATGAACTTATACACCGACTTTCCGGTGTCTTGAAACCCTCTCAGGCCTTATTCCACAAACCCTCTTCCGAGTTGGGTTTGCAAAGGTAGAAATGTTTTTTAAAACCGCAAAAAAAAGATTGAAAATATTTAATTCTTTTTTGCCCTCGCTGTGTTTCTGTGTCAACCTTGCCCCCGTTTGGGATTGCAAAAGTGCAACTTTTTCCCAACTTTACAACTACTATACTCAAAGTATTTTTACAACATTACCAAAATACCTGAAAACCAATTAGAAAAGTTTTGAAATAAAAACCGCTCAAGCTATTTCTAACTTGAGCGGTTTCAAATCTCTCCCTTTAAAAGCTTACAAAGGTTTCAAAACAATATTTCTCCAATATACTTTGATACCTCCACCATCATGGATCTGAAGTAAAATACCCCCCTCTCCTTGTGAAATTTTTTCATCTTCCAAATCTACCATCTCTTCACCATTTAAATACGAGGTGATCCTCCCTTCATTAACTACAATTTTCATTTTATTCCAGTCTCCATATTTTAATGCCTTTTCCTTTTCTGCCTCAGGCTTTATCAACCACCCTCTTCCATAAGATTCATAAATACCTCCTGTATGCAGATTTGGAGGAGCGACCTCCACCTGCCAGCCAGAAACGGTAGTTCCTTCCACAGTGGACCTAATGAAAACTCCAGAATTGCCATCTGCCTCTTGCTTGAACTCAAGGTTCAATTCGAAGTTTTTGTAACTCTCGTTGGTCCCGAGGTATCCATAAGCTTTGTCAGGACCACTCTCAGAAACTAGCAACCCATCTTCAACATACCATTTCTCTGTACCATAAATAGTCCAGCCATTTAAATCTTTGCCGTTGAATAAGGAAATCTCAGTATCTGACTTGCAGCCCAAAAAAGCCAATACCAAACAACAAAAGAAGCAAGTTGTAATTAAAGTTTTCATAGTCTCTTTATTTTAATGTTCTTGAACCAAACTGCACTACCATGATCTTGTAGGCCAATCAAGCCTGTTTTAGACATGGCATAATCGGGGTATTCATCCCATTTACCACTATTCTTTCTTTGATTCCAATCTTCTGAATAAGGAACGAACTCAACTGTTTTCTTCCCATTCAACCAATAACTGGCACCTTTTTCGGAAAATACAATCTTGGAGGAATTCCATTCGCCTGCTGACTTTACTGCTCCTTCGAAATCCGGATCATACATTGCATAATCAGCTCCAATTGATTGCCACAATTCCAACTTTTGAGGGAAACCTAATTGATCGATAACTTGATATTCTGGAGCTGTATAATATGGTGCTTTATATTGCTCCCCTTCCACTACATGATAAAAAACACCACTGTTACCCCCTTCACCAATTTTCCAATCAAACTCCAATTCAAACTCAGAAAACTCAACTGCTCCAAATACGATATCACCTCCTATATCTCCACCAAGACCAAGACCTTTCAAAGCCCCTTCTTCTACTGTCCACCCTTCTGGAAAACTATCTCCATTGTAAGCTCTCCAACCATCTACATTTTCACCATCAAACAAAAGCATCCAACCTTCGGCTTTTTCTTCATCTGTTAATGTATTGTCTTCTCTGACCTCAACGGGTGTCTCTTCTAAACTTTCTGTCTTTTTTTCGGAACTACAGGCCATCAGCAATGCAGTTATACCCAAATAGATTAACTTCTTTTCCATATAATTATAAATTTTCTTTTTCGTGGTAACATAAAACCTCACAAGACTTACTATTTACTCTAGATTTAAAACTTTTGTGAGATGAAATTTCTGCCTATACTATTTTCATGTTTACTGGATCCCAGTTGATGAATTTGTTTTGAAAGTAACTGTCATTACATAATAATGCTGGCGCTGCTGCCCTGAAACCAAAAACAGGGTCTTCTGCCACTTCCCCGTCTGTCCTAATGGCGTGGAAAAAATTACCAAAATGATCATAATGTGCACCTTTGTATTTTTTCTCAGCGGCATAGACAGTTTCGCGAGGAGGGAGAATTTTAGCCCTTGTGTCTGTTTCTCCTCTCAAAAGTGCTTGCTCTTTCAAGAAAGGATCTTCTTCCAAAGCTGCTCCACCATTGAGTTTGACAACCACTTCTTCCCATTTCACATCCATTGAACCCTTCGTGCCCACAATTCTAAGATATGTAGTTCCACTTGTACCATCTACAAAATTACACCTTAAAGAAAGATTGAACCCAGGATGCTTTTCTGATTTTGGATAATTGAATATACCCAAAAGGACGTCAGGCACTTCCCTGCCATCTTCCCAATATCTCAATCCTCCCATGGCAGAAATCTTGTCTGGGCCATATGAATCTGTAATAAAATGCAGACTAGAGAAAAGGTGAACGAATAGGTCACCAGACATTCCCGTACCATAATCAAGGTAATTTCTCCACCTAAAAAATCTCAATGGATCCCATGGTTTCTTATTTGTATTTGAAATAAATTTTTCCCAATCTACAGTTTGTTTATTTCCATCTTTTGGGATGTTATATTGCCATGCGCCTTCAGGGGAATGCCTTGCCCAAAAACCTTCAGCATAAACAATATCCCCGATAGCTCCTGCAGCCAAAAGCTCCTTAGCTTTTTCATTTCCCAAAGAGGAAACGCCTTGACTCCCTACCATCATCACTTTACCAGACTTTTTCCATTCTTTGATAACATCCTCACCTTCTTCTACAGAATGTACCATGGGTTTTTCGCAATAGACATGCTTACCTGAATTCAAAGCATCTATACTGATCTGCTTATGCCAATGATCAGGTGTGGCTATCAGCACCGCATCAATGTCATTTCTTTTCAAGATCTCTGTGTACTCCTTTGTCAAGAACAAGTCTTCTCCCCATCTATTTTTTGCATCTTCTAACCTTCCTTGATAAAGATCGCAAACAGCAACTACTTTGACATTAGGGTGCATTAAAGCTGTCTGCATGTCCTGAACCCCCATAATTCCAGCTCCAATCAGAGCGAGGGACAGTGGTTTTTCATTTAAATCAAAATGATTTCTAGTCAAAATCATTTTTGATGGAGTACTTTCAGCAAAAACCATAGGAGTAACTGCTGCCGCAACACCAGTCACCCCTATTTTTTTGAGAAAATTTCTACGGTTATTTTTCATGGATTCAAAAATTTCATATTACTGGTTAAATATCGATTAAAAGTTAAGTAATTTTTTTAATAAAGTTCACTTAATTTTATAAAAATATTACAAACGGTATTTTTACACAATTAAATTGATTTATCTAAAATCACAATCTAATTGCGTGATCTTGAGTTAGGGTTAAAAAGTAAAATTGTGGTTCAAATAGATTGGAGTCACTAATTTTTCAGGCTAGATCGATGGACAATTATGAAATTATCAGAAAACTAAAATTAGGAACTAGCTAATCAAATCCATTTACTAACTAGTATTTAAGAAAGGATAGAAAAAAATAAAACCTACATTTGCATTAAATCAATAAAATTACATGAAATTTTCTGACTTAGGTTTTTCTCCAGGTATCCTTGAGGCTATTGACAAAGCACACTACGAGAATCCCTACCCAATCCAAGTAGAAGCTATTCCAGCAATTCTTAAAAAAAGAGATGTACTTGGAATTGCTCAGACCGGATCTGGGAAAACAGCATCCTACATCCTTCCTATTTTAGAAGCAATACAAAAAAAAGAAATTAATAAAGGAAGAAGCATTCCTGTTCTTATCATCGTGCCAACTAGAGAATTGGCTGCCCAAGTAGAAGATGTAATACGGGTCTTTAGTGAACACTTACCAAGAAAAGTGAAAAGCATGGCAGTCTTTGGGGGTGTTTCCATCAATCCTCAAATGATGAAGCTAAATGGCACAGATATATTAGTAGCTACTCCTGGTAGATTATTGGATCTACTCTCAAAGAATGCTATATCAATCTCAGATCTAAATACGCTAGTATTGGACGAGGCAGATAAAGTTTTGAATTTGGGCTTCAAGGAGGAGGTCGATGAGATTTTGTCTCGCTTACCAAAGAAAAGACAAAATATCTTGTTTTCCGCAACAATGGAGGATTCTGTGGCACTTTTGATAGACAAACTGCTCACGGATCCCATTAAAATCGAAATCAAATCTGAAGAAATTACTCCAGATCTCATAGCACAATCAGCATATCTTGTCAGTCAAGAAAAAAAGGGGCCTCTTTTAAGACATTTGATTTTAGACGGGAACTGGAATCAGGTCCTGGTATTTACCTCTTCGATAAGAGCGGCTGATAACTTAACGGCAAAACTGAATAAGAATGGGATTCAGGCGATGGCTTTTCATGGAGACAAAAGTCAAGGGGGCAGAACTGAAGCTTTGAAACAATTCAAAAGTGGCGCACTCCGAGTGCTTGTTGCTACTGATTTGGCCGCTAGAGGAATCGATATTAAATTTTTACCATATGTTGTGAATTTCGAATTACCTAGATCTCCAAAAGATTATATCCACAGAATTGGCCGTACAGGTCGGGCAGGATCAGAAGGAGAAGCTATTTCTCTTATCACAGAGGAGGATAGACATCACTTTAAAGTAATTCAGAAAAAAATGAAAAGGTGGGTGGAATTGATTGACTCAGAAAATATTGATTTTTAGTAAACCGCTAAAATCCGCAACATATTGTAATAATCAGTTGATTTATATTGAGAAAAAACCTTCCAGGTTTTACTTGATTAATTCTAACAACTAATTGAAAATCATAAAACCTGATAGGATTTATGATTTTAGTGAATCAATCGCATTTATAAAAAATCCCTTCTGAAATTAATTCAGAAGGGATTTTTGTTTGTTTAAGGATTCAATTTGGATAAAACATCTTTTGCTTCGTGCCATTTCAACCTTGGCCCAAATTGGCTGACAACTTTTGAACTAGCCATAGATGCAAGTTTTCCACTTGAAGCATAAGAATGTCCATTGGTGATCCCATACATAAATGCACCCGCAAACATATCACCTGCTCCATTGCTATCAACGGCTGTAGTAGCATAAGGCTCAATGTCAATAAAAGTATCCCCATCATAGATCATAGCGCCATTTTTCCCTTGCGTAATCACAAAATGTTTAGCTACCTTTTTCAATTCCTCACGAGCTTCTTTGAGGTTATCCTTCCCTGTGTATAGCATCGCCTCTTCCTCATTGGCAAATAGCACATCTACACTATGGCCAATTACATCATCAAATGCTTCCTTGAAATACTTAACCATCGCAGGGTCAGAAAAAGTCATTGCCACTTTCACACCATTTTCCTCGGCTATTTTTTTAGCATGACGCATAGCTGCCTTTCCGTTTTCGGAAGTCACTAGATACCCTTCTATGTAGAGATATTTAGAATCTTTGATCGCTGACTCGTTAACATCTGCTATAGAGTAGGTCTGTGTAATTCCTAAAAACGTATTCATAGTACGTTCAGCATCTTCGGTCACCATCACAAGACATTTTCCTGTAATTCCCTCTTCAAGTTTTTCTGGATTCAAATTATTATCAACACCCGCTTCCTTCATATCTGCAACAAAGAATTTCCCCAATTCATCATTTGCCACTTTGCAGGAATAATATGATTTACCACCAAATTGACTCACTGCAATCACTGTATTGGCTGCAGATCCTCCACATTGTTTTTTTGCTTCTTCGGTATTGATCACCTGCATCAAACTATTCTGACGGTCTTCATCTACCAATGTCATCAAGCCTTTTTCAACTTGATTATCAATAAAAAACTGGTCTTTTACTTTAAATTCAATATCTACAAGTGCATTTCCAATGCCTGTTACGTCGTACTTCTTCATTCTCAATTTATTTACTTTTTATTATTTTCATTTTAATACGCTCGCTATTCCTCCTATTACCACTATTGACCAAAAGGTGAGTGTGTTAAAATTATAGCATTTAATTTCGTCGATTGTCTATTTCTTTTGCTTTATGAATTTCAGGAATCCTCATTCGTATGTTTACTCAAAAATCAGGTGTCTTTCGAATGGCTTTTCTCTATCAAACAAAAACCTGTAGGTATGATGCGTCTTGTAGATTTCAGCATTCAATTGCTCACATACGCGCATCATTTTTGGATTGAAATCCCCAATCCAATTCATTTCGATTGTTTTATACGGGAAAGAATCATGTTTTGCGAATTTCTCATTGTAAGCCATTATCATGGCACTTTCCACACCTTTTCCCTGAAAATCTGGCACAACACCAAATACAAGACCGAGCATTTTGTTTGGGGGATTGAAAATCTTGTTCCAAACAAACTTCAATTTCCCTATCAAGTCCATTTTCCCATTGACATATTTGAAGAGTTGATTAATCTCTGGGATATTGATGAAGAAAGAAACTGGTTCTTTTTTATAAAAACCAAAGTAAATCAACCTCCCATCCATGATCGGCTTCATCTTTCCAAACATCAGTTGTGTTTCACGTAATGTCAGACTTTTCCCCATATGTCTGGCCCACGCCTTATTATATACTGTCATGAAATATTCAGGAGCCTTTTCAGAAAGTTCTTTTCCAGAAATATGCCTAAATTCAAAATCTGGATCACCGATTATTTTATTGGCTCTTTCTATCATTTTCTTATCAAATCCTACACCTTGTACAGGACGCATATAGGTGAATTGCTTAAAGTAAATCTTGAAACCATAAGCTTCAAAAAAATCCTTATAGTAAGAGAAGTTCCAAGGCATATTGTAATTAGGGGGAGAGAATCCTTGGACTAAGAGTCCCCACCACTTATCCCTTTCTCCAAAATTGACTGGCCCATCCATGGCTTCCATTCCTTGTTGAGCAAGCCAGTTTTTGGCAGTATCAATTAACAAAAATGCTGCTTTTTGGTCATTGATACATTCAAAAAAACCCATGCCTCCTGTAGGCTGCTTTTCTTTCCATTTAGGATTTACAAAAGCGGCTACCCTTCCGATAGTTTTTCCTTTATCATTCAAAAGTAACCATCTGCTTGCTTTTGCTCCAAGTTTGAAAAGCTTGTTGGTATCGGTATGAAATAGACCCTCAATATCTTTGTCCAAAGGCCGGATCCAGTTGGGTTCATTTTTGTACAACTGAACCGCCATTTCTATAAACTCCTTTTGATGCGCAGGGCTGCTTACTTCTACAATCTTCATGCTTTACTTTTGATTAAGAAAAGCCAAAAATAAGCATATAATCTTAAAGTCCGAGGTAATTTAAAAAGAGTCAGGCCTCAAAATCACTATGGATGATTCTAAGGCCTGTTGTATAATAAGCAAATACTACTACTGCTTCGGAGCCAAATTTGGAAAATCTGTAATTATTCCATCAACACCCATATCTAATAGTTTTTGCATTTGCTCTGTGGTATTGACTGTCCATGGGATGATTTTCATACCTTTCTCCTTCAATTCTTTGACAGTCTCTTGGTTGAGTGCCACGAAATATGGGGAATAGATCTGAGGCTGAAATCCAAGTTCCTCCAGTTGCGCTTTAGATTTGGTCGCATCTGTTATCAACATTGCCAATGTTACATCTGGATATGTTTGGTTGTAGTATTTCAAAACCCTGAAATCGAAAGATTGGATATTCACCCGCTCCCAAGAAACACTCGAATCGATCAATTTATAAACCATATCTGAAAACTCAGCTGGAGCAGGATGATAAGCACCATCGCCTTCGACGCTACTTTTGATCTCAATATTATAATAAGGTGAAGGCAGATTATGATCTGCCACATATTTTTCTACTACTTCAAAAAGATCCTTGAGTCTAGGTTTAGTGACATGAAATTTCACTTGTTGAGGAAAACCAGCATGAAATTTCGTCCCAGAATCGTATTTTTTCACCTCCTCAAAAGTCATCTGGTAGATATTATGGCTTTTATCACCATCTTTTATTTCACTTCCTTCTGGGGTAAAGCAAATCAAAGGATTCATATAAGGTTCATGCGACACAATTATTTCCCCGTCTTTTGTCACAGCCAAATCCAATTCAAGTGTAGTAACCCCCAAATCCAAAGCCTTGATCATAGCTGGAATAGTATTCTCAGGCATCAATCCCCTTGAGCCTCTGTGGCCTTGCAGGTCGTAAGAAAACTGGGCTTTGGAGATCATGGGGATAAAAATTAAAGCAAAAAGGAGTGATTTTTTCATGTTTTTTGTTTGCAAATTACGCTATGTCTGAAAACAAAAAATCATCACAATATGAATTAATTGTGATGATTTCTTAATCTTATCTTTTTAGGAATTCAAGACATCCCCATACAAGTCAAATTCTGTAGCATCTGTAATCTTGACATCTACAAAATCACCAACTCTACAATAATGCTTGGCTGCGTCAATAAGCACTTCGTTGTCAACTTCTACAGAATCATACTCTGTCCTACCCACAAAGTGTCCACCTTCCTTTTTATCAATCAAAACTTTAAAGGTTTTGCCGATTTTCTCTTGGTTGAGGTCATAAGAAATCTGCTCTTGAATTTCCATCAGGTGATTTGCCCTGGCTTGTTTTTCCTCTTGTGGAATAATGTCTTCCATCGAGCCAGCATGTGTATTTTCTTCGTGAGAATATGCAAAAACACCCAAGCGCTCAAATTTCATCCTCTCAACAAAGTCAACCATTTCCTGATACTCTGCTTCTCCCTCACCAGGGTGTCCTGCTATCAAAGTAGTCCTGATAGCGATATCTGGCATCACATCCCTGATAGAATGTATCAATTCTTCCTGCTTCTCCCTAGTCGTACCCCTACGCATTGTTTTCAATACTGAAGTGGACCCATGCTGCAATGGAATATCTAAATAGTTGCAGATGTTTGGTCTTTCTTTCATGACGTCGATCACATCCATTGGAAAACCAGTCGGATATGCATAATGTAATCTGATCCAATCAATGCCATTTACATCTGATAGGGCTCGCATCAAATCCGCCAATCTTCTTTTCTTGTATAAATCAAGACCATAATAGGTTGAATCTTGTGCAATCAAGAGCAATTCTTTGGTTCCATTGGCAGCTTTGTGTTCAGCTTCTTTTACCAAGTCTTCAATAGAGCGTGAGATATGACCTCCACGCATCAATGGAATCGCACAAAAAGAACAAGGTCTATCACAACCTTCAGAAATTTTCATGTAAGCATAATGGGAGGCATGAGTCAATAAACGCTCGCCTACCAGTTCATGCTTGTAATCTGCTTTGAATTTTTTCAAAATAGCCGGCAAATCTCTAGTCCCAAAAAACGCATCCACTTGAGGTATTTCTTTTTCCAAATCATCCTTATAGCGCTGAGAAAGGCAACCGGTGACATAAACTTTATCCACCAAACCTTGCTCCTTTGCATCTACATACTGGAGTATTGTGTCTATAGACTCCTGTTTTGCATTGTCAATAAACCCACAGGTATTGATGATAATTATATTGTTATCGTCCTTATTTGATTCATGGCTGGCATTGATGCCGTTGCCTTTAAGTTGTGTCAAAAGCACCTCTGAGTCAACCAAATTTTTGGAACACCCCATGGTGATGATATTGACTTTATCTTTTTTTAATGTTCTCGCTTTCACTGATATCTTACTTTGGGGGCAAAGGTAAGGAATTTAAAGGAACTTGTGGTTCTTCTATAAATTGGAGACTTCAAAAATGTTTAATCATTCAATTTCCTGAAAAATATCTAAAAAGTATTGAAATCATATTTTGAAAATATAAACCCGCATCAGAAGGTCACACAAGAGTCTGTATTACCAAAATATTAACAATCTTAGATTGGATTGCCTTTTATTTAAAACATCCTTAATGATTTGTTTGCTTCGGATGAATAGAATCTTTCTACTTTTGAACTCGTACAGCAAACGAACATTTTTTCAACTCCTTGCATTACTTTTTAGCGTCGATGTGAATCGACGCTTTTGCTTTTTTCATGAATTTAGTGCCATAAAAGATTTACAAAGAGCCTGTACAAAAATTCTATCCCAATAGTATCAGAGCAGCAAAAATCTTTCAACACAGAAAAAGTATAGGCGGCTTTTTTCAAACTTAAAACAATTTTCAAGTCCTACAAATCTATATTTATCTTCTTACTTTTCAACTTTTAAAATCTTCAATTCCGCCCTCTATTTCCATCCTTGTGGGCTTTTCTTGACCATTTTTTTGTATTCTGATGGCGTCATTCCAGTGATCTTTTTGAACTGAGAAGAAAGGTGTTGCACTGAGCTATAATCTAATTTGTAGGAAATTTCGCTCAAAGAAATTTCTTCATAAAACAGACTCTCTTTTACTTTATCGATTTTAAGGGATATGAAGAATTTTTCAATTGTAACTCCTTCAATACTGCTAAAAAGATGGCTCAACTTACTGTAATCTTCATTCAAGATCGATTTGATGTATTCTGACAAACTAAATCCTGAGGGAATTTCTTCTTTTTGCAGTAATTGGTGAAGACTTGTTTTTATTTTCTCTATCTTTTTGACGTCCTTATCCTGCAAGATTTCAAAACCCATCTTAATCAAACCCTCCTCAAAAACAAGCATTTCATCTTTGTTTGGTTTTTCTTGAAAAAACACTTTCCCGAGAACCACCTTTTCAAAAGCAATGTGTTTATCAACCATTAGGTTTTCAACAGCCATTACGCATCTTGGGCAAACCATATTTTTAATCTGAAGCTCTACCATTTAGCTAATTTAACGAAAGATTCCCGATGCGAAGGAATCTTGCCTCAAATCGTTCGGAAATTGAATAGAAAACTCTATTTTGTGACATTAAAATAGACCCATTATGGATAGAGAAATTTTCGCAGGTACTCCTGTAGTTTTTGATCGGAAAAACTATAATGATGAAACCTTACTTGATCTCTACAGATCATTACTTTTTCCAAGGAAAATTGAAGAGAAAATGTTGATTTTACTCAGACAGGGAAAAATATCGAAATGGTTTAGTGGATGGGGTCAAGAAGCAATTTCAATAGGTGCAGTAAATGCACTTGAAAACGATGAATTCATACTTCCAATGCACAGAAATTTAGGCATTTTTACAGGAAGAGGGATTCCGCTTGAAAGGCTGTTTGCGCAGTTTCAGGGGAAGAAATCAGGCTTTACAAAAGGACGTGATCGATCTTTCCATTTTGGAAGCAGAGAGCATCATATAGTTGGGATGATCTCACATTTGGGACCGCAATTGGCAATCGCTGACGGAATTGGATTGGCACACAAGTTATCAAAAGAAAAAAAAGTCACACTTGTTTTTACCGGAGATGGTGCTAGTTCGGAAGGCGATTTCCATGAAGGGTTGAATGTGGCAGCAGTGTGGAAGTTACCAGTTATTTTTGTGGTGGAGCACAATGGCTATGGATTGAGCACACCAAGTGAGGAGCAGTTTGCTTTTCGGTACTTTACAGAAAAAGGGCCAGGCTATGGAATGGAAACTGTCAGGGTAGATGGAAACAATGTGTTGGAAGTATATGATTGCATCAAAAATCTAGCAGAAGACATTAGAAAAAACCCAAGGCCAGTGTTGGTAGAGGCCATCACATTTAGGATGCGAGGGCATGAAGAAGCTTCGGGAACCAAATACGTCCCCAAAGAACTGATGGAAACATGGTCGCTCAAAGATCCCGTGGAGAATTACGAGAGATTTCTATTGGAATCGGGCGTATTGAGTCCTGAGAAAAATGAAAAAATGATTTCAGAAATCAAATCTGCAATCAACAAAGGGCTTGATATAGCTTTTGCCGAGAGCGCTATTCAACCAAATTCAGAAGAAGAGTTAGAGGATCTCTTTTTCCCATTTAAGCAAAAGGAGATCATCCCTTCAAGCAATCAAAGGACAGAGAAAAGGTTTATTGATGCCATCTCTGATGGACTGAGGCAGTCTATGGAAAAATACCCCAACTTGGTCTTGATGGGACAGGACATTGGTGAATATGGCGGTGCATTCAAAATCACAGATGGTTTCAAGAATAAGTTTGGAGCTGAAAGGGTAAGAAACACACCACTTTGTGAAAGTGCTATCATCGGTGCTGGACTTGGGCTTTCTATAAAAGGCTACAAAGCCATGGTAGAGATGCAGTTTGCTGATTTTGTCTCTGTAGGATTCAATCAAATCGTGAATAACCTCGCAAAGATCCATTATCGCTGGGGGCAAAATGCAGATGTAGTCATCCGGATGCCAACAGGCGCAGGTGTGGCTGCTGGCCCATTTCATTCCCAATCCAATGAAGCTTGGTTTTTCCATACACCAGGTTTGAAAATCATTTATCCTTCCAATCCATATGACGCCAAAGGATTGCTGAACGCAGCTTTGGAAGACCCTAACCCATACTTGTATTTTGAGCATAAGGCACTTTATAGGTCTCTTTCAGCTGAGATCCCTGACGACTACTATACCATAGAAGTAGGAAAAGCCAAACTTGTATCAGAAGGCCAAGAAGTTTCCATTATTACCTACGGGATGGGAGTTCATTGGGCGAAAACAGCAGTAGAGGAATTGGGAATTGAAGCAGATATTTTGGATTTGAGGACATTACTTCCTTGGGACAAAGAAGCAGTCAAAGCGACAGTTGAAAAAACAGGGAAAGTAATTTTCTTACAAGAAGATTGTCTGACAGGAGGCATAGGTGGAGAAATCTGCGCATGGATCTCTGAACATTGCTTTGAATTGCTGGACGCACCTGTGATGCGGGAGGGTAGCTTGGATACTCCTGTGCCTTTTGCTCCTAACTTGGAGAAAAATTTTCTTCCGGTAGAGCGGTTTAAAGAAAAGTTATTGAGGCTTAAGAGCTATTGATGGAGAGAAGCGAGAAGCGAGAGACGAGAAGCTAGACAGATTTGAGAGCTCCTAGAGAGCCCTAATTTGCAAACATATGACAAAAATGTAATAAATGGGGTTGCCATCAAGTCCCAAGCGAATTCTAGATTCATGATTCGGAGTTTAAAATTAAAAAACTGTAGAATATTGAATTTTAAATGTCGAATCATGAATTCCCACAAGAAAAACATGTCTCAAAAAAACAATGAATAGATTGCATACTATTTTCAGAACGTTACAGACTTTGCGAACCTTGCTCCTTTGCTGTGCTTTGCGAGAAGCCGAGAGAGTAACAAACGCCTGAAAAGATTCTTCCTTATTTATCTTATTTTTAATAAATTAACATTATGGAAGCGAAAGATGAAAAAAACATCGTGAACGAACCTTACACTGCATATGGATCATATTCGTATGCCGATTACCTTTCATGGGATTTGGAGGAAATGGTGGAATTGATCAAGGGAAAAATATTCAAACAAGCAGCTGCTCCTAGGAGGGTTCATCAAGAAGTTTCTGGAACAGTTTCAAATATGCTTTTTAATTTTCTTCAAGGAAAGAAATCTAAAGTATTCACGGCTCCATTCGATGTAAGACTTCCTGTAGAGTCAAAAAAGAATGAAGACATTTATACCGTCGTCCAACCTGACATCTGCGTCATCTGCAATTTGGAAAAACTGGACGAAATGGGTTGTGTAGGTGCACCAGACTTGATTATAGAAATACTCTCTCCGGGCAACAACCAAAAAGAGTTGATCAACAAATATGAGGTCTATGAAGAAAGTGGTGTCAAGGAATATTGGATTATTCATCCTTCTGAAAAAACGCTATTCACATATACATTGATGGATGGAAAGTATGTCCCTTCCAAACTTTACACCATTGGCCATAAAGTAGAATCTACGGCCATCAAAGGTTTTGTGTTGGATTTGGAGCAGGTTTTCGAGGGCTTGGATTATTGATTTTCCTTTTTCATTACGATTGTGTCCAGAAAATCAATTTCGATCTTAGTTTTCTTGTCGGGTTTTTCATTGGTGTGTTCATGGAAGACAAGTTTTCCCGAAACTCTTTTTGTACCTAGTTCTGGAGAAATACCAATTCTTTTCAATTCGTCCATTTCGACCTGCTTCACATAAGACAAATCATCTACCACAAAATAATCAATTCTTAATTCAAGGTCTCCTTTTGCATAACCTTGCACCTGATGCTGAAATTCAGACGTGTTTCTAATTATTTTTCTTTCAATTGTTTTTATTTGATAAGTTTCAATATTGACCCAATAGTTGATATGCCCATTTTTACCTTTAAAAACTAACTTGACGAATTTTTCTCCATCAATTTCTTGCAGCTCTTCAAAAATCCAATTTAAAACTTTTTCTGTCTCTGGTTTGTAAAGCAACTGCTTTTCTATTCCATTTTTATTAATCAAGAAACTATATAAATATGTGTCATGAACATATCCAAGTCTACCATTAGGGAAATTAAAGTTCAATAAATCTCCAACAGAATTATGCGAATATTTTTGTTCTCCTTCTATTTTGATGAATTTCCTCAAGTAAGCATCATCATTATTGATAAACTCATTCCTACCAGTAGCTTTTCTAAAACCTTGTGAATCATATAAAATTTCGACCTCATAATTAAAAGTCGCTTCACCATCTTCAACTACCTTTTCAGAATAACTTGCTAATCCCGTATAACTTTTGGTGTAGAAAGTTTTATCCACCATGTCTATGGTCTTGAGATAGAAATCAGATGGACTGATCCCAATATCCACAACGGAAACCCCGCTCAATTCAATATCATATTCCTCTAGCAAGACCTCATTAATCTGATCAGGTTTGAGTTTATTGATTTGCAAGACCTTCACATCATATCCCATAAAAGACACTTTGACCTCATCATTCGAATATTTGGAAGGAATTGTTAAGGTACCAAGCCCATTTTCATTTGTAACAACTCCTTGAAGTGAATTGCTGATTTGAATATGTGCATACCTCACCGGTTCAGCATCCGCCGCACGCTTGACAGCAAAGGTGTAAGTTTGGGCATCAACTTCCCAAGTAATTAACATCAATAAGACCAGAGAAAAAACGTATTTCACATTTAATCCAATTTAAATTTATAAACAACAATCTCCTCATTATCTGGATTTCCGCCAGATCCATCAGCATAATAGTATTCACCTATTTTACCGATTACCTTAAAATAATTTGGCACTTCTACATCTCCAATCAAGACCTTTTCTTTGTAAATCTGCATCCGCTGTGGGTTATCTCCATAATCGAAACTCGTCTTGTCCGCTACGCCCAGTGTATAAGTTCTAAACAGTAAATCATCTTCTGGAACATATTTGACATGCCTGTAAAAGCCCTTTTGAGTTCGATTTGGTCTCCAGTAGGTATCATAATCCCCCAAATCATTAACTTGAATATAATCTTGCAGCATCCCTTTACCACTAACTCCAAAAGCTTCTTTGAAATTAAAATCTTTATCAGCTATATAGATCAAAGAATCTGGTTCAAAACTGATGAAGATATCTTCATCAGTAATGTCATGATAATAGAAATCAAAATGTGGAATGTATTTGTAATTGAGGTAAATGGGTGGCTTCTTCCCAAGTATTCTTAAAATCCTGCCAGTTTTCAAATCAAACTCACCATAGTTGGCTGTTTCCTGATAATACTTATCATGCATCAAGAAATTCAACTTTGGATTAGAAGTTTCTATTTTGATGTAAAACTTCCCATCCCGTACGAATATTTCATTGTTGACATATTTCACCTCATAAATTCCAGGATCGTCGGGTTGGGGATTGGATTCCATTTCTTTCATTGAACTGCTGTGGTAGAAATCCAAAACTGTCCTACTGGTAAGTTCATTTTTTTGATCAAATTCGTAAAGCGTATATCCACTTAGAAAATATTTATAATCTCCATCAGTAGTAAAAGATTCAAACCTCTGAATCTCTGATGGTCCTTCTCCTCTGGTTATATGTGCTTTTTCAAATTTACCATTTGCATCAAATTGTAATAGTTGAACATTTAACCTATCAAGAAAATATATTTTGCCATTTTGCAAAAAAGAATCCCCAACTCCAAACAAACTGTTACTTTCTAAGTCTATTCGATCAATATTAACACTAATAATTTTATTACTTATTTGTTGTGATGATATTGATAAAAACGAATCCTTTTTAGATTTAGAACAGCTGATCAAAAAACCGATCATTAAAACTTTTAATAAATGTTTCATGTTTTAAAAGAAAAATTATCACTCAAAAATAATTTAAGTGATAATCTGAGAAATAAATTAGTAATTAAAGCCCTTCTTCAGGAGATACAGTATCATCTGACCCACATTCACTATGTATACCAAAAATACAATTAAGAGTGTCGCATGATTTTCTTATACTTATTGCATGACCTTCCAAACAATAACCCATCCCAGCTGAATGACATCTTGCATTTGCACAAGACCCTCCTGCTGAAGATCTTAATGGATTCCACAAAAGCACCATTGCTCCAACAAGTAAACTAAATAAAATTTTACTTTTCATTTTAATAAACTTTAAAGTAAGCTTCTTCCCACTCGGAAGACGAAGCATGAACTTGAAAAACATTCTTTTGTCGACATCAAAAGTTTAGCACTCTTAATTTACTCCCCCCAAAACTAAAAATACAAATGATTCCCCAATTTTTTTTTAATTACTTCAAATTTTATTTAACAATCAATTTATCAGCTACTTAAAAATTTTATAACGAATGTGTTTTTTCAGTCGTTAAACAAATCAAACACCAAGTCAATTATGAAAAAATCCCTTTTAATTATACCATTCTTTTTTTGTTTACTCCCACTAAAATCCCAAGATATGCTTTGGGGTATTCAATTTAAAAGTGGAATTGCAACCCAAGATTTTTATCAGGAGTCAGGAAGGTTGGTTGTACCTGAATTGGCATTTTTCACAAATTATCAAGTTCCAAATTTACCTTTTGAAATTGGTGTGAGTTTAGGTTATGGCCTTTACGGGACGCAGCTGGAAAAAAGAAATGACCTTTATGTAGGATTCAATGATGAACTTCGACTTAGAAGAAACAATAATACACTAAGTATGGCGGGAGTATTTAGGTTTTTYCCTCAAGTATATGGCAAGGTTTTTYCATTTGTAGAAGCCCAAATGGGAGCAATGTATGGATATACAAGATTTAAGATTCGTGAAGATGCAGTGTCCGAGCCTATTGAGCAAGAGCGAGATATGGGCAATTGGACTAGGTTGAGTCAGCTAGGTGGTGGAGTAATGATTCCTTTGGGAAGTGCTATCAATGCAAACCTTGAATTCCGCTTGATGTATCAAAACACTGGAAGACTTGAATATCTTACAAAAGGTGATGTCAACTATGCTCCAGATCCTGATGGGCAAGTTAATGGCACTTTTGAATATAGCCCAAAAAGATCCACTTTTAACATGATTCAACCATCAATCGGTGTAAGTTTCTATTTTGATTAAGGTTTTGGCATAGAGTTTGAAAAATATAACATGAATCTAAACCAACTATACATATATAAAAAACGGCCGGGGTATAATTTCCCAGGCCGTTTTTGCTTTATGGTTTTTACTCTTTGATTTTTACTTTGTAAAAAAGATTATAGTCACGTTCTACTTTAGGACTGATATTGTCATTGATATAAATAACCCCATTCTTGTCCAAAAATTCCACTGTTCCATTGACTGGAAGTTCATTTATTATTCCAACCTGCTTTCCATTTTTTACTAATATAAAATATGGTTTCACATATTGTTTTGATGCCTCTTTGTATTCTGATGTGGTAAAGTATTGCTCAGATAGTGATTTAAGTTCAGCTACTTTTGCAGTTGGAATAGTAGAGAAAAATTGTATAAGGCAATAATCCCCTGCGTAAAGAACATTGCTGAAGGAAGGAAAATCAGAGTAATCTGCATTGCTGTCAGGGGAAATTGAAGGTGCAAGTTCTGGTCTATTTGGATGTTGAAGTTTGACTTCTTCTTTGAGTGTGACCTCCTTCCCCAAATCGTAGAAAAAAACTTGTGAACCCTGAAGAGGTAACAAGGCAAAAAACTTTTTTGAATCATGCAATGCCACGAATGCCATTTTTGACCCCACATATCTGTTGTTTGCTCTTGGTTCCCAAGTGGAAGGAAATGATTCCAGAATTTCATTTTCTTGAGTTTCTAAATTGTACCTATAAGTAGAACTGATTTTTTCATAAAATTTTGTTCCAAGTACTTTGGGATCCATCTCTTCGTCAGAGAAAAAATTATGTTCTTCGCCTATCATCATCATTTGGTCACCATCCATGTAGGGATGAAAAGTTGTCCTATTTCGATAGAGCATCATTCTATATAGTTGATCTGTATTGTAAGGGACTTTTTTCACTTGCTTCCCCTCAAAATCATAAACAAAATAAGAAGTAAAAAATCCTTGAGCCACAAACTTATCCCCTCCCAAAAACTTATATCCAAAAGCCCCATTTCCTCCTACTCCATCAGGACCGTCATTTGCGAGAGAAAACTCATTTAAAATTTCTCCCCCTAAGTCTGTCAAAAAAACATTTTTGTTTTTTGCTACCATTAAGGTTTTTCCTGATTCCAGATTGACATCCTGAAGTGTCATTGGCGACAATTCATCTACGATCAAAGAATCTATCAATTCCAACTCAATAATATCTGAAGGACTTGATTCAGTATGCTGCTCACCTCCAGAGCATGCTATAAAAAGAGATCCTATTATTAAAACAAGTAAATGGTAAAGGTTTTTCATTTTGTCTTTGGATGATTAATTCACAGCTACATCAGTAAGGCATTCGTAAGAACAAAGGCCCGCTTTTACTCCGTCAAACCAAAACATCGTCTATTAAAGCAGAACAATTTGAAGATTCACGAAAATCTTACTGATATAATTGTGACTTGTAAAATAAAATTAAACTAATCATTAGTGTCAAAAAATTGACTTTATATGACAAAGAAAAAAGAAATTTAAAGATTTTAATCACCACTTATTTTGATGGGGAAAAGTTCACTATTGAACTTTTGCTTTTTTTACCTTCCTCCACAAAAACACAGGCAATCCAAGGAAAACACCCACCACACTAAAGACCAATCCTCCAATCGTACCAATGGCTAGTGAAAACCAAAACACTTCATTTTGGCCTTCAATAACAAATGGAATCAAACCAAAGCAAGTCGATAAAATGGTTAGCATGATAGGAATCGCTTTGCCTGCTGCTGACTTGATTACATTTCTGTTGTAGTTGACTGAGCTTCCTGATTTTCTGTTGTTCAAATCATTGACTATGAAAATTGCTGCATTCACTGCCAAACCACCAAGCATCACAAATGCGGCCCAACCTCCCTGATCGTAATAGAAATCAAAAAGAGAGAAAATCAAAAACAACCCAATAAAAGAAAGTGGAATTATTGCAATTATATAAAACGGCTGCCTTAGATTTTCAAATAAAACAGAAGTAATAAAAAACACCCCAATGATCAAAATCCCCATCAATCCATATTGCCTTTTTGCTTTTCCATACCCCCAAGACCAAGTTTGTTTGCTTGCTGAATATCCAATTGGCATTGAAGTCTTCATTTCCTCCAATACCTCATCGAGATATTCTTCCCCAAACTTTCTTGACCCCATGTATTCAAAAGCTACAGACCTGATGT
Source organism: Belliella alkalica (assembly GCF_022549785.1). Taxonomy (GTDB): domain Bacteria; phylum Bacteroidota; class Bacteroidia; order Cytophagales; family Cyclobacteriaceae; genus Belliella; species Belliella alkalica. The sequence goes on from NZ_JAKZGO010000017.1 coordinate 19,676, forward strand.
ATTGCCTATCTTCTTTGTTAAGTGCATTCGTAGTGAACTCCTTATTGAGCGTACCAAAATTACTTACTTTGAAAATATTATCTTCTCCTGTAATCAAGCTATTTTCTTCCAAATCAAACTTTGAAAAACTACTAGAGTTGCTTTCTCTAACTACTACACCATAGTTTTTCTCATCCAAAGCCACATAAGCTGAAGGTCCAGAAGGTTTGGATACATCATTGAGGGAGTTGATTAGTTGATATTGATTCACCCCCCCTAAGGCAAGACTTGACTGATCCAGTCTCAAAACATACTCTTCTGTCTTCGACTCGTTATAGTTCAACCTTTCATTGGTATTGACTTCTTGGATTCTTTTATGTTTGAGGAGTTTTTCGGCAAGTATTTCAGATTGCTTCTCAAGCTCATCAAAATTATATCCTTTCATGGTGACATTGAAAGATGGTATTCCTTCTCCACCTCCACCTGTGTAGAAGCCTTGCCCCACACCATAGATGTTCCACCTAGCACCTGACCAATCGGTAGATTTTACTGAAAGCCTTCCTTTAAGTTGATATGGAAGTGCTGATTTTTCATAAGCTTCTTTGAAGGTTATTGTGATATTTGCAGATTGGCCAGATTGTACATAAGTAACGAACTGATCTATCCCTTCCACTCCTTTCAAGAAAACCTCAAACTCTCGCATAATAAAATCCATCTGATCAAGTGTGTTACCAAATGGCAATCTTGCGGAAACATAAAGCCTGGTTTTTTCAGCTTCTCGATAGGCTGATTTCTCATAGACACCTCTTACAAACATTCTCAAGGAGCCACCAAGCGCCTTGTCAACATAAGGCCTGATATCTTCTTGATACAATGTAGAACCAATTGTTTTGTTATACCATTCTTGTCCTTCCCATTTTGCTGGGAGAAAAAACACTGGAATCCCAAAAAGCAAGATCAATAATGTAACAAAGGTCTTTCTATATTTGGCTGTGAAACCAATACTTTTGCTATAAACCCTAAACGCTTTCACTCTTTTTCTCAATTGGGCAACAGTCAAAGCCCTTCCTTTTTTCCCTTTATTGCCAAACAAAACTGCGTACATAGCAGGTGTAAAAAGCAAAGCTACTACAAGAGAAACTCCCAACATTGTTGCAACCACAATGGAGAATTCTGTGAGATTTTTCCTATCTTCTTCTGGAAGGAAAAACACAATCATCAAAGCAGCTATAGTCGTCAAGGAAGCAGCCAATAGAGCCAAAAACACTTTTCGGTTTCTATGCTTATGCAAATGATCGATCATGATAATGGCATTGTCCACTATCAATCCAAAAGAAATCGTCAAACCCGCAAGTGAGTAAAGGTGAATGTCAACTTTAAGAAAATAAAGGATAATCCCTGTAACACTCAAATTGATAACAATTCCCAAAAAAAGAATACTAAGATACTTAAGGTTTCTATTGATGATAAAAATAAAGACAATCAAAATCAGAATAGAAAGCCCTGATCGTTTGTAGATTTTTTTCAGTTCCTTTTCTAAATATTCCGTATCATCATTCTCCAACCTGACTTCAAAACCTGCCGGTAGAAGTGGTTTAGAATCTTCAATTGCTTTTTTGATGTTTTGTGCCAAAAGCACTTTATTGACTCCATCTCTATTGATGACCGAAAGTGTAACTGAGTTGTTTCCATTGATTCGGTAATAGCTATTGGCTTCGGCTTCTTCGAGGGTTAGCTGAGCTACATCTTTGAGGTAGATTTCACTACCATCTCTGGTTGTCAAAAGGAGGTTTTCAATCTGATCAATGGTAGATAAAGACCTATCCACCTGAATAAAAAGTGTCTCTCCTCTATTGTTGACCAGCGAACCTGGGAAATTTCTACCAAATGCAGAAGATATAGCTGAGTTGATGCTTGATCTTGAAAGTTTTAAAGCCTGTAGCTTTTTGATATCATAAGTAACATATAGCTGAAGGTCATTTGCTCCTCTTATGTTTACTTCTTCAATTTCTTCAAATCTATTGAGTGAGGATTTGAGCACATCCTCTGCGATTTTTTTGATTTCGAATGAAGCAAACGGACCATTGACACTGTAGGTAAGAATTGGAGTCTTTTGATCCGATCTACGAGCTTCACTCTGTGTGACCAAAGGATAGCTTACATTTTGGTCCAAAGAAGGATAAACTTGACGGATAATGGAAGCGACCTCAAATTTCTTGAACTCCATATCTGTATCCTTATCAAACCTAAGCGTGATAGAGCCTACATTGTAGTTTGATATCGAATTGACCTTTTTTAGCTCTGCAAGTTGGGACAATGCTCCTTCAAGTGGGGAAGTAGCAAGCTTTTCGACCAATTCAGGTGAGGATCTCTGTACAGAATAGCTTACTGTAAGGACAGGCTGCTTTTCTCTTGGATTGAGATCTACAGAAAGCTTGGGAACCAAGGCAAAGCCAATGATGGCCAAAACAATAAATGATATGATAATTCTAAATGGAGTCATACTTGTCTATACCTTTTCCTTGACACTCATTTTCCCACCAATAAACCAGTAAGCCAAAGGCACAAAATACAATGCTGTAAATGTTCCGATTGTCAAACCTCCGATTACAGAAAACACCAAAGGCCTCTGAAGATCTGCGCCAAGGCCAGAGCTGAAAACAACCGGAAGTAATGCCAAAATCGTAGTAATCGAAGTCATCAAAATTGGCTTCAACCTAATCTCTCCCGCTTCATAAAGCGCTCTATCCAAGATTGTTTTTTCATCCAAATCTGTATTTTCAGAATATCTGATTCTCAACCTGTTCACTGTATCTATTTTCAAGATGGCATCATTCACCATAATCCCGAGCATTACTACCAAACCAATTGCCGACATGACATTCAGGGAAGTTCCTGTCAAAAGCAAAACGATAAAAGCTCCACCTATCCCTAGAGGTAGGGTGAAAATCACTATCAAAGGCTGAATAAAACTCTCAAACTGCGCTGAAAGAATAAAATATAGCAGCAAAACAGCAATCATCAGAATACTGACCAATTGACTAATGGTCTCGCGGTCTTTGAAATATTGGCCAAAGAAACTAATTCCCAAGTTTTTTTCAGCTCCCCAAAGATTGATCTCACTGTTCAATTGGGTTGGATTTTTATCATTCAACAATACCGATTGAAAAATCCCTCCTTTGTCAGCGGTGACATATTTGTAGTGATTTTCGTAATCAAAACTGATGAAATTATTCAAAGCATATTCATTTCCATCTTTGCCAATAATATTGCTTGTCCTCAAGATTTGTTCAAAATCCGAACGCTCCCCCTTCATCCTGATCGGCGTGATTTCACCAAATCGCTTGATCTCAGTGATAGAAAAAGTCCCAAAAAGTTTTTGAACCTGTTCTTGAACCGCTGAAGACTCTATTCCATAAAGAGCCATTTTCGCCCCATTCAACTTAAATATCACTGATGCTTCTTTTTGCAGACCTGGGCCTCTCTCAAAATCTTCCGTCGGAAAATCCACCAACCACGCATCCATCTTAGCTTCTTCTACAGGGCGCTTTGTTCCCAAATCCTTCCATCTAACTTCATAATATGGAAGATTGGAAGCAAAAAGCTGGTCAAAAGCATTTGGAGCATCCATAATACTCAAATTCGCATCAGGAAAATTCTCTAGAAGCAAATTTCTCAACCGCTCCATTTCAGATGATTTTTTTTCTTGTGTTTCAAACAAGAAATATACACTTGCTTGCTGTATTGAGTTTTCTCCATCAAAAAGCAAAAACTGCCTCACCCCAACATCCGATTCCGCTTTCAAATAATCCCCATCCAATGACTGGAGTATACTCAGAAGTCTATCTCTATTCTGCTCCACTCCTATCGGCTCATTCCAATCTATCTCGACCAAGGCATCGAATTTCTCAATAGGTGGAAGTCCCTCTGTATTTAGCAATTGACTTACCAGCAAAGCCAAAGGAATGAAAATCAAAAATATGATAAAGCTCAGTCCACGTCTTCTAAAAATGATCTGATAAAGTTTCTTATAACCTCTCAAAACCGCCCCGAAGAACTTGCTATCTTCTTTTGCCAATTCTTCAGCAGATTTGTTTCTGAAAAAGAAATGATAAAGCATCGGTAAAAGAATAAATGCTACCAAAAGAGATACAAACAAAATCGCCGCGACAGAAACTGCCTGATCATAAAACAAAGCTCCTGAAATACCGCTTAGGAAAATCAATGGAATAAATACAGCCAAAGTCGTCAAAACCGAACTGATCAAAGCAGACATTACTTCATTTACTCCCTGCACACAGGCTTCGAATATATCTAACCCTTCTTTTCTCTTCCTTGTGATATTGTCCAGTACGATAATAGAGTTATCTATCAACATCCCTAAACCCAAAGCCAATCCACTGAGCGAAATGACATTGATGGAAATATCGAAAAAGTAAAAAACCAGAAAACTGATAATGAGAGAAGATGGCAAACTGATTCCAATGATTACGGGTGTTCTATAATTTCCCATAAAAATAAACAACACTCCAAAAGCGAAAAGACCACCAAACAAAAGTGAAGTTTGGAGATTGCTGATACCTGCATTGAGCAAGGTGGATTGATCTTGAGTAAGGTCAAAATCCACTTGAGGATAATCATTTTTGAAATACTCCAAAGATTCATAGATCAAAGGCATCATTTCGTTCATTTTAGCAGAAGCCTGTTTGTGAACTGTAATCACCAAACCTTCTTCTGTACCAAAATAATGATAGCCCAACACATCTTTGTTTTCATACTGTACTTTTGCTACTCGGCCTAAATCCACGGTAAGACCAGCATCATTGGTCACCGGAAGACGCATAATATCATCAGGAGTATCTACCCTTGTAGCCAGTCTCAAATAATATCTAAATTGCCCATCTTCCACGCTGATCCCTGGCAACTCTTCATTACCGTAGCGAATCGCTCGGATAACATTCTCCTCAGTCATCCCCAAAGCCCTTAGCGCAGGTTTATCTGGTGTAACGGTGATACTCCTTTCCTTTTTTCCATTGATATCTACCAAGGAAACCCCTTGCAGTTGCTCCAGTCTTTTTTTCAAAACATTTTCTGCAAGCAAACTTACTTCAGTATAATCAATTCCTTCCTTTGGGATTACCTGAACTCGAGCAACTGGAATATCATTAGTATTGATTCGAATTACTTGGGGTCGATCCAAGTCTGAGGGAAGTGAATTGGTGATTCTATCTATTTTTTCATTGACATCTATGTAAGCCAGCTCCATCTTGGTACCGTAATCAAATGTCAGCCTGATTGTACCAACCTCACTGCCGGATTTGCTATCCATATCTTCGAGGCCATTGAGCGTCATCAATTCATCTCGAATCCTTGCCAGAACATTTTGCTCTATTGCTTCTGGTGAAGCATTGGGATAATTGACCTTGATGACTATCTGAGGTACATCTATTGGCGGAAGAAGTGAAATAGGCAATGTCCTAAAAACAATGATACTGAATACCATCAATGCCAAAAAAGTCATCAAAACCGCAATAGGCCTCGCTAATAAAAATCTAACCATAGCGATTAATCTTTAACAATTTGGATGGGTGCCTGATGTGCGAGCTGAAGATTATTGGTAGTAATCACAGTGTTGTCAGCTTCGATTCCTGAAAGAATTTCTACTTCTTTTCCATTGTCTTTGCCTACTTCAACATAGTTCCACTTTGATTCATTATTTTCTATAGTAAATACCACAGCCCTACTTGATCTGTAAACCAAAGCTTGTTTTGGAATAACGATACTGTTCGTTTGAGGCGCTCTGATAATTGCTCTTGCATTCATTCCTGGCAACAACCCTTTTGACCCACTCACCAAAAGACTAACTTGAACCAATCCATTTTCATCAACTTTGGGATTGATACTTCTGACTGTACCAGTAACTTCGATATTGGAACTACTAACTGGGTAAACTTCCGCTTTTTGGCCAATGGAAATCAAGTTGATATCAGATTCCAAAACCTTCACTTTCAATTCCAATGTGTTGGTGTTGATTATTTCCATAAAATCCTCACCATTGGAAACAAGACTACCTTTTTTGATTTTCAAATCAGCAACACGACCCGATATCGGAGCTTTGATAGTTGATTTTTCAATTTCAAGTTCAGCTTCCTTCAAGTCTATTTCAGCTGATAACAGACCGCTTTTTGATTTCAATTGATCGACTAGACTTGTTTTTCTTTCTGTGTCTTCAGATTCCATAATAGTTCCAAAACTCAAAATATCTGAGTCATAGGTAACTTGGGAATTTTTCAAGGCAATTTTGGCTTTTTCAAGTCTAAATCTTGCTTCAGAATCATCCAACCTTGCCAAGACAGTACCTTTTTCCACAAAATCCCCTTCCTTTACATTGAGTTCACTAAGGATTCCTTGGCGTTGCGTCACGATCTTCACCTGATCCATGGCATCAATTTTACCAGTAGCATTGATAAGGTAATCAAAAGTTCTCTTTTCAGCTTTTGCAACCCTAACAGGAGTCGCAGCGACTTCACCTCTAAAGGATTCTGATGGGATTTCTTGGCTTTCTTTTTTCTCCTCTTCACAGGATAAAGTTGTGACCAAAAGCACAGCCACGATAAAAAACAGTCTAAATTGCTTCATATATATCAGGAATGATCTATTTAGCCAACAATAAACTAATTTATTAAATAAGATCAAAACAGCATTATGTTAAAAAATGAAAAAATGTGATGAAGTATAAGTCTAGCCAATATTTTTTCCGGAATGAAATGTTTAAACAGAAAACAAATAAATCTTTTCTATCAAAAAAACTAAATGCATTTTTAAAAGGAAAATTTCCTATTTTAAGACCTGCCAATTATCTTTCAGTAAAAAACAATTGTATGGCTAAAATCTTTTTCTCAATCTTTCTGGGACTACTCATTTCATTTAATGTTTTTTCCCAGACACCTTGTAATCCTCATCCTCTTTTCAATATGTTACCACAACATAGTATCTCCGGTTGTGAAGAAAAAGAGTATGACAAAATCAAAATTGACTTTACAGATAAAGATGGTACTTGGGTACAATACGAGAAAGCTGGATATTTTCTAAAAACCTATTACAGCTTTGATGGAGACTGGGAAAAAAGACCTTCTAATGCGATGATTTTTCAAAACTACATCCAAGCAGTAGCTTCCAAAGGTGGGACTGTAATCAATGAATCTAAATCCACTGTTTTTTTAACTCTGAAATCAGGAGGAGCAACTTGGTGGATAGCGATAAATAGTGATCAAAGTGGCACTTTCTCTGTAAGCACCGTTAGAGAAGAAACAATGAATCAATATATTGTACTTTCCGCAGAGGATATTGCCCGCGAAATCAAGGCCAATGGAAAGGCTGCTTTTTACGGGATTTACTTCGATACAGACAAAGCAGAGATCAAACCGGAATCAAAAGAAACACTGGAAAATATCGCTAAGTATCTAACCCAAAATCCGAAAGTAAATGTTTATTTCGTAGGACATACCGACAATACTGGTACACATGAACATAACCAAAAGCTCTCCGAGGAAAGAGCCAGATCTGTAGTAAAGGAACTGACAAGCAATTATAATATACCTACTTCGAAAATCAGTGCTTATGGTGTAGCATCATTGTCACCTGTGGCTAGTAACACATCCGAAGAAGGAAAAAGTAAAAACAGACGAGTGGAAATGGTCTTAAAATAAGCTACATGAATTAGCGTCTATATTTGGTTTTTTGAGAAAAGAGAAAAAACAGGAATATTGATTTCAACCTTGATTAAATTCAATAATCTGTAATTTTTCAATTTTCTCAATCTTTTATCCATACAATCCATATTATCTTTTCCTTATCATTTTGAAGTGAATCAGAAAGAAACCAAATATTATTCCTACCTTTGCACCTTAATTCAAATTTACAATGCAAAGTATTCGGAATATCGCGATTATCGCACACGTTGACCACGGCAAGACCACTCTCGTGGACAAAATCATTCATCTCTCTAAAATCTTCCGTGAGAACCAACAGTTTGACGATCTTATCCTTGACAACAATGACTTGGAAAGAGAAAGGGGTATCACAATTCTTTCTAAGAACGTATCCGTAAGATATAAAGACACCAAAATCAATATTATTGATACTCCAGGTCACGCAGACTTTGGTGGTGAAGTGGAAAGAGTTTTGAAAATGGCTGATGGGGTTATCCTATTGGTTGATGCCTTTGAAGGCCCTATGCCACAGACAAGATTCGTATTGGGCAAAGCCCTAGCACTTGGATTGACTCCAATTGTGGTAGTCAACAAAGTGGATAAAGAAAACTGTCGTCCTGACGAAGTTCAGGAATCTGTCTTCGAATTGATGTTCAATTTGGACGCTACAGAAGAGCAGTTGGAATTCCAGACCCTTTATGGTTCTGCCAAAAACAACTGGATGGGTCCAGATTGGAAAAACCCTACTGATACCATCATCCCACTTTTGGATGCTATCATAGACCATATTCCTGCGCCAAAAATCGACGAAGGAACGCTACAAATGCAAATCACTTCCCTTGATTACTCAAACTTCGTAGGCCGTATAGCCATCGGTAGAGTAAAAAGAGGTTCCATCAAAGAAGGGTCTCAATTGACTTTGTGCAAGGCAGATGGTGTTTTCAAAAAAGTAAAAGTAAAAGAACTTCATGTATTTGAAGGTCTAGGAAAAAATAAAGTAACTGAAGTAGTAGCTGGAGACATTTGTGCTGTAACTGGTATTGATGATTTCGAAATCGGTGATACACTTGCTGATCTTGAAAATCCAGAAGCACTACCAAGAATCTCTATCGATGAGCCTACTATGAATATGCTCTTCACGATCAACAACTCTCCTTTCTTTGGTAAAGAAGGAAAATTTGTGACTTCCCGTCACTTGAGAGACAGATTGATGAAGGAAATGGAGAAAAACTTGGCTTTGAGAGTTGAATCTACAGATTCTGAAGATAAATTCTTGGTTTACGGACGTGGTATCCTTCACTTGTCAGTCTTGATCGAGACGATGAGAAGAGAAGGTTACGAATTACAAGTGGGTCAGCCTCAGGTGATCTACAAAGAAATTGACGGTGTAAAACATGAACCAATCGAAGTATTGGTAGTGGATGTACCTGAGACGACTGCAGGAAAAGTAATCGAATTGGCTACACAAAGAAAAGGTGAACTCCTTGTAATGGAGCCAAAAGGTGATTTGCAACACTTAGAATTCAGAATTCCTTCAAGAGGTTTGATTGGATTGAGAAACAATGTATTGACTGCTACACAAGGTGAAGCAATCATGAACCACAGATTCTCAGCTTACGAACCGTTCAAAGGATCTATCCCTGAAAGAAACAACGGTTCATTGATCTCTATGGAAGGTGGACAGTGTACTGCTTATGCAATTGACAAATTGCAGGACAGAGGTACATTCTTCGTAGAGCCAGGAGAAGAGCTCTATACAGGTCAGGTTATCGGTGAAAATTCCCGTGACAATGATATTGTAGTAAACGTACAAAAAGGTAAAAAACTAACCAACATGAGAGCTTCAGGTTCTGATGACAACGTTAGGATTCAGCCTGCCAAAAAATTCTCTTTGGAAGAAGCTATGGAATACATCCAAAAGGATGAATACCTAGAAATCACTCCAAAGTCCATCAGAATGAGAAAAATCTATTTGGACGAAGGTGAGAGAACAAGAATGGCGAAGAAAGAAGCTTAATCTAAGATTCAAGATATAAGAAGTAAGACAGGCCCCGAAGGAAACTTCGGGGCTTTTTTTTAGAAATGAGATTTGAGACACAAGACGCAAGATGTAAGACTGAGGGATCTCGGACAGGGTGCATCCTAAATCCTAACAAAAGCTTATTCACGGTCATTTCGACCAAAGGGAGAAATCTTGAGCTGTAATTCTAAATAATACCACTCTCTTTCTCTTCAAATTATATTATTGTTTAGTAAACAACACTTTTATAGTTTACTAAACAACATTAATAATGAAATCATATGAATTCATAAACGTCATAAACAACCTGGTCTTCATTGAGTCCCTCGTAAAAAGGATTGGTACGGGAAAGGTAAAGTCCTTTTTCCCCAACGAAAGACTTATACGGATAATGGATTTTGCCAGGGAATCTCTTTTCAGTCAAAACATTAAAGTCCCTATCCAAAACGACAATACTAAAATCATTCTTTAAATGTGGAAATTGATCTTCTAAATACGACTCGTCTATAGTTCTTCCAATTGTCACAAATCGATAATAAACCTCCCTATATTTATCGTAAAAAATATATGAATATGCTGTATTAGTTATCCTTTCCCTAAGTTGTTCATCTACTGTTGAATTGGCATCAGAGGAACTTTTGATTGGCTTTGCAAACTCACTTTTCGCGTAAACTGATTTAAAAGACTCCATATTTTGATCATAAATCAACATAGAATCCATTACTGCCCAAGAGTATATCAATAAGTTATCATTCTTTATTCTAGAGAAACCACCCCAGTAAGTTTGCCATGTTTTCCCTTTATAAAAATCCGGAATACGAATTTGATCTGAAATATTAACTTCATTACTGATCAAGTCAACTTCCACAGCTGGTCTGAACTCCTCCATCGCTTCGGCAGAACTTAAAAAACCATTTAATGTCATATCGGAAAAATACAATTTACCATTTTCATAAAGAGTCGGATTAGTTGACCTAGAATAATGATTGACCATACTTTTCATCATGGCTTGCGGACTACTTCTATCTATTTTTTGCGGATTGTATTGCGTCACTATTTCACCATTACCATTGATCAATGAAATCCCGTTCAATAACATCTGCCTAAATAAAAAAATCGAATCTGCATTATGATACCAAAATCCATATAAGGAAGGAATAGGAAACCTTTCGTCTTTTTGGATTGCTGTTCTTTTTAATTTTTCACCAGATGCCAAATCATAAAAATCAAAAGAAAAATTAACCTTGTTCATCACCAATAACATCTCCTGCCCATCTTCTTGGATTACCTGAAACTCTGGAAAACTATAATCTGACAAAGAGTCTATCTCAAGTTTGACTTGACCAACTTCAGTGAAATCATTAAAAAAAGTCCTCTTTTCTGAATTAGCTTCTTTCTCTGAACAGGAAACAAAAATTGCGCAAATGAGCACTAAAAACAGAAGCCAGTTTTTCATAAACATGGTGGAATTGTGGAATATCTAAACAAGTTAATCTATTTTAATAACTAAACAGTTACTTATTATTGTTTAAAGTTAAAAAATGGCTGCTACACTCAGAATTTTACAAAAACCACGTCTTTTATTAATTTCCAAGTCATGATTTCTTTAACTTTTGATTGAATAAATCTCAAAACCTATAACCTACCCTCAAATGTAAATTGACAGCAACTTCACCTTCATTTTCGGCATATCCATAGCTTTTGTAAAATAAATGCCGATATCCAATCCCAATACCCGCTTCATAAGTAAAATGATTGCCTAAATTTCTACGAATCCCCCAAGTTGGGACAATAGAGAGTTGACTAACTATACCTGAATTATCATAATTGGAAATCAAAAACCAATCTGGATGGAAGCTGGTCTTCAATGAAAGAAAATTACCAGAGTTACCCACGATGTTTTTAGACTTTGATTGTCTCTTGTCAAGATTGTAATAAAGCCTCGGCTCCAGCGTAAAAACAGGTGCGAAAGTATATCCAATTCCATCATAAAACATCCCCCATCCAAAGCCACCATCAAAACCCACTTCGCTTCTAAGTGCCAGTTTATTGGTCAATCTTGATTCGTTATGAAACCAAGTACCCAGAACTCCAATTTGGACACCATTGGTAGATTTTTCTACACTTGCTTCTTGGGATTTTGCGAAAAAAGATATGGTAATGAATACAAAGGTTAAAAGGATTTTTTTCATTGAGCTTAGTTTTTCTTGAAACAAATAAAGTTCGCAAATGTACCTAAAAAACCTTCTAACCAACTAAATTTGATCATAAAAAACAAGTAAATAATATGACTATCCGATTTCTTTCACGTAGCCAAACAATAGATTGTCGGAGGAACGATTTGTGTGTTGACTGTGAACTGTTGTCTGCCGGCAAGTATCCACTACTAACAAAGCTACTTCATACCCAACGCGCAACATTGCGGATACTCATAATAAATAAACATTATAGAGAAAATGATCCTATCACCCAACAATGGACAAAATTTTTCTGTAAATAATATGCAGATGGCTGATCGAAATAAGACTTTCCCGATCTGTCACAAACCAATTTTCGGGCGCAAAAGCAAGTATGTGCTCCTTGCCTTTTTTGTCAATGGAAAATTGCCTCAAAAGTCCATTTTCTACAAAAAATGTATGTTTGCAATGCTCACCACTCTGAAGTAAGTATTGATCTTTTTTAACTGTTCTCGTAGTGCATTTTTCAACTAATGCCGAAATTTCCTCTTCCTCTATATCGATATTGGAAGACAAATAAGATTTTAAGTTGAAACTGTTCATGATGGTTCAGAATGTTGCTGCCAAGTGCTTTTATTGATTTCGTAACAAATGCATTTCCCAAGTTCGGGATAATCGGTCAATTGAGGATGGTCAAATTCTCCCATTCTTTTCATTCCGATTTTCTTCATGACATTTTCCGATTTAAAAATATATTCTTTCTTCACATATTTTTCCTTTAGTGCTAATAGCTCGTTTTAAAGCATATCAGTCTTTTCTTTCTATATGTAATTTACATTTATCACTGGTCTTTGGTACTGATCATTACAAAAGTCCCTTAATAACTACGTAGGAACAAGCGAAACTTTCCTTGACCGTCTATATCGACATTCTCTTTCTGTCTCTGCGACATGGTATTGTAACCCGCAATAAGGTTGGGGAAGGCTTTCACCAAAAGGCCAAGTGCGAATAAAGTTAGGGTAGTAATGATCAATGAGGTTTTAATTTGGTTTTTTGTAAATAATGTTAGCTAAAGACATATTGAAAAAAAAGTCTTTGCTAGTATTTAGTTTAACTATTTCACACCTGTCGCAAGAAATGGCGGAAACCCCTCCAAAATTAGTAAACTTAGTTGTAATTCCCTGTCCGCCTTATGAGGGTTTTCTGCCCCTCAAATTAATTCTTTGAACCATATTCTAGGAAAAGACCGCTTCCATCCTGATAGAATTCGGCGACCCTGATAGATTTTAAATCAATCAGGGCTTACCAATAGGGATCAGTATAAAGGCTTTTCTCTAGTGGGCTAAATGTTGCTCCTAGTTATTTACCAATTCAAAGTCAAGCACTTCACGCAATCTTTTCAGACTTTCTCTCGATAAAAACTTAAAAGCAAGTCCAATAAATCCGTATCTAATTATTAAAATTTGACCGATTACAACCAAAATAAAAATTGGATCTGGCTCTTCTTTTCCAGTCAATATTGCAATTAAAATTGCAACAATAGGAAAACAAAGAATTATGCTTAATAAAATCCGAAAGACTTTATGTATTTCCACTTTCACGTTCCCTTTGTCAGATTCAATTGCTCCTGACATTACACAAAAAGCTCCTTTTCCAATTACAGATGAGATTAGTTTAAATTCGTTTCCGTTTATAATTCCGCGAAATGATCTGTCGGTACGTTGAGAAGTCAGATTTTCAGACTTCTCAGTTCTCCGATTTAGTCGATTTAGCGTTTCTGCTTGATTATCGATAAGTTTAAATTTCAGTTCTTTGGTTGGGAATATTTTCATTTCTCAAATTTGGCAAAATGTTTTGGCGCTTGGCGAAGGTGGCGATTTATACCACCAAACTTCATTTGAGCACCGAACTTCAAATTTAGTAAAAACTGTCATACGAAGCACTTAACCGCTACTTGCTTGTAGGTGCTGTTAAATGCTGGCATTCTTCATTCGTTTGTCATTATCGTCCAAATAATTTAGATAAAAATCCTTTCTTAACTTGCTTTTCAATTCCCCAAATCAATTCGGTTTCGTGTCGTTTTGCTTTGTCAATGTTCGGCCCGAATTCCCCCCAAGCAAATCCACTTTGATTTTGTTTGTTTCTCAAGTCGGCAATTACAAAATTGTCTGGAAGCGATAATGCAAAGTTTTTCAAGCTTGTGTCGTTTGATTGTTTTGCATTTTCAAGTTCAATAAAACCGTTGTCTTTGCTCCAAATGTCCATAACAACTTTTTCGTGAATTATGTCAAGGTTTGACTTGTTCCCGTTTTTCCCAAAGTCGTTTACGTGTTCAATAAATTGCGTTAAGTTGTCTGAATGTTTTACGATAACTGCTGGGTCGTGACATACATAAAAAACATTTCCCCAATTTCCATTTTTGTCAATGTCTAAAATCCAAAAGTTACCAAAACCGTCTCCAGCAAGTTGAACTGAATGTGAAAAAAATTCTTCAAAGCCAAACTGTCCAACTCCGTCAAATGATACTTCTTCAAGTCCGAAAAATTCAAAGCCACTTGCAAATTTTAGTAAATCTCTGATTTCGGTCGGAACTTGTCCTGTCGGAAGTTTTTTTGCTAATTCGTCTATTTGTTGGTCAGTCAAACCTTCTTTAAGTACAACTTTATATTCGTCTCCGTCTTCAGAAACATATTTTTCGGTCAAGATAGATTTCAGTTTTTCTTTTGGTGTCATATTTTCTGTTTTTTCGTCGGTCTTGTTGTTGCTACCAATCAAATTTGTCAAGGCTAAAATTGTCAATATTTTTGATACGGTTTGTTTCATTATGCTTGCAGGTAATGTGATTCAGCTTGGAACCGGCGGGCCTTCGGAGCCACTTCCCTTCCAACCTAATCCGAACTTCTTAAATATACTTAACTTTCAATTTACTCTGAACCGCCCGCTGTATCCAAGATGATGTTACCGCCATTTGTTATTTTTTCATCCTTGACCTGATATCTTGCTGAACTAATACAACTCTTAATTCCTTCTCCCAGAAGTCAATGGTCAGTATGTTTTCCCTTAAAAATTGTTCTGTTTTTAAATGCTCTGAATGTTCCCAAGAATTTAGAAACCTACCTATTTTTTCTTCAATCTTTCTTTGAATTTGTTCAGGTTGTTTGTCTGCCCAAATTGATTCTGGAAACCCAAACTTGTATTTGGCTGCAATAGAAATTTTTAAAGAATCATTCTCTTGTTCATCGATTTGTACCAACTGTTCTTGGTCACAAGCAATAATTTCACTTTTCAAGTTCTTACCTGCCAAATCTATGGCGGACAGGATATTAAAGTCTATATTCCTATTTCTTCTTTTTAGTTCTTTAATTCCTTCTTGTATGTTATATAGGTTTCCACTTGCTAAATAATGATTAGCTAATTTTTCGATTGGTATTTTATGTTGCCCCCAAACCCCCTTTACTCCTTCCAAAAACTCTTTTTTTAAACAAAAACTCTTTTGAATAATTTCAGCTTCTTCGAAGGTTAACTCCAGTCCAAATGTTTTTGCCCTATACTTTGCAAAATAAACTGGAGCTTTCTTCACAAAAAGGATTAAACCTAAGAAAAAGGAAATCAGTATTAAAAATAAGATTATTAGGTCCCAATTCATGTTGTGTTATGTTTTTACAATTGGCTATAACGTGATTCAGCTTGGAGACGGCGAGCATTCGGAACCGTTCTCTTCCAGTCTACTCCTAACTTCTTAAAGGTACTAAACTTTCAATTTACTCGGAACCGTCCGCCGTCTTCCAAGGTGATGTTAGAGTGCGTTATTCCTTTCGAATGCTCACAGGAATGTTAACCCAATTCTTTTATTCAATCCTTGTTCGAAAATCCGGATCAAAGTTGACAACTGAATATTTCCTTTACCATTTTCAAGCTTTGAGATATAACTTTTCTTTGTTCCTGCTTTTTCTGCCAATTGTTCTTGAGTCAGATTTGCTTCCTTCCTCGCTTCTTTTAGCATTTCGCTGATGATGAACATCTGGGCATTTTCTTCATACTTATTTCTGCTTTCACTTCCAATTTTTCCGTGCTCAAGTTCAATCAGTTCATCGAATGTTTTGACTTTGCTATAATCCTTCATGATCTTATTTCTTTGTTTGAAAATATTCCTTCATTAACCTTTCTGCTTTCTCCAATTCATTCTTCGGAGTCTTTTGGGTCTTTTTTTGAAAACCGTTGAACAGAACCACCAGCCTTCCTTCATCAAAGCAGCAAAAGATCCTGAAAATATTTGATTGAAACTCAACTCTTATTTCATATAACCCCTCAGTTCCTTAAAGATGCTTGAGAAACTTTTCTGGTACCCTTTCCACTTGCTTGATCAGCTCAAATACATATTGGACCTTACTTTTAACCTTATCATTCTGGCTTTGGTAAAATTCAATAAAGTGGTTTTCAAAAAAATGATCTTCCTTACCATATTCACAAAGTTATCTCAAAAGATAACATTTTCCAAAAATGCAGCGGTTTCTTTTAATGCACTCTAACGTTTTGAATCTACCCGAAGTTGGCGATTTCGAAGCACTTCACTTTCAACCAAGCAGAAACTTTGATAGAAGCACAAAGCTTGATTTAACCACTGAACCGCCACTTTTAGGTAGCTGCTATTATAGGGCGTTTTTCTTTTATTTCCTTGGCTTCGCTTCACTTCCTGCTAAAATTCCACCGTCAATAGTCAGTTCAATTCCTGTTACATATTTGCTTTCGTCACTTGCTAAATACAAAATTCCGTAAGCTACATCAATCGGTTCTCCAAAATGTCCCATTGGAATTCCGAATTCTACATCTTCAATTATTTGTTGTCTTTGTTCTCCTTCACCAAGCATAGCGTCCCACATTGGTGTCATAATAGCTGCTGGATGAACACTGTTACACCTAATCTTATATCCATTTTCTGCACAATGTAGGGCTACACTTTTTGTGTGATTTCTAACGGCTGCCTTGCTTGAAGCATATGCAACAGCACCTGGAATTCCCACTACACCACTTCTTGAAGAAATGTTTACAATACTTCCGCCTTTGTCTTTCATAAGTCTGATGGCGTATTTACATCCAAGCATAACACCTGTTGAGTTTACTCTGTGAACTTCTTCCCAAGAATTCAAGTCTGAATTTTCAGCGTCCCAAGGTCCCGATGATTCTAAAACCCCTGTGATTCCTGCATTATTTACTAAAATGTCAAGTCGTCCGTGTTTTTTAGTTATGTACTCGGTTGCTTTCAACCAATTTTCTTCACTTCCAACGTCCAAATGCAAATAGTCAGCATTTGTCTTTAAATTTTTTACAAGAGCATTTCCTTCTTCGTCCTTAATGTCAGAAACGATTACAATTGCTCCTTCTTTTAAAAAGAGTTCGGCAGTTGCACGTCCTATTCCACGAGCAGAACCTGTTATTAATGCTATTTTGTCTTTTAACCTCATTTTTGTCATTTATAGTGTCGTCTTGTCTTTAAATGCCCTTATATATAAATCTAGAAAACCAGACTTTAACTACCAATTATAATAAATATGTCTGGTTTTAAACTATCCTTATCAAACCTTCTTAAAACTACACTTTCTTCACTAACACTCAAATAACCCCATCCACTTCAAAATAAAAAAACCGAGCATCTCTACCCGGTTTTTAATTTTATTCTGTGAAATTCCTCCTTCTGATTTCCTCCTTCATCCTTTCTTTTTATTCTCCCTGTGCCAAGCTATATGCTCTTACACCATCGAAGGAATAGAGATTTTCAGTTTTGATAAAGTCAAAGCCTAACTTGGCAACTTGATCCATCAAGTCTAGCACTTCAGCATGTGTGATCGGTGATTGATCTGCCTTTTGGAATCTACATCTCCAGTGGTCTGTACAGAAAGTCTCTCTCATCCCTCCAGGATATACTTTAATCCCTCTGTTCGTGATCAGCTGAAGAACAAGGCCGTTTGCATCTGCTTTTCTCAATGCATCACCAATGGAATTTGGATCTCTTCCATCTTTGTCCCAATCAATAAACACATCCACACCAATCAGTTTTTTCTCTGACTTGGTAACTGGTGAAAGCTTGATGCTGATAGGATCCTTCGCTGATTTATCAAAAATCGCAGGAGTCATATTCACCGGCTTCTGTCCCAATCTCTCGATCACGGCTTGAGCAAATTCTTGTGTACCTACTTTTTTGCTAGAAATCCCCTCTTGGTAGATATCCCCTGTATGGATACCGTCTTCCAAAGTTTTCATCCAAGCATTGCCTACTTTCTCAGCGATCTCTGGCTGACCTATATGTACGAGCATCATCACAGCTCCATTCAGCAATCCCGATGGGTTTGCCATATCTTGACCAGCGATATCCGGTGCTGAACCATGGATCGCTTCAAACATGGCTACTTCCTCGCCAACGTTGGCAGAACCTCCCAGACCTACTGAACCAGTCACCTGAGCAGCAATATCAGAGATGATGTCTCCATACAAGTTCAAAGTAACGATCACATCAAAAATCTCCGGCCTCTCAGCAATCAATGCTGATCCGATATCGATGATTTTGTGATCTGTTTCGATACCTGGATATTCTTTAGCAATTTCATTGAAAGTCTTATGAAAAAGACCGTCAGCCAATTTCATGATATTGTCTTTGGTCATACAGGTCACTTTTTTTCGGCCATATTTCTTGGCATATTCAAAAGCATACCTGATGATTTTCTCAGAACCAGGTTGGGAGATCAACTTCAGACACTGATATACTTCTTGTGTTTGTCTGTGCTCGATACCTGCGTAAAGATCTTCTTCGTTTTCTCGAATGATGACCATGTCAGTCTTAGGGAAGTGAGTTTTCACAAAAGGTGAGTAAGCCTTACAAGGTCTCACGTTTGCAAAAAGTCCAAAAGATTTTCTGGTTGTCACATTCAAACTCTTAAATCCTCCACCTTGTGGTGTAGTGATCGGTGATTTCAAAAATACCTTGGTCTCTCTCAAGGAATCAAAAGCCTTGGGCTCCATACCTGAGCTAATCCCTTTCAAATATACTTGTTCGCCGATTTCGATGACATCGTATTCCAACTGAGCGCCAGCAGCTTCCAAGATATTAAGTGTGGCTTTCATGATTTCCGGTCCGATCCCATCACCATAGGCGACAGTAATTTTTGTTTTTGACGACATATATAAATTATGTTTTGTTGAAAATTCGTATTGTGACAAAAATAACAAAAAATGGCGGAAGGGAATGGTCAAACCTATTATAAATTAGCAGAATATCTAACAATTAGGAAGCACTCACTCTTACCCAAATTTCTTCTTGTAGTTTTGCATCTATGTATTTTCCCGACAATTGCTTGGGGAATGCTTGCACTACTTGTATATTTGACGCTTAACATTCACCAATAACACATGGCTGAAACACTAAATATTCTTTCTGAAGAAAAGGAAGGTATTCTCTATCTTACAGTTAACAGAGAATCCAAGCTGAATGCACTGAATTTTGCTACCCTGGAAGAGATCAGGAATATTTTTAACGAGGTCGTTGATAATAAAGAAATCAAAGGCGTAATTATCACCGGTTCGGGTGAAAAAGCATTTATTGCTGGTGCTGATATCAGTGAAATAGCAGAACTCAACGAGCTGAATGCCAGAAAATTTGCAGAAAATGGCCAAGAAGTTTTTGGCTTGATCGAAAATTGTCACAAGCCTGTCATCGCTGTAGTCAATGGATTTGCCTTAGGTGGTGGCTGTGAACTGGCAATGGCATGCCACATTAGGGTGGCGGTTGCAAATGCAAAATTCGGACAACCTGAAGTAAACTTAGGCATCATCCCAGGGTATGGAGGCACCCAACGCTTGACTTATCTTATCGGAAGAGGCAAAGCAAATGAATTGATGATGACTGGAGATATGATCGGCGCAGAAGAAGCAAAAAAGCTTGGTCTTGTCAATCATGTACTCGCTACAAAGGATGAATCTATGGCCAAGGCTGAAGAGATTTTGAAGAAAATAATGACAAAAGCGCCTTTGGCTATCGGTATGATAGTTGATTGTGTGAATTCTGTATATATCTCTGAAGAAAATGGCTATCAAACTGAAGCTAACAGCTTCGCTAGATGTGTCAAATCTGGGGATTATAAAGAAGGGACTTCTGCTTTCTTGGAAAAAAGAAAACCAATATTCAAAGGGGAGTAATTCCCCTTTACTTTTTTTGAAGGATGAGCCAACTGAAAAAACTTGCCGGACAGACGGCTATCTATGGAATCAGTAGCATTCTTGGAAGAACGATAAATTTTTTCCTTTTACCCCTTTACATCGTCTATCTAGACAAAGATGCAATGGGATCATTTACCAATATTTATGCATTCATTGCGTTTTTCAATGTGGTATTCACCTATGGAATGGAAACCACTTTTTTCAGATTCTATACTGGAAAAGGCTTGGATCAGAAAAAAGTATATTCACAAATCCAATCTCTTTTGCTCGTCAGCTCATTGTTTTTGGGTTCGCTGATTTATTTCAGTTCAGAACAATTGAGTATTTGGTTAAATTATCCAGAAAAAGCTTACCTTTTCAAATGGGTGGCGGGAATTTTGGTTATAGATGCCATCTTAGCAATACCTTATGCCAAATTACGGGTAGAAAACAAACCACTAAAATTTGCCCTATCCAAACTCGGAAACATCCTAATAAATGTTGGGCTAAATATCCTTTTGATTGCTGTCAGTTATCACATTTGGAAAGGTGAATATTTGGTAGGGCTTCAAGGTTCCGTTGGCGCATTATACCAACCCACATGGGGGATAGAATACATTTTGATTTCCAACTTGATCGCCAATGCATTCATGATCCCAGTTTTGTTCTACTTTAGTGGGTTTTTCGCTTTCAGAATTGAAAGGGAATTTATCAAACCAATGTGGAAATATGCCATCCCACTTTTCTTTATGGGCTTGGCCGGTGTTACCAATGAAGTATTTTCAAGATCGATTTTTGAATTTGTCATTCCTGAAGACTTTTACCCAGGCCTGACTCCTCGGGAAGCTGGTGGTATTTTCGGAGCTAATTTCAAACTTGCCATTTTTATGAGTTTGATTATCCAAGCATTCAAGTTTGCAGCAGAACCTTTCTTCTTCAATCGATCAGAAGATAAAAATAGCCCTCAATTATTTGCTAGAGTGATGCATGCATTTATCATATTCTGCTGCCTGTTGATGATTACAGTATCTGTCAACTTAGATCTTTTGGGGAAATTCATATTGGTCGAAAATGAATATATGGAAGTAATGTACATAGTTCCTGTTCTTCTTTTGGGATATCTATTTTTGGGAATATATTTCAATCTCAGCATTTGGTTCAAACTAACCGATCAGACCAAATACAGTTTCTATTTTACTTTGATAGGAGCAATCGTAACAATTATCGTGATATTGGTTTTGGTTCCCAAAATTGGGTACATGGGAGCAGCCTTGAGTACCATTTCTTGTTATTTTATCATGTCAGCACTTTGCTACAGCTATGGTCAAAGATATTTCCCAATACCTTATCAGTTAGGAAAAGGGCTTTCATACATCCTACTGGCAGCTTGTTTGAGCTATGCTGGTTTCTTTTTGGAAGTTGACAACCAAATTTTTCAATTTATACTCAAAAATCTGATGGTCATTCCTTTTGTTGTTCTAATTTTGCTTTTTGAAAGAAAGGAAATCAAAACGATTTTACTCAAAAGAAATTCAAAATAGAACCATGAAAGTAAAAGTCATCAACCAATCGAAGCATTCACTTCCCGAATACCAAACACCACAATCTGCAGGACTTGATCTGAGGGCAAATATTGAAGAAGAAATTATTTTGGGACCTTTGGAAAGAAAGCTAATTGGTACAGGCTTATTTTTGGAATTACCAGAAGGGTACGAAGCACAGATTCGTCCGAGATCTGGATTGGCTTTCAAACATGGCTTGACTGTATTGAATAGTCCAGGTACGATCGATGCTGATTACAGAGGTGAGATCAAAGTTCTTTTGGTAAATCTATCCAATGAAAACTTTACCATAGTAGATGGTGAGCGAATTGCCCAAATGGTAGTCGCCAAGCATGAACAAATTAGCTGGCAAGATGCAGAATCCCTTTCCGATACAGAAAGAGGAAGTGGTGGATATGGAAGTACAGGTAAATCTTAGTAGGTTCAAGAACAAATTGCACCATTTTAGCTTAATTTCCGTTATTGAATTTGATAGATTGCCGGAGTGAATAAAAGGCATTATGTTTGCAACTAATCTGTAACCCTATCACAAACCATACATATTCATTACCAAAAAGTTATGAAACAAACTCACAGTTTCCTGACTTTCTTAAGCCACATTAATTCAAATAAAGTGAATTTATATAAATCAATCTATCTCTTTCTAATTCTTGGCTGTGTCACGCTACACCAAGTCTCTGCCCAACAAAAACTTTCAAAAAAAGAAAGAAAACAGGCTATTGAAGAGACAAAAGCAACAAGACTTTTTATCGAAGGGCAGAAATTTCTGATGCTTGAGGATTATGACAAATCATACTTCTATTTCCAAAAAGCCAGAGAAATCGCTCCAGACGAGCCTGCCATAAGTTTTAAGATAGCAGAAATCTTCCTTAAGGCCAACAAAGTTGATGATGCTTTGGAGTATGGATTGATGGCAGTAGAAGCTGACCCTGAAAACAAATACTACAATCTGATGATGGCTGAAGTATATTCCAAAAAAAACCAGCCTATCAAAGCTGCGGAAATTTTGGAAAGCTTGATGGAAAATTCTGATGAAAATCAAAATTACATCCTTGAGCTGGCTTCTTTATACCTAGGTGCAAACGAATACGACAAAGCACTTGATGCACTTGACCGTGCAGAAGAGTATTATGGGGTTGTAGAACAGCTTGTTGTTCAGAAACAAAGAATTTATTTAAGAAAAAACAACCTTCCAAAAGCAATTGAAGAAGGGGAAAAACTTATAAATGCGCATCCAGGAAATTCTCAATACGTATTGGGTTTAGTTGAAATCCTTTTCAACAATGGAAGGACTAAAGAAGCAATCGCAGCAATTGAAAAATCCCTTGAGGCTTATCCAAATCAACCTGATCTACAGATGGGTGCATATGCCCTTTACAAAGATTTAGGTGAATTTGAAATCGCAGAAGCATTGATTTTAGATGCTTTTGCTAATCCAGATTTGGATGGAATGGTAAAAGCGCAAGCTTTCTCTGATATCCTCCAAGAAATCAAAACTGAAAAAAGAGAAAAACTATTGGATAAATTAGAGGCATTTATGCTTGAGAACAATCCAAATGATTCCAATGTACTAACAGTTGTGGGCGACAGGCGATTGTTCAATGAAAATAAAGAAGAGGCACTTTCTTACTATAAAAAATCTGCAAGCATAAATCCTGACAATCCCCAAGTATTGCAAGGAATCATCACACTCATGTTTGAAACCGGAGGTGATTTTGCGGAAATAGAAAAGTATACAATTATTGCAGTTGACGAATTCCCTGAGAGGGCAGAATTTTGGTATTTTGACGGCACTGTTAAGACTGCTTTGAAAAAATGGGAAGAGGCAAAAGAGTCACTGAAAAAATCCCAAGAAGTAAACAAAGGTAAAAACAAACAACTAGACCTGCTTGTCTATGGACAGCTGGGAGATGTGTATCACAGTCTCGACCAAAAAGAGGAAGCTTATGAGTCATATGAAAAAGTCCTGAAAGAAAGACCTAATGACGAGCATGTGCTGAATAATTATGCCTATTTCCTTTCCCTTGCAAAAAAAGACCTTGACAAGGCGCGCTCGATGTCGGAAAAGCTTGTGAAAATCTTCCCTGACAACCCAACATATCTTGACACGCATGCATGGGTTCTTTTTCAACTGGAGGATTATCAAAATGCAAAAACCTACATGGAGAAAGCTCTGAAATTTGAAGATTCACCTAGTGGGATTATGCTAGAGCATTATGGGGACATTTTATACCATTTAGGCAATAAAAGTGAAGCCTTAAGTTTTTGGAAAAAAGCAGAGGGAGGAGAAGAGACTACTGACTTATTAATCAAAAAAATCAAGGATCAGAAATATTATGAATAGGGTATTTTTAGGGAGTTTTTTACTTCTATTACTTGTAGCATCAGGCTGTGCCAAAAAGCCCAACCTTTACGTTTCTGATGAGGTAATGCAAGAGTTTGAGCCTGCATACTTTGACTTCGACTACTTAAACGCCAGGGCAAGGATAGTCATCGAGGATCAAAATGGAAAAACTACAAGGGGAACAATGAATATCCGAGCAAAAAAAGACAGTGTGATCTGGTTTAGTGTCACACCAGGGCTTGGAATTGAGGCACTCAGAGGAATTGTAACAGCTGATAAAATCAGAGTGAAAGACAGAATCAATGGTGAGGATGTAAACATGAGCTATGTTGAATTTGAGGACAGGTTTGGACTTAGCCTTTCATTGTCAATTTTTCAAAACCTCTTGTATGCCAACATTCCACATGAATTCAGCTATAGAGATCGGCTTTTGAGAATCGGAAAATACTTTGAATTGACTCAAACGCGTGGGATAATTAGATATCATTCAAAAGTCGGTACCACCCACGGAAAAGTTGAAGAGCTTTCGGTCACTTCTATGGATGACAAAGGAGCATTATTGGCAAATTATCCTACATTTCAAGATGTGAATGAGCAACCTTTTCCCAATGCTTCACTTTTTAAGGCATCATTTTACATAGATGGTAAAGTACAAAACTCGATCATACATATCGATTTTTCTTCCATCAGCGTTACAGATACACCAATCAGTTTTCCTTTTCAGTTTTAGTTGATGAAAAAATTAATATATATACTTTTCATTTTTATTGGAATCAACTCCATTCAACCAAACCAGGGGTTTACACAAACTGCAAAATCCAGGGCGCAACTTGAAAAAGAAAAGGAAGAAGTTCAGAAAAGACTATTAGAATTTAATAAAATTTTAAAGCAAACTGCCGAATCAAAAAAAACAACTATAGGTCAGCTAAATGTAGTAAATAAACAGCTAGAAACACGTGTGACCTACATAAGGACACTGAGTAGAGAAGTTAGCTTGATTAGCAAAGAGATTTCGGAGACAGAAAATAGAATCAAGTCTTTGGAGAATGATTTGGAAAACCTCAAAGAAGAATATTCTCAAATGGTATATACCTCTTCGAAGCTGAACCAAGGCCTGACCATGACTACTTTTATATTCAGCTCTAGTACATTTAAGCAATTCTACATGAGATTGAAATACCTCAAGCAATACACTGACGCCAGAAAAAAACAAGTAGAACAAATTGAATTGGTTACAAAAAATTTAGCAGAGCAACGAATTCGCCTTGAGGATAAAAAAGTAGAAAAGCAGCAAGTCATAAATCAAGAGGAGCAGCAAAGAAGACAACTTGCGCAAGCGAAAACCAAGCAACAAAACATTGTAAGCTCACTTACCAAACAAGAGATTGATCTTAGAAAAAAAATCATAGAAGCAAAAAAACAACAAGAAAACCTCAATAACCTCATCAAAAGAGCTATTGCAGAAGAAATAAGAAAAGCTGAAGCTGAAGCAAAAAAGACAAACTCTAAATCAACGAAAGCATCAGGAAGTAGTATCCCAATGACACCTGAAGTGGCCGCATTATCGAATTCATTTGCCGGGAACAAAGGGAAACTACCTTGGCCTGTAGAAACAGGTTTTGTTTCTAAAAAATACGGGACACATCCTCATCCGACTCTAAAAGGGATCGTAGAAGACAATGATGGCGTAGATATTCAAACTTCCCCAAATTCCAATGTAAGATCAGTCTTTGATGGAGAAGTAATCAAAATAGGAACAATTCCAGGGTATGGAGGGACTATCGTAATAAAGCATGGGGAATATTACACCATGTATAGCAAGCTCAAGGTAGTATCTGTCAAAACCGGAGACAAAGTGAAAGCAAAACAAGTGCTTGGTCAGGTTTACACCAACAAAGATGGAATTGCTGAGGTCCATTTTGAAACATGGAAAGGCTTGCAACCGATGAACCCATCAGCTTGGCTTGCCGGGCAATAGATATTAATTATTCGTATATTTATAAAAAAAGAAGAATAACAGTGCACTATTCCTTTGCGTTAGCGTACGACTGTTATATCTTTGTATCAAATTCAAAATCTAAATAAAAAGATCATGACAGCATTAGGTTTTATCGGAGGAATGAGCCCAGGATCTATGATTCTAATAATCTTGGTAATTGTATTGTTCTTCGGTGCCAAAAGAATCCCTGAATTAGCGAGAGGATTGGGTAGAGGAATCAGAGAGTTCAAGGACGCTACAAAAGAAATCCAAAATGACCTCGAAGACGGGTTGAAGGATGACAAAAAGAAGAAAGACTAAAAAAATCAAACATTGGAAAAATTCCTTTCATTTGACGAAATAAAAAAGTCGCTAGAAAACAAGCAAACTGATTGTACAGCGATTGTAAATTATTATCTGAACAATATCAAAACGAAGGCGCACCTAAACGCCTTCGTTGAAGTTTATACGGAATCCGCACTACAACAGGCTGCTAACGTAGACCAGAAAATCAACTCAGGTAATGCTGGTAGATTAGCCGGAATGGTAATTGGAATCAAAGACGTCCTTTGCTACAAAGGTCATGAGTCTAATGCTTCTAGTAAAATCCTTGAAGGATTCGAGTCCCAGTTTACAGCTACAGCTGTTCAGAGACTTTTAGATGAAGATGCCATAATCATTGGAAGCTTGAATTGTGATGAATTCGGCATGGGTAGTTCCAACGAGAACTCTGTGCACGGAAAAGTATTAAATGCTGCTGACGAGAGCCGAGTTCCAGGTGGTTCCTCTGGTGGTTCTGCAGTAGCTGTTCAAGCCAATCTTTGTACAGTTTCATTGGGTACTGATACTGGTGGATCGGTTAGGCAACCGGCAGCTTTTACAGGCTTAGTTGGAATCAAACCTACATATTCAAGAGTCTCAAGATGGGGCTTGATTGCTTATGCATCTTCATTTGACACTATTGGAGTTTTCTCCAGAAACGTACCTGACAATGCATTGGTAATGGAAATTATGGCAGGGTCTGATGATTTTGACAGTACTGTATCCAAGAAGCCAGTACCGCATTATAGCGAACTGCTACACTTTGACAAAAGGGTGAAGGTCGCTTACCTCAAAGAGTCCATAGAATCACCTGCCCTACAACCTGAAATCAAGGAAAACACATTGGCTGTATTGGAAAGATTGAAAAACGAGGGGCATCAAGTAGACGAAGTTAATTTTCCACTTTTGAAATATGTGCTTCCTACGTACTATATTCTTACTACTGCTGAAGCAAGTTCCAATCTATCAAGATTTGACGGCGTAAAGTATGGCTATAGAACACCAAACGCGCACAATTTGGAGAGCATGTACAAATTGACTCGTAGCGAAGGATTTGGAGATGAAGTAAAGCGAAGAATCATGCTTGGCACTTTTGTCTTAAGTGCTAGCTATTATGATGCTTATTTTACCAAAGCTCAAAAAGTTAGAAGGTTGATAAAAGAGTTTACCGAAGATTTATTAAATAAATATGACTATATTATTATGCCAACTACGCCATCCACGGCGTTTAAGTTTGGAGAACATAGTAATGATCCAGTCGCTATGTATTTAGAAGATCTATTCACAGTACAAGCATCAGTATCAGGAGTTCCGGCTTTATCTATTCCGAATGGGTTAGATAAAAATGGCTTGCCAATCGGTTTACAAATCATGGCAAATTCATTTAAAGAAGCTGAGCTTTATGCTTTTGCAAACTACCTAACGATGTCCAATAACAAATAAAATTTACCTGACCATGAAAAATCTAATTCCCTCCATTTCCTTTACTTTGATAATGGTTTTGTCTGGAAATTCTATTGTTTATGGTCAGGAACCACTTTTTCAAATAGAAGTAGAAGAAGAAAGTATTTCTCCAACTTATTCATTTGACTTTGTTCCAGATTTCACTTACGATGAAGTCGCAAGAAAAATCAAGGCAATGGACACTGAAATGCCCTTTGAATTGAACGAGAGGATTTTCTCATTCATAAACTATTTTGCAGTTAGGAATAGGGATTATGCTAGAATGGTATTGGAAAGACAGTCTACATACTTCCCTCTTTTTGAGCAAACTCTGGCACATCACGACATGCCAGATGATGTAAAATACCTAGCAATAATAGAATCTGGACTTAATCCAAGAGCAAAATCAAGGGTCGGTGCTATGGGACTTTGGCAGTTTATGCCAGCTACAGGAAGGATGTATAACCTTCAAGCAAACAACGACATAGACGACAGAATGGATCCTGAACTTTCGACTGACGCTGCTGCCAAGTATTTAAAATCCCTTTACAAAATGTTTGGGAATTGGGAATTGGCACTCGCAGCTTACAATTGTGGGCCTGGAAATGTAAGAAAAGCAATCCGGAAATCCGGTGGAAAGCAAACTTTTTGGGAAGTGTATGATCATTTACCAAAGGAAACAAGAAGCTATGTTCCACAATTTCAGGCAATGATGTATATTCTTAGATATGCAGAAGATCACAATTTGTTTTTGGAAGAACCATCCTACCCTATTGCTTACAAAAAAATCCAATTCAACCAAGAAGTAGATTTGGATCAACTTGCCCAGATTTCAGGATTGTGTATCGAAGACTTGGAACAATTAAATCCTTCTGTACAAAACAGAATGATCCCATCTTCACACAAACATATAGCTTTAAAAGTACCTGCATCAAAAGCAGAGTTCATCGCACAAAATCAGCAAGAATTCAAAAATGCGGTAGCACTAACGGACGAAAGAGTAAATGTGCTAAGAGCTGCTAAAAATGCACAGAATCCATTGATAAAATCATCATCAAACAATCCAGCAGAGTCACTACTTAACTATAAGGTGAAATCAGGTGACGTATTGGGGAACATTGCACAAAGACATGGTACAACTGTTACTGATATTAAAAACTGGAATAACCTAAGCTCAAACACAATAAAAGTTGGGCAAACATTGAAAATATATTCAAAGAAACCTGTTCAAAATTCAACTTTGGCTAACAATAATACTGAGGTAAATCAAAACAGTTCAAAGATGTACACAGTTCAGCCAGGAGATTCATTGTGGCTAATTACCAAGAAATTAAATGGAGTCACCATAGAACAAATCAAGAAATTGAATAACCTGAATTCAAACCAGATTAAGCCTGGGCAAAAATTAATCATAGGGTAAACTAATTTAATAGTGATTTTATTTTTCTTTATTTAACTAATTGTTAAATTAGTCCTAAACATCTATCATAAAACTTATGAAATCATTTAATAGACTATTCCCGATAGTTTTCATCATTCTTTCCATTGTTGCATTTGTATCATGTGATGAAAACTCTGAAAATGCCAATTCTACAAAACCTAAAGCCAGAGGAGCTATAGGAGAAATAATCTTAGCAATCGATTCTACAAAATGGCAAGGACCTGTTGGCGATGCCCTACAGGCTGTTTTCTTAGATAATGTAAAAGGGTTGATCAGGGATGAACCCATGTTTTCGATAAGACGAGTAGATCCACGCGCAATGAATAGGATCTTTAAAATGGCCACTAACATAGTTTATGTTACTACCTTTGACGACAAAAGAGCTGGAAGCCAGAGCATAAACTCTCTATTTAGCAAAGAATCTAAAGAAAAAGCACAATCAGACCCATCGCTGTATTTATTGAGAAGTGAAGATGAATTTGCTGTTGGCCAAGAATTGATTTATCTCTTCGGTAACAATGAGGAAGAATTGATCAAAAATCTTACAACAAACAAAGGTAAACTACAAAATCTTTTTCAGGTACGTGAAAGAAAAAGACTAGAAAAAAGCTTAATGAATAGAAAAAGTGCCTTGGCTAGAAATGCAGGTCAAAAACTTGGGTTAGATATCAATGTACCAGCATCATACCAAGTTGCCAAGACAGAAGATGACTTTTTATGGCTTAGACAACCTACCCCAAGACCTGACAGAGCTGATATCAGTCTTTTCTTTTATGAAACAAACTACACTTCTGAAGACCAGACATTTCCGGAAAACATTATAAAGCTTCGAGACCAAATTGCCCAAAAGCATCTATACGGTGACCCTAACAATAGAGAGTCATTTTTGGTAATTGAGAAAGTAGATCCAACTCCTGTATTTAATAACTTCAATATAAATGGTAACTTTGCCGTAGAAATTCGTGGTGGATGGAAAACGAACAATATATCAATGGGCGGTTCCTTCCTTGCTTATGTTATGGTAGATTCGGAAAAAGGAAAACTTTACTACATGGAAGGCTTCGTATATTTCCCAAATAAAGAACATAGAGAAGCAATAAGAGAAATAGAAACACTTTTATTAGCTACAGATATTCTTTCTAAATCAGAAGAGGCAAGCTAATAAACCTAAATAATTAACCTTTATGGCGATTAAAATCAGAAAAGAAGACGCTCTAAATTACCACACACAAGGAAAGCCTGGTAAAATCGAGGTGATTCCTACCAAACCCCTTTCAAGTCAACTTGACTTAGCTTTGGCATACTCACCGGGAGTAGCAGAGCCATGTAAAGAAATCGAAGCAGACAAAGAAAATGTTTATAAATATACCGCAAAAGGCAATCTCGTAGCTGTTATTTCCAACGGAACTGCAGTGCTAGGGCTAGGCGATATCGGACCTGAGGCATCCAAACCTGTCATGGAAGGCAAAGGTGTACTTTTCAAAAAGTTCGCAGGTATCGATGTATTTGATATAGAAATTGACGAAAAAGATCCCAAGAAACTCATTCAAATCATCAAGTCCTTAGAGCCAACTTTTGGAGGAATAAATCTTGAGGACATCAAAGCTCCTGAATGCTTTGAAATAGAGACTACGCTCAAAAAGGAAATGAAGATACCGGTCATGCATGATGATCAGCATGGTACAGCAATCATTTCTGGTGCTGCACTGCTGAATGCACTTGAAGTGGTAGGCAAAAATATCGAAGATATCAAACTTGTCGTAAATGGCGCAGGTGCATCAGCTGTTTCTTGCACCAGATTTTATATGAGCCTCGGAGTGAAGCGCGACAATATCGTCATGTGTGACAAAGAAGGTGCTATCAGAATGGATAGGCCTGATTTGGACTCCATCAAAAAGGAATTTGCTACTTCGAGAGATATCAATACTTTGACAGAAGCACTATCTGGAGCGGATGTATTCTTAGGCCTTTCGGCAGGGAATATCGTGTCTGGAGACCAAATCAAAGTAATGGCACCAAATCCACTAGTATTTGCGCTTGCTAATCCTGATCCTGAAATAGCTTACGATGTAGCGATGGCTGCTCGTGAAGATTTGATTATGGCGACAGGTAGATCAGATTATCCTAATCAAGTCAATAACGTTCTTGGTTTTCCTTACATTTTTAGGGGAGCCTTAGATGTACGAGCTACTTCCATAAACGAGGCCATGAAACTGGCGGCGGCAAAAGCAATCGCTAAACTTGCTAAAGAACCGGTTCCTGAAATTGTAAATAAAGCATATGGTGATAACAAGCTTGCTTTTGGGCCAACTTATTTAATTCCAAAGCCATTTGACCCAAGGCTAATAACTACCATCGCTCCTGCAGTAGCGAAAGCTGCAATGGAATCTGGTGTTGCCAAAACTATGATTACAGATTGGGAGGCTTATGAACTCGAGCTTCAGGAAAGAATAGGCATTGATCAAAGGTTGATGTCAAGAGTAATCTCACGAGCCAAAAAAGACCCTAAACGCGTAGTATTTGCAGAAGCCGACAATATCAAGATATTGAAAGCTGCACAGATGATACGAGACGAGAAAATCGCTATCCCAATTTTGCTGGGTAACGAAGAGAAAATCATGGGTATGATCGAAGAAAACAAACTCGATCTCAACGGTGTAACAATCATTGATACCTACAAGAATATCGAAAAACTTCAAACCTATGGTGAGGTCCTTTTCAAAAAACGTCAGAGAAAGGGAGTGACATCCAAGGAGGCTGTTAGATTGATGCGAGACAGAAATTATTTTGGAGCTATGATGGTAGAACTAGGAGAAGCTGATGCATTGATTTCTGGTTTGACCAAGGATTATCCAAAAACAATCCTGCCTTCGCTTCACGTGATTGGTGTAAAAGAAGGTACTGCTAGAGTAGCAGGTATGTACATTATGAATACAGATAAAGGTCCCTACTTCTTTGCAGATACTACCGTAAATTTGAACCCTACAGCTGAAGAGCTTGTAGAAATAATTGGCTTGACAGCAAATGGCGTAAAATTCTTTGACATAGAACCAAGAGTAGCGGTACTTTCCTACTCAAATTTCGGGTCTGCAAAAGGAGATACAGCCCTAAAAACAGCAAAGGCGGCCACCTTAGCAAAGGCCAAATACCCAGAGTTAATAATAGAAGGTGAAATGCAGGCAAACGTTGCGTTGAACGAAGAAATTCAAAAAGAAAACTATCCATTTAGCGCACTTATAGGGAAGAAAGCAAACACACTTATATTCCCTGATTTGAGTTCTGGAAATATTGCCTACAAATTGCTTTCCGAAATTGGAAATGCTGAAGCAATTGGCCCTGTACTTTTGGGAATGAATAAACCTGTTCATATATTACAGCTTGGTAGCTCAATCAGAGAAATTGTCAACATGGTAGCAATTGCTGTGGTAGATGCACAAACTAAAAGTTAATATATGATTGCATATCTAAAAGGAAAACTGGTTTTCAAAGACCCAACTTTTGTAATTATTGATATTTCAGGTATAGGATATCATGTAAAAATATCCTTACAGACATATTCGAAAATAAAAGACGAGGAGCAAGTTATGCTCCTCACTTTTTTGCACATCAAAGAAGACGCTCATACACTTTATGGATTCAAGGAGGAAGCAGAAAAAAAACTTTTTTTGAATCTGATTTCTATCAGCGGAGTTGGACCAAATACAGGCTTAATGATTTTGTCATCACTAAGTTCAGAAGAGCTTGAAATGGCAATTATCCAAGAAGATTTTAAAACAATCCAAAATGTGAAAGGTGTAGGAGTAAAAACTGCACAAAGAATTGTACTAGAATTGAAGGATAAGGTCAAAAAAGACTCAATTTTAGAACTTTCTACTAATTCCACTGGATTTTTACATCAAAACAATAAAGTTAAAGAAGAGGCGTTACAGGCTCTAATGACTCTAGGGTTTCCTAAAAACACCGCTGAAAAAAATATAGCAGCAATTTTAAAAAAAACAGGTCCAGATATTTCATTAGAAGATTTAATTAAAGCATCTTTAAAGTCAACATAATCCTTTAATTGATAAACAATTGAACTTTTGCATTAATTTTTTTTTACACGTCAAAAGTGTCCGTTTATTTCCCCTAACAATTCTTGTTGTATTGTTGGGTGGCATGTCAATGCCTAATTTAAATGCTCAACAAGTAGCACAGGACACTACAATTACAAAACTAGATTCCTTAGATAAGAGAAGGGTCCTTCCATCATTCTTATTATGGAAAAATTTGAATACCAATCCTCTGTATCCAAATCAATACCAATTTCGGAATATTCAGTCGCCATTCTATCCATCTTCTCCTAGACAGGAAAGGGTGCAGGTTGAATTAGACTCTACTCTGAAATACAGAATCCAAGATCAGATCGACTCCACAGATGTAAACTCAGGGTATATTTATGACTTTGATGAATATTCAAAAATAGAAGAGTTTAGACTTAGGCAACAATATTGGAGAGATCGCTCTCGGGGTAGTGATGGAGAAAGTGCAGTGAGCGGCAGAGGACTAATTCCTCCATTGACCACTAGCCCTAGTTTTGACCGTATTTTTGGTGGAAATGAAATAAACATTACACCAACTGGCTATGTAAATTTGGATCTTGGAGCTATATTCAGAAGAGTA
The DNA here is from genome assembly GCF_022549785.1 of Belliella alkalica. Taxonomy (GTDB): domain Bacteria; phylum Bacteroidota; class Bacteroidia; order Cytophagales; family Cyclobacteriaceae; genus Belliella; species Belliella alkalica. Next base: position 53,499 of record NZ_JAKZGO010000017.1, read on the forward strand.
GACAACCCTTCAATACCCATTAGGCAGCAACAAAATGGTGGCTTCAACTTCAACCAACAGATACAAATGAGTGTAAATGGTTCTTTGGGTCAAAAAATGAAACTTGGAGCAAATTTTGACTCCAACAATACTTTTGACTTTCAAAACCAACTCAAATTAGAATATGCAGGGTTTGATGAAGATATTATTAAATCAATAGAAATAGGCAATGTAAGTATGCCTGTTCAAAATAGCCTAATACAAGGTGCTCAAAATCTTTTTGGAGTAAAAACTCAGCTTCAATTTGGGAAACTTTTTGTAACAGGTGTTGCTTCAACTCAGCGAGGAAGAAGAGATGAATTGGTTATTGAAGGAGGTGGTCAAGGAAGATCTTTTGAAATCCAAGGATCTGAGTACGATGAAAACAGGCACTTTTTCTTAGCTCATTTCTTCAGAGACAATTATGAAAGATGGCTACGTGGTCTGCCTCAGGTTCTTTCTGGTGTGAATATTACTCGAGTTGAGGTTTATATCATGAACAGAGCAAATAATACTGAAACCCTCCGGAACTTCGCTGCATTTATTGATTTGGGTGAAGGACAGCGAATTTTCAGACCGGGTAATCCCAATGTAGGGACAGGTACTCCTGGAGCTCCTGCAGCAAATGGGTCCAACCTACTTTATAACAACCTTAATAGCAACCCAGCTTATAGGCCATTTGACACAGGCTCTGCGGCCATTGAGTCCAACTTAAACCTTACTAGGGGCTCTGATTTTGAACAAATAAATGGAGCAAGAAAGTTAGCCCCAACTGAATTTATTTTTAATAGGGAACTAGGTTACATTTCTTTGACTAGAAAACTACAAAATGACGAAGTCTTGGCTGTATCTTATGAATATACACACAATGGAAATGTATATAAAGTAGGTGAGCTTTCAGAAGATTATCAAAATAGACCTGAGGATCAAATCATTTTTATGAAAATGTTGAGACCAGCACGAATCAACACTAGATTACCAACTTGGGACTTGATGATGAAAAATGTCTATAATTTGAATGCAAATCAGATTCAAAGAGATGGTTTTCAACTACAAGTAATCTATAGAGATGACAGAACTGGTCTAGATAACCCAAGTCTGCTAGAAGGTCAAAATGTAAAAAACATTCCTTTGATTAGACTTACAGGCTTAGATAACCTCAACCCTCAAAATGACCCTTCTCCTGACGGTAATTTTGATTTTATTCCAGGAATAACAATCTTTCCAGATAGGGGGATGATAGTTTTTCCTGTCTTGGAACCATTTGGACGTACACTCCAAAACCTTTTCTTGCCAAATGAAGGCGCTTTGATTGATAAGTTTGTCTTTGACACCTTATACAGAACCACACAAGCAGATGCAGAACTTGTCACAAGACTCAACAAGTATTTTATTAGAGGAAGACTCACTGCGGGTTCTGCTTCAGAAATTATGCTTCCAGGACTGAATATCTCACCTGGTTCTGTCATTGTCATGGCAGGAAACATCCCTTTAACAGAAGGAGTAGATTTTACAATTGATTATAATATAGGAAGGCTGAACATAATAAACGAAGGTATCCTTCAATCAGGAAAAAGGATAAACATAAGCTTTGAAAAAGCAGATCTTGTTTCCTTCCAAACACGAAGCTTGCTGGGAACTCGGCTTGATTATGTGTTTAGTGACAAATTTAATTTAGGAGGGACATTCTTATACTTAAATGAAAGGCCAAACATCACTAGAATAGCTGCGGGTAGTGAAACTTTAAGAAACAGTATGTGGGGATTGGATGCAAACTTCAGTGATGAGTCTAGGTTCTTAACAAAACTTGCAGATGCTTTGCCTTTTACCAATACGAAAGAAAAATCACTGGTTCAGTTTAGCGGTGAGTTTGCCCAATTGATTCCTGGTACATCAAATCGTGTAAACGGAGAGCAAGCAGCTTATATTGATGATTTTGAAACCGCTATCACTGCTTTTAATCTTGGTGGTGCAGCTGCACAAAACTGGCATTTGGCATCTACACCAAAAACAGAAAATGATGCATTTGATCTAAGTTCTACTACAGAAGACCGGCTTGGCAATGCTTACAGAAGAGCAAAAGTAGCATGGTATAACATTGATAATATTTTTTATAGAGAATCAGGACCAGGTGTACCGACTAACATTTCAAGAGAAGATAGGCAAAATCACTATGTAAGGAGGGTGATTCCTCAGGAAATATTCCCACGTAGAGATCGAGACGTTATAATCGTTCCTGAGCCGTTATTTGAAATGGCATATTTCCCAAGTGAACGCGGCATGTATAACTACAACACTAACTTGGATAGTGATGGACTCCTACCAAATCCTAGAAACAACTATGGCGGGGTCACACGTGCCATCACCACGGAAGTGGATTTTGATAGAACAAACATCGAGTACATTGAATTTTGGCTATTGGATCCATTTATTCAGGGTGAAAACGGTAGAGTTTTAGATGGTATTTTCAATGAAAACAATACTACTGGAGGTAAATTAAGAATAAACCTAGGTGATGTATCCGAAGACATTATCAAAGACGGCAGACATGGCTTTGAAAATGGTCTTCCAGCTGATGGAGATCCAGCTTCGACTGCAACTACAGAATGGGGAAGAATCACACGAGAGCAATTCTTAATACCGGCATTTGACAACTCGGCTGAGGCCAGAGAAAATCAAGACATTGGTCTTGATGGATTAAAGAGCAGTGAAGAAGTCGAGTTTTTCAGAGATCGATTTATTAATAGACTCAATGTAAATCAGGCTGCATTGAATAGGATCTTGGAAGATCCTTCTGAGGATGACTTTCAATACTATCTTGATGAAAATCTTGACCAAAACAATGTCAAAATTCTTGAAAGGTACAAAAAATTCAATGGTATGGAAGGTAATACGCCAGTGACAGCAAACCAAAACCTATCCTTTACCCCTTCTGGATCAAACCTTCCAAACAATGAAGATCTAAATAACGACAATACTATCAATGAAGTAGAAAGTTATTATGAATATGAATTGGACCTTCGTCCAGGGCAGCTTGAAGTTGGTAGAAATTATATTGTCGATAAAGTGACTAGTAACCAAAGTGGAGATGAAGTAAACTGGTACTTGTTTAGGATTCCAGTAAGAAATCCAGACCGCATAGAAGGAGATATATCTGGCTTCAAATCAATTAGGTTTATGCGAACATATTTGACTGATTTTGAGCAACCAGTAGTCATGAGAATGGCAAACTTCAGACTTGTCGGTTCACAGTGGAGAGTATTTCAAGAGTCTCTTTTTGAAAGAGGCTTTTTTGAGATCCCAGAACCAGATGTTTCAAATTTGACAGTAGGAGTTGTCAATATTGAGGAAAACAGTCAAGGAAGTCCCACTCAAAGCCCCTATGTTCTTCCTCCTGGCATAACAAGAGATCGAGACAATCTTTCTACAGTCGAAAGACAATTGAACGAACAATCACTGAGACTATGTGTAGAAGATCTACAATCTAGAGATGCAAGAGCTGTATTCAAAAATACAAGACAAGATTTAGTACAATTTGGCAGTATCAAAATGTTTTTCCACGCTGATAGTGATGATGCAGAAGATGGTGAATTGACTGCATTTTTGAGATTAGGCACTGATTATACAGACAACTATTATGAAATAGAGGTACCACTTTTGATTACCCCAAAAGGAACTAGAGACCCTAGGCAAATCTGGCCTTTGGAAAATGAAATAGATATAGCAATTTCTGAAATAGTCGGCGTAAAAGTAGAAAGAGACGCTCAGCAATCCCCGTTGAACTTGCCGTTCACCAAAAATGTCAGACAATATAAAGTCACTGTAGTGGGTAGACCTGAGCTGAGCTTTGTTCAAGGAATGATGATTGGGGTAAGAAACCCAGGTGAAACTGGATCTGCATCAAAATCTGTATGTATTTGGGCAAATGAACTCAGAGCAACTGGATTTAATGAATCTGCTGGGTGGGCAGCTAATGCAATTTTGAATACAAAAATTGCAGATGTAGCAACTATTTCTACTTCCATTCGTCACAACTCAATAGGTTTTGGAGGATTGGAGACAAGGTTATCACAAAGAGCAAGGCATTCTACCACACAATATGATATTTCGGCAAATGTGGCTTTGGAAAAACTTGTTCCAGAAGCACTCAATGTCAGTATTCCAATGTATATAAGTCTAGAAAACTCGACTACCAAACCAGAGTTTGACCCACTCAACGCTGATGTACCGTTTGAACTAGCGCTAAGTAAATTCAATACAGATGCTGAAAGAGAATTATATCAATCACAGGTATTAGACCAAGTCAGACGAAGAAATATCGGCTTTACGAATGTTAGAAAAAATAAAAATCCAGAAAGAGAAACTTCTAGAATATATGACTTAAGCAATTTTTCATTCTCTTATGCCTACGGTTCTGTTAGACAAAGTAATATCAACACAGAGTCATATGATTTTCAAACTTATGTTGGAAATATAGCATATAACTATCAACCAAAACCCGTTGTACTTGAACCATTCAAAAACTCAACCTTATTTAGCGGGTCATATGGTAAATTAATGAAAGATTTCAACATTAATTTTGTCCCTAGCTCAGTATCAGCAAGGATTGATATGGACAGAAGGTTTATGCGCACGCAATATCGAAATGATGATTTGACAACTGATGGAGTAGATCCATTTTTCCAAAAAAGTTTCTTTATCAATAGATTTTACAATGTCAACTGGGACTTGACAAAAAACCTAAGAGTTGATTTTATGAGTAGAGTATTAGCAATAGTAGACGAACCGGAAGGGGAGATTGATACGGACGCTAAGCTAGACTCTATTCGAAATAATATCAGAAGACTAGGTAGAACAACCAATTACAATCACCGTTTGGATGTGAATTATAAGATTCCATTGAACAAAATCCCTTTATTGGATTGGATTAGTACTGATGTAAGGTATGCTGCTGACTATACTTGGATGACAGGAGCCATAGGCCAGAAAGATACCCTGGGAAATGTAATTCAGAACACAAGAGACAGGACTGTCACAGGTAAACTTGACTTTGTGAAACTCTACAACAAAAGCGCCAAATACAAAGCCCTCACCGCACCAAAAAGACCTTCAATACCTGGTAGAACTGTGGTAAATGCTGAAGACACTATTGGGACTCCATTTACCAATAAGCTTATCAAGTTTGCTACAATGATTAAGGATATCAACTTCAGGTATTCCATTGTTGAGGGTACATTTTTGCCTGGCTATATGGAAAATACAGGACTGCTTGGTTTGGATAGAAGCTTTCTAAATCCAGGCTTTGGCTTTATCCTAGGTAGCCAAGACCCAAGCATGAGATTTGGACTAGCCAATAATGGCCTTATCGCACCAAGCGCCGAGCTGACGCAACAGTTTAGACAAAATCAAGCTATAAATCTTCAAGTATCAGGTATTGCAGAACCATTCAGAGATTTCAGGGTTAATTTTGAAGCAAGAAAAAGAGAATCAGGTGAATACAGTGAGATATTTAGAAATTCGGAGACTAATCCAGGGCAATTTAGACCTATAAGCCCAAATAGAATGGGAGGTTACAGCATAACATATTCAATGATCAAAACAACATTCTCCAGAGATGATCGGAACAACAACTCCCCTCTTTTCAATAATTTTGGCAGATATAGAGAAATCATCCAATCTAGATTGAATTCATCCAACCCTGGTGGAGAATATGCATTAAATGGGCAGGATGTCCTCGGGTTAGCATTCATTGCGGCCTATAGTGGTAAAGACCCAGAAAGTATGAATCTAAATCCTTTTCCAAAAATCCCACTTCCAAATTGGAGGTTGGACTACAAAGGACTTACTCAAATTCCAGCTTTAAGGGAGTACTTCTCAAGTATCAATATTACGCATGGGTATTCTTCCACTTATGAGGTGAGTAATTTCTCGAATTCCCTTCTATATCAAAATGGTCTAGAATTATTCAATTCAATACAAAATATCCCTGGCGCCAGCCTAACAGATGATTTTGGACTTTATATCCCTATTTTTATACTAAACCAGGTGATTTTGACGGAACGTTTCTCCCCGTTGATAGGAGTAAACTTTCTGACAAAGGACAGACTAAATATATCAATTGAATATAATTCTGAAAGAAATCTAGGATTAAATTTCTCTAATGCCCAAGTGACAGAACAAAGAAGTAGAGACTTCGGATTTGATCTAGGTTATACCAAATCAGGTGTGAAAATACCTTTCAAAATACAAGGTAGACAAGAAGTACTGAGTAATGATTTACAATTACGAATCAATACCAGAGTAGTAGACACAAGGCAAGTTCAAAGGAAAATCGAAGAAGGAAGCACGGTAACAAACGGGAACCTCAACCTTCAAATAAGGCCGACTGTAGGATATGTTATCAACCAAAATCTAAATATCACTTTATATTTTGATCGAACGATCAATGATCCTAGAGTCACTACTGCATTTAGAAGGAGTTCTACTGCATTTGGCGGACAATTAAGATTTAATTTAAGCCAATAGGTTTTATCATTTGAGTAAAGCTTGTATTTTTGAACATCCTAAAAAAAATAATATGAATTTCCCTAAAGAACTCAAGTACACGAATGACCATGAATGGGTTAAAATTGATGGTGATGTAGCAACTATCGGCATTACAGAATTTGCTCAAAGAGAACTAGGTGATATTGTCTATGTAGAAGTAGAAACAGTTGGAGAAACAATCGCCACAGGTGAAATTTTCGGAACTGTAGAAGCTGTAAAAACAGTATCAGACCTTTTTATGCCATTAGAAGGTGAAATAGTTGAATTTAACGAGGAGTTGGAAGCATCTCCTGAAGTAGTCAATGAAGACCCATATGGAGCAGGCTGGATGATCAAAGTGAAAATATCAGGAGAGTTACCATCTGATTTACTTTCTTCTGAAGAATATTCTGAATTGGTTGGTGCTTGATAAAATCACAAAATACAGATTACTTCCGGCGTTAATTTGGTCAATAATATTGTTTATTGCCATGCTAAGCCCAGGAAATAATTTTCCTAATACCCCAAATATTCCTTACAAAGATAAGATCGTTCATTTCTTGTTGTTCTTTATATTGAACATAACGTGGATGAGAGTATGGATAATTGATAGTAACAAGAAAAAAAGAGATCGAAAATTATTTACTAGTTATTTAGTTTTTGGAATAGTAATTGCTATATTAGTAGAGTATTTGCAAATGTATGTTCCTAATCGATCATTTGACTATTATGACATTGCCGCAAATATGCTTGGAGGTGCCGCTGGGATAATTTGTTTTTATATTTTATATAAGATAGATTCCAAACTTGTATAAGTAAAAATAAATAACTAGAATTGTTATCTCCAAACTGGAAGAAGTTAATAACCTTAATAAAGTAAACAACCATGGAAGCTAAGAAGACACCAGAAGCTGACTTGACCAAAAGATCAGGAATGTTCTTGAATCTAGGTCTACTTGTTAGTGTTGGTCTAGTTCTATTTGCTTTTGAATACAAGTCTTTTGACGACAGAGATTTAAAAGATTTAGGACAGGTATCCGATGATTTTGAAGAATTATTGGACATTCCCATCACAGAACAACCACCACCGCCACCGCCACCGGTAGAGCAGCCTGTAATTCAGGAAATCCCTGATGAAATTGAAATCGAAGAAAAAATTGAGGTCAATTTTGATGTGGATGTGAAAGAAGAAACAGTAATCAAAGAAGTTGTTATTTCTGACGCTCCTGTTGAAGAAAAAGCAGACGCTATTTTTGATGTTGTGGAAAATGCTCCAAACCCTCCAGGAGGTATGGAAGGTTGGAATCAGTATTTGAGCAAAAACCTCAAATATCCAACCCAAGCTCGAAGAATGGGTATCGAAGGTACAGTATATGTTGTGTTTGTTGTAAATACTGATGGAACAATACAAGATGTCGATGTCTTAAGAGGAATTGGCGGAGGTTGCGATGAAGAAGCTATGAGAGTAGTAAAAGCAGCCCCTAAATGGGAGCCAGGAAAACAAAGAGGTAGACCTGTAAGAGTTAGAATGAGATTACCAATCAGATTCAAACTTGGTTAATTAGATAAAAAATAAAAAAGGACTTCGGTCCTTTTTTTTATGCTTACATTTTTACAACTTTTTACCATTCTCTTACATGCACGTAGGCAATTATTATATTATTGCATAGCCGATTCAAGCTCAGATGTCCATGAAACCAGTGGCAAAGAAAATTAGGTCTATTCCTAGGAGCTATATTGATGTGACTTATATTATCAATAGCCACTTGATATAATTCGATTACTTCTAGTGGCTATGTCAACAAAAGTCACCAACTGTTTTTGACCGCATTACATTTGAACACAAAAAGTACATTTGGTATATGACTATCCGCAAAGACACCTAAAAGTGAATTTTCACATGAAATCATTCAGATAATCATCGGCAGACGAACCGTATGCAACAGCGGAATTAAAAGTATGTCCCAAATTATATGTGCATATTGGCCTAAAGTCAGACATGCATAATCTGGTATATGATTATCCGCAATCATGCCACTAATCAATTAAACGATTGTTTTTTGGCAAACTGATACTCATTGATATTGGATATTTATTGATATTGGTTCGAAGTTACAGGTTAATTCAATTATTTAGATTCTACTGGTATGAAAACGGATATACATAATCTGGTATTTTTGAAATGACTTTTTCAAACAGTATCAAAGTGAATCAAAATGATTAATTTATCATTGATACTAATTAAAACTATACTGATTTTCACTAATTCGACATAGTATAATCACCACCAAAAGACATCAATTGAATAAGTTAAAATAGTCCTGTCAAAAAAGTTGAATTTTTTATTATTAATAAATTAGTTAATACAATTTTTTATAACTAACTTTTATTTATTAAAACTTAAACTCTCATTAAAGATAGACAAATCACGTTAGAAGGCACTGTCAATACCAATAGCGGACTTCTAACTTAACATTCAACTAAAAGAAAAAATCATGGAAATCAAGAAAACACCAAATGCAGACCTATCCACCAAAACAGGGATGTTTTTCAATTTAGGCCTAGTTGTCAGCATTTCTCTAGCTCTATTTGCCTTCAATTACAAAGTCTATGATGCTAATGGTACAATTACCCAAATACAACAAAGCAACATTGATGATGAATTACTAGACATACCTATAACAGTTCAAGAGACGCCTCCTCCTCCGCCCATCGAACAGCCCATACTAAAAGAAGTACCCAATGAAATAGAAATAGAAAAGATTGAGTTCGTAATTGATGTAGATACAAAAGATGAGTTAGTAATTCAGGATATCGAAATTACAGATACTCCAATCATAGAAGATGCTGATGAGATTTTTGAATTTGTGGAATCAGCACCCACACCAGTAGGCGGTATGAGTGCCTGGAATAAGTATCTACAAAAAAACCTCAAATATCCGACCCCAGCTAGACGAATGGGGATAGAGGGTACAGTCACAGTTGTCTTTGTGGTAAACACTGACGGCTCCTTGCAAGACATCGAAATTCTAAGAGGTCTCGATGGAGGATGCAATGAAGAGGCCATTAGGGTTATTAAAAACGCTCCAAGTTGGCAGCCTGGAAAACAAAGAGGAAGGCCAGTCAGAGTTCGAATGAGAATGCCAATAAAATTCAAATTAGGATAAATAAAACAAAAAAGAACCCGAGTAAAGTTAAAAAAATACTTTATTCGGGTTCTTCATTGGAATCAAATCAAAAAGCCCTAAAAAGACAATTTACAATTCAACTTGCAAAAAACAATTATGGCTCTTTGTTGCGAAATTTAAAGATGTGGTGATATACCACTTGGCCAAAAGCCATTTAAATTATGTATTAAATATAATTAATGAATCCGTTGACTATTCCGCTACATACAGGTCTCTCCTGTGGACTGTTGACAGTTTCAAGAAATTTAATTTGTAGAATTGAATTACAGTTATCATTACGGAAAATCATATTATAATATATTCAGTGCTTGCTCCTTGATTTTTTCAAGTTCATCCTTCATTACAATGACATGCTTTTGAATGCTTGCATCATTTGCTTTGGAACCAATTGTATTGATTTCCCTACCTATTTCTTGACTAATAAAACCTAACTTTTTCCCTTGATTGGTATCTTCATCTAAGTTTTTTTGAAAGTAATCTAAGTGAGTACCGAGTCTAACTATTTCTTCAGTGATATCTACTTTCTCGAAGTAATATATCAACTCCTGCTCAAACCTGTTTTTATCAAAATCATTCTCTTCTAGCCAATCTTTAAAGTTATTTCTAATCCTCTGCCTAATTCGATCTTTCCTAATAGGATCTTCTTTTTCAACGTTCCTGAGGCCTTCTTTGATAATGCTCAAATTTTCATTGAATTTTTTCTCCAAAACATTTCCTTCATCTGTCCTGAAAGCATCGCACTTTACCAAAGCTTGCTGAATTACATCTTTGACCACATTCCATTCTTCACCAACAGCAACTTTTTCAGTAGATTGAGTCATCACATTTGGTGATTGGACTGCTAGCTTAAACACATCACTAGTGTTGGCCCCGACTAAGTTTGCCATAGCCAAATATCGATGGTAATAACCAGCAAAAAGAGTCTCATCAAACCCAACTGGAAGTTCTTCTCCTGACTTTCTGCTGAAGTCAATGGAAATATTTACTTTTCCTCTTTCAAGAATAGCACTGACTATATTTCGGATTTCTAGCTCTTTGTCAGAAAACTGTTTTGGACTTCTAATTGAAAGATCCAGAAATTTTGAATTTAACGTTTTCACTTCTACACTGACAACGAAAGTATCATCTTCAAAACTGGCTAAACCGTAGCCTGTCATTGATTTAATCATAAATTAGCAAATAAATAAATTAGAAATTATACCCTAAGGTAACATAAAATTTTAGATCTTGATTTTGATAATTTCTGATCGGCCTTGCTAAATCAAATTTAACGTAATAATTCAACAGGACTGTTCTAAGTCCAGCACCATAACTTTGAAGCCATGGATTATTAAAATTATTTAGAGTTATCAAAAACGGAGAACCCTCTGAATCAATAACTTCTGTATTCTGATCATTGATACGTTCCCAAGGTGGTGAATCATTCCAAGAAGTTCCAACATCATAGAACGCTACCAACTGAAAGTTCTTAATAAAATTCGAAGTGATATTTCCTCTTGACAAATATGAAAACAAAGGTATTCTCAACTCCGAAGAAAATGTCACTACATTCTTGCCCCTAATTTCATCGTAATCATACCCTCTCAAGTCAACAAATTCAGCAAATAAAATATTGGAGTTTTCAACCCCTCCTGAATTCCTAACTGGCGAAGCTTCTGGCCTATTCGTAGGTGGCCTATAAAACTGATTGAAAAGCCAGTTATCCATACCTCCGACTAAATATGATTGAGGGTTTTTTCCAAAAAATGATCCAGCGAATAACCTCGTTGCAAAAGTGATATTCTTATGGATTTTTTGATAATTCCTTAAATCCAAGTAAGCGTTTGTAAATGACCTTTCTCCAGCATTCAAACCTTGGTAGTGAACAGCACCTATTTTACCTTTCAATCCCTGCTGCATATACAAGCCAAGCTGCTGGGTTTTATCTACCACAAATTCTACTTTGGCGCCAGCATAGTTTACATCAAATCTGTTTTGCTCTGGTACAGTCCCCCGCAATATTGAATCAGAATTCAAATTAAAATATTGACTTTTTGCAAAGAATGGTGCTGCCATGACTCTACTATGGACAGAAAAGGGATATGAAAAACCTAACTCAGCTTTTGTCAAAACGTATTTCTGAAATGTAAGGTCACCTTCTGTTACTTGAATCGATCGCCTGTCAAACCTAGCCCTAAGGTCAACTCTTTGTTTGAGGTATTGATAATCGAAGAAAATATCACTGCCTGATCTAAAGTCCAAGGTAGCCATTATACCACCTTCAAATAAATGATTCTCAAGTAAATCAGACATTTTACCATTCAAACTTATACCAAAACCTCTGAGAGGATCAACCACAAACGTAGTCTTCAGGCTGTTTGTGATGAATTGGGGAGTCATTTTTTGTGGCCCAGTGACTGTCTTTCTCAAACTCTGTCTCCTAAAATTATCAAGTAGGCTACTTCTTGCTTGTAGTTGTGACAAACCTGTAACCGGCTGACTTATCACAGGAATAGTATCAAATGTGTAATTTTCGGTGTCAATACCTCCACGTCTTTCAAACCTTAGCTTCTCTGTATTGATACTTCCTGTAGTATTCCCTACAATTGGAGGGATACTATCTAGAATTGGTTCTGATACGGTTGTTTGAGGTGCTCTTGTGACCCCTGTGTTAGTTTGGGGAGTCCTACCTCCTATCATCAGATCTTCCAATCTAATATTCAAAGTTGAATCTCTTTTAACTTCTTCAATCACAATTGGTGCCCTCTGATCCTCTGACTGATCATTCCTACCCACTTCTTGTTGTTCTATTCTTCTGGAGCTCAACCTTTCATTTAGCACTTTTGCCTGCTGAATCTGAACCCTCGGAGTGCTTGGCGTAAATTGATCTGTATTTGTATAAGGTTCCATTACCAATACACTTTGATTACCGTCTCTATAAGAATAGGCAATCCTATTTAGACGAGCAGAGTAGTCAAATGCCTCAAGACTTTTATTGAATGCGGATACCTGGCTAGCTATAGAGCCATTGACACTCATTCTCATTAAGTTCATGATACCGCTTTGATCGCTCAAATGTAGTATAAAGTTACCGTTGAGTACGGATGCTTTAATATTCTTATTATTACTATTAGTCAATTTGCTAGTAACTTCTGTAGAATCTGTTATATCGATTCTAAATAGATTAAAATAATTAGGAAGCTGCCTTACATCAGGGTATCTGGTCAATACAGAATCTGGTAACTCAGTGAAATTAGAGGAAAAAATAATTGTAGAATCATTTAAAAAAACTGGATCAATATTGTCGAAAACATCATTTGTCAATCGCTTACCTACGCCCCTAACGTTTAGCGAGAATATATCTGTTTTTCCATTATTAGATATTGCTGAAACAACCATATTCCTTCCTGAAGAATTATAATCGATACTCAAGATCTGGGTAATATTTCTAAGAAATATTTTATCTTGACTTGATCCATCAATTGCCCTCAAAATCAGAGATGTTGTCCCCCTTTTATAGGAAGCTATTGCCAAATTCAAGGTGTCTTTCCAAGCTATTACAGGACTAGTCAAGTTGGCAGGCTGATCCGAGGATCTACTTCCACCCGAAAAAATGGTTCTCTCTCTATTATTACTTAGTTCGCGAACTTGTATTTTAAACTTTCCTCCGTTGTTTATAACATAAGCTAAATGTTTACCATCTGGGCTGAATTTTATATCATTGATAATTCCTAGCTGCGATGACTTCGTTTGGTTGATGACGTTATTTTGATTGTAATCTTTAAACGTCGTCAGTACTGGCGCATTGGTTTGAATATAAAACTGTTTCCACTGTTCTCTAAATGCATTATAATTTAACCCTATTGTATTAGCAATGCTATTTTCTTCATTTCGATTGATCCTACTTAGGTTGAGAATACTTGAAATATATCTTCTCCCATACTTTTCTGAAATGAAATTCCATATAGATTGACCTACTAATGCAGCTTCTTTTTCCTGTAATCTATGAAATTTGTTTTTCTTTTCATTTTTGAAATAGTGTCTGATATAGTCATCCATTTCCATACTCCATCCATGTGCAATATACATTGCAGCACCTTCTATATACCATTCAGGAAAGCTATTTATCAAATTAGACTGAAAAGCATCCGCTATGGTCGATCCATATAGCATTTCTTCAATGATGACTTTAGAAGTGCCATAAACCAACTCCTTTTTGAAACTCTCCCAGTCACCAGTGAAGGCCACTTCACCTAGCAGTTTGCTGAAAAATGTTTGACCATCAACAGTAAAATCATCTTTATTGAGGTTTAGATTACTTTGCAATAACTCTTCAGGGGAGTTATATATAAAAATCTTTGGTTTGGTATAAGCTACGTAACCTATTACCTGAGTCAATCTATCAAATTCATTTTCCAAATAATCAATCGCCATACGGGCATTGGTTACACCTCCATCATAGTAGTAGACCTCAAAATTATTGGAACTGAATAGATACCACTCTATATTTTTATGTTGAATTCTGTTTTTACCAAACCTTTCTTGATCAAATTGAGCAATAGACTTTATGGCAGGCAAAGTAAGCCCTATAAGGAGTGTTAAGTAGAAAATTCTTTTTTTCATTAGTTAAAGATAACTTACGTTTTAAATATACTTAAAAAAACGACTTATATTAACATCAATATGGGGTTGATTTTGATTTACTAATAAATCAAACATCATTTTACTATAGTATGGTATCAAGGAAACACCTTTAGCTCCAAAACCATTGAAGATGTAAACGCAATCATGGTCAGGATGTTTACCTAACATCGGTCTCCTATCTTTTGTTGCGGGCCTTACGCCAGATTTATGTACGACGAGTTTTTTGTTTTGGATTTTCATCAGATTATCCAATCTATCATACAGTTCATTTTTTGCTCTTTCAGTGGGCCCTTCATCCAAATCATGCCATGAATAAGTGGATCCTACCCTTACCAGACCATTTTCTAAAGCAATCCTGAAAACACCCCTATTTATAATTTCCTTGGGATGAAATTCTTGTTCTAAATCCAATATTTCACCTTTGACCGGAGAGAATGGAAGATATTTGAAAAAGGCACTTTTCATAGCGCCCAAACCATTACAGTACACTATGCCTCTAGCTTCAATATCTCTGTAGGTAATTTTTCCATCACCAAAACCCAATTCATTTTCTTCAAATGATTCTTCTAGCAGAAAATCCTTCTCTAAAAGGAATTTAGAATAAACATCTAGCAGAGTATTTATATCCAAATAGCCCGACTGTGCCAGCATTACTCCACCATGTTCATTTACAACTTCCTCAAAAAGACTTTTAGTATGAATTTTTTCTAAATAAGTTTGGAATTTTGAATCACTACTATTGCCCATCCATTCATTTTGTTCCTCTACAGATAAAAAAGGTCTATATATCGGCTTTTTAAAAAGAAAATTCGTCCCAAACTCTTGCTCCATTGTCTCATACAGCGGCTCTATTTCTGGAAACAACAAATCTGCGTTCCAAGTCTTTACCATCTTGCGTCCCGTAAGAGGATTATACAATCCAGCAGCTACCCT
Organism: Belliella alkalica; assembly: GCF_022549785.1. Classification (GTDB taxonomy): domain Bacteria; phylum Bacteroidota; class Bacteroidia; order Cytophagales; family Cyclobacteriaceae; genus Belliella; species Belliella alkalica. Next base: position 68,786 of record NZ_JAKZGO010000017.1, read on the forward strand.
ACTACTATTATTTGACTCGGGCTGATCTATTACCAAAACAGAATAGCCCGATTTGATCAACCTATATGACAATACTGTGCCTGCCAATCCTTGTCCAATGAGTAAAAAATCTACTTCCATGCCCAAAAATAAATTCTTTATTCGTTATTTTGATACTTTCAAGAAAATGTTTCCCAATATGCTAAAATTAAAATATTTTACTTTCAATCCTTTTATGGAAAACACCTATGTCTTATTTGACGAGACCAAAGAAGCTATAATCTTTGACCCTGGATGTTACGAAAAAAACGAAAGGGAAAAGCTACATGATTTCATCTTGAAAGAGGGTCTTATTGTAAAATATTTAATCAATACACATTGCCACATAGATCATGTATTGGGAAATGCATTTGTCAAAAGACAGTATAATGTACCATTACTTATCCATCAAAATGAAGTCATGGTTCTCAAATCTGTTTCTGCCTATGCTTCCAATTATGGATTCCCTGGTTATGAAGAGACTGAAGCGGATCAGTTTATTGATGAAAGTGACGAAATCAAATTTGGTAATACAACTTTGAAAATCAAATTTGTCCCTGGTCATGCACCTGGCCATTTGGTTTTTTATCATGAAGGCAGTAAGTTATGTATTGCAGGAGATACTTTGTTTCAGGGAAGTATTGGAAGGACTGACCTTCCTGGTGGAGATCATCAGACTTTGTTGTCTGCGATTAAGTCTGAAATGTTTACATTGCCGAATGACATGGTAATATATCCAGGCCATGGCCCTGAGACAACGGTCGAATATGAAAAAGAAAATAATCCATTTGTCGGAAAAAGAGCGAAATTTTGATGATCAAAAAACACATTCCCAATAGCATCACCAGCCTAAACCTGTTATCTGGAATGATAGGGATCTATTTTGTCCTTTCGGGAAAAATCGAATATGGGGCATATTTTATTATTTTGGCGGCGATTTTTGATTTTCTGGACGGTTTTGTAGCCAGAATTCTAAAAGTACACAGTGAGATTGGAAAGCAACTGGATTCATTAGCTGATTTGGTGACCTTTGGGGTTTTACCATCCTTTATCCTTTTTCAATGGACAAAAGAACTCACAGATTCCGAGTACTTACCCTTTATTGCTTTGATAATGGGAGTTTTTTCTGCCATAAGGCTTGCCAAATTCAATGTTGACACCAGACAAACAGATCGCTTTATTGGAATTCCGACACCTGCCAATGCATTACTTGTAAGCACACTACCTTTTTTTGTTTCAAAATTCCCCCAAATCGCAAGCTACATTGAGCAACCTTTGGTTCTCTTGACAATTGCCGTGGTAATGTCTGTTCTCTTGATTGCAGAAATCCCACTTATAGCATTGAAATTCAAGAACTACCTCCCTAAAGACAATGTCTTTCGATACTTAGTTTTGGCAATTGGGCTGCTGTGTCTTATAACTTTGGGCTTTGCAGGGATTCCAATTATAATTATTTCTTATATTGTACTTTCTGTATTGGAAGGGGTGATCAATAAAAATGAGAGTAGCTTATAAGATATTTCTAAATGCAATTTTGCTTTGTTACTTTTTTGTATCATTCATTTGTGTCTCTTCAAATGCACAGTCTCAATTTTTCAAATTTCCAATCACAGAGTCCGGTGTTTACAAAATTTCCCAAAATCAGTTGAATCAAGTTGGAATTACTGGGTTAGAAAACATATCGATTTTTGGAAATCCTGGCCTTCTGCCCCAACGACTTGATAGTCTTGATTTGACACTTAAAGAAATCCCTACAAAAATAATCGGATCAGAATTATTTGTTTATTTGGAAGGTCCAAATATTATCAATGCTCAAACTAATGACTGGGAATACCAGCATCACTATTACACTGACACTGTATTTTATCTTATATCAAATCAAGTACCTACCATCAGAATCCAAGAATCAGAAAGATCCCAAAACAACTTCAATGGTAGCTTGCATCTGATTGCTGTAAAAAAAGAAGAAAGCCACAACCTCCTAACCTCGGGGAGAAATTGGTACGGAACAGCATTCTACGGAAATCAATCTTACAACCACTCTTTCAACATACCAAATGAAAATGCTGGTTTGGGAATTGTAAAAGTAAAAGTCATGGCACAATCTTTACAGGAGAGTCGACTAAATTTACAAGTGAACGGGCAAGCAATAGAGGATTTTAGTATTCCTGCGATTCCTAATACTACATTTGGAATCAAAGGAAGGGAAGAAACTGTATTATCAAATTTCCCAATTGCATCAAATGCTACAGCAGCAGTAAGGCTGACGCAACAAAGTGCTGACATCAACGGCGATGCGTTCATCGACTATGTTTCTATAGCAATCCCATTTTCCAATAACAATTTACCAAACGGACTTTTTTATAATCTCTCTGCAGTCCCATTAAGCATCTCTCCGATAGCAGGTAAAGAATTGTTTAGCATATCCAACGCCTATGAAATAAAACATGTCCTCAGCCAAACTGAAATCAAACCAAGAGAAAAAATTATTGTCTTTGGGAGAAATGAAACCAGGAATATTCCGACTCCCATTTCAGTAAACCTCCACTTAAGAAATAATCCAATCACAGAATCCCTCATAATCGTCAGCCCTGAATCACTTTTATCTCAAGCAAAAAGACTTGCAAATCATAAAAATTCTATAGGGATTAGAAGTAAAGTGGTAACATTGAATGAAGTTTTTGATGCCTTTGGATATGGCACTTATGATATTACTGCCATTCGAAATTTCCTATCCTACCACTATTTAAATAATGGACAAATAAAGAATGTGCTGTTTTTCGGAAAAGGCACAATTGACTACAAAAGAAAAATTGAAGGAGGAAGACCAAATCTCGTCCCATCCTATAGTTCAAAAAGCAGTCTTAACCCCCTATCAACTTATTCGTCTGATGATTATTATGGTTTTTTGGAAATAGGACAGGGTGAGTGGGATGAGAACAATTCCGGAGATGAAATCCTCAAGGTTGGTATTGGGAGAATTCCAGCTATCAGTATTCAAGAAGCAAGGGAAGCTGTAGATAAAATTATCGCATATGAAACAAGAACTGAAAACCAAGGAGATTGGAAACGAAGAGTAGCATTTTTTGCGGATGATGGAGATAATAATATCCATTTATCCAATGCAGAAAGCCATGCAAAGTTTTTGACTGAAAACCATCCCGAATATATCGTAGAAAAACTATACCTAGATCGGTATGAGCAAGTCAGAAATGATGGGAGACAGTCTTCTCCGCAAGCCAAAGATGCATTGAAAACCACAATCGAAGAGGGAGTTTTGATATTAAACTATGTGGGCCATGGAAACGAAACTACTCTAACTGCTGAGCGAGTCTTCCAATCTTCTGACCTGAGAGATTGGGTTGACACCCCACTCCTTCCATTAGTAGTGACAGCAACTTGTGAATTTGGACGACATGACAGCCCATACATACGCTCTGGAGCAGAAGAAATGCTATTTGCTAAAAACAAAGGAGCCATTAGTCTACTGACAACAGGACGCCCTGTATTCAGCAGCAGTAATTTCACATTGAATAAAGCTTTTATTGAAGCAGTTTTTGAAAAAGAAAATGGAGAAAACTTAGATTTGGGAGAAATTTTCAAGAGAACCAAAAACAACAGCTTAAATGGGGCGCTGAACAGAAATTTTTCACTACTTGGAGACCCTTCTCTAAAATTGGCAATACCTGAACTTCTTTCAAAAGTGAAAAAAGTAATGGATATTGACCTAGAAGTAGAAATCGACACCCTCAGTGCAATGCAAAAAATCTTTGTAAGAGGAAAAATAGTAGATCCTCTTACAGAATCTTCCATCTCGAATTCTAAAGGGACTTACAAATTGGTTTTATTTGACAGAAAAGAAATGAAACAGACCTTAGGAGATGAAAGCAGTCCAGTAAATTTTGAAGTGGAAGGAAATATTCTGTTTCAAGGGATTGGGAATATTTTTGATGGGGCATTTGAGACAGAAATTTTTATTCCTAAAAACATCAGTACCGACTTTGGTGAAGGCATCATTCGAGTATTTGCAACACTCGAAAATAATCAGGAAGCAATGTCGGCAAAGAAAACAATCATTGGAGGAGTCAATCAAATGATCACTGAGGACACAGAAGGCCCATTGATAGAAATGCTATTTGGAAATAAATATGGAGAAGATCTGACAGTATTCTCAGCATACAATATCCGCTTGATGGCTAATCTTAGTGATGAAAGTGGGATCAATATTTCCACCACGAATACAGATCAAAATATTACTTTGAGAATCAACGATAGTCATCCAGTCTTCTTGAATAGCTTTTATAATTCGATAGACAACGGCTATAAAAAAGGCAGGATTTTAGTTCCAATAGAAGGGCTAAACGAAGGGATCAATACAATTTCTTTGGAAGTGTGGGACAATGTCGGGAATAGGTCGTATATGGAGAGAGAGATTCTGGTAGAAGGAAGCTCATCTATAAGGATCCTTAAAAGTACTACTTATCCAAATCCAAGCATAGAGTTCAGTAAATTTAAAGTAGAGCATAATCGAACTGGTGAAAACTTAATGCTGCACTTGCGAGTTTTCTCCATATTAGGACATGAAATATATCGAGCTAGCAAGCGTTATGTGAAGGCTAATTATATTTTGGACGACTTAGAGTGGATTTTTTTCCATTCTAAAACCAAATATCCAACAAAAGGAACTTATATTTACGAATTAGAGCTCGTATCAGAAATAGACAATACTTCGGATAGAAAGAGCGGCAAAATAATCATTAAATGAAAATATCGGTAAGCCATTCATTCAAGACACTTTTTCTTTCCTTGGTATGTCTTTCTGCGTATGAAGTATCTGCGCAAAACTCGACAATCATTTCTGGACAGGATCCTAATAGACGTGTTATCACCACTGCTGTACCTTTTTTGAATTTTGCTCCTGACAGTAGGCATTCAGCAATGGGAGATGTAGGTGTAGCCACGTCTCCGGACGCCAACTCAGCGCATTGGAATGCAGGCAAACTCGCTTTCATCAAAGATGACATGGGTCTTTCACTTTCGTATTCTCCATGGCTAGGTCGAATAGTAAACGATATGTCAGTGAGTTATTTGACGGGATTCAAAAAAATAGATGAAAACTCAGCCTTTGGATTTGATCTACGCTACTTCAATATGGGAGACATACAATTGACAGATCAAAGAGGAAATGAGTTGGGAGAATTTACACCAAGAGATATTGCAATCGGTGGTACTTACTCCCGAAGGTTGTCGCAGAACTTAGGTTTGGGAATCTCTGCTCGATTTATCCACTCCAATCTATCAGGGAATATCTCATCTGCTGGCGGATCTGAAAGCAGACCTGGAGTGTCTGTAGGGACAGACATAGGATTGTACTACACAAAAGATGTACTTCTAGGCAACAAAGAGGGTGTATGGTCTTGGGGGACATCTATTACCAACATAGGACCAAAACTGACTTACAACAGCTCTGAAGATTTGGATTATATCCCTACTAATTTCAGAATCGGAACGGCATACCAAATCAAAATAGATCAATTGAATTCAATAACTTTTGCTTTAGATTTCAACAAACTAATGGTACCTACACCTCCTATTTATAGCAGAGATGAAAATGGGAATTTAATAACAGACTCCAACGACAATTTAGTGATAGCACCTGGTAACGGGAAAGACCCAAATAGACCATTGATATCAGGAATGTTCGGTTCGTTTACAGATGCTCCAGGTGGATTCAGTGAAGAAATGCAAGAGGTGATGATTTCGTTTGGAGTCGAGTATGTATACAATGAAACACTCGCTTTGAGAACTGGTTATTTTCATGAAAACATCAATAAAGGAGGAAGAAGGTATTTTACTATGGGTGTAGGTTTTAACTATAAAGCCCTAGGATTTGACTTCTCTTACCTTGTACCACAAGTACAAAACCATCCATTAGCTGAGACTTTAAGACTTTCTCTCGCATACAATCTTTCAAAATAATGATTTTAGATAGAAGCAAAGCACCGGAATTCCTAATTCCAGAAAACATCACATTACAAAACCCTATCAAGCGGACTCTTCACAATGGAGTCCACTTGTATTTTATACCCACACCTGAAATTGACGCCATCCGACTCGAAATCAACACTGATACCCAAAGATCTTTGAATATAGTCGATAAAAAACTCACTTCATTTTTTACACTGAATATGATAATGGAGGGGACCAAGCAAATGTCCGCTCTTGAATTGGATGATTTCTTTGATCAGTATGCAAGTGAAGTAGAAGTAAGTTCGGGCTTTGAAAACAATAGTATCTCCTTACTTACTACAAAAAAACATTTTGCAAATGTATTCCCTGTATTTAGATCATTGCTGACAGAAGCTGTTTTTCCAGAAAAGGAACTCGCTAAAAGAAAATCCCAAAAAGCACTAAGTATTAGTCTTCAAAGAGAACAAAATGGAGCTCGAGCAAGTCAACTATTCAGAAAACAACTCTTTGGGGAAAGCCATCCCTACGGATTGATTTCAGACGAAAATGATGTGGAAATCATTACTAGAGAAGACTTACAAGATTATTATGAGAATTCACTTTGGTTCAACCCTGAGATTTTTCTTACTGGAAATGTAGAAGAAAAAGAGCTGGATATGATTACCGAGCTTTTGGGATCTATTGAAGTAAGTTTTACAGAAAGAGAATATCCTTTGTTTTCAAATATTACAAAAGAAAGATTGTATGAAGTCAAAGAAAAGTCCCTTCAATCTACTATTCGGATAGGCTGTCATTTAATCCCAAAAAGCCATCCTGATTATCATGCCCTCTCTGTTTTCAACACGATTTTGGGTGGGTATTTTGGATCAAGGCTTATCAAAAACATCAGAGAAGAAAAAGGTCACACTTACGGCATCTACAGCAGCATAGGAAGTTTGAAGAACGCAGATTATTGGGTTGTAATGGCGGATGTCCAAAAACAATACCTCAATGAAGTCATAACTGAAATATATAAGGAAATAGACTTGTTGAAAACTGAACTGGTTGGACCTGATGAATTGGAAACTGTCAGAAACTATATGATTGGAAATTTCTTATCAAATTTCAGTTCTGCATTTGACTTAATTGGAAGGTTTAAAAGTATTCATCAGGCAGGAATGGATCAGAATTTCTACTATGAAAAACTAGATTTCATTAGAAAATTCACAGCCCAGGATATTCTAAATGTAGGTCAAAAGTACCTTAACCGAAATAACATGGTGGAAGTCATCGTTGGGTAATAAAAGAAAAGTTTCCCAACTGCTAGCAAGGGCTTCTCAATTCTTAATTTCAAAATGACATCAATCCTTTTTGAGATTTTTCGATGTATGTAGAGTAGTTAGTGGAGACACAAACCAAGGAAATAAGTTTGGCAAAAATACTTACATTGAGAGAAAATGGTAGAAGTAATGGTTAGTTAAAACAATAAATGCTAGTAGTTTTCTATACTTTAGACATTTAAAAAGGTCCTATCAAAAGAATGTAAATTCCTTTCTACTTTTTCAACCATAAGTAAAGATAAGACAGATCAACCCTAACCTTTGACCATTTTCTAAATAAGTGATACTCGACACCACTTGCGCTCAGTGATTTGGCTAGCTCTAAGAAACCTACAGCTACATCAAAATTTGCTGACCAAAGCGCATGTTTGGCTTCAAACATCACTCTTTTTAGTAACGCTAGATCTTCCGCCCTATTTTCATTCAAAGATTTGATTTTCTGGCAAATCTTCAAGGTGGAAGGGAGCATAATTGACGTTTTTGGAAGGTATTGATTTTTGGAAAAGGATTTTGGGTGAATCCTTTTGTTGATTCCCACATGATCTGAAAAGACTGCCATGTATTCTCTGGATAGTCTGACCATAATATCAAAATCCTCATAAGACAATCCCTCGTCATAGCCTCCTATGGCTTTTAGTTTTGCCGCATCAAAAACCAATGTAGCTGACAAAATAGGATTTTCGGCAACTATCTGTTTGTACAGGTTCCCTTCATTCACAGAATCGAGAAGCGTCCCTTTTTGATTTCTTTGATAAAAGGTTTTTGATTTTTTGCCTACTTCAAAAAGGTTTGCATCACAAAAGCAAAATGCAGCGGTTGAGTTTTTTTGTAGCTTTGTAGTGCTTCTTTTTATATGACTGGGGCGAATCAGATCATCTCCTGAAAGATCTATAACATACTTCCCTTTACTAATTCCCAATCCTTTATTGAAATTTTCGCAATAGGAAATAGCACTGCTATTGAAGATTGTATGAATATTCAATTTGCTATTTTGGGCAACCCATGATTTTACTAGATAAGGAGATTGATCCTTACTTCCATTCTCAAGAATTATCAATTCAAAATTCTCATAATCTTGATTTGCTACACTTTCGAGGCATTCAAGAATATAATCTTCCTGATTGAAAACAGTACAAATGATGGAAACCAAATCAGATTTGTCCATTTCAAAAGATTTTTCCCCAAGTACACTTATTGACCCAAGAGTCAGCATATTTTTCCTTAAAAAACATCAACTTATGATTGGGGGATCCCTCTATATCAGAAGAACCCAAGTCCAGAAACGACACTTTCTGTTCCATCGCCAGCTTTAATAAATACACCATCAACAACTCCCCCGTATATTTAGATTGGTTTTTAGGATCGATCGCAGAATAAAAGTAGTAAAGACTATTTGAGGTTAATTTTACAGCAACTGCATGAGCTACAGCTTTAGATTCCTGCAAAATCGAAATCACAAAATATCTTTCTGGATAACTAGAAACTTGATGAATCAGTCTTTTTTCGTCAATACTTGACGAATGCCCTTTTTGAATTTTCCATAGTGACATTTGCTCTAAAAAATTAAAACTTTGAATATTTCCCACTACGGCATTGAAATTAAGCTTTTTAGTTTTTTCGATCAGCTTTGGGAAAAGTTGCTGAAAAGCATTCTTGATTTTCTTTTTTCCAGAAAGAATTTGATGATTCAACAGTTTTTCCAATTTGAATCCTTGACAAAAAAGCAGATAGCCTATCAAGTCAGATTTTGATCCATAAACATTAGGAGCTTGCGTTATTTTTAAAGAGACTACATTCATTTCAATCATGCATTCAGACAAAAATCCTATCATTTGTCCGATGACCTCTGAGGAAACCGAATCATGAATCCAAAAACCTCCAAATGGACTCTTAGGGATTGACATTGCCTGCCGTTCTTGATTTATAAAAACAAAAATTTCTCCCTTCTCCAGTTCTTTTTTCTTCAGAATCAAATGAAAATAACCCCCATTTTCTTCTGGTCTGAATGCTTGTAAAAAATAATCTGAGGACAATTCAGCAACTGGTTTGAATTCCAAATTGTAGCTTTCATTAATACTCTTTTTAATATTCATCGAATTGACTTTTATCCCTAATATAATCGCTTTCCAAAAACTCCTGGTCAGACAAAACCAATAAGACCGTATCCTTTTCAAATGTAACTTCCGACCAAAACATTGCAGGCAAAATTAAAGCTTTGTTCGGATGGTCGAGAATAAATTCATATTTACTACTTGACTTACCTTCCAGACTCACCTTAACTGAACCCTTCAGTGCTATCAATACTTGAGTTTCTTTTTTGTGGGCATGCACTCCTCGCTTTCCACCCTGTGGTACTTCAGTAATCCAAAAAGACCTTTTGATCGAAAAAGGCAAAGCTTCAGAATATTCGAAGAAGTGAAGACTACCTGTTTCATTGACTATACCTTCCAGTAATATTAATTTGGGATTTGAGAAGTTGTTCATATTAATTCAAAATTAAAATAATATTTAGGAATAGTACCAGTCTAAAATTTCTATTTTGTTAATTTTGAAAGATTACAAGATGAATCAAATACCACAATCTGAAGAAATTTGAGTTTAGACTAATGAACGACACTTACCTTACTATATCAAATGTATCAGAAGGACTCTATAAGGAAAAAGGTAGTAAATTTTTGGCTTTTGCCTATCCTGTGTCGGATGAAAATGAAGTCAAAGAAATTCTAGACAGCCTTAGAAAGCAGTATTATGATGCAAGGCATCATTGCTATGCCTACATCTTGGGCAAAAATCAAGATCAATACAGAGCAAATGATGATGGAGAACCAAACCATTCTGCTGGAGATCCAATATTGGGTCAAATCCGGTCAAAAAACCTTACCAATACACTAATTGTAGTCATTCGTTATTTTGGTGGAACAAAACTGGGTGTTGGCGGTCTTATTACAGCTTACAAAACCGCTGCTTTTGAAGCCTTGGAAAACAATGAAATTATGGAGGCTATAGTCAAGAAAAAGGCAACCTTGAAATTTGACTACATAGCAATGAATGATGTAATGCGTTTGGTAAAAGATTTAGATTTGGAAATCCTCTCACAGGATTTTGACAACACCTGTAAAATGACTGTCAGTGTCAGGGAGGGCGTAATCGATAATTTTGAATCTAAAATCAATGATTTAGAAATGGTTAAGATTCTTACCGATTAAATAGATCATCCAAATAACCCTGCGCTTGGAGCTTTTTGTAGATTTCCAAACAAACCCAAGCATCAGTCGCTGCATAGAGCATTTGCTTTTCAGTGAGCGTCGCTGCTTCCCAATTGGACACTTGCTCTGACTTAGAAATCCTGATTTCCATAACCATTGCAGCCAAATTTCGAACACCAATATTGAGAAATCCTGCTTTTTTCAATTCTTCATTCAAGTCAAAAAAACTGGCAGGAACAAAATCCTGAGCATACTTTCTAAGCCCTCTTAAATCATCTAAAACAGCCGCACCAATTTTCAAAATACTTCGGTCTTCCATAATTTCCCGAAAGCCAGCTGGCAAACCCAATTCATTTAACCTAATCAAAAAAGCTACATCCGGAGTGGAAAGTTGCAAGAGAGAAACATAATTGTAAACTCCTTTTTTGAAGGCCGGCTTAGTCTCTGTATCAAAACCAATCAAAGAGTGTGAGGACAATTCCTCTACAGCCTCTTGAACTTGATCCATGGAGTTGATTAGAATGATCTCTCCTTCAAATTGCCCCAATGGAAGCTCATTTACCTGCTCTTTTGTAATACTTTTTGGAATCATACTGAAAATTCCTTTCTGATTTCAATCATTTCCTCTTCTGAATAATAATTAATTCCCAGTTTAAAATAACCATACATTATCGTCATAAATGGACTTATTATATTGAAAAAACAATACGGAGCATAAGTCAAGGTAGCAACTCCCAATACAGAAGCTTGGGTAGCGCCACAAGTATTCCAAGGGATCAGAACTGACGTGACAGTTGCACTATCTTCCAAAGTTCTACTTAAATTCTCGGGTCTCAAACCTCTTTTTCTATATATATCGGCGTACATTCTACCCGGCACAAGGATAGCCAGGTATTGGTCAGACGTGGTCACATTGAAAAACACACAAGTAGCAGCAGTAGATGCCACCAAAGAGCCAACGGAATGTACTTTTTTGATTACTGCTTCTGCCAATACTGCCAGCATTTTACTTTCTTCCATGATCCCTCCAAATATCATCGCACAAATAATCAACCAAATGGTATTGAGCATTCCTGACATTCCTCCTGTTACAAGCAATTCATTTACGATATCATTGGAAGTGGTGACACTCACCTCTCCATAGAGAGACATCATTACTGCTTTGAAAGCATTGTATGCATATCCTTGGCCTGCTTCGTTGGCTATGGAATAGATGATTTGGGGCTGGAAAATAATCGCAAAAACACCTCCCAACAATGCTCCTGCAAGCAATGCCGGAACTGCAGGGACTTTTTTGACAATCAGCCCAATCACAATCAAAGGGACTATGAAAAGCCATCCACTGATATTGAATTTCTCTAGAATCACACTTGATATCCCTTTGACTTGCTCTACTGAACCCTCTGCTCCACTAGTAAAACCAATTATCCCGAAAATCACCAAAGTAATCAATATCGATGGGACGGTAGTTTTGGTCATATGCCTGATGTGCGTAAACAAATCCGTACCCGCCATCGCTGGAGCGAGGTTTGTAGTATCAGAAAGTGGTGACATTTTATCACCAAAATACGCTCCAGAGAGAATTGCTCCTGCTATAATTCCCTCACTAAATCCTAAAGCCTTTCCTATCCCCAACAAAGCAACTCCAACAGTAGCTACTGTAGTCCAACTAGAACCTGTCGAGATTGAAACTACTGCACTCACAATACAAGCCGCTATCAAAAATATTGTAGGATTTAGTACTTGCAAACCATAATAAATCATCGCTGGCACAATTCCACTAATCATCCAAGTCCCGGCTAATGAACCTATCAGAAGCAAAATCAAAATACTTGACATAGCCGAACTGATACTTTTTACTATACCATCTTGGAGTGTCTCCCACCTAATATTCAATCTAAACACTGCAATCAACGCCGCTATAGCAGATGAAATAACCAAGACCATCTGATTGGACCCACTGAGACCATCTGTCCCAAAAATCCATATGTTGATCACAAGTAGAACTATTAAAAATAATATTGGAAACATTGCTTCCAATAATGATGGGTCTTTACGAATCTTAACCATTTAGCATATTTTGGATTTTTCTAAAGCATGAAATTAATAAAATTTTGGAACTTTCCACTTCTTAATAATTGCTTACTAACTCTTCTGCTGTCTGCCAACCGATTGCAACACCCATTCCACCCAACCTCACTGCAAGACCAACATCATCATTCAGCATAGTAATTATAGGTTTTTTGGTTGTTCCAAAAGCCATTATCCCAGACCATTCCATTTCAATTTCCACTTGCTGCTTCGGCATGATCACTTTTCTAATGAGATCGACTAGGTACGCTTTAATATTTTGATTGATTTCAAATTGATCTGTCTGTTCTGCGTCAAAATCCAAATTTCTTCCTCCGCCCATCATTAACCTATTTCCTTCCAAAGCTCTGAAATATACATACCCCTCATCATAATGAAATGCTCCTTGCCAATCGATCTTATCCTTCAAAGGTTTCGTCACTAAAATCAATCCGCGACCTGGTTTGATATCAAGATCAGGTATTAATTTATCCGTAAATGCATTAGTACAAATAGCGATTTGTTTTGCTTGGAAAGGAATTACTTGTGATTCCAAACCATTTTTTACATAAACCTTCTTATGAGTTACATCTAAGGAATCTACTTTTGCACCAGTCAAAATTTTCACATCCAAAGACTGGCATTTTGACCATAGTCTTTGAAGATATAAACCGGTATCCAATTCGCCTTCAAATTTGTTTTTGATGATGTACTTAACATTTGGTCCGAAACGGAACGGCTGAACATCATCCAAAACCTCAAAAACATCGTCTTCGAAGATGGGGAAAAGCATTCCATTGATTCGGGAAATTTCCGACAAAACATTTTCTTGGCTTTGTATGATCAGTTCCATGCCTCCATTGGATTTGTAACCAATAGCTTCATCTCCAAAAAACTTCCTGATCGCCAAAAGACCTCTGTATCTTTTTTCCACCAATTCAAAAACCTCTTTATCCGACATGGATTTCAAGTCATCCAAAATCTCTGTCAGGCTTCCAAAACATGCGAAACCAGCATTTTTGGTACTTGCTCCGCTGGGAAACACCCCTCTTTCTAGGACAAGAACCGACTTTTTCGGAAATCTGATTTTATATTGGATAGCAGTAGAGAGCCCTACGATTCCTGCTCCAATGATGATCATGTCATGATTCAGAAAATGTTTTTTCTCCCAAAAACTGAGCATTATTTTATGTGATTTAGTGAAAATTCAAGACTATTTATTAAATTAATCAGGATATTCCAAAAACATCCATCTAAAGCTGTTTCTACATGCGTAAAATTGACGAGTTATTGTACGAATATGGGTTGAGTCACCAAAATGAAACCAACAAAACCATCCATTGGATTTGTGTGCCCGCGATTTTTTTCAGCATTGTAGGATTGATCTTCAGCATTCCTTCAGAGACTTTGGAAATATACTTACCATTTCTTCAGAATTTTGCCAACTGGGCTACCATTGTATTGGCAATTGTGTTGGTTTATTACCTGACTATCTCACCGCCATTGACTTTGGGAATGTTCTTTTTTTCTGCGTTATGTTTGGCAGTTGCCAATCTTATTGATTTGATATCACCCGTACCATTGTGGGCAATATCCATTGGGATATTTACCATTTCGTGGATCTTTCAGTTTTATGGACATAAGATCGAAGGCAAAAAACCGTCATTTTTGAAAGACATACAGTTTCTTCTCATTGGCCCAGCCTGGTTGATGCATTTTATTTATAAAAGAATGGGATTTGCCTATTGATGATTTGCTGATTGCTTTGTGAGGACAGAGGCCAAGCGGAAAAGGCTAAGGTGATAGATAAAATATTAAACATAGATTGACATTTGATTTCCAACAATATTGGACCAATGTGCAAAAGACATTTTATAAATTTCTTTATGCAATTGTTCCAAACCTTGAACTTTTGGGTTAGAGATTGTTATTTTATTTTTAACTTCGAGTTGAATTATAATTTAACTCTTTTTTATGAACCAACTTATACTTGCGAGTGCTGAAATGCCCATGCTGTCCGACATTGTAGTTATTTTTGGCTTAGCTACTTTGGTAATTTTACTTTTCATGAGGTTGAAAATCCCAACCATCATTGGATTTCTATTCACAGGGGCCATTGCCGGCCCTTATGGTCTCTCATTGGTAAATGCCTCCACAGCAGTAGAAGTTCTTTCAGAAGTAGGAGTCATTCTATTGCTCTTCGTGATCGGAATGGAATTTTCTCTTAAAAGTCTTCTGTCGATCAAAAAAGCGGTATTTATTGGTGGCTCTCTTCAAGTGGGTTTGACCATTGGAGCGACTACATTATTGACTTATAGTTTTGGTTTTGATTGGAATGTAGCTGTTTTCTTCGGGTTTCTATTTGCATTGAGTAGTACAGCAATTGTATTGAAACTCCTACAAGAGTATGGGCAAGTCAACACAATTCCAGGACGAACTACATTGGCTATATTGATATTTCAAGATGTGGTGATCGTACCACTGATGCTTTTCACTCCAATGTTGGCAGGAGAATCAGACAATGTTCTACTTTCATTGCTTTATTTAGCACTCAAAGGTGCTTTGGTGATATTGCTTACGATTATAAGTGCAAAATATATTATCCCACAACTTCTTTTCAGAGTCACCAAAACAAGGAATGAAGAGCTGTTTCTGCTTAGTATTATCTTGACTTGCTTTGCTGTAGCATATGTCACTTCGCTTCTAGGTTTGTCCTTGGGTCTTGGGGCATTTTTAGCTGGTTTGATTATCAGTGAGTCGGACTACAGTCACCACGCTACTGGAAAAATACTCCCATTTAGAGAGATATTTTTGAGTTTTTTCTTTGTGTCTGTAGGTATGTTGTTTGACATTACTTTCCTATATGAGCATATATTCATCATTCTCGGACTGACTGCTTTGACTTTCCTTATTAAGTTTTTGGTTGTGGCCGTTTCGGTAAGAGCAATTGGACAAGGCTTCAAAGAAGCCTTTATGGTAGCATTTTCCATCTTCCAAGTAGGTGAATTCTCTTTGCTTTTGGCTAAAGAGGGATTGAAGTATAACCTATTAGATCCTGACACATACCAATATTTTTTAGCAATTTCTATCTTGACTATGACCGTCACGCCATTTGTCTTGAAGAAAAGGGAAGATTTGGCTTGTGGGCTTTTGAACTTACCGCTTCCGAGCAGGCTAAGCAAGAGGCTAACTAATGAAAGCATCCCAAATATTACATTGGATACCAAAGAGCTAAAGGATCATCTAGTCATCATAGGCTATGGATTGAATGGCAGGAACCTTTCTAAAGCTGCCAAATCTGCAAATATCCCTTATTCCATTATTGAGACAAACCCTGAAACAGTAAAAGTAGAATCCCTAAATGGTGAGCCTATCATGTATGGTGATGCCGCAAATGATACTGTTTTGGAACATGTAAACATCCACAAAGCAAGAGTCGCTGTCATTGCGATATCAAATCCAGAAGCGACCAAGCGAATCATAGCTTCTATAAGGCACATAACGCAAAATCCTTATATCATCGTAAGGACACGCTATTTAGGAGAAATGGAAGAAAACCTAAAACTTGGAGCCAACGAAGTGATTCCTGAAGAGTTTGAGACTTCTATAGAAATTTTCACTAGAGTTTTGAACAAATACCTAGTTTCAAAACATGATATTGACGATTTCACTGTAGAGATCCGTTCGCACAATTATGAAATGTTCAGAAATCTTTCGACGGAAGCCAACTCTAAGTTCAAAGTAGAATTGCCTGACATTAATTTTGTGAGTTTGAAAGTAGAAAAGGACTCTGGAGACTATATCAACATTCCATTGAAAGATGCTCAAATCAGAGATAAATTTGGGATAAATATTGTCGCCATCAAACGAAAAAGCAAAACCATCGCTGAAATCACTGCAAATGAAAAACTCAAATTAGGAGATACAGTTTACGCTGTTGGAAAGCCAGAAGCATTGGAAAAATTTGCAGAAGAGCTGGAGATAGAATAAAGTAAACTGTCAAAAACCTTTCAGGTGTAATTCAAAGGATTTCTTGTTCAAAAGAAGCAAGAAAATACGACCTGAAAGGTTTTTACTTACTAGAACAAACAACTTACATTACAATTTTAAGTCTTAAATAAGAAATTTTATTCCTCAGGGACAAGGAATTTGATCCTTCGCACTTTTCGCAGAGCATTTCTATTCTGGACACTATTGATATTGTCGATGATTGATACCTTTTCTCTTGCCGTCAACCTCCAATTCAAAGAAGCCCTTTGGATCTCTTGTTCCTCTTGGTTCACTACACCCACAGAATCTACCAACCCCCTTTCTCTCAAATATTGACTTGTAGAATATTCAAATTCAATTCTATCAATTTCAAAGTCCATTGATTCCTTGAATTGATTGTAAAGCACTTCATTATTCAAAGTTTGAATATTATCCCAGTTGATCAATATATTTTTCAGGGGAGTGGAGAGTTTTTGCAGGATTGTAGGAAGGATTTTTTGATCAATTTCCGTGAATTTCTCAGAATCCCTAATTGTAATCAAAGTAACACCTGAAGTGTTTTCTTTGATCCAGTCTTGAAACACATAAATAAATCTCAATGCATCTTGAATCCCAAAGTTATCAGAAATCCCCGCATCCATGGTCTCCATTTGTGGAGATGAGGGCAATTGAATATGGGGAGTGATAAATGGGAAAGTCGCTCCCATTCTCAAAGCACTAATAAATCTTAGGTTTTCGGCATCTTGATCTCTAAAAAACCTGAGGAAATCTATGCCTTGACTTTTTTCATTCACCCCTTCCGATTGTGAAGCTGAGATTCCCATATAAGACATCGAGTGAGGTGAAATAAAAAGCTTTCTCCCATCATTGGTAATCAAAGGGGTGATTGGTAGCATTGGGATTTTACTTTCAAATTCTGGCTTCGAATAGGCAAAAAGAGGTTTGTCAAGAATTTTTTCAGTATTGATATTCAATTGATTTTCAAAAGCAAAGCCTCTATCCTGCAAATATTTTCTATTATTGTATTCGTAATATTGATTTCTAATAAATAAATCATTCACCAAAAGTGTAAAAATAATTGGGTTCAGATTATCAGAAGAAATTTGATCAAGGTACTTTTTATCCAAAAAATCAATCCCTTCACCTTCTGCATTTCTCAAATAAAGCTCTCTGAAAAATGCTGCACCAACTACCCCACCAGAAGCCCCTGTGAGCATTTGAGTATGCTTAAAAACTCTGCCTTCACTTTCAGATTCTAAATTCTGAAGAACATTAAGTGACCACAAAGCTGCTCTTTGCCCACCTCCACTTGTTGTGATAAATATCATTCTAGGCCTTTGTCCTTGTCCAAATTTAGCCTTCCAATTCTCTAGGATTTCTATTGTTGCCTGCCTGTCTTTTTCCAAAGTATCAGGATGAAGTAGCCTTTGTAAGTTCTCCAAATTATAAATAGCTGGTTCTGTATCATAATCCATTCCAAATGCAGTATGAGGTCTATTTAGAAACTGAGATTTTGAGAGAAAATTAAAAACCAAAATAGCTCCAATCATAGCCGGTATCAACCAGTCTCTCAACCAAAAAGCCAATGCTCCAACGAGCATCATAATAATGGACAACAACAAAGTAGCACTAACTGCGGCAGGAATCTGAAGAATTGGGTACTCTCTAAAAAATCCCAAAAATAAAATCAATACAATAAGTCCACTCTGTATAATAAACAAGTTTAAATGGTTTTGGTCAAATACCCGCAACAATTGCTTGCTTTCAAATTTGGACAAATCACTTCTAACCGGCTGGATTCCAAACCGAATATCAATATAATTGTAGACCTTTTCTTTGCTTTTTTTATTCTCCTTGATTTGATTGAGGATATTCGCTCTAGGGATTTTAGATTTTCTTAATTTTTTCTCTACTGAATCAGCAAATAATACGAAAAAATCCTTGTTTGTAAAACCAAAGTATGCGAAAATCATAGCATAAATCAATATTGATCCACTAGCAAAACCAAAGAAAAATTCCAAAACCTCCCAGTAACTATCATGTTCATTATCAAACTGAAATTTCACAAAGCAGAAGATATATGTTAAATAGAAAAATAAGGGGACGATCGCATTATTGATCGTAAATTGAATAAAAGGCCTAGGGATTACTGCAAGAAATTTGAATTTGGCACCATCTAAAATATAAGAAGTCATGTGAAATGCCATTGTAAAAACCCCAAAGGCAATTCCCACTAGAAAAAAGCCCTTCCAAGACACTTCATTAAGATATTCAGGATCGAGGAACAAATAAGGGATTCCTAAAACGGACCCAAAGTTTTGTGTGATTATCAAGATCAATATAACCCAAAGTAATAACAAAGGAATATTCTTTTTCAAATGCATGAAAAACAATTGAACCGGAAAGCTATAATTTATTTTTTCCCACATAGACGTCATACTAAAAGGTAATATACAGTAAATTTTATTTTCGAGAAAAGTTAAAATTGAATTGCACTTTTGTACCTAGTAGTCTCATTTAAAAATTAGCAAAAATCAAAACTGAAATGACACCAATTGATTGTAGCTTTTGGCAATAAGCATTACCTTCGCAATCGCACTTATTAATTAAGAAAAATATGAGAGTTTGGTTCTTGTGTAAAGTAAAGTATGCAAAAGAAAATGAAGAAGGATTGCTAAAAAATGTCTCTGAGCAATACTTGGTAGATGCCGTCTCATTTACCGAAGCGGAAGCTAGGATATATGATATGTTGGGCTCTGTTATCAGGGGCGATTTTCAAGTTACTAATATCAGCAAAAGCAATATTGTTGATGTATTTTTCTATGAAGACATCGATATCTGGCATAAGTGTAAAATCACCTATATCGTAACAGATGCTGATAGTGGCAAAGAAAAAAAGGTGACTCAATTCATGTTAGTAACAGCACATGATGTCAAAGAAGCATTTGAAAGGATATTCGAAAGCCTCAACAATATGCTCGTAACTTTTAGAGTTCCAGAAGTAACTGAAAGTCCTATTGTGGAAATATTCCCATATGAAAAAGACGATGAAGAATTGTTACCTCCACCAGCGGCCAATCTAAAACCATTGAGTGAAGTTAAGGCAGATCAAGAAAGAAGAGAAGAAGCAAGAGCTGCCAATAAGCCTCAAGAAGAGGATTTCGATTCAGAAGAGGAAGAAGCTAAACTAATAGAATACAACGAAGAAGATTCAAAAAATGATCAAGAGGAGCTTTAAGCTCCTTTTTTTATTTAAAAGGTAGTGAATTATACTTATTATTTTATTTTAAAAATTAATATTTTTTGTATTATTTAAAGAACATAGTATATTATTTAACATCATATTTTACAATCTATCATTAGAAACTAAGCATAATTTTCGTTAAATAAAACATTTATATTTTTTAAAATATTAATCATATTTTTAAATATATTACATGTTATATTTTAGTATAATAACACTAAATATTATTTATTTCAACTTTAATACTAATAAAAATTAATCTAAAAGTAAATAAATTATATTTATAATTTTCATATATATATTATTGTATTTTAAATAATATTATCTGCTTTTTAATGCTAATCACAATGATTAAAAGATTAATTTTGGGCAATGGAAACAATAGCCAAATTGGTAGAAAAAGATATATACTCAATGATGGAGTCAAAATATTATTATCTGGTTGAATTAGACAAAAACGGAAAAGTAAATAATACCAATATCAGACTAAAAAACATATTTACATCCGTAGAGACCCCATTGATAGGCCAATCTTTTGGTGAGATATTATTTCCCAATGATTTTTTGAATTTCCAAAACTCACATCGGATTGCTATGGAGGAGAATTCTACTAATTTTCAGATTGATCTTAGAAAAGTAAATGAAGACAATTCAGACTTTCATTGGACGCGTTGGGAGTTTACAATCACACGTAAAGAAAATTCGGATTTTACTATAATGGGAATTGGACACGATATTTTGAAAATCAATGAGAAAATAATAGAATTTCCCGAGTTTATATATGAACATCAAATCAAAAACGAAATCATGGAAGGTCTATTTGAGGACAACCTGATAGGTTTTTGGCTTTGGGATATAGAAAACGAAAATGACCAACTAAGTGTTTCGCTACGTACAATGTTAGGCTATGATAATACCTCAAAGGATAAAAAAGAAGTGAAATGGAAAAAACATATTCACATCCAAGATAAAGAGAAAGTAAATCAGCATTTGGAAGAACACTTCAGTAGTTTTGGAGAAACCCCATTCCACAGTGAACTGAGAATACTTTCCTTATCTGGAAAAGAAATATGGTCTATCGCATATGGTAAAGTTGTAAAGTGGGATGAAGATGGTAAACCTTTGAATATGATAGGATGTTTTTTTGATATTTCTGAAAAAAAGAAATCAGAAATCATCTTAGACAAACAAAACAAATTTCTTAGAGAACTTACTTTCAACCAATCTCATATGATGCGTTCAAAATTGGCAAATATTATGGGCATACTGGAAGTTATTCAGCCAAGACAAAACCAAGAAGAATTAGATCAACTTTTGAGCCTACTGAAAGAAGAGGCTTACAAATTGGATAAGGCCCTACAAGATAGCATTCATTCTTCAAGTGCTTTGAATTCAAGCAAGACTAACTAATTATTAATACTTAAATTGATCACAAAGCTTCTTTCTGCCCAACTGAATTTCAATTCTCCAGTCTGTGCGTCTTTGCTGATTACTTCAAACTTCAATTGTTCAACCTGATCGGCAGATGGAATATTTTCAACTTCAATTCTCAACACATCTTCTGTTTGGTCATAATCGTCTGCCAAATGCTGCTCGTAATTTGAATTCAAGATGACTGTCCAACCATTTTCTTTTGGTATAGTAAACAAGGCATATTTCCCAGCTGGGGCTGACTCTCCTTCAATGATCAAATCTTCATTAAAAGAAATACTTGTAGCTGAATGCGCTCCTGTCACCCATACTTCATCATAAGCCACCAAGCCTCCAAAAACCTGCCGTCCTCTTACACTCGGGGCAGAATAATCGACATGGACATGGTTGGAACCGATATTAGCCATGGCTGCGGTTCGGGGACTTTTTGAATTTGCAGCTTCAGATGTTGCTCCATGGTCATGATGGGCATGCCCGTTTGATTCCTCTACTTTGCCCTCTTCCTTATTTGAAGAACAAGAAAGGATAATCATTGAAGAAAGGATGATTAGATAATTTTTGGTTTTCATATTTGTGATAATATTTTATACGATTATTCGAAATCATGCCACTAATCAATTAAACTAGGATTTATTGGCAAATGGATACTAATAGATATTGGATAATTATTGATATTGGTTCGAAATCATAGGTTAATTCTATTATTTAGATTCTACCGGTATGAAAGCGGATATAAGTATTAGGATATTGGAATTTCTTACCATATATCCCAATATCTATAAATATCAATAAGTATCATTTTTAATGCTGATGCCCAACCTGCACCTCAGGCTTATTGTCAGAAGAAGAAGTCACTCTTTTCCCTGGCTGATATGTTTCCTTGACTTCACCACAGGTCAACATCATATCACCAAAGTATGGATTTCGGATTTCCTTTTCACTGCTTAACCAGTAAGCACCTTGGTCTTTAAAGGCCATGGGACAATACTGCCTGTAGATGGTATTTTCAACCACTCCAAAATACTCTACCGCTTCAATTAAATTGTCAGAAAGAGTTTCAAAATGCTTTCTTTGCTCCTCCACATCGGCTGTTTGGGCAATTTTGTCCAAACTACTTTGGATAGGCCTTAACAAATCCATCCAGATATCATGGGCTTTGCTATCTAGCAACTTCATGTCAACTTTTGATAAAGTTGACTTTGCAGGGGAAATGGTATTCTGAGTGGCTTTTGCATCTGTTTTTACCAAAGCATCCTTGATAGGCAAATAGCTTTCAACAAAGGAAGTCAATTGCTTCCTGAATGCTTCCGGTGTATCCAAGGTCTTCACTTCAGGTCGTGTCATCATGCTGTAATTTCCACTCAATTGGGCTGCAGCATCAATGGCAAAAACTCCATTACTGACAATTTGCTCACCTTCCTCTACGCCAGACAAGACCAAGTAGTCATCTCCAACCCTAGCTCCGATTTCAATCTCCCGCATTTCAAATGCAGGTGCTTCTTTGTTTCCAACTTGTACATACACCACTGATCTAGGTCCTGTCCAAAGAATCGCTGTCTTGGGAATCATCAACCCAGACTGACCTGCCTGAGAAGTGGAAATATTAGCTGATACAAACATCTCTGGCTTCAGTTCAAAGTTCCGATTAACCGCTTCTGCCCTGATTCCCACTGTTCGGGTATCTGGATTCAACACTGGATCGATGTAAGTAACTTTGGCTTTGAATTCCTTTCCTGGATAGGCCGACACCGAGAAACTCAAATCATCCCCTTTGCGGATCGCTCCCAAATCAGATTCATAAGCATCCAACATGACCCAAACATTACTCAAATCCACTATTTCAAAAAGGGCGGATCCCCTACTTACAAAATCACCCACTGCTATATTCCGTGCAGTAACTACACCTGCAACATCAGCAAAAATGTCAAACTGTGTTTGAACCTCTCCTGAACTTTCAATAGCTGCAATTTGCTCTTCAGAGATTTTCCACAACCTCAACTTCTCTTTGGTTGCTTGGTACAAAGCTGGTTGCCGATCCTTGATTTTTGCTGTTTCCAAAAGTTCTTTTTGTGCATTAACCAACTCAGGTGAATAGAGTGTCGCTAACTTCTGACCTCTCTGCACTTCTTGTCCGGTAAAATTGATGTACAACTGATCCACTCGCCCAGCATAATTTGCAGTCAGGCTTTTTACCCGCTGTTCATTCGCTTGGATTTTACCTGTGAGGGTGAGTTTCCCTGAACCTGTTCCAGATTTTACCCTAGTGGTCTGCACATTGGAAAGCGCAACTGCCTCAGGGGTAATTTCCAATACAAAAGGACTGGATTCACCGCCTTTTTTATTGCTTACAGGTGTGAGCGCCATTCCACAAAGTGGACATTGGCCGGGTTCATTTTGCCGGATTTGCGGATGCATGGAGCAGGTGTATTCCACACCGTTTTCGTCAATATGGGTATGTTCGTGATCAGGATGTTCTTCCCCTCCCCCACGAATCAACCAACCCGCAACAGCACCAAAGAATAGGCAGCTGAGGATGATGATTATAATATTCCTTTTATTTTTCATTGTATCTTATTCAAAATATTTGAAGTTCTTATTTTAAGGGTAGATATTGATGGATATTGGATATTTTTTGATATTTTGCTAGCATCTACCATTTTCATTTGAACTTATCCAAAACCAATATCTACCGATATCAAATAGTATCTTTAATATCAACCAATATCCACCAATATCATTTCAAATCCCTATTAACGTTTCAACCCTGGCAAACTGAATTTCCCTTTCAATTTTTGTATTCAGCAAATTCAACCGGAAGTCTAGGAGTTCACGTTGAATATTGAGTACTTCCTCAAAGGAACTTCCTTCGTTGGCATATGATGTGACTGATAGTTCCATGGTCTGCTTGGTGAGTTCTATCTGCTCTTCCAAAAGAGTGACTTTCCTGGTTGCATCTTTGATGGAAACAAGGATGCTTTCAAACTCTGTTTCCAGAGTTCTTTGAAGGTCTTCTTTCTGCTTTTCGTTAGCTTCCCAATAGAGTTTGGATTCTGATTCCATGGCTTTGTATTTTTTACGGTAAATCGGCAATGATACAGTAGCCATAGGCATCACCATATTGTTTCCCATGCCTGCGGGCATATAGTCCATGCCATTCATTCCACCGGGGGCACCCATTTCAGGTCTAGGAGAAAAGACCATATAGTTCAAGCCCAACCCAAACATAGGTTTCCCCTCTAATTTGGCCATCTCACCTTGTTTTTGGTAAACCAAACCTTCTTTTTCCAGCATGAGCAACATAGGGTTGGTTTCTAAAATCTGCTCAAGCATGGTGAATTCCCAACCTATATTTTTTTGGGTAGAAATTTCCGTCTCAAATTCCAAAGGCTCGTTTTTATCTCGTCCCAAAAGTTGGTTGAAGCGAACTAAAAATGGCCGCTTATCCACTTCCAATTGCTGCAAATCACTTTCCAAGGCCTTGATCTGTACTTGCAAGCGCAGTACATCTGTCAATTTGCCTGATCCCCCACCTGATCCCATACTGGACATGGCAGAGCCCCCTGAGGAGGAAGCCCCCGAGGAGGATGAAGAACTGCCTCCTCCCATGCCCATGCCATCACTTCCGCCGTTCTGCTGACCTGAGCGGGTAGGCCTTCTTACAGCGGCCGAAACAGATGAAACTGCATCCGATGTATTTCCTCCTTGGTAACGGATGATCGCCAACTCCTCCAAGGACTTCAATATATCCAAATTGGATTCTGTAATTTCAATGCTATTCTGCAATTGCTGTAACTGGAAGTAAGTCTCCTTTACCTGGTACAGGAGCACATTTCGCTGCTGTCTAAACTCCTCGTATTTGGCTTCTGCCATCAAAGTCGCTTCATCCTTTTGTGTTTTCAGCATCCCAAACCATGGAAACATCTGCATCACCGAAGCCTCCGCCCGCTGATTCCCCATCAACAACTCCATTGGCCTTGTGAAGACTCCAATGTTTAATTGAGGGTTTTCAAGGGTGACTTGATTTGTTTTTTCCAAAGAAGCCTGATATCCTTTAAATGAAGCTTGAAGGGCAGGATTGTTCTCAGCAGCTTCTTCGAGATATTGATCTAGGGATTGGGAATACCCATTAACACTAACCATAAAAATCAGAATTAATAGATATTGGTAGATACTTGATATTGATAGATATTGTTTGGGAATACAAACCATTCTTCCACTATTAGCAATGGCCCTTTTATTCGTTATTTTTAAAAGAGTTTTCATTTCAATTCTTTTTTTGAATTGTAAATAGATTTAATGTAATTGTTCAGTTTAAGAGATAATGTGTCTGAAACTGATTTAACCTCCAAAAACTCCTCCTTTGTAATAATTTCTCTTTCCAGCATAAGACTTAACCAATGATTGATCGATTCAAACATTGAACCTCTACTATTGTATAAAAATCTAACCCTATCTAAATAGTGGTAGCGTCCATAAGACTCCGCAATATTTGCTCCTATAGAATCGGTAGACTCAATAAACTGATCGCCAATAATTTTTCGATTTTGCCAAGTCATTTTTGAATATATTACCCAAGCGAGCTTCGAAAGCTCTCTAGCCAATTTATAGACCTCTAGATCCTCTAATTTTATATAACCCTTTTTATCTTCCATAATATCAAATTTTTCTACCAAACAACTGATTACTAAACCAATATCAAGAAATATCTAACCCACCTCCCGAAGGGCAGGTATCTATTAATATCTTTTTAAGATCCTCAATCCCTTTCCCAAAACCAACCAAACGACTGATATCAAGACCAATATCTACCAATATCAAATATCAACTAATATCAAAATCCTAATTTTTACCAACTTGAAACTCCTTAAATTTCCCATAAAGCACCGGAACAATAAACAGTGAAATCAATGCCACGGTCATCCCCCCAAAAGCTGGAATAGCCATTGGGATCATGATGTCAGAACCTCTTCCTGAACTTGTGAGAACTGGCAATAGAGCCAATAAAGTAGTAGCTGAGGTCATCAGACAGGGCCTTACTCTTTTCAGGCCAGCTTCCAAAACTGCTTTTCGGACTTCCTTGACATTCTCAGGCTGGATTCTTTCAAAACTTTGTTTCAAGTATGTACCCATCACAACCCCATCATCTGTGGCAATACCAAAGAGGGCAATGAAACCTACCCAAACTGCCACAGAAAGGTTGAATGTCCGCATTTGAAAGAGTTCCCGCATGTTGGTTCCCATGAAACTGAAATCAAAGAACCAACCCTGACCATATAACCAAAGCATCAGAAAACCTCCCGAAAAGGCCATGGCTATGGCTGAGAAAATCATCAAGACCATGGCAGTAGACCTGAACTGCAAATACAAGATCAAGAAGATCACCGCTAATGAAAGGGGAATGACAATGGCCAATCGTTTTTCAGCGCGGATTTGATTTTCATAGCTTCCAGAGAAGGTATAGGAGACTCCTGCCGGCACTTCCAATTCTCCAGAATTTATCTTCTTTATAATAAAATCCTTGGCATTATCCACTACGGTTCCTTCGGCAAAACCATCTCTTTTATCAAACAGGACATAGCCCACCAAGAAGGTATTTTCGCCTCGAATCATCATCGGACCTGGACGGTAGTTGATTTCTGCCAATTGACCCAAAGGAATCTGAGCACCTGTGGGTGTGCTGACCAAAATTCGTCTCAAAGCCTCAGGATCGTCCCTGTATTCCCTCGCATACCTCGCCCTGATGGCATACCGCTCCCTTCCTTCTACTGTAGTACTCAGCGTCATTCCTCCAATAGCCACTTCTATAAATTCCTGCACATCGGCAATATTCAGCCCGTACCTACCCAATTGGGTTCTATCCAGATCGATTTCCATATATGGCTTACCTAGGGATCGGTCAGCAAATACTGCCTCAGATTTGACTGAAGGTACTTCTTTGAGCAGTGATTCCAGTTTGAGACTGAAATTCTCAATTGTCTCCAAATCTGGCCCATAGACTTTCATACCCATTGGCGCTCGCATCCCTGTCTGCAACATCACCAATCGGGTTTCGATAGGCTGTAGCTTTGGCGCAGAAGTTACTCCAGGAAGGTTTGAAGTACGGATTTGTATTTCATCCCAGATATCATCTGGCGTTTGGATTTCATCCCTCCATTGACGGAAGTATTGTCCTTTTCTTTCATCGGAAACCAAGTATTTGGAAATATTTCGAGTTATTGCCCTTCTTTGGGCTTCTTCCATGTAATTCTTGTCATCATCCCAAATGGCACCATCGCTACGATCATACCACCAGTATTTATCATTGACCAGTACCTGATAATTGCCGTCTCTATTGACCTTGAACCTGAGTTTGCGGGCATCATCATCTTGCAGGTACTCGGTTTTGTAATTGATGATGTTTTCGTACATGGACATAGGCGCCGGATCCAATGGGCTCTCTGCTCTTCCAGCTTTTCCAACCACCATTTCCACTTCAGGAATCGCCTGAACCAGCATATCCAGTTGCTTCACTATCTGCATATTGGCCTCCACACCTGAATGTGGCATAGAAGTCGGCATCAATAGAAAAGACCCCTCGTTCAATGCAGGCATAAACTCTTTGCCCATCCCCGGAAGTGCATGTGTAAGTCCAGACCAAACAGAAGTAGTCCGTATATTCCAGCCTACTTGGTCAAAACCCTTGGCGACAAAGCCAAAAATGCTATTGAACCCTAACCAGACATTTGCGGCAAAGAGAATGATCAATGCAGGAAGCAAAAGAAATACCCTCGCATGCTCCAGGCACCATTTCAACATGTGGGCATAGAAGCGGATAAATAAAGAGAAAAGTCCCAAAACCAAACCCAAGACTAAGGCAATGAAAAGAAAATTCACAAATACTGATTGCGTCAGTCCTAATGGCCTCCATTCAAAAGCCAGTAAAACGGAAACAGCCACGACAGCAATCAACATGGCTATCTGATTTTTATATTTCCCGTTTTGTGTCTGCTTTGGAAAGAAATGATGGATCAATTGATTGGCTGCAAAGGCCAACAAAACCCATCCTGCCCAAGGGAAATAGAACAACAAAATCAAGCCAGCAAAAGCCATCAGGAAATTGAGGATTGTTCTGTAATTTTTAGATTTGACTTTGGCTCCAAAAACCCAATGGGCAAAGGCTGGCATAAATACCAAAGTGAAAATCAAAGCCGCTATCAAAGCGAAAGTCTTGGTGTAAGCCAAAGGACCGAAAAGTTTGCCTTCTGCCGCTTGGAGCGTGAATACAGGTAAGAAACTCACAATCGTAGTCATCACTGCAGTCAGGATTGCCGAACTCACTTCAGTAGTAGCTTCATATATTATCTGAAGTTTGGTTTTTTTATCCCCTGATTCTTCGAGATGGCGGAGAATATTTTCATTTAGAATAATCCCCAAATCCACCATTGTTCCAATGGCAATGGCAATCCCTGAAAGTGCCACAATATTGGCATCCACGCCCACATACTTCATCATGATAAAGCACATCAAAACAGCCAAAGGCAGAAGTGCAGAAATCAAGAGGGAAGCCCTGAGGTTATACACCATCACCATGATCACAATAATGGTAATCAGGATTTGAAGACTGATGGCTTCATTGAGGGTGCTCAAGGTTTCTTTTATCAGACCCGAACGATCATAAAAAGGCACTATGGTCACTTTAGAAACCGTACCATCTTCCAGAGTTTTGGTAGGAAGACCTGGAGAGATCTCTTCAATTTTGGCTTTGATGGCATCGATGACTTGTAAAGGATTGTCTCCGTATCGGGCCACCACTACCCCACCTACTGCTTCCGCACCTCCTTTGTCCAATATTGCTCTTTCAGCACGGCTTGCAGGCCCGATGTTGACTTTGGCGATGTCTTTGATGCGCAAGGGAACGTTGTTGCTCACTTTTACCACGGCTTTTTCGATATCCTCCAGAGACTTCACATAGCCCAGTCCACGGACGATAAACTCCACCTGATTAATTTCCATGGTATTGGCACCAATGTCCAGATTGGATTGCTTGATGGCGTTCATTACCTGCATCATGGAGACATTGTGGGCTTTCATGGCTACAGGATCGAGGTCAACTTGGTATTCCTTCACATGACCGCCGATGCTGGCCACTTCTGCGACACCTTCTGTACCCGCCAATCCATAGCGCACATAGTAATCTTGGATACTTCTGAGTTCGTGCAAATCCCATCCACCTGCCGGATTACCATTTTCATCTCTGCCTTCAAGCGTATAAAAGTACACCTGTCCCAATCCGGTTGCATCCGGTCCAAGTTTGGGTTGAACACCCTCGGGAAGGAGCCCTGATGGCAAAGAGTTGAGTTTTTCCAGAATCCTTGACCGGCTCCAGTAAAACTCTATTTCCTCTTCGAAGATGATATAGATGGAAGAAAAGCCAAACATAGAAGTGCTTCGGATGGATTTCACCCCAGGCATACCAAGTAGTGAAGTAGTCAAAGGATAGGTAATCTGATCTTCGACATCCTGAGGAGAACGTCCCATCCAATCGGTAAAGACGATCTGCTGGTTTTCCCCGATATCTGGAATGGCATCTACTGGTACAGGGTCGTTGGGCAGGAAGCCAGTGTTCCAGTTGAATGGAGCAGTCACTATCCCCCATGCCACTACAAGGACGAGTAGTATGACTGTGACCAGTTTATTTTCG
This sequence comes from Belliella alkalica, assembly GCF_022549785.1. Taxonomy (GTDB): domain Bacteria; phylum Bacteroidota; class Bacteroidia; order Cytophagales; family Cyclobacteriaceae; genus Belliella; species Belliella alkalica. Next base: position 98,714 of record NZ_JAKZGO010000017.1, read on the forward strand.
AGAAAGAATTTTATTGTTTTATTAAGCATAGTTTCTGAAACTAACTTTTCTTTAATCTGAAATACTTCATTCAAGTAGAAACAGATATTTATGGATACTAGATATTATTGGATATTACTGACTAGCAGCAAGCCTTAAACTAAAATTTGAAAGGAGATAAAAGATTGGGGAATAGACCTGTCAGGTTTTGAAAACCTGACAGGTCTTCAACCTTTAAATCCTTCAAAATTTACTCTTCATCAAGAAGAAAATTCTAATTCTCTTTGAGCCTTAGTGACTTTGTGGTAATTCAAACCACACTCATTAGAAAGAAAAAATCATATCAGGAATACCTGACAAAAAATATAAATCGGTGTATTTTGTAATGTTGGAGGTGAGGAATCAGCAAAAGTTGTCACCTCTTTATCATTGTTCCTTACTTTGAACAATTCCGTATTAAAGGCCAAATCTACATAATCAAAACCAAAAGGTTGAAAATTCAAAACTGTAGAGAGTTGCTGTTCAGTATTCGGAAGTTCCAAATTGGAAATGTCATCACAACAACCTTGCATGGGAGTATTGGACTCACAGCAGGTTTTGTATTCAGCAAAAACATTGATCCTTTGGAAGTCATCTCCACAGAAATGCATGGAATAGCTCAGCCCTGCGTTAAAAAACACATAGAATGCAAGGAGTGCTATTTTGATAAATGACTTCACGATTGATTAATACGAAACAAAGATACTAAAGTTGTGAGAAGTAAATGTATAAAATTTATGTTGGATTTTATACAGAATGGTTAAATGAGCAAATTATCACGATTTAACTATTAATGTATTTAAATAAAAAAAAATATGATTATCCGCAATCATGCCATTAATCAATTAAACGATTGTTTTTTGGCAAACTGATACTAATAGATATTGGATATTTATTGATATTGGTTCGAAATCACAGGCTATTTCAATTATTTAGATTCTACTGGTATGAAAACGGATATACACAAAAAATTAAATTATTAGACTTTGAAGCAAACAATTACCATATCAATAGAAAAGTTCAATAGTCTTAATCAATCCAAAAAACTTAGACCCCCTTAATCAAACCTTCGAGGTTTCCCCCTTGTCTTTCTGCTAAATTTTTAAGTCTAAACATCCTTCATCACTGCGGCCAATCCAAAAAAAACAATACCATCACATATTTCTCCCAGTTTAAAAACCTTACGCGGCTCTGCGTGAACCATCCCTTTCCCCAAAAATCTGCGCCCCTCTGCATTCTTGGCGAGATCTTTCAGCCTGGGGTTTAAACGCAAAAAAGCCAGTCGCGAATGCTATCGTGACTGGCTTTGAATAATGTGGCGGCGACCTACTCTCCCGGGTGTAACCCCAGTACCATCGGCGCTGCAGGGCTTAACTTCTCTGTTCGGGATGGGAAGAGGTGGGACCCCTGCGCTAGGCCGCCTAAATCTTTGGACTTTTTGATATAGC
>NZ_JAKZGO010000018.1 GCF_022549785.1 Belliella alkalica
CTTTACGGTGTTAGTTTTACCATAAAGCAAACGATAACTGATAAAATAATAGTGGTCAAAAATGTCATTCTGACAATACTGACCACTATAATAAAATGGTCAACATGGTCAGATTGACAGTGGTCAACATCACCGGAATCTTAACCCTAGATTACATTAACCTTCATTTAACGGGGTGGTCAACATCATCAGAAAAAAGTGGTCAACATCACCGGAATAGGTGGTCAAGATGGTTCGGAATATACAGTTAATCGTTAATCGTTAATCGTTCAGTCGTTCAACGTTAATACAAAAACCTCTATTAACGCTTAACGCTTTTAACGCTTAACGCTCTTAACGCTTAACACTTAACCATCAGTTCAGTCGTTCAACGTTAATTCAACAACCTCTATTAACGCTTAACGCTTTTAACGCTTAAAGCTCTTAACGCTTAACGCTTAACCATCAGTTCAGTCGTTCAACGTTAATCGTTCATCGTTCAACGTTCAGTCGTTCAACGTTAATTCAACAACCTCTATTAACGCTTAACGCTTTTAACGCTTAAAGCTCTTAACGCTTAACCTTAACGCTTAACACTTAACCATCACCTCCTCTCTTTTTCCCCAAAAAATGCTTTCATTTAAAAATAACCCTTTTGTATTGATTTGTTTTTAAATTTGTGGAATGAAAGGAATAGTATTAGCAGGTGGGTCTGGAACAAGACTCTACCCGATTACCAAAGGAGTATCAAAGCAACTTTTAGCTATTTATGACAAACCGATGATTTATTATCCGTTGTCTGTATTGATGTTGGCAGGAATCAAGGAAGTCTTGATCATATCTACCCCTCAGGATCTGCCAAATTTTATGAATCTGCTAGGTGATGGGTCGGAATTGGGAATGACCTTTGCGTATAGAGAGCAGCCTAGCCCTGATGGTTTGGCTCAAGCTTTCTTGATAGGAGAGGAGTTTATAGGAAATGATGATGTCTGTCTCGTGTTGGGGGACAATATATTTCATGGGCATGGGCTCACACAAATGCTGCAAAATGCTGTAAGGACTGTCAAAGAAGAAAAAAAGGCGACTGTCTTTGGTTACTATGTTCAGGATCCCAATCGATATGGAGTAGTGGCCTTTGATCGATCTGGGAATGTGTTGAGTATTGAAGAGAAGCCGGAGGATCCCAAAAGCAGTTATGCTGTGGTAGGGCTTTATTTCTATCCAAATTCCGTCATAGATATTGCCAAAGGTATCAAATCAAGTGAGCGAGGAGAGTTGGAAATCACTTCAGTGAACCAAGCTTATTTACAAGCTGAAAATCTTAAAGTGGAACTGATGGGAAGAGGCTATGCATGGTTGGATACAGGTACACATGAGTCTATGATGGAAGCTTCGAACTTTATCCATACAATAGAAAAGCGTCAAGGTTTGAAAGTAGCTTGTTTAGAGGAGATTGCATACGAAATGGGATATATCAGCGATGAAGAGCTATTAGCTTTGGCAGAACCACTGAAAAAGAATGATTATGGAAAATACTTAATCAAAAAAGTAGGTAGGAAATAATAAAAAATTGAATTTTTTATCTAATCTCATTATTATTAGTTCTTGGTACAAAGTCCCTGTAATTGCATTTGTAATGCATTTTAAATGATTTATTGCAATAGATAGATTTTTTTTCACTTTAAATAAGTAATTTTTGAGTACTATTGATTTGGATGTTTTTGTGATTTAATTTTGAATTTTAATTGGCTTCTGTTTACCTTTGTTTAAATTAGCTTTTTATGGTGACTTTTCTAGCAATATGCACGGCTTTCCTGATCGGGTTTTTAATTACTCCGGTTTTGATCCTTATACTGAAGAGATTAAATCTCATCGATGCTCCTGGGGGTAGGAAAATACATAACGGTTTTATTCCATCTATGGGAGGTATTAGCTTCGTTGTAGGATCAATTATATCTATACTGGCCTGGTTTTCCATGGAGCAGCTTATAGAAATAAGGTTTTTTCTAACGGCATTTGGCTTGGTTTTTATGCTTGGACTCAGAGATGATATGGTAGATCTCTCTGCCTGGCAGAAAATAGGTGGACAGTTAATAGCCGCTTCGATCGTAGTAATTTTTGGTGATATAAGATTCTCAAGTTTATATGGGTTTATGGGTATTTATGAAATACCAGATATCATCAGCTATATCATCAGTATCTTTACGATAATCGCTTTGACCAATTCTTTTAATTTGATAGATGGTTTGGATGGTTTGGCAGGTTCTGTAAGTGTGGTCACCTTTTTGTTTTTGGGATGGTGGTTTATGCAGGCGGGAATTGTTAGTTATTCGATGTTCGCATTTATATTGGTTGGTGCTGTGCTATCCTTTTTGATTTTCAATTGGCACCCAGCAAAGATCTTTATGGGAGATACGGGTTCACTGAGTTTGGGCTTTGCCCTCTCAGTCATGACGATATTTTTTGTAGATAGCAATGGTACTATGAATGATTATGAAGGGTGGAAATTTAGTRCCCCTATTGCTTCAGGTATTGCGCTTTTGATCATTCCAATTTATGATACCTGTAGAATTTTCACTAAGAGGACAATGAAGGGTAAATCACCTTTGGCAGCTGATAAAAGTCATATCCATCATTTTATGATGAGGATGGGGTTAAGACACGATCAGGTCACACTTACAATTGTGTTGATCAATACATTTTTTATATCGATAATATTCCTTGGCTCAAACTTGAATGATCACCTTCTTGTGCCAATTATAGCAGTAATTGCAGTAATACTGGGGCTGAGGCTAGATGTAATCACGCTTAGTAGGGTCAAAAAAATCCATAGACAAACACCACCTATTCTGTCATTGAGAGAAAGGAAGAAAAAGGTGGTTAGACCTACGGTAAACAGGGAGTTGCTCGAGAAGGTAAATATGACTCAAAATTAATTTCTCTTTAATAGATTCGTGGTTTTTACATTTTTTCAGTTACATTAGATTGAAAATACAGTATCTACAAAGTATAAGCAAACCAAATTGTTAATAGATTGACTTTCAAATAATTCTTTTCCTGATTTTTGATTGTGGTATTTCAATCATTTTCAAAAAAAGAAAATTTCTTTGTTGACAAAAGATAAGAGTGTCAAACTGTTAGTTTTGATTATTGCAAAATTGTGGGTAGTTCCTGAATTGTAAATCACCCAAATTAAATGTCGAAGCCTATTCTATTGTCCTCACCAAATCTGGAAGGGAATGAAAAGAAATATATTGAGGAAGTGTTACAGTCACCTTTTCTAGCTGCAGGAGGCTCTTTTTTGGAGAAGTTTGAAAATGGATTTTCCCCAATCATTTCACCTTACAATCTTATCGCCTTGAATTCAGGGACATCTGCTATACACATGGCATTGGTTCTTTTGGGGGTTTCAGCCGGTGATGAAGTGATTTGCCAATCATTTACATTTTGTGCCTCTGCTAACCCAATTATCTATCTTGGAGCAAAGCCGGTTTTTGTAGATAGTGAAGAAGATACCTGGAATATCTGCCCAATTGCTTTGGAGGAAGCGATAAAGGACAGATTGAAGTTAGGAATCAAGCCAAAGGCAATCATCGTTGTAGATCTTTTTGGGATGCCGGCGAAATATGATGATATATGTGCTATTTCTGAGAAGTATGAAATTCCAATTATAGAGGATGCTGCCGAGTCTCTTGGTTCTAGCTATAGAGGGAAATCTTGTGGTACTTTTGGTAAGCTGGGGATTTTTTCATTCAATGGCAATAAAATCATCACTACGGGAGGCGGTGGAGCGTTGATTTCTGATGATGTGAAATTACTCGAAAGAGGGAAGTACCTAGCAACTCAAGCAAGAGAGAAAATTCACTATTTTGAGCATCATGCTATAGGGTACAATTACAGAATGGGGAATGTCCCTGCAGCAATGGGGTTGGGTCAGTTAGAATTGCTTGATGAAAAGGTTTCAAAGAGAAGATCTGTTTTCACAAACTACGTCAAGTTATTGCATTTGTGTACTGGTCTTTCTTTTTTGGAAGAGATCGAAGGAGCTTATTCAAATCGTTGGTTGACGACGATTCAGATAGATGAGGAGGTTTCAGGATTTGACCGTGAGATGTTGAGAACTGCCTTGGAAAGTGCGCAGATTGAAAGTCGTTATCTTTGGCAACCTCTTCATATGCAATTGGCTTATAAAGGGATTCCGTATTATGGTGCTGACAATGCAGAAAATATTTTCAAAAAAGGTTTATGCCTTCCTAGTAGTGCTCATTTGACTTTGGAAGATCAGACAATAGTAGCCAAAGTGATCCTGAATCTCTATCAAAAAGCTTCTATATCAAATGTATAAGTTGTACGGCAAAAGGGCTTTAGATCTTATTATGGCGATCTTTTTGTTCCTGATATTCTCACCAATATTTGTTTTGATCTTTTGTTTGTTGTTTTTCACAAACAAAGGGGCTGTATTTTTTTTTCAAAATAGACCTGGTTTGAAAGGTGAAGTATTCAAAATCATTAAATTCAAAACCATGAAGGACGGGATTGACAAAGATGGAAATCCACTTTCTGATGCTTTAAGAATTACTAGAATTGGGTCATTGGTCAGAAAAACATCATTTGATGAATTACCACAATTGTTTAATGTGATTAAGGGGGATATGAGCATGGTAGGGCCAAGGCCTTTATTGGTAGAGTATCTACCTTTATATAACAGTAGTCAATTACAAAGGCACAATGAGAAGCCTGGAATTACTGGATGGGCACAGATAAATGGGCGCAATGCCATATCGTGGGAAAGAAAGTTTGAGTTGGATATTTGGTATATTGAGAATGTTAATTTTTTCTTAGATTTGAAGATTCTATTGTTGACATTTGGTAATGTGATAAGAGGAAAGGGTGTCTCACAACAAGGTCACGTGACAGTAGGGCGATTTTTGGGAAGTGAAAAATGAATAACTAAATCAGCAGATATGTATATCTATGGTGCATCGGGACATGCAAAAGCAATTATTGATTTACTGGAAGATCAGGATTTAGTCAAAGGAGTGTTTGATGATGATGATAATAAAGTCAGTATTCTCAGTTATGCCGTAAAACAACCAAAAAATGAAACATTGCCAGTTGATTACCCTTATGTAATTGGGATAGGGGACAATAGAATACGGAGAAGAATAGCTGTTGAGAACCTTGAAGGTAAAAAATTTTCAAGTGTTTTTCATAGTTCGGCAAAAGTGTCAAACTCAGTCAAAATAGGTGATGGGACTGTATTGATGGAGAACTCCATTGTAAAAATTGATAGTATAATTGGAGAACATGTCATTGTAAATACAGCATCTACAATTGATCATGATTGTGAAATAGGGGATTATGTCCATATTGGTCCAGGAGTGACTTTATGTGGTGGGATTTCAATAGGTGAAGGAACTTTGGTAGGTGCCAAGTCGGTGGTATTACCAGAAGTTACTATTGGAAAATGGTGTTTGATTGGTGCCGGTAGTATAGTGCACAAGGATGTGCCAGATGGGGCTGTATGGATAGGTTCATCCATCAAGCCTGCACTTTGATTATTGTCAATATTGTAAGAAGTTGAATATATTGATTATATTCAAAGGATCAAATACAGTCTATATTTGAATGATTAGAATGAAGGTGAATTTCAGAAATTTAAGAATCATGCCTAAGTGGGTGATTTCAATTCTTGATGCTTTCGTATTAGGTCTGTCAGCACTATTGGGATTTCTGATTAGGTATAACTTTGATTTTACCATTGCAGATATATTGGAGAATGCATTTGGGATTTTTGTCTTTGTGGTATCTGGTGTTTTTGTATCCTTGATTACCAAAAGTTATGATGGGATAGTCAGGCTAGTCGGGATCAAAGATGTTGTGATTTTGTTCAAAACCATAGTGTTAAATATACTTTTAATAGCGGGTTTGAATCTTTTTTCAGAATACTTCCTCAACGCAGAATATTTTGTTCCTACAGCAGTATTAATTATCGCCTCTTTACTTTCTCTGGTTTTTTTGGTGATATACAGATTCTTGTTTAAAGAGTTGTTGGTGTATTTAAAGACAGGGAGTAATGAAAAGAGCGACAGGGTTGGATTGATTTTTGGGGCCGGGGAAGCTGGTACGATTACCCTTGAAGTAATCAAAAGAGATAGCAATACCAATCTTTTTATTCATGGTTTTTTGGATGATGATCCAAAAAAAGAGGGTAAACAAATCGACGGGAAAATAGTATATAGAGGCCTTAGTAGACTAGAGGAAATTGTAAAAAAGTATAAAGTCACTGAGCTAATTATCGCGATTCAGGACCTTTCAGTCCAAAGAAAAAGAGAGATTACAGATGAATGCCTTAAGTTAAATCTGCATGTCAGCATAGTTCCGCCTATCAAGCATTGGGTGAATGGTGGGTTGCAATCACAAGCAATAAGAGATGTGAAAATTGAAGACCTTCTTGGTCGTGATCAGATTTCTTTGGATAAAAACAATGTTAATGAAGATTTGAAGAATAAAGTGGTCTTGGTGACGGGGGCAGCAGGTACAATAGGTAGTGAATTGGTTAGGCAGATTGCATATTATCAACCGAAGTTATTGATTTTATTGGATCAGGCAGAGTCACCTTTGTATGAGTTGGAGCAGGAGTTAAAGCAAAGCATGTTGGGACTTAAGTATGTGGCTATACTATCTGACGTGAGAAATAGGAGAAGAATGAATTTTGTATTGCGGACATATTTGCCAAATGTGATTTTTCATGCAGCAGCTTACAAACATGTGCCTATGATGGAAAATTATCCTGAGGAATCCATTAAGTGCAATATTTTAGGTACGCAAATTTTAGCTGATTTGGCGGTAATCATGAAGGTTGAAAAATTCGTACTCGTGAGTACAGATAAAGCTGTGAATCCAACTAACGTAATGGGTGCCACCAAAAGGGCAGCAGAGATTTATGTACAGTCATTGAATACATATTTGGAAGAAAACCATAAACAGCATTATACGAAGTTTATTACCACTAGATTCGGCAATGTGTTAGGCTCCAGCGGTTCTGTGATTCCTTTGTTCAAAAACCAAATTTTGAGAGGTGGTCCAGTGACAGTAACGCACCCTGATATTACCCGATATTTTATGACTATACCAGAAGCCTGCCAATTAGTATTGGAAGCTGGTGCTATGGGTAGTGGAGGAGAGATTTTTGTTTTTGACATGGGGCAACCCTTGAAAATTTTAGATTTGGCAAGAAAAATGATACAGCTTAGTGGGAAGAAAAATTATGAGGAAATAAAAATAGAGTTTACAGGTTTGAGAGATGGAGAGAAGTTGTTTGAGGAATTGCTCAATGATTCTGAGACTGTTAGAATTACACACCATCCAAAGATCCTTATTGCCAAGGTAACTCCAGTGAATTTTTCTAAAATAGAAGGGCAAATCTTATTATTGAGCAAATTGATTGAAAGTAGTTCAGAAAATGACCTCGTTTCACATTTAAAAGCCATAGTTCCAGAATATGTGAGTAGTTCTTCTAGATTTGAAATCCTTGATAGAATGAATTGATAGTTCGAGTATCCGTAAAGACTCACCTTGAGTAAGGGGAGGCTTCAAAATTTACAGATACTTGGTCATCTTCACCACATCGCACAATCGAATACAGCTGATTGAAATGTACTTTACGAAATTATAATTGCTACAGGAAATAAAGGGGACACACATAAAAAAAACCTAAAATAGACTCTTTAAAAAAAGAAAGTATGAACAAATATGTAAAAATCGGGATTTTCGTCTTAGTCGTGGTGCTTTCAGCCGTCGTTTATTGGAGATACTTTTTTGTCTTTAGTGAAGGGGTAAAGGCTGGGAATTTAAATTATTTTGAGAAAAAAGGTTTTGCTTTCAAAACATGGGAGGGAAGATTGGTTCAAGAAGGTTTCCAAAGTCCTACTGCCGGTGCTTTACAAAGCAATGAGTTTAGATTCAGTGCACAAGGTGATGAAGTAGCCCAGAAATTGGAAAGGGCAAGTGGGAGATTTGTAGAACTTCGCTACAAAGAATATCTTCACCCAGTTCCTTGGAGAGGTGCAAGCAATTATGTAGTGATTGAGGTTTTGGACATTTCGGAATCCAAAAAAGGAACTGAAGGAGCTCCATTTAATTAGGTCAAATTGAAATTCAAAAATGATGGGATTCAGTTGTTTCCCTCAATTGGATTTCTTTTCGCAGATATGATAAAGTGTGTCAGCTTCAGATAAATCTGCTGTGATGTAAGCTTAATACATAGTGGATATGCTTATGGTATTTAGCCAAATTATCCAAGAATCTTTCTGAAAGTCAGATTGATTCTTGGATTTTTTATTTTTTTGCTTTTGGGCAACTGATGTTCCCAATACTGCTGTGTATCTCCTTGCATCAATAGTAGAGATCCATGCGCTATATTTATAGATTTTTTGAGCTGCTTTTCATCATATTTTCTAAGCTGAAACTCCCGGGTAGTCCCAAAACTTACTGAGGCTATCAGTGGTCTATTGCCCAAAGACCTTTCGTTGTCTCGATGCCAACCCATGCTGTCTTGCCCATCCCTGTAATAATTAAGCAAAACATGTGAAAATTCAGTTTGACAAAGTTCTTCAATACTATTTTTTATCTTTATCAGGTGGTGATTCCAATCTTTGGCTTGCATTTCTATTCCTGAATATTTGTACGCTATTTTTGGATCTCCATAGAGGGCTGTTAATCTTGGTTGCATGATCTTTTTACCAAACATCCAAATGGGTTCTTGAATCCATTCAATGTCTTCTTGTAGTGCTAAAAACAGTTCATTACTTAAAGAATCGGGAAAGAAGTTTGGGTAATAGATAACGTCTCCCTTATTTTTAATCACCTCAATAGGCTGTCTGTCGTTAAATAAACTATTCATATATGTTTTATATGTATATCCGTTTTCATATCAGTAGAATCTAAATAATTGAATTAACCTGTGATTTCGAACCAATATCAATAAATATCTATTAGTATCAGTTTGCCAAAAAACAATCATTTAATTGATTAGTGGCATGATTGCGGATAATCATAATGTTTTAATATGTATTTCATTTTAAAACAAGTAATTAGATTTCATTCGGAAAATACCTTGAATTAAGCTGCTGTCCACAGTCGTCAGCAACGTAATTTTATCTGAAAATCTACCTTCTGATGTCATTGCAGGTAATCGTAAAATTTAATCTACCAACCACAGATATTGTCCATAGCCTTCTGTTTCCATATTATCTTTTGCGACAAAACGCATTGCAGCTGAGTTCATACAGTATCTCAAATTCGTTGGTTTTGGTCCATCGAAAAACACATGACCAAGATGTGAGTCACCAAGCTTACTTCTGACTTCTACTCTTATCATCCCATATTCTCTATCTGTGGGCTTGTCAATCAATCTTGCATCAATAGGCTTTGTAAAGCTTGGCCAACCTGAATAGGACTCGTACTTGTCAGAAGAACTGAAAAGTGGTGCTCCCGATACTATGCACACATAGATCCCTTTTTCTTTATTTTCATTGTAAAGGTTAGAAAATGAAATTTCAGTCGCATTGTTCATTGTTACTTCATACTGAAGTTCATTGAGTGTCTTTTTTAATTCGGCTTTAGATGGTCTTGTATATTTTTCCTCTGGCTTTGAAGGCCAATGTTCAGCTATGAACGCATCCCTTCCAGATCCTTTACGATAAGCATAGTATTCCTCTGGATTCTTTTTGTAATAGTCTTGGTGATATTCTTCAGCTTCATAGAAAGTGTCAAATTTCACAATTGGCGTGACGATTGGTTTTTTGAAAATTCCTGATTTATCAAGTTTTTTCTTAGAGTCTTCAGCTACTTTTTTTTGTGTAGAATTATGGAAAAATATTGCTGATTCGTATTGGGAGCCTCTATCATAAAAAGATCCACCTGCGTCAGTAGGATCAAATTGCTGCCAAAAGATATCAATAATCTCTGAATAACTGATTACTTCAGGATTGTATGTGACTTGTACAGCCTCTTTGTGACTTGTTTTGCCTGCGCTGACATCAGCATAAGTAGGATTTTTTTCTTTTCCGCCAGTATATCCTGAAACTACTGAAACTACACCCGCAACATTTTCGAATGGAGCTTCTATACACCAAAAACAACCACCTGCAAAAGTTGCCAATTCCACAGGGCCTTTGAATTTTTCTTCCAAATCATTATCCTTTTCCTTCACTGAACCATTTTTGGCTTCAGAACAAGAGGCTAGAATCATTGTAAATGAAATTGTGAGAAAGAATATAAATTGATGAATTGTATTTTTCATAAAAGGAATAGATTGATTAGTTATGGTAATTCTTAAGTTTTTTCACTTACAAGTTACAAACAGATAGTTCAGCTGAATTGTTGCAAAAGGATATCTCAATATACGTTCCTTCATACAAAAAGAGATCTAATCACGGATAATAGGACCCTTGGTCTGTGTCCCCAAAGACCAAAAAATGACTCTCAAATACCTTGGTCTGTGTCCTCACAAACCAAAGAATGATTCCCTCAGTCAGTGTCCTCACAGGTCAAAATATTTAAATTAAAATTTGCTAACCTTATACCAAAACTTAAGAAAGCAATTTCCTTGACCTTCAAGCAAGTTTATTCCATACCAATCAAACCTAATTAACTCCGATTATAGATGGGCGTTTTGATGTGGAGGATTCAGCCTGTATTTTTAGAATAGCAAATAAAATAATACTATGAGAAAAATATACATCCTGTTGATTTTTGTGATGATATCTGTTACTGTGAGCAATGCGCAGCAGATTCCTACACCCAAAGAGCATTTTGGATTTGAGATTGGCGATGACTATCAGCTTGCAACTTATGAAGCCACAGATGCTTATTTTAGAAAAGTGGCTGCGATCTCAGATCGGGTTAAGTTTGTCGAGATCGGCCCTACAGAGGAAGGCCGTCAGATGCCAATGATGATTGTGACTTCTCCAGAGAACCATCAAAAACTGGACAGATATAAAGAAATCTCCCAACTCCTAGGTCGTGCGGAAGTGTCTGAATCAGAGGCAAAAAAACTTTCAATTGAAGGAAAACCGGTAGTTTGGATAGATGGAGGATTACACTCCACAGAGACTGTTGCTTCACATCAGTTGATAGAAACTTATTATCAATTAGTATCCAAAGATGACTCTGAGACACTACAGCTTTTGGATGATTTGATCATTCTTTTGGTGCATGTAAACCCAGATGGCCAAGAGATTGTGACCAATTGGTATATGGGACAAGAGGATTTGGAGAAAAGGAATATGAGAAGTCCATACATGTATCAAAAATATGTAGGACATGATAATAACAGAGATTTTTTCATGAATAATATGAAAGAATCAACGAATATTTCCCTTCAGCAATACGTAGAATGGATTCCTCAGATTATCTATAATCACCATCAAACTTCTCCTGCTGGCACTGTAGTGGCAGGACCTCCTTACAGAGATCCTTTCAATCATGTTTTTGATCCATTGATCATGACAAGTTTGGATGGGGTTGGTGCTGCAATGATCAATCGCTTGAATGCAGAAGACAAGCCTGGATATACAAGGTTGAGCGGTTCTGTATTTTCTTCTTGGTGGAATGGTGGGTTGAGAACGACTCCTTATTTTCATAATATTATAGGTATTTTGACAGAAACTACCGGAAGTCCTACACCTTCCAATATTCCACTTGTACCAGATAGGTTGATACCAACCCATGCTACACCATTTCCAATTGAGCCTCAGCCTTGGAATTTCAAAAAATCCATAGACTACTCAGTTTCGATGAACTATGCTGTATTGGATTATGCCAGAAGAAATTCGGACGCACTCTTGTTCAACATTTATAAAATGGGAAAAAATGCGATAGACAAGGGGAATACCGATTCTTGGACAAAGTACCCAAAAAGAGCTGCTGCGATCACCGAAGCATATAATGCCGATAAAGATTCAGAATCAAACAACTTCAGGAGAGGAGTGATGCCAACTGAATATTTTGATAAAGTATTTAAGGATCCCACATTACGAGATCCGCGTGCTTTTATTCTTTCATCAGACCAAAAGGATTTCCCTACAGCAGTCAAATTTATCAATGCTTTGATAAAATCTGGGGTAATGGTTCATAAGGCTTCTGCAGATTTTTCACATAATGGTAAAAATTATCCAGCAGGTTCATACATCGTCAAGACGGCTCAGGCCTTCAGGCCGCATGTATTGGATATGTTTGAGCCCCAAGACCATCCAAATGATTTTCAGTATCCAGGAGGACCTCCTGTAAGGCCTTATGATGCCGCAGGATGGACACTTGCATTTTCTATGGGTGTTGAATTTGATAGGATTTTGGATGATTTTGAAGGATCTTTTGAGCAAGTTCCCTATGGTGAAATCCAATCCATGCCAGCCCAAAAACTGGCTGATGGATCAGGATATTTGATTGATGTAAGAGTCAACAATTCATTTATAGCTGTCAATGATCTTTTGAAAGCAGGAGTAGAAGTACAGAGGACTACTTCCGAGGTGGAAGGAATGCCTGAAGGCTCTTTCTTTGTAGGTTCCAGAGGCAAAAAAATATTAGAGAAAGCAGCTCAAGAATATGGTATCAATGCAGTTCCAACTTCAAAGCCACAATCTACAAAGAAGGTAAAGGCTTCAAGGATTGCTTTGTTTGACTACTACGGTGGCTCTATGCCATCGGGATGGGTAAGGTGGATGCTTGAGCAATATAATTTCCCTTTTGATGTAGTCTATCCACAAGAGATTGACAAAGGTGATTTGAACAAGAAGTACGATGTAATTCTATTCGTAGGTCCAGGAATACCCGGAGTTGGAGATTATCCATCAAGAAATCAAGCCAATCCAGACGATATTGATTCGCAATATCATTCCTTGTTAGGTACTTTGTCAACTGATAAATCAATACCGGCGATAAAGAAATTTATGGAGAATGGTGGTGATGTAATTGCTGTAGGTGCTGCGACTACTTTGGCTTACCACTTGGATCTTTCTGTAGAAAATGCCTTGGTAGAAAAAACAGATGATGGAAGGGAACGAGGGTTGACAGGAGATAAATATTACATACCAGGGAGTATTTTAAAAGCAAATATCAATCAAAAAAGTGCGGTTAATTATGGAATGGGGGAGACAGCAAATATGATCTTCAACAATTCACCAGTATTTAGATTGTCTGATGAAGCTCAAGCAAAAGGCGTAAAGCCTCTAGCATGGTTTGACGAAACTTCTCCACTAGTGAGTGGTTGGGCATGGGGTGAGTCATATTTGAAAAATGGCATAGTCGCTTTTGAAGCACCATTTGGAAAAGGAAAGCTTTACGCTTTTGGAACAGAGATCACCTTTAGGGCACAAGCTCATGGTACTTTCAAAATGCTTTTCAATAACCTATATGAAATGTAATAGATATGCACTAGTTCAAATGATCATGCGCCAAGTATTTTGGCATCATATATAAATTAAACATATAAATATAAAAAGGGCTTTTTCGGTAGAAAAAGCCCTTTTACGTTAATTAAGGTATGCAAAAATTAGCATATTAAAATTGAAAGCACTGGAAAATAGATGACACTCTTCAGCGAAGAATTTTTGACGTTTTATTGAGTTTTTGTGAAGACCTTCGAGGTTTTTTGAAACCTCAAAGGTCTCTTTGTCAATCTAAAATCTGAAGTTAGGGACTCGTTTTATTGAGTTTTTGTGAAGACCTTCGAGGTTTTTTGAAACCTCAAAGGTCTCTTATTCAATCTAAAATCTAAAATTAGGGACTCGTTTTATTGAGTTTTTGTGAAGACCTTCGAAGTTTTTTGAAACCTCAAAGGTCTCTTTGTCAATCTAAAATCTAAAGTTAGGGACTCGTTTTACTGAGTTTTTGTGAAGACCTTCGAGGTTTTTTGAAACCTCAAAGGTCTCTTATTCAATCTAAAATCTGAAGTTAGGGACTCGTTTTATTGAGTTTTTGTGAAGACCTTCGAGGTTTTTTGAAACCTCAAAGGTCTCTTTGTCAATCTAAAATCTGAAGTTAGGGACTCGTTTTATTGAGTTTTTGTGAAGACCTTCGAGGTTTTTTGAAACCTCAAAGGTCTCTTATTCAATCTAAAATCTGAAGTTAGGGACTCGTTTTTTTGAGTTTTTGTGAAGACCTTCGAGGTTTTTTGAAACCTCAAAGGTCTCTTTGTCAATCTAAAATCTAAAGTTAGGGACTCGTTTTACTGAGTTTTTGTGAAGACCTTTGAGGTTTTTTGAAACCTCAAAGGTCTCTTATTCAATCTAAAATCTAAAATCTAAAATTAGAGACTAGAAACTCTATTCCATCAAAGCAAAAAACTTATCCAAATCTGGGAGAATAATGATTCTTGTTCTTCTGTTTTTGGCCATATTTTCTGGGCTATCATTGTCAACCAATGGTGCATAGCTGCTTCTACCTGCTGCGATAAGTTTTTCTGGAGCCACATTGTATTTTGATTCCAAAGCTCGCACAATAGAAGTAGCGCGTTTTACACTAAGATCCCAGTTATCTTGTAAGACAGCAGTTGATATACTTCTTGGGTCAGTGTGTCCTTCGATCATTACTTCCATACTTGGTTCTGAATTGATTACTTCAGCCAATTTTTTCAACAATCCATCTGCATTTCTGCTTACTACATAGCTACCGGTGTTGAATAACAGTCTATCAGAGACTGAGATCATCACTACGGTTTTATCAATGTCTATCGTGATGTCTTCATTTTCTTCCGAAGATCCATCTGAGATAGATTTCTTCAAGTTGTATGATATCGCCAGGTTTACAGAGTCTTCCATAGTTTTGGCATTTGCTAATTTCTCAGGATCTACATTTGCCAAAGTAGCCTCTAGCTTTTTTCTGCTATTGTTAGACATAGGTACAGAACCGTCGAGACTAAATTTTGAATCGCTTGTTTTCCTCAATGAATTGATTTTGGCGTTGTATTCCTCGACTCTTTGTTCGATTCTTGCAAATCGCTCTTCCAAAATCCTATTTTCCTCTTCTAGTTTTTCCTTTTCTGATTTTGTTTCAGCAAGGTGAAATGATGTAGTATTCAAATCATTTTCAAGTGCTACATATTTCTTTTTGGATACACAGGATGCCATCAGTGATCCTGAAACTAAGGTGATTAAAATAATTCTTTTCATGTGTTTGTAATTTTTTTTAGTTGTCACATGGAATCTCGTATGGTTGATAACGATCGCATTTTGATACGTTTTCACCATTCTCGATTTCATAAGTTGGTTTGTTTTGATTTTTATGCATCATGCCAAAAACAAAGCCACACAAAAACATATTGTAATTTTTGTCATAAAAATGTTATCTTGTAAGGGTATTTAGTCTAAATTATCAACTTTTTATGGTAAAAAATATTAAAATTTTAAGACCCTTTGTGATGCATTTAACAAGATACAGTCGATTATTTCAGGATGATTTTACTTGTCAAATGAATGTCAAGGAAGCAGCTAATTACTTCTTAAAACTTTAAAATATATTCTTGTAAATTTTCAGATCTTTCTAGATTTAGTTTTTTCCGGAGTCTATATCTCGCGATTTCTACACCTCGTATTGATATATTCATCAAATAGGCAATTTCTTTTGTAGACAAGTTCATTCTGAGGTACGCACTCAACTTTGTTTCTTGAGGGCTGAGGCTGTTAAATTCTTTCTTGAACCTAGACATAAAGTCTCCATGAACTTGGTCGAAATGAATTTCAAACTGCTCCCAATCCTTATCTTCGGCAATGTTTTTTTCGATGTTTTTGATTACTTTCTGAAGTTCATTTTTCACTTCCTGATTTCTGCTCTTTTTGATTATAGAATTTAGATTGCTCCTCATGTGATCAATGAAGCCATTCTTTGTGATCAAATGCATCGTTGCAGTAGCTAGTTCTTTATCTTTGTTTTGAATTTCGTGTTTGAGTTTTTCTGTTCTCAATCTTTCCACTTCTTCTTGGGTGACTTTGAGTTCTGATTCCTTCTCTTCAATCACTCTTCTTGATGCTGTTTTTAGTTTTTGAGCCTTTTTCTGATATCTTTTTTCTATTGTTCTATAACCTAAAAATATTCCTACCAAAACAATTATTGAATATAGAAAGTAAGCGATTGAACTTCTATACCAAGGTGGTAAAATCCTGAAACTAAAACTAGCCTCTGGGCTGATTTCATCATATAGATTTTTACTTCTAACGTGAAATGTGTAATTCCCTTCTCTCAGGTTTGTATAGGCTTTTTCTCTTTTATCCACCCACTCTCCATAATCATTTTCAAGTCCTTCTAGCCAATATTGGAATCTCAAGTCTTTTTCATTATTCAGCGTTGGGTTGGTGCTTTCAAATCGAATATTACCCTTTCCGTAGGGTATTATTGGGATGTTTTTATTTGATTGATGTAATTTTTGAGTGTTGTCTATGGTCGAATTCCCATGGAAAATAAGGGAATCTGAGGCCCCTGTTAGATATACGGCACGGATTAGTGTTGAAAAATTTGTGGTTTGATACTTATTTTCATTGAGGTTAAATCTAATAAACCCTTCATTTGCACCAAAAAGAATTTCATTTCCTCTGATTATAGAAATATTTTGTAAATCATCATTGAGTAATGGTAGGACTTGATTGAATACTTGATAAGTTTTTGTGTATGTACCATCTACGTTTTTTTCCAGCACACCAATTTCAGTTTCTCCAATAAAATGGATATTTCCTATTTGGTCTTCTACCATGTAATGGATTAAAAAACCCTCATCCAAGTAGGGAGTGAAAAACTCATCTCTTTCGAATCGATTTTCATCTTCTTTAAACTTGAATATGCCTGCTTGAGATGTAAAAAAAAGTCTATTATTTATTTTCCAGACGTTGTTTAGGTTACTGGTGTATAATCCCGATTCTGCACCGAAGAATTCCACGTCCACATTTTTCAATCCTTCATCGAGTTTCAATCTGTATACGCCTTTGTATCCGTGAGCTATCCAAATGTATCCTTTTTCATCTTGCTCGACTATTCTGCTAGAGCCTGAAAAACCATTGATCTGCCTTAGGTATTTTATCCCTTCAGCAGTCTTTTGATATAAATGTAGTCCTGAGTAACTTCCTACCAGAATCAAATCTGAACTCCCCTGTAAAAGTTGAAAGTTCCATATTCCATTTGGACCTTCAATTTTTTTTGCTATTCTATCTTTAATCACAAAAACACCATCATTGTGAGCTACCAATAGATCATCTTGTATAGATTTTATTTGATATACTTGACCATTGGAGTTTGTTACTAGTTTGACATCTGACCATCCTTGATTTTTTTGGTCCTGAAAATACACACCATTATTGGTGCCGTAGTAGATGGTTCCTTTGTCAAAGGCGCTATTGTATCCTGTTCCATTCAATCCAGAATACTGATTTATTTTTCTAAATGGTAAGCCTAGCTGAACCATTGTAAGACCATTGTTATGCCCCAACCACAGATTCCCAGAGAGATCTTCAAATAGTGACACAATGGAGTTGTTATTGAGTCCATTGTTTTTATCGAATTGAAGAATCTTCTTTCCATTCAAATCAAAAATCATCAAGCCATTCAGTTGTGTACCTATAGCAATATGACCGTTCTTTAACAATAAAGCAGTATTGATAGTCCATTTTTTACTTTCATCCCATGCTGAATTGAAATTTCCATCCAATGAAAAAATACCATCATCCCTAGTGAATATCAAATAGCTTTCAGAATTTTCTTTTAAAATACCAGTAACTAACTTATCGCCAAAAACATCATGGTTTGTTACACTTATAAGTTCATTATTTTGAAGTGTTTTCAAACCTTTCCCTTGTTCATTGATGTACAATTGGTTATTGATAAAGTGGAAACTTTCAAAACTTGATTCACTTGATATGCTATATTTATATTTTTTGTCTTTGCCAAAAATGAATATTCTTTCAAATGTGCAGAAGAATAACTCGGTATTTGATATATATACTTTCCACACCTCTTCCAAATTTTGAAACATTTCAGGTAGTTCAGCTTTAAGGGACTTAAATATAAGATGGCCAAATTCATCTGGGGAAAAGTAGCCAAAATCTCCTTGACCTGATACATAAACTACCCCATTCTGATCAATTTGAACATGTCTTGTTTTGGCACCATTTGGGATTGCATATCTTCTCCACGTAGTGCCATCGTGTTCTAAAAGTCCATAGTTGTTGGCAATATATAGTAGTCCAGAGTTATTTTGAGTTATAGCATAGTTTTGAATTCCTCCTTGATATTCCTGACTTGAATAATACCTTGAAAAAGGCAAACCTAAGGTTTGACAAAGACAGTTTGTCCAAAAACTAATTAATAAAATGAATACAAATGAAAATTTCATTCTGATATACTATTGATCACTAGAGCAAGTTAATAATTTTTTGTTGATGTATTATAAACACATAATTTATGAGTTTTTTAAAAATTTCAAATGTCCCTTTTATTTCATTTAAATCGATACTTTTCCATTAAGTGTAGTGTTTTTGTGAAATCCATAAATTCAAAATGATGTATTTATGATGTATCTGTATTTTTTGTTTTGAGGAGGTATGTATTCAACTTGGGGTATCAATAAATCCAAAACAAATGAGAAAAATTTTATTACTGTGTTTTGCTTTTGCTTTGAATTTCGGAGCATGGGCACAATCTACTGTAACCAAAGGGACAGTTACAGATGAAACTGGTTTTCCGATTCCTGGAGTTAGCGTTCTCAAACTTAAATCGACCATTGGGACAGTAACAGATCTCGATGGCAATTTTAGTATCAATGCCACCACAGGTGATGAATTGCAATTTTCATTCATTGGTTTCAAATCGCAGACAATAGCTGTGGGAAGTAACTCCGAAATCAATGTAGTGCTAGAGGAAGATTTAACTAATCTAAACGAAGTAGTCGTTATTGGATATGGATCTGCCACTAAGAGAGAATTGACAGGGGCTACTTCTCAGGTGAAAGGAGAAGCTATAGAAGCTATGAATATGCCTAGAGTGGATCAAGCGCTTCAAGGGAAAATAGCCGGAGTCAACATCACTACCAATTCAGGTGCGCCAGGGGGTACATCAAACATCAGGATTAGAGGTATTGGCACCTTTGGTGACAATGATCCACTTATATTGGTGGATGGTGTAATCTATGATGCTGCCGGCCTCAATGCTTTAAATCCTAACGACATTGAATCAGTGAATGTGTTGAAGGATGGTACAGCAGGTATTTATGGTGTTAGAGCTGCAAATGGTGTGATTTTGATTGAAACCAAAAAAGGAAGTTTAGGATCAAAGCCACGACTTGATTTTAATGCCTATTATGGGGTGCAACAAACGGCCAGAAAACTAGACTTACTCAATGCAAGGGAATATGCAATCCTAAAAAATGAAGCTTTTGCTGCTGGTGGACAAGCTTTGCCTTTCAATAATACTGAATTGGGAGAAGGTACTAATTGGCAAGATGCTGTTTTCCAAGAAGCACCTATTCAAGAGTACAATATGACTGTGACTGGCGGTACTCAGAAAACTTCCTACTCTATTGGAGGATCCTATTTTGGACAGCAGGGAATAGTTGGAGGTCCGAAAGCTAATTTTGAAAGATACAATGCAAGGATCAATTTCACTACAGAAATAGCACCGAAAGTCAAGTTTACAAATGTATTGCTGTTTACTAGAGAAGAAAGCAGCGGCTTACCGCAAGGTGGTATAGGATCTGTTCTTTATAATACAATCAATGCATATCCTACTGAGACTATCAGGGTAGGGAATAGGTTTTCATATCTAGAAAATGTAAATGATATCATTAATCCCATTGCTCAGATGGAAAATACCTACAACAACACTTTTGTAAACAAAATTGTAGGTAAAGAAGAGATTGAATATAAAATCAATAATAATTTCACATGGACAGGTAGAGTAGGATATAACTATGCCATGGTAGATTCTAAGAGTTTTAACCCATTGGTATGGTACGGCCCTGGAAAGTTTGCCAATTCGGCAAGGAACGAAAACCTTGACCCGGTATTGGTAGATGTTGGAGGATTGGAAATTGAAAGAGGCGCAAGTGTCAATGAATCTAGAAATACCTTTTTAGATTATAACTTGGAGACATTCCTGAATTATGACAATAAGTTTGGCGAAGATCACAGAGTCAAAGGTATGTTTGGGCTTTCATTGGTGGGAAATAGAAGTGAAGGCTTGAATGGTGTAGGCTTCAATATCCCAAACAATGATTTGAACTTTGCGGATATCTCTGCCAACCAAGCTCCAGGTGGTTTCTTGAATAATGTTGGATCATTTCAAAGTAGGCAGAGACTCACTTCTGCTTTTATCAGAGGAGAGTATGATTACAAGCAGCGATATTTTGTCTCTGCAATCTTGAGAAGGGATGGTTCTACTAACTTTGGCCCAAATAACAGAATTGGTTATTTCCCTGCTATTTCAGGTGCTTGGTTGATATCAGACGAACCATTTTTCAATGTGAAAGCAATTGACTTTATGAAACTGAGAACAAGTTTTGGTGTGTCTGGAAATGACCAAATTGGATTATTCAGATACAGAGGTTTGTTGAACGGTTCTGCCACTTATGTTTTCAACGATTTGATCATCAATGGTGCAGCTATTGGTAATACAAGTAATCCGGATTTGAAATGGGAAACTACCTATCAGACAAATATTGGATTGGATTTTTCATTGTTCAATAGCATAGATTTCACAGCAAATTATTTTATCAAAAATACCAAAGATCTATTGTTTCAACCTGATGTTTCTGCTTTACTCGGATCTTACGGCCCAGGAGGTTCTCCACCTGTAATCAATGCCGGTGATGTATTGAATAGGGGGATTGAATTAGAACTTGGCTATGGAACCAACAGAAGTGAAGGGGTGAATTTTAGGTTTGATTACAATGTTACTTTCTTGAAAAATGAAGTGACTGCAGTTCCAGAAGGGTTTGAATTTATTCCAGGTGCTGCTTTTAGTGTTGGAGGTAATGTTGCAACTAGGTTCCAAAAAGGATTTCCAATTGGCTACTTTGTAGGATATCAGACAGATGGTATTTTCCAGACAGCAGAGGAAATTGCTTCCAGTCCAGTAGTTCAGCAAGGTGCACAGCCGGGTGATTTGAGATTTGTAGATCAAAATGGAGATGGAATTATCAATTTTGGTGATGATTCTGACAGAACTATGATTGGTTCCCCAATTCCTAATATGATTATGGGATTCAATTTTAATGTGGATTTCAAAGGTTTTGATGTTGGGGCAAATGTATATGCTGCTCTTGGTCAGGATATCATTAGAAACTATGAAAGACAGCAGCCTTTTGCTAATCAGTTAGCTTATAACATCGACAGATGGACAGGCCCGGGAACCTCCAATGAAGTGCCTAGATTGACTACAGGAGCTACTAGGAATACTGTATTCTCAGATTTCTATGTGGAAGATGGGTCTTTTGTTAGATTGAGAAACGTCCAGCTTGGCTACACAATTCCAAATACGATTTCCCAAAAAATAGGTATTCAGTATTTCAGATTTTATTTAGCGGCCAATAACCTTGTTACCTTGACAAGATATCAAGGATTTGATCCAGATGTGGGGTCGGGTAATCCACTTTTTGCAGGTGTCGATAATGGGATTTATCCTCAGGCACGCACATTTATGGCAGGTTTAAATATTAAATTCTAAAAATCATGAAAAATACTAATAAATGGTTTCTATTCATGTCTTTATGGATATTTACCGCTTGTGACAGTTTGTTGAACATTGACCCTGAGTTTACTCAGGATGCAGAAAACTTCTTCAATACGCAGGAAGATTTTGAAAGGGCTATCATAGGAGTGTATGATATGATGCAGCCAGCTTACTTAAACATATGGATTGGCGAGATAGCATCTGACAACTCTATCGCTGGAGGAGAAAGTGTAAATGATAGCAGGGGTCTTCATGAAATAGAAAGCATGACTCATGGTGGTGTCAATGATGAACTTAGAGCAGTGATGCGTGTCAACTATACTGGCATCGCTAGGGCAAACTATATCTTCGAAAATCAAGATAAAATAGATTTTTCCGGAAAAAATGTAATTCTGGCAGAAGCAAAGATGATGCGTGCATATTTCTATTTCAATTTGGTGAAATATTTTGGAGATATGCCACTGATAGTGGGGAGAAGAATTTCTATCAATGAAATTTCAAATACCCCAAGGGCGCCAAAAGCAGAAATTTATCAACAGATTGAAGCTGATTTGAGAGATGCAATAGCTACACTTCCTCCGACAGTTGCAGAGACAGGAAGGCTTACAAGCGGAGCAGCCAAGGCGTTATTGGGTAAGGCTTTACTTTATCAGAATAAATATGCTGAGGCAGCTACTGTTTTAGGGGAGTTGATAGACAACAATCAGGGAGGTTATTCTCTGTTTTCAGATTACAGTACTCTTTTTTATGCAAATAATCAAAATGTCGCAGAGGATGTATTTACCATTCAGTTTAGTGGACTTCAAGGGGGGGATTACGGTTGTCTTATTTGTTTGAATGGGAATGCAGCAGTTGGTTTTCATAGCATAAGATTATACAACGGCCCATTATATGCTGATGGTAATAGCTACAACCTACCTACCCAAGATTTATATGATTCTTTTGCAGATGGTGATATTAGAAGAGATGCTACGGCTCTAAATCTCGATGAATTCATCGCTGCACAGCCAAATGCCTCTGAAATCACTTATGCAATTGGTGGAGGTGGTCATACAGGTTTTTTTAATAATAAGTATATCAAAAGGTTAGACGAAAGAGGTCTTCCAGATGATGATCTCACAAGTCCTTTGAATTACAGAGTTATCAGATGGGCTGATGTGTTGCTAATGGCAGCAGAAGCATTCCAAAGATCAGGTAACGACGGCAGGGCAAGAACTGAGTTGAATAAAGTCAGAAGCAGGGTTTCAATGCCTGCAATCAATAGCTCAGGTGATGCGCTTTATCAAGCTATTCTTGATGAGAGAAGGTTTGAGTTGTCTGGAGAAGGTTATAGATTCTTTGATTTGGTAAGAACAGGTCAAGCTGCTAACAGAATCAACGGATTTGTTACTGGTAAACATGAGTTGTTCCCTATTCCTCAGGTTGAAATAGATCTAGCAGGTGGTATTTGGAATCAGAATCCTGGCTATTAAATAAAAAAAAATGAAAAGATATCTAAAATATTTATGGTTAATGCTGCCAATTATTGCTTTGGCAGCATGTGTTGAGGAGTATTCCTTGGAAGGAAATCCTCCAACAGAGGCTGAGGCTAATTTCAGTTTTCAGCCGACAGCGACAAGCAATAATATTCTCCAATTCACAGCTGATAATGAATTTTTTATCATGAATTGGGACTTGGGTAATGGAGCTTCTGGCACAGGCAAAACTGTAACTGGAACATACCCCGTGGCAGGTACCTATACTGTTACTTTGACAGTGTTTAATAATGCCGGAAATGTTTCTTTCAGTAAAGAGGTGGTAATCGCAGAAACAGATCCTTTGTTGTTGGATAAGCCTTTGTTTAATGCACTGACAGGTGGAGCATCAGCAACTGAAGGGAAAACGTGGAAAATTGACGCTACTCGTCCTGGTCATTTTGGTCTTGGACCAAATCCATCTGCCGCAGGTGATTTTCCTGAGTGGTATGCAGCACAAGCAAATGAAAAAGAAGGTTCAGGAATGTACACTGATAGATATACATTCTTTTTGGATGGCTTTAATTTCAAAATGGAAACCAACGGTTTTGTGTATCTAAATGGAGCACAAGGCAGCAACTTCCCTGGCGCATTTGACCCTGGAGTTGGAGATTTGTCTGCACCTTATGAAGCACCAGATAACTTGAAATGGAGCATAGTTGAGCCAGAAGGAGCTTACCCTGAGCTGACTATTTCACAAGGAGGGTTTATTGGTTATTTCGCAGGTACCAGAACATATCAAATAATCAAAATAGAGGAAAATGAACTCTTTTTGAGAATGGTAGATCAAGCAAATAATGACTTTGCTTGGTATCTCAGGTTGATTCCAGAAGATTTTGATCCTGGCGTAGAGCCAGAGCCAGAACCAGAGCCTATAGATCCTAAAGAATTTAGGATTGAAAGTCTTATTGGAGATGGTACCAAAACTTGGAAGTTAAAACCCGCTGCAAGAGCATTTGGCGTAGGTCCAAGACCAGGTAGCGACGAGTTTTTCCCAAATGGAAATGATATCTCTGGTGATAGAGCCTGTTTGTTCAATGATCTTTATATATTCGGTGAAGGAGGAGTATATACATACGATCCTCAAGGTGACATATTTGCAGAGAATTACATGGGTACAGGTAGCGAGGGGTGTCAGCCGGCATCTAATCTCGTAGGTACACCAGGTGAAGCTTGGGGGCCGGGAACACATACATTTACTTTAACAGAAGCCACAGAGACAGAGACGGCAAAGATAACTGTGACAGGTACTGGTGCATTTATCGTATTGGCTAAGGCTTTCAATGACGGTGAATATGGAGCTGGTCCTCCAGTCGCGAATAGGTCTGTGACTTACGATGTTATTGATTATGTAAATGAAGGTGGGCAGGAAGAATTGACAATTTCAATCAATGTAAATGTAGCCGCAGGGGTATTCTGGACTTTTGTCTTGATTCCTGATAATGATTAAAGATGATAGTTATGTTCAAAACAATTCAATTCTGTTTCCTTTTTCTTACACTTGTTGGGGTAAATTCATGTACTCAAGACGAAGCTGAAGATCAAGTAACGCTTCCAAGTAACTTGGTGGTGAATGTTACTGAGTTAGAAAACGGAATAGTGAAGGTTAATTTCTCTGCTGAAAAAGCAAATTTCTTTAGGGTAAGTTTTGGAACAAGCAGCAGTTCTCCAGAGCTTGTATCAGGTACTGAAGCTACTTATAGATATGAGCAAGTAGGGGACTACACAATTACTGTTCAAGCACATGCTACCGAGGCTGACTTTATTAAGAAAGAAGAGGTAGTGTCTATCACTGAACAAAATCTTGGGATAGGATTTCCAACATCTGGATTTGAATCTCCTATGGAATATGATGGGTACTCCTTGACTTGGAATGATGAGTTTAACGGTACGACTTTATCAAGTGATTGGGTTTTTGAAATAGGTGATGGCTGTCCGGGCTTATGTGGCTGGGGAAACAATGAACTTCAATTCTATAGAAGAGAAAATGCAGAACTTAAAGATGGTTTTTTGGTAATCACAGCTAAGCAAGAGAGTGCTGGAGGAAAAAATTACACCTCTTCACGATTAAAAACCCAAGGAAAGCAGGTGTTTCAATTTGGTAGAATAGATATCCGAGCGGCATTGCCAAAAGGACAAGGCATTTGGCCTGCTTTCTGGATGCTAGGTGAAAGTATTACTGATATTAGCTGGCCTGCATGTGGAGAAATCGACATCATGGAAATGATAGGAGGAAACGCAAGTGGAAGGGATGATACGGTACATGGAACGCTTCACTGGGATAATAATGGAACTTATTCATACAGAGGGGGATTGAAAACCCTCTCTGGAGGGTCCAAATTAGCAGACAATTTCCATGTTTATTCTATCATTTGGGAGGCAAATAAGATCACTTGGTTGCTCGATGATGTAATGTTTCACGAACAAGACATCAGCCCTTCATCTATGGATGAATTTCGAAAACCATTCTTTCTATTGATAAATATGGCTGTTGGGGGAAATTGGCCAGGAAATCCAGATGGAACGACGGTTTTCCCACAGCAAATGGCTGTAGATTATGTTCGTGTTTTTCAGAAAGATTAAAACCTAGCCTAACTTGTAGCTATTCTATTTATTGGATTTGTAATAAGGGCTGTTGGATTATTCCTTCAGCCCTTATTTTTTTCTTGTAAAAATGGCTACGATCAAAGTGGTAACAGTGCCTGCTATTGGGGCGAAAATAACACTTTGATATAAATAGCTTTCCAAATTGAAATATGCTTTGGCTTCTTCCATTGTCATCTGACCTGAACTCACAACATAATCGATTACATTTGGGAAGTACTCAGGGGTGATATACATCGAAGTGATGTATTGAGAAACAGGAGTTAGAAATGTTACAAAAAGCGTAATGATCAGACCTGTAAAAACACCTTGTAAGTAGGTCATTTTCCCTTCATAGAAATTTTTTCTCTTATCCAATAGCGCAAATATGTAAATGGCTATAGAAGGTAGAGCAATCAGATTTGTATAAATTGCATGCTGTGATATATACTTGTCATGTAATCCAAAGGACTTCTCTAGTAAGATCCAAACCAAGCCCATTAGGATAAAAAGTACAGCCCATTTCAGTTCGATTTTTAGGTTATTCATATAAACTTCATTTTTATGTGTTGAGTATTTTAAAAATACACATAATTATGATTACTAATTCAATCGATTGTAAAATCATGTATTGTTTATAGAGTTGTATATCTGAAGATAATCTGTTTCATGTTTCTGTAGATAATACTTATCTTTCTGCAATAGAAAATTTTAAGCTTTTAATCTTCTTTTAATATGAAATTTCTTTCAGCTCAGGTAACATTATTGTTAAAGAATAAACCGGATCGTAGGAATCTAAAGATCCTATTTAGGTTCATTATAGTGCTTTTTGTGATGATTACTGTTTTTTCTGTAATCTTTCATTTTTTGATGATTCAGGAAGGGCAATCTTTCTCTTTTATCACAGGTTTTTACTGGACTTTGACAGTGATGTCCACATTGGGTTTTGGAGACATTACTTTTCATAGTGATGCAGGCCGTTTGTTTTCTATCATTGTATTGCTTTCTGGAATGCTGTTTTTATTGGTTTTATTTCCATTTACTTTTATCAACTTTTTTTATTCACCTTGGATGAAAGCTCAAGAACAGGCAAAAGTACCAAGTGAACTACCTGAAAACACACGAGGCCATGTGATTTTGACAAGATACGGAACGGTGACAGAGGCTTTGATCAAAAAACTTGATAGATTCAACTATAAATATGTGGTTTTGGTTGAAGATTTTGCAGAAGGATTGCGCTTGCGAGAACTTGGAGTAAAGGTGATGTTGGGAAGTTTGGTCGATCCAGAAGCATATAAGGCTGCACGTGTAGAAAAAGCGGCTTTGGTAGCTACTACTGAATCAGACGTATTGAACACCAATGTGGCATTTACTGTAAGAGGGATTTCAAAAACCGTCCCTATTATTTCAACTTGTAGTTTTGAGCATTCTGATGATATACTCAAACTGGCAGGAAGTAATCATGTGTTGCATTTGGGTGAAATTATGGGATTGTTTCTCTCTCGTCGCGCCAATGGTGGTGATGCCCGAGCCCATGTTATAGGTAGATTTGATGATTTGCAGATTGCCGAGGCAATGGTTACAGGTTCGACTTTGGTTGGTCAGATGTTGAGAGAAACTAATTTGAGGCAGGAGATTGGTGTGAGTGTAGTTGGTGTTTGGGAAAGGGGTAAATTCAAGTCTCCTCAACCTGATACGCTGATATCAGAGAGTACAGTTTTGGTCTTGGCTGGATCAAACGAACAAATAAATAGCTACAACAAGACACACGGAGTCAAATCAGAGGTCAATTCTCCAGTGATTATCATAGGTGGAGGAAGAGTAGGAAGAGCAACGGGTAGGGCCCTGGCAAAGCGAAATATAGATTATAGGATTGTTGAGAAAGATGTTACAAGGATTTATGATAGAGAAAAAACAATTTTTGGAGATGCAGCAGAGTTTGAAATTCTAAAAATTGCAGGGATAAATGATTCTCCATGTGTAATTATAACCTCCCATGATGACGATGTCAATGTCTATCTAACTATTTATTGTAGAATGTTGAGGCCTGACATTCAGATTATTACTAGATCCACACTTGAAAGAAATTTAGGAACCATGCATAGGGCAGGTTCTGATTTTGTGATGTCTTATGCATCTATGGGAGCCAACACTATTTTGAATCTATTACAAAGGTCAGATATACTGATGGTAGCAGAAGGGCTTGATTTGATCAAAGTTCGTGTCCCAAAAAAATTGGAAGGGAAGTCAATTTTGGAATCTTCAATTAGAAAGGAAACAGGTTGCACTGTAATTGGGGTTCGGAATGATGAATCAACACAGATCAATCCTGAACCTGAAATTGTTTTGAAAAAAGGGCATGAAATTATTTTGATAGGTACTGTTGAGTCGGAAAATAAATTTTTTGAAATCTATGGTAAGTAGTCCGTTTTTTGCATTTATGTAAAATAACATACCTTTTTATTCAAATTAAAAAAGAATAAAAGCTTATCTTTGAAGTTTTAACCCAGAAATTTAATGCCAAAATTAATTCGAATAACTACTGTTCCTTTATCACTCAAACTTTTGCTTTCTGGACAGATGAAATTTATGAAGGATGCAGGTTGGGAAGTGCTGATGGTGAGTGCAGATGGAAGAGAGATTCATGAAGTTTCAAAAAGAGAAAATTGCCCACATCATATCATCCCATTTACTAGGCGTATAACACCCATTTGGGATTTATATTGCCTGTGGTTGTTGTTTAGGCTATTCAGAAAAGAAAAGCCTGATATTGTCCATACCCATACTCCAAAAGCAGGTTTACTGGGAATGATTGCAGCCAAGTTTGCAGGTGTCAAAATTAGGATCCATACTGTGGCAGGAATGCCATATATGGCTGCCGAAAAGAACAAGAAGAGTCTTTTGATGAAGGCAGAAAAATGGACATTCAAATATGCTACTGAAGTCTGGCCAAACTCAGAATCACTGATGAAGTTTATACTTTCGGAGAAGTTGGTAGATGCTTCAAAATTAAATATCATTGGCTCCGGATCTAGCAATGGTGTAGATCTCAATGTTTTCAACAGGCACTCGTTAAAAGAAAACCATCTTGTAGCAGCGACTATGCGGATTTTGCCTGGTGAAAATGAATTTATCATCCTCGGAGTGGGTAGATTGGTGAAAGATAAAGGTATCGAAGACTTGGTAAAGGCATTCTTAGCTTCCAAGATAGTCAATAAGTCAAAACTTGTTCTATTGGGTTCTTTTGAGCAAGAATTAGATCCTATTGATGATCAAATTTTGAGACAGATTCAAGATCATCCCAAAATCATACAGATAGAATGGACAGATCATGTTTCTCATTATATGGCAATCTCAGATATATTAGTACACGCATCGTATAGAGAGGGGTTTCCCAATGTCTTACTTGAAGCAGGAGCAATGCAATTACCAATAATTTGCTCAAATATCATAGGAAACAAGGATGTGATAAGTGATAGGAAATCCGGTTTGATGTTTCCTGTAAAAAAAATCGATGTGATAAAGGATGCTTTGGAGTTTGCATATGTGAAGAGGGAATATATGCAAGGTTTGGCAGATAATCTCTACCATGAAGTAAAAGAAAAGTATGACAGGAAAGTCATACATCAAAAAATACTAAAAGAGTATTATAGGCTTATGGACCAAGAGGTGTAGGTCTGTTTGCTTTTTTATAAATATAATAATTTGACTCATGAAATATTTTATCACAGGAACAGCTGGATTTATCGGTTTTCACCTTACAAATGCTTTGATCAAAAGAGGTGATGAGGTTTTTGGAGTAGATAACATCAACGACTATTATGATGTAAATTTGAAGTATAATAGACTTGAAGCAGCAGGGATTATCCGTGAGGAAGTAGCGTATGGAAAAGCTGTAAAATCAGAGAAACTTCAAGGGTACACATTTATGCAATTGGATATCGCTGACAAAGAACAACTTTTGGAGGTTTTTAAGAAAGAAGAAATTGATGTTGTTGTCAATCTAGCAGCTCAAGCAGGTGTTAGGTATTCTTTGGAAAATCCAGATGCGTATATTCAGGCAAACATTCAAGGGTTTATGAATATATTGGAAGCTTGTAGAGCTTATCCAGTAAAGCACTTGGTGTATGCATCATCAAGCTCTGTATATGGATCCAATACCAAGATGCCATTTGCCACGACAGATAATGTTGACCATCCTGTGAGTCTTTATGCTACCACAAAAAAAGCCAATGAATTAATGGCACATACTTACAGCCACTTGTTCAATATCCCGACGACTGGTTTAAGGTTTTTCACTGTTTATGGACCTTGGGGTAGACCTGATATGGCCTTGTTTCTTTTTGCTGATGCGATTGATAACGATAAGGCAATCAAAGTTTTTAACCATGGTAAAATGAAACGAGATTTTACTTATGTAGATGATATTGTGGAGGGAATTGTGAGAGTTTCCGATAGGCCGGCTTCTCCAAATGAAAACTGGGGAGGTGACAACCCGGATCCTGGAAGCTCGAAGGCTCCATTTAAAGTTTACAATATAGGAAACAGTAATCCTGTCGAGCTAATGGATTACATCAAAGCTTTGGAAAATGCTATGGGAAAAGTTGCCGAAAAAGATATGTTGCCAATACAACCGGGCGATGTACCAGCTACATTTGCAGATGTCAGCGACTTGATCAGAGATACTGGATATAGCCCAACCACTTCAGTAGTTGAGGGAGTAGCAAAATTTGTAGACTGGTATAAAGCTTATTACAAAAAGTAACCTTTTTATAAGGCAAAAAAACAATTGGGAGATTGCAGGATCCCCATCTCCATGTTTTTAAAATACATTCATAATTATCAACGAAAATGTCTAAAAGTATACTAATAACAGGAGGGGCCGGATTTATCGGAAGTCATGTAGTCCAGCTTTTTATTGAAAAATACAGAGATTACAAAATTGTAAATCTTGACTGCTTAACCTATGCAGGTAACCTAGAAAACCTAAAAGCTGTCGAAAATGCTCCAAATTACATTTTTGAAAAAGTTAACCTTTTGGATATTGACGAATTGAAGAGAGTTTTCGAAATGCATAAGATCACAGATGTCATTCATTTGGCAGCTGAATCCCATGTAGATAGATCCATCTCTGACCCACTTGCTTTTGTGAATACCAATGTGATCGGAACTGTGAATTTGCTTAATGTGGCAAAGACCTACTGGAAAAATCTTAAAGATCACCTTTTCTATCATGTTTCTACGGATGAAGTTTATGGTTCTTTAGATCATGGTGGGTTTTTTACTGAGACGACACCTTATGATCCTCAGTCGCCATATTCTGCATCAAAAGCTGCCTCTGATCATTTTGTAAGGGCTTATGCGAATACTTATGGTTTGAAAACCGTGATTACGAATTGTTCCAACAACTATGGGCCCAATCAGTTTCCTGAAAAACTTATTCCACTTTGTATCCACAATATCAAAAATGATAGACCGCTCCCCGTTTATGGAAAAGGAGAAAATATTAGGGATTGGCTATTTGTGGTAGATCATGCTAGGGCTATTGATGTGGTGTTCCATCAGGGGAAAGTTGGAGAGACTTACAATGTCGGGGGCTTCAATGAATGGAAAAACATTGATATCGTTAAATTGCTTTGTCGAAAAATGGACGAAAAATTGGGCAAAGAACAAGGTACTTCAGAAAAACTGATTACTTATGTTACAGACCGGGCAGGTCATGATATGCGCTACGCCATAGATGCAAGCAAAATCCAAAATGAATTGGGTTGGGAGCCAAGCTTACAATTTGAGGAAGGTATTTCAAAAACAATTGATTGGTACTTGGAGAATGAAGAATGGCTCAATAATGTAACTTCTGGTGATTATCAGAAGTATTACCAAGAGCATTACAAATAATAAAATAGTAAACTAAGATTTATTAAGTTTTTGGCAAATCCCAATGTTAAGATCATCACATTAATGAAGTAATTCTAAATGATATGCTTTAAAACATGTATATTTTATCAACGGCTTGTAAGTCAAATGTATTTTAGATTATTTTAGCAAAAAAACCTAAATAATATGATTAAGAGATTAAGGTTTGCTGTAGGTTTGCTTTCTCTTCTGGGGATCACAACGCTTACGCACGCACAGAAAGACCGCTTTCAGCAGAAAGTTAAATATGAAATGGATGTGAAAATGGATGTTGTGAAAAACCAATATACAGGGACACAAAAGCTTCATTATACTAACAATTCACCTGATACATTGGATCGGGCATTCTATCATTTGTACTATAATGCTTTTCAGCCTAATAGTATGATGGATGTGAGATCGAGAACGATAGCTGATCCAGATAGAAGAGTCAGAGATAGAATTCAAAGTCTTTCTCCAGAAGAGTATGGGATTTTGGAGGTCAAATCATTGAAAATGAACGGGAAAACCGTAGATTTTGATCATGAAGAGACGATTCTTGAAGTTAACCTAGCAGAACCAATTTTGCCAGGAGAGACGGTGGTTTTTGATATGGAATTTTTTGGTCAAGTTCCACTTCAAGTGAGAAGGGCAGGAAGAGACAATGCTGAAGGAATCCGCTATTCGATGTCGCAATGGTATCCAAAAATGGCCGCCTATGATGTAAGAGGTTGGCATGCAAATCCATACATCGGAAGAGAGTTTTACGGCAATTTTGGAGATTTCGATGTGAAGATCACCATTGATAAAGATTATCTATTGGGAGGAACTGGATATCTTGAAAATGCAAATCAAATAGGAAAAGGTTATGAAGATGCAGGTGTAAAAGTGCCTGCTACAAAGTCAAAAGAATTGACTTGGCATTTTACAGCTCCAAATGTTCATGATTTCATGTGGGCAGCAGATCCAAAATATACATTGGTAAAAGAACAAATGGAGAATGGGCCAATGGTTCATTTGCTATATGTAAAAGATGAAAAAACAGAGGAGAATTGGGGGAAATTGATGCAATATACAATTGATGCCATCAAATATTGCAGTGAGAATTTTGGGAAATATCCTTACGATCAATATTCAGTAATCCAAGGCGGCGATGGAGGGATGGAATATCCTATGGCTACATTGATTACTGGACATAGAAACCTAAGGAGTTTGGTTGGTGTGACTGTTCATGAACTTATACATAGCTGGTATTATGGTGTATTGGGATTCAATGAATCCTCTGAGCCATGGTTGGATGAAGGGTTTACAACATGGGGTACGAGCGTAGTAATGGATGCAGTTTTTGAGAAGGATCCTAACTTTGTCCATAACGGAAGTTATAGATCATATTTTAGGTTAGCAGGAGCAGGCTATGAAGAGCCTTTGACGACCCATGGTGATCATTACAATTTGAATTCAGCTTATGGCCCTGGTACTTATAACAAAGGAGCTGTTTTCGTAGAGCAAATGGCTTATGTAGTAGGCAAAGAAAATTTTGACAAAGCCTTGTTAAAATTGTGGAACGATTTCCAATTCAAGCATCCCAATGGGAATGATGTGATCAGGACTTTTGAAAAAGTCAGTGGCTTGGAATTGGATTGGTATTATGATTATTTCATTGCATCTACCAAGCAGATTGATTATGGTGTGAAGTCAGTAGAAGCAGCTGGGAAGGATACTAAAATCATTTTGGAGCGAAAGGGTATGATGCCTATGCCTTTGGATGTGGTAGTCACCTACCAAGATGGATCGCAAGAGTTGATTTATTTGCCTTTGGTAATCCAAAGAGGAGAGAAGCCTGAAGAATCAGGGATGCCTAAAAGAGTCTTGACACAAAAGTGGCCTTGGACAGATTATACAACTGAGGTGAAATTGGCTAGACCAATTTCAGAGATCAAAAGTGTAGAAATCGATCCTAGTATGAGATTGGCGGATGTAGATAGAGAAAACAACAAGATAGAAGTCTCTGTAGAGATGGAGAAGAAGTAACCAACAAGCATACAAGCGTTTGTAAGCCGTCGAAGAATTGTCTTTGACGGCTTTTTTGCTTCTTCTTAAAAATGGAAAATAAAAAAAGGCAACCAAACGATTGCCTTTTTTTATGCTTTTTTGAAATGCTTAGATCAGCCAGCATTCTTTTTATCTTGAACTTCCTTACGAATATCCTGCGCCAAGTTCTTAAGGTCTTGCATACCTTTTCTAACTCTTGTTCCAGCAGCTTGGTTGCCTTTATCGTAGAATTTCTCGAAGTCAGCTTCAAGACCCATTACAAGATCTTTAATTTCGCTAAATTTGCTCATAGTAAAAATTAATTTTAAGGTTGATGATAAGTTTATTTTTTGTTCAATATATGCAAAATGTTTATAAAAGAACAGTTTAAAGCTATTTTTTGAGGTTTTTTTATTCCCCAAATGAAATAGCAAGATCCGAACTCTTGTAGAATCCACTAGTTAGTTTTTCCTTTACTGCCTCAAACGCTGCTATCGTTTCACTGACATCTTCCAATGTATGGACAGCTGTAGGAATTAGTCTTAGAATAATCATGCCTTTAGGGACTACCGGATAGATCACCACAGAGCAGAAGATATTGTAATTCTCCCTCAAATCCTTACTCAAAGTAGCAGCTTCTCCTACAGTACCATTCAACACCACAGGGGTCACCGGTGAGTTGGATTTGCCAATACTAAATCCTTTTTCAATAAGACCTGATTTTAGTGCATTTACGATTTTCCAAAGGTTATCCTTCAATTCAGGCTTAGTCCTAAGCAGTTCTAATCTTTTCAACGCGCCCTCTACCAATAACATCGGCAAAGATTTGGCGTAAATCTGTGAACGCATGTTGTATTTTAGGTAATGGATCACATTCGCATCTCCGGCGATGAATGCTCCGATAGAAGCCATAGACTTCGCAAAAGTAGAGAAATAAAGATCGATTTGACTTTGGATACCTTGCTCTTCACCTGTACCTGCTCCAGTTTGTCCCATAGTGCCAAAACCATGTGCATCATCCACCAGTAGTCTAAAATCAAACTTCTCCTTCAATTTCACAATTTCAGCAAGCTTACCTTGATCACCAGTCATTCCAAAAACACCTTCTGTGATCAAAAGAATTCCACCGCCAGTTTCTTCAGCTAGTTTGGTGGCTCTTTTTAGTTGTGTCTCACAGTTTTCGATATCATTATGAGGAAATACATACCGCTTACCCAAGTGCATTCTCAGTGCATCAATGATACAGGCATGGCACTCACTGTCATATACTACTACATCTTTTCTATCAAGCAATGAATCGATTACTGACATGATTCCTTGATAGCCATAGTTCAATAGGTATGAGCTTTCTTTACCAACAAATTCGGCAAGTTCTCTTTCCAACTGCTCGTGAAGATCCGTCTGACCAGACATCATTCTCGCTCCCATCGGATAAGCTGCTCCCCATTTTGCAGCGGCATCAGCATCTGCTTTTCTGATTTCAGGATGATTAGCCAAACCTAGATAGTTATTTAGACTCCAAGTCAAGACATCTTTGCCCTTAAATTTCATCCTCGGAGCAATCTCTCCCTCTAATTTTGGAAAAGTAAAATATCCTTCTGATAATTCCGAATGCTTGCCCAATGGGCCAAGATTGGTATTTAATTTTTCGAATAAATCCAAAGTTTAAAACGTTTAAGTTTTACAATTTACTGCTTGCGGAACTTTCCGCTAAACTCGCCAAAAGTAACACATTTTGCCCACCTCTGCAAAATTTGACCCTCAATTCAAATAATCTTTCACATACTCGCTAAATTTTCTTTACTTCGTGGGTTATGCTTTTTATGGATATTAATAAAACCCAAATATGAAAAAAATTCAAAAGCTTTTGGTTGCAAATAGAGGTGAAATCAGCCTTAGGATAATGCGTACTGCCAAAGAAATGGGAATCAAGACAGTAGCTGTGTATAGCGAGGCTGACAGAAATGCTCCTCATGTGAAATTTGCTGATGAAGCCGTTTGCTTAGGACCTCCTGCTTCTTCCAAATCCTATCTTCTGATGGATAAAATTATTGAAGTATCCAAAAGTTTGAATGTAGATGCAATCCACCCCGGCTATGGATTCCTGTCTGAAAATGCTTCTTTTGCCCAAAAAGTAACTGATGCAGGAATCATCTTTGTAGGGCCATCTCCAGCTGCTATAGAAGTGATGGGGTCCAAGCTTGCCGCAAAGCACGCGGTATCAAAATATGATATTCCGATGGTGCCTGGTACTGAAGATGCGATTTCAGATATCCCAGCTGCCAAAGTTAAAGCAAATGAAATAGGCTATCCCATTTTGATCAAAGCTAGCGCTGGTGGAGGTGGAAAAGGAATGCGAATAGTCGAAAATGAAGAGGAGTTTGAAGAGCAGATGAATAGGGCTATTTCTGAAGCAGAATCTGCTTTTGGGGATGGTGCAGTTTTTATAGAAAAATACATAACTTCTCCCAGACACATAGAAATACAAGTGTTGGGAGATATGCATGGAAATGTCATTCATTTGTTTGAAAGAGAATGTTCAGTACAAAGAAGGCATCAAAAAGTAATTGAAGAAGCTCCATCTGCCGTAGTATCTGACCAAATGCGTAAAGCAATGGGAGAGGCAGCAGTGAAAGTTGCAAAGGCATGTGATTATTATGGTGCTGGTACTGTAGAATTTATTGTTGATGAAAAATTGAATTTTTACTTTCTGGAGATGAATACCAGGCTTCAGGTAGAGCATCCTGTCACTGAAATGATTACTGGGAAAGATTTGGTGAAGGAACAGATTCTGATCGCCGAAGGTCATCCATTGAGCTTTTCCCAAGAGGATTTGAAGATTCATGGACATGCAGTAGAGGTGAGGGTGTATGCAGAAGATCCAAGAAATAACTTTTTGCCTGATATCGGAAATCTGCAAACTTACATCAGGCCTCAAGGATCCGGTGTTAGGGTAGATGATGGGTTCGAACAGGGCATGGATATTCCAATCTATTATGATCCAATGATAGCAAAGCTGATCACACATGCAGATACTAGAGAATTGGCAATGGACAGGATGATTAGGGCGATTGAAGAATATCAGATTACTGGAATTGAGACGACTTTGGGCTTCTGTAAGTTTGTGATGGAGCATGAAGCCTTTAGGTCAGGGGATTTCGACACCAAATTTGTAGAAAAGTACTTTACACCTGAGAAATTGGACATTCAGTGGACTGAAGAAGAGCTTGCTCTACTTTCCGCAGCTGCTGTTTCACTTTATGAAAAACAGAAAACAGACTTGCGCAGAGTGAATTCATTGCAGAATGATGCATTGCCAAGAACCAACTGGAAAAACAGACTACTTTAATGGCAGAGATATTACCTATCAAGGCTTGGAGATACCATGAGAAATTCACCAAGCAGATTGAGGATTTGACTTCTCCACTATTTGATGTAGTATCAACCAAACAGCGGGAAGCTCTTTACAACAACCCATTAAATAGTATCCATCTATCAGTTCCTTTGGGAGAAAATCCCGCACAGAATGCAGCACAGTGTTTGGAGAAATGGAAAAAGGACCAAGTACTTGTGCAAGACAAAGTGCCAGGAATCTATGTCTATTACCAATATTTCAGATTGCCTGGACAAGAACAAGAATCTTGTAGAAAAGGGTTTGTAGCTAATATCAAGGCGTATGACTGGGAAGAGGATGTCGTACTTAGGCATGAAAATACCATTGCCAAAGCTGTAAATGACCGAGTTGAACTTTTGAAAGCAACCAAGTTTCAGCCAAGTGCAACACATGGACTATATGAAGACGAAAGCCATTCCTTGGAGGCTTTTATGGATAAGGCAATAGAAGATCCACTCTATGATTTG
The DNA here is from genome assembly GCF_022549785.1 of Belliella alkalica. Lineage (GTDB taxonomy): Bacteria > Bacteroidota > Bacteroidia > Cytophagales > Cyclobacteriaceae > Belliella > Belliella alkalica. Next base: position 37,575 of record NZ_JAKZGO010000018.1, read on the forward strand.
GAGGATTATCAAGGTGTCAGAGAAGTTTTGGCAGTCATTCAAGATGCTGAAATAATAGCAAAATTCATCAAGGTAATCAAAGACAAGCAAATCATTTTGGCTGATGGTCACCACCGATATGAAGGAGCAATTGAATATCGGAAATCGAGTCTGGAGAATAATCCTTCACATACTGGTTTTGAATCATATAATTACCATATGATGTACTTCACAAATGCACATTCCAAAGATTTGAGAATCCTTCCAACACATAGGATTTTTACGGGGTTTCAATTTGAAGAAGAAGCTCTTTTGGAGCAGATTAGTGAGTTCTTTTTTGTTAAAAAACTGAATGATGTAGAAGAAATCGAAGAGCTAATTTTACAAAAAAAATGGGCTTTTGGATTGATTATAGGAGAGAATGCTTACAAGATTAGGTTTTATGAGGAAAATATTGACCTGATGCCATCAGAGATTCCTGAAGTGATCAGAAATCTTGACTTGATGGTATTGCATTACTTTTTTGTGGAAAAAGTTTTGGGGATACCTTTGGAAAAACAGCGTTATTCAGATCAGATTGAATATGAAAGGAATCTAAGAAGATGTGTTTTGAAGACTATTTCTTGGAAAGCTTCATTTTCATTGATCACGAAGGATATTTCCATGAATCAAGTTTTGGAAGTCTGTAAATCTGGACACACCATGCCTCAAAAATCAACATATTTCTATCCAAAAACACTTTCAGGACTGCTGTTTGCGTCGATTGAAGAAAGTGAGTTTGCTTTTCCTTACCAAATGTACCAGTCATGATCAATTTAAAGAATCACCATGTAGTTTTGGCCTCAAAATCACCTCGCAGAAATGAACTTTTGAAAGGTTTGGGGATTGATTTTACAGTGAGGACCAAGGATACTGATGAAAGTTTTCCATCTGAGATGAACCCTTTTGAGGTAGCAGGATTTCTTTCCAAGAAAAAGGCTGATGCATTTTTGGAAGAAATTGAAGCAAATGAAATTTTGATTACTGCAGATACAGTAGTGATAGTGAACAATCAGATTTTGGGAAAACCAATTGATAAAAATGATGCCTTTGAAATGATCAATTCATTATCTGATGGGGTTCATGAAGTTGTCACGGGTATCACTCTTACTTCAAAGACAAAGCAAGTGACACTTCAGGATACTGTCAGTGTAAGCTTCAAAAAACTGGATAAGGAAGAGATTGAATTTTACATCGAGACATTCAAACCATTCGATAAAGCAGGAGCTTATGGCATTCAAGAATGGATTGGTTATATAGCGGTGGATAGGATAGAGGGATCATTTTACACAGTGATGGGATTACCGGTACATTTGGTATATGATCAGTTGAGAAATTGGGAAAGAAGCCAAGTTTAAATTGACTTTAGGCTCCCAATTTAAATCGTATAGGCATATTTATATTATATACAATAGGCTTGCCATCTAGCATGGCTGGAGTCCATTTGTGGGGGTAATTTTTGATTACTCTTAGGGCTTCTTCATTTAATGAAGGATGGGCATCTTCAGGGTTAATCAACTCAATATCTGTTAAATCACCGTTTTCCGTGATATTAAAGCTAATATTGACAGTCCCTTCTACTCCATTTTTTTTCATATCTTTAGGATACTTCAAGTGCCTTCCAATATACTCATTCCAACCTTGTCTACCTCTATAGGGTTCTGGTTCTATTGTTTTGAGATTGGGAATTACTTTGCCTTGATTGTCAAAATGAGCTTCTTCGATAATCATTGGTCCTACCGATTTGATGGTTTTGGTTAATTTTCCATCTGTATTATAAATCTCAGTATATTTATGATTGCTATTTTTATTGATTGTGTTTTTTTGAATGATATTTCCTTCTTTGTTATAGATTGTTCCAGTCTCAATTACACTGCTATTAGATTTATCCTGCTTTGTTATCGTTTCTTTCACTAAAATGCTATCCATGGAATAGAATTTTTCTGAGCTCATTTCATTGCTAACATTCAATTGTGAAAAATATAAAGGTTTATAAAGCTCAATATCATTAATTTGAATAAAAAACTTATTATAATATTTAGATTCCTGAGCGAAACTTACCATGCAAAGAATGAATGCAAATATTGTAAATATTGATTTTTTCATTTGAAAAGAATTTGATTCAGGTTCTGATTTTATAAAAAAAACTTCGTTATTCCAAATTTGTATTGAAACAAGTATGAAAAAGTAAAACGGATTGAAGAAAAAGTGAATTTTCTTTCCACATCAATTGCCTTTTATCAGGTACCCTTTTTTACAAATACACAAAAATTAGAAAAGCAGGGTTCAAACTTGACCCTGCTTTTTTGATATACTTTTTTAATTGTGTTAACTTATTCAGTCTTTTTAGTGACTTTAAGCAAATCTTTATCTTTCAGTTGTTTGCTGATCACGAAATATGGGCCTGAGATTATTTCTTCTCCTTCGTTTACACCTTCTATGATTTCAATATTGTCAAAATCCGAAATCCCTGTTTTGATTTCTTTTTGAACTGCTCGGCCATTTTCGACAGTGTATACCAATTCTTTTAATTTTGAAGTACCGTCTGGACTTACATTTTTTTGATCTTCTCGTGTAGTCACTGCAGCAAGTGGTACAGTTAATACATTCTCTTTCTTCTGTGTAATGATATCAACACTTGCAGTCATTCCTGGACGGAAAGGAAATCTGTTCTTCTCAGTTACTAGTTCAGCATAAGATTCGTTGATGATTCTTATTTTTACCTCAAACTCTGTTACAGCGTCGATACTTGCTTTGGTATTTGCTGAATTTGCGATTGAAGTCACGACTCCTTTGAATTTTTTTGCTACAGAAGCATAAGAATCCACATCTATCAAAGTAGTATCACCTAAACTGATTCTGACAATGTCATTTTCATTTACATTTACCCTTACTTCCATTTTGCTCAGATCAGCAAGACGAAGCATTTCGGTACCAGCCATTTGCTGTGTTCCTACTACTCTTTCTCCTTTTTCAACCAACAATTTAGAAACTGTACCATTTACAGGAGAATAAACATTAGTCAATCTAAGGTTTTCGTTGGCTTCATCTACAGTAGCTTGAGAACTTTTGATAATGTATTCTGCTCCCAATACTGTTTGCTTAGCGGCTTCCAGGTCATTTTGGGCAGTAAGGAAATTGGATTGTGCCAATTCCCAATCTGAATCAGAAATTACTTTATCATTGTACAATTTTTCATTTCTCTTATAGTCTAAATCTGCTCTTGTGTACTGAGCCTCAGATCTCTTCAAATTGGCTTGAGCTTGAGCAAGGTTTGCTTTCTGTTGATTGAGATTAGCTCTTGCTCTATCTAGTGCAGAAATGAAGTTGTCAGGTCTGATTTTGACCAAAAGATCACCCACTTTGACAGAATCACCTTCCATTACATTCAACTCTATAATTTCCCCCGCTACGTCCGGACTAAGTTTCACTTCAATTTCCGGTTCGATGACACCAGATGCAGAAACTTTCTCAATGATACTCGATTTTTTGGCTAGCGTAGACTCTACTGCTACTTCTTTTTCACCACCGATCCAGCCGGCAGATTTTCCAATGATTGCGAAAACAACAAGTACTCCTACTATAGCAAGTAAGATATAAAGAACTTTGTTTGACTTTTTCTTTGCCATGATATTGATTATAAATTAAGCGGGTTACCGAGATAAAAATCCAAAACTTTTACTCTAAAGATATATGTATATTTAGCTGTTACGAGGTCAGCTTGTGCATTGAACAGGTTATTTTGTGCTAATTGAAAATCAGCGAAATTGATAGCTCCTGCATCAAATCTTTGTTGTGATATTCGGAAAGATTCTTCCAATGCTGCTACTCTCACCAAAGATGATCTATATGCTTGGTCTGAGGCTATTGCATTTGTGAATGCAACTTCAATATCCTGTCTCAATTCATTTTTGGTCTCAAATGCAGTGATCTCACTTAGATTTTTTTGTAGTCTTGCTCTTTGTAGGGAGGATTTATTTCTGAAATTCGAGAAGATTGGAATATTCAAGCTGATATTTGCAGCTTGAGAAAGGTTGTTTTCAATTTGCGTAATAAACTCAGGTCTATCAAATCCAGGTGTTGTACGATCTACATAGTTTGAGAATAAGTTAGCACCGATCCCTAGAGTTGGATAAAAAGCTCCTTTTGCAGCCCTCACGCCGTATTCAGCACTTTCTACTGCTAGTTCGGCTGCTTGGATTTGAGGTAAAATCTCTTTTGAAAGATTGTATATTTCATCCACACTTTGACCTGATAATGCGATATTTTCAACTGACAAGTCTGGGGCAATTACTTTAAAATATGGGTCAAAAGGTAATTGCATTGCTTGTAACAAATTCAGCTTTGCGCCTCTCAATGTGTTTTCAGCGTTTAAAACTTCCAATTCATTTGTTGCATTCTGAGCCTGTAGATCTAGTTTGTTTGCCAAAGGCAGCGATCCAGCATCTACGAGCTTTGTAGTATTGGTAAGCTGCTCTTTTGTTGAAGCTAGTTGATTTCTTGCTATTTTGAGTTGCTCTTCGGAGAAGATTACATTGATAAAGAGATTGATCACATTCAAAGTGATATTGTTTTCAGTAGTTTTTACATTCAACCTGCTTACTTCAATATCAGTTTTTGCTTGTTTGATAGAATTGGTTATTTGCTGTCCAGCAAATACGGTCATATTCGTATTCGCTGAAAGATTGACATTACCGATTCTGTTTGTTTCAAAGAGGTTGGTTACTGGGTTGATAGAACGTCCCCATCTATATCCAGAACTTGCACCAGCTGAGAGGGAAGGTAATCTTTGACCTTGGCTTTGTAGAAGCGTAGCTTCGTTTAGGGCTAGATTTATTTCACTTCTCTTTAAAGTAAGGTTGTTTTCCAATGCGATCTCAATGCAAGATTGAAGATCTAAGGAATTGTAATTGCTATCCTGCGCTTTTAATTCAAGATTTGATAAAAAAAAGGAAAGCAATAATGCTAAAGTGTATTTGTTTTTCATTCTTTATAAGTCAATATCTGGTATATATATGATTTCTTTTATCCATTGTAAGCTTTTTAAATATTCTATAGTAATAGGCTGAAGACCTGAATCCATCTCAATCACATGACAAGCTTGGTCATTTTTTCCTTTTCTTGAAACAGACATTGTAGCGATATTGGCCTTTTCTTGTGCAATGACACTGGAGATAAATGCAATTGCTCCAGATACATCATTGGCTTTGATGATCAATGTGTGGGATTGAGCAGAAAAATCAGCTATGAATCCATCTACAAACGATATATTAATCAATCCACCTCCTAAGCTCTCACCGATCACTTCTACTTTTTGCTCACCTTTTGTGAGATTCAGTTTTATAGTATTTGGATGATACACTGATGCATTTCCTATTGATTTGAATTTGTAAGTAAGCTTGTTTTCCTCTGCCAATTCAAAAGCTTGCTTGATTTTGGGATCGTCAGTTTTAAAGTCCATTAAGCCTGCGATGATTGCTTTATCACTTCCATGGCCCTCGTAAGTCCTCGCAAAAGAATTGTAGAAAGTAATATCCGCATGGTCAGGTTTTCCCCCCAAAACTCTGATAGCTGCCCTGGCAATTCTAACCACCCCGGCAGTATGTGAAGAGGAAGGTCCGATCATTACAGGTCCAATCATATCAAAAACACTACTTTTACCACTCATAATGATTACAATTTCAATTACTGTGCTAAAATAATACTTTAATTTTAGTACAACATGTAAATAAAGTATAGTGAGCTGAAATAGGCTAGTATTATTGAGAATTTAATTAATTTTAACGCGAAGTTTTATTTACAAAACAGAAACTTGTCCGTTAACGCACAGAAAGATGACCGATTTTGAAACAATTTATTTGAAAAAGAGAAATTTGTCCGATTGGGTAAGAGAAGACGTGCATTTAGCTAATAGGGCATTCTTATTTGCTGATGGTTTGTTTGAAACTATGGTGTTTTCAAATGGAAAAATCCGTTTTGGAACACTACATTTTGAAAGACTGCTGGAAGGTTGCAAGGTTCTTGGTTTGTCAACCGAAGATTTAACTTCCATAGAATTGTTGGACGAATTATTGGCGAATAGATTTGGACAAGGTTGTACTTTAAGAATTAGATGGAATGTCTTTAGAAGTGGGCAAGGAAAATACACTCCTCAGACGGATTCCATTGAAGAATCAATTCAGATTCAAAGTTTTTCTCCCGCACCTTCAATCAAGCATTTGGCATATTTTCACAAAGAAATTTTTTTGAACCATTCACCTTGGAGTCATTGCAAGACACTCAACGCACTCACTTATGTCATGGCAAATAGGGATAGGGCAATTATTGGTATGGATGAGGTTATTCTGTTAAATTATGATAAATATGTATCCGAAGCAGGTGCTGCAAATATATTTTGGTATAAAAATGACGTTTTTTATACTCCTTCCTTAGGTACAGGCTGTATTTCAGGTATTGGAAGAAGGATAGTGATAGAAGATTTGAAAAGCAGAAATATAGAAATCATTGAAGGCTTTTTTGAAAAAGAAGTCCTTTTTGATGCAGATTCTGTTTTTGTTAGTAATGTTACAGGTATCAGTTATTTGTCTAATTTAGAAGGGGAAATGCTAGGGCAACAAACTTTCAGTGACTTGAATGCACTTTTCAATTTTTGAAATCTACATATGAAAAACAAAATAGCACATCTTTTTCAGAATTTCGGTAAAGTTTTCAAGACTTACCCAACGACAATTGGTTTTGCATTATTGGCAACAATCTTCGCGATATTGGCATCAGAGGTGTCTGATTACTCGATGCATCCTAATACTATTCAGAAGTTTCCCTTTATTAGTAAGTTGCCATTTGTAAAGCTAACTATTCTATCACTTCTGGGGATCTCTCTTTCTTTTGCTCTGGCAATGGTTGGGCAAATCAAAAAATGGATTTGGCTAGAAGGTCTTGCAGTTTTGGTTGTGGCGGGATATTATTTTTTKTTTCCAAATGATGAAACTAACTTTACCAGTTATCACATCACTTTGATTTTTGTTTTTGGTATACTCCATCATCTTGCTGTATCAATTTTACCATTTCTCTTCTCCCGAAAAGATGAAATAGGTTTTTGGAGTTACAATAAATCACTATTCACCAATTTGGCACAAACAGCCCTTTTTGTGGGAGTGCTTACTGCGGGCTTGCTTTTGGCAATTGCGGCAGTTGAAAACCTTTTTAATCTTCGATTTGGAAGTGGAAAGCTTTACCTTTATGTGACATTCTTCTCTGGTATTTTCGGTTCCTGCTTCGTTTTCCTGATTTTTGCACTTGATGGGTTCAAAGAAATGGTCAATGATCAACTTGTTCCTTCAGTTCAGAAATTCTTTGTTCAGTACATTATTATTCCATTATTGTTGATCTATTCAGTCATTTTGTACGCATATGGAGCCAAGATTTTGATAGACTGGTCCCTTCCAAAAGGATGGGTCAGTTACATGGTAATTGCTTACAGTTTCTTGGGATTTATTTCTCTTTTGCTGATTTTTCCTCTTTCCAAACAAACTACCAAAGCATGGGTTCGTTGGTTTGATCGGATATTTTACTATTCTTTACTTCCATTTTTGATTCTCCTTTTTGTAGCTATTTTCACAAGGATTTTTGAGTATGGAGTCACGCCTAACAGGTATTTTGTCTTGATTCTTGCTTTGTGGATCTCGATGGTAAGTCTTTATTTCATATTTTTCAAAAATCCCACGATCAAGACCATCCCTATCAGTTTGTTTGTATTTGGCTTGATCAGTATTGCTTTGCCATATTTCAACGCCTTCAGTGTATCAAATAGAAGTCAGAAAAACCAATTCAGAGCTTTGATCGAGAAATTTGATTTGCTGAAAAATGGGAAGATCAATTTTGAGAAAGAAATAACTAGTGACAATTTGAATCAGTTAGGGAATGTTACTTTTTTCCTGTACCAAAATAAGCAAGGTGAATTTCTTGATTACTACCTCGAGAATACGTTGTCTGATTCTATTTTTTCTAAAAAGTATGCCTCAGCTTATGATTTTCGGAAAGAATTCAAGAACATTATCTTTGAGAACAATTATCAAGATTATTATGAGATAACGTTCACATCTGAAAGTTTTAAGCAATCAAAATTTTTGGATGTCAGTGAATATGATTTTATGTACAATTCATTGTCTACTTATCAAAAAAATAGATTGGAGATCGGTGGCGAAATTCTTGAAATTAGCCAAAATCATTGGAAAAATTCAAAACCGAAAAGTATGATTTTTGACCTTATCGACAATAATGGAGTATCCATCGAAAAGTATGATATGATTGGTTACTTAAAAGAACTGTATGAATCAAATTCAGATAAAAACAAGACCGGAAATAGGCATTATAAACAAGATATTATTCAGGAGTTTAGCTTAGGACCTTATGATTTTACAGTACTTTTTTATGAAATAAAGTTTTCTGCAAACTATTCTGTGGAAGAAAATGAAGATAGGTGGGATTTTAAGAATGTATATTTTTATCCCCAATATGTAGTTTTAGTAAAAAAGAAAAGCATTGATTAAAGGTTAAAAATCTTTTAATCAATGCTTTATCATCAAATCAAACGGCAACAGCTGCTTTGATGTGCGGATGGGGATCATAACCTACAAGTTCGAAATCTTCATATTTGAAAGAGAAAATGTCCTTTACTTCGGGATTGATTTTCATAGTTGGCAACGGCCTGCATTCTCGGGAGAGTTGTAGCTGCGTTTGTTCCAGATGGTTGCTATACAAATGTGCATCTCCAAAAGTATGGATAAACTCTCCAAGCTCTAGGTCACAAACCTGCGCAACCATCATGGTGAAGAGTGCATAAGAAGCAATGTTGAAAGGTACACCCAAAAATACATCTGCACTTCTTTGGTAAAGTTGACAAGAGAGTTTGCCTTCCGCTACATAAAACTGGAAAATAGTGTGGCAAGGAGGAAGCGCCATATTGTCCACATCTGCTACATTCCATGCACTCACGATATGTCTTCTGCTATCCGGTTTTGTTTTGATTTGATGAATTAGATTTTTGATTTGGTCTATTTCACCACCTTTTCCATCAGGCCAATGCCTCCACTGATAGCCATAGACAGGGCCAAGATCTCCATTTTCGTCAGCCCATTCATTCCAAATGCTTACTTTGTTGTCATTGAGGTATTTGATATTCGAATCACCATTGAGAAACCAAAGCAATTCGATGATGATTGAGCGGAGGTGACATTTTTTGGTCGTGACCAATGGAAAACCCTCTTGAAGGTTGAATCGCATTTGATAACCAAATACACTGATTGTTCCTGTGCCTGTTCTGTCTCCTTTTTGGACACCATTGTCCAAAATATGTCTCATCAAATCGTGGTATTGCTTCATTTTTGGCTTTGAATTTATTAGAAGTTGGCAAGATAAAAAGATTATAAATAATCAGAAAGGCGAATTTATGGTTTATATCTTTGGACTCGATAATTAATCTAGAATATGTTTGAAAGAAAAGCTTCTTTATTCGGACTCGGAATTGCCTTGTTGATCAGTGTAATATTGGTTTTACTACGCCCACAGGTGGTTTTTGATTATGATTTTGAGCAGTTTTTTCCGCAGGAAGATGAAGATTTGACTTTTTACCAAAATTTCAGAGAAAAATTCGAAAACGACAATGACTATCTTCTAATTGCATTGGGTACGGAAAATGGGGTTTTTGATTCTGTTTTCTTGGATAAAGCAATGAATGTTCAAAAGGAATTAGAGGGGCTTGAATTTACAGAAAGTATCGTGTCATTGTTGACCTTAAAGGAGCCAATTATCAATGCTTTTGGCGTAAGATATAGATCAGTTTTGGATTGGGAAAGTGAAGAAAGTTTGCAGGAATCCAAGCAAAACTTAGTATCCCATCCACAATACTCAGGAAATCTGATCAGTGAAGATGGTCGATATTTATTGTTGGTTTTGAGAAATGAGCAGCTGATATCGAAGGAGGATGGAGATGTATTGTATCAGGAAGTAAATAAGATACTTGGCGATTCTGATTTTGATAAGTTTTATACAGCTGGAAAAATCAAAGCGCAGGGCGAATTTGTGGATTTGCTTCAGGAAGAATTTGCTTTTTTTCTTTCTATTTCCATCGTATTGATCATGTTGCTTCTGCTCTTTATTTTCAGGACTTGGTGGGGGGTATTGTTGCCATTGATAGTCTTGTTGTTTGGGATAGGCTGGACTATTGCGATCATTCTTCTTACTGGAAAAGCTTTGGATGTAATGTCTGTGATGCAGCCGACTATTTTGTTGGTGATTGGATTGAGTGCATTAGTGCATTACTTGACGCTTTTTATGTACAAACTCCGCCTTGGAATCCCAAAAGACGAAGCTATAAAATTGACATTCAAAAATCTGTTTTTGGCAATTTTTCTGACTTGTTTTACCACAGCATTGGGTTTTTCGACTTTGTATTTTACAAGTGCGATTAGTCTAAAGTTGTTTGGAATTTATACTGCTTTGGGAGTGATGGTGATGTTTGTCGCAGTTATTTTGATTACACCAGGTTTGTTGTACTTTTTCAGTCCTTCCAAAGTGATGAAAAAAAGCAATCCAGTGGGTTTTTGGCAACGAACATTGGCAATTACTTTCAGATGGATCATGAATCATAAAGTATTGGTATTGGCCTCTTTTTCCATTGTATCCGTACTATCAGTTGTCGCTTTGGTCAATTTAAAAATCAATGGCTACTTATTGGATAATTTGCCTAGGGAACATGAATTGGTACAGGAGTTTGAGTTTTTCGATAAAGAATTTGGAGGATCCAAACCACTTGAGTTTTTTTTGGAAGTGGGGGAGGAAGGAGATCAGATTTTCCAATATGAAGTTTTGAAAGAAATCGAAAAACTTGAAGAATTTGTTCAGGAATCGTATGAATCAGGGACAATCATTTCTCCTTTTTCACTTGTAAAACTACTCAACCAAGCTCAAAATTCAGGCAACAACAAAGCATTTGCCATGCCTTCGCAAGGACAGTATCAGAGGTTGAAACCTTATCTCAGTCAGGCAATTAGTCAGGCAGACTATTCTTTGATTTCTGAAGATCAGAGACAAGGGAGACTTTCCACAAGAACAGCAGACATAGGAAGTTACAAAAGTGCTAAGATCAAGAAAGCATTGGAATCTTTTGTCGATAACGAAATAGACGGGAAACTCCTCAAAGTAAGACTTACCGGAACTTCCAATTTGATAGACAAAAGCCATGTGACGATTTCAGATCAGATGACAAAAGGTTTGGGTGTGGCTATTCTTTTGGTGGGCTTGATAGCTGGGTTTTTGTTCCGTTCATGGAGAATTTCTTTTTTGATATTGCTGCCAAATGTCCTGCCTTTGTTGTGGATGTGCGGAGTCATGTGGCTTCTAGATATTGATTTGAAATTGACAACGGCAGTGATATTTACAGTGGCATTTGGGATCGCTGTAGATGATAGCATACATTTTATGACTAAGCTTCAAACAGAATTGAAGAAGGGTAGAAGTATGCTTTATGCATTGAAAAGGACTTATTTGGAAACTGGAAAAGCGATTGTTTTGACTTCTATTATTTTGGTGTCAGGCTTTTTGGTTTTGACCTTAAGTGAATTTGGAGTGACATTTTATACAGGTCTTTTGATCAGCCTTGCATTGGTATTTGCAGTTTTGGCAGATTTGATGTTGTTACCGATTTTGTTACTTCCGATGCAGAGAATTTGGAATAAGAGGAGGGTGGGTTTTCGCAAAGAAGAGAGAGAAGAGAGAAGCGAGAAGCTAGAGGCTAGAAACGAGTGAGAAATGAGACTTAAGACGTGAGATTTAAGACAGAGACAAGATGCAAGACTCAGGAGAGAGACGAGAAGCTAGAAGCGAGGAACGAGAAAGTAGATTGTGATACACTAGTAAAGATTAAGGGTACGAGATACAAATAAGAAGATACAAGCCTGAAATGCTTTTACATTTCAATGACTTGTCCGCTGTGTCGGAGACCTCGGTGAAACCGGGGGATGAAAAAACAAGTATGGCGTCACACGACGCTGAAGGGTCGAACAATGAATTATTGATAATTGAATATTAAGTAGCGAGAGACGAGAAGGTAGAGTGAGATACATTAGTAAAGATTAAGTGTACGAGATACAAATAAGAAGATGCAAGCCTGAAGGGCTTTAACATTTCAATAGCCCTCGGAGAAACCAGGAGGATGAAAAAACAAGTATGGCGTCACACGACCATGAAGGGTCGAACAATGAATTATTGATAATTGAATATTAAGTAGCGAGAGACGAGAAGGTAGAGTGAGATACATTAGTAAAGATTAAGTGTACGAGATACAAATAAGAAGATGCAAGCCTGAAGGGCTTTAACATTTCAATAGCCCTCGGAGAAACCGGGGGGATGAAAAAACAAGTATGTGGTCAAGCGACCCTGAAAGGGTCGAACATTGAATTATTGAAAATTGAAGATTAAGAAACGAGAGAGAAGACAACGAAGGAGTTGCAATCAACCATGAAGGAGATGATTTTTTTATTTGAAAGAAAAAATAAGACTTGACAAAGAAGTCAGAATCGATAAGTCTTCGAGTGCGTCGCCGCGCACTCGAAGATTTATTTTTCAAAGGTTTTAATATAGCAAATAAGGTTTACTTTGTTCCTTGAATTTTTGAAGATCTGATTGCCAAGAGGCTTTGATTTCTTCGGCTGATTTACCTGCAAGGATGTCCTTTCTGAGTTGGTCGGTTCCGGCTAGTTTGTCGAAGAAATTATTGAAGAATTTTTCTTTTTTACCAGAGATCTGGTAAGCATCGATCAAATATTCCAATGTGAATTGGTGCGTAAGTGGTTCGTTTCTAAGGTCCTTTCCATAGCATACTTTGTTTTGATGTGGAGGAGTTTTGGACATCCCTTCGATACTTACTGGTTCGAAAGAAAATTCCCCGTATTTTTTATCTGGATATCCATAGACTTGAAATGGAAAGTACGTTCCTCGTCCTACCGAAATATCTGTGCCTTCGAAAAAGCAAAGTGATGGGTAGAGTCGGATGGATAGATCATTTGGCAGGTTTGGGGAAGGCTTTACAGGAAGATTGTAGGGCATTTCCTTTGTCCAATTTTCTACTTTTACAATACTAATGTCTGCTGTTACCTTGTTTTTCAGCCAACCTTCACCGTTTATCATTTGGGCAAGCTCGGCTACAGTGAGACCATGGACTACAGGTATTTGATGCACGCCAACAAAGCTTTCAAAGCCTTTTTTCAATACTGGACCATCAGTATATTCCCCGTTTGGGTTGGGTCTATCCAATATCAGCATTGGGACTTGGTTTTCGGCAGCACTTTCCATGACATAGTGCATTGTACTGATATATGTGTAAAAACGCAATCCTACATCTTGAAGGTCGTATATTATCAAGTCTATATCCTTCAATGCAGCAGCAGAAGGTTTTTTATTGTTTCCATATAGAGATTCCAATGGTAGGCCAGTTCTGCTATCCACTTCATTGTTTACCACTTCACCTGCATCTGCATCACCTCTGAATCCATGTTCGGGTACAAATACTTTGACTACATCGATCCCTTCCATCATAAGGTAGTCCACCAAGTGGATATTGTCTTTTGTGGTAAGAATACTCGTCTGGTTTACAACCAAGCCTATTCTTTTACCTTCAAGCAAGGATAAATATTCCTCAGGTCGATCTGCGGCAGGCAATATTGTAAGAGGCTTTTCTATAGTTTTTTCTTCTGAATAATGATTGGTTTTCGTTTCTGGGCTTTTACAAAATGCAAAGCTTTGAAGTAAAAATGAGATTAGGAGTAAGATTTTCAATTGCTTCATGTTAATTTGCGCTAGATTTCCATCAAAATAAAAAATTTCGTTGAACATATCCTATTTCATTGCCAAAAGAATCAGTTTTAAGAGAACCGGAGGATTTACCGGGACAATTCATCGAATTGCTGTAGCCAGTGTCGCAATAGGATTGGCAATCACGATGATATCATTTATGATTCTTGGTGGATTCCAAAATGAGATATCCAATAAAGTTTTTTCTTTTACGGGTCATTTTCAAGGGTTAAAATTTGTTTCCGGAAATGCTTTTGAAGAATCGCCCATCTCTACCAATTCTGATTTTTTCAAAAATCATAAAGACCTTGAATTCATCAAACATGTTCAGGTCTTTTCCCATAAACCTGGTTTACTGAAAGGAGACGAAGAAGTAGAAGGTGTCTTGATGAAAGGGGTGGGGCCTGATTTTGATTCATTAAGTTTCAAAAGCTCCATCATTCAGGGACGCTTTATCCAATTTTCAGACTCTTCTGCCAGCAATGAGATTGTGTTGAGCAAAAAGATAGCCAACAAGTTATTGCTGAATCTTGGCGATCAGGTGACGATGTATTTTGTCCAAGAGCCACCGAGATTTAGGAGGTTGACGATCGTAGGTATTTACGAGACTTTTTTGGAAAATTTTGATGATAAAATCCTCCTCGGTGATATCCAAACTATCAGGAATCTCAATGGCTGGACTGATGATCAAGTTGGAGGGTATGAAATATTTGTAGATGATCCCAAGAGAATGGATCAATACTCAGAGCCTTTGTATGATTTTTTGGACTTTGACTTGAAGCTTATCAAAGTCACTGAGAAATACATGGAAATTTTTGATTGGTTGCTTTTGTTGAACAATAATGTCTATGTATTTCTTACATTAATTCTGTTTGTGGCGGCATTCAACATGGTTTCTATATTGTTTATCTTGATCATGGAAAGAACACAGATGATTGGTGTGCTAAAAGCTGTCGGTGCAAAAAATGCACAAATCAGAAGCATTTTTGTATGGAATGGTGTGAGAATTATCGGTAGGGGGTTATTGTTGGGAAATGCGATTGGATTAGGTTTTGGCTGGCTTCAAGATCAATTTAGGATAATCCCATTGGATCCTGAAAATTACTATATGAGCTTTGTCCCAATCCATTGGAATTGGCAAGTTTTTATCGTTTTGAACTTGGTGGTTTTGTTGGTTACGACTTTGGTACTTTTCATACCGGCCATGCTGATCAGCAATATCAAACCGATCAAATCAATCAAGTTTGATTGATAGGTTTGTAGGTTTTGAAGAAACTTCGAAATTTCATATAAAGGACTCCTAGTACAGCCTCTTTGAAGATTCCTCTGCTCATTTTTGAAGTGCCTTTCGTCCTGTCTGTAAAAATAATTGGCACTTCAACAATTTTGAACCCCAACTTCCATGCAGTGAATTTCATTTCAATCTGGAAAGCATAGCCTATAAATTTGATTTTGTCCAAATTCATAGCTTTCAATACATTTATTGAGTAGCATTTGAACCCAGCAGTTGTGTCTTTGATGGGAAGTCCAGTAATAAATTGAACATATTTACTGGCAAAAAATGACATCAAAACCCTTCCCATTGGCCAGTTTACGACATTCACACCTGTAATATACCTAGACCCTACAGCCATGTCAAAACCATCTTCAGCACAAGCCTTGTGGAGTTTTATCAAGTCTGAAGGATTGTGGGAAAAATCCGCATCCATTTCAAAAACATATTGATACCCCTTTTCGATAGCATATTTGAAGCCCGCAATATATGCTGTACCCAAACCAAGCTTTCCTTTCCTTTTTAGTAAATGGAGTCGCTCTGGAAAAGCATTTTGCAACTTTGTAACAATCAATGCAGTGCCATCCGGTGAATTATCGTCAATGACCAAAAGCTCGAAATCACCCTCTAAATTCATGACAGCATGAACCATGTCAAGAATATTTTCCTGTTCATTATAAGTTGGGATGATTACTAGTTTTTCTTTTTTCATAAATTCAAGTTTCAAAAATAGGATTAATTGGTCGTTTTATTAACGAAAAATAGATAAAATGATATACTTTCAGATTTTAGTTTGACAAATACATGTAATATGAATCCCAAAATAGCAGTTATCACTTATGAAGCGAAAAGATCTTACACTGCTGATGGTATAGCAGATGAAGATGAATTGCTCAAAGAAATCTTAGATCAACTCAATCTAGTGTATACTTTTGAGATCTGGTCAGATCAGACAGTAGATTGGGAACAATACGATATACTTTTGTTAAAATCCCCATGGGATTATTTTGATAGATTTGATGAGTTTCAGAAATGGTGCTCGAAAGTTGCCACACAGAAAATTCCTTTAATCAATAACATTGATATAGTATTGTGGAATGCGGACAAGCATTATTTGAAAGAGATTGAGGCTGCAGGTTATTCCATTGTGCAGACATATTTTCTTGAAAAGGGGAATTCATTAATGGGGTTTGAAGAATTTTTCGATCTATTCCACACCGATAATTTGATTATCAAACCTACAATTAGTGGGGGTGCAAAAAATACTTTTCATGTTAACAAGGAAAATTGGAGAGAGATCGTTTTTGTGGTGGAGGATTTGCTCAAGATTGAAAGTTTTATGGTACAGCCATTCATTGGTGAGGTAGTAAATGTAGGGGAGTATTCATATATCTTCTTTAATGGAAAGTTTTCACATGCTGTATTGAAAAGTGCCAAAAGTGGAGATTTTCGAGTACAACATTTTTTCGGAGGCCAAATATCGACCATACAACCAAGTGAAGATCAATTGGGTTATTTGCAGAATTTGGTCAATGATTTTGCTAAAGGGACTCTATATGCACGTGTGGATGGGGTATGGAGGGGAGGTGAGTTTTTGTTGATGGAGCTAGAATTGATAGAGCCATATCTTTTTCTTTGCAAATCTCCATCTGGATTGGACAACTATAAGTTTGCGATCGAAGATTACATAAAGTTTCAACTTGGACTTTCTTTATGAGTTATATTCTGAAGCTACTTTCTTTTAAGTTTTCTATAGAAAAAAATTTTCGGAAAATATGATAGGCTATCCTTAAGCTCAGCTGTATTCCCCTTCCTGATTCTTTTGATATCTTCATGGGAGACCGTGTAGCCTAATGCAGATAAGAAGAGAAATGCATTGTATGGCAAAATCTGTCGGTAGTTGTAAAGTAGGGGATGTTTAATTTTTGTCCCAATAAAATTTAGATTATAGAAAAAAAAGTAAAATTATTTTTTCCTGAAGATTCAATTGCCTTGCCAAGAAATGTGTTGAAATACAAATAACAATTTATGATATCCATTTACTTTTTTATGTAAATCAATATGTTTTATTTTCTTAGTTTTAAATTATTTTCTTGTTGTAATTCAGTGTTTTAGCATTTTTTATTGTCCAAATTTTATATCAATTTAGAGTTACAAAAGGTATTTGAGATGAATGAAAAATACCTAATAATGACAAAATAGGAATGTAAAATTTATATAACAGGATGAAGAGAAAGATAAAAATTGTTTTGGCAAATGTTTTCGCATTGCTGTCAGTGGTGGTATTTCTTCTACTAGGAAATTTGTTTGGGATTGATTTTAGGAATGAAACCACTCCTTTGTTGGCAAAAGCATTGCTAATGATCATACCTCAAATTGGGTTTGTCTATTTGTACTGGATGTCTCTCAAGGTTGAGGATGAAAAAGAAAGTGATTATTTGAATTGAACAAAATTAAAATAAGTAATACTCCAAAAATTTTTCTTACAGGAAATCAAGCAATTAAGAATTAGGTAATTTTTTTAAGTTGCTACTATTTGGAAAATAAAGTATTCAAGCTACCTTTGCAAACCGAAAGACAAACATTTGTCTCAAGGAAATAGAAAGAAAAAGTTACTTTCTATATTGACCAATAATAGAGGAGTGGCAGAGTGGTCGATCGCGGCGGTCTTGAAAACCGTTGTACCGTGAGGTACCGGGGGTTCGAATCCCTCCTCCTCTGCTTTTAGTTAATCAAATCTTTCGAAATGCCCCAAATTTTAACGTTTGGGGCATTTTTTATTTTGTGAGAATTCGAATAACATTATATTTTTCCTATTTTTTGGGGAAAAGCTGGATTGCTATTCTTTAAATGTCTTTTTATGAAAGGTTATGCATATTTTTTATACTTCTTACCTAAATAAATCGCAATGTAAATGATGTTTTTTCATGGGGAATAGATGAAACTTCTAAACTACCATTGTGTAAGTTCATGATTTGCCTAGAAATTGCAAGCCCTATTCCTGATCCCGTTTTCTTTGTTGTAAAAAAAGGCACGAATATCCTCTCTAATGCCTCTGGTACTATTCCTTCACCATTGTCTATCACTTGTATGTACGCATGGTGGTTAGTATCTATTCCTGCATTAAGGAGGATTTCTTTCTTTGAAGAATTTGCTAAAGCCTCTTTTGCATTTTTAATCAAATTGATCAATATCATCTGTATAAGTTCTTGATCTAAATTGATTTCAAATGGTTTGTCATTAAGTTTAGTTTTAAGGACAATTCCATCTTTGGATAATTCACTTTTAAACAAAGCACTCGTGTTTCTCAAAAGATCTTCAATATTGATTTTTTTTAGTTTGGGCAAAGGAATATTTGTGAAATCTCTATATGCATTGACAAAGTCAACAAGCCCTTTGCTACGATTTGAAATTGTAAACAAGCCTTCTTTCAAATCAGTAAAGCTTTCTTGGTTGATTGCATATTGCTCATCTTCTAAAGGAGTTGTATCCTCACTCAATATAGTACCCAGTGAACTTGCCAAGCTTGCAATAGGCGTGATCGAGTTCATGATTTCGTGCCTCAAAACAGAGGTGAGGTTTTGCCATGCCTCCAATTCCTTTTTCTGCAATTCTGTGTTGATGTTTTGGAAAGAGATCAAGGTCCATTTTTCCCCATCTACGATAAATACGGTCGATTGGAAATTCAAGTGGAGGTCTGTATTGACCTTGAAGGAAAAAGTATTCCCCGGGTTTAGTTTTTTGATGACTTGCAATAGTTCATTGGATAACTTCCCCAAATCATTGATGTCCTTGAACTGTGGGATCTGAAGGAGCTGTTTGGCAGCACCATTGATGATTCCGATTTTTCCATTGGTATCAAAAGAAATGATCCCGGTATTGATCTGCTGAATCATGATTCGGAGAAAAAGCATTTGTTCTTCTTTTTCTGCCCGAGTTTTTTTGAATGCAGAGATAACTTCATTGAATGAAAGGTTTAGTTCTCTAAAAGATTTTCCCAGAGAATCATCTTTTGTGAAGGTGGAGGAAAAGTCTGAGTACCGAATAGATTCCAAAAACCGGCTGATTTTTCGATTGGTTTTATTGCAATAACTGATAAGATTCCATGTCAGGATAGATACTAAAAGCAAGAAAAAAAATCCATGAACCAAGGAGTCATATTTGAGGTAAATCCAATTCCCAATGAGCGCTACGATGATGATCAAGGTAACCCTAAGGATGATTCCAATATTAAAAGATTTAAAGCCCATACCTTTCTAGTCTTCTATATAATGATGACCTAGTAAGCCCAAGTTCCTCAGCAGCCCTTGTGATATGCCCGTTATGCTTTTGCAATGCTTTTCGAATCAATATTTTCTCTACATCTTCTATATTCAAATGCTCCAAAGAGACAAGATCTTCTTGTTTCTCTGGAGAAAGTTGCTTGTGTACAAAGAGATCCTCTTGTTGCAAAATGCTATGGGAAGTCATGATAACTGCCCGCTCTATGCTATGCTGCAACTCACGGATATTGCCAGGCCAATGATATTTTTGCATTCTTTTGATAAGGCCATCACCTAATTTACGTATGTCTTTTTGATATTTTTTGGAGTAGGTTTCTATAAAATGATTTGCCAAGATTGGAATGTCTTCCAACCTTTCACGCAATGGCGGTAGGGTGATTTCTATGGTATTTATTCGATAGAGTAGATCTTGGCGAAATGAATTCTCATGGATCATCTGATGGATTGGCATATTGGTAGCTGATATGAGCCTAATGTCAACTGATACAGGTTTATTAGCTCCAACTCTAGTGATTTCCCTATTCTGCAAAGCAGCAAGTAACTTTGATTGTAATGCCAATGGAAGATTTCCTATTTCATCCAAAAACAAGGTGCCTGAATTTGCCTGCTCAAATCTGCCAGTTCTATCATCTTTGGCATCAGTAAATGCTCCTTTTTTGTGACCGAAAAGCTCACTTTCAAACAAAGTCGTGGTAATCGCACCTAAATCCACGCCTACAAATGGGGCCTTATGTCTTTTGGAGTTTCTGTGGATTGCTCTTGAGATTAGTTCTTTTCCAGTGCCATTTTCTCCAAGTATCAATACATTCGCATCGGTTTTTGCTACTCTCTCTATCGTTTCAAAGACCTTGATCATGCTAGGACTTTGCCCAATGATGTCTTTGAACTTGCTGTCAATGTCTTGAAGAAGCTGTTGTTGCTGGGATTTTAATTGGGTGACTTCTAGCTTTGATTCTCGGAGTTTGAGCGCTGAATTCAGCGTCCCCAGAAGTTTTTCATTCTCCCAAGGTTTCAGGACAAAATCCGTAGCTCCTTCTTTGATCGCCTTGACAGCAGTATTGATATCCCCATAGGCTGTGATCAAAACCACTACAGCGGAAGAATCAATTTCCAAAATCCTATCAAGCCAATAAAATCCTTCCTGTCCACTGCTCACATCCTTGGTGAAATTCATGTCCAGCATGATGATGTCATACTGCTCGTTGACCATCAAGATTGGAATCAGCCCTGGGTTTGTCTCAACATCCACTTGGCCAAAATGCCTTTTGAGATAGATCTTTGCAGCTTTCAAAAGATCTTCATTATCATCAATGATGAGGATTTTCCCGGATTTTTGTTCTTTCATGATTTTTATACTGTAGAATTTCAAATAAAGCCTTTCATTTATCTAAATGCATATTTGCAGTGACTCAAATTTTGCAAAGCAATAAGCCAAAACTTATACCGATTTCATAAATCTGTAAATAATATTCTAAAATCTAGCGCTATCAATGGATAAACCTATTTTTTAAATTTTTCAATTAAACTAAATTACAAATTCTGATTTGTTAAACTACAATGATTTTGTTCGCTGACGGACGAAATTGTTCGTATTTCATCAAATAAAAATATGGGGAATGTCCAAAATGAAGCTCACAGCAAGGTTTTTTAGTGGCATGTTATTGGAAAAGTTGTTGGCACATAGAAATTGAAATATTCTGAAATGGACAGAAAAATTGAGAAAAAAACGTGGACTCCAAAATTGATCATTTCCTTATTGGGAGGATTGGTGATAGGAGGTTTTATATTGTATCAACTTGTCTTAGCGGACAATAGATCCACAATGAATGTAAACATGGAAAGGATTACTATCGCCACGGTCAAAACTGGCGAGTTTACTGACTATATTCCTGTAAGTGGATCAATTGAGCCTGGGGAAGTTTTCTTTCTCGATGCATTGGAAGGTGGAAATATCCAACAGATCATCAAAGAATCAGGAGCGATAGTAGATGTAGGTGATACGATACTTTTACTTTCCAATTCAAAACTTCAACTTGAAGTTATGGAAAGGGAATCTGGCTTGTACTTTCAGATCAACAACCTCCGTCAAGTAAGACTTCAGCTAGATCAAAACGATCTTAGTCAACAAGGCCAATTGGCGGAAATCGATTATCAAATCAGCTTGCTCAAACCTCAATACCAAAGATTCAAAGAGTTACATGAAAAGAAATTGGTTTCTGATCGGGAGTTTGAAGAGGTTCGTGAGCAATATGAATACAATGTAAAAAGAAGGAAATTGACATATGAAGCGTATCGCAATGATTCCATTTCCAGGGTAAGCCAAAAAAGGCAGCTTCAAGATTCGGAATCACGCATGAACCAATCTCTATTTGGTGTAGGCCATATTTTGGACAATCTCGCAGTAAGAGCTCCTATTGCTGGTCAACTTTCGACCGAACAGATAGAAATTGGGCAGGCGATCAATCCGGGTCAGCGATTTGGACAGATTGATATCATGGACAAGTTCAAAGTGAGGGTTCAAATCGATGAACTTTACTTATCCAGAATTTTTACTGGTCTGAAAGGGACCTTTAATTTGGCAAACAATCCCTACACAGTAGAGATTTCCAAAGTTTATCCAACAGTGACAGCTGGAAGATTTGAAGTTGATATGATCTTTTCGGATCAAGTACCAACAGGCATTCGTCGTGGGCAGACAGTTAGGATTAGGTTGGAATTGGGAGAAAGTGAAGATGCGGTACTTCTACCAACAGGCAGTTTCTATAAGGATACAGGAGGGAATTGGGTATTTGTAGTCGATCAACTAAGTGGGAAAGCTGAAAAGCGAAACATCAGACTGGGTAGAAAAAACCCTGAGTTTTATGAAGTCATAGATGGTCTGAATGCCGGAGACAAAGTCATCATCAGTGGGTATGAAAACTTTGGGAACAATGAAGTTTTGAATTTGAAGTAAGAAATGAGGTGTAAGATGACTTGTCCGCCGCGGCGGATGTGACATGAGAAATAAGACACAAGATTTGAGACACAGTGATAAAAAAATGAGAATATGCCCTTTAAAGCCTGTCCCGTGCCGATAGTTATCGGCACGGGAGGCATTTGATAAAAGTATCGGGTCATGACCTAATGACAAAAAGAATTAAATTAAAAATTTGCACTGAAAGTGCAACTGACACTAACATTGGGTTGAAACCCAATGCAATGGTAAATGTCTGATTCACTTTTGCCCTGACGGGGCAATTGAATAGCTGAAGAGAATAAAGAAACATCAAAAAAGTGTCAAGTAAATTCAGAACGCTACAAATTGAAAGAAGAAAAATCAGATCAAATCAATCTATAAATCCAAGATCTAAAATCAACGAAATCTAAAATCTAATTATACAGACGCATGGAAGACATCATCAAAACCAACAACCTAAAGAAACTTTACGCTACCGAAGAAGTGGAAACCACAGCTTTGGACGACATCAATATTAAGATAAAAAAGGGTGAATTTGTAGCAATCATGGGGCCGTCGGGCTGTGGTAAATCCACCTTGTTGAATATCATTGGGTTGCTTGACAATCCCGATAGCGGTGAGTATTATTTTTTGGAAAAAGAAGTCGCTGGGTTTTCAGAAAGAAAAAGGTCTCAATTGCGAAAAGGAAATATCGGTTTCGTATTCCAAAGCTTCAATCTTATCGATGAACTGACCTGCTATGAAAACGTCGAACTACCACTTTTATACTTGAAAATCCCTTCCGATGAAAGAAAGAAAAAGGTAGAAGAAGTGCTCACAAGAATGAATATCATGCATCGTAAGGATCATTTTCCACAGCAATTGTCAGGAGGTCAGCAGCAGCGTGTAGCTATTGCAAGGGCAATTGTTGCAAAACCGGAAGTGATACTGGCAGATGAACCAACAGGAAATCTTGACTCTGCCAATGGTGAAGAAGTAATGCGACTTTTGGAAGAACTCAATAATGAAGGCACTACCATCGTGATGGTAACCCACTCACCCCATGACGCAAATTATGCCCATAGAATCATCAATTTATTTGATGGAAAAGTAGTGACAGAAAATATCAGAGAACAGTTTCATATATAGTTGTATGACAACCTTTGAGGTTTACAAAAACCTCGAAGGTTTAAAAGAACTATTAGTAAATGGCTAACCAATTACTGGTTATTTCAAGGAAAAGGAGACCTACTTAGAATCAACTACATTTCATTCTTCATCATAATTAAAAAATCAATTTGCCATGTGGAAAAACTACTTTATCGTCTCCTTTAGGAACTTGAAAAAGCGGAGGCTTTATACTGGAATCAATGTTTTAGGCCTTACAGTGGCTATAGTTAGTTTTCTGGCCATAGCACTTTTTATTCATCATGAAGGCACTTATGATAGTATGTATGGAGATGCTGACCGGGTGATCAGGTTTTCACAGCGATTTTCCATGGCTGGGGAAGAACAGGTTACAAGTATGACCCCTTCGGCCCTTGTCCCTACATTGATGGAGGAAATGGAGGAAGTAGAGGTGGGTACCTTGATAATGGATTACAGTATTTTTGCTTCTGTATTGGTAGACTCAGGTGAGGGCAATCAGGAGGAAAATAAATTTGCTTATGTCGATGAAAACTTCTTTGAAATATTTGATTTGAAACTTTTAGCAGGAGCAGAGGGTAAATTATTGTCTGAACCAAATCAGATCGTATTGACAGAATCTACAGCTCAAAGGTATTTCCAAAAACCTTTTGAGGCTGTGGGAGAGATTATCAAAATAGATGGGAAAGATTTTCAGGTTACAGGAATTGTGGAAAATTTCCCTAGCAATAGTCATATTGATTTTGATTTTTTGGCTTCATTTATCACAACAAGACATGGGAAAGACCCACAATGGAGTCCCGCCAATTATTATTCTTATGCCAAACTAAAACCTGAAACAGACCAAAAGGTATTTGCAGGGAAGTTGGATCAGATGGTGGAAAAGTATTTTGGAGAAGAAATGAGAAGTTATGGGTTTGAGGTAAGTGTCCTTTTTCAGCCATTGACTTTCATCCACTTGGGATTCAGTCAGCTGAAAGATATCAAGCCGGCTATAGATATCAAAAACTTATACATATTTGGGACAGTTGCTTTCCTGCTGATTTTTATTGGGATTATCAATTATGTCAATTTAGCCACGGCTGAAGCCACCGAAAGAAATAAAGAGGTAGGACTTAGAAAAGTGTTGGGTGCCGACAGGCCACAGCTTTTTGGTCAATTCCTTTCCGAATCCATGATTTTATCATTTGTGGGCTTAGTTTTCAGTCTTGTGATTCTATATATTTTGAAAGGGAATTTGGAAGATTTTTCTGGTGTACCCATTCAACTTGATCTTCTTTTTAGTCCTTTGGGGTTTTTATTGCTTTTGGGGTTAATGATCATGATAGGGGTGTTTTCTGGGTTTTATCCAGCATTGATTCTATCTGGTATGGAACCTCTTCAGGCTTTGGGTAAAAAAATAAGTGGTGCTATTGGAGGTGCTTGGCTTAGAAGAAGCCTAGTCGTATTCCAGTTTTTCGTATCCATAAGTCTCTTGTTGGCTACTTTTATTGTCAAGAATCAGTTGGATTATATGCAGACTGTAAACTTGGGGTATGATAGGGAACAAGTAATCGCTTTAAATTTTCACTACAATATGAGAAATCAAATCCCAGCTCTCAAAAGTGAAATGGAAAGGACCGGATCTGTTCCATCTATTAGCTTGAGTAATTCCCTTCCTATCTTTATTCAAGCAGGATATTCTGTTTCTCCAGGTGGAGACAATGACAAGGATTTTATGATCACAGGCTTTGCCGCAGATCATGACATACTGAAGACTTTGAATCTAAACCTGCTTGCAGGAACCGATTTTTCAGATCAAGATATCCATCTGAGTATGGCAAGTGAAAGTGAGGATGAGATGAATGTGATTTTCAATGAAGCTGCCATCAAAGAACTAGGTTGGACAATAGAAGAAAGCATAGGTCGAAAAGTGAACTACAACGGTACAATGTCAAATGTAAAAGGTGTGGTGCAGAATTTCTACTTTAATTCACTACACCATCATGTAGGGGCATTGGCCATATTTATCGAGCCTTCTGAAGCCAATTGGATTCTTGCCAAACTTCCTGCCGGAGATCCGAAAGAAAGTCTGGCTAAAATGGAAAAAGTTTGGAAGGGGACTTACCCAGACAGACCATTTAATTATCGGTTTTTGGATGATGAATATGGCAAGTTGTATCAGAGTGAGCAAAATATATCCCGAATTTTCCAGCTTTTTTCAGGCATAGCGATTTTCATTGCATGTATGGGGTTGTTTGGATTGGTTTCCTATGTTGCCATGAAAAGAACTAAGGAAATCAGTATCAGAAAAGTATTGGGGGCAGATTCTATAGAGGTTTTGAAAGTACTCTCTTCAGATTTCTTTATACTCCTAGCTGTATCTGCGGTTTTGTCCGTTGGCTTTGGGCTATGGTTTTCGACTATTTGGTTGGAAGGGTTTGCTTACAAGACTAATGTCTCCTTTTTTATCTATGTTTTGTCTATTTTCTTGGTAGCGGTTATTGCCCTTATGACCATAGCTTATCGGACAGTGAAAGTATTCCGCTTAAATCCAGCAAAGACACTGAAGAATGAATAGGGGATAAGGTAGCAGGATACAATTGAAAACTATTCAACATTCAAGCGAAATCTAGAAAATAGTATAAAGTGAATTCAGAACAAGAAAGAGAATTTCAATAACAACAGTATGTACAGCAACTATCTAAAAATTGCACTTCGTGGCCTTACCAAGCACAAATTGACTTTTTTTATCAATTTGTTTGGCCTTGCACTTGGGCTTTGGGCTACTATCACCATTTCGCTATGGGTGAAGAGTGAATTGAATATGAATGCTTCCTTCCCTGAAATAGATCAGGTTTATAGGATCATGGAGCATCAGCGATATGGGTCGGAATTTTTTACGACAAGTTCCACTCCAGGTATTTTGGCTCCTGCATTGAAAGCAGAATTTCCGGAAGTTGAGCGTGCAGCTTGTTATTCTTGGAATGAAGACTTGCTATTTATAGCTAATGAAAATCGTTTCAATCTTAATGGTTTTTATGCCGAACCTGATTATCTCCACATCATGCAATATGAATTTTTACATGGGGATAGAGACAAGGCAATGACTGAAAAAAACCATATAGTCCTCACAAAGGAATCGGCTATCAAACTTTTTGGTCAGGTAAATGTGGTTGGAGAGTCCCTTGTGATCAAGGAAACAGGTGAAGAATCTTCTTACATTGTTGTAGCAGTGATAGACATAAAATCTTATGAAAGTAGCGCTTCATTTGAGTTTATCATTCCTTTTCAGGTCATGTTGGACAAGCCATATAATGAATGGCTTAGCCATTGGGGTAATAATGGCCCTAGTACAATAGTTCGATTAAACAAAAATGCAGATTGGGAAGCTTTTTCAGCAAGCATAGAAGACCTCATCGTCAAGAAAAATGAAGGAAGCAACATAAAGCTGTTTGCCTATCCCCAAAGAGACCTATACCTCCATGGGAAGTTCAAAGATGGAATACAGCAGGGAGGCAGAATAGAATATGTGAAATTGTTTGCTTTGATAGGCTTGTTTGTATTATTGATAGCCTGTATTAATTTCATGAATCTTTCTACAGCCAAATCACAAAAAAGAGCAAAAGAAGTAGGCGTAAGAAAGGTAGTCGGAGCTGAAAAAAATGAGTTGGTGCTTCAGTTTTTGACGGAATCCATGTTGGTTACTTTTATTGCAGGGTTTGTCTCCCTTGTTTTTGTAGAATTGAGCCTGCCTATATTCAATAACCTTACAGGAAAAACGCTTAGTGTTCCTTATGGTGATTGGGTTTCATGGGTGCAATTTATCATGATTTTGTTGTTTACAGGTTTGGTAGCGGGAAGTTATCCAGCTTTTTACCTATCTGCGACCAAAGTTGTGATGGTTTTTAGAAATTTCACCAAATCTGGAAAAGGTGTAGTAATTGCAAGGAAAGGTCTGGTATTGTTTCAATTTATACTCGCTACCATGTTGATCATTGCCACGATAGTGGTTTACAAGCAAATCAATTTTGCTATGAACAAGAACTTAGGTTATGAAAAAGATCAATTGGTGAGTGTTTTTTTGGAAGGAAGCATGTATGAGAACTTTGAGGTTTATAAAAGACAAGTTGAAGAGATTCCAGGAGTATTGGCAGTCACCAGGTCAAACCATTCCTTAATGGGTCGAAACTCAAATACAGGTGGTATATCATGGGAGGGAAAGGATCCAGATTTCAGTGCGCTTTTTGAGATAATGAGTGTTGATTATGGTTTTGTTGAGGCTATGGGGATGAAAATGATAAAAGGTGAAGACTTTTCTCCTGATAGGGTTTCTGATTCGATCAATAAGGTGATTCTTAATAGACGCGCTTATGAAATGATTGCTCAAGATGATCCAGATCCTGTAAGTATTAAGTGGGGTACAGATGTTCAGATTTTGGGTGTAGTGGAGGACTTTCACTTTCAAAGTCTACACTTGGGGATGGAACCCGTAATTCTCCGATTGGATCCAGAGAATAGTTTTATTGCCTATTTCAAAATAGCAAGTGATGATGTCAAATCGGTAATTCCAGAAATCAAGGCTCTTTCTGAGGGCTTTGAACCTGATTTCCCCTTCCATTTCAGCTTTATGGATGAGAATTATTCCCAAATGTACCAAGAGGATTTGAGGACAAAAGAGCTAGCAAAGTATTTCAGTATTCTGACCATATTGATTTCATGTCTAGGCCTATTTGGTCTATCGGCTCACGTAGCAGAGCAAAAGACCAAAGAAATTGGTATTAGGAAAGTTCTTGGAGCCTCAACCTTATCCATTTTAAATGTCATCAATAGGGAATTTATCATGATAGTTGCCATTTCGATTTTGTTTGGTTCAGGCATAGCATATTGGTTGATGCAAGATTGGTTGGAGGCATATGCATATCGAGTTGACTTTGAATGGTGGTTTATTCCTTTGGCAGCTGTCAGCATATTGGTTATAGCATTTCTGACAGTGAGCCTTCAGGCATTGAAAGCAGCACAGATCAACCCAGTAAGAAGCTTGAAGAGCGAGTGATGGGGAAGGAGGAAATAAGAAGGAAGAATTAGGAAAAAGCAAAGATGAAATCAACCCCGAATGGGGTTAAACCTTCAATAGCCCCATATGAAATGCGGGGAATAAAGAGGATGGGTTGGGTAATCAACCCCGAAGGGGTTGAACTTCTTCAATCAATAGATAAAGTGTCAAGTTATTTCAATTCTAAACCTCCCATTTCCTTTGGTTTCTGTTTTCGCCCGCACACGGACAAAGATGTTCGCATTAAAATCTCAAAAGGTAAAGAAATCCTTTGTTTTGGCTGTTTTGAGGAGGTTTTCTTTGGCATTGGTATTGAAAAACCAATACTGTCAAAAGGAATTTAAATTGTATGCTCAAACCTTTATTTATACATCATGATTTACAATAATATAATAATAGCATGGAGGAACCTATCCAAAAGGAAACTCTATGCTTCTATCAATATTTTCGGATTGAGTCTTGGAATCAGCTCTTGTATGTTGGTTTTTGCCTTGGTTTGGCATATCAATAGTTTTGACAAGTACCATAAGAATGCTGACAATATATATAGACTAGTTACGAATACCTTCGAAGGATCTAGAGAATACCACACACCCGGAGTTCCAGCTGTATTGCCAGAAGCATTTCAAAATGATTTTTCAGGAATAGAATCATCTGTACTTATTTCGGGTGGTCACAATGGCTTGATTACAGTTCAAGAAGCAGGTCAGGCAAAGTATTTTATGGAATCTGGGGTAGCTTATACTACAGATGCTTTTTTTGAAGTTTTCGATAGGCAAGTTGAAAGTGGACAGTCCGTGAATATTCTTAAAAAATCAAATCAGGCTGTGATTTCAAAGAAGTATGCGGAAAAACTTTTTGGTAGCACTGACGTCATTGGTAAAACTTTCCAGTTTCAAAAGGGAGATTTGTATGCTGTCACAGCTGTGATGGAAGATTTTCCTAAAAATACCGATTTTCCCTTCGAGGTTTTTCTTTCTTATGAAAACCTAAAGAAAAGTCGTGAGTCAGGAGGTTGGAATAGCATTCATAGCGATGATCAGTTTTATTTGGTAATCAAAGAGGATCATGTGAAAGAATCGATCAACTCAGGTTTAGCTGCATTTGTTGAAAAATATTTGGGGGAAAATAATAGAGAGAACCGCACGCACCTTTTGCAACCTCTGACTGAGATCCATTTTGATGAAAGATATAGTAATTTCCGCTATCAGGTCTCTTCCCATACCAATAAAATCATGATAGGTGTGGCTATTTTTCTATTGCTCACAGCAAGTATCAATTTTATAAATCTCAGTACAGCCTTATCTGGCAAGCGATCCAAAGAAGTCGGACTCCGCAAAGTTTTTGGAGGAAATAGTAGTAATATTGCAGGACAGTTTTTGAGCGAAACGGGTATTATTTGTCTTTTTGCCGTTTTCATAGCCTTTGTCATCAGCAGCTTGGCAATGCCATATATGAATGATTTTCTTGGCACGGAAGCAGATTTTTCTATTATCTTTTCTCCTATAGGTCTTTTAACTGTTTTTTCAATTTGGCTGATCATCAGCTTGATATCTGGTGCCTATCCATCATTGATTATCAGTAAATTGAATCCGATAGGAGCCATAAGGGAACAAAATCAATCCAAGCAATCAAAAACTTATGTTTTGAGAAAAGGATTAGTGGTTTTCCAGTTTATGATTACACAGTTTTTTATAATTGGAACATTGGTTTTGGTAATGCAGATGAATCACTTACGTTCTGCAGATATTGGTTTTCAAAAGGATGCAGTAGCAACATTCACATTACCAGAGCGCGATCTGGATAAATCTCGAATATTAGCAGAAAGATTGCGAAATCTTCCCAATGTGGATATGGTTTCAGTTTCATTTACAGAGCCAGCCTCCGGATCCAGTTCTTCTACCAATGCAATTATGGTAGAAAGTAATGAAGAATATACAGTCCATATCAAACCTGCTGATGAATATTACCTCGATACTTACGGGCTGGAGTTGCTTTATGGAGAAAACCTTATCAAAGAAGATACAATCACCCGATATCTCGCTACAGAATCTTTTGCTAAGAAGGCAGGATTTGAGAATGCAGAAGACCTGCTAGGGGTCTATGTCAATATTGGAGGAATTGAAGCTCCAGTAGCTGGTGTTGTTAGAGATTTCTATTCCCGATCACTCAAGTCTGAGATAGAACCGACATTTATTTTCCAAAACCACCATCATTTCAGGACGGTGGGTGTCAAAGTTAGTGAAGCGAATGCCAATTTGGTGATGGAAGAAGCAGGTGAAATCTTTGTCAACCTTTATCCGGAATACCCATTCGAGTATAGTTTTTTGGATGAGAAAATTGCAAATTTCTATGAATCTGAACAAAGGATGAGCACACTCTTCATTATATTTTCATGTATTGCGGTGGTTGTAGGATGTATAGGATTGTATGGACTGGTATCTTACATGGCAGCAATGAAAACCAAAGAGATTGGGGTTCGAAAAGTCCTTGGGGCGAGTTCAGCCCAAGTCTTGACAATGTTTTCCAAAGAGTATGTGGCTTTGTTGCTAATAGCATTTGCTTTGGCAGCTCCGCTCGCAGGATACCTTATGGAAAAATGGCTGGAAGACTACGCTTCTAAAATTCAACTTTCATGGCAGTTTTATCTTTTTTCTCTCTTACTCGTAGCGGGGATAGCATTTCTTACAGTTGGTTATAAGTCCATTCAGGCCGCTTGGGCCAATCCTTCCGTTTCATTAAAATCTGAATAATATGCTATACAATTATCTACTGATTGCGTTCAGAAATATCAAAAGGAACAAGTTGCGTACATTTGTCCATGTCTTTGGCTTATCATTGGGCATAGCTATTTGCCTTTTGATTTTCAATCAGCTTTTATCTGCATATAGCTTTGATAGATTCCATCCAGACGAAGACAGAATCTACAGGTTAAACACCTACACTGAGTGGCAGCCAGGAGAGTTCTTTCAGTCATCAGGTACCAATGGCCATTTGGGAGAGGTGCTTGACGAGGAGCTTTCATTGATTGAATCAAAAGCGAGGCTATACCATCTTTACGAAACGATGGTTTCGATACCAGAACAAAATAAAGTCATTGGAAGAAAGAGAGGAGTTACATTTGCTGATGACGGTTTTTTTGAAATTTTCCCAAGAAAATGGCTTGCAGGAAACCCTATAACAGCACTTTCAGAGCCGAATGTTGCAGTAATTTCTGAGTCTAGCTTACTCCAATATTTCCCTGGAATGTCTGCGGGTGATGTGATTGGAAAGGAAGTTCTTTGGGTAGATTCTGACTCCATATATGCACAAATCCGTGGTGTAGTGGCTGACTTTAAAGAAAACACAGATTTCATTTTCACAGATTTCATTTCTTTCAAAACAATCCAAAAAATGGAGTCAGAAGATTGGTATGGGCTCCATAGTTGGAATAATCTAAATAGCTCCAGCCAGCTCTTTGTCAAAGTAAATGAAGGTGTCCTTAAAAGTGAGTTGGATGAAGCTCTTTTGGGAATCTCAAAAAAATACCTTGGGGAAGAAGATAACAACACTACTTTCATAGGAGAACCAATTGCCGAGATGCATTTTAGCGAAAACTATGATGACAGCACCATATCCAAACCGCTACTTCGGGGATTGACGTATGTAGGATTGATCATTTTGGCCTTGGCCTGTTTGAATTTTATCAATTTGGAAACAGCTCACGCCATCAGTAGAGCCAAAGAAGTTGGGATAAGGAAATCCCTGGGTAGTGATAGAGCTCAATTGATGTTACAATTTCTAAGTGAAACGTTTTTGATCGTCTTTGTTGCATCTCTTTTTTCATTATTGATAGCAGATCAAATACATCATTTCTTTAAAGACTACTTTCTGTCCGAATTTACTTTTAGCATTTTGGAAGTGAAAAATAGTGTTTTCATTTTTTCAATAGCACTCCTATTGACAATTGTGTCTGGTATTTATCCAGCTTTGATACAATCAAGTTACCACCCGCAAAGGGCGCTAAAAGGAGAGGTTAACTATGTCAATGGATTTTCTATAGGTGTATTTCTAAGAAAAAACCTCACAATCTTTCAGTTTGCGGTTTCGATTGCATTTATAATTATGGTAGCCGTTATATCGACGCAACTCAAATACATAAGCAGTACGCCATTAGGTTTTGAAAAAAATGCAGTCTTATTTACAGATTTGCCATTTATGGGAGATAGGGTTGTTCGTGAGCAATTATCGGATAGACTAAGACAAGAGAGTTTCGTGAAGGGAGTCAGCATGAGCGGCGTTTTGGTGACATCCAATAGTATTTGGACTTCAGACGCCTTTTATATGAAGGATACAATAGAAAACGCTCTGAATGTGCATGTGATGAATGTTGACTCCGCTTTCGTTGGCACGCATCAGATTTCATTATTGGCGGGAAGAAACACCAATAATCAAGAGGATGAAATTGTTGTCAATCTGAATTTTGTCAAAACCCTTGGTTTCTCGGAAGTGGAGGATATGATAGGATCGACACTTCGTTTGGGAAATGAACTCAGGACGATTGTAGGTGTTGTGGACAATTTCAACGCAAGGAGTCTCAAAGAAGAAATCATGCCTATAGTATTGATTTATAGACCTGATTACTTCCATAAGCTGACTGCGAAAGTCTCAAATGGCCAAAATTTGGCTTACATGAAGCAAAGATTGGAGGATATATATGCCGAAACTTATCCATATGAGACAGCAAATTTCAGTTTCCTGGATGAAGTTGTGGAGTCCTTTTACGAGAATGACCGAAAAATCAACGGAGTCTTATTTTTTGCTGCAGCCATTGCCATTTTAATTTCAATTTTGGGGCTTTTTGGACTTTCATCATTTACCATTGCCCAGAGGACAAAAGAAATGAGCATAAGAAAAGTTCTCGGTGCAGGTGTTTTACAAATCGTCGGATTGATTTCAAGGCAATACGTTTGGCTTGTTTCGATTTCTTTTGTCTTGGCCATATATCCAGCATATTACATTAGTAAACTTTGGCTTGAAGATTATGCCTACAAAATATCGATGCCATATTTTCTCTTTGTAGTTGTAGGGCTTGGTGTCATGATTATGGCATTGTTGGTGGTTGGCTTTCACTCATTGGGTGTCGCCCAATCTAATCCCGCCAAAGTTCTGAAAAGTGAATAGCCCACTAGTTTGATTTAATAAAGAAAATAAGAATGATTACACTGAAAAACATAGAAAAAAGCATTTCTTCTAAGTACCAAAGAAGTTTTATACTCAAAGGAGTAGATATGGAAATCCATGAAGGGGATTTTATCACACTGATGGGGCCATCGGGAGTAGGAAAGTCAACATTGCTCAATATTATTGGGCTTCTGGATCAGGATTATGAAGGAGAATACTTCTTTGAAGAACAAGCCGTCCATGATATGAAAGAGAAAAATAGATCAAAACTTCACAAATCTGAATTTGGATATATTTTCCAAGCATATCATTTGATAGATGAACTCACTGTTTATGAAAATATCGAAACTCCATTGCTTTATAGAAATACAAATTCATCGGAACGAAAAAGCATCATCGCCGAGCTTTTGGATAGGTTCAATATGGTAGCCAAAAAAG
Organism: Belliella alkalica; assembly: GCF_022549785.1. Lineage (GTDB taxonomy): Bacteria > Bacteroidota > Bacteroidia > Cytophagales > Cyclobacteriaceae > Belliella > Belliella alkalica. The sequence continues at coordinate 71,714 of NZ_JAKZGO010000018.1, forward strand.
ACCTTTTTCCTGACCAACTTTCAGGAGGTCAGCAGCAGTTGGTGGGAATTGCTAGGGCAATAGCAGGCAGGCCAAGAATCTTGCTTGCCGATGAGCCAACTGGGAATCTCCATTCAGCCCAAGCTAAAGAAATAATGGAAGTGTTTAAGGAATTAAATGAATCAGGAACCACCATTATCCAAGCTACACATGCCAGAGAAAATGCAAACTATGGCAATCGATTGATAGAGATGTCGGATGGAAAAATATTTCAAAACATTCAATTATAAAATGAAAAAGCACGTGACAATTTTACTGATGGCAGTTTTTTGCCAGCAGGTGGTACAAGCTCAAGATACAATTCCAGTCACTTTTGAAGAGGCGGTAGCGTTTGGGATTCAGCAAAATCTTGAATTCAAAAAACTTCAAAACCAACAAGACGTCCTTCGCATGGAGAGGTTAAATGCACAGCTGAGTCACTTACCAAACTTAAATCTATCAAATGACACGTACAGACAGATTGGTCAGCAGTTTCAGCAAGCTGAGGGAGAATTGATCGTGACCAATGAAGTCAACGACATCATCTCAGGAAGGGTAAATTCAAACATGACTGTGTTCAACAGTTTCCAAAGAGTCAATACTACCAAAGGTGCAAAGAATTTTGAAAAGGCTGGAGAGTTTGGGATAGCCCATGCTAAGCAAGATCTGATATTTATTATAGGAGGACAATATCTTCAAGTTTTGCTTGATGAGCAATTGTACAATATTGCTATTGAAAACTTGGCAAACCAAACAAGGCAATTGGAGCAGATAGAAGGTTATGTGGAAGTTGGTTTGAGGACATTGGCGGATTTTTATAACCAAAAATCCGAAGTAGCAAGGTTGGAGACAGTAGCTTTAGAAGCAAAGATAAAGTGGGAGACGGATTTGTGGGAATTGGCAGAAACCCTACAGCTTCCTAATAACACAATCCCAAAAGTGGCACCTATAGAGCTAGAATTGCAGGAAAGTGCATTGTTGAAAAATCCTTTGGATGAATTAAGAACATTGGCAGTAGATCAAAGGAATGATTTTAGGCAAATAAAATCATTGGAGTTGGCAAATAGAAATATGTTGGCAGCCGCCAAAGCGAGTTACCTTCCGAGGCTCGACGCCTTTTTCAATTACAATACCTTCTATACGACTTTGGATCCTAGGACATTTAGCAATCAGTTCTTTACCATATTTCCACAAAGGTCTTATGGATTGAGCCTCACGATTCCTGTTTTCAACAATTTCACAAATAGAGCGGTGGTAGCTAGGTCTAGAATGGAATTCCACAATCAGCAACTAGATAAGGTGGCGCTGGAGAGGAAAATTTCACAAGAAGTCAAGTTGGCTTATGAAAATTACAAAGCTGCGATTCAACGACAAGAGTCAACCCAAGTCCAATTGAATGCAGCAGAGGAAGCCCAAACAGCCATTTCGGAAAGATTTAGGCTTGGAATAAGTAATTTTGTGGATTTGGCTCAAGCCAATCAACAGCTTGTGACTGCCCAGTCGGATTTTGCCCAAGCGAAATATACCCTATACTTTCAAGAAGTAATGTTTAAATATGCTTTAGGTATGTTAAGCACTGATGAATTTCTGGAATAAGGAGAGAATGTATTTTTCTCCAACTTGATTCACTAGCTTATCCGAGTAAAAATAATTATCATAATTGATTTAATTGATAAGAAATAGTCAAATTCAAAAAGTATCAATCTAAAGACCATATTGGTATAAAACCCACCGATAAAATCGATTTAGTTCTTTTTTTGCCTTCGACTGTCGTCAATCTTGTTGTGTTATAATGTCTTGACGGATAGTGGTTTATGATTTTCTGGCTTTTCGTATGCTTTTTACAAAGGTAATTTTTATTACTCTTAAGCATGTTTGTCCGCAAAAAGCCCAATAAAAGTAGTAAGATCAGTGTTTAGGTAATAATAGACAAGTCAAGAGGAAGTTATAAAGTCGCCAAGACCAAAGGTAGTAGCTCTGACCCTGCAGAAGTGGACAAGCTTTACAACAATTATAATGAGAAGGTACAGCTGAACGGTTTTGGTCACGACAAGAAAATACTTGGAAGTAATATCAATACTGTCTTTTACGATTGTACCGAACTATATTTTGAAGTAGATCAGGATGATGATCTTAGGAAGACCTGTTTTTCCAAAAACCAAAAAAAAACACAAGCGTCAGATTACCAGATGGTTTTGGGATTACTGCGGGGTCTTGGTGAGTGCACTCTTGTTTAGCGTTTTTTGAAGGGCATACCCTGATTCCGATAAAAGGGACATTTAGGAAAAAGCTACGAAAAACCCTTTTTTTGAACCAGAGTCAGCAGAAAAAGGCAAAAATGTTCGGTTTTGGGAGTTCCAGTGTCAGAGTCATTAAAAGCATCATATTTTGTAAATAAATTGGTTTGATTTATTTCTAAGTAAGTAAAAAATTCATCATCTTTCGGTTAATTTAAATAAATTAATCAACCTTTGTTGTAATTCAAGATTTTCTATATTTATCATTAGATTTTATATCAATTAAATGAAAAAAAATAGCCGAAGAGAATTTCTTCGATCAGGTTCAGTATTAGCTTCAGTTGCAGCTTTTTCGCCATTCAGTCTCAACTACTCCAATGCTATATTGGAAGTTGAATTTGAGGGTCATACAAGCCAGCTCCAAATAGTACATACGGCAGGTCTACAAGGAACATATACTAATCCTGATCAAATTGGAGGCTTAAATCCTCTAGGTGAATATTTGAAAAAACTTCAAACCACTCCATTATTCCTAGATGCTGGTAATTTTTTAAATCCAGATTTATCATTGGATGAAAATTTAAAGTTTGCAAAAGACCTAGTCTCAAGTGGAGTTAAAATGGTTGCTTTGGGTAAATCAGAAATGAGTTTTTCAAATGCTGATCTCAAATTCATTATTTCAGAAAGTGGACTGAAGGTCATTGGGAATAAATTGGAATTAAAAGGACTGAAAAAAGGGGAAAGTTATTTCACAAAAGCCATAGTACAATTTGGAAAATATAGAATAGGGGTTTTATCGACACAGGGTTTGACATTGAGTAAGTTAAATGCGTACGGTATGGAAATGAAACTTCTTCATCAATGCGATGCTTTGATTGGTTTGGGGGATGTTCCACTAAATCTTTCCAACAAGCAAAATCTAAGATTAGATACTTTTGATCATGAGGTGACCCACTACCTTTTAGGGCTTACCAATCAAGTAGGTGTAGGATCCCGAATCATTCATTCACTTTCGGGAAAAGAAGTCTGGATCTCTAACCCTGCCGAAAAGGCGAGACTAGTCAGTTCTTTTATTTATTCAATGGATAAAGACTATAAAATCAATAACTTAACAAATCTGTCATTTGTACCTGGAAATGCATCCAGGGAAAAAATGTTGGCAATTCATTCAGGTGTATATTCAACTAATCAAGCATAATTATGGAACCATATTTAGCGGAAATAGTGCTGTTTTCATTTAATTTCGCACCAAAAGGTTATGCTCTTTGCAATGGACAATTACTACCAATTAACCAAAATCAAGCCTTATTTGCACTTTTAGGGACTACTTTCGGAGGAGACGGGCGTGTCAATTTCGCCTTACCGGATTTACGGGGTAGGGCTTTGGCGCATGTGGGAGCTGGTTTTATATTGGGAAATAGAGGCGGAGAACAAACGCATACGTTAAACATATCAGAAGTCCCTACCCACTTGCATGAGTCAAATCAGTCGCCTGCTATTGCAATTAACCCAAACGCAGCCTCATCCGCTAATTCAGGAGATCCAGAGGGACGGTTTTTTGCAGGGAATAGTAATTTTCCCAACCGTTTCGGTGAGAAGTTTGATGAAGGCTTTGCTGACCAATCATCAGATTCCATTTCCTCTGGTAGTATTGGAGGGAGTGAAGCGCATTCGAATATGATGCCGTTTTTGACACTCAATTATTGTATTGCCCTCCAGGGTATTTTCCCATCTCCAAATTAAAATCCATGAGCGCCACTGATCCATTTGTTGCAGAAATCTGCATGTTTCCTTTCAATTTTGCGCCTAGAGGCTGGGCTTGGTGTAACGGTCAACTATTACCCCTATCCCAGAATACAGCTTTATTCTCTCTCTTAGGAACTACATACGGAGGTGATGGTAAATCTACTTTTGCCTTACCCGATCTCCAGGGAAGGGTTCTTATGCATCCTGGCCAAGGACCAGGTCTTTCCCTTCACGATCTAGGAGAATCTGGAGGGCAAGCTACAGTCACCCTCCTCGAAAGTCAAATTCCATTTCATACACACCCTGTAGATATCAATATCCCAGTAGGGGCTGCTGCTGATACTGATTCGCCATTGAATGCCTATCCTGCAACTTTTGAGGCAGGAGCTCAAGTAAATGGAAATCCAGCCCAATTGTATTCAGATACTTCTAATGTAAGCATGGCTTCTTTCAATTCAAGAATCAGCGCCATGCCGGCGGGTCAAGGGCAAGCTCACAACAATATGCAGCCATCCCTTTTTGTTTACTATTGTATCGCTCTCCAAGGAGTTTTCCCACCAAGATCTTAACTGCTATGTCTATACCTTATATTGGACAAATTCGAATTTTCGCCGGTAACTTCCCTCCAGCAGGGTGGATGTTTTGTGAAGGGCAACTACTTCCCATCTCAGAATATGAAACCTTATTTCAGTTAATTGGAACTACTTATGGAGGTGACGGTCAATCTACCTTTGCACTGCCGGATCTACGTGGTAGGATTCCTATTCATCAGGGAAATGGTTTTATCTTGGCACAAACTGGAGGTGTCGAAGAAGTGACCTTAACTATTAGACAGATCCCAGCGCATTCACATAAACTAAAAGGTCCAAGCATGGTGGCATTGGGATCTAATGCAGGCAATTCCGAAAGTCCCTCCGGAAAATATCCTGCCATATCACCTGGAGTAAACCTATATAGTAAAACGGTAAGAGAGAATGTAAATATGGCTACTCCCCAGCCTGTTAATAATATGGCTATCTTGACTCCCAAAGGTGGCAGTCAACCGCATAACAATCTTCAGCCATATTTAGCTGTCAATTATATTATTAGTCTATTCGGAATATTTCCTTCGCCAGCCTAATGAAAAAAATCGGTATTCTACTTCCTAAATCAAGTACGCACCCATATGTAGGATATGATTTCTTTTATGGGTTAAATGCATTTTACGCTTTCCATGGTGGTAACAATCCTTCTTTTTTCACTTCAAATATTGGATTTGGGGTAGATGATGATCTGCTTTTTTCTGAAACCGAAAAGATGTTTTTGGAAAAAAATGTGGATGTTGTGGTAGTATTTGCTGAGCATCCTAAAGTAGACAAAATCTTTCCATTGGCATCGCAGTTTCGAAGGCCGATCCTTGTTGTAAACGCAGGTGCAAAGTATCCAGTGAAATGGAAAGCTGCAGAATACGTGATATTTCTCAATTTGGGAGAAATGCTTTCTGCAAAATTAGTTGCTAAAAAAGGGATAGTCCAAAGTGGGGTTCAAAAAGGCATAAATGCAACCAATTTTTATGATGGAGGCTATGGAATGGCAGATGGATTTTACCTTGGACAGGAAAGTGCAGGGGCTAACATTTTATTCAACTTTATTTCCAAGCATTTAGAAGCTGATTTTGATTCCCGATCACTAATAGACTTTTTAGAAGAAAATCAGGATCCCATATTGATTTTTTCTACTTATACAGGGGAAATTTTACCCCTATTTCTCAAAGCTGTAGAAGGTTTTGATCAAAAAATAACCTTGGTCTGCAGTCAGGCAACAATCCATGAAATCATATCAAATGAATTGGGGTCAAAGATGGCACTACCTGAGATCATCGCCTGCAGTTCTCTGAGTCCGGAGTGGCCAAGTAAGGGATTCCAACCCATCAATGAATATTTCAAAACTGAAGTCAAGAGAGAAGCTTCCCCATTCTCATATTTAGGCTGGGATGCAGGAGAGGTACTTCAAAAACTTTCTTCTTTAGCAAATACGGGCTGGACAGACTGTGCACAGAAACTTGAACAAACTTCAATCAATGGATGCAGGGGGGCACTTCGATTTCATTTGGAAACTGGACATTTTATTAGCGACCAGTATCAGTTCAAAATCCGTGGAAATAAGTATAAAGTTATAAAAATAGAAGTAGCGGAAGTGCTGAAGGAATGGGAGCAAATGATGGAAAGCAGACCTACCCCCCCTCAAGTGGGCTGGTTCAATACCTATTTGTGCTCTTAATAAAAGTATTCACCAGAAATCGATCTTTCAAATCTGTCTTCGAAAGAAAATAGGTTTTTAGGTCTTCACCCATACGAAATGAAAAAATTCTACAAAAGTCTACTGACTTTCCTTACTCTTTTCCTTCTTGGTTACACTTCAATCTACGCTCAGTGTATCCTATTTCCAGGAAATTTAGTTTTTTCCGGAGTGAATCTGGAAGATGATGGCGTAAATGGAGCCACCCAAAACGATCGGTTTAGCTTTGTTTTATTGCAGGAAGTCAGTGAAAACTTTGAGATTTATTTTACTGATCTTGGCTGGACTGCCTCAAATTCGTTCCAAACTCCAGACAAAGCATTGACAGATGGAGTGATAAAATGGACAGCTCCCGCAGGAGGCGTCCAATCAGGAACACAAATTACCATAGATGCAAAATACAACTTGTCCGCTAGTTTGGGTACAATCGTTGGCGTTCGTGCCACTCCAAATGATGCCAATATTTATTTAAACCTAGGAAATTCAGGAGATCAACTTTTCGCATTTACAGGCAGTATTCAAAACCCTGTTTTCATAGCTGGAATTAACATCAATCAAAACTGGTTCAGTCTCCCTTCTGATAAGTTAACTTCCTCCGAATCAGCTTTACCGGCTAGCCTCAATACTGCAAATGTGCAAAATGTAAGTTTGTTGAGCGCGTTTTCCAATGGGTTTACGGATGCTGTCATTTCAGGTGATAGTTTCAATGGGCTATTTTCAGATATAGTATCGGAATTTAATCAAGACTCAAATTGGACTTTTGATGAAAAGTATCTACCTAACTCCCGTGCTACAGGATTTCAGCTTCCCAAAACACTGTCTTTTTCAGTTACACCTTTCAATTTTCTCAATAACCCTACAGGAACAAATTCAATCACATATGGTGTAAATACTCAATTTACGGTTTCAAAAGTTGATTCTAGGAATATCACTTCTTATCAATGGCAAGTAAGTACAAATGGGGGCAGTGTTTATTTTGATTTGGATGATTCGGGAATTTATTCCGGAACGACTTCTGCAACCCTAGAACTCTCCAAACCAGAAGTTTCAAATAGCAATTACCGTTATCGCGTAAAAGCGGTAGATGCATGCGGAAATGAGGCGATTTCAAATCATCTTGTTCTCACGGTAAATCCAAGATCTCTGACAGTTAACTTAATTGGCACCATTGAAAAGAAATTTGATGGCAACACCCAGGCAACCATTGCAAATGAAAACCTTGAGTTAACTGGCAGTTTGGGCGAAGATGATGTTGCAATTGTCAATCCTGGATCGGGAATCTATGCAAACGCTGCAGTTGGAACTGCTATTCTGGTAACTGTCAATGACCTTACAATCACAGGTGTCAACGCCAATAATTATTCACTGTCCTCAACTTCAGCAGCTGCAAATGTAGGAATTATCACCCTTGCAGAAGTCACAGGAGTTACTTTGGATGATCAGAGCTTTGTCTTTGATGGCAATGAAAAAACTCTCGCGATTAGTGGTGAGCTGCCTGAAGGAACCTCGGTGGCTTATTCAAACAATGGTAGAACAAGTGTCGGAAACCAACAGGTAACAGCTACGATTTCAGGAGCCAATTTTACCACATTGGTTCTAAATGCAGAATTGACCATCACCTCAGCCACAATCACCGGAATCACTTTCGAGAATGGAAGCTTTGTATTTGACGGAACTGAGAAAACCATTGAAATCACAGGCACACTTCCGAACGGAACTTCAGTTGCTTACGCCAACAATACCCTAACAAATGCGGGAACGCAGCAAGCAACAGCTACGATTTCAGGTGATAATTATTCCGAATTGGTTTTAAATGCAGAATTGACCATCACCCCAGCCACAATCACAGGAATCACTTTCGAAAATGGAAGCTTTGTATTTGACGGAACTGAGAAAACCATAGAAATCACAGGCACACTTCCGAACGGAACTTCAGTTGCTTACGCCAACAATACCCTAACAAATGCGGGAACGCAGCAAGCAACAGCTACGATTTCAGGTGATAATTATACCACGTTGGTATTGACTGCAGATTTGACCATCACCCCAGCCACAATCACAGGAATCACTTTCGAAAATGGAAGCTTTGTATTTGATGGAACTGAAAAAATCATTGAAATCACAGGCACACTTCCGAACGGAACTTCAGTTGCCTATGCCAACAATACCCGAACAAATGCGGGAACGCAGCAAGCAACAGCTACGATTTCAGGTGATAATTATTCCGAATTGGTTTTAAATGCAGAAGTGACCATCACCCCAGCAACAATCGCAGGAATCACTTTTGAAAATGGGACCTTTGTATTCGATGAATCTGAAAAAACCATTGAAATCACAGGCACACTTCCGAACGGAACTTCAGTTGCCTATGCCAACAATACCCGAACAAATGCGGGTACGCAGCAAGCAACAGCTACGATTTCAGGTGATAATTATTCCGAATTGGTTTTAAATGCAGAATTGACTATCACCCCAGCCACAATCGCAGGAATTACTTTCGAGAATGGTACCTTTGTATATGACGGAACTGAAAAAATCATTGAAATCACAGGCACACTTCCGAATGGAGCTTCAGTTGCCTATGAAAACAATGGAAGAACTAATGTCGGAAACCAACAGGTAACAGCTACGATTTCAGGTGATAATTATACCACATTGGTATTGACGGCAGAATTGACCATCACCCCAGCCACAATCACAGGAATCACTTTCGAAGACGGATCCTTTGTATTCGATGAATCTGAAAAAACCATTGAAATCACAGGTACGCTTCCGAATGGAGCTTCAGTTGCCTATGCTAACAATACCCGAACAAATACGGGCACGCAGCAAGCAACAGCTACCATTACTGGAGCCAACTACACCACATTGGTATTGACGGCAGAATTGACCATCACCCCAGCCACAATTACAGGAATCACTTTCGAAGACGGATCCTTTGTATTCGATGAATCTGAGAAAGCCATTGAAATCACAGGCACACTTCCGAATGGCACTTCAGTTGCTTACGCCAACAATACCCGAACAAATACGGGCACGCAGCAAGCAACAGCTACCATTACTGGAGCCAACTACACCACATTGGTATTGACAGCAGAGTTGGAAATCACTCCTGCAACTATTACCGGAATCACTTTCGAAGACGGATCCTTTATATTCGATGAATCAGAGAAAGCCATTGAAATTTCAGGTACGCTTCCAAATGGAGCTTCAGTTGCCTATGAAAACAATGGAAGAACAAATGTCGGAAACCAACAGGT
>NZ_JAKZGO010000019.1 GCF_022549785.1 Belliella alkalica
ATAATAATTACCATAAGGCATATTTGCTTGATCTGCGAGATAAATGAATTTTTCATTGGCAAAATCTGGAATACCATCACTCCCGAAAGACCTTTTTGCATTGTTGAATTCATCAAACTCCAACACGGAGTTTAGGATCGTAAGTCCACCTGTTCCCGAATCAAAGAACCCTATTGGAAGGTCTGAGCTGATTTGATATTCTTCAGAGTTGATATAAAAAAAACTATCTTTCTGCCCAATGATGGCTTTTTCGATAGCCAAGAGTGTATTTTTCTCGGAATCTTGATTAGTATTTTGACAAGCAAAAAGTACTATGGCCAAAAACAATCCCACTAGGTTTTTTTTGTGTTTGTTAAATTTCCCCACCTTAGTTTCAATTTTTAATTGGTTTTAAAATATAATCATTGATCAAAATTGCGATATCTGAAAAGTGTTGGGAAGGTGCACTCCCTTTGTACTTAGATGTCAAAACGATAATCATGTCCAGATCTGGAATGGTCATCATATATTGCCCACCAAATCCAATACCACAGTATGTTTTGTATCCCGACGCGTCAATCAACCACCACAAGTAGCCATATCCATCTATTGGGAATGGTCTAGATATCCCTTGAGGAGTGACCTTGAATGATAAACTCTCTTCTAACCAGGCAGAGTTGATAATTTGCTTTCCATTGTATCGTCCACCATTTTTCACCATCATACCTATTTTTGCATAATCAATAGGCTTGATAAAAATATTATTTCCCCCTTCATGAAAGCCCAAAGGATCAGCAGTCCACTGGGTCACATGTATTCCCATTGGTTCAAACAGGTGTTTTTGGGCAAATTCCAAAGCGGACATTCCAACTGCTTTTGATAGAATGACACCTAGAAGGTGTGTATCTCCTGTGCTATACCCATAGTATGTCCCTGGATCAGCATCTAAGGGAAGGTTCAATGCGTAAGCAATCCAATCCTCACTTGCTACCCAGCTTGCATAATGCTCCAAACTTGTAGGTTTCAATCCTGATTGCATTGTCATCAAGTCTTTGATGGATATCTCTCTTTTCCTCAAATCAGTGGTATCTGAAAAGTATTCAGGCAAAAACTCAGGTATTTTTTGGTCAATAGAGTTTATATATCCTTCCTGTATAGCTAATCCAATAAGGATATTCAAAACACTTTTAGAACCAGATTTTATGTTGCTATATCCATCCTTATCAAAACCATTAAAATAATTTTCATAGATTAAAGTATCGTTCTTTACTATAAGCAGGCTGTTGATCCTCTCCATCGAATTAGCCATGCTATCTATTGCAATCTTATCTTGCTGGGACCAGCCCAACATTTCCATTTTATTTAAATCAGACTGCAAAGGAAGTTCTTGAGCATAAACTTGACTTAAATTAGCTAGGGAAATTATGAGAACAGCTAATTTTAATAATAATTTCATCTTCTTAAATTTTAAGTAGGTAAGGTGTGGTCATACAACCACACCTTTTTATTAAAATGATAAACCAATGGTTTTGTGATTGTTGCTGGGCGCTACCTGGTTGTTGCCTAAAAGTTCTATTACCAGAATATAGTTGGTGCTGCCCTGCCTTTCGAATGCCAGCCTTTGTACCTCTAAAAACCCAAAACTACTATCAGAAGGAATGATAAACGTACCCTCGTTATCAATATTGTAATGAACACCCTCTATAGCATTGCTTTCAGATTCTACAATTCGGTAATTGATAGTTTGACTTTCAGGCAAATGCCCACCAATCAAATTTACTTGATAGTTTACAACACCTACACTTCTTTGATTGATTAAAGGATATGATCTTCCCGTAGCATTGTTTGAGACCACTGCATTTTGGAACTCAACTAGCGAGTCTGTAAAGAGGTATCTATCTTCATAAACTTCAAAGCAGCTTGTAGTCAAGGCGCAGAGGGTCATCAGGACGATTAAATATTTTATGGTTTTCATAATTTTATCAGTTTTTGAAATTAATAACCTGGGTTTTGAAGGAGGTTGTTATTTATATCCACTTCCCTAATTGGAATTCTTGCCAAAGTCCTAAAGTCATCAAATGGAATAATTCCAAACTCTTTTACAATATCACGACCCAACCTTTTCAAATCAAAAGACCTATGCCCTTCGAAAGCCAATTCAATCCTCCTTTGTGTAAGTATTTCCTCAATGAGCGCTTCTCCCTGAAGCTCTACAGCTTCAAGACCTGCTCTTTGTCTGATTACGTTGAGGTCCTCATTTGCCAAATCAATATTACCTAATCTTGCATAAGCCTCTGCTCTATTGAGATATAATTCTGACACTCTGATTACAGGTACATTATCCAAGTTATTGATCCCACTTCTGCTAAAGAACTTTGTTGTTTCAAAAACTCCACTATTCATTCCTAGTCCTCTGTAAATCAAACTTCTTCTTACATCTTCTTCAGCGAATAAAGTCAAAAGGTCTTCACTAAATACCGCAAGTCCATGTGAGGTTGCCGTAGTTGTTTGATCATTGAATCTGGTTGTGAAAGTAGCCCTTAGGGATTCATTCTGACCCACATTTTCATTCGTCATAAAGACAACTTCAAATATGGATTCCGGATGGATTTCCTGTCTCCAAGAAGAAAAATAGTTTTGGTTACTTTGGAAAGTCCCAATACCTGAATCTAAAGCCTTTTCGACTTCCAGAACTACTTTCTGATAGTCACCATTGTACAACGCGACTCTAGACAATAGTGCAGCTGCTGCGCCGTGTGAGGCATAATGGGGAGTTTGAGTATTCACATTTTCAAGAAGTGAATATGACTTTTCCAGATTTTCATAGATGTATTCATAAACTTCATTGATTGGTGCTCTAGCCTCAAGGACTATTTCATTGGTATTCCGAATTCCAAATTTCAAAATCGGAACTCCACCTCTGTTGTTTTCCTCAATAACAGCGGTAGGATCATAAGCATACGTCCGAACCAGATTATGATAGTATAGCCCTAACAGAAACCTGATTTGCCCTTCAATTTCATTTTTAAAATCAACATTAAAAGAATTTTCTTCCAACGCCCTTAAAATCAAATTCGCTTCATTTATAGCATAATAAGATGATTGCCAATTATTTATATGCGCACCTGGCTGATTATTGGCTTCACCGGTAAGCCTTATCCCTGTTCCAGCTTGCATTGAGTTGTCTGTCAGCACCTCCGGAATAGCAATGAGATCCCTACCATATTGACTGATCGCCCTTAGCCTGCTAAAAACCGAGTTTGTAGCTGCTCTAACTGCCTCGGGACTTGTCAATGCTTCATCTGCATCTATACTTTGCTGTGGATTTGTCTCTACCAAACTTTCACATGCTGTGAAAGAAATCATCAGAAACAAAATCAAGTATTTATTTAAAGTTTTCATGATGTCTGTTTTTTTAGAATCCAAGTTGTATTCCTACTGTATAATTTCTCGTTTGTGGGACGATCCCTTGATTGCTGGTAAAACCATCTGCACCAAGGTAGAATTCAGGATCGTATCCTGTCCAAGCTGTCCATGTAAGCAAATTGACAGCTTGCGCATAAATCCTCGCGTTGGTCAGCTTCAGTCTATTCAAAAGCTTGGGATTGATATCATAACCAAGTGTGACTTGCTTCAACCTAATGAATGATGCATCCTCCAAAAATCTGCTCGAACTTCTTATATATGAAGCACCATTCGTTTCGGCACCGCCTTCAAATGGCCTTGGGTGTGGTGTGATTTGCCCTGGCTCAGTCCATCTCTCTAGGTACACACTTTCTAGGGCATTTCTAATCCCAAAACCATTTCTATACCAACCAACATTTGCATTATTGTAATACTCCCTGCCCATATCATAAGTAAAGAACACATCTAGGGACAAACTTTTGTATGTGAATGTATTGGCCCATCCTCCAAAATATTTTGAAAGTTCACTTCCGAAAATCTGATAATCTCCAGGATTCAGAGGGTTGTAAGTAATATCACCGTTTGCATCATACCACATTGGTCTCCCTGTAGCCGAATTTACACCGGCATAAGATGCTTCAAAGTTAGTTCTCAAAGGATACCCTACCCTAACAGACTGGTTACCTGGAAGCACTTCAAGATCATCAAATAGCCTTGTGACTTCATTGTCCAAAAAGGTGATATTAAAACTACTCTTCCATAAAAAATCCTTCTTTCTAATAATATCAGAGGATATTTCAATTTCAACACCTTTGTTGACGACCTCACCTATATTATTTGAGATATTCCCATATCCAGAAATCCAAGGCAAAGGTTGATTGAGCAAAAGGTCTTTGCTGGTTCTGTGAAATACCTCAATCGCACCGTACAACCTTCTTTCGAAGAAGGAGTAGTCAAGACCTAAATTGTAAGTAATATTCCTTTCCCATCCTAGATCTACATTAGCTATTCCTCCTGGTTGAATACCGGGATTGCCTGCATAATTTCCTGCTCCACCATAGAGTCCTCTGGAAGCAAAATTCCCCACTTGGTCATTTCCCGTCTGTCCATAACCAAATCTCAGTTTCAACTGATCCACACTTTTGGAATCATACAAGAAACTTTCTTGCGAAAAATCCCATCCAACAGAAAAGGCCGGGAAGAATCCAAATTTATTGTCGGCACCAAATCTACTTGACCCATCATAACGAAGAATAGCGCTTGCAAACAGCTTCTTGTCGTGCTCGAAATTTGCTTGTCCAAATACCCCAAACCTCTTGAAACCTGTCCATGTACCAAAAGTCGTAAGCGGTGTGGATGCTGATGACATTCTTCTGAATTGATGTGTAGGGAAACCTTCTGCTGTAGCGCCTTCACGTTCCCTCATATCACTCCTGTATTCAGCTCCAAGCAATATGTTTAGTCGATTTTTATCATTTATTTGAGTATTATAATTTAAAGTTTGGTTCGTGATAAAGTTTGTATTCTGCATGGTTTCGATCTGTAAAAACCCTTGTCTTCCAAACCCACCTTCAGTTCTGGGGTCTATGTAGAACTCTGAGGAAATAATACGATAATCGAGTCCATAGAAAGATTTGAACTCTAAGTTGTCCAAGATTTTATACCTCAAAGAGAAATTACCAATTACGGATCTTTGCCTAGACTTTGCTGTATTATATTCGGCTGTTTGGACAGGATTGTAGCGCATCGTACCAGGCAATCCACCTAAGGGAGCGTTCCATGAACCATCCTCTAACCTAAATGGCTCAGTAGGAACAATCATTGGCGAGGCAAATTGAGGGGCGGCAAATAAACCTGTAGTACCAACTCCATCATTTCCATTCTGTACAATAGAACTCAGGTTGGTATTCATTTCAAAAGTAAGTCTTTCATTGGCCTTGTGTGTCACCCCCAATCTAGCAGTTGCCCTTTGGAAATCTATAGCCACGACATTTCCTACATGATTGTTGTATGAACCTGACATGATGAAAGTTGTCTTGTCATTTCCACCTGATGCAGTAAGATCTAGATTGTCAACTACACCTGTTCTAAAAGCAATATCCTGCCAATCATAAGTCGGGAGACCTGCTATTTGCTCATCAGTCAGATCTGTAGGCAGTCTCAAATCATTTAGCACACCAGTACGAATTGTTTCAGGTGTTCTTGCCGGAAACCTATTTGACATGGCTTCAATTCTCGCATTTATAAACTGCTGGGAATTCATCATTTGAACCTTTGGCATAGGTTCGGTGATACCTTTGTAATAGTTGAGGTTGAATCTTGTTTTCCCCGCTTTTCCTTTTTTGGTGGTAATTAGAACTACGCCATTGGCTGCTTGCGCCCCATAAATAGATGCCGCGGCCGCATCTTTTAGTATCTCCATTGACTCTATGTCATTTGGATTCAAAAATGCCAAAGGATTGTTTTCTGTCCTATTGGTATTTACACTTTCACTATTTAGCTGTACTCCATCTACTATGTAAAGTGGTTGATTGCCCGCAGTGATGGAACCTTGCCCCCTTATATTGATATTAACTTGTCCTCCGGGTACACCTGAAGATGATTGCACCAAGACTCCTGCTGCCCTACCCTGCAATGCTTTGTCAAATGATCCAACAGGTAGATTTTCGATATCTGCCCCACTGACAGATGACATAGAGCCCGTGACAGCTCTCTTCTCTTGTACACCATAGCCTGTAACGACAAATTCACTTAGGTCTGAAACATCGGCTTTGAGCGAAACAGTGATTTCAGAACGGTTACCAACCTGGATTTCCTCCTTTTTGAATCCCAAATATTGAAAAATCAAAGTAGCATTTTCTGGCACTTCAATACTGAATTTCCCATCCAAATCAGTAGTTGTTCCTTTAGAAGTCCCTCTGATCAAAATAGAAACCCCTGGAAGTGGTTCTCCATTTTCATCTCTAACCAATCCACTAACAACCCTATCTTGCAAATCAATCTTTTTGGTGGATGGATTAGTTAAGACAGGAGCTTTTTTAGATGGAATTACTGCTATCTGTCTTCCCGAAATCTCATAAGTCAAGTTTCTTGATTCCAGGATGCTGACTAAAACCTGATCTAAAGGTTTATCCTTTATATTCAATGTGATTTTATTGCCTTGATTAGCTTTTATCAATTTGTCTTGATAAAAGAATAAGTAGTCCGTTTGGTCTTGAACTTGGTCAAAGAAATCTTTCAAACTTGCTTGGTTCAATTCCAAAGTGACTAGGTTGCTCTGAGAGAATGTATTGGCAGAAACATTCATCATTCCCAAAAACAATAATCCAGCAATGAGCTTCATACACAAAATCAATTTAAGACGGTACGACCCATTTGGCATAGGGATACCGATTGAAAACTTTTTTTTCATAACTTTGTAATATTGATGTTTTACATTAATTAAATCCTACCCTGGCAGGGGTAGTGTTACTATCGGGAAGTGTTACAGCACTTTCCGATTTTTATTTTCATAATTTTCAATTGAATTCATACCTCCTTTCTTGTTTTGTAATGGTGGCCCCTGAGGTTGAGGCAATTGTTTTCAACACTTTTTCGATATCTGTCTTTAGATCTAGCCTACCTGTGAATGTCTCACTTGCTAGAGCCTTTTTAGACACTTCTATCTCTACATTATACAACACTTCCAATCTCTCGCTAATTTGCTTGATCGAATGCTGATCGAAGATCAAATAGCCATCCTTCCAGCTTACATATTGCTCCACATCAACATTTTGGATGTTGATTGTTTTTGATTCTTTTATCAATTGGACTTTCTGATTTGGTTTTAGGATATGTTTTTCTGAACGAAAAAACGATTCATTTTCTGGCTTAACTTCTATACTTCCGGAGACCAAAACAGCGCTGCTGCCTTCACTTGTACTATAAGAATTCACATTGAAAGAAGTACCTAGAACTTTATAGCTCAACTCTTTAGTAGTCACTATAAATGGGCTTGATTCATCTTTAATAACATCGAAAAATGCTTCGCCTTCAAGATAGATATTTCTGTTTTTAGAAAAATCAGATGGATACACCATCTTGGAGCCTGAGTTCAGATATACCTTACTTCCATCTGGGAGCAATACTTGTGAACGTTTGCCATAAGGAATTATCAATGTGTTAAACTCACCCATTGAAGAATTTGGTGCTTGGGTTTCATTTACTACTACACTCTTTGTACTTTGGTAATCGATGAATGATGATTCTCCTTCTAATATTATAGTTTCTTGGTCGCTGATGATCAATTGTGCTTGGTCTAGATTTTCAACATCCAACTGGCTGAGCATACTTTCAAAGTCCACTTTTTCCTGACTGAAAATTGCCGTGAAATAAACTGATCCCACCAATACAATAAACCCAATAAACACTGCAGCATATTTATACCATTGCAAATTACTGTGGCAAGGTTTATTCTTTATTTCATTTGTAGTATTTACTATCCTCTCAAACAGCAGTTCTTTCTCTTTCAAAGAAATAGCCTTATGGGACGAACTCCTAAATGCACTATTCAGAAATTTACCAAACTGTCCGAAAAATTTTTCGACACTATCTTTTTCGTTGTTATTTTCCATTGACCTTTATAAAAAGATGGCAGTAATGTGTCATCACAATATAAAAGAGCAAAAAGAGGCATCTGCATAGACAAAAAATAAAATAAAATTAACAAAAAGCTAAATTATACCTGATTGTCAGCTACTTAAAAACAGGGAATAAATCGGATTGATAAGTTTTTGAGATGTAAAAACGCTGAAAAAAATTACACTATCAAAAACCCACAGGCTACGGACAACTGAATCGCATTTTTCAATAAGCTCAAATCAATATTTTCAGGAATCATCGTGTCTATTTCAAAATTTGCCTTGAGATCTTTGATAGCTCGGTACATCAAGGTTCTGCATGAAGAAAGTGAAATTCCCAAAAGCAAACTAATATCAGCATAAGTCAATTGCTGTACATAATAAAGATAAATAATTTCTTTCTTCTTTTTACTGATTTGATTTATCGCTTTTACTAGTTTAAAAACTATCAGTTTTTGTTCCTCATTATGAATTATTGGATCGAAGTTTAGATCGATAATTTCCAAATCTCGATCATTCCCTTCTTTGAATTCTAAAATTGGGAAATTTTTCAAAGTCCTTTTCAACTGCCTTCTTAAACATGCAAAAAGATAAAATTTGACATTTATATTCTGAGATAAGTTTTCTCTCCTGTTAAACAATTCTACAAAGACATCGTGGATTGAGTCTTCTACTCTTGACCTATCCCTGCAAAAAAAAGAACCATATACAATAAGGTCATCAATATATTTCAGATATAATTGTTTGAAGGAATCTTGGTTTCCTTTTAAAAACCCCATCCAAACCTTTGACTCTATATGGTAATCTTTTTCCAAACTAATATTATGTATTTTGCATTAAATTGATTTTAAAAGATTGTTAAATATATGATTAACATTTTTCACTTCAAATTTTTGAGGTATAAAAGTTATAATTTAACCCTCTAATAAACTAACCATGCATAGTCTCTTATTTATCCTTTTGAGTTTTCTCCAAGCATCTTATTTACATTGAATGAGGAATATTTCACGTCATTGATAAACATTTCGGCTGTTTTTCCATATACTACCGCTTACCCTATTTTCAAACAAAATGAACCACACTTCCTAGCTTTGGGTGGTAGGAAGGGCTGTAGGTGATGATTTTTTTCCTCACCAAATCTTTCATACATCTGTGGTAAGTACTCAGAGATTTGACCTGTGAGTTTTTCATGATCATTTTTCGGGTGATCCGAAAACGGCTCCTTCCCTGATTCTTTAGGAATTCTCCAATAAGGGCCATGCAGATTGCCATATGGGAAAGTTGAATTGATTCATCTTTTTGAAGCTTGCTGTAGATCCCCAAGATCTTGTCTTGGGTTGATTTGAGATTATAATTGGCCATAATCAATTATTTGAATAGGTTCTCGATCTCTTTTGACTGATAATAATATGATCCTCCAATTTTCTTGGGATTCAGAAGCCCTCTTATCCTTAGGTTCTGTAATGATCCTGGAGAAATTTTGAGCATCCTTCGCACTTCATCACTTTTCACCCAGTCCCTTTGATCTTTCTCCTTGGGCTTGAGCTTGAGCAGTTCTTGGAGATCTTCCAAGAGTTGTAATCTCAATTCTTCGAGATCTTCTTTGGTGATCAGTTCTATCTTGGTCATGTGTAGGGGCTTTGATGGATAGGTAATTTGGTATGTATAGACTGGAAATGTTCACACTTTGACCACAAACTGTGATTATTTTTTTGTGAAAATTATTTTTTATTTTGTTGTATAAGAGAAGGTTAGATACTTAATTAGTCTTTAGGTTTTTGAAAAAAATATGTGGATGAATATATGGACTTGATATTTGGTAGAGTTGATTATCTGTTAAATGTTAATAAAGCCGTCTATATTTCTTTTAAATTGTTTTATATTTAAATACATATAGAATAAATATTTTCTTCATTATTATACTTTTTTACATATAAAATAATATCTTTGAACTGTATTATATTTAAATACATATAATGAAAAGACTTTCAGCCTTTGTTAAGGAACGAAGAAAAGAAACAGGAATGACCCAAGAGGAATTCGCAGATCGCTGTGGTGTAGCCTTAACTGTAATTAGAAAGATAGAACAGGGTAAGACCAACCTGAATCTCGATAAAGTAAATTTGGTGCTCCAAATGTTCGGACATGAATTGGCTCCGGTAAACAGTAAAATTATTAATGATGCGACAGGCGGAGATTTATTATAAAGATATTCTGGCGGGAATGCTTACTGAAACGGATGATGGGGAGTACACCTTTGAATATACTGAGCAATATATTCAATCATTTCCCTATCAGTACATCACCTTCAGCATGCCGGTGATTGACAAACCTTATGTAAGTAACAGACTGTTTCCTTTTTTTGAAGGACTGATCCCTGAAGGCTGGCTTTTGGACATCGCCTCAAAAAATTGGAAGCTAAACCCTAATGATCGAATGGGATTGTTGTTGGCTTGTTGTCAAAACTGTATTGGAGCTGTGCATGTTAAACCTATTACCCATGATCATGAAGGATAAGTGTCTTTACTGTTACAAACCTTTGGAAGAACAAGAAAAGGATTTTCATGCCAAGTGTGCTATTGAATTTTTCGGGACGCAGACATCACCCCTTATGCCTTATTCCATTGATGATATGACAACACTTGCCAAGCATGTGATTGACCGTTCCATTTCAGTTCCTGGTGTACAACCCAAGTTGTCTATGTCATTAATCAAAGAAGTACAGGGACAAAGTGATCAAAGATTGACTATTGTAGGCGCTTTGGGAGGCAATTACATCTTCAAACCTCCTACTGTTGCATTTCCTGAATTACCAGCCAATGAACATCTAACAATGCGAATGGCTGAAGATTTTGGTATTCCTGTAGTTCCATCGTCTTTGATCCAATTGCAATCCGGAGAGCTTTCCTACATCACCAAACGAATAGACCGTACAGAGAATTTGGAAAAGATTCACATGATCGATATGTTCCAGATCACAGAAGCCTTTGACAAATACAAAAGCTCCATGGAGAAAGTGGGGAAAGCTGTCGGATCGTTCGCTTCTAATACCGTCTTGGATAAATTGATTTTATTCGAAATCACCGTGTTTTCATTTCTTACAGGAAATAATGACATGCACTTAAAGAATTTTTCCTTGATCGAAGCTTCATCAGGCTGGACGTTGGCACCTGCTTATGACTTGCTTAATGTATCCATAGCCAACCCTGAAGACAAAGAAGAACTGGCACTTTCTATGGGCGGAAAAAAGAGCAGGCTCAAAAGGACAGATTTTGTCTCCTATGGCCAGAATCTTGGATTAACAGATAAGCAGATTGAAGGTGTTTTTAAGCGTTTCTTAAAGTTCAAAAAGAAAGGCATACAATGGATCCTAAATTCTTTTCTTACTGATGGGATGCAGGAAGCATACTTAGAATTGTTGGAGGAGAGATATAGTAGGATCTTAGAATAGTCTTATTTAAAACTCTTTTAATACCCAGGATATTTCAAATGCCAATCTTCGTCATAATCGAAATAGGTGCTTTTAGAACCAATGGCTAAATCATTCCCTATTTCTTCTCCGATTTCTTTAAACATCAGATTTTCTTTCCATTCGGTTGGGATAAGATGCTGCCCAACTATAAGGCCTACGATGTTCCCTGTAATGGCGCCAGTACTATCAGAATCTCCATTGTGATTGATGGAGGTGGTTACTGCTTTTTTGAAATCATGTGAATAATGAAGTGCACATAGCAAGGAAATAGCTAATGCTTCTTCTGCTACCCAACCTTCGCCTATTTCATTTATGGTATCTTGGCTAATTTCTTTGTTTATATATTTCTTGTGAAGAGCTCTAGCTTGGCTGACCTTCTGATAAACTTCCTCGTGATTTTCCCATTTTTTCAAAATCCTAAGTCCGTTGGAAATTGAAGTCTTCAAATCCAGACCAATTGACAAATCTGCGATTATAGAAGACAATAATCCCCCACTCAAAAATCCAGATGGGTGACCATGCGTTATGGCTGAAACCCTCACTCCTTCCTCAAATGCGATTTTTCGATTATGGTTGAATATCAAACCAACAGGAGCTATTCTCATCACTGCACCACAGCCTTTACTATCATTGATTGGCGCTCCAACAGTACCCATCTTTTCAGATTTCAGTGCATTAATGCAAGTACCTCCAGGGTCTCTTCTTTTGTACAATTCAGTCTTTTTGATTAGCCAACCTTCCATAAACCCATGTGATTTGACTGAGCCAATTACATTTACTCCTTGTGTATGCAGCCACCTCAGATAAGATTGGTAGGTGATTTGGGTTTGTGCTCCGCCAATGCCCTTTAGCTCAGCCCTGTGCCTAGCCCTCAATAGTCCTTCAGCTGTAAAAAGCAACATCTGCGTATCATCTGTAAATTCACCCTTGCCATTTGGATGCTCTACATAAGATTGAACACCTGAAGCTCCGTATTTGCTGATGATAGATTCATAATTTAAAAATTCGATTGGAGCCCCCAAAGCATCTCCAATAGCTCCGCCCAAAATGCAGCCTAGGTACTTGTCTTTCTTATCAAGGTTATTCATTGTTCAAAATTCTTAAGTTCTGGATAAATTCTGATTTCAAGATTGCGAAAATTAAACATAAAGAAGATTTTCCCTTTGTAAATGAAGTTCATCATGCATTCTGTAAGCCACAAGTTTACCATCCTTAGCTACACTGTAGTCTAGGCAACAAATATTGTCTTTATATAGAGCTGGTTCTCCTTTAAGCCAATAATGCCCAAAAAACACTTTTTTGTCACTTTCAGGGTAATAATCTATTGAGCCTATTCCTGAGACATCTACCTGCCGATCAGGTAAATTATCGATGGGCTCAACACTGATCTCTTTATACGTCATTTGATTAGGGTCTTCCCACCATTTTATTCTGATTTCAGTTCTCCTTGCACCGTCCTTGTCTGTAAAAAAAAGTCCATCTGGTAATTTCAATTCCTTACCTTTCAAAGTTTGCTCAAAAGCTTCATAGAGTGGAGATCCTTTTTTGACTGATTGATATATCAACTCATCAGTCAACTTACCTTCAACCAAATTTTCTTTCAAATATTCGATGCTTTCCTTATCCCAGCAAGCATGAACTGCTCGGAACTCTTCAGTCTCGTAAAAAAGGGGAAGTGTCTTAAACCATTCCAAATACATTTCATATTCATGCTGTTTATTCTGGAATTGGTTTAAGGTTGCTTGGTGCTGATTGATGTTTTTAGCAGAATGCTCTCTTAAATGCCCTCCACCCGCTGCCTTAAGATTAAAACAGATAGCATTGTATTCATGGTTTCCCATCAAAGCAATGGCGTTTTCACTTTCTACCATATTCTTGACGATTTCAAGTGTTTCTGTGATTTTCGGTCCGCGATCTATATAATCACCTACAAACAAAGCTTTTCTCTCAGGGTGCGAATAGATCCCGTTACTTTTGGAATAGCCCAATTTTAAAAGTAAAGCTTCGAGCTTGTCTGCATGTCCGTGTATGTCACCAATAAAATCTATCATGTTTTTGAGTTTTTCTATACAGCTAAGATAGACACAGCCTCAGACAAAATATGTCTTAACAAAAAAATAACACTGACATATTTTGGTGATACTTATGCTTATCTTTCGATCATGAGCAAGTTAGATTCTTTAATTAGACAGGCTGAAATCATCAAATTAGCCAGAAGAAAGGCTTTTGACTGGGAAACCCTTGAAAATCACTTGGCAAGGAAAGAAGAAGATCTCGAAAGGGAACTGATCATTTCCAAGCGTACATTCAATAGGGATTTGGCCGAGATCAATGAATTTTTTGGCATCTCCATCAAATATGATTTCAAATCCGGCCAATATGCCATCGATACCGAAGGAAGCAGCGAACAAAACATACAGCTCTTAGAAGTTTTTGATACCCTTCAACTCTTTGGGAAAAGAGGGAAAGTGCCTAGTTATGTTTTTATGGAGCAGAAAGTAGCTAAAGGGACAGAGTACTTTTCTACCATCATCAATGCCATAGAGCACAGCAAAAAGATTCAAATAACTTATGGTAAATATTGGAAATGGGAAACAGAAGAAAGAGTCCTAAAACCACTAGCGCTGAAAGAATTCAAACATCGTTGGTACTTGCTGGCTTACGACGAAAATAATCAATTCAAAGTATTTGCGCTAGACCGGGTTCACGAGATAAACTTAACCAAAGAAAGGTTTAAAGTCAATCGGAAGATTGATTTTGAAGCCTATTTCCGTGATCTATTTGGCGTTATCAATAAAACTGACAATCCTGTTGAAGAAGTAATTCTGACATTCCCAGAATTCAAAGGTCGCTATATCAAATCTCTTCCTTTGCATGCAAGTCAGGAGATTTTGGCAGATGATGACAAAATCTTAACCATCCGTCTCCGAGTGAAAATCGAATATGAATTGATCGCTGAAATTCTATCACATGGTGACGAGGTCAGAGTTGATGCTCCAGAGAGGTTGAAGGAGATTATTAGGGAAAAAGCGAGGAATATTGTTGAAGGGAAGATTAGGTAAGCCCTTAATTCTTTATTTTAAGATTTAGAGTGAACATTCATTTCAATATACCATGAAGAAATTATTCCATATTCCGATATGGAATAAATCCACTCTGAGCCGATTAAAAGATTTAATCATCTCAAAATATCATTTAGTTCAGGCAATTAATGGTAGCAAAAATAAAAAGAACAAGAAACTCTTAATATTTAGCGAATACAATGTAAAAGAATTTCAATTTTCTTTACAATAGTCTTTCACATGATAAAGAAAATCAAAAAATTTTTACATTCAGGATTTGCTCAACCACCTTTTCCATCATCCTCACACCAAAATAGAATATTTACAAGAGGCCCTTCGCATCAGCCGTCCTACCGCTGCGGGATATCTCAATCAATTAGCCAAAGATGGTGTCTTGATCAAAAAAGTAAGCAAACCCAATTATATCAACAACTCCAGAAATAATTAATCCTATGGCTAACATGCGTGTCATATTTTTTTAGGACTGATTTAAAAAACTCAAATTAAGAAAATTTTGAAGTTTATAGAATTAAAACCATATCAATGGGAGTAAAAAATATAATTTCAGCAAAAAAGAGGCCGAAGCCTCTTAAGTTTAATGTTCCCTACTATCTGATTTAAATCCTTGTATATAATGCCTTAGCATTTGCGCTTGCGTTGGTGTAAGCTCTCTAGGCTTGACCAAACTAAGGAATTCTTGTAAGCCTATTTCTTCAATTAGAGCACCAAAAGAAGAGTTCAAAAATGAAGAAGAAGGCGCAGATGTGTCTTTAAAAGAAACTTCAATGCTTTCACCCTTTTTCAATACCTCTTTAAGATGGAGATAAAAAACATTTCCAGCTTGATTAGTAAAGGTCTCCTTGACGATATGTGCAACTCGAATCAACATATAAATTAATTCACCATTTCCTGACTGTTATTGAGTTTAAAAGGTTGTATCAAAACCTCTACTGGCAATCCTAAAAGCTCGTGAAGGTTCTGATCATGCAATGGTCAAAGCACGCTTAAGGTTGAGTACAAGGCTTACAGTAGTCTTACTGCCAATAGCATGAATCAAGTCTTTATCTTTTAGCCCTTTCATTACCATAGCTTCTTTGATAGCGGTGATAGGCTCTGGTAAAGCGATAGGATAGTTTTCTTTTTCAAATTTGTCTATCAGTGTAACCAATAGCTCTGCTTCCATTCCTTCAGGACTATCTGGATTGGTATCAAATATTGAAGAAAGTCTCTTTAAAGCATTTTCATATTCCTGCTCCGTGGTGATGATTTTATCCCATTTCATATTTGCGACTTGATCTTGAGGTCTTTGTTTAATACGCTAATAACCAATTTCTTCACAGTATCCATTTTTTTGAACTGTTGCATTTTTTGCAACAGTTGCTTGTTTATCTAATTCTCCTTCATGATAAATATTTTTCATATGCCAAGAAATAACAGATTTGTCTCTTTGAATATAGTCATTTTCAAACTGCCCTTTTCCCTGTATAACCCTATTGTTTCAAGAGTCGATTTTTCCAATGAAAAACCCCCAACTTTTAACCGTTAAAAGTAGCAATCTTGAAAATGGTGAAAACGGAGGCCGAAAGGCGTCAGACTGCTGCTTTTTGCAGTCAGCAAGATGTAGGATTGTCTACGACATTCCGCTCTTGAAACTGGTTCCGAAGTCACCTTTTTGTCTTTTACTCGGAACTCGTAAGTCTTTTTTTTCTTTGGTTTTTAAGTAGAAAACAGCACTGTTTTTAACGGTTAAAAGTAGCTATTTTGAGATGTTTTTTCCATTTGTCAGAAACTGATAATTTCTTGAAGTCGCCAGTTTTACTTTGTATCCAATTCCTCAGCAATTTAGGATGTCATTTCTCTAAAAGAAAGCTACTAGAAACTAGACAGATAAAGAAAATTTCGATTTCACTATTTAAATCGAATTTCATATTCCAGTAAATAAAATTAATTTTAACCATGGATATTTCAATTGTAAATAGAATAAAGCGAATAACCATAATCGCATTGGTATCAGATGACACCTTAGTTGAACAGTTGGTTTTGAAAGGTGGAAATGCGATTTATTAAGCCTATTTAGATGCATCAGAGAATGTTTCCAGAACTTCTTATGATCTTGATTACTCAATATCAGAAGGTGATTTTAAGGAGGATATTGAAAGCATCAGCTCTCGAATAGAGAGTACCTTAAAGCAAACATTTTCAGAATATGATTATGTAGTATTGGATTACAAATTTTTAATAAAACCCAAAAAGGCAAATGAAGAATTAAGAGACTTCTGGGGTGGCTATAAAGTAGAGTTCAAACTGATAGGGAAAGGTGAATTTGATAAGTTTAATAGAAACATAGAATCAGCAAGGAGAAACGCAATTCAGATCCATACCAACAATTCTCCGATCTTTGAATTGGAGTTTAGCAAACATGAACATGTGGAAGGGAATAAAGACTTTGAATATGAAGGGTTTAAAATCCGCATTTATACACCGGAAATGATTGTGTTTGAAAAGTTAAGGGCATTGTGCCAACAGCTGCCGGATTATAGTAAGATAGTGCCGGGCTTTTCACCTAGGGCGAGGGCAAGAGATTTTTACGATATTCATTTTTTAATGGAAGAATTTGAAATTGCCCCCGAAAAACCTGAAAATGTAAAAATGCTTTCGGATATTTTTTTAGCTAAAAAAGTACCTTTAAAGTTTATCTCAATCCTACGGACAAGTGTAGAGTTGCATAAAGAAAACTGGACCGATGTAAAAACTACCGTTTCCTCTTTACAAACCATAAAAGACTTTGATTATTATTTTGAATACGTTTTATCAAAGTTTGAAAAACTCACATTCCCTTAGGATAGAAGATATTCCATTTTTCGTTATAATCAATTTCCTTCATATCATATGTTAGGTAAAATTTATTGGGTCTATCATATTCCAAAAATACAGACAGTCGCTTTTGATCCAGTCCTGCCTTTTCTAAATAAAAACCAATTGCTTGGTGATATGGGTAAACGAAACTTAATTTATCAAGTATTGCCTTTAGTTTATTTACAGATAGTTTATCGATTGAATTTTCGAAAATTTCCAAAACTCTGAATACCCCTCCTCCATAAACAGGTCTTACAGCTAAATCAATCAAGGTTCTTTCTACATTGGTGAATGTTAATCCATCTTTTGAAAAAACCCCTGCCTTATTAGTGTACATTCCATTATGATAGATGATGGTGTATTCCCCAAATACCCCGTGGACATTTGAGGTTCTCTGGGGCTTATTGAAAGCTTTGTCAATGTCTTCTTGGTGAAGTATCACACTTCGGTCTTTATTTTTGGGAGATTGTTCAGAAGTCAAGTAAACACTCTTTGATACCTGTGTCGTAAGTCCAAGAAGAAAGGCCGCTGTATAGTGGGAAAGGTAAGCCTTTGAGGCTAGTGATATAGCTAAGTCAAACACTGTTGCTGTATTGGTGAGGTACCTTGTTTTATTGGGGAAATATCCTGAAAAAACAACTTCATGCATGCTAAGAATACCACTTTCCGTAAGCTTGTTGATGAATTTCTTTCCATTCATTGAAATAGGGAGATTCCATATCAATCGGTTTTCGTCTAAAACACTATTTAGTTGCGCTTCTGAAAACACTTTCTTCTCGTTTAGAAAAAACTTCTTAATACTAGACTCTGAAATGATAAACCTTGATCTTCGTGCCATAGAAAAGGATTCAAATAAATATCATTTTATTGATTGTGATTAATATGATTAATTTTAAAAACATAAAGTATTTATACTTTATGTGTAAATTTAATATTTATTTTGCTAAAAATCAAGTTTTTGTAAAAAAAAAGTTGAGTGATATTTTTTGGCTTGAATAAAGTTGAGAGTCTAGTATTTTAAAAAATAGCATACAAATTGAATTAAGGTGGTATTACTAACAATTTGCACTAATATATAAAAACATAAAGTATAAATACTTTATGTAAAGTTAAAATAAAATCATTAAAAAGTCAAGATGATGAAATGAATTGTCATTCATATGGATTAAAGAAAGTATTTATTATGCAATTAAAACAATGTAATAAAGTATAAATACTTTATTACAAATTTAATAAAAAAACTCAACAAAGTCAAGACAATAGGGTGATGTGTTTTAAAATACTTTTAAGATGGATTTTTAAATCTTTGATTGCTTGAAGTCGTCAGTTTTATTTTCTATTCAATTCCTCAGCAATTTAGGATATCATCCTCCACACATGGCAAGAGACTACGGCATAAAGCCGTTGCGCTCCGCTTACTTTTTATTCCGTTTCCTCTTGCATTCAGTGGACGCTGAATCCTGGTGATGCTTCATAATTAAATCTTTAAACTAAAAGAAGAAATCATGAAGACTATTGCAAAAAAACAAAGAAAGGATGTTTATCAGATGGTGTCCGATCTGATCATTGAAAAGCTTGAAAATGGGATTGTCCCTTGGAGACAGGTTTGGCAGGGAGGTGAGATTCCTGCAAACTATGTGACCAAGAAATGTTATAGGGGAATCAATATGTGGATCCTGTTATCCGGACAATTTAGCCAACCGTATTTTTTGACTTTTAAGCAAGCGCAAAGCTTAGGCGGTTCGATAAGAAAAGGATCAAAGGGATTACCTGTATGTTATTGGGGTTTCAGCTACTTTGACAAAAAGAGTGGAAGGAAACTGATGGAGGAAGAAGCAAAAAGAATGCATCCTTCGAAAATTAGGAAAGTGGGGTTTCTCAAGTATTATACTGTTTTCAACATAGAAGATGTTGATGGGGTTGATTTTGAGATTCCGGAAACTGTGGTTTTGGAAAATACTGAACCGATTGAAAGGTGTGAGCAGATCATCAGGGAAATGGTCAACCCTCCAAGGATTGTACATGGTATTCCTGAAGCATATTACTCGCCAGTTTCGGATTTGATCAATATGCCTGAGAAAAGGCTGTTTGAATCTCAGGAGTATTACTTTTCAGTTTTATTCCATGAATTGACGCATGCGACTGGACATCAGGATAGGCTCAATAGAAAAGAGATTGTTGAATACAACGAGTTTGGATCAGAAGGATATAGTAGGGAGGAATTGACGGCGGAAATGGGTGCAAGTTACCTATGCAATCATACAGGGATCATGGAAGAGAAATTGTTGGACAATTCAGCAGCCTATATCAAAGTGTGGCTAGACAGATTAAGGTCGGATAAAAGGCTCTTGCTGGAAGCAGCTTCAAAAGCCCAAAAGGCCGTGGAGTATATTTTGACAACTTGTCCTTTTTGAGGATTGAAAGGGGATACACCTCCCCTTTTTTGGTCATGGAGTTATGAATTGTTGACCTTGAAAAAAATAAGTTTGTTTGAAATATTACAAATAATGGATTTAGGAGGTTTTGGAGAAGTGAAATAGGTCTTTAGACTTTCTGAGCATACTTGGTATAAAATTTAATGACATTTGATCAATTAAAGTGAAGGGATATAGTGATATTTTGAAAAATCAAAGAGTTGATGTTTTAGCAATATATAAATTGTCAAAAAAATGGACAATGAAAATTTTGTCAAAACATTAAGCTTAACTTTAGCGAAATAAAATCTGGGATCTTACCCTACATCTTGAAAATACTTTTGGTTTTCTTTCCATCTTAAAATCAGACCTTGCAAATGATCATATTCTTGGGATAAAAAATCCCTTTATGCATTCCATATTTCTTATGCAGATTTGTATATGGCTTTTTTTCTGTACCCCGGCTCCAGGGAAGGCTGGGCCTCCTTCAATAAAAACACCTCTTGCTGAATCAAACTCTCTTAAACTAGGTTCTTCACCACTTTCTATAGCTTCTTTTATCTTTTGATGAAGGTATTCAATAACAGCGCAATCTAACTCTCTTATCAACAAATCCTTATGCTCATCTTCTTTGACATCCTTATTTTTTGGTAATTCTTTACCTAAACTTTGGAAATCAATCTTCATTAGATCGTAATACTTTGAGAGTATACCAATGAATTCATTGTCAATTAAATCAAGGCAATGATCAAGTGTAAAAACGACACCTATAACAGATGCTTTCTTAATTTTACCGCGTTTTTGCTTATCCCTAGCCCATTCCAATGCCCTAGCATAGTTGTTCTCCCACACATAAAAACCATGCCCCAGCCAATCAAATGGTTTTTCACTTATTTTTACTTTTTTGGGTTTGTTCAAAAGTTCGAAAGCAACAGATTCATCACAACCATGAAATCCAATTAAGAGGTTTGATCTATTGCTATACATCTATTCAGATACCGAAAAAACACGATTTAGATTTGGGAAAGACTTTGTTAACTTTCCATTCTTTGTGACAATACCAGCAGAGCTCAAAGATTTAATTGCTAATTCTTTGGTTGAAGTCTCTTTTTTGAGCTTTTTGGCTAAAGCAAGAAGCAAAGATGTTTGTTTGTTTTTCATGTCTCTAAAACAATTAAATACAAATATACGATTTTATTATTAGAGTGGTATAAGTAAATGGGTTGACATTATGATTTTTTACTCTTAGTGGACTCTTTACCGAAATAAATCGTGAATATGAGTGAGATGGCAAGTTCTTCTATTTTTTTCTTGAATACAATGTTGATGAAAGAGAGAGCTTCAACATACCTAGCAATTTTGAAAATCCTAAAGATTCGAAATATTCTTAATATCTGTAAAAGACGTAAGTCAATACCTCTCAAAGAAAGCTAAAAAGGAAGAATTGCCAAAACCATTGAAATATTTTTCATAAATGATCGTGTCTCTCTGAATAACAATAAGCGCTGTTGTTTGAGACTCAATAGCCCATTCTTCAAAGCCATTAAACCCCGTTTTGGTTACCAAATCATCAAATAGTGATTCAATATATTCCTCTTTGGGTTGAGAAATAAATCTATTTGCACTTTCTGCTCCCCGAATCTTGTGATTTTCAAAATGTTTATAGTCATAGACATCCGCAATATTCATTGTGATTAATCGGTAGACATAGGTGGGGGAATATCTAATGGATAAAAAGATAACGGCAACGCCCAAAACCAAAAAGGGTGATAATAAAAAGGCACTTAAAACTCGTTTCTTAATCTTCATTTGTATTGGGTGTAAAGGCAGGGTCTCAAAATGCGTGACAGGTCATTGAAAAAGACCTTGTTAAATTCAAACTCCAACCTGTGGACGTCAGTGAACCAGTTCCTGTACCCACGGCTATTACTCTCCTTTTATTCTTGAGCATGTATGATAAATTTTTAAATCCTTCAGGGACTACAGATAGTGATTGTTATCAGGTTTTTCATTTGAACGCTATATAATTAGCTGCCTGTTTTAAGCATTTTTAAATCCACTCCAGCTTTTCTACAGTTTGCTGCACTTTAAGGTCTCCGGTGTGTTTAGTGGTTTTAGGCTCTATCAGCATAACTTTCACTTCTTCACCTTTTGCAGTCCAAGGCCTGTGTTCTACGCCCTTTGGCACAATCAAAACTTCTCCAGGCTTGGTGGATATGGTTTTCCCATCTCTGAAATCCATCATCAATGTGCCGCTGACCACCACAAACATCTCGTCTTCTTCCTGATGGCTATGCCAAACCAAGTCTCCTTCTAACTTGGCTAGTTTAACAAAGTTCTCATTCAACTCTCCCACAATGTAGGGATGCCAGTGATGCTGTATTTTGGCAAACTTTTCTTCCAAGTCAATTTTCATGGTACAATCTTTTAGTTTGTTTTAAGATCCAATTGCTGATTACTTCCAAAGCTTTAGGGGCAAATGTTTGTTCAATTTGGGGATATTCAGAAACGAGTCCTGTTTTGCTTTCCTGAAATAAGTGATTTAATCCTTCCAACAAAACAATTTCGTTCTTTTTAGATTTACTCGCTGTCAATTTCCTCTTTACAATAGGGATTTCCCTATCAGATGGAGCTATCTCAATGGCTTCCTTTGTATAGACTTTATAAGCTTTCTTACCCACAAAAGGGATGCTGCGGAAGTCAAGTGATTGTCATAGTGATATTTTTTACAGGTTGTTTTTTGGGTATAGCTATCCTTTACTGATAGTTTCAGCCGATTTGAAAATACCAAAGTGTTTGAGCGTATTAGCTATGGATGTCAGAAAGGATTTTTTCCGTTTCTTTCAGTATTTTATTGTATGATTTTAACACCCACATAGCGAACACCAAAAAGAAAATTATGGAAACAGGGAAAATCAATGTCCAAAAATGGGGTACTTGTGCAATTGCTTTTCCCTGTATGGACGAAAGTACTGGTACAGCAACAAGCATAAGAAATAAGCCAAGAGAAACATTCAGTTTCTGAAGTCTTTGAAACTTTATTTTTCTATGCGCAAAATCCTCAATTGCATCAATGTAAGCCATGGAAGGGATGTTGACATTTCTGACAGCTTGCAAAGACTTCAGTGAAATCACAGGAAGAACAAAAAGCAATACAATAGCAATAATTGCGAAAATCTGCATTGTCAGACTGTCTACCTTTGTAAAATTCATTGTTAAATAAGCTGCTCCGATATAGCAGACAATAGTTCCCACATATTCTGAATAACCGATTTTATTGAGTTTAGATTGATATTTTTCCTGTTTAAGCTTTTCCAGGATTTGATTTGTCTGGAGTTCCTGTTTTTCCACTCTTTTACTTAATGATTGCCAGGTGTTTTTCATTTCTTCAAGTTCCATAATTACTGTTTTTTAATGATCCGTGATTTCAGTTTCTCTTTGATTCGCAAAACCTTTGTACCAACGTTACTGCTAGTAATGCCAATGATCTCTGCAATTTCTTGATGACTTTTTCCCTCCAAATAGAGCAGGATGATACCTCTTTCAAGTAAGTTTAGCGTTTGGATGTTATCATATAACTGTTTTATCCTTGCCTCTTCCGACTTATCGACTTCTTCGGCAAAAAGATCTGTCTCCATATCTATGGGGATGGTATTTACTTGCCTCTTGCTACTTTTCAGGTTGTAAATGGCAGTGTTCATAGCCACCCGATACATCCAAGTGCTTAACTTGGACTTTTCGCCAAAAGAGTCAAAGGACTTCCAAAGCTGGAAGACAATTTCCTGATACAGGTCTTCCCTGTCATGAAGACTGTTGGTATAAAGTATCGCAACTTTAAAGATCAGTCCTTCATTTTGTTTTATTACTTGTATGAATCGGCTTTTTTTATCCATCGAAAATCAAACTTCAAACAATTAGTGTAAGAAGTTCCGAAAAAATCACAGTTGGGGAGAATTTATTTTTTTAATTATTATGGATAGCATCGATTGATCAGGATGATTTTGAACAGGTACAAGCACTTCAAAGGACACAAGGTCAAAGCAGTGAAATGACTTGAGCAAGTTACTATCTCTTTCTAAACCTATTCTATCATTGGGGCTTGGGGTACAAATTAGTCTAGCTTGATGGGCTATATACCTACAACATAAAAAGAGCATGCTGTATAATTGGAATTCACATAACATTCTTTTCCATTATTATTTATTTAGGCCAAAGACTTCCTTTATTGTAAAATAATTTTGTGATTTTATTTACTAGTAGTGTAGATAATTGAAAATTCTTGATGTCAGACATTTACAAATAATTTTCTTAGAATACCAAAGCATTAAAAAACGAAAAAGGAGTCTAGATTTAATGAATGAGATAGCAAGCATCTATCCTTCCGACATCCAACTGTTTTTAATATTTAGGCAAGTAAAAAAAACAAAATTTGATACAATGTATAGAAAATGTATTCTTGCTTTACTAACACTAAGTTTTCTTTTTGCAACCTCTTGTGATCTTTTGGATTCAAAAGAAACCATGGATGGCTTTGCTAGAGATATGAGTGAAGATCCAGAGGAAAAACCACCTCCAGGAAATGGCTGATAATTATCAGTTTGAATTTAAAGAAATGTTTAACCTGAAAAATTCCAAGAACTTAAAAGTTCATTTTAGGTTCTTGGTTCCTTTTTCAAAAATCCCATTTAAAAAAAATCAAAGTAATATTAATTGGAAATCCTAAACTATAAATGCTACTGACCAATTTCTATATGGTATTGGATTTACTTATGGTAAAAGTATTAACCAAAACTATCTTAACGCGGCATTTGATATCGTAGGAATAAGATGACTTTTACAGACAAACCATAAAGAAAAATCCCCAACTACCAATCAAAACCTAAAACATCCACTTCTAAAATCCACAAATCAGCCAACTATTTTACCTAGCAAACCCTTCACCCTTCAGATATAAGCTATTTATCAGAAAAAATGAAAATTACTGTTCATGTACTTTTCAAGAAATTTGGCAATCCATGCCTAAAAAAATCATTCCCATGGAAAAATCCATGGGAATGATTCATTTTAAACAATACCTTGAAAATCAACCCATATAATTACCATGGCTTTCCAGTACCTTGCAACAGCCAAGGTTTTGACCATTGATTATTGGCCCCACGCCCTTTTTCATAAGGGGTAATTTCCAATCTTTGAATAGCCTTTTCTACTTGTGCATTATTGAAATTCACCTCATTGTTGCCATAATTAAACCTTACCGGCAACACAGGTTCAGGCGATGCTGGCCCAGGGGTCAAGGCAGGATATCCTGTACGCTTAAAATCAAACCAAGCTTCGGAGGCATTTGTCCAAGATGCTATCCACTTTTGTTCGATAATCTGTTTTTGGGTACCATTGTAGGCAATTGATGGATGTTTAATAAAGTCATCAAAACTTGCTCCAACACCCCACGTATTCAATGAAGCTCTAATTCCTTCATTGTAATGACCAGAAGCCTCTCCAACTGCCCATCCCTTCAATGCTGCTTCAGCAAGTATAAAATTCACCTCTGCCGCGGAAATGATACGGGCTTTGAGAAGGCTGTGTTTAGAAAGCCTGTAAACATCGGCCAACTGTGATACGTGCTGATTTTCCAGAAGTTGACCAGGTGTAGGGTT
Organism: Belliella alkalica; assembly: GCF_022549785.1. Taxonomy (GTDB): domain Bacteria; phylum Bacteroidota; class Bacteroidia; order Cytophagales; family Cyclobacteriaceae; genus Belliella; species Belliella alkalica. Next base: position 25,462 of record NZ_JAKZGO010000019.1, read on the forward strand.
TTCGTTGTGTGCTGATGGTTGCAGATGGCCTGGAGGAAGACCTACAAAATTCCTGTTATCCAAATTTTGACCCAATAGTTCTGGATTATAATGTCGGGTAAAGACATTCCCTGCTGCAATCTCCTGCACATAAACAGCATCATCCAAGGACAAGATCCCAGATTGAAGTACTCCATTTTTTCTGATATATGGATCCATGGCAACATTGAGTGTTCGATCTTCTACCCAAGGGCAATGTACTGGTCTAAACCATACCGAAACCCTGGGATCCTGAGTTTCAAGCATAGGATCCAACAAGGTATTGCATGGTTTAAGTCGTCTAAAATTTGATCCTGCGTCAAAGGAAGTTGCCGAAGGCCAAGAATCAGCCGATGAAGCACCAATAAAATCCATCATAACATCATCTGCTGCTGAAGTGATAAGGTTTCCTTTTGAATAAACTTCCTCAATTCCTGATTTGGCAAAATCCGGCAACTTTTCTGATAAACGCATGTAGTACCTTAACCTAAGTGAATTTGTAAACTTCAACCAGCGCCCTACATTTCCAGCAAAATAAAGATCATATTCTGGTATTACCCCAGTAGTTGGGTTTTGACCAAAAAGCTCTGAAGCTGTTTTCAGATCTTCCAAAATCCCTCTATAAATCATCTCTTGGCTGTCAAACTCAGGGAACTGGTACTGCAAATCATCATTATTTCCCTGAAGTGCCTTTGAATATGGGGCATCTCCCCACAAATCTGTAACCATTCCGAATATCAACGATTTCATGGTAAGTCCAACTGCTTTATGAAAATCGGATCCTGTTTCTTCAGCCCTTTGGATCATAAATTGGTTATTTCGAAGCAGTGCATACCAATGTCCCCAATCTTGAAGGCTCCACTCGTAATGGTTATGTCCACCATACCATCCATCTTTTTGTGTATGTTGCATAACTCCTGCGATATCTTGATATCCCAGGTTAAGCAAATTTTGGCCTACCCCAACCAAGATTGTAGGCATCAGCATATTTGGGTTTGCTGATGTTGGAGCCACCCCATTGGGGTTCTCGTTGATTTCATCCAAACTTTGGCAGGAGTAAAACAATAATGATATTGCCAAGGTTGATTTTCCGATAAGTTTCAATATTTTTTTCATTGTCTGACTGTTTTTTACCTTTTAAAAGTTGGCATTTATTTTAAAACCGAATGGCATAGTCCATGGCATAACATTTTGAAGTTCTATACCCTGCCTGAATAAATTAGCGGAATCACCTTGCTTGGAACCTGAGGCTTGAAAAGCCCTTTCCGGATCAATTCCGATCTTGGATTTTGTCCAAAGCATTAGATTTCGGGTAAATACCGATACATGGATATTTTGGAAGCCTGATACTTTCGGCAATTGATAGCCTACCGACAATTCCCTCAATTTCAGAAATGATGCATCAAAGGTAACCTGTTGGTTAAATCTCCATGGGTAAGCCGAGGCGATTGGATGAATTCTTGTTCCTGGACCACCAAGATGCTCGACATATTCCCCTTCTGCATTTCTGATTACCCCGGGAACAAAAACCCCATCATTGCCTTCTGGCCCCATATTCACAGGAAGCCCACCAGCATAACTGTCATATCCTCCTACCCTTGGAAAGTTGCCGTTGGATGGGATGATAAACCTATCTGGATCGGATTTGAGTAAAGCAATCAATTCTTCCTGTGAGTATAACCCACCTGGTATCAACAAGTCCATCTGCCTTTTTGACTTCCAGTCAGATTCTCCATATCTATAGGTAAATGACATGAAATCCCCACCAAGCCTCAGGTCAAAATTGGCATCTAGTGTCCATCTCTTATATTTCAATGAGGTCTGGAGGCCAATGATGGCATCTGGATTGAAATTTCCGACTTTCCTCCTTGTTTCCCTTCCGTTGAGTAGGGTCCATGATCCGTTGTTGTCCAATATGGGCCACTTATAGTAAGGTGAGTTGGGATCTTCCACATAAGCATAGCCACGACTCCATAAATCTCCGATCTGACCTCCTACGAAAGTAGATGCCCCCCCTTCATTGTCTTCCCACAGAACCAAAAAGTCCATGCCATCAGTCAGTTTTTCCAGTTTGGTTCTCATACGGGTGAAATTGGCTCCAATGTCCAACGTCAGGCCATTTTGGTTACGGATGGGTGTTGCGCCCAAATGAATTTCCCAACCTCTGCTAGATATCAACCCTGCATTTATTTGTCTTTGGTTAAATCCGGTAGATTGTGGTGTTGGGATATTCAATATCTGGTTTTCGTTTTTCTGGTAAAAGTAGGTCGCCTCCAGACGGATCAGGTTGTTGAACAAATTCAGGTCTACACCATATTCTTGTGAGGTATTGATCTCTGGCTTTAAGTTGGGATTGAGTAAAGTCCCCGGGTAGTTGGTGGTTATCAAATCCCCCCAATTGGATGTTCCCAGGACCGGCTCAAGTGCGTAGGGGTTTGTATCATTCCCTGCTTGTGCCACACCAGCCCTAAATTTCAACATAGATATATTTGAAGGCAGATCAAAAGTATAATTTGCCAACCAGCTTAGGGATGCAGAGGGGTAAAAATAAGATCTGTTTTGGGCAGGCAGTGTACTGGACCAATCATTTCTAGCTGTCAAATCCAAATAAAGTTGGTCTTTAAAACCCATGGAAGCTATTCCAAAAACTGAATAGATTGATTTTTCAGAGGAGAAGTTGTTATATTGAAGTCCTGCATTTGGAATGTTGTTAACTCTATACAATCCTGGCACTATGAGCCCTGCATTACGGGCACTTCCCATGTAGTTTTCGCTATACATCTGTCGCATTATATTTCCTCCACCGGAAATGGACAGGTTGAAATCATTGATTTGTTTGCTGTAAGTTGTCAGGAATTCGATATTGGTTTCGGTCCTGCCGATATCCTGTAAATGGAAAGCGCCTTTCCGCTCCCTTGTGTACGACCAAGGGATCTTGGTCTCCCTATTTTCTGTATAGGTATCCATGGTCAAGCGCAAATGGGAGAATAGTTGTTCGTTAAATTTGTAATCAAGTTTTACATTCCCGAATATTCTATCCCTGACAAAAGAATTGTTAATCCCATAAGCAATGAAATAAGGGTTATCATCATTTGGAGAGACTGACAATTGCTGGATATGTTCCTGTCCAGGCACCCATATATCCCTTAACTCACGAATATCAACATGTGGCCAATTGTATACTGCCTGCAAAGGATTTGCTCCCCTGTTGCCTGTAGCAGCCCTGTTGTTGGAATTGGATCTTGTCAGGTTGATATCGGTATTGAAAGTCAACCTATCTGTGATTTTGAAGGAGTTGGACAAAGACAGGTTATTCCTGAAAAGATCCGTATTGGGGATCATTCCATTATGGATCATGTTGGTAAAACCAAACCTGTATGTTGCCTTTTGGCTGGAACCTGCTACCGATACCGAATTGGTAGAGGTTAAACCTGTCTCAAGGAAGTTTTTCATATTGTCGGGATACGAACGAAGCTCTGTGGGAATTCTATTCCCATCTGCCCCCAAAGGGCTGTTCCACTGCACCGCTGTGATCCCGGCATCCAGTCTTGGACCTACCCAAGCCGCTGACCTTTCGTCCAAAAGTGTGGGACGGACACCTGACCCATGCATGTAGTGAAAGTCCAAATACCTGTATGGTTTTTCAAAAACATTGCTGGTGGTAAAGTTTACCTTTATTGGTTCTCCTGCCTTTCCTTTTTTTGTAGTTACCAAGATCACCCCATTTCCCGCTCTAGAACCATAAAGAGCAGCTGCACTCGGACCTTTCAACACTGTTATTTCCTCTATATCCTCAGGGCTTAAGTCTGAAATAGGACTACCATAATCGACTTCGTTTCTATCGCCCATGTTTCTTATGTTGTTCATTGAGTTGGAAACAGGCACTCCATCAATGACAAACAGTGGCTGGTTGTCACTTGTCAAAGAAGTGGCACCTCTAATTACAATGTTGGTGGATGATCCCACTCCACTCACTTGGTTGACAGTCACTCCGGCAACCCTTCCAGCCAAGGCATTCATAGGGTTTTCCTGTACAACAGTCCTGAGTGCATCTCCCTTGACCTCTCCCACAGCATACCCCAAGGATCTTTTTTCCCTTTCGATGCCAAGGGCTGTAACTACAACTTCGCTCATCGCCTGCGTGGATTCACCCAGCTCGATCTCGATCCTACTTTGGTTTGCCAATGGAAACTCCTGTGTCTCAAAACCTATGTAAGAAAATATTAAAATAGGGTTTGGGTTTCTCAACGAAAGTGAAAATTCACCATTGATGTCGGTCACAGTTCCATTTCCGGTGTTTTTTTCCATCACAGTTACGCCGGGCAAAGGCAACCCGTCCTGTGCAGAGATCACTTTCCCTGTCACTTGTTGCTCAGACTGGTATTTTTCCAACTTCCCAATGGAATAGGCTTTAGACTGGCCAAAGAAAGCCAGCCCAAGCACCAAAAAACAAGTCATCACGGAGGACATACAAGAGAAGTACCTCAATGAAGATTTCAATAAGTAAACAACGTGTTTCATAAGCTTATTTGGTTTGAGTTGTGAGTAATTAGGTTTTCTTAAACTTGATTATTTATTCTGTTTGTGATTTCGACTTTGCATAGACTGTCAAAATATTCCTCAAGGATATTTTGATATTCCGCCATGCAGTTGGGATCCTCAAAAGCATCCAAAACTGCTTCAAATTCTTCCCTTGTCAATTCTCCATTGACTAGCTTGCAAATCATCACTGTCGGGCTATGTTTTTCCATTTTCAGGTCTTTCAGTTGTATTACCTACAACCTTTCTGAAAAGGCTACTCATTTATTTTTTATTTTTTTCAATAGCCTGTTTTCTGGTTTTTTGGGTATTCATTCCGTAGTCCACCTCCTATTGTTATGAAAAACAAATTCTCCCTTACCCTGCTGCTTTCCCATTTCCTGCTATCATCCTGCTTTGTTGGATGCCAATCCCCCACCGTAGAATTGATTTCTGTTGATACTGCCATGGATAGTATTGTTTCAAGGCTCTATTTGGAAAAGGACATACAGACCCTTTCCGAGTTAAATCAAGAGGAGATATTGGATTTTTTAAGGGATGATGAAAAAAATGCCTTGGCACTGAATTATTGGGTGTTTGAGGTAAACCAACCAGTTCGGGTATCACTTATGAGGGACCAGTCACAGAAAGAACCCCCTTTTTGGCTTTCCGAATCGGAATTTACGCTTACCGAAATGGTAGTGAAAAATGAACATTCAACCTACGAGGTTTGGCAAAAGCATTTTGATAAAGGAATGGTAAGACTTGGCATCAATGGATTTGACAAGCACCGTCCTGTCTATTTTATCAGTCTAGTCCCTATTGAAAAAAACAATCCTTTAAAAATAGAGCCTATATTTCCTGAAAGCCAACAATTCCAAATATTGGAGGAAGGTGCTTTTACCTACCATGACTGGGATGGGCTAAAAATCTCAAAAGTTCCCACATCGATAAAGGGAGAAATCCTGTTTACCACCATTCGGGGAAGGGCTAGGGAAGCCCATTTGCTGGATGCTTTCAGGCATACTGATTTCCCTTCAGGCAATCATGCAGATCAGATTATGCTGTCATGGCAAGATTCAACCCAAAACAGTATCAGCATACAATGCAGAACCAACCCCAAGGCGGGCAATGTAAGCTTGGAATATTGGCAGAAAGGTAAAGCCCCAAAGCATATTACCCAGGCAGAGCAATTTCTGATGGAAGACAGGTTGTTGGTCAATGACCGGTTTATCAACAGAAATACATTCAGGTTAAATTCTCTACTGCCAAACACCGAATATGAATATAGGATTATGACTGAGAACGGAGGTTCTTCTGATATTTTTTCATTCAAAACTGCCCCTTGTATTACAGAAGATTTTTCTTTTTTATGGTTTGGGGATATGCACAATGACATGAAAACAGGGGAAATGTATCAAAAAGCCATGGATAATTTTCCAGAGAGTGCTTTCGTCTTGAATTCAGGGGATCTTGTTGGAACGGGTTTATACAGAAATGACTGGGATCAGCTTTTCGGTTCATTGGGTAATGCGCCTGCAAAAAAGCCATTTATGGCGGTGCCCGGTAACCACGACAGCCAAGATGGTCTGGGGGCGTGGATGTTTAGGGAAATGTTCGACTACCCCAAAAATGGACCAAACAAGACCTTTGAGGAATTTACCTACCATTTTTTCTATTCAAATACCCTCTTCCTCATGATGGATGGAACTTTGCCGATAAAAGAACAAAAATCCTGGCTGGAACAAACCTTGAAGAACCATCCTGCAACATGGAAAATACTGACGGTCCATTTCCCTCTCTTCAATTCAAAGGAGCCTTATGAGGATATCCAAAGGGAGTGGTTGCCAACACTTGAAAAATATGGAATAGATTTGGTCTTTAGTGAGCATTTCCACTACTATATGAGATCCAAACCATTGCATGAATTTTATGATAGCAAGCATCAAACAGTGTTTGTTCATAGCGCTTCCACCAAGGGAAAGGGGTATGAGGGTGAAGAAAACAGGGGTAATTTTGCTGCAATAGAATTGCCAAATGACTATATGTACCAAAAAATCGATATTTCTTCAAACTCCCTAAAATTCCAGGCATTTGATTTCAATGGCAAGCTCTTGGATTCATTTCAGATAAAAAAGTAATCCTGACCATGCAACTTAAAGAGACATTGACAAAAAAAGGAACAAGGGAGTTCAGGGAATTCGCTTATATCCAAAAAACTTCGAGGGTTTGAACTTTATCACCATTGGACTGTACCCCCACAGACCAATCCACCAAATTGGATACCCCTCGAAGGTTTCTCACTTTGTAATTGTTAAAAGCAATTTCCCTGCGAAGGTGTTTGTCTATCTGTAAAAAATAAAATTCCTGCTTACTTGACAAAAGGCAAAACAGCAGCATACTAAAAATCAGATGCTTCAGAAAATACTTCAAGCCGGTTTTTCTGCATCTCTTGCCTTCTATATTCCACAGGTGTACAGCCCATTACCTGTTTAAATTGCCGGGAGATATTTTTGCTGTCCGGCAATCCCATATCCAAAGCAATTTCAAATATAGTCAAGTCTGTCTCTGCCAGTTTTTCTGCTACCTTTTCTATTCTCAAATCGGAGATATATTTATAAATAGGTTTTCCTGTAATTTCCAAGAATAGCTTTTCCAATGACCTTCTAGACATCGGCACTTCTTTGACAACCTCATCTACCTGGAGGGATTTATCGATGTTTTTGTGGATAAAATCCAATGTTTTGGCAACGTAACCATTGGCAGAGGCATAAATATCTGTTGAAGATCTGGTCACCACTTTAAGTGGAGGAACGATAATATCCCTATTGAACTGGCTTTTATTTTTGATCATCTCTGCCAAAATCTGGGCCGTTTGGTATCCTCCATACTCAATATCCAAAGAGATACTTGATAAAGGGGGGTCTGACAATTCACAAAGCATCACATCATTATCTACTCCCAACACGGCAATATCCTGGGGGATCCTAATCCCAATCTGTTTGCAGGCCTCTGTGATATGCCCACCCTGATTGTCGTCACAAGCCATCAAGGCAATTGGTTTGGGCAAATTTAGAAGCCAATTGCTCAATGAATTGCTTTTATAAAACCATACATCTGTAGACCTTGCTTTTACATGTTCAAAGTAATGGACTTGATAGCCGGCTTCGTTTATGGCTTTTTCATAGCCTTCAGCCCTTTCCCTTGACCAGACGATATTGTTGAATCCGTAAAACGCAAAATGATAGTATCCCTTTTTCAAAAAGTAATCTGCACCAAGTTTCCCGGTCTCCCGGTAACTCCCTGTAATGTTGGGTATTTTCCTAAACCGCTCCTTGAAATCCTGTACGATAACAGGAATCCCTGAATCCAAAAACTCCGATTCCATTTCATTGTACAGCTGGCCAATGATGCCATGGGCTCCCCAGTCATTTGCCCAATCAATGATCCCTTTCGTCCCCATCGTTTCCCTATAAAACAAAGGCATCCTACAATAAGACCAAGGCCCAAACTCGGAAGAATATCTTGAAATCCCCTTCAGGAGACTTTTACTGTATTCTTCTGCAAAATCCAAAAGCAAAATTACTTTATACATTGTTTTAGAGGACTGCTAATTCAGGGGTGTTAAAGGCTAGCCAAAGAAACTTCTATGGCTATCAAAGTGAAAAGGACGGAATCCCCTACCCTTTAAGTTTAGCCAATCTGGTTGATGAAAATAACTCTCTTGTTTGTCTGTTTTCAATGGTAAAGCTATTAAATAAAGCAATTCAATTATAGTTGCATACCCATCAGTCAGCCATCTAACACGCTAATTAACAAAAAGATAATATTTGGATTTTTTTAAGAGCTGGAATCAGGAACAAATTAATGTTTCTCCATAAAATGGGCAATCTTTCTGATTTGAAAAAAATGTTTCCCACCAATGGCCCTTTATGGTAATCGTGAAGTATATATATTAATGAACCATTATGCTAAACATATTTAGAATCATGCCAACCGTATCGATGTTTCCTAAAAGGTTAGAATCCATCCACTACAGTAATATTGGTTAAAATCCGATAGGTTATGTTCAGGATAATTCAAAAAAAAGTTTGCTGTTACCGTAGCAACAAAAAGCACAAATAAATCCATTAGTTATGAACTACAAACAAAGATTAACCTCCCTGAGTATTTGCTTTTTCCTGTTATTTGGAGGAGTGACCACACATTTATCTGCACAAGTGACATATTCCGAAAAACTAGGCTGGGAAAAGGGTCAAAAAGTAGTTATTTTCCATGTTGATGATTCCGGCATGTCTTATGAATCCAACCTGGGGACGATTAAATCCATGGAAGAGGGAGTGGCTACCTCCTGCAGTGTCATGATGCCTTGTGCCTGGTCTGGCAGTTTTGTGAATTACGCTTTAGAAAACCCCCATATGGATGTAGGCGTTCATCTTACACTAACTTCCGAATGGAAAGACTACCGTTGGGAACCATTGTCCGGCAAGGCCTTGACACCCTCACTGCACGATCAGGAAGGGGCCATGTGGAAATCGGTTGAGCTTGTAGTCAACAATGCCAGCCCAGAGGAAGTTTACATTGAAATGAAGTCCCAAATAGACAGGGCCATCAATTTGGGGCTAAAACCTACCCATTTGGATTCACATATGGGTACACTTTTCGCCCATGAACCTTTTCTGGAAAAGTACATTCAGGTAGGTGCTGAATATGGTATTCCAGTGATGTTTCCCGGAGGGAACAACAAGCTTCTGGAAGAAAGCCTAAATTATCCCATCGTTCAAAAATTGAAAGCAGAAGGAAAGTACAGGGATGGAATGCAGCTTCCCAAACAAAGTTTATTGAAGAACACCACTCCTGTAGGACAAAAGATATGGTCTTTGGGATTGCCAGTTTTGGACGATCTTCATACCATTAGCGGAAAGTGGAAACCAGAAAAGGAAAATTATACCCTCGAAGAATTGGGCAAGCACAAGGTTTTAGAGATAAAAAGGGTGATTGAAACCATGGAACCAGGTTTGTTGATGGTCATTGTCCATTGCAATGAGTATTCAGAATTTTTTGACAGGATTTCCGGTTCCGGTGATTCCAGGTACGCAGACATGCTTTCCATGATTGATCCTGATTTGAAAAAGCACCTTGAGGAAAACAATGTCATCCTTACCACATGGAGGGAAGTTATGGAGAGACGAAAGAAATCCAAAAAATAATCCTTGATGAAAAATTTAATCTGTATAGTCTTCCTGTGTGGCTTACACTCCTGTATTCAACTAAGCGGCAACGAATTGGAGGGTAAATCCCAGACCTTTTATGAAGATGAAATTTTCCTTCAGGATTATGCCATCAAGTATCATTATGATGGAAAAGAAAATCCCAAAGCGCTAGCACGGGAAAGAAACGGGAATATTCAGGTGCTGGCGGAAACAAAAATTCTCAGTGCTGTGAACGGAGAGTTTTTGGCTCCCGGAAAACTGGTTGCCAACAATTATTACCTGCCCATGTCAGCCAATCAGATCATAGCAATTTCCTCTTATGATTCCCAAGTCTTCTATCTTGATTCGCAGGCTATTTTCTCAAATGGCTATGCTGGCAGTGTGTATATAAACCACCAAATGAAAAACCCCACCGCCTTTGTCGTAGGGAAGTATTTCAACTTTTGCGTCGCTGAGGAAAATAGGGTCAGATTGATCACTGAAGGTATAGAAAGCTGGGAGCTAATCCTTCCCGATGGCCAAAAAGTCCTGCAATTGAAATACCATCCCGGTACCAACAGTTTTTGGGCATTAAGCATAAAAAATCTCTACAGGCTAGACTTTGAAGCTCAAAAAGCTGTAAGCTTTGCCATGGCAGATGGCTTCACCTCTTTCGACTTGGATTCAAATGGAGACCGGGTATTGATAGGTTCAGAAAATGGATATTGCGAAATACCTCTAAATTCATCGGAAAAGGAAATAATATGGCAACGCAAAATCCCATGGACGGAAATTACCACAGTGTCCTTTTCCGCAGAAAAATTATGGTTGGGAACGACCAAGGGTGTATTCAGTGTGTCCAACAACAAAGAAGGAACGAAGTCGGAAATCTCATACTATTTCGGAGAAAGGTGGATTTTGGGTGATAGCGTAGTTGCTATCAATACCGAAAAAGAGCATGAAATTCTAATCCTTACAGAGGCAGGACTATCCAAAATCACTTTCGAGGAGATGACTTTAGCCCAAAAAGCACAGTTCTACGAAAAGCAGGTACAAGAAAGGCATATTCGATATGGATTCAATTCGGATTTATTGCTTTATGAAAAAGGAAACATCCATAATGCGCGTCTGAAGGATTCGGACAACGATGGTTTATGGACAGCCATGTATTTGGGGGGACAGGCTTTCAGATATGCGGCTTCCAAAGATCCTGAGGCATTACAGAATTGCAAAGAATCCCTTTTGGCTATGGAAAGGCTGTATTCCATCAACCAAGTGCCTGGTTTCCCCTCACGTTCTTATGAAAGGAGTGGCTACATCAGTCAAATGTCTGATCCTGAAAGGTGGCAACATTCCGAAATCCCGGGATGGGATTGGAAGGCAACCACCAGCAGCGACGAGGCAATTGGGCACATCTTTGCGTTTGGTGTTTTGGCCGAAATAGTGGATGATTCTTGGGTTAAATCCAAATCCATAGCGCTGATTGACACCTTGATGACACATATCGTGGAAAATGACTTCTACTTGATTGATTATGACCAGAAACCTACTTTGTGGGGTAAGTGGAATCCCGAATATGTCAACGGTTTCCCTGAACAGGTTGGGGACAGAAAGCTCAATTCCTCAAATATCATCGCCATGCTACAGACTGCATATTATTTTACTCAAAAAGAGGTATACAGGGAAAAGGCTTTTGAACTGATGGAAAGACATGGGTATTTGGAAAATCTCTTAAGGCCTATGGATCAAATTGGACGTGCTGAAAACGGGGATGACCAGTGGGCTGACCTCCTATCTCAGGCTTGGAACCATTCTGATGATGAAATGTATTTTTTGGGTTATTGGGGTCTTTACAGATATGCTTTCAATGACACCCTAAAAATACAATACAAAAAAGCAATCCTCGACCACTGGGAGGCTGAAAGACCCGAAAAAGATGCATTGTGGAATATTTTTACCGCAATGGTGCAGCCTAAAAACTTTGATTTGCAGGAATCAATTTGGTTCTTAAAAAAACACCCTATGGATCTTATCAGTTGGAATGTGGGCAACAGCCATAGAAAGGACATCATCCGTGTCCAAGACAATTTCAGAAAGCAAAGTACAGAGGTTGTTTTACCACCTTCGGAAACAGTTGTTGCAAAACACAATTCCAACCGGTTCAGGCTGGATGGTGGAAATGATGGAATGTCTGAGTATAGTGCTGGAGATATTTGGTTGCTCCCCTATTGGATGGGCAGATACCTGGGACTTATAGGAGAATGACTTTTTACCCAAAACCACAAATTGGCAGTCTATGAAAATAGGCTGCCTTTTTCTATTTCATGTATTCCCCTTTTCTTAACGGTAGCCAAACGAATTGAAATTTTTAAGCCACTTGATGCACCTTGAACCAATCAACCAATAACCCTTGTATGCCCCAGCACGAACAGGTATGGTGTAAAAAAAGATCATCGCATGATTTTATCGGGAAATTCAACTGCTGGTGAAATTGCGGAGGTCTTTATGTTATTTAAATCCCCCAAACCATCAAGGAAAACATATTATTTTTCAGTTAACCCATCCTCCAAAAACCCTTTCAATTTTAAGGAATCATTCTCTGGGAATTATTTAATTGTTACCTCTAATATTTTCGCAATATGAGGATAATTATACGTGAAATGCGTTAAAATTCAGGGGTTTTATATCAAAATTTCATCTATCAAATTCAATCCTACAGCTATGACACCCCTTGATAATGAAACTTTCGAGCAATTTAAATCCGGAAATAAGCAAGCCATTGAAAAGGTTTACAAAATCTATAAGGTTCCTGTTATGCGTTTTGTACAATCCTTCATAAAAGACAGGGAAGCGGCAGAGAACATATTCCATGAAGTATTTCTTAAAATATTCGACAAGAAGGATGCCTTATCCTTGGAAGCTGGATTTCAATCGTATTTGTTTACCATTACCAAAAATGAGGTATTCGATTATTTCAAAAAGCTAAAATCAGATTCAAAGAAAAAAGAAGCCTATTGGTTGGCCCATTATGGACAAGAGGAATCTACCTTTGAAGAAGGCTCTCAGGAAGATCTTTATGTGAAATTGGAAAGTGCCGTTAAGTGCTTGTCAGCAAAAAAAAGAAAAATCTTGGAGCTAAGCTATTTTGAAAACCTTTCCTACTATGAAATTTCAGAAAGACTGGATATTTCAAAGAATACCGTCAAAAACCAATTGGTAAAGGCAAGATCGATTTTAAAGAGTCATGTTTTATGACAAATGCAAACACATAATTACCTTATAATCTTAACGCGGATGAATATCCAACAATTAAATAAAAATTGACAAGAAAAATGAAATATCATCAACTATTAATTCTACTTTCCATCATTTCATTCTTTAAAATACAGGGGGTAATTGCCCAGAGTATTTTACCAACCTCTACACCTGACAGGATCACCCTCCATTTGGGGGAGGATCCTGAAACTGCTTTTTCGGTTGGTTTTAGAACTTCCATCGAAGTCGAAGAGGCTTTTATCGAAATCAGTCCGGAAAACAACAGTCCCGAATTTGATGAACAAATCCTCAAAAAGAAAGCTGACAGAAAAATGTTGGATTCAGATGGGGTTGAGGCACATTACTTCTCGGTAAATGTCACAGGACTGGATCCTGGGAAACTATATGTCTACCGGGTAGGGAGTGAAGATGCATGGAGTGAATGGATTCAGGTGAGCACAGCATCCAAAAACATGGAAGCGTTTTCCTTTATCTACCTGGGGGATATCCAAAACGGAATTAAATCCCTGGCTTCAAGAGTGGTAAGAAAAAGCTTGATGCATCAGCCTACAGCCTCGTTTATGCTCTATGCAGGTGATTTGATCAACAGGACCCACAACGACCATGAATGGGGTGAATGGTATGGGACGGGAGGCTGGGCGCATGCACAGATCCCTATATTGGCAACCCCAGGAAACCATGAATACACACGGGACGAGCAAAGGAATCTTCAATTGGACAATCATTGGGACAAGCAGTTCTGTTTCCCGAAGAATGGCCCCATCCCCCACCAATCCTCTGTCTATTACCAAGACTTTGGCAATATGCAGATCATCTGTCTGGACTCCCAGTTGATTATGCTGGACTCTGTTTCCAGACATGTCCAAAGAGACTGGTTGGAGGAAATTTTGAAAAACACTCAAAACCAATGGAAAGTAGTGCTGATGCATCACCCTGTATATTCAGTGAGTGATAAAAGGGACAACCCAATATTAAGGGAGCTGTTTCAACCCTTGTTTGAAAAATACAAAGTCGACATCGTATTCCAGGGACACGACCATACCTATGGAAGGGGCTTTAAACCAGATATCCCCGAAGGAGCATCCAAAGGCCCTATGTATGTGGTTTCTGTAGCAGGCCCAAAAATGTATACCCCTTCATTGGATCGTTGGATGGAAAGGGCTGGTGCCAATATTCAACTATATCAGATCATCAGCATCAACAAAAATCAGTTGCAATACGAGAGTTTCACAGCAGATGGCAAAAAGTATGATGGTTTTGATTTGATAAAGAATACAAATGGAAACAAATTTAAAGAACATGAGAACTTGGATCCTGAAAGCACACGACTGCCAAAAGGCAGGTTGGAAAAATTAAGCCCAGAAGAAATCGCTACATACAATAGGATATACAACACCAATTATTAACAGGGTTATCTATTCCATTGCCCTAAAAAATCATATTCAAATTAAACCATCCCCAATCCATTGGGAAAGGGGATGGATTAAACCCAACTTCCAATCTACACCCTCTTCCCCTTTCTTGCCTTGGGAGCTTTGGGACTGTTTGGAAGGTTGACAGCGACCTTGCTCTCTAGTTTTTCCTTATAGTTCAGGTCTTTTTTTTTTGACTCATCCATCCCGTTCCCCTCCTTGTTAAGCTTAAGGTCATTGGTCTTTACAGTCCTCATCTGTGCATCATAGACGTTTACCGACTTGAATTTGGGATTGGCCTCTATAAACATGATCTCTTCCTTTCCGTCTTTCTGCATCGTCACCGGATAGGTATTTCCCTTGGAGACTGCCTTTACCAACCATTCGGCTTTGTTCTCATCCTGCAATTCTTTGATGGGCAGGTTTCCCAATTCCTTTTTTAGGTCAAAGCCATAGTTTTCATGGTATTGGTTGAGTTTGAAATTCCCGTTTTCCTCTTTCTGGGAAAGATCGAGCTGTAGCCAAGCCTTGTAAGGTTCATTTTCTGAATTCAAGAGACTTTTCTCCACAGACCTACCTTCCAACAGATTATATGCTTCCTTTGCCGTAACCCCTTGGTTTTGGTAGAATGTATGTTCTTTCATTGGAATGGCGGGGTTGATGTTGTGGAGCATGACCTCCATTTTGTTGAAGAAATACCTTTCATTCTGGTTTGACTTTTTGAAATGCAGGTTGAAATCCATGTTCTTTTCCTCAAAATTCAACTTGATTGGCAACTGGAAGCCTTCGTTGCCTGCCTTGATCTGCTTTTCCAAATCTGCGTTGAGTTTGTCCTCAAATCCTGAGTACTTCAAACGCTCTTTTAGATAATCCAAATTTTCCTGATCCATTTTCCTTATTGTTTATAATTGAACATGGGACAAGCTATCCGCTTTGAGCAGATGCTTGCCCTTTAATTTAATTGATATGACCCTGTCACCCTGTTTTTCAGACAATAACAGGTGCAAATGTTTCTTGTCGGCAATGGTGAATTGGGGGAAAGCGAGTACAATCACTTTGGGGGATCCAAAATTTAAGTCGGTACCATTTTCAAAATAGCTGAAACGGTACTCCATTGCTTCCTCCCTGCTGCTTGTCCTTTTCACCTGTTTGCTGTCTTTCACCACTGCCTTAAGTTCTTTTATTTCAAAGGGGATCTGGGAATGGTTTTCGACGCCCAACTGAAAATAGAGCACCCCATCTTTCTGGAATATCCCCAAGAGGGATAAGCCCATCTTGTATTTGTTGGCCGTCTTTTTTGATTTGGCCTTCCTTCCCATAATCTGGTTCACACAATTGATAAAATCTGCCTTGCTGTGCGGAAAATCAAATTGCAGCGTATGCTGATCGGCAGATTCGATATAGTGGGTAGTCTTATATGGGTAGTCGGAATAGCGCACCTCAAATTGGTACAATACCCCCCTGTCGGTTACCACATGAAGGTTTGTGGCTGGAAAATGCCTTTCACCCCCCTTAATTTTCAAGATGTTTCCTGCCACATCGTCTTTTTGTGCGAGCAGTGCCTTGTGTCCCCTGTCAATAGAGAGCACGTTTCCGGGAAACACCAGTACCGTAGTTTTATCCCAGGTCACCTCAAGCTGATATGGGCCATGGATTTCCGTACCTTGTGCACAAACCATGTTTGCCAAAAGAAGACAAACGAAGGTGAATAAACCGGATAGATATTTTCTTCTTTTCATAACTATCAGGCTTTATCTACCAAAAGGATGGGATGGCCGTGTTTGACATTCACCTTTTTGAGTCTGGTTTTCTTACCAAGAAATCCCCTTGCCGTTTCCACGCCTGTTGCGGCAAGCTGGGCCTGAAGCGTAAAACCTGCTTGTACGGGATTGTACCCCTGAAGTCCCTGGGCCATGCCTTCTTTGGAGGCGTCCCGTCCGATTGCCCCTGGGATGGCTATACCTGGCAAGGCATCCATCCCATAGACTTCCATCTTTACAGGCAGCAGGTGGTTGTCATGCCTGATATGTGCAATTTGGATCCTGAGCCTTTCCCCATCCAATTGGCAGACGCCATGGATTTCTGCCCCTTGGCCGAATTGGATACCGTTGATTTCAATTGGCTTGGTTAGTTTGAGCATCAGGCTGTTTCCCGAAACCACCTGTTTGTCTTCCCCCACGACAGCAGGAAAGGATTCAGGAATGGGCACTTCCATCCCTACTGCGCTGGAAAGGCCATAAAAACCATTTCTTTCCTCTTCCGCCCCATTAAATTGACCATTGTTGAAATCTTCCGAATTTTGCTTTACTGAAAAGGCGGAACGCACTTCCTCTCTGGTTTTTTCAAGGTTGGGTATGTATCGATCCGGATATTGTAGTGCCAGGACTTTATCCATCAAACCTTCCAACTGCATCAGTTCTGGATCGGGTTGTCCATGCCTTTCCTGCATGCGTTGCATCAGGTATTCGAGCCTGTCTATTTCTTCATTGACGGAAGCTCTTTCCAATCCATAGCTTTGCTCGCTTCGCAGATAAGGGTCGGGGTTTTGTACTGCCTGAATTATTTGCCTATCATTTTCAGGTGGCAAAGCAACGGAAGGTTGTCTTTGTGTCAATTCCATGATGTTTTGCAATTTTTCCTGCAACTGCTCCTCTTGGGCTTTAAGCTCATTTTCCCCATCTAGCATCAGGGTTACAGGTAAATTTTCCTCCGAGGTGATGGCTTTGGTATATGGGTCAAGCCTTTTTGCCTCCCTCTCCTTTCGCTCTTTGAGCTGTTCAAGCTCGTAGGTTTTCCATTTGTTGAGTGCTGTTTGATCAAGCATCACATCTGGCAGGTTGCTGTTGATTCCAAGGTATTCCTGTTCAGCCTCCAATTGCTGTCCCTTGAAGAAAGTCATCCCCAAAAGCAATAGGGGAATGACCACTACGGGCATGAATAGGAGCATCATTTTCTGTGGGTTTACTTTTTGTTTTTCCATGATTGTTTTGTTTTTGGTTGTGAATAAATTTTTAGCTGAAGTGAGTCCACCACTGGACTGGGAAGGTTGCCTTGGGGAGGTACGGCAAGCGTCTGAACTCTTCCCTCCTTTCTTGCCGGAATTGCTTCCCCGCTCCTATTTTGTTCAAAAACAGAGACAGCTAACAAGGTGGCAAAGCCTGCGAAAATGAGGACGCAGACTATTTTACGTTCCATTTCGGTCAACCTGCTCTCCATGTTTTTCAGGCAGTGCACTAGCCTGTCTGACATCTGTGTTTGATAAAAGCCAAATACTTCGGATAGGGAAACTTTTGTTTGGAGTACTTCTTTGTCGGTTTTTTCCATGGCTTTATCTTTTGGTGACTTTGATATCATTGTTCTGAATGGTTTCCCATTGTTCAATTAGAAATCCATGGGGATTGTGTTCTGAGCGCCTGACTTCCCGAAGCCTTCCACGCGTGACCAGTACCCGGATCACCTCAGAGGTAGTCCTGACTATTTTTTGTTTACCATAGTAGGTAAAGCTATAGGGGTGGCTTGCCATGTTTAGGCTCAGAGAATCCATCTCTATATCCTGGGAGACATTGCCTGCGAGCAGTTGGTTGTAAAAACCTTTTTCATGAAGGTTGTCATAGGCTTTTTTGGCCGATTGGTCTGCCAGGTAGAGGGCCTGTTGGATCTGTCTGTTGATCAGTTCCTCATCGGGTGCAAGGCTGAAAAAGTAATGGTGGAACATCCTTACATGGTTTTTTGCCTCTACCGACAGTTGTGACTGCCTGTTGCTGGAAACCGCCTGCAGGACCTGGTCGTGGGCAAGCAGGTAGATCTGCTCGTTGTTTTCCCTGATTTCATATCTGTGGTAGGCAAAGATGATGGCAACCATCAGAAATGCTGCTATGCAAACGAGCAAGGCAAAACCCCTTACCATCTTAAAGGCTGTATTGATATTGCTGAGTTGTTTGATGGGTCTGTCCATGGTTTTATTTGATTAGTTTACTTGCCAAGATTGGCGCTCCCACTACCATTGCAGTGGACTTATGCAAGAGCGAATCCCTTCCCCCTGGATTGATGATATAGTTTGCCACCGATGGTACCGTAAAATATCCTATGATGGCAATGACCAGAAAGATCAGGTATGCCGTATCTGCCTGAGAGAAGAAGGTTTTGCCTTCATTGCCTATTTGGGACAGGTCGATCCTAAGCATGTTTTCCTGTATCTTGGCGATGATGGCTCCGAATATATTTGCCACGGGAAGCCACATAAACACATTGATGTACCTTGCTATCCAATTGTTGAGGGTCTGCTGAAAGCCATCAAACACGGAAAGTCCAAAAACCAGTGGGCCAAGTATGGAAAGGACGATCAAGTAAAAAGTCCTGATGGTGTTGATGGCAAGGGCTGCTGCCATAAAGAGTACCTGCAGGACTTCACTCATCCACCGTTTGATCGATGACTGGAATTCATAGGCTGCCCTTTCCATGCTCATCCTAAAGCCTGAACTGATGGAGTCCCAAAAACCCTCACTTCCCGTCTCCTCCTCAGGATTGGCATATTTATACCAAAGTTCAGTTTCATCGATTTGGTTGGATGTACCGTAGAGCTCACCATAAAAGGCTTCATCCTGTATCCTTTTTTTCTCTTCAAGCAGTGATGCCACAGTGATGTTTGTGCCACTTACCATGTTTTCGGTTACCCTGACAATTGGGTTCAGGAGCCCATTTATAAGCGCGAGCACAGCAGGGAACATCAGGATCAACATGCCCATGGCAAAAGGTCTTAACAGGGGGTAAAAATCCACAGGCTCTGCCTGCGCAATGTGTTTCCACACCCTTGATCCTATGTAAAAGATAGCCGCAAAACCCGCTATGCCCCTAGCCACCCCGATGAGTTGGCTGCTTAGGGGGATCATCTCAAGGTAGAGGTTGTCCAAAACCTGATGAAATCCTCCCATTTCTGCTCCACTACCCTGTGCAGAAGCCTGCAAAGGAAGGAGCAAGAGCGAGATCATTGAAAGGGCAAGGATTATAAAGCAATGTTTATTTGACCCATATCCCCAAAAGACGAACACCTGTCTATTGAAAATACTCATCGGTTGATCTGGTTTAAGGTTGCAACCTCTGCCTTTTGCTTCACCCTTCTGTGCCCAAGAAGTTTAACGTCCTTGTTGAAGGTGAGCAGAAAGCGAAACATGGAATCGGTTTCCGAATGTATGCGGTCAATAGATTGGATCCTTTCCTTATCCGACATGGTAAGGCTTCCCGAGGTGATCAATAGGATCACTTCATCGAGGTTTCGCAGCGATAGCTTAAAAAGGTTTTGGTACACAGCAGACAGGTAGTCGAGCTCCTGCATGCTATAAACCCCAGATTCGGTAAACTGCCTGAAAGTCCTTCTATAGTTTTGCATGATCAGACCCTGTAACCTGACGATTTCCCCTACCCTGTTGTAGTTTCTTACATTTGGGTTGACTTGGGCCAATCCATCCATAAATACCTTATGAAGTGTAAAGTTTCCCTGACTCAGGTCCCTGATGCTGTTATAGCCTTGGGTAAGGATTTGGTATCCATTGAGCATGTTGCTGTAGATGCCCCTTAACTGTTCTAATTTCTCCACATTGAGCAGGAGCTGCACCACTTCCGCATCCTGTGCCTGTACTTTTTCAGTCATTCCGAAAAGGCCAAGAAAGCAGAAACAATAGAGAATAATGGTTTTCTTTTTCATGGTTGAAGGATGTTTTGGATTACCCGATTGTCTTTTTGGATGGAGGTGCCATATGCTGTATAAAAATCAAGCATGCTGTTGAGTGCAATCAAATCCTCTTTGATTGTCCCCAATTCTGCATCGATCTGTGAGGCAAGCTGAATCCTTTCTGCTTCGGTTAGCTGGAGCTCCCCATTCCTGAGCAGCATTTCCATTTGCGAAGCTGCATAGATTGCTTTTTGAAGCATTCCTGCATATACCTTTCCGAGCATCAGCCGCTCTTCTGTTTTCAACTCCATGCCATTGAGTCTTTGCCTTGACTTTCTGATTTCGTTGGAAAGCCCCATAAAATGATTTCCAAAAGCGATTGTATTGGATAGTGGTTGTAGGCGTGGGCTTAAGCCCATCATTGTTTGCAGGTGCTGGTTATGCAGTTCGAATTCTCCCGACTTGATGTCCCTGATCAGTCCACTGCCCGCCTGAAATACCCTGTATCCATCCTGTAGGGCATTTCCATAGATTTGAAGGGCTGCAATCTGTGTAGCCAGATACCTTCTCTGTGTCCTTTTTTGCCTGAACCATTCATCCAAGTTCTGTGCTTGCACGGGAACTATTGAAATACCCAAGCCCAAGGCAATCATAATCAAGACTGTTTTCATTTGTATATTCATTTGTATTTGGATTTACCCTCCACCATATCCCCACTTTACTCCAATCCAAACTGGAGCCCAAACCTTCGGAGTGCTACGGTTTATTGCTGTATGGACTTAAGGGTGTTGTTTTCATTTTTGAGGTTGTTCCTGTATTGGGAAATCAGCATGTTGTGCCGGTTGTACCTTCTGAGTTCATCATAGTTGGTTTGGATCTGCATTCCCAGATCATGGATGGCATCCAGCCTTGCTGCATCGCCCATATTTGTCAGCTGGTCTCTCATCAGGAATGCAAACTGGTCGAGATGTTTTATTGAGTGGGAAAGGATCCCCGCATAGATATTCTGTTTGCGTTGGAGTTCCGCTGGTGAGAAGTTTCCGCTGCGCTGCAATAGGGACCAGGTCTTTTGGTACTCCTCAATCAGGGATTTCTGTATGAGCGCAATATCTTTGAGCCTTTGGTATTGCGAGATCATTGATTTCACCTTCCAAAGGCCTTGGTAGTAGTCTTGGTAGAGTTCTTTCTGCCTTGAAGTCCAGTCAGAGATTTCAGAGAGCCGCAGTTTGGAAAGTGCATTTTCGATGGTTTTTTGGGCATTCTGCAGCCAAATGCTTTCGTTCTGGAGGCGTTGGATCCTGAGGTCAACCGCCACGATTACCCGTGTAACTCCCTGTTTGATGATCTCAGCCACAGGGATGGCTACAGCTTCCGCCTCTTTGGGTTCTGAGCACACCATCATGCCCATCAACATCAGGCACAAGGCTTTTGAAATGACAAACCTTACTTTACTGCGATGCTTTTTCATGATTTAAACTTTGGGGTTATGCGCTTTTTCTATCTATTTTCCTTCAGACCTTATCTCTTCGGCCATCTGTCTGATGGCTTTTTTCCGATCTCCAAGTTTTGCCGCAAGGGTATCGAGCCTAAACTTTTCGCTTTCCTCTGTACTATAGGTCAGGTATTCCTCCAGGCTCACCTCGGTTCTGTAAACCTTGCCCACGGGGCCAAGACCGATAAACACCTCCTTGTATTTCCTTCCCGGTTCGTTTGCCTTGTTGATGGAGAGGATCTGCATCTTTTCCTTTTCTGTCAGCCCGAGCAGCTCTTGGATCTGGTGGAACTTGTTTTGGTACTTGGCCTGATCCAGCAGGATTTTACAGTCCGAGTTGTTGATGATGGCATCTTTGACAACAGGTGAGCTGATGATGTCATCGACTTCCTGCGTGACTACGATGGCTTCACCAAAGAACTTCCGCACGGTCTTAAAGAGGTATTTGATGTATTCGGCCATCCCTTCCTTGGCAATGGCCTTCCAAGCTTCTTCGATCAGGATCATTTTTCGGATGCCCTTGAGCTTTCTCATTTTGGAAATGAAAATTTCCATGATAATGAGCGTCACTACGGGAAACAGGATGGGATGGTCTTTGATGTTATCGAGTTCAAAGACGATGAAGCGTTGTGACAGCAGATCGAGGTTTTCCTTGGCATTGAGCAGGTAATCAAACTCGCCACCTTTATGGTAGGGCCTGAGAACATACAGGAAATTGGCAAGGTCAAAATCCTTGGGATTTACCTTTTCGACTTCCAGTTGCAGGGCAAAGTCTGTCTCCAGAAAGCGGTAGAAGGTATCAAAACACGGAAACACCTCAGAATTACCATCCAGAAAATCATAGTAGGATTTCAGGGCGTTGGAGATGGCTACATATTCACTACGGGTAAATTTTTCGTCGTCTTTTTTCCAGAGTGCCAGCAAAAGTGTTTTCAGGCTTTCCTTTTTCTCTGTATCAAGCCTTTGTCCCGAAAGGAAAAAAGGATTGAATTTGATGGGTTTATCTTCCTGATAGGTAAAGTAATATCCACCTACCAAATCACAGAGCCCTTTGTAGGAATGCCCTACATCTACGAGCACTACATGCGTTCCCTGTTCATAATAGCTTCTGACCATATGGTTGGTAAAAAAGCTTTTTCCAGATCCAGAGGGTCCGAGCACAAACTTGTTTCTGTTGGTTATCCAACCCTTTTTGATGGGCTCGTCCGATAGGTCCACCTGTATGGGATAGCCACTGATCCTGTCTCCCAGCCTGACTCCAAACCTGCCAACCGGGGATTTGTATTGGGTTTCTGAAATAAGCAGGCAGCTTGCCGGTTCCGCAAATGAAACAAAGGATTCATTCATGGGAAATGCCGCTTCGTTGCCTGGAATCCCTGCCCAATAAAGCTGTGGTGCACCTATAGTCTCCAGTTTTGGCAAAACATCCATCTTTGAAAGTGCTGCTGAAGCAAAGTTTCTCATATTGGCAAGCTTATTTTTGTCAGCTGTCCAACAGAGCAGGTTGAAATGTGCCGAAACAGGTGTGCTTCCTTCCCTGATTGCCTGGTTTAGGTACTCTTGGATACCGTCGGCAGCAAGGGCATTTTCCCTGCTGTAGGCGGAAAGGGAAAACAAACGCAACCTTTTTGCTTCGAGTGTCTTCATCATTTCCATCCTGTCTTGGACAAAGATGTATTGGTTATAACAATGGTCATAGGGCAATAGGCAACCGATTGGGGCTGTATAGCCGACCATAAACTGGCTTTTGTCACTGCTATATGCTTCAAATGGAGCGCTGCTGCTGATCTGATTTGGCAGTTCCTGAGTGTCTGCAATTGAAAACATGAGCGGATGTTTACCTGCAATATTCCATTCCGGATAAAACTGAATATCAGAGATCAAGGCAGCTTCTTTCTCTTGACCAAGGTTAAGTTGCAATTCTATGGGGTTTTGCTCCCCTACGAGTTGATCCCCACAGATCCGTCTGACTTCAATCCCTGCATCCCTCAGCAGCTGTGTAAACTGTCCCAAGGCTGTCTCCATATCTGATATGAAATTAGGCTGGAGAATCTGCTTTGGCACCAGGTTGTTTCTAAGCAGGTTGGAAAGGGAGGAATCGAGCAGTTTGGTTTCAGGGTTTCTTTTGGTGAGCATCAACAGGCTTCTGTGTTTGAGTCCGGGTCTTTCATGGAAAAACAGTTCACTGGATCTATCCAGAAAGTTGTTTGGCTTTTCTAGGTCGGCATGGTAGTCCCATTTGATAAACCAATCCTGTTTGTGGAAGATGTATCCATCAGGCAGTATTTTGATGGCTTTGACAAAAGCCTCGTGCAATGCTTCCAGTTGGCTTTTGGAGCAAGTGAATACTTCCGGCAAGCCAAGTTCAAAGCATGCGGTAACATCTGCCTGTTTGGAGATGATTAGGTCATTTTCCACTGCCAAGAGTGGAAATAGGTTTTCCATTTCCCGGTCTTGTTTTTGGCTAATCATTGCTTATGGATTTACTTTTCAGGGATTTGATGTAGTTTCTGTCCCGTATCTTGATGGCCCTTGGGATTTGTTTTGATGCAAGTTTTTTCATCATTCCATGTTGGCCGTAGGTTTTGTTGAGGTTGAATACTTTTTGGTAGAGCCCAAAAAAAATCATCAGACAACTCCCTGCATTGATCAGTATGGGAATTCCGACAAAGTAAAGGCAGGTAAAAAGGGCCAGGTCCAAGAGCATTCCAATGCCCAGATATACAATATACTGTGCTTGGAAGCCCTTGAATTCCATTGGTTTGTTGACGCCCTTGTTGATTTGAAATGACTTGTCCATGGTTTAGCCGAAGAAGCTGGTCAATACCGTTGCCACGATCACCAGAAACACGCAGCTGCCAAACCATGCTGCCGCCACCTTGCCTGTATCAGGTTCCCCAGAATTCCATTTGTTGAATACTTTGACAGCGCCGATCAGTCCAACGATTGCACCAATGGCATACATCAGGTTGACCCCTGACTGGAAATAGCTCCTCACCTGTTGTGTCGCTGCATTGATTCCTGAATTGCCATCCTGTGCCAAAACAGAAAATGAAATCAGCAGGCATCCCATGGCCAAATAGCCAATCTTGTTTTTTGTCTTCATGATATTTTAGTTTGGTTTTTGATGTTTGAAAGTTGTTCCCTATGGATCTTATCCTTCCATACCCGGTCTAAGTCCATTGCTTCTCTATAGGGTAGTTTTTTAAGCCATTTGGAATTGTCGATGGCATAGACTGCCTTTGCTTTTTGGTCAGGCCTAAGCTTATCGACCAATTCCAGCCATTCCCTGTATTCCCGGAACACAGCTTCCATCTGTACAGGTGAAGCTTTGAAAGAAAACAACCCCAGAAATTCAGTTTTGAAGCATACCGGTATCAGGATCAGGTAGTAGATCACCGTGATCAGGATCAGCAGCAGGTATGGGTTATAGAATGGTAGGAAATCATCCATGGCAATCATTATTTTCTTTTGAATATCATTGAATCAAAGATTGGAAGGATAACGATCTGCTATTCACCACTTTGACCCAAGGGAGGTGAAAAAAAAAGAAGCGAGAAACGAGAAGGGAGAGACAAAAAAACCTTGCTCAAAATGGGGTACTTAAGAAAATAGGAAGATAGGCTTCAGTACAAAATACCCACTAGCAAAACAATCAACCACATCTATAAAATGAATAAAAACAATCTAATCTACACGCTAAAACTTAAAGAAAAAGAAATTGATTAACCCAAAAACTGAAACAATTTCACCAATGCATGGGATTCCATCAAAGCAAAACCAAACACAAAAACAATCCCAACCTTTTTGGTTGGGATTGTTGGAAAGGAGTAAAAAAATAGGAAATACCATCTAAAATCCTGTGGCAATAAATCTAATAAGGATCAAAGCCCTTCACTTTCTTCCATCCATTGCAGGAGTCTTTCCTGCATGGTATCAAGGAATACTGTCCTGCTTTTTTTGCGAACCCTGATTTCCTGGAAGGTGCGGTAATAGTCTGTCAGTTTTTTGTCAAACAGCAACCCCATGGTATTGGCTATCTCTTTGATATCGGCAGTACCGTTGTTGAATACCCCAGCAGCCTTGAGTGCATAGATCAACTCTATCAGTTGAACTTTTGGGGCAGTCCAGCGGAGCTTTCTTCTTGCTTCCCCACTGAGTACCTCTTTGTTTTCAAGTTGTTTGATTTCGTCCTTGAGCAAGTCTATCAGCTGAACCCATGAATAGGCTTTTGCCAGCAGGTAACTGTGGAGGGTATCATATTTGGGGTTGACTAGCAGGATATCCCTATCGGGTCGAAACATGGTATTGTCGGTGTTGCGCAGAAAATAGAGCCTATCCATGCTTTCCTCATTGAGCAGTGCATAGTGGTATATATCCTTCTTTTGTTCCAGCGCCAAGGACAGGCGTTGGATGGCTTTGTTGTAGTGGCTTTTGATTATTTTTTTTCTTCCCACGGGCTTTTTGGATTCTATGTTGAAGTATTCTGCATAGAAAAAAGCCTCTTTGAGCAGTTTGGGGTTGGTATGTTTAAAAAAGGCAATCTCCTCCTGTTCGCTTTCAAAGGTATATTTGTCGAGGTAGTTTCTGAGTTTCAGCACAGCCTCCTCTGTATGGTGGAAGGCTTGTTCGAGTTGTTGGAGTTTGTTGCCGTCCTCAAGAGAAAGCATGTTCAATTCCTTTTCAAGATTCTTGATCAGGTCTTCTGTATAATCCCTTAACATAGCTGTAGATTTAAGTTAATTAGTTTTTCGGTTTCGTCAAAAATTCAAATTAATCCCATGATAAAATGGGCTCCTGGAAGTTCTCAATACTTAAAGGATTTCTCAATTCGCGCAATGGTATTGGCGAGCTTTTCCTTTGGTAGGTATCTTTTGGTATCCTCCACAGACCAGGTGACCGCACCACTTACCTGAAATTTCAAGTTTTTGATCATAGAGAGGTTTAGGGAATCTTCAGGCTTGTAATTGGCTGTATAAAGTCTGATTTTGGATTCAAAGGTCCGAAGTACTTTGTCATGCCTGAGTAAAAGAGTCTGCATGGCGCCATCTTTATCCATCTTTTGATTTTCCATCAACAAGGCTACCCAATTATGAAAATCACTGATTTCAGCCTCTTTTTGGTAGGAAAGGATGTCATTGCTGATAAATATCAACTCTGCGGCAAGTTTCCTGGGAGCTTCCAGCATACCCCATGCGTATTGGATCTCCTCTGGTTTTCCATGGATACAAAGGGGTATAAGTTCAAGTGCCAACCTACCTCCTGAAAAGTAGGGTCTTTTGTTCAGGTACTCTTCCAATGGGGGAATCTTATCAAAATCCCTGTTTTTGGCTTCCCAAAGGTTTGCAACCATGTATTGTTCAATTTCACTTTTGAGGGTATCTCTATACCATTCTGATTTCAGCATGGCAAAATCCTTCCATAGAATTTCAAACCCCCGGATAAATATGTTTTCATTCACCAAGTAAGCTTGGTAAAATGGATCCATGATGTTGCCAACTGACTCTTCCATGACAGCCCAAAACTTAAGTTTTTGACCCTTTGGCAACCTATCGGCATAATCGTCCATCAAAAAGAGCCAAGCATAGAGTTTCCCAATCCAGATACTTTTTTGAAGGGAAGCTTCGGGGTATAGCCTTGCTGCCAGATAGGTCATTTTGTTTTCCCTAAAGTTTCTGATTTGTCTGGGGCTTTCCAAGAGCTGATGGCTTTTCAGCCAAGCCACAACCTTGTTTGTGATCAAACCTGCTTCAAGGTGCAGGGAGGAGAAAAAGTCATAGTTTAGGATTTCCCCCATTTTGACTTTGGCAACAGGCGACTCTTTAATCTGGTGTAGATACTTGTTATGCCTGCTAATAGTCCTCTTGTCAACTTTGAAAAGTTGTGCCAACTGATCTGGGTTTAAGATCCTAAAGAATCCATTGAAATACCTGTTGAGCAGGGCATAGGCATCTTTGTAATGTTTTTGGGATATCAATACCAAAGGTCTTCGGTATCTTTTGCTTTTTGCTGGAGGGCAAGCGATAGTCTGTTGAATTCGGGGAGTTTGTTCAATACCTTCAGTTCGTCATTGTGGGACAGCTGGGACATCAAACCATCTTTGAGTGCTATCAAATTGTATTGGCTTGGAAACCCGGACTGATAGGCATGGCTGTCGAATGCAACTTGATCCTCAAAAAACAACCTTTCCAACATGCCTTCTTTTTCAAAGGCCAAGATCCCGCTAAACAGATAGTAGGAATATTGTTCTTTCTCCCCTGAACTTCTGATAAGATCCCCTTTCCTGAAGGTTTTAAACTCCATGAATTCCATCAACTTTTGGTAGGCACCAAAAGGCACGACAGCCAAACCATCAAGCTTTGACTTCAAATCAAGCATTAGTTTTTCTTTCTCCATAATTTTCGACTTTAAGTTTTTGGATAACAATACATTACCACCTTTTTAAAGTGAACCAAACCCACTCCACCCTAAAAAGACGAGAAAAGAAAAGGCCTACTATAAATTTAGATTCCGAATTTTGAAAAAGTCAAGTATTCCTAGTGTTTTTTCTTTAAAAAAATCAAATAAAAGACATCAACCCCCTAATAAACATGATAAAATGCAATTATTTATAAATTTTAATCAAGATATGTTTAAAAACATCAAGAACTACTTACTTACAAATCAATTGTTTATTTTTCATCTTTCAATCTTTTTTGTTGTCTGATGCGTTTGATTGTTGAATCGCTGAAATTGAGCAATTCAGCAATCTCCTTGACCTTGAGTGTAATTCCAGCAACCCTGTATTTGTCCAAAAATGTATCATAGCGTTTGTTGTTTTCCATGCTGAGCATCCTCGCAAATGCAGCTTCCCTACTGAACATAAATTGATTGATGAGCGATGATAGTTTGTTGAACTCAGAGAAATTCCTAAGTAGTTTTTTCTCGTTTTTTCGATTAAGTTCAGCTAACCTCACCTTGGTATAAGCCTGAAACCTAATGGCAGAAGGTTTCCCTGACCTGAGGGAATCCAAGTCAACGACAATATCACCTTGTTCATAAACCCTATACATTTTCCAGCTTTTTTCCCCAACCAATTGATAGGCTACCACCAAGCCTTGTAACAACAGTCTGCTTTTCGTTTCTACGAATCTAGGTGCTTTTATCTCCTGTCCAGCCAAATAAAATTGGTCTGTCAAGTGACTTAACAAACCATCGAAATTGAGGTTGTCAAGCATGATCCCATCCTTGGAAAAATAATTATTGATCTTTGTACAGCATTTAATGATTTCATTTAAGAATTCATTCTCCATATGAATGTTTATGTTTCATTCGTGCCAAAAATTAGTGGCATTCTTTTTAAAATCAAATCCAAGAAGTCATTTAGGGTCAAATGGACTTAAATTAAGGACATTGAATATAGGGTCAAATGGACTTTCCACAATTGAAGCATCCGCATATTTTTGGCGATGCGAAAATCCACAATCAAATTTCTCGAAATCATCAATGAAGGCTATTCCTGGCTTCTGATCATTCTTTTTGGTTATACAGCCATCAATAAGCTTATCGATTGGGAGCATACCCGGGCTTCACTGTACAATCAGGTCTTCCCAATTTGGCTATCGGAAATCATCCTTTATCTCATCCCATTCTTGGAACTCCTAACAGTAATCCTGTTGATCCTTCCAAGGACAAGAAGACAGGGCTTGGTAATCAGCATCTTATTGATGCTTGCTTTTACAATTTATATAAGCTTGGTTTTGACCAATATTTTTGGAAGGATTCCATGTTCCTGTGGTGGGGTCCTCAACCAATTGGGGTGGACAGAGCACTTATTTTTCAACCTGCTTTTCTTGGGTATTGCGCTCTTGGGCTACCATACCCATCACCTGATTGGAAAACAAAGTGGTTGATTAAACACCGACCCTTGATGAACCCCAAATCACAGGGGAGGTTCGATAAATTCGATCCATACCCCCATAAAACCAACTCACCTAACTATTTGCAAGGGTCAAATGACCCTATGTTTTTCAGAAAAACCGAAAGGGTCATTTGGACTTTCCCATATAAATGAAGATTTGGAAATTAGCACCATGCAAACGAGGAAAAGGAAAAAAATAAACCAAATTCCCAGAAGCATCAAGGCTATCAACATTTAGGAAGGATGTTGAGAAATTAAATTAATAGACAACAAAAGCAACAATTGAATCAAAGTTAAATGATAATAAATTCAGTAGTCAGGTTGGGTAATTCGGTTTCATCATGTACCCTATGGGCAGTAAGGACAAAGCTATCAAATATGGGTAAGCTGTTAAACTAAATAAGAAAAGAAGAAGATAATCGGTCTGTGAAGCTACCAGGTAGTTGCCAGACAAAAGCAGGGGGGGGTAAAAAACCGGCCGCCCCTCTCAAAAGGCTAACCTACTTCCCCCGGCAGGGAAGCA
The DNA here is from genome assembly GCF_022549785.1 of Belliella alkalica. GTDB lineage: Bacteria > Bacteroidota > Bacteroidia > Cytophagales > Cyclobacteriaceae > Belliella > Belliella alkalica. The sequence goes on from NZ_JAKZGO010000019.1 coordinate 55,461, forward strand.
AGCCAAAACGACCGGCATTAATTACTAACAATTAATTTACAAAATTATGAAACTTTCAGTATCTAGCCTTCTACGTGGAGGCATATTTACACTTGCTGCCGTATTTGCTTTTGCATTTACGCAGCCAACAACTCAAATGGGCTATGCTCCTATCTTTGACGATGAAGATCCTTCCAGAGTAGTTGGATGGATTGATGCATCCACACTTCAGATAGGTGTTGACTATGTCTGCAATCCAGAAACCATACCTTGTTTGTATGAAGAAGAGGATCTCAATTCTGATGCCGTAAGCTTTGGAGAGTTTGAGCTTTTGTAAAATTTTGGGCAGGTCAAAAACCTGCCCATTTTGTTTATCTTTGATTTTGTTGAATGCCGCTTTGATTAATCTCTTGAGGTGGAATTGGGAATACATATCTTGGAGAATTTGGCTCCAATACATACTCAGTTCCAAAAACCACTCTCCTAAGTGTTTGCTCTAGTCCAGGTTCAGTATTTAATCTTTTCAAATCTGCCCATCTAATTCCTCTGAATAATAATTCCTTTCTTCTTTCTTTTAATACAAGTTGTAATAAAGATTCTCCTTGTTGATTTTCTATTCCATCAAATGAACCAACTCTATATCTTTTTGCCAATAAGGTGTTCAACTGTTCAATTCCTTGAATTTCTTCTCCTAATCTAACCAAACATTCTGCTCTATTAAGCATAACTTCATTATTAGCCAAGCCAGTAAAAAAAAAGATACCACCTGTATAGTTCCCCAAGAAATTGATTCCAAATCCTCTATTTCTGAAAAAAACTTCCTTTCTTAAATCCCCATCAGCATACATTTCATAGATTTCGGGATTCACAAATGAAAGTGTGCTTGAGTTCCAAGAGTAAGCTAACATTTGATTGAAAAAAATTATTTCAGGGTTTTCAAGATTGAAGGAAAACAAAGATGAGGTTTGAACATTGTTATAATCCAAAAGTTCATCATCGATACCCAGTGCCAAATCAGCAAATTCCAAAGACCTTTGATAGTTCTTTAAATATAAATGAACTCTAGAAAGCATGGCATAAGCAGCTCTTTTTGAAGGCCGTGTCATGAAGTCATAGTTTTCTGGTAAATAAAGTACTGCTCCTTCTAAATCCTCAATAATTCTCTCAAATGTTTCACTAAGTTCAGCTCTAGCAATAGGTTCATTTATATCAGGGGACAGTTTGAGTGGAAGACCAAGTTTTGTGGTATTGTTAAGATTATTGTCAGGATGATCAGTAAAACAAATAGCTAAGTTATAGTAGGCAAAAGCTCTGTAAAATAATGCCCTTCCTTCGATTACCTTTTTTCTTTCTTCTTCATCTTGATTGATCGAATTGTAATTGTTCAATCCCTCTAAGACTATGTTTGCATAAAATATCTGAAGGTATGGGGTTGACCAATCTAATCCTAAATTTTCAAAAATCTCTTCACTCCAAATGTAGGCATTTTGTTCAATGATGTTTCTAAACCCGGTAAATCCATTGTCTGTTGTCACAAAATCATCAGAGGATATTTGATGAACTCCTGGGGATTCGTTCATTCCTCTTGGTGAGGCATCAAGTAATGCTTGAAGTTCATCCAATGTTTCAGGGATCACAATGTTTTTGTTCGGTCTTTCATCAAGAAAATCAGCACAACTGCTCAATATGACGACTATAGTTATATATGTTAACTTTTTCATTTCAAATTCATTTTAAATTATAAATCTATTCTTACTCCAAAAGCAAAACTTTTCAGTGGCCTCATAGTCCTAAAATCTGGGTCAATCGGCAAATCTGTATGCTTCCATAACAGTCCTAGATTGTTTACAAAGGCATAAAGCTCTAGCCTATTGAAACCTTTTATTTCATCGAAGAGGTACGAGACCCTTACATCTTGTAACCTGATATGATCTCCCCTTTCCACCAGTATTTCTGAATAACGGTACATATTATCCCGATTTGCATTAAGTCCTAAGGGCATGGAAGGTACTTGGGTGCTCAATTCATCCCCTGGATTTCTCCATCTGTTCCCAAAATCTTCATGACCTAGGTCTCCATTGAATAGGCTGTTGTAAAGGATTGAACTCCTTCTGAATACATGGCCAAATCTGTAAGTGATATTAGCGGAAAGGCTAAAACCTTTATAGGAAAAATTATTTGAAACAGTTCCCACAGAAGTAGGTCGAGCCGACCCATTGAAAATGATAGACTCAGGCGTAGCTTCATTGAAAATGGCAGTATAGTTATCACTAGGTTCGCCATCGAGCATTCCCATTGGGTTTCCATTATCTGGGTTCAAGCCTCCCCATGGGTAAGAGTAAACAGAAAAGAGAGGTCTTCCTTCAAATGGAAAAATTAAATCTGAACCCCCAGCAAATGCCAAATAGTTTGATACTGATGCTTGTGTTTCATAACCTGTTACTCGGTCTCTTACATGATTGTAAATCAATGAAGCATCCCATCTAATCGCCCTTTGCACGATTTTTCCTCTGATGATCATGTCCAAACCTTGTGTCTTTGAACTGGCAAAATTCCCTCTGTAAGTAAGCACACCTGATGATGGCGCCATAGGAATTGTCCCGAAAAGATCAACTCCGTTTTTGATGTAGTATTCAAAGGAGCCAGACAAACGTCCTGATTTTGATTCGAAATCCAAACCGAAATTGGTCATCTGAATCTGCTCCCAGCGAAGATTTTCATTTGGAGGATTTAAAACCTGGGCATATGGAAGCCTTGAGACTGGATTAAAATTGCCCTGCATCGCAGATGCTGTAGTAAATGCTGTTACTGTTCTATCAATATTTCCACTAAATCCATAAGTACCTCTTAGTTTTAAATATGGTACTGCCACCCAGCTATAAAAACCCTCTTCACTAAGTATCCAAGCCAAACCTGTAGACCAAAGCGGTACTGCCCTTTGATTGGCCCTGACACCAAAAAGGTTGGAAGCATCATTCCTTGCGCTAGCTGAAAATATGTATTTCTTGTCATAAGTGTATGAAGCATTGGCAAAGGCTGAGACAAAACGATCTATGCTTCCCGAGTGGCCTCCACCATAAGGGATGTTTGCTAATCTATTGTTGTGAAAAGTCCTAAACCTGGTGAAGTAGTCGACATTTTCAGAGTTGGCAAATCGCTCAGAATAGCCATAGTATCGAATGCGATCAGTATTTGATGTCCAATCTTTGAGTTCTCCCCCACCTAATGCAGATACTTGGTGCTTTCCAATCTTCTTATTGTAAGTTAATTGTGCTCTTACAGTATGGCTTTTTGCAAAGATATCTGACTTGTTATAGATTGCTCCTATAGGAATTGCCCTGCTTAGTTGCCCATCTGGCTCGACTTGTGTAAAGCGATTGATCAAATCCCTTACTTCGAATGTTTCCTGAGAGACTATCTCTTTGTTGTTGGCGGCATTCTGCCAGTATTGATATTGTAGGTCTAGTTTGAGATCCTTGCTGACCTTATATTGCAAAGCCATATTTGCCCTTAGGTCTGTATTCTGCTGTCTATCGTTTCTCATCCCAATTTCCTCAATAGGTACAAAAGTCCAATCAAGCAAGAATGGATTGTCTAGACCTTGGATGTACCTTTTAGAGAGCCCTTGGATCACTGGTAAGGCATTGCCTGCTTCGTCAGCCAGTCGATCATATGGGAAGAGATCTGGCAATTTGGTGGTCTCCACATTATTTCTTTGGGCATAATAAACTCCTAGATTAAGTGTAAGTCGATCATTTGCAAGGTTCCATGTATTTTGGGTAGATAATGTTATTCTGTCATTTTTGTTTCCTACTATACTAGCCCTATTTTGATCATAGCCCAATGATACAACATATTGATGCGTAGCAGTCCCTCCACTCAATGATGCTGAGTGTTGCTGATTGATTTGGGGTTGGTAGAAATGTCTATTCAGTTCACTCCTGGTATCGATACTTTGGAGTGCTGCCAATCTCTCATCATATTCTCCCTGTGAGATTATCCCATCTCGAAGCTGTATCATCAGTTCCACCCCTGGAGAGAGTGTTTGCCTGTCTATGCTAACTTCTCTGGATTGATAAAACCCTCGGTCAAATAGTGTCCTTTCTACTCCGATAAAGTCTGAAATTTCCATCCTAGGGGCATAAAATAAATCTGGAGCCTCTATGAAGTTGGTATTGGTGTTGAAACTGAATTTCGGCTTGGTTGCAGCTTGCCCTTTTTTGGTGGTAATGACAATGACGCCATTACCAGCTCTTGCTCCCCAAATAGAGGCTGCCGCTGCATCTCTAAGTACGGTGATAGACTCTACATCATTGGGATTGATGCTTTCCAATGGCCCATCATAAGGGAAATTGTCAATCACAATCAAAGGATTGGCATTCGCTGATATGGTGGATCTACCCCTGATGCTGATTGGGTCTCCACCTCCTGTTCGGTTAAATACCAGCCCGGGAGTCACATCTTCAAGTCTATCCAAAAGATTGGTAGATATTCGGCGATTGAGGAGTTCATTATCAACTTGAGCAAATGAGCCCGTAGCTCTTTCCTTGGGCAATTCCTCATAACCTGTGGAAACAATTTCAAAAGCTTCCATACTAAATCCTTCCTCCTTTAGATAAATTTGGATAGGTTCAGAAATAGGAACAGAAATAGTTTTCTCTACAGTAGCATAACCCAAGTAGGATACTCTCAAAACAATATCCCCTGATGGAAGATTGAGTTCAAACACACCTTCTTCATCCGTTACAACTCCCCTGCTACTTCCTTTGAGGATGACCATTGCGCCAGGGACGGCTTCTTGGTTTTCAGTGTTTACCTTCCCTGTTACGGAATAAGTGGATTGTGCTTTTAGCTGCTGGATGCTAAGAAATAGCAATATGCAGATAAGTGAATATTTGATAAATTGTTTACTGTACATGTTTGGTCATAATATTTGGTTGGTTTTTAATTATTGATGAGTAAGAATTCCTTTCCCATTTAGGAAAGTACCAGACGCATTAACTTATTGGTTAGATTGAATATGAAGGACATCAATTTCCACGTCCTTTTCGACTAACTTCAAATTGTAAATAGCCAATGCCTTTTGTAAATCTTCCAGGTTAAAAAGATTGCCTTCAAGTCGAAGGTCAATTGGAAAGTCTATGCCTGTTTGGTTGATTACCGGTCTGGGATACCTATTCAGGTTTTTGATATTGAGAAGGCTGATGAACGATTCAATTTCACAATATTCCATAATCAACTCGGTGAAACCTGCCTTATTGACTCTTAAATTTTTGTTAGACTTTAGATGATTAATATTTTCACCTTCATAAATCAGCGCATACACAGGCCAATTAGCTTGTTCAATTCTGACTTTGTATTCTGGAAATAGTAGGTCCAAAGCATTTTCAATTATCTGATCTCTCTTTGGGAGTAAAAATTGTGGAATGATAAATTCCACATTATGTCCATTTCCATCATTCAACCAATTCAAGAATTGAGTACCACTATACCCAGGCTTAAGTTTTTCTTGAACTGCCAAGTCCATTTTTATTCTATTAGTTCCAAAAAATCTCTCATTTGGCTTATCCCAATATGCATATGAGAATATATTTATCAAGGGCATATTGACTAAAGATATCACCAGTGGCTTATCATCGATTCCCCAATTCACTTTAGCAAAGAGATCTATTCCTGCAACATAGGGTGATTTGGAAATTTGAAATTCAAGAACATCTTTGAATACTTCTGAATTTTCTAAAAATATTGGTGTGGTAGCATTAAAGCTAATTTCCTCATAAACCTTGTTCTCGAAATTGATTTCGCCATTATCAATGTAGCTTTTGATATTTTCTGCGGTAACATCCTTTCCTTCAGAGATACCTACTACTTCACTATCTCCATTGACCCAAACATAATTCGGCAATGACTTATGGGGGAGCATTCTTCTTAGAATATTATCCCCATACACCATAGGCTTTTTGATATCCTTCAGCTTAGCCATACGTGAAAAGAGCTTTTCTACTTCTTCCTTGTCTTGATAAGTCACAGGAAGGATGGCCAGGTCATCACCGAAAGCCTTATCCAAACTATCAAGCTTCGGAAAAGAAGCCACACAGGGAGCACACCAAGTCGCCCAGAAATCAAGGATCAATAATTTGCCTTTGAAGTCAGAGATCAATATTTCACCAGAAGAATGGTTCAAAACATTGTCAAATTTGAGATTGGGAATCTTGTCTCCTATGTCTAAAGGCTCAAGTTTCTGCTGTCCTAAAGCATAAATAGACAGCAGCAAGGCAATCAGTAATGTTATTTGTTTCTTCATTATTTCAGTTGATTTGTGATTAGTTTATTGGGTTATCTGTTGAGAAGTTGATTTGAGCAGCTCCCTTTATGATCAGAATATGGATAAAAGGTCTTGGGTCAGAATCTATCTCTGATACTATATCTGTATTCATGGTTAATTTGGGCTATTGGGTATTAGTTGATTGGGTTATTAGGTGTTAGAAGGTTTGAAGGTTTGAAAGTTGGGGTCATAGATTGGAAGATTATAAGATTTGAAAATTGAAAGATTAGGATGTTGTTGATTTATGGATATTAGTGCTTAGTTATTAAGTTGTGGTTTGGTGAAGACATTCGAGGTTTTGAAACCTCAAAGGACTCATCAAGAAGAAAAGGAGGCCGGCAGGTTAGAGAGTGGAATCAGAGCCGGCCTGGGGAGCTATGGAGCGCACTCCCCCACTCCTCCGTCCAGTAGCAGCGTCACCTTCTGTGTCTCCGTACTACTTGGGTTTATATTCATCGCTTAACCTTATGAAGAAAGTTGGACGGGGAGGCCTTGTTATTTAAAATTGGAAGATTGGAAGATTGTAGATTTAAGAACTTGGCTATGGCGGATTTGGAGGTCTGGTGTATTTCATAGGGTTATGGATTGGATTATTGGTTGAATAGGTTATCTGTTTTAGGGGAAGTCACATCGACCAAAGGGGCCTGTCCCGCAGACTTGCGGGAAGATGTCTCGTAATAGTATTCTTTACTAAATCGCTTTATTATTGTCTTTCTGCTCGCCTCACGCCCCCCAAGAAAACCCCAGCGCAGTGCGCAGCAATGTGGACCGCTGCCAACCAGTTTAGCATCACTTGTTTTTAGGGTTAGAAATTGAAGACACTGGCTGAGGGTTGTAGCTTTAAATCTTAGTCCCGATAGCTATCGGGAAAATTTAAGATTTGACATAGAGGTATCCTTTGATCATCTTGGGGATGATTGAGGCTTTACTTTTCACTTTGTTCCTTGGGTTATGAATCCTTTCTTGTAAAAAAAGGGCATAGGTGTATCAGGCTAGAAGAACTTGCGTTTTTTCCAGCTGGTACGGGAACAGGGAATAGTTCCTGATGGCTAATAAATGGGGATCTTTCCGATGGTGCTTCTGCAGGAGCGATGGGATCGGGAAGGTGCAAGGACATCCATGGCGTAGCGACCTTGGAAAAACATATCTGGGTAGATGCCTAGTCTCACATTGGGTAAAGTAGGTTTAGATAGGGTTCTTGGGCTTGCGCTCAAAGAGGATATCGAAGGCTGAGAGGCCTGGATCTCCTGTTGGTTTGAGGGATTCTGTCTGATCAGAAAGGTAGTTTTTTCCAGACTCGCATAGCAAAGCAAACAGGCACAATCCAGCCCCTCCAAATAAATCGGAGAAAGGTTGAATGATCAGGTGGCTGTATATTTTGCTCGATTTCATGGATGGAAAATATTAAAACGAGTAATAAAGAGGAAAAAGCGTTTCTCCCAAAAAATGGAAGGGCAGGCATTTCTCCTAATTCTAATGTCACACGGCTCTGACAAAGCCACCCTTATTTCTAAGGGTTCCGAACATTAGGCATAAAAGAGAGAGCCCACCCTATTTGCAAATATAGGGATATGGCTCGTCTCACTTACCCTCGTTCGGAAAATTGTCAGATTTTGTGACGAGGCTCGTAAAACGAATATTTATTTAATAATAAGTTTTATTCTTAGTTATTAGATTTTAACATGCTGCTAATCTAATAAATAAATTTGAGATACGGAATACCGTAACTGAAAAAAAATTAATTTTTTTTCCTTGTAGCTATGGTAAACCAAGATCCAAGAATAATAAAAGGCAAAATCTCTATTTTCTTGCAAACTAAAATAGCGGAAGATGCAACAAAGAAGAAGCAATTAGAAGATCAAAACCATCGAATCCCTAAAGGTTTAAACTTTGAAGCTCAAGAGTTAGCATTTAATACGGACCTAAGAAAAGCAACAATCTCAGAACTATTAAATTGTAAATCATTAATCAAACTCCCAACTTTATTTGTGATTTTGAATTCATTTAATATGTCGTTTTCTGAATTTGTTTGCATGTATGAAGAAATAACTGATGAAAATGCACTTAAACAATATGAAAAAGTGAGAAGTGTTAGGTAATTGGATTGCTTGACATTATTCTGCTGACTAATTCTTAAGGTTTCTTGATAAAAATACTCTTATCAGTATATTTTTTGTTTTGAGGAGGAATGTGTGTATAGGATGCCTTTTACTTTTTGCCTTGATGCAAAAAGTAACCAAAAAATCAAGACGAAGATATCCTATCAGCGCTCAATCCAGCCGCCGGCCTGGATCTCCGTCGTCCTACCCGCGTTAGGCGGTAAGCAGTAGAAGAGACAGAAAGTTGTTTTATCACAGTTAATTTTTTAAATTCCTCTTAAATGGGGCTTTTTTTTTAGTTTTTTACTTTAAAAATACCAACTAGTTGGTATTTTATGTTTGGATGGAAATGGGTAGGTTTGGGAATAAAGAAATATCCGCCATGATGGCGTGAAGAGACTCATTGTAGCCAATTTTAATAAATACACCTAATAAATTTAAACATATGTCAATTTGTATTGTAATTGCAGTTCCAGATGGTATTGCATTAGCTGCTGACAGTCAGACAACCTGGAATCAAACAATTACTCAAGCTCAACAACTTGGGACTAACCAAATGTTCGACCTTGCTCAACCTATCAATATTCCTGTAAGTTGGTCGAGAATGGCTAGGAAGCTTTTTAATGTTAAAGTAAATGATGTCAATTTTGCTATTTGTATTGCAGGGACCGCATTACTAAACAATAAAACCATTTCTTCAATTTTTAAGACATTAGAAAAGAGCTATCAAGGTGACGGAACATTCGACAATGTAACTAGACACTTTATAGATGGTCTAAAAAGCGAACTCAAGAGACAACTCAATACAGAAAATCTTGCAACAGCTCAAATCATACTAAATGTAGAATTCATTATAAGTAGTTACATTGAGAACGAAGTTTCAAAACCACGAATAGAAAGTTGGGTTGTATTCTCAGGAACTGTAGAATTGGACAACGGTCAACTACTAAACACAGGCGAATTTAAAAAGTGGACAAACTTTGTAGATGGACAACACACTTTTGGTGGATGTTGGATTGGTAGAGCTGAATTTATATCTCACTTAGTTACGCACAATAACCCTGAGTTACCTCCCATACAAGGACAATATGAATTGTTATCACTAGCAGACGCTGTTGATTATACAAAATTCCTTGTGGAGTATACATGCGACTATCAAAGATTTGCTATAATGGTTCCTGATTGTGGAAAACCAATTATTAGTGCGACACTTACGCCAGAAACGTATGACGAAGAAATTATCAAAGAGAAAAACTGGCTATAGTCGCATAGATGGCTGTGAGCCATAAACCCACAGTTTGTCCTGCCTAAGCGGGAGTGCGCCTCTCACGATTTGTCCCGAGTATAGGACCATTGATCGGGGCTATCATCGGCATACGGGTCTCCCCGAATCAGGTTCGGGGTAGGCTACCTCCACTACAATCCGGCTCCTCGCTAAAATGATTCTTATGAATAAAGTTGGAGTTGGGGAATTAAAAAGCCTCCCGATATTTATCGGGAAGGACTGACCAATCAGGATTTAGGCCTCGAAATCAGCTCAAATTGAGGATTTTGATTATGTAAGTAAGATTTTAATAAAAACATGAAACAGAATAAAATAATTACAAAAACAGAGTTTATTGACTTTTATGATCCACTCTTAAAAGGATATAGTGAAAGCTTTAAAAATTATATCGTTTCTAAAGACATCCTGCTTAACCTATTATTTGAGCAAAATGAAGATGTAACAATTGTTGATCTTCAACAAGCTATAGATAAGCAAACTGACAATTATATACAATCATTTATTTGTAGATTATTAGGTACTCGTGAAATAATATTTTGTAGGGACAACAATTTGCAACTTGACACAAAATCTGTATGGCATTTACTCTCTAAATCAATAAGGATAATTCCAACAACTTTCACTATATCATCAATTGGATCACAAGGCTTTTTATCAATTCCACTATATAAAAAAGACAATACTTTAGAAACCTTTGATTTTTTGCGACTACACATATGGGATGATTCTCTAAATGATTACATGGACTTAAAAAAAGTTGAAGATTTTTCAATCCATTCACATACATTTTTTGCAAAAAGTTGGGTCTTAACAGGCAAAATAATCAATGACAGATTTGAGTATATAAAAAATTCCCCAATTGCAAAACATTCATTTTTCAAAGTAGTCTATAACGATTCTTTGAATGAAGTTAACCAACACAACTCCAAAGCTGTGAATAATAATATTGATGCAGAACTCATTAAAGTTAGCGAAGAAGTTCATTACGATCTGGCAGTTTATGAGATTAAACCAAGCAAGCTTCATAAATCAGGTCATAAAAATTCGCCATATTGCTCTGCAACAATTTTTTCATTTACAGGAAAAGATGGTCTAGGGGAATCTTTTGTCATTGGTCCAAAACAAATAACGGAATCTGAAGTAAATAGAAAAATGAATATCTCTCCAGTATATCTATTGGACAAAATTGACAGTCAATTATGAGTAAAAAAGAACTTATGCTTTTAGATTGGATGAGAAAGGTTCACCAACTTGAATACGCTCATTGCTTTCAATCTGTATCTTTCAGCAAAACGGAGCGACGGACCGGGATATGGGCATTTATCTTATCTACAGTTGTAGCTTTTACTTATCGATTTCCGTTTGTAGACTACCCTTGCGTCAAAGAATACATTTTACCTTTCATTTTGTTTATTGTTGCAATCTTAACCGGGTATCAATCATTTATTAGACCTGGAGAAAAAGCAGAGAAACATCGAGAATTAGGAATTGAATATGAAAGAATTCGTCACCAGATTGAAACTATTTTGACAATATTTATGGCTCATCCAGAGCTTGACGACCACATTCAGACTGTTAAAAACAGATGGGACTCTATGAAGACCCAATATGTAAAAGAGAACCATTATAATGACGCAAAAAAGAAGGTAATATCTTTTAATAAATACCCAAAGGAGTTGGACTTTCTTTTAGACTACAAATAAAGCTATTTCCTATCAAGAAGATATATAGAAATTCCACCATCTAATTTCATTATATTATGAGACACTTTGTGTCAATTGAATTCTATACTTCAGTATTATTAAGTTTTTTGGATATATTATGGAAGAATTTCGAAATTGATAATTTTGATTAAAAAGATGAAAAGAAAATTAACGACAAATTCAAGATTAGTCAACGAACTTTTTGCAAGTTACATCAGTACATTTACTGCATTTTGCGAGTTAATAAATAATTCAATTCAAGCAAAAAGTAAAAATATTTGGATTGACTTAGATTATACACTTGAAAATGAAGTTCATCCATTAGCAATAAAAAAAATAGCAATTAAGGATGATGGAATTGGTGTACATAATTCTGAGATAGAGCGAAAATTACTTGATATTGGAACAGCTAATAAGGACGGTGGTAAAGGAATTGGTAGATTTGCATCATTTCAAATAGGACAAAAAATTGAAATAGAAACAATAGCATATTCAGATATTTATAAGAATTTTTCAAAAGCATTCATCCCCTTATTTTTTAATGATTTTGGTAAAAATATTAATGTTTCAGAAGTACAAGTAGACACTAAAGAAGAAATTTTAAAAGGAAAAAATCACACTCCATTTTATAAGGTGACAATTTCAAATCTTTATGATTCTACCATAACAGATACTGAGCCCAAGAAAAAAATTATAGACAAATTTTTAATTCCGAATATAGCTGATGCAATTTTTGAACGATATCCTCTAAAAATTTTTAATGAAGAAATAAAATTTCATATAAATGGGAAAAAAATAAACCCCAAAGACTTTGTTTTAAATGAACCAATTAAAAAAGCAACAAAATTTACAGATTCAAAAGGAAAAGAACATAAAGTCCTGTTAGATTTTATGCAAATCAAAAAATATGAAAAAATTAAAGTTTTCCTTACAACATCTAATGCTGGTCTAAATACTATTGCTAAAGGTTTTGAATATGACGCAAGTTGGTTGAGTCCAAAAATTGGAGGTTGGTTTATTTATATTACTTCTCCAACTATATCGGCCGATTTATACAGAAATATTGATTTAGATGATTTAGATGCAGACTGGAAACAGTATAGAAGTTTAATAAAAGATATACTGAACGAGTTTTTTAAAGAAAGAAATACTGAATTTGACAACTTTTCTGAGAAGCTTAAAAGTGATGATTTCTACCCTTACAAAGAAAAATCAAGCTCAAAGTCAAAAATAATATTATTTGATAAACTTGCTTATTTAGTTGAAGATAAATATCATATTCTAAAAGAAGAAAATAAGTTAAGAGAAATTATCTATCCTCTAATTGACAGAACAATATCAAATGGAGAGTTGGATAGAATTCTTGGCAACATATTAAAGCTTAATAAAGTAATGACTTCTAAATTCTCGGATTTACTTGTGAAAACTGATTTAGAAAATATAATTGAATTTTCAGACAAAGTAGCCTCCAAAATTGAAGATATTGAGTTTCTTGAGAAATTAGTATATGGTGAGATTTCTAAAAACGTTAAAGAACGTAAAGAACTTCATAAATATTTAGAAAAAATGTTGTGGGTTTTTGGGGAAGAATTTAATGAAACAACAAGATTATTATCTGATAAAAATCTTGAAAATAATTTAACTCAACTAAGAAATGATTGCTTGACGTTCAAACCCTCAAAAACAAAGGATAATTTAAATCAGAAAATTGAAAAATCTGTAAACTCAATAACTGATTTATTTATGTATCATGAAAGAATTTTAGACTATAAGAAAAGAGAAGTACTTATAGTTGAATTAAAAGCACCAAAAGTAAAGATTAGTCCAAAGGAAATAACTCAAGTAATGAAATATGCTCGACAAATAGAACAATTAAGCTCTCTAAGTGACAATCTAAACTATAAAATATTACTAATCAGCACAGATATTAACCAAGATGCACAATTCGAAATTTCTGGCAGAGTCAAAGATAAAGAGAATCCGTATTTATTTTTCAGAAATGAAAATAAGAATATTGAGGTTTGGATTATGAAATGGTGTGATCTTATAGAAAGTGTAAAAAGAAGGCTAAAGTACATGTCAAATATTTTAGAAACAAAAGATATAGATGTACAAGAAAAGGCGAAGCGAGATTTTGAAGAGATCGATTTTGGAAAAGTGAATTCAACCTTGAAAAAAGTTGCTGTTTAATACTAAATTTAGTCAATTTACTCAATAATGAAACTTCTTCATAAGTCAGGTCGGCTCTATCAACATGTAAAATATTGACTTTTCAAAAATCTCCAAAAGACAATAATTAACCCTCATTCTCCCAAGAAGTTTAATCTTTTAATTCAATCTAAACCTAATTTCCACTAAATTGCTGCTCAAATAGGCATCACTTTTTTTTAAGTTTATTTTGTAAAAGAATGATCAAGGAAAACCAAATTGAAGAAAATCTTGTCAAGCAACTTATTGATCTAAAATATATTTATAGATCTGACATTGTAGATCGTAAATCGCTTGAGCAAAACTTTAGAATCAAATTTGAAGCGCTTAACCGAGTTAGGCTATCTGATAAAGAGTTTTTTAGACTGAGAGAAGATATCATCAAGCCTGATGTATTTGTTGCTTCTAAAATGCTCCGAGAAAGACAATATTTTCAGCGTGAAGATGGAACACCTTTGCATTATACCTTGGTGAACAATAAAGATTGGTGTAAGAACGACTTTGAGGTCATTAATCAATTACGCATTAATACTGAAAACAGCCATCATCGCTTTGATGTCATTTTATTGATCAATGGCTTGCCTACAGTTCAGATAGAACTTAAAAAGGGAGATATTTCGCATAGAAAAGCGATGCAGCAGATCGTGGATTACAAAAACGAACCGGGCAATGGTTACGGAAATTCGCTACTTTGCTTTATGCAGTTATTTATTGTGAGCAATAGTGGGAGAACCCTTTATTTCGCTAATAACAAGAATCAACATTTTGCTTTCAATGCAGACGAACAATTTTTGCCAGTATATGAATTGGCAGATATCGACAATAAAAAAATAAACGGACTCTACGATTTTACCGAAAAACTCCTAACCAAGTGTACGCTTGGGGAAATGATTAGCAAATATATGGTTTTGGTAGAGAGTGAGCAGAAATTGCTCGTCATGCGACCTTATCAAGTGTATGCCGTGAAAGCTATAGTGGATTGCATTCACCAAAACAGAGGGAATGGCTATATATGGCATACCACTGGAAGTGGCAAGACCTTGACTTCTTTCAAAGCATCAACCCTACTAAAGGACAATCCCGATATTGAAAAATGTCTGTTTGTGGTGGATAGAAAAGACCTTGACCGACAAACCCGTGAGGAATTCAATAAATTTCAAGAAGGCAGTGTAGATGAAAACACCAATACCGAAACTTTGGTAAGGCGTTTACTTTCTACCGATTATGCCGACAAGGTAATTGTAACCACTATTCAGAAATTGGGTTTGGCTTTGGACGGTTCGTATAAGAAAAATTACAAAGAACGCCTTGAACCATTGAGTAATAAGCGAATGGTTTTCATTTTTGATGAGTGCCACCGTTCACAGTTTGGTGAAAATCACAAAGCCATTAAAGAGTTTTTTCCAAAAGCGCAATTGTTTGGGTTTACAGGTACGCCTATTTTTGGAGAAAATGCTACCTATCAAATCCGAGAAGGTGAAGAAGCATCTTACAAAACCACTGAGGATATATTTGAACAGCGTTTGCACGCTTACACTATTACGAATGCCATTGATGATAGGAATGTACTGAAATTTCATATTGACTATTTCAAAGGCAAAGGAACACATCAAGCAAAATCAGGCGAACAGATAACGCAACAGGCAGTGGTGGAAGCTATTTTAGACAAGCACAATGCGGCTACCAATTCAAGAAGATTCAATGCGGTATTGGCAACGGCATCTATCAACAACGCCATTGAATATTATCAACTTTTCAAGGACATTCAAAAACAGCGACAAGAAGAAGACCCGAATTTTGAGCCTTTGAATATTGCTTGTGTGTTTTCGCCACCTGCCGAAGGCAACAAAGACATTCAGCAAATTCAAGAGGATTTGGTACAGGAAAAAGAGGATAATAAACAGAATCCCGATGAGAAAAAAGCTGCTCTTAAACTGATTATTGATGATTACAATAGACAGTTTGGCTCAAGCCACAGGATCAACGAATTTGATTTGTATTATCAGGATGTGCAAAGACGCATCAAAGATCATAAATATGCCAACAAAGACTATTCGCATAAGCATAAGATAGACATTACTATCGTGGTAGATATGTTGCTCACAGGTTTTGACAGCAAGTACTTGAATACCTTATACGTGGACAAAAATCTGAAATACCACGGCTTGATTCAAGCATTTTCACGTACCAACCGTGTGCTAAACGATACCAAGCCCTATGGCAATATTTTGGATTTCCGCTCTCAGCAAGATGCCGTAAATACCGCCATTGCCTTGTTCTCAGGCGAAGATAACGGACAAGCCAAAGAAATTTGGTTGGTTGACCCTGCCCCTATGGTGATAGAAAAATACAAAGAAGCAGTTGAAAAATTGGGGGTATTTATGGAAGATCATAATTTAGTAAATGAACCGCAGGAAGTTTACAATATAAAAGGTGATGCCGCTCGAATTGCTTTTGTTAAGAACTTTAAAGAGGTTCAGCGACTCAAAACCCAATTAGACCAATACACTGATATTGACGAAGCGCAGCAAGCACAGATTGAAGCCATTTTGCCAAAAGAAACCTTGCAAGAGTTCCGCAGCTCGTATATAGAAACTGCCAAACAGTTGCGTAAAATACAACAAGAGAAAGGCGATCAAGCACCGCCCGACATCCAGCAATTGGATTTTGAATTTGTGTTGTTTGCCTCTGCCGTGATTGATTACGACTACATAATGAGTTTGATTGCCGATAGCACGCAACAAAAGCCTGCCAAGCAAAAAATGACCAAAGCACAGGTCATTAGCTTGCTGAGTGGTAATGCCAACCTGATGGACGAGCAGGAAGATTTAACCGAATACATCAACAGTTTGGATTGGAACAGCGGACAAGATGTGGAAACGCTACGCAAGGGTTACGAAGCCTTTGTGGTAGAGAAAAACGAAAAGGAATTGGCTGCAATTGCCCATAAACACGGATTGCAAACCTCAGACCTGAAAACCTTTGTAGAAAAGATTCTGAGCCGAATGATTTTTGACGGTGAAAAACTCACCGACTTGTTAGCACCTCTAGAATTGAGTTGGAAAGAACGCAGGGTAAAAGAATTGGCTTTGATGGAAGACTTATTACCTCAATTAAAAAAATTGGCCCAAGGGCGTGAAATATCAGGATTAGCAGCTTATGAGTACAGATAAATTGATACCCGAATTCCGTTTTCCTGAGTTTTTGAATGAGGGGGAGTGGAAGGAAAAGCAATTAGGTGAAATTGCTGAAATAAAAAGAGGTGCTGCTTCTCAACACTTGAGTTACGTTGAGGACAAATCAAAAGGAATTCGTTTGTTAAGAATTAATGATTTTTTGAGTGATACACCTGTTTATGTGAAAGATTCGGACGATATAAAACGCTTTCGAGTCAAAACAAACGATTTATTAATTGCAGGCACTGGAGCCACAGCAGGTATTACATTTATTGTCCCTGAAGAATTTAATGATTTAGCATATAGCTACAATGCACCAAGAATAAGATTAAGCAATAATGACAATTTCTTTATTTACAATTATTTAAAATCTGATTCCATACTAAACCAGCAAAGAAAATTGTTTGTGGGTAATGCACAGCCCTTTTTAGATACTGATGCAATCAGAAGTTTAAAAATTTCTATTCCAAAGTTACTTGAACAACAAAAAATCGCTTCTTGCCTCTTTTCTTTAGATGAATTAATAGCCGCCCAAAGCCAAAAGTTGGATGTACTCAAAGACCATAAAAAAGGCTTGATGCAAAACCTTTTTCCGCAAGCGGGTGAGAAAGTGCCGAAGTATCGGTTTAATGAGTTTGAGAAAGATGGGGAGTGGGTGGAGAAGAAGTTTCAAGAATTATTTGATATTGGAAATGGGAGAGATTATAAGCATTTGGAAAAGGGAGAAATTCCTGTTTATGGTTCGGGTGGTTATATGCTTTCTGTAGATGATTATTTATATGATGGAGAAAGTGTTTGCATAGGTCGTAAGGGAACGATTGATAAACCAATGTTTTTAAGTGGGAAGTTTTGGACGGTTGACACTCTATTCTTCACACATTCATTCAAGGACTGTTTACCAAAGTACATTTTTTATGTTTTTGAAAATATCAATTGGAGAAATCACAATGAGGCAGGTGGGGTTCCTAGTTTGTCAAAAACAAATATTTACAAAATTGAAATTATGGTTCCCCCAACCATTCAAGAACAACAAAAAATCGCTTCTTGTCTTTCGTCTCTAGATGCCCTTATCGCAGCACAGGGTGAGAAAATTGAGCAATTGCAATTGCACAAAAAAGGCTTGATGCAGGGTTTGTTTCCGAAAATTAATGATTAGAAGATGGCTACAGAAGTACATACAATTGAGAGTTTAGCTACATTTGCTCAAAACATAAGAGAAAGCAATAAAAGATTTACATTGGTTTATGCCTATAATGGAACAGGTAAAACAAGACTTTCTACAGAGTTTAAAGAGTTGGGGAAACAAACAGAAGGGAAAGAAAGGGACACGTTATATTTCAATGCCTTCACCGAAGATTTATTTTGGTGGAATAATGACTTGGATGGTGATAGTGAACGGTATCTGAATATTAATACAACATCAACTTTTTTTGATGATTTAGAAGGTTCGTCAATTGATGATAGGATAAGACCCTTATTACGACAATTTTTCGATTTCAACTTTCGGACGAATATTGAAGAAAGTAAAGTTGTTTTCAGCAAGGAAATTATAATTGATGGTAACTCGGTTACATTACCTAATATTAAAATTTCAAGAGGAGAAGAAAGGATTTTTATTTGGTGCTTTTTTCTTGCAATTGCTCAAATTGCCTTAGAGAAACAAGAACCTTATGAATGGGTTGACTATTTATACATTGACGACCCTATTTCTTCTTTAGATGATATAAACGTAATTGCTGTTGCACATTTCCTTGGTCGAATTCTTAAATCAGATAACAACAAAGTAAAAACTGTTATATCAACGCACCACTCTTTATTTTTTAATGTGCTGTGCAATGAACTAGGTAGTGGTGCTAGAAAACTATTATTGAGAAATGGTTCAGATGGGTATAACTACAAATGGACTAGCGATACGCCATTTATTTACCACATTTCAGTCATTCAACAGTTAGATAAAGCAATCAAAGAAGATAAATTGTACACCTATCATTTTAATATCCTTCGAAATGTATTAGAAAAGGCAGCGAATTTTCACGGTTTCAGTTCTTGGAAGGACTGCATAGTCATATCTGATGATGATGAGGAAGGAACACTTCGAAGTAGAATGATTAATGTAATGAATCACGGTGGCTATTCATTATTTGAACCAACTGAAATGGTTGAACAGAACAAAGGAATTTTCGGAGAAATTTTTGAAAATTTTAAAAGAAACTACAAGTTCAATGATGAACTATTTAATGAACCGCAAGAGACACAAGAATTATGACATTAAAAGACCAAAAACAATTAGGTAAAACCCTTTGGGATATAGCAGACAACTTGCGAGGAGCAATGAATGCAGATGATTTTCGTGATTATATGCTCTCGTTTCTTTTTTTGCGGTACTTGTCGCACAATTACGAAGAGTCTGCCAAAAAAGAATTGGGTTCAGACTATCCAGATGAGACTCCACGTGACGTAAAGTCTCAACTCAAAGTTAATTCACCTTTACAAATCTGGTATTTGGAAAATAAAGAAGATATTCAGGAGTTCGAAGCGCAGATGCGTAGAAAAGTGCATTATGTGATTAAACCCAAATACTTGTGGAGCAACATCAGCGAAATGGCTCGTACCCAAAACGGTGATTTATTGGTAACCTTAGAAAAAGGGTTTAAATACATTCAAGAAGAATCTTTTGACAGTGCTTTTCAAGGATTGTTTTCAGAAATCAACCTGAACTCAGAAAAGCTCGGCAGGACACCTACCGAGCGAAATAAAAAGCTTTGTATCATCATTCAAAAAATATCAGAGGGTATTGCCAATTTTTCTACCGATTCAGATACACTTGGAGATGCCTATGAATATTTGATTGGTCAGTTTGCTGCAGGTTCGGGCAAAAAAGCAGGAGAGTTTTATACACCCCAACAAATATCCACCATTCTTTCAGAAATCGTTACCCTTGATAGTCAAGACCCAACAAGCGGTAAAAAGAATAAACTAAATAAAGTGTTTGATTTTGCCTGTGGCTCAGGTTCCTTATTGCTCAATGTAAGAAAGAGAATCAAAGACAATGGCGGAAGTGTTGGTAAAATATACGGACAAGAAAAAAACATCACCACCTACAACCTTGCCCGAATGAATATGCTCTTGCACGGAATGAAAGATACCGAGTTTGAGATTTTCCACGGAGACACCTTAGAAAATCAATGGCAAATTCTCAATGAGATGAACCCAAGCAAAAAGGTAGAGTTTGATGCCATAGTTGCCAATCCACCTTTTAGTTTGCGTTGGGAACCAAACGATACCTTGGCAGAAGATTTCCGTTTCAAAAGTTACGGTTTAGCACCAAAATCAGCAGCCGATTTTGCTTTCTTATTACACGGTTTTCACTTTTTAGGAAAAGAAGGCACAATGGCTATTATTTTACCCCACGGGGTTTTATTCAGAGGCGGAGCAGAACAACGCATCAGAACGAAATTATTAAAGGATAATCATATTGATACGGTCATTGGTTTGCCTTCCAACTTGTTCTATTCGACAGGAATTCCCGTTTGTATTTTGGTGTTGAAAAAATGCAAGAAGCAAGATGATGTATTATTCATCAACGCTAGTGAGCATTACGAAAAAGGTAAACGACAAAACACTCTAAGAGAAGGCGAAGAAGACGAGCCAAACGACATTCAGAAAATCGTTGAAACTTATAAACACCGACCTGAAAACGTGGAGCGATACGCTCGTAGGGTTTCAATGGAAGAAATCGAAAAGAACGGCTACAACTTGAATATTTCAAGGTACGTAAGCACATCTGAAGATGAAGTGAATATTGATCTTAAGGATGTAAACAGAAAACTGACTTCGATTAATGAAAAAATCAAAGAAAACACCGACAAACACAATCAATACTTAAAAGAATTGGGCTTGGATTTGATCTAGAACTTTATTTCAAAGTTGTTATTAGATACTCAAGAAAAGATCATATTATCAAAATGCTTATTCGAAAAAAATGGAAATATTCACTGAACTAAAATCCCTATATGATCTGATTAAAGAACATTTAGGGGTTTTACTTTCTTTTTTACTGGGTGCAACATTTACCATTGCTTTTACGAAGATACAAAGAAAGCGACAAAGTACTAATTTGAGAAAATTATACTTGATGTGGTTTAATCTCTCCAAGAATAATATTTTAAATCAGCTGTCACTTATCAAATCCTATGTAGATGAAATAAAAAAAGGAACTTTAGGAAGCTCGATATTGAAATTAAACATTTTGAGGATTGAAGTGCTTCTTACTTTTGAATATGAAAAATTGTTTGAGGCTTTTGTCTATGACCGACGTGGTAATCAAGATGAAAATGCCAAGCAAATTTTTCAACTTACAGGAAATGTTCAATACTTGGTGATTTCTGTTGAAGCCATCAAATCGAAGTTTGAGAAATCTCAAGATCATTATCAAGATTGGCAGTCAAGATTTAATAAAGATCTGATAGATTTTAATGAATTGATCTTCAATTATTTTACCCAATATCGAAAGAATATGGGTGCGTTTTTAGAAGGTATTACAGAAATAAAAATCAATTTTAAAGAAAAATACAGTATCAATCCTCCTACAGATAAAGTGATCTCAGAATTGGTAAAACCCATTGAAAATATAATCCACGATCATTTAGTGTATGAAAGTGATTCCAAAATCTTAAAAGACATAAAGCGAAAATGTCAGGATGTTTAATCCGATGATCTTGACCACCAATCCGGTCATTCTGACCACCCCTTCTTTTTGGGTTTTCAGTTACCGTTTTAACGGCAATTAAAGTTATTGTTTTTTTCTCATTGATTCACCTTTTAGCTCTATTCTGTGTGCTGTATGAACGAGTCTGTCAAGAATGGCATCAGCAATGGTACTGTCACCTATAGTTTCGAACCATTTTGTGACAGGAAGCTGTGATACAACTATTGTAGAAGCTCTTCC
>NZ_JAKZGO010000020.1 GCF_022549785.1 Belliella alkalica
ACACATCTGCATCTGCTTTGTGTCTTATGCAGTCTTTAAGGAGCTGGAACGACTGCTTAAAATCGCCAAAGCAGAGTTTTCTGCAACAAGTGCAATAGAGCTGACAAAGAACATGTATCAGATAAAAGTATTCCTGCCAGAATCAAAAACTTATACAACTATACCACTAAAACCCACAGAGCAACAACAGGAACTTATCTCTATTATCATGAAAATTTAGAGTGGGTGTCCCATCGCACAAAACAGGAAGATATGTGTGCTAAGCCGCTATAGGATTGGTCACATATTCATTATCTGCGAAGATTACAGGGCTATTGCCGCTTTGAAGTGCGTAGTACAAAGAATATTTYCGCAATCATCTTCTCGTGAATTTTGTAAAATTCCTAGCGTCAATTGGGGTTAAATCCAACCAATCCACCTAACTGCTGAAAAGACCTGTTTCCATCAGAAGAAAAACCTACTTCACCCCAGCCAACAGATATAAAACCGCCATCCTAATCGCTACCCCATTTTCAACTTGGTTGAGGATGATGGAGTGCTCACTGTCTGCTACATCAGAATTCAGTTCTACTCCTCTATTGATTGGCCCTGGGTGCATGATGACGATTTCTTTATCCAATCGATCCAGCATCTTTTTATTGACTCCATAGTAAAGTGAGTATTCTCTCAAGGAAGGAAAATACTTGATCTGCTGTCTTTCCAACTGTATCCTAAGCACATTGGCCACATCACACCAGGCGAGGGCTTTTTGCACATCGTATTCGACTTTTACTCCCAGACTTGCAATATGCTTAGGGATCAAGGTAATCGGTCCACAAACCATCACTTCAGCACCGAGTTTTTGCAGACAAAAAATGTTTGAAAGTGCTACCCTAGAGTGCAAGATATCTCCAATGATGGCGACTTTTTTCCCTTCCACATCCCCCAACTTTTCCCTGATGGAAAATGAATCCAAAAGTGCCTGTGTAGGATGTTCGTGTGTTCCGTCACCGGCATTGACGATATTAGCTTTGATGTTTTTTGATAGAAAATGCGGAGCTCCTGGACTACTATGCCTCATGACCACCATATCTACTTTCATAGAAAGGATGTTGTTGACAGTGTCGATCAAAGTCTCCCCTTTTTTCACAGAACTATTACTTGAAGAAAAATTCACAACATCGGCTGAAAGTCTTTTTTCTGCAAGCTCAAAGGAAAGTTTGGTCCTCGTGGAATTTTCAAAAAATATATTGGCGATTGTAATATCTCTTAGGGAAGGTACTTTTTTGATGGGACGATTGAGTACATCTTTAAAATTATCGGCGGTCTCAAAGATCAATTGGATATCTTCTGTGCTGATGTCTTTGATTCCCAAAAGATGTTTCGTGCTGAGTTGTGACATATCTTCTCTTAAGCTTTTTCAGTTATCCAAATTGCGTCTTTATCATATCCATTGTCTGCCCATTCCACCATTACATACTGGCTTTCAAGGGTATTGACTTTCAAACCGTAGTAATCCGGCATGATTGGATAATCTCTGGTGAATTTTCTATCGACCAACACCATTAATTCAACTTTTGCTGGTCTTCCAAAAGCAATCATCGCATCCATTGCAGCTCGGACAGACCTCCCTTTGTACAGCACATCATCTACCAAAATGACTTTTTTTCCTTCGATCAAAAAATTGATTTTGGTTTCATTGGCTTTCAACGGAAAGTCTCTCCTTCTAAAATCATCTCTGTGGAAAGTAGCATCCAAATAGCCGGAGGGAACTTTGATTCCAGAGATTTCTTCCAATAATTTCACTAGCTTATCCAATACGATCGGCCCACGTGGCTGCAAACCTAGAAGGACGGTATTCTCAAAAGTATCATGGTTTTCGATCAATTGGTGACAAAATCGCTTCAGAATAATTTCGATTTGCTGCTGATCAAGGACAAGTCTTTTTTGCATGGCTTTCGTTTGGGTGCAAATATAAAAAGAATTGGATTGGAATAAAGGAAAAGATCTCAAAGTTAGATCGTAGAATTTGTTGCTAATCACATTTTCAATTCTCCATACTAAGATTACAGTCCATTTTCATTTCACAGTTTTTATCCCATAAAATTCTTCTAGATTTGATTTCTTTCCTTTACAAATCCAATTTCAAAAATTGAATCTTAATCGAATAAAACATTTCACAAAATTGATTGAACTGAATTAAATGCAACATTGTTGCGTTTTGTAAATCGAACCTTATGTAAACCCTAAGCCAAACTAGACGAGAATTTCTAGTCCAATGTAGTATTGCTGTTACTACGCTGTCAAGTTTTTCTCCATATGTTTTTACAGAAAAATCAATTAAACAAAGTTATATGAAAAACGAAAAATATTACGATGTAATCATCATTGGAGGAAGCTATGCCGGACTTTCTGCAGCTATGGCATTGGGTAGGGCATTGAGAAACGTATTGATTATCGACAGTGGTTTACCATGCAATAGGCAAACTCCACATTCACACAATTTTATTACACAGGACGGAGAAAAACCATACGAAATAGCCAAAAAGGCTAAGGCCCAAGTCTTACAATATGACACTGTCAAATTCCACGAAGGACTTGCCATCAATGGTACCAAAACTAATTCTGGTTTTATTATCACAACAGAAACTGGAGAAAGCTTCAAGGCCAAAAAGCTACTTTTCGCGACAGGAGTCAAAGACATTATGCCTGACATAAAAGGATTTTCAGAATGTTGGGGAATCTCGGTGATCCACTGCCCATACTGCCACGGTTATGAAGTGAGGAATGAGAAAACCGGAATCTTGGCCAATGGTGATTTTGCTTTCCATTATGCGCAATTGATCAACAATTGGACAAAAGACCTGACTATCTTCACAAATGGAAAAGCTACTTTGACACAGGAACAGACAGATCGAATCAAAAAACACAATATCTCTATCGTTGAAAAGGAAATCGACTTCCTTAATCATGAAGATGGAAAAGTCAGACAGATTGTATTCAAGGACAAATCCACCTTTGATCTGACAGCCATATATTCACGTCCAGCATTTGAACAGCACTGCAAGATCCCTGAAAACCTCGGCTGTGAAATCACCGAACAAGGCCACATCAAAGTAGATATGTTTCAAAAGACCAACATTGACAATGTCCTAGCTTGTGGAGACAGTACGAGCATGATGCGATCCGTTGCCAATGCCGTAGCTACTGGAAACCTCGCTGGGGCGATGATCAACAATGATTTGACTATGGAAGAATTTTCGTAATTAATTTACTGCTTATCGTAATAAGCAATAAATTAAATTAATGATTATGAATATCCGCTTTCAAACCAGTACCCATATTTAATTAGGTACAAACTTTGAATTCAGCTGCTGTCGACTGTCGACTGTCATCCGTCGACGATTATCCGCTTGATCCAATTGTTTTATTTACCTTATGGTGTAATTGCGGATAATCATATTAATGATTATTATATTAAGCAATTAAAAATTTTATTGATTGTTTTATTAAGCATTTATTTGGGTTTTTGTGTTAATGAAAAACCAATTCTATCCCCAAGTTAAAAGCCAAAACACTGGACTTTTGGACATAGTTTCTATCATCTTGATTGATATTGATTCTATGTCCATTCAAAATACCATAAGCGAATCCACCTATAAGATTACACTCCCCATAGTCACCCGATTTCATCAAAAAATAACTTACGTTAACTTGACCAAAAATCCTGTCATAATTTAAACGGAATTTTTGGGTTTCATCTATATTTACAGCAACAAAATTCCCATATCCGATCCGCGGTTCCACTGATACTTTTTCTGATATTGGTATTATATGATAGACAAACAATCCGGTTTCTTGAAATCTTGAGCTTTCGAAAAAATCAGCTAGAAATTGGGAGTTATTAATCCTAGTAATATTTCCAGACAAAACTCCACCTATTCCGGGCAAATTATTATATCTCGCTTTCAAAGTAAACTGAACTCCCGGAAAAACCGAATAATCATTTGCCAAAAAATTATTCCCTTGCAAAAAAGGCTGATAAAGACTGCCAGAAAGCCCCCATTCTATGCCTTCGTTTTTGTTTTTGATATTTTGGGAAAAACCCAGTAAGGGTAAAACAACACAAATGATTAATAGTGCTTTTTTCATAATGGCTTGATGAAAACGTTTGATAAGTCTAGCACCTGTTGTTCATTTGTGTAATATTCATTCAAAAACAAATAGATCTCCTCCGTTATTTCATCATTTTTTTCAACTCCAAAAACAAAATCTGGTTCTATATACAAATAATAAAGAGGATCGAAATTATCTCTTGCGGCTAATGCAAACTGAAAGTTTTTCTTGGGAACAACAAATTTGAACACCCCCCTTTCATTTGTCTTTCCTCTATAAATACCATTTGAAGTATCATCCCATGAAAAGTCTTCCAATTCTACTAGCAATATTTCATTAGCAAACACTACCTCTATATTTTGTGCAGGAGTTCCATCTTCAAAAATTAAAACCCCTTGAAAAGTGGTAAATTCATTGTCTTCATATAATTTACAGCTAGTAATTAATAAAAAACTAAATGCAAAAACTCCGATTAAATAAATTAATCTAAAATTGATTTTATCCATATTTTAATTTTTGAAGCAAATTTTAAGGTCAATTTAATGAGTAAAGCTAAATGGAAGATTAAAATATAACACTATCATTTATATTGACGTATTCCTATTTATAAATGTCCTAAAATATGAAGACTATGAACAAATACTTTTTCTACTTCTGTATAACTATAATTTTATCTTCCTGTTCACCCGGAATAGTCGGTCTCATGAAATTGGAAGATGTACAGGCACTCAAAGGTGACACTTTATATGTGTTCTTATCAGACAGAGAGTCAGACATCAACCTCCACAAAAAATACAACCAAAACCGTCGTGCTAATCGACTACAAAAAGAAACAGATTCATTCAACCTGAAATTAGAAAAAGCTTTTAAAGAAAATTACAGATTTTCAGACCTCCAATTCGCAATGGATTCTGAACAAAAAGATGTTAGTTTCTATGCTACAATTGACATTACCGAAAATTATGGTGAACGAGGAAATCAATACCTCGTTCAGCTCAACATTAGAAATAAAAATGGTGAAATAGTAGAGAATACCTTCAAAGAATCCTCTACAGACACCAACTATAATCTCAACTACTTGGTAAAGCAGCTGAACAGGAAATTAGACAGAAAATATACCCAAGCAAAGAAAATGCAGGGACAATAGTTATAAGTTCCTAATTTTCCATTTAGCTTTCAAATAGCCCCAAAGCAATTTGGGGCTCATCCCTTTTTTCCTCTTGATGCCTCCATCATATCCCAAAGCTCTTGAGGTATTTGATCCAAATTATTGAATTCGCCGGCACCTTGAAGCCATTCGCCTCCATCAATGGTAATCACTTCACCATTTACATAAGCAGAAAAATCCGACATCAGGTATGCTGCCAAATTTGCCAATTCTTGATGCTCCCCTACCCTACCCACAGGAACTTTTTTTGCAGGATCAAATTTCTTGACCAGATCTCCAGGCAATAATCTACTCCAAGCCCCTTCTGTAGGAAAAGGGCCAGGTGCGATTGCATTCGATCTAATGTTATATTTTGCCCATTCTACAGCTAATGATCTTGTCATTGCCAATACGCCCGCTTTGGCTGCTGCACTTGGGACTACATAGCCAGAACCAGTCCATGCATAAGTCGTGACTATATTCAAAAATGTGCCTTTCTGTTTTTCTTTTATCCAATACTTTCCTGCTGTAAGAGTGACTTGGGAAGTGCCTTTTAAAACAATATCAAGAACAGTATTAAATGCATTTGTAGAAAGTCGCTCCGTAGGACTGATAAAATTCCCAGCTGCATTATTCAATACTGCATGAATCTGACCAAAATGTTCAACTGCATCTGTCCACATTTTCTCTACTTGGTCAATTTCCCTAACATCGCATGCAAGCGCCAAGACTTTTCCTCCAGTTTCTTTCTCCATTTCTTGAGCAGTCTCTTGCAATACCTCTAGCTTTCTGCTTGTGATTACCAGATTGGCTCCCAACTTTAAAAAGTACAATCCCATAGATTTCCCCAGACCTGTCCCGCCACCTGTCACAAGTATATTTTTGCCTTTGAGGGCACCTTCTTTTAACATTCCTTCTGTGTAACTCATTGTTTATTGGGTTTAAAGTTTTAAGATAAAGATTCTTTCAAGCATAAAAAAGAATGTGCTTTCAGATTTGGCATCATTTTTTTTATAGGACAAAGGACTTAACTTTGACTCTACAATATATCACCATGAATCGAATATTTTTCACAATTCTTTGTCTAATCCTTATTTGGTCATGCACCAATGACATTGACAAAAATATTACTACAAATCTTCAAGTAGAAGCAAACGAGATTTCAAGAACTTCATTAGCCTTGGAAGAATCGATTATATATGCTTTCTATTCTTTCCAAGATTATCAAAATGCCACAATTGATTCTTTGCCGGGTTGCCCCGAACTTACCATCTCAGATATTTCAAAAACCGTTACTTTGGATTTTTCAACCAAGGCAACATGTGCTAGTCAAAGAATTACTAGAACTGGAAGAATCATCTTAGATTTTACCGAAGACAGCTTGCAAAATGAAAAAGTAATTCTTCAATATGAAAACTATAAGTTAAAAAACTTTGAAACACAAGGGTCTAGGACTTTCACAAAAGCCCAAAGTAACTCTACAAATCCTCGCTGGACTGAGGAGTTTGAGGATTTAATTATCATTGATGAATTCAATTCCACAACAAAAATATCAGGCTCTTTTTCCTACAACTTGGAATACACCAATGGTGAATTCACTTCAATTAGTAGCATGGGGCAAATTGAAGGACGCAACATTACAGGAAGGCCACTAAAAATGGGATCAACAACGCAGCGAAGATATTCAATCGCTTGCATTTTGGAAGGTTGGGTATTACCTACTAGTGGAATTGAAGTTTGGGAAATATTTAGAAATCCAAACAGATCACTAGCACACACCGTCACTTTCGTGTCGGAAGATGATTGCGAATCAAAAATCAGTATTTTGCTATCTGACGGAAGGACAATCATATTGGAACAATAAATAAAAAAACCGGGCAAAATTGTCCGGTTTTTTTATTTGGAAAATGAAATTTCAGTTTATTCAAAATAAGCTATTTGCTATATGAAAAGTTGAAATCAAATCTGCCTTTTTTATTAATATCTATAATATTCAGGCTTATATGGACCTTCTGGTGTCACACCGATATATTCAGCTTGATCAGTAGAAAGCGTATCCAACTCTACACCCAACTTAGCTAAATGCAAGGCGGCTACTTTTTCATCCAAATGCTTTGGCAATACATATACACCTGGTTCATACTGATCTGTATTCGTCCAAAGCTCCAATTGTGCTAAAGTTTGGTTTGTAAATGAATTGGACATTACGAAAGAAGGGTGACCAGTTGCACAACCAAGGTTTACCAATCTACCTTCAGCAAGTACAATAATTTCCTTCCCATCGATGGTATAAAGATCCACTTGAGGCTTAATAACATCTTTAGTATTGCCATAGTTTTTATTCAACCAAGCCATATCAATTTCATTATCAAAATGACCAATGTTACAAACGATAGCTTTGTCCTTCATCGCTCTGAAATGTGGCTCAGAAATAATGTCTTTATTTCCAGTTGCAGTCACTACGATGTCAGCTTCTTTTACAGCATCCACCATTTTCTTCACTGCAAAACCATCCATAGCAGCTTGTAGCGCACAGATTGGGTCAATCTCAGTGACAATCACCCTTGCACCTGCACCTCTCAAGGAAGCTGCAGAACCTTTTCCTACATCACCGTATCCTGCCACAACAGCTACTTTACCTGCCATCATAACGTCGGTAGCTCTTCTGATAGCATCTACCAAAGATTCTTTACATCCATATTTGTTATCAAATTTGGACTTAGTCACAGAGTCATTGACATTGATTGCAGGCATAGGGAGCGTACCTTTTTTCATTCTTTCGTACAATCTATGTACGCCCGTCGTAGTTTCCTCTGACAAGCCTTTGATTCCTTTTACCAACTCTGGATAGTGATCCAAAACCATGTTAGTCAAATCTCCACCATCATCCAAAATCATGTTCAATGGCTGTCTATCTTCTCCAAAGAAAATAGTCTGCTCAATACACCAATCAAATTCCTCTTCAGTAAGACCTTTCCAAGCATATACAGATATTCCTGCTGCTGCAATTGCTGCCGCAGCATGGTCTTGCGTGGAGAAGATGTTGCATGAAGACCAAGTTACCTCAGCACCCAAAGCCACCAAAGTCTCAATCAACACTGCTGTCTGTATTGTCATGTGAAGACAGCCTGCTATCCTAGCTCCTTTAAGTGGCTGGGCAGCGCCATATTCTTCTCTCAATGCCATCAAACCTGGCATTTCGGCTTCAGCTAATTTAATTTCTTTTCTTCCCCACTCTGCTAGAGAAATGTCTTTCACCTTATACTTGATGAATTTGTCGGATTTAATTTCGGACATATTTAAATTTTTAATTGATAAATTTCAATATAGAAAACGCAAATTTACAGCTTTTTAAGACAAATGGAAACTTGTCTTCTAGAGAAAACTAACTTCTTTGACTCCATAATAGTTCTTGATTCCGTCTTCTTTTTGAATTATTAGCTTTCCATCATCTTGAACCCCCATAATCATACCGACAAAATTTTCAGAATCACAATAATTAGCCCATTCCTGATACCTAAACAAATTGTTTAAATAATACAAATTGAGCTTTTTCAGATTTCCTTTTTTCAACTCAAGATAATAAACTTCTATCTTATGGATAAGAAGTTTGAAGATTTCCCATTTGTCAAAATCAATACCTGACAGATTCGTCAGAGATGTGGCAGATAAATTTTCGAAAAACCTTTGATTAATATTCAATCCAATTCCAGCCACCGAAAACTCGATTCCTTTTTGACCAATAATATTTTCTATCAACATCCCTCCCAACTTACCATCAGTTTCATGAACGATATCATTCGGCCATTTTATCTTCAATCCACTCACATATTCAGACAAAAGCTCGTGTACAGCTACAGAAACCGCAATATTCAGGTCAAATTGCTGCATTGGCTGAAGAAATTTTGGAGAAAGGACTAAAGAGAAAGTTAAATTTTTCCCCGCTTGACTTTCCCACACATTTCCTCTTTGACCTTTTCCTTTTGTTTGCTTTTCGGTAATCACTATAGTCCCTTCGGCAGCTTCCCTAGATTTAATTTTTTCCACGGCCACATCATTGGTAGAGTGACACTCTGGCAGAGAAATGATATCTTTACCGAGAAATAAAGTATTGGCAAGGATTTTATACATTTTATATTAGTTAATTTGTACTTCTATGTAGATATTTAAAATCTACAGGAAACAAAAATAAAGATTTAGTAAAATTAATTTAAAAATATGACAGCAGAAGCGCTGAGTAAAGTAATTGTTAAAGGCATGGAAGAAAAGAAGGCTTCCGACATCGTAATTATGGATTTGAGAGGGGTGAAAAATTCAATGACAGATTTTTTTGTGGTTTGTTCGGGCAATTCTGACACTCAAGTAGAGGCAATAGCGGATGCAATTGAAGATGAAGTAATAAAAACAAATAAAGAAAAACCTTGGAGAACTGAAGGTAAAAACAACAATCAATGGGTATTGATGGACTATTTTAATGTAGTTGTTCACATCTTTCTCAAAGACCAAAGAAACTTCTATGGACTTGAAGAACTTTGGGGAGATGCAAAGTTTACATATATAGACAGATAAAGATTTGAACTTTCGGCACCCTAATTCGTTTTACAAAAGTTAAAATAGCATTAAATATCGAGCGATGAGCGAAAATAATAAGAGCAAAAAATTCATCCCAAAAACTCCCCAAAAACCAAATTTCCAACTTTGGTTGATTATTACGGCTGTAATTGTATTGGTAGGAGTTACTTGGTTCAATCAAAGAAATTCTGTAATCAACATTACCAGCACTAGATTTGAGGACATGTATCTTGCCAATGATGTGGCAAAGGTGATGATTATAAGAAATCAAAATAGAGTTGACATAACACTCAAGGAGTCTTCGTTAGAAAACGAACGTTATAAAACTGAGTTAGAAGGGAATGGTCCATTTTATAATCCAGGAGGCCCTCATTATTCAATTGAGGTGGTAAGTGGTGAAAAATTCGCTGCCGATTTCAAGGATCTAGAAGCCTCAGTACCCGAAAATCAAAGAATAGGTTATGATGTTAAAAATGAGGAAAGTTGGACAAACCTATTTTCCACGTTTGGATTCTTCATTATCCTATTTGTCTTATTCTGGGTAATGATGAGGAGAATGGCTGGTCCAAGCGGCCCAGGTGGTCAAATCTTCAATGTAGGAAAATCAAAAGCACAACTATTTGATGCGGAAAACAAAGTCAAAATCACATTTGACAATGTGGCTGGATTAGATGAGGCTAAAGAAGAGGTTCAGGAAATAGTTGAATTCTTAAAAACACCTGCTAAATTCACCAAACTAGGAGGAAAAATCCCTAAAGGAGCACTACTTGTAGGCCCTCCAGGCACAGGGAAAACTTTGCTCGCGAAGGCAGTAGCTGGAGAAGCCGGAGTACCTTTCTTCACACTTTCTGGTTCTGATTTCGTAGAGATGTTTGTCGGCGTTGGGGCAGCAAGGGTAAGAGATCTATTTAAGCAAGCAAAAGAAAAAGCACCATGCATCATCTTCATAGATGAAATAGATGCTATTGGTAGATCAAGAGGGAAAGGCCAAATGCCTGGATCAAATGATGAAAGAGAAAACACCCTCAATTCACTGCTTGTAGAAATGGATGGTTTCGGAACTGACTCTGGAGTTATTGTATTGGCAGCTACAAATAGACCTGATGTATTAGACAGTGCATTGTTGAGAGCAGGAAGGTTTGATAGACAAATCAGCATTGACAAGCCAGACATTATTGGCAGAGAAGCCATCTTCAAAGTACACCTTGCACCAATCAAGACAGCAGATGATATTGATGCCAAAAAATTGGCTGCTCAAACCCCAGGTTTTGCAGGAGCTGAAATCGCTAACGTATGTAATGAAGCAGCTTTGATTGCTGCAAGAAGGAATAAAGCAGCTGTAGATATGCAAGATTTCCAAGATGCTGTAGATAGAGTTATCGGTGGTCTTGAGAAGAAAAATAAAATTATTTCTCCAGAAGAGAAAAAGATTGTAGCCTACCACGAAGCTGGTCATGCAGTAGCTGGTTGGTTCCTTGAGCATGCAGATCCTTTGGTAAAGGTGAGTATTGTACCAAGAGGAGTAGCTGCATTAGGTTATGCACAATATCTCCCTAAAGAGCAGTTTCTTTATCAGACAGAGCAGTTGATAGATGAGATGTGTATGACTCTAGGAGGTAGAGCAGCCGAGGAAATCATCTTCGGTAAAATCTCAACAGGAGCTTTGAGTGATTTGGAAAGAATTACAAAAATGGCATACTCGATAGTTTCGATATATGGTATGAACGAGAAAATTGGAAATGTTTCTTTCTACGATAGTAAAGCATCTGAATATAGAACTTCTAAACCATATTCTGAGAAGACTTCAGAAACGATAGATGAAGAAGTTAGAAAGTTAATTGGGTTTGCTTATGAAAGAACAAAAGATCTACTGACTCAAAGAAGACCTGAGCTTGAGATCTTGGCTAAGGAACTTCTAGAAAAAGAAATCTTATTCCAAATGGATCTTGAAAGACTTATTGGTAAAAGACCTTTCGAAAAAGAGACTACTTATGAAGCATTTACCAAAAAAGTAGATGCTAATGACAAGGCTGCTGCGGAGAAAAAGCTTATCGAAGAAGCTCAAGCCAAAAAAGATGATGCCTCAAGTGAAAGTGTAGATATAACATCTCAAATTGGCGAAAACAAAGATTAACATTTCATAAAATAACATAAACAAAGCCCTGATCAAGAAATTGGTCAGGGCTTTTTCTTTTAAACTAAAGCTTCAAAGATTCATTGAAGCCACTTAATGTTAAGAGAAAAAATATTCCCAAATAAATACATGCATGACTACTCTAACCCTGACATATGGAGTAGGACCACTTACCAACAAAGATGTTATATAGGAATACAGACTGGGTTCTAGTACCAAAAGCATTTCTCCTCCCCGACAACTTTTTAGAAAGGCATAATTCAATCCCGAGCAAAAAACGAATCACTTCTGCGAACAAAAAAAGGATAAAGAACCAATGATGTCCTTTATCCTTTTACTTATATTTCAGATCTATATTCCCAAATTATGAATCCTTGATTTAGCTTAAACAAGCATTCTGAAAAAAATTGGGTTAGCCTTATTTATCTGTAATCTTACCTCTGGAGCTGTCAGAACCACCTGAATCATCCCCAGCAATGGTCGATCTCATATCTGTATCAGACTTGATATTTTCCATTCTGTAGTAATCCATAATCCCAAGATTTCCAGATCTAAATGCTTCTGCTATTGCCTTCGGAATTTCAGCTTCAGCCTCGATTACTTTGGCTCTCATCTCTACAGACTTAGCTTTCATCTCTTGCTCCAATGCCACGGCCATTGCTCTTCTTTCCTCTGCTCTAGCTTCTGCTACTTTCAAATCAGCAGATGCTTGATCTATCTGAAGCTTTGCACCAATGTTTGTCCCAACATCTATATCCGCAATATCTATTGAAAGAATCTCAAATGCAGTACCTGCATCCAAACCTCTTTCCAACACAAGTTTTGATATTTTATCAGGATTTTCCAATACACTTTTATGGTTCTGAGCAGAACCAATTGAAGTTACAATCCCTTCACCTACTCTAGCAAGGATTGTCTCTTCGCCTGCACCACCTACTAGCTGAGCAATATTAGCTCTTACAGTAACCCTTGCTTTTGCAATCAGCTGAATACCATCTGCGGCAACAGCCGCCACATTTGGCGTATTGATTACTTTTGGATTTACTGAAATCTGAACTGCCTCAAAAACATCCCTACCTGCCAAATCAATCGCAGTAGCTTGCTTAAAACTCAAATTAATATTTGCTTTGTCTGCAGAGATCAATGCCCTTATCACATTGGGGACATTTCCACTTGCTAGATAATGCGTCTCCAGATCATTTGTAGTCAAATCGAGACCTGCTTTAGTGGCAGTAATCAAAGAATTGACGATAATGCTTGGTGGTACTTTCCTTATCCTCATCCCTATCAACTCACCTATACCGACCTTCACATTTGAGAAAATTGCAGTGATCCAAAGATTGACTGGAACGAAATATAAAAAGACGAAAAGAAGTATCAGCGCGGCAAATGCTGCAAATAAAATGAATGCCGAATTAGTCATGTCCATAAGTTATTTTTTTACGGTGATTCTATTATCTCCCAATTTAGTAATAAATACGATTGAACCGACAGAAATAAATCCAGAATCGGATTTTACTTCATATATTTTATCCAAAAACTCAGCTTTTCCTATAGGCTTGATGTCTGAAACAGCCTTACCTTCCATACCCAATTCCAATCCAAGCAACCTTCCATCAAAGGACCTACTTTGAATGGAGTCCTTCAAGGCAAATTTATTCCAAACCCCAGCCTTAAAGCCGTAAAAAAGCGCCACAAAATTAATAAATAATGTAATCCCCAAAACAATCCAAGCTGTGGAAGTATCAAATTTCAAAAATGAATAGTATACGCCTGCTGCTGACACAATTAATCCTAACACACCAATTATTGTCGTGCCAGGAACAAAAATTATTTCCGTGAGGATCAATATCAAACCAATTGTTAGTAGAGAAATAAGTATAAACCAAGTCATAATTGAAAGGGTATATTTTTAGTAAAAGTAATTTAATTTCTACAATGTACTAAATGCAGGGATAATATAAATAATATGAATATCCGCTTTCAAACCAGTACCCATATTTAATTAGGTACAAACTTTGAATTCAGCTGCTGTCGACTGTCGACTGTCATCCGTCGACGATTATCCGCTTGATCCAATTGTCTTATTTACCTTATGGTGTAATTGCGGATAATCATAATAAATAATATGAGTATCCGCAATGTTGCATATTGGCTAAGATTAGTTTTTTTGTGTTGCTGATTCTCGTTACCGGACAAGTGTCAACTGAATCTCAAATCATTCATCAAACAATCTATTGATTGGCTACGTGCAAGAAAGCGGATACACATGTTAAATAATATGCATATCCGCTTTCACACTAGTAGTCATTTATAGTATTGTATTGTTTGAAGTTCATTTCTATCAGCTGTGGATGGATTATTGAGCACTGTCGATGATTTATAAGAGAAATGATCACATACATGTGTCACTCAGGATAATCATAAAAAACACCAACTCCATCATCAATTGAAAATCCAAAAGCTAATTTAATTAAAAAAGCCCTTCGAAACATTATAGTTTTAAAGGGCTTTTTTAAACTAAATTTACGTCAAATTAATATGCTCTCGCAAAGAGTACCCTACCATTTGAAGGATTTCCTGTCAAGACACAATTTCCTTTTTCTTCATTTTGATCCAGAGGAATACATCTTATTGTCGCTTTTGTAAGTTCCTTGATTTTTTCTTCTGTTTCAGAAGTTCCATCCCAATGAGCAGAAAGGAATCCTCCCTTTGACTCTATCTTATCCAAAAATTCATCCCAAGTATTCACTTCGGTTGTCATTTCCTTTCTGAAATCAAAGGCTTTTTGATAAATAGTCTCCTGAATCTTATCCAACATCTCAGTAACATAATCCTCAATTTGGATTTGTGCCAAATCCACTGTCTCTTTGGACAAGGTGTCCCTTCTAGCTACTTCGATAGTATTATTTTCCAAATCTCTTGGCCCCATAGCTATTCTCAAGGGAACTCCTTTCAATTCATATTCCGCAAATTTCCAGCCTGGCTTGTGCGTATCTCTTTTATCAAAATGAACTGAAACACCTTTCGCCAATAGCTTCTTTGTTATTTCATTTGCCTTATCAGCTATTTTATCAAACTCTTCATCAGTCTTATAAATAGGCACAATAACGACTTGTATTGGAGCCAATTTAGGAGGTAAAACCAATCCGTTATCATCTGAGTGCGCCATAATCAATGCACCCATCAGTCTTGTACTTACTCCCCAAGATGTACCCCAAACATGCTCAAGTCCTCCTTCTTTCGTAGCAAATTTCACATCAAAAGCTTTTGCAAAATTCTGTCCCAGAAAGTGTGAAGTTCCTGCTTGAAGAGCCTTTCCATCCTGCATCATTGCTTCTATGCAATAGGTATCTTCAGCACCTGCAAATCTTTCATTAGCACTTTTCACACCTTTTACGACAGAAAGTGCCATAAATGTCTCCGCAAAAGTAGCGTAGACATTAAGCATTTGGACGGTTTCGTCAATTGCCTCTTGCCTTGTAGCATGTGCAGTATGTCCTTCTTGCCAAAGAAACTCAGTCGTCCTCAAAAATAACCTTGTCCTCATTTCCCAACGAACTACATTTGCCCATTGGTTGACAAGGAGTGGAAGGTCTCTATAAGATTGAATCCAATTTTTGTAAGTACTCCAAATGACAGTTTCTGATGTTGGCCTTACAATCAATTCTTCTTCTAACTTTGCATCTGGATCTACAATGACACTTTTTCCATCCTCGGAATTTTTCAATCTGTAGTGTGTTACTACTGCACACTCTTTCGCAAAACCTTCTACGTGACTTGCCTCTTTGGAAAGAAAAGATTTTGGTATGAAAAGGGGGAAATATGCATTTGAATGACCTGTTTCTTTGAACATCTTGTCAAGTTGGGCCTGCATCTTTTCCCATATCGAATATCCATATGGTTTGATGACCATACATCCCCTTACCGCGGAGTTCTCAGCCAAGTCAGCTTTCTTTACTAATTCGTTGTACCACAAAGAGTAGTCTTCACTTCTTTTAGGCAATCCTTTGCTCATGATTTATTTGTTGATATCAAAATTCTATTTATATTCGTTTTTACTTTCGGGGGCAAATATAAATTAAATAATGATAACCCTCTTAGATATAACACGTATAATAGTGTTGGAGACTGTAAACAACAATTAAAATGAAACGATTAAACAATTTCTTAACTCTCGGAGCTGGCGTGATTGTCCTGCTATCGTCTTGTAGCACAAGCTATAATGCAATGCAAGGCGAAACAGATGATCTGTATTTCATGGCTTCGGATGCTCAAGTGGCAACAGAGTTCGCTGTAAACAACAACAACCCAAATAATTTTCAATCACTCAACAATACGACTTCTGAACAATTCGAACAAGAGAATTTTTCAGCGAGAAATGTTAACCCTGAATATATCGCAAGATATCAAT
The DNA here is from genome assembly GCF_022549785.1 of Belliella alkalica. Taxonomy (GTDB): domain Bacteria; phylum Bacteroidota; class Bacteroidia; order Cytophagales; family Cyclobacteriaceae; genus Belliella; species Belliella alkalica. Next base: position 16,363 of record NZ_JAKZGO010000020.1, read on the forward strand.
CAGAAACCAATACAGGTGATGATGGGTCCGTTTACTTTGATGATAATCAAGTAGCTGAAAACAACCCGAATATAAACGTATATAATAACTACTATAGTAATGCTGGAAACAATTTTAATTCCGGCTTCGGTGGACCATTTTTCAACCCAATGATGATGGGAGGATTTTCTCCTTGGGGCATGGGCATGGGTGGATTTTCTCCATGGGGCATGGGTGGATTTTATGATCCATTCTGGGGCCCAGGTTTTGGCATGATGCCAGGATTCGGATTCAGACCAGGTTTCAACGTGTCTATTGGAATGGGATTTGGGTTCGGAAATCCATGGATGATGAGAAGAGGTTTTGGATGGGGCATGGGAGGATTTTATGATCCATTCTTTGATCCGTTCTTCCCTAGATTCGGAATGATGGGAATGGGCTGGGGCGGAGGCTTTGGCTACGGAGGATTTGGAAGACCAATCTATGTAATACCAGGTGGTGAATTCAACAACAGGCAAATTGTAAGAGGTGCTCGACCTTCAAGAGGTTCTTCACTAGCCAACTCTGGAACAAGATCGAACAATGTGGCAAGTCCAAGTACTTCAAGAGCCGCAGCCAGAAGAGATGCTACAGCAGGTAGTAGATCTTTGACTTCTACACCTTCAACCAGAAATGGCAGAACGGACTTTAGATCCTCTCAAAACGATTACTACAATAGCTCACGTAGTAGAACTGGTACTACTACCAGATCGGCTGCTCCTACAAGCAGAAACGTAAGTTCGCCTGCTACAGATCGTGGAGCAAGCAGAGTAGGTACTAGAAGTGCCGCTCCTTCTTACAGAAATACAGCTCCAACAAATAGAAATACTAGATCTACTGTAAATACGGCTCCTTCTAGGTCGTCTTCGCCAAGTTATAACAGAAGCTCTAGCCCATCATATAACAGTCGTACAACTACTCCTTCTAGAAGCACTTATTCTACGCCAAGCAGAACAAGTACACCAACTAGAAGCACACCTTCATATTCAGCACCAAGCAGAAGCTCTGGTGGTAGTGTAGGTGGCGGAAGCCGCAGCAGCGGTGGCGGAGGTTCATCACGAGGAGGAAGGGGGAATTAATCCCCCTTTTTTTTATTTTTTTCTATCTTTTTATCAATTCATTCGTTAGATAACATATTGAGCATACAATTTGTGTCTGATGCTCCAAATGCAAAATCAAATTTAATTCTATGATTTCTATCAAAAAGTTAATACTTGGCTTCTTGGCTACAGGCCTGATCCTTTCGGAATCTTATGCACAGACATCTTATTTTGAAGATGCTTTGAGATTTAGTCAATTCAATTCAACAGGATCTGCTAGAATCGGTGCAATAGGCGGAGCACAAATGTCGCTTGGAGGTGATATATCCAATGTTCATGGTAATGCTGCTGGTCTGGGATTCTTCAGAAGATCTGAATTCTCAATCTCCCCATCATTTGGCACATGGAATTCCGAATCAAATTTCTTGGGACAATTTCAAGATGATCGTACTCCAAACTTTAGCATCCCTAACCTAGGAGTGGTAATCAGCAGGCCAAAAGGAGAGTTACAACCTGGGAGCTTCAGAGGAGGTTCTTTTGGAATAAGTTTTAATAGAACTGCGAATTTCAATAGCCAATTCGGATACTTTTCAAACCTAAGAAGCAACAATTCGCTACTTGATTTTTATATCAATCAGTATACTAGTTTTGGAGAACCTCCAGTTGGTGCGACAGACGGTTTAGTTCTGGATATAGAATTGGTACAAGGCAATCCTGCTTCAGGATATGTAAAAGATCCTGAATATGTATTTGGAAATCCTTTTAGCAACGAAACAGTAATTACTGAAGGAGGTATTAATCAAACATCATTCTCTTACGGTGCAAATTTCAATAACAAAATCTTTATCGGAGCAGGCTTGGGTATTTCGTCAGTAAACTTTTTCCAAAATAGGATTTATGAGGAAGAGTTCTTAGATCCAAGTAATGTAACATCTTTAATTTACTCTATTGAAGATAACACAAGGATCAATGGATTTGGTGCTAATATCAATTTTGGTATCATTTATAAACCGATCGAAACTGTTAATTTGGGGTTCAACTTTAAAAGCCCTACATGGTATAGGTTAAATAAAGAAACTGATGCAAATATCATCGGTGATTTTTTCACTACAACAGGACAAGTTGAATTCACTGAGAGATCAGACAGTGACCTATTCATCAACACAACGACACTAAGCACGCCTCTAACACTTAGCGCAGGAGCTACTTTCTTTGTTGGAAAGAATGGATTTATCTCAGCTGATGTTGACTACCTAGATTATAGTCAAAACAGAATCAGTTCAAGAGACTTTGATACTTCTTTCGAAAACTCCGATATCCGAAATGCTCTTGGTTCGACTTTCAACTATAGAATAGGTGGGGAATACAGAGTAAACATCTGGAGACTACGAGGAGGTTATGGATTCTACGGCAATCCTTTAGTGGATGAATCCTTTGACAGAACAACGCAACAGATTACTGGAGGTGTTGGAGTGAAGCTTAAAAATATGTATGTTGATTTTGCATTGATCAATACCCAATTCAACACTTTGTATAACTCATATGCGATTTTCAATAATAGCGGACAAAATGTAGGGCCATTTACTGAAACTAAAAACAATTTGACTCAGGGGATGCTAACTTTGGGTTTTAATTTCTAAAGTAAGTTAAAAGTTCAGATACCAAAAGCTCAGTAGAGATATCCTCTCCACTGAGCTTTATTTTTGCCAGATCATAGTACTCTTCTCTCACTGCCAAAAGGTCTTTAAGTTTTAAGGTAATTTCGCCACTGGAAAGTCCCGAAAACATTGGTCTATCACCACCGGAATCTTTTGAAAGCCTTTTGAATATTTCATTGACAGGTACATCAAGGTATACCGAAATACCCTTTTCATTGATTATACTCATATTATCGTTGAAACATGGGGTACCTCCTCCTGTTGAAAGTACAAAGCCCTCTACAAAATCAAGAGCCTTATTCAAGTACTTTGTTTCTATTTCCCTAAAAGCTCCTTCTCCTTCATTCGAGAAAATATCCTTAATCTCTCTCCCTTCTTCTTTTTCTATCAAATGATCTAGATCTACAAATACAAAGTTCAACTCCTTTGCAAGCTTTCTTCCAAAAGTTGATTTGCCAGACCCAGGCATTCCTACCAAAACTATTTTCAACGGTTTTCTCATGACTCAATGCTAAAATAATCCTATTACAGTTTCAGCTTTTGGCGTATTTCTGAAATGATATTTTTTTAACACCACCCCATCCTTGAGTAGCATTATCCCTGGATTTGACCTCATGATTGTCTTTACTACTGTAGCATCGGCTTGATAGCTATCCATTTCCCAGCCTCTTTGGGCTAAGAATGTGCTTATCTCCTCCTCTGATGATGCTGCTACAAATACTGTTTCAATATTTGAATTTTTCAATCCTTTTACCAAATCGTCAATTTCCTCCAAGTGACTTGTCCCAATTTTTGACAAATAGGTAACCAAAATGACTGCCTTGTTTCCAGACAAAATCTCATCCGTAAAATCACCGTCCTCATTCCAAACAGCAAAATCAGAGATTTTCGGCAGCGCATCTTCATTCTTGAGTTTCATATCCACAAACTCATAACTCTCATCTGAAGGATACTGATCGAAAACGAACTCTTCACCATCTTTAGTCATGATATAACTATATTCAAGAGGTGCTGATGGCTGCATTCCCACAGGAATATTGACACCCTCTTTGTAAGCCCTAAAATCTATAAATGGTAAATTTCTTATTGCTGTTATTGCTAATACCAAAGAAAAAACCAATGACAGCCTCGCAGTCCATAGGGCCCATGATTGCTGATTGCTCTTGAGTTGGTTTTTAAAGAAAAACAATACCGCTATCAGCAAGAGTAAGATAATGTCTTTATAAAAAGACTCCCAAGGAGTTAATTTGATCGCATCTCCAAAGCATCCGCAATCTGTGACTTTATCAAAATATGCTGAATAAAATGTCAAGAATGTGAAGAACAAAATCATCAATCCCAATGCCCAGACGGTAAACTTTAACCTCACTCCCAAAATCAACATGACACCAAGCACTACTTCAGCAACCACCATTACCACACCAATCTCTAAAGCAAAAGCTTTGAAATATTCAAAAAACGGGGCTATGTCGTAAGAAAATACATCAAAGTACTCTTCCAATTTGATCGCAGTCCCTACAGGGTCGTTGACTTTTATTAATCCTGAGAAAATAAATAATCCACCGACTATAAGTCTGATTATGTATAAAATTATATTTTTAAGCATGATGACCTAGTTTGATAAGACAGAAAACTGCATAATTGATCATGTCTTGGTAGTTAGCTTCAATACCTTCAGACACGATGGTTTTGCCTTGATTGTCTTCAATTTGTTTGACACGGTATAATTTCATCAGGATAATATCGGTGATGGAAGACACCCTCATATCCCTCCAAGCTTCGCCATAGTCATGGTTTTTATTTTCCAAAAGACTTCTTGTCGCATTTGCCCAATGGTCATATAAAGGCTCCAGTTCCTCTACTCCCAATTCCAACCGATCATCGTCTTGCAAAGAAATCTGAATAAGAGCCATAATGCAATAATTGATGATCCCTACAAATTCATCTGAAATAGGGTCATTTACTTTTTGGTTACCTTTTTCCTGAATCGATCTTACACGTTGTGCTTTGATAAAAATCTGGTCAGTAATAGAAGGCAATCTCAAAATCCTCCATGCTGTACCATAGTCAATTGTTTTCTTCTTAAAAAGTTCTTTACAAAGGTGGATAACTTGATTATATTCGCTGACAGTTTGCGTTTTCAAAGCAATTTAGTTTAATGGACAATATTTTAAATGCTACTTCGGGGATCGAAGATAAATTATTTCCCTCAAAAATAACACTTCGAAGTAAAGGAAAGCTACTTTTAATAGAAAGACCTTGGGTAATGGGGATTTTGAACATTACACCTGATTCATTTTTTGAAGGAAGTAGGCTTGGTAAAGATGAGGATAAAATATTGAAAAATGCAGCGGCGATGATATCGGATGGAGCCAACATTCTAGATATCGGTGGATACAGCAGCAGACCCGGTGCTCAAGAAGTCTCTCTTGCGGAAGAAATGGACAGGGTGATTGGTGCCATAGAGACTATAAAAAAAGTGTTTCCGGAAATTTTGATTTCAGTAGATACATTTCGATCAGAAGTCGCAAAAAAATCCGTCCAAAGTGGTGCAGATTTCGTTAATGACATATCAGCTGGCACTTTGGATCCTCAAATGATCCCTGTTGTCGGAAATCTTGATGTGCCTTACATTGCCATGCACATGAGGGGAAATCCAAGTAATATGCAAGGTCAGACGAATTATGAAGACATTCTTTTGGAACTTTTGAAATATTTTTCTGAAAAAATGAACGAATGTAAAGAAGCTGGCATTAAAGATGTAATAATTGATCCGGGATTTGGTTTTGCGAAAACTCTTGAACAAAATTATTGGATTCTCAAAAATTTATCTTATTTTAAGACTATTCAAGCACCCCTTTTAGTAGGATTATCTAGAAAGTCCATGATTTATAAAAAACTTGAGACGACTGCTGAAAATGCGCTCAATGGAACTACCGCCTTAAACATGGCCGCATTGATCAATGGAGCAAATATATTACGAGTGCATGATGTCAAAGAAGCAATAGAAACAGTCAAATTATATAAACAACTATACCCTTGAATTTACTTTTCAAAATAGGATTTTTAGAAATCTCCATCGTCAATATCATTGATATTACGTTAGTGAGCCTATTATTGTATCAAGTTTACAAACTTCTGAGAGGAAGCGTAGCAATCAAGATTTTCTTGGGATTTTTATCTATCTACCTGGTGTACTTGATGGTAAGTGCATTCAGAATGGAATTGCTATCTATTATTTTGGGGCAGTTTATGGGTGTGGGTGTTATTGCAGCCATCATTATTTTCGCACCAGAAATCAGAAAGTTTTTGCTAATCATCGGAAGGTCATCAATCTTATCAAATGAAAATGTTTGGCAAGAATTGCTTTTCTGGAGAAAAAGAGAAACACAAGCTTTCAACATCAACCCAATCCTCGAAGCCTCAAAATCACTTTCTGGAACAAATATGGGAGCATTGATGGTCATTTCAAGAAATTCCGAATTGAAATTTTATGCAGAAAGTGGCGACATCATCGATGCAATTATCTCCAAAAGGTTACTGATTTCAATTTTCAACAAGTATAGCCCATTGCATGATGGAGCTGTGATAATCTACAACGGAAAAGTAAAAGCGGCAAGATGTATTTTACCCGTGACTGAACGTGATGTTCCTGCGCAGTTTGGTCTGCGACATAGAGCTGCAATCGGAATGTCGGAAGCCACAGATACGCTGATTTTAATTGTATCAGAAGAAACTGGTCAAATTTCATTGGCAAAAAATGGAAAGATCCTCCACAACCTTTCTTTTCAGGAAGTTAGGGAGTTCATCAATGATTATCTTACAGGAGTGGATATTGATGAAAAATTTGAACCAATCACAATCTATGAAAGAAACAGGTACCGAGGTAGCCGATCAGCTTCCACATCATGATATATTTGGGGTCTTTCAAGTTGAGAAAAAAATATTCAATCATTCTGTGAAAAGTATAAAGTGAAAGGTCAAGGGAAATAAATCTCTTGACCTTTCTGTTTTAAATTAAATCCCGAAATTACTTGACATATCCGTCATTTTACTGAAGAAAATTTAGCCTAAAAGGGTTGAATGAACTGTGATGGCTTAACCATTTAATTCACCCCGAATTGCATAAGGGCTTAAGCAAGGGTTTTAACCTCTTTAGCGCACACTGCAATTGTTTGACATATTTTTCAATTGATTTAAACATTTCCAAAAGTCTTTCAATTGCCTCCCGATAAGGATGCGGGACAGGCTTTTCAGGGCAAAATCAACAACTCTCTAGCCTTTACATAGGGTTAGAAACCCTATGTTTAAATCTTATGCCCTGTCAGGGCATGATGCTTGTCTCTTCTGAAAATAGTTAGCACTTTCTCTTTCAATTAGAGGAGTTCAACCCACTTCGGGGTTGTTAGATATCGTCACCAACTTTGATCCCCGCGTAGCAACCCGGGGTTATTCAAAGTTTAACCCTGCCTGCAGCAGGCAAGCACTTCGTGGTTTTTATCTTCTTGCATTTTGCTCTATCTCGCTTCTCGTCTCTCTGACTCTTACGTCTTAGCTCTTGTATTTTAATTCTTGTGCCTAGTGTCTATTTAATCACTCCAAGCTCTTTTCCTACTTCAATGAATGCATTGATAGCTGTATCTAAATGCGCTTTATCATGACCTGCTGAGATTTGAACACGGATTCTGGCTTGTCCTTTTGGAACTACAGGATAGTAGAATCCAATGACGTAAATTCCTTTTTCCAATAGCTTCTCTGCCATCTTTTGAGACAACACTGCTTCATAAAGCATAATGGGTACGATAGGATGCTCGCCTGGCTTGATATCAAAACCAGCAGCTGTCATTTTCTCCCTGAAGTATTTTGTGTTTTCCTCCAACTTATCCCTCAATTCGGTCGTCTCCGATAATAGATCAAACACTGCAATTGAAGCTCCTGTAATCGATGGGGCCAAAGTATTAGAAAACAAATAAGGACGTGATCTTTGTCTTAAAATCTCTATAATTTCCTTTTTCCCTGACGTAAATCCTCCTGATGCACCACCCAGCGCTTTTCCCAAAGTACCGGTGATAATATCCATCTTTCCCATCACCCCTTTCAACTCATGAACTCCCCTGCCTGTTTTGCCCATAAATCCTGTTGAGTGGCACTCATCTGACATCACAAGGGCATTGTATTTTTCAGCTAATTCTACGATTTTATCCAATTGGGCGATGGTACCATCCATTGAGAACACGCCATCTGTTACGATGATCTTGCTCTTTGCTCCTTTGGCATCGGCATCTTGCAATTGCTTTTCCAAATCCTGCATGTCATTGTGCTGATACCTGAAACGCATCGCTTTGCAAAGTCTCACTCCATCAATAATGGAAGCATGGTTCAATGCATCAGAAATAATCGCATCTTCAGGTCCCAGAATAGGTTCAAAAACACCACCATTGGCATCAAAAGCTGCTGCATATAAAATTGTATCCTCAGTACCGAGAAATTTGGATATCTTTTCCTCCAACTCTTTATGTATATCTTGCGTTCCGCAAATGAAGCGTACAGATGACAAGCCAAAACCATGGGTATCAATAGCTGCCTTTGCTGCTTCAATCACTCTTGGATGTGACGACAACCCAAGATAATTGTTGGCACAAAAATTCAAAACTTTCTGTCCTCCTTGGATTGTGATTTCAGCTGACTGTGGTGAGGTGATTATTCTTTCCTTTTTGAACAATCCTGCCTCTTCTATTTCTTTTAACTCTTTTTCCAACTTGGGTTTAAGGGTATCAAACATAATATTTTGTTTTAAACATGAAATGTATGTGACATCAAATGGAATAAAATAAGAATCCTAAAATGAATTCATTATTTTTGTCTCAATCAATACCCAAATATATCAAAACCATCAGGGTCTAAAAAACCAAAGAGATCGAAAGTTTAAAAATGGAGAGAATTCTTATCATTGGAGCCGCAGGACAACTCGGTTCTGAATTAACACTTGCCCTTACTTCTCAGTATGGAGGAGAAAACGTCATCGCTACGGATATCAATCCCAAAGCTTTGGAAAAATTTGATTACTGCAAAACTGCTGTCCTTGACATCATGGACCATGACGCTACGAGACAGCTTGTCAAAAATGAAAATGTAAAGCAGATCTATCACCTTGCTGCAGTTTTATCAGCCACAGGAGAGAAAAACCCGCTTTTTGCTTGGGGATTGAATATGGATAGTTTGCTTTTTATACTTGAATTGGCGAAGCAAGAAAAGCTTGACAAAATATATTGGCCCTCCTCGATTGCTGTATTCGGACCAAATACGCCTAAAGTAAATACACCTCAATATTGTGTCAAAGAACCAAATACAGTCTATGGGATTTCTAAACAAGCAGGAGAAAGATGGTGTGAATATTATTTCCAAAAATTCGGAGTTGATGTAAGGAGCTTGAGATATCCTGGCTTGATAGGTTACAAATCCTTACCTGGTGGTGGCACCACAGATTATGCCGTTGACATTTATCACAAAGCCATAGCAGGAGAACACTTTATCTCTTTCCTTCGCGAGGACAGCTTTCTACCTATGATGTACATGCCCGATGCTATCAAAGGCACCTTGGATTTGATGCATGCACCCAAAGAGCAAGTCAAAATCAGATCAAGTTATAATTTGTCGGCAATAAGCTTTTCTCCAAAAGAAATTTATGAAAGCATCAAAATCCATCACCCAGATTTCAGGATCTCATATGAGCCTGATTTCAGACAAGCAATTGCTGATAGTTGGCCGGACAGCATAGATGATACAAGGGCAAGGGAAGATTGGGGATGGAAGCATGAATATGACCTTAAAAAAATGACTGAAGATATTCTAAGCAATCTGCCAGCGTATTTGGTGAATTTTTAGAAAAAGGGGGATAAAGCTAAGCTTTATCCCCCTTTTTCTAAAAATTTTGATTATATGGTGTTTTGCTACAAATCATTTATTTTTCTATTCTGATTTGTTTTCGAATAATGCCTTCTTGATGAATTATATGAAGGTAATAAAATCCATATTTAAATTTCCGAACATCAATAATGGTTTTCTTTTCGGAAGTTACCACAGAATGAACTTCATTGCCAGATGCATCAAACAGCTTTAGTTCTATCTTCCCGTTTTTGGAATATTTACTTTCCGGATTTTCCGACCGATTGATTTCAATATTGAGTACATCGGAAGAGGGGTTTGGGTATACCTTGTAATTACTGAGATATCCATAACATTGTTCTGACCTAAATGCAAAATCTTTGAAATCGCTTCCACAATCATTCTGAGTTGTCAGCCTAAATATTACTTCTTGACCATAGTCCCAGAAATCAAAATAAATTGTCGCCAAATCATCACTGAATGTTGCATAATAAGTAAGACTAGGGTCCGAAACATGAAGAATCTGAAGATTATGAAAGTTAGAAATACCAGCTTCAATTGGTATTTCTGCACTAACTGGTGTATACAAATCACATACCACGTTGTTAATAATCGAAAAATAGGGCTGGGTGGGTTGGGTGTTATTATTATAGGAATAGGTTCCCATATTTATTTTTGGAGAACCTACAGTTATATTTTTAGAAACGTACCACGATTCCCCATTTTGAGTAAAGGTAAAAGTCAAAGTCCCCGTTCCTGAAGAGGAAGCTGTGGCAGGGCTTAAATTGGCTATCTTTCCAGTTCCTGTACTATTGGAAAATAAGTTTGAAGGAGTTGCGGTCCAAGTTATCGTGGCATCTAATGGGCTATTTAAGACCGTGTAACTATTAGCACTACATAATTGATCGGATCCGGATATTTCACTAAATATTTTTGGCCCAGCCTGATTTGTTATAGTATTCATTGCTACTATACCTTCATCGTCTGGATCAAGATATTGTTGAAATTCGTGCCAAGCCATACTAATTCTACTATATCTCCCATCACCATCTGTTTCTTCACATGCACCTTCCAAAAGTCCATAAGCACCAATATTTGCTCCAATCAACCTAAGTTGATCATCAAGAAGAGGGCTTCCTGAACTTAAAGTTTGTAAAGCACCATCTTGCATTGTAACTCTCCATGCAAAATATTGATTGTTTGTCTGATTATCTTTAGTAGGAACTCCCCCAGCAATATATTTCTGAACATCTCCTCGGGGATGATGAATTCCTAAAGTTGATAAAATTGGGTGATCAATGATACTCCAACCTAAATAGGAAACTGGATTATTTGAAAATACAGGGCTAGTGAAGGGATTTTCATTCAATTCAAGTAATCTCAAATCCACATTACCTGTTAAATTTGGATTACTTAAAGCAGTAGCACCATATGCGACGATATTTTCTGGTCCCTGTGTAGTAGGATTACAACTTGAACTTTTATAATGAAACATGAACTGTAAATCCTCAATCATGTAACCTGCGTAAGTATGAATTGGGGTGAGTACAATTGGCTTTTTATCCTGTTTACCATTATTAAGGAGCACTCCTGATCCATAAGATAAAACATCATTACTAAACTCACTTTGATATAAAATTAGCGCAATCCCTTTTGACGCAAGATCAAGAGACGGCCAGCAAATAATATTCGAATTGCAAGGAGCCGAACACCCAAAACCTAAACAAGATTCAGATTGAAGACTCTTGTATTCATAGTTGTTTACACCAAACATATCAACAATTCCATGGGAAACTTTCGAAATAAGGATGTTACTTTGATACTTTTCTTCTATTGGCTCAATCAAGATGACACGTATTTTCTCTCCTGGCATTGGTGGTGTTATAAAATTTTCACTTTTATTAATCGATTCCGCAGTCAAGGGTCCCTGAAGATAATTTTCTTTATCATTTACAATGTAAACCTTAGCATTTCTGCTTAAATCAATTTTTTCAAACAGAACACTCAAAATATTTGCACCTTTAGAAGTTATTTCTACTTCAAAATAGCAATTTTTATCGTCACAATTAATTTCTAACTCCTTAAAATTAATCTTTAATGTTGTGAACTTAGCTTATATAGCTGGAGCCAAATCCTGTTTCTCTGTTAAAATTTCCTGTTCTAATTCTTTATTGATTTTTGCCTTGTTCTCAAATCGTAATTCAAAATGATTATTATTTGAAACCATCCTTTTAGTAGGTATTTCACTTGAGGTAACTTGACCCGTTTTTATTTGAGAAAACACAGAAGAATACAATAAAAAAGAACTGAGTAAAAGTGTAATTTTTCTCATAACATTTTGTGATTTAATTAATTATAATCTAAATTAGTAAAAAATTCGTTTATTCAAATATGAGTTCGGTAAAAAAAATATCACTGATTCTGGTTCTTGGTTTGTTGTCATGTACGGATTCCGAAATCATGGAATCTCTTGAAGATCAAAATGTTTGGTTGGGTGAAGTAATATCTATCTTACAGAGGGAGCTTTCAGAACCTGAGGGTAAGTTGAATCTTATCTATCACTATAGAGGTGAAGATGAATCATCTATGGTTAGTTATAGAAAAACTTTTTACGACCACGAAGAAAGAGAAATACTGGATCTAGGCTTTTCAGCTGAAAACGACACCATTGGAGCCCTCTTAACTTATTATAATCAAAAAGGAGAAATAATTGAACGAAAAGAATACCAATATCCGGATTGGCAACATTCACCTAATCTAAATGGAGGAGCGCTTGATAAATTGGAATGGCTCAGGACAGTTTATTTTAATTATGACACAGAGGGTAAATTGATTGAAAAAGAAACCTTGATGCCAAACTCGGAGCAAAAATCCAAGGTGATCTTCCACTACAATGATTTAAACCAATTGGTAGCAAAAGAATATTTTCAGAATAATGAATCAATTGACTGGCATGCCTATGAGCATGATGTCCATGGAGTGGTACACAAAGAAACTTGGAAATTTTCTAGATTTGAAGAGCCCTACAGAACTTATCTTTACCGTTATAATGAAAAAGATTTACTGACAGCCAAAGAAACGGGGGAATTGTACAATGCAGAATTGGAAAAGAAAGATGTTCATCAATATTTCTATGATAATATGGATAGGCTAATCGAGGAAAAGGAATATTATCCAAATATGGGATTTCAGCTTTTTTTCCGAAAAGCCTATAAATACCACGAATAATTAAGCTCATCTCAAAAAAATCGGCATGAAAACCTCCTATAAAATCTCAATTTATTTTATTTTGCTGACAACACTCTTGGGATGCCAAAATGAAGAGAGTCCAAACTCTATTAACACTACTGAACAACAAGAGCTTAAAGATATTTTGAATGGACCTTTGTTGACACCAAGTGGAAGTCTGGCCAGAGTTTACACATTTTCCGGAAATGAGGATAGCTTTCGAAATGTACAAAATCTGTATTATGATGAGGCTAGGAATAAAATTCTAACCGTCAATTTAAATCACCAAAATGACACCTTAGGAGCAAGTATCTTCTTTTATGACCTTCTTGGAAAGCTCGAAACCAAAAAATCATTTGAATATCATGACGGAGATTTTTCATGGACAGGAAATCTCAAAAGCACATTTGAGGCCAACGGCACGATTGAGAATGTCCATCTTGAGAGTCCTGACAATCCTTCACCCCAATTTAGATTAAGAAATGTCTTTGACACAGAAGGCTTCCTTCTCAAGACAGAGTTTTCTGACAACGAACGATTTGAATATACAAATGAAGGTAATCTCACAATAAGAAAAAACCATATAATTGGAGAGACCGTCTATTTGGAATACCAATACAGATACAATAGCGAAGGTCAGCTAGAAGCTAAAGAAACAAATTTACATGGAGGTGGTGACGCTTTCCAGTATTTTTATGATGCAACAGGCAAATTGAATGAAGAAAGAGAAAACTCTCCTCAATGGGGCTATACTGTTTTAACCCGAAAGATTTATGATTATTACTAAGCCTATCAGGAAAATAACTGTTGGAAATTTCAAAATGAGGAATCTTTCTAGGGCAGACTTTTTGGTCTGTGAGGACACAAACCAAGGCAACTTTTGGCCATAGGGAAAACAAACCAAGATGATTAAGTTTAAACTTCTAGGGGTTCTTGGCTATTATTGATCCCCCTGTTTAACCTATTAAAAACAGCCTTATCATAGCTTTTTTTTTTACATATCAGTCAGGTATACTTATCTCCTAAGACAGGAAGAATACCGATAAACAACAAAGCACACAGAAAAATGTGTGCTTTGTTGTTTTGCATCAACTGTTCGGTATAAAATATCTACTTTATCTAAGATCAAAATTGTTCCTTGATCTGCTCAGGCTCAAATCCCAACACAATTTCCCCATCGGGAAATTCTATAATGGGTCTTTTGATCATAGAGCTCTTTTCTGCTAAAACCACTAATGCAGATTTCTCAGATTCAAGTTTCTTTTTATCTTCATCTTCCAGCTTTCGGTAAGTGGTCCCTCGCTTGTTGATCAAAGCTTCATATCCTACTTTATCTGCAAACCTGACCAGAAGTGCTCCGTCCGGAGCATGCTTCTTATAATCTACAAACTCATATTCAATCCCTTCTGACTCCAAGAAATCAAAGGTTTTTTTCATTGTATTACAGTTTTTGATACCATATACTCTTACTTGCATGATTTTGTTGTTAAGATGTTAAATGTTAAAATCGTTAAGGGGTAATTGGGGAAATGGTTGATTGGGTTCATTAATTTAATTTTGTGAGATGGTAAAGACCAACATAATAAGGGATGCCTATGTCTTTGCCAAGTCCTGAAATTACTTGATACTTTTTCTTTATAAATTAAAGAAGTTCAACCCTGTCAGATGCCAGGCAGGCCCGTTGGGGGTTGATTTCACGTTGCAAATGGCCTCTAACTTGTCTCTTACTTCTTGTCTCTCGCTTCTCGTCTCTTAGTAGTCTTACTTACCCATTATCTCTTTCAAAGATTCCTCATTGGCTGCTACAATCTGAGAAATCAAATCATCTGTCAAAACAGTTGACAAAAACAAGCTCTCAAATTGGGAAGGTGCCAAGTAGATTCCTTTGTGAAGCATTGATTGGAAGTACTTTCCAAAAAGCGCTGTGTCAGAATGCTTTGCTGATTCAAAATCAAAGATTTCTTTATCAGTGAAGAAAAGACTAAACATACTCCCTATATGGTTGATCGTATAGTTCAACCCAAGTTTATCCAAAGACTTTCTATATCCTGACACAATCTTGTCTCCTATTGAATTCAAAGTTGTATATACTTCTGGAGTAGAATTTAGATGATGAAGCATTGCCAAGCCAGCTGCCATTGCAATTGGGTTGCCTGACAAAGTACCTGCTTGATACACAGGTCCTGCTGGTGATACAAACTCCATGATTTCTTTCTTGCCTCCATACGCACCTACAGGCATGCCTCCACCGATGATTTTACCCAATGTTGTCATATCTGGAGTTACTCCAAAGACTTCTTGAGCACCGCCTTTTGCCAACCTAAAACCTGTCATTACTTCATCAAAAATCAATACAATCCCTTCACGATCACAGATTTTCCTCAAGCCTTCCAAGTATCCAGACTTCGGCAAAACCAGACCCATATTTCCAGGAACTGGCTCAAGTATTAGCGCCGCAACTTCATTTTTATTGGCTTGCACCAATTTTTCTATTGCTTCAAGATCATTGTATGGAGCAAGCAAAGTGTCTTTTGCTGTACCTTTGGTCACCCCAGGAGAATCAGGAGCTCCCATCGTGATAGCACCAGATCCTGCTGCTATCAAAAAGGAATCACCATGTCCATGGTAGTGTCCTTCCATTTTGATGAACTTATCTTTTCCGGTAAATCCTCTAGCTACCCTGATTGCTGACATGGTGGCTTCTGTTCCAGAATTTACCATTCTGACTTTTTCAATAGAAGGAACCATTCCTGTAATCAATTCTGCGATCTCAACCTCCCTAGCTGTAGGGGCACCGAATGAAGTGCCATTTTCCATGGCTTTGATGATGGCTTCTTTGATCATTGGATGATTGTGACCAAGTATCATAGGCCCCCAGCTATTGATCAGCTCAATGTAGCTGTTGCCATCCACATCCGTAATATGTGCACCTGAAGCTTTTTCGATAAAAATCGGATCTCCTCCAACTGCCCTAAAAGCTCTAACAGGAGAGTTTACGCCACCAGGAATATAATTTTGTGCCTTTTCAAACAAGGCTTTGCTTTTACTAATTTGCATTGAAATTTATTTTATTTTCCCTCTAATACTCCATTTTCCAATTTTAGAATTGGCACATAGGTATTGTTTCTACTATTTCTAAAATCCAGCCCGTAAGAGATCTTCCCTTCTACTCTTCCCGAATCATCAAGATTCTTTCTAAAATCAAAGCCTTTAGAATGGTTGATTGTCGTCGCAATCCAATTCATCAACTCATATCCTAAGTGAGCATTTAAGGAAGGGAATGCTTGATTGACCGAAAAGAAATTATCTCTAAAATCATCCAATTTAGAACTACCAAAACGTATGGTATTGTTTGAAATAAAATGAAAATTTTGGTTTTGGAGCATCTCAAAATTCGCAAAATTGAAATACAACCAAGTGTCCATAACAATCACAGGTGTATTTCCAGAGATCGATTCCAAAAGTCCAAAAGTAGGAGAAGCAACATTCGGATCATCACTTAAAACAAAGATTATATCTGCTTGAGAACTCCTACTCCCACTTCTTAAATTGATACTTTCAAAAAATTTACGGACATTTCTATCTGTAACTTCTTGATTGGCTATTACTTGATAACCATATTTTGTAGCATCTTCTGCTATTTTTTTTGCTAACTGAGCATCACGAATTGAATTGGAATATGCTATAGCTATCCGTTTTCCATCAAGGTATTTCCTAGAATAGTCAAAAACACCTTCCGAAATTGAGCTGATAGATGGTCTAAACAAATATGCGTAATCGAACATTGCCAATTTATCATCTACATTCGAAAGTGGATTGATAAATGGAATTCGATTGTCTTCCGCAAAGCTAGCAACAGCATCTGTTTCCTCTGGATATAGTGGACCAATAATCAGGTCAGCATTTTCAAAAAATGGATCAGCAAAAATACTTTTAATTTTTGCTGGGTTGCGTTCAGTATCAAAAGTCCGGATGTTTAATTTAACACCTTTTCTCTGTGCTTCATTTACTGCAAAATTGATACCTTGATACAGCTCAAAAATAAAATTACCGATAGACAGACTTTGCACTCCCTTGCCTCCAGAGTAATTGAATGGCAAAATAATAGCAATATCTAAAACGTCATCTCGTTGTTTCTTGTTTTTTTTGGAGGATATAGCTTTGGTATCGCTCAACCTTATATCCTTAACCTGATTATAAACGGTCCTGTCGTTCGTAGACATTACAGATTGCTTTTCAAGTTGATTTTTTAAAGCAAACAGATAGCCATTATTACTTTCGAATCTCCTCAAATTAGCAACGAGATAGCTAACTGAAACATCCTTTAGATAATTAAAAGTAGCATTCTCTGCTTCAGATTTAATTGCAGGATCATTTATATTAAGGATTTCCGAAAGTGCTTCTGAATTATTCCCTTCCTCAAAATGGATGATCGCCATCAAATAATGAACATCATCGATACTGCTCCATGACTTTTGCGCCAATAGCGGATTTAAAGTAGTCTTGGCAAGAGTATATTGTTTATTGGAATATGCTGCTTGGGAAAAGTGGTAGGTAGCATATTTAGACAATTCTCCATATTTTTTTTCATCAAGATATGGACGTAACAAATCCATTGCATCTTTATAGTTTCCATAACCAATTAAAGTCTTAGCTCTATTGTAGTTTGCAAGTGGATCTTGCGCTTGAGATTCAATAAAAAATAATGACACAAACAGAATCAAAAGGAAAGTGCTTTTCATAGTTCGATTTTTCAGTTAAAAAGGGCAAATTTCATTCCCATTTTTAGGGAACACGAATTTAATCCATTTTCAGGTCATAGAAAAGAAAAAAGCCAATGGAGATCCATTGACTTTCTATTCATACAGTTATTATAAGCTCGTAAGATCAGCATTAAATTCTTATGATCAGTTCATAAAAAATAGGAAAACCCTTTCAAATTTAAAGCACACTTTGCTCTTGTAAAGTTAGGTTTTAATAAGACCAATAAGGTTTACATATTTTACCCAATTAAACTCTCTAGGACTACCTGATCAAGCAGTTAATCTTTCAACTTTAAACCCTTACAACACTTTTTTTGATCTCTATTCCCACTCTATCGTTGCAGGTGGCTTAGATGAAATATCGTAAACTACTCTATTCACACCTTTTACTCTATTGATGATTTCATTGGACATTTTCCCCAAGAATTCATAAGGCAAATGAATCCAATCTGCAGTCATACCATCTACTGAACCTACGGCTCTGAGCGCTACCACTTTTTCATAGGTTCTTTCATCTCCCATTACTCCGACAGATTGGATTGGTAGAAGGATTGCTCCTGCTTGCCATACCTGATCGTAGAGTCCATGGTCTTTTAGGCCTTGGATAAAGATATAATCTACTTCTTGTAGTGTCTTTACTTTTTCGGCTGTAATATCTCCCAAAATCCTGATCGCAAGTCCAGGCCCAGGGAAAGGATGCCTTCCTACGATCGTTTCTGGAATTTCCAAAGCTCTCCCCACTTCTCTCACTTCATCTTTGAAAAGTGTATTCAAAGGCTCCACTACAGATAATTTCATAAAATCAGGAAGTCCACCCACGTTGTGGTGAGACTTGATGGTCGCGGAAGGACCTTTGACAGAAATGGATTCGATCACATCAGGGTAAATTGTCCCTTGACCTAACCACTTGACTCCATCAATCTTGTTTGCCTCAAGATCAAATACTTCGATAAAAGCATTTCCTATCGCCTTTCTCTTGAGTTCTGGATCAGACACACCTGCTAGAGCATCATAAAAACGCTGCTTTGCATCTACTCCGATCACGTTTAGCCCCATGTCTTTGTAAGAATGAAGTACTTCCTCGAATTCGTTCTTTCTCAAAAGTCCATTATCGACAAACACACAATAGAGATTAGCTCCAATAGCTCTGTGAATCAACGTTGCCGCTACAGAAGAATCCACCCCTCCCGAAAGCCCCATGACTACCTTATCATCTCCTAACTTATTTCTAAGCTCTTCTACTGTTGCGTCTATAAAAACATCCGATGTCCAATCTTGGGAGCATCCACAAATCTGGACCACAAAATTTCTCAGGAGATTTTTTCCTTCTGATGAATGGGTCACCTCTGGGTGGAACTGAATTCCGTAAGTTTCCTCATTTTGGATCTTGAATGCTGCTACTCTTACCGAAGAGGTACTTGCTATCACATCAAAACCTTCTGGCAATTCCTTGATCGTGTCACCATGAGACATCCATACAGTGGACCCATGACTCATTTCTTTGAGCAAATCATAGTGGGTATCCAAATGACTCAAATTTGCACGTCCATATTCTCTAATCTCAGAAGGTAGTACTTCGCCTCCATACTTGTGGGCGAGAAGTTGTGAACCATAGCAAACCCCCAAAAGTGGAAGCTTACCTCTAAGACTATCCAAGTCAAGGTCTGGGGAGCCTTCGTCTCTAACTGAGCAAGGACTTCCTGACAAAATAACACCTTTGATGTCACTTGTTATCTCTGGAATCTTGTTGTAAGGGTGAATTTCACAATATACATTGAGTTCTCTAACTCTTCGGGCGATGAGCTGTGTGTACTGAGAACCAAAATCTAGGATCAAAATCTGTTCTGCCATGCGCAAAGGTAATCAGCACCTGACAATTGATGAAATTAAACGCGAAAATTTTCGGAAGAATATTTGGCTTTGTATTTCGAGTACTTAAAATCACAACTGGAAAAATTGACTAAAAACACCAAACACCATAATTAATCTTCACTAGCATCCATCCTATCTCCTTCAAATAATGTCTCAAGTTCTACTGAATGAATCCCCAGCTCCTCTTGTAAATATTTTCCAAAAACAGCTGTACTCCCGTGAGTTAAAAAAACTTTCTCTGCCTCAGTAGCTTGAATGGCAGAAACCAACCCTTCCCAATCAGCATGATCCGACAATACAAACCCTGCGTCTGCTGCACGCCTTCTTCTTGCCCCACGAATATTCATCCACCCCGAACAAATTCCTGTTCGGTAAGGTGTGAACTTTTTCATCCAAGGCGTACCCATCGCAGAAGGAGGTGCAATAATCAACGAACCTTTAAATCTATTTTTGAGAGTATCTTGGGTGACTTTTTCGATATCTACTACTTTGACCCCATTGGCAATCAATGCTTGATTAGTATTCCATACAGCTCCATGTGCAAAAACTTCCCCTATAGACAGGTCAAGATTATTGATTATTCGTTGCGCTTTTCCTAGTGAGTAGGCAAACAAAACAGTATTTCGGCCCTGATCAGCATTTGATTTCCACCAAGTATTTATTTTTTGAAAAATAAGGTCTTGTGACTCCCATTTATAAATCGGCAAACCAAAAGTGCATTCTGACACAAATTCATGGCATTTTACAGGTTCAAAAGCAGTAGACAATCCATCGTCCTCCACTTTGTAATCTCCACTTACTACGACTATTTTTCCTTTGTAAGCCAATTTTATCTGGGATGAACCTGGAATATGACCAGCAGGATGCAGTGAAATATCTACTCCATTGATCGAAATGGGATCATTGTAGCCAACTGTATGAATGTTAATATCATGACCCAACCTTAGCTTCATCACTTCTTCGGAGTGGTGGTGCGCAAGGTAATGCTTCATCCCCCATCGCGAATGATCGGCATGTGCATGTGTAATTACCGCCTTGTCAACAGGCTTCCAAGGATCAATAAAAATATCAGCTTGAGGACAATAAAGCCCAGAAGGAGTCAATTCCAATAAAGACATACGGTTTTAACTCCTAAAATCAATCAATGTTTAATTCATAGAAATAAAAGACTTCATAATCTTTTTCAATTTCATCTTCCTCTTCACCCTCTTTAAGTTTACTGTACATTAAGTTCCGGCAACTGCTCAATTTGACGTCTTTGGCACCTTCCCACAATTTTCTATCACCCTCAAAAACTTGGTAATAGGTATTTTCATATTTCTTGGCGAGTGCTTGAAATTCTGGCTGACCTACTACATTCCTTGGCAGTGCATCAACTTCTTCTTGGGGCGCAGCACCTTTGTACCAAGTGATCAGATAGCCATTTGAAAAATTGAAGCCTTCATAGACTGAGGATGCCAGTCTATTGAAGAAGCTACCAAAGTTTTCATTTGGATCACTAGGTGTATTTTGCTTGTAGTTTTCTCCCGGTTGCAATGGTACATGTCTTTTCAGTTCCATGGAAGGGAAATCATACACATAAATCTCTGGTGAAGAAGAAAAATTAATGTATAGTTCGTCCTTATGATAAACGGCCAGTGGGCTGTCAAAATTATAGCTTCCGGGATTAAGTACCATTTGACTTTCTTTCGGAAATTCAGTTCTTGATATGATTGAAAAATCCTCCACTTTGTAACTCGTCAATAAGGGATAGCCAATTCCAAAACTCTCCCAGAAAGCATCTCTATTTTCTTCAGTCTTGAAGGCCGAAGAAAACATCAAGTCTCCTATCGGCAGATTGACCGTAGAACCCATGATGCGGTTGGTAATGGGACTATAGGGAGTCTTTCTTTTTTCTTTCAGGTTGAATTCTCCATCATAGATGAACTGCTGTCCGAATGTTTCTATCAAAATATCACCAGAATCAAGATACTGCGCAGTAAGGAAGTAATCTGATTGGTAATTGTCTTTCCCATCACCTGTTCGGTTGACTTGCTGAAGGATATCTCCTTTTTTGTTCACCCTCAGAAACTCATTGGTCAATATATCATAGAGGAGAAACTCCGAATGATCTTCCTTGAGATCAATCATGTAGAGTTTGCCGAGGTGATCAATCACCAAACTATCTGCAACAACTAGGTCAACCTCTTCAAGTACAACCCGTTCCTTATTTGCAGGGCTACAATATTGGAAAATGATCAACAAGGAGAGAAAAAGGAGTGATTGCTTCATTGCTTTAAGTTTAAAACTTCCTTAAATCAAACTAAAAACACTGGAAAATCAAAGGTATATAGGTAAAATTAGTTTAAAAGTAAAAATCTATGGACTCATAGAAAGTAAAACCCAATTGTAAAAGAACAAATCCACAAAAAAAAAGAAATAAAAACACGCCTTTTTCTTTAAGTATTAACTATTCACCTAATAAATTGATCATTTTTTCACTAAAGCATATCTATTGATTCTCAACGCATTTTCATCAGTTATATCTTTCTGAACGATGTGTAAATCACTATCATAAATATCAATTGAGACTCCACTATTCTCAGGAGTATCTAGTTCAAGACATTCACCTATCATTGATATTGCAGTTAAATTAAGACCACCTTTTAGTTGACCATTTAAATAATTAAAATGACCTCTATATATTCTTTCATTTCTAAAGTCATAGGTTATTTTAGAAAAAGAAGTGCCTCCATTTTTGAAATAAAAAGGTGAGGTCTTGGTATAGTTGCTATATGGGAATGGCGGGATTTTTAAAAAACCATCTGGTATACAGGTTATTTCTAAAATATTTTTGGTTTTGAGGTCATACACATACACTTCTGGAAACGAAGCCCACATATAGACTACTTTGCCATTCGCTATACTTAATGTTGGAGTTAGAGCAAAATAATGTCCTTGGCCGTCTTTTACCAAACCATCAGGAGTAGGTATTCTTATTAACTCACCTGATTCTGAGATAGGATCAAACCGTACTAATTCAAAAAATTTTGGTAGGGACTGAAATTGATCTTCATGGTCGTTACGTCTTGAATAATTAAAATATATTTCACCTGTTGTCTTATCCCATGCTCCACGAATTGAGTTAATTTTCTTTTCGGGATCTAAATTCAATTTCTCTATGATAGAAATGAAAGTGATTTTCTTTAACATATTCCCATTTCGATCTAAAAAATAAAAGGCATCGTTTCCAATTACATAAAATTGGTTATTGTGTAAGAATGCCGTGTTGATGTTGGAGAAAATTCCGTTTGGCCCCTCTCTTTCGATTTTAACCTTTTTAACAATTTCCTTTTCCGGAAGATTATAAAGTTGCAGTTCATCGGTTGTGTGATCATATACTACTAAATCTCCTACCAAATTAAAGTCATAAAAAACTGGTAGCGCCTGATAAATTTCTCCATTGAAAGGGATTTCTAGCTTCTCCTCAAGTATCAATTTAAGCGATGATAACCTTGGATTATTACACGCAAAAATAGAACCCAATAAAAGTAAAAGAGATATCTGTTTATTTATTTGAAAATTTTTCATTCAAGATTGCTTTATGATAACACTGAATGTGGAATATTGAAATGTAATATTCACAGCACATATTAATTTTGGACATATTTATAAAAGAAAAAAATAATTAATCTTCAATTGAAAAAATAAATATAGTGTGATTTTTAATCACACTATATTTATTTCATTCTTACGCTTCCCCACATGAAGAACTAGATCCATTGGTTGGAACTGTATAAGAGTAAGATTCATTAGTATCACAATCAATAATTTCTATGACATCTCCTTTACAACAATTTTCATTTGCACTATTGATAATATCTACCGTATCTCCGACACTACACGATATCACAAAATTCCCATCGCAACTAGCGATACCATTAGATATATTGAAAAACATGCCCAATGCAACTAACATTAAAATCGAACAATTTTTTCTCATAACTTTTTTTATATTTTAGTTAAAATTTTAATGACTTTAAAAGTAACTTACTATTAAAGCTATTTACAAGAAAGAAAGAAAGAAAGAAGCAAATTTTTAGTTTGAAATTTTTTGAAAAATTTTATTATATAAAAATTACAAACACAATACATTTCGATATAAAAACTTACCAAAATCATATTTTTAGCACTCCAAATAAAGCTGATGGACTTTATTGCAAATAAGTCTAAGCTTAACTTCAATACTTAATCCTATCAAAGTACAGGGTATCTTCATTGCCTACATCAAGGTTGAATTTTCGGAGGTCTTTGTTGAAGTAGAAGGTTCTGTCTTTGTAAAAAGTATAAAGAATTCCACTCCCATCATGTTGGTACGTCCCCAGTTGATTAAAGTTTTCATCTAATATCATCAATTCTTTCTTTGGCTTTAATTTCCTCTCCAAAAAATCTTCCTTACTGATCCCTGATTTTGCTTCTCTGATATACCTATTGTTGACTTCATCATAATATAAAGCTCCATATGAATCACTGATCCACTGAAAATAAGAATCTAATTGACTAATTGGAATTTCTTTAAAGTCCTCATTAAACTCTTGATACTCATCGACCAATTTGCTTTTAGCTAATATTTTATCATAAGAACCAGATGCATCTATCAAATAGAGAGAATCTGAGAGCGGGAAACTAACAATGAATTTATCTAAATTACTGTTGTAAACGATATCAAACGCATTGAAGCTTTGTGAATATCTCTTATCTAAATAGATTTTTGGAGTTGGGAAAGCTACATTTGACACAACACCTGACTCTAAGTCAATCTTTTTCAAACTAAGCTGCTTCTTGATTTCAACTTCCTTACCGACGGGGTACTTTGGTAGAGACTGAATATAGACAGACCCTTTACGATAGGCCAATGGAGAAACTAGCGCAGTGGCTCCAAAGCTAATACTGTCATTCATTAACTTGATCTTCTTATAAATTTCACCTTGAAGATTTGCCAAATAAAAAGACGCATAATCTTGACTAAATAAGATAACAGTATCCTTATTGACAAAATGAATTCCTGAACCAAACTCCATCCCATTGACCGCATTTGGTCCAGTTACCGGAAATTTTATGGTTTGTTCGATGTTTTGTGATTCGATATCATAAATTTTAAATCCATTGATTAATGAAGAGAATATTAAAAGCTTCTCCTTTTGATCTAAAGTGATCTTTTTATTCAATCTACTCACTAAAGAAGTCTCTTCATCCAATATTATTTGTGCTGAAGCCTCTGCATCATAATTTAAAAGTTTATTAGCACTTTCTGATTCTAATGATTTAGATTTTTGTTCACAATTTGAAAGCAAAACAATTAAAACAATGCATTTGATCTGATTTCTCATATCCTATTGGAGATTAAAATTGGAATTTCATTAAATAAAACGAATTTTGACTAAAAACTTAATGTCAGTAAAGAAAAAAAAAAAAAAAAAAACTCGAAAACAAATTCTTGGTTAAAAATAATTATAAAACGGTAGATACTGAATGAAGAAGAATCAAATTTGATTTAAGAACCATTTTCAAAACCCTTCAGATGAAGAAAGGTCTTGAAACGGGGTTAAATATTCTGAAAACTATAAATAGTCAGATTTAAAAACCCTTCAAATCAAAACCTCCAAATCCTTCCCAGGCTTTGGATAGCTCAATTTAGCTAATCTCTTTCCAACATAATATTCATCCAAACCAGAAACGGTAACAGTTCCTAAGGCTTCTAAATCCAAGGACCCATCCGTTCTAAGTCCTTTTGAATCTACACAGACTTCCTCAATGGATGCTATAACTAGCACAGTTCCATTTACCTGCAAGGTTTGCGTCTCCACCAACTTACAGGCCAACTGTACTGGACTGTTCTCCACAAAAGGTGCAAAAAAATCATTTTTATAGACTTCGTTTAATCCTGTCGCTACAAACTCAGACTCTTTGTAGCTCGCTGCTGTCTGATGTGCCTGTTTGTAAAAAGATTCATGCACATGATTGAGGGTGAAATACTCGGTTGCGAGAATATTTTCTAGGGTATGTCTTTCCACAGTATGTGGGCGAAACAATATCCCAACTAAAGGAGGACTCGCTCCAATATGGAAAACTTGGGAAAATGGAGATAGATTGGAAATCCCTGCTTTATTTTTTGTCCCTATTAGATTTAAACTTTTGTAACCTGACAAAGAATTTACAAAATCTCTTCTAAATCCGCTTTCTGAATTTAGTAGTTCTTCTTTGGTGAAATTTTTCATCATTCAGCAATGGCTTCTTCTATAGAATCACAATATTTTATATCCAACTTATCAATGACATTGGTGGGATTGTTTCTGAGAATCTGTTCTTTGGCAATCATCACCATTTTTTCAAACCACTTCTCAGGTGGCAAGATTTTTCTGTGCTGATCAACTCCATATTCGAGCATTTCATTTTTCCAGTGCAAAAAATACCATTCCATGCTTGGCTGATGGAAAGCTCTCAAAGATCTTTTATCGAATATAAATTTACTGTACCCACCTTCTTTGATTATCTCTGAGATTCTCAAGAAAATATTCTTGAAATTCTCTATTGGAACATAGTCTGAGAGAAGCTGACAGATCACTATCCCTTTTTCAGGACTAGCGAAAACTTTGGCATCTCTTTCTTCAAAAATCAAGTCAAAATTACTAAGTTCAGTGATATTGATAGTAGCGTTCATTTTATTAAAGGTTAATTTGGTGGGTTAGTGAAATGACCTTTTTTTCAATGTAGGTGCATTTGTCACCTCTACTTTGAAGGTGTCCAAGTTTTCTTCCAAACGTATAGCATATTCCAAAGTTGTCTTCATAAGCTCTTGTTGTGCGGAGATTTGTTCCTTCAACCTCTCCAATTCAACATTCATTTCAGACAACTTTTGCTCATATTCCTTTTGAAGCCTTTCCTTCTCGAGTCTGGCTTTTTTCAATTCTTCCTTGAAAATCAAAAATGATTCCGGTGGAGTCTTCATAATCGTTGTACTTATTACTCTGGGAACATACCCTATTTTACTACTTTATCTGTATATGTTTTGTTTAAAAAAAAACAAATTTATATACCTTTCACAGAAGAAATACCACCATCCAAGTGTAAAATCTGGCCTGTCATCCAAGATGCATCTTCCGAAAGCAAATATAATGTAGCCGAAGCAATATCACTAGGCTTACCATATCTTCCTAATGGATGCCTTTTATTTGAGGCTTCTTTCTTATCATCATTACCTAAAAGCTGATTTGCCAAAGGCGTATCTGTAAGCGAAGGAGCTACAGCATTTACCCTGATTCGATTTGGAGCCCATTCTGCTGCTAGAGACTTGGTCAACCCCTCTACAGCGCCTTTGGCACTTGCAATGGAAGCATGAAACCCTAAACCAATCCGTACAGCCACGGTACTATATAAAACTACTGATGCAGAGTCTGATTTCTTTAATCCTTTCATACATGCTTGAAGAACTTTGATTGCTCCTAACACATTGATTTCGTAATCCTTTCTGAAATCATCCAAAGAGAATCTGTGAAATGGTTTTAGATTAATTGATCCCGGGCAATACACCAATCCATCTATTACATCTGGAAGATTTGAAATTTCAGTAAATTCTTCGGTGACATCAAGCTCATTTTCCCCTTCTGCACTTCTGGAATAGCTAAACACATTAGCTCCGATTTTCTCTAGTTTTTCTACTAAACTCTTCCCTATACCTGAATTCCCTCCAATGACTACAATATTCCTATTATCCATAATTTATCCTTTTATAATTAAGCTATTGTATCAAAAAATGTTTAATTTTTTGATACATAAAAAAAACCAAAACTTGTCGTTTTGGTTTTTCCTGCTGGTTTAGTTTGTAAATTTTTACAAAGAAATGTATTTCATAAATTCATTTCTTGAACTTTCTTCATTTTCGAATTTTCCGCTATAAAAAGAAGTCACTGTAGAACTATTTACATCCTTGATACCTCTTGATGAAACACACATGTGATGCGCATCGATAACTACTGCGACATCATCCGTTCCCAAGATTTCTTTCAATTCATTTCCGATCTGCATTGTAAGTCTTTCCTGAACCTGAGGTCTTTTGGCAAAATATTGTACAATTCTATTAATCTTGGACAACCCGATGACCGTGCCGTTTGAAATATAAGCTACGTGGGCTTTCCCGTATATTGGGACAAAGTGATGTTCACAGTTCGAAAAGAATGTTATATCCTTTTCGACAAGCATTTCATTATACTTATACTTGTTTTCAAAAAGCTTTGCATCAGGTTTATTTTTAGGGTCAAGACCACTAAAAATTTCCTGAATGTACATTTTGGCAACTCTACGAGGAGTACCTTTTAAGCTATCATCTGTAAGGTCTAGACCTAGCACATGCATAATTTCCCTGAAATGCTTTTCGATAAGCTCGATTTTCAGCTCATCATCCATTTCAAATGCGTCTTCTCTCAATGGTGTGTCAAATGAGGTGCCTACATGTTCATCACCAATTTCGTCAATATCCCGACTGATATTAATTCCCATCGTATTCAACAAAGTTTCTTTCTGTTTCATATAGTCGAATAATTAATTCGTGTTTTTTGTCAATTTTAGTTCTTAGAATATTCCAAATAACCACAGCAATGTTTTCCGCAGTTGGGTTAAGGTTTTGAAATTCATCTGTGTCTAAATTTAAGTTTTTATGATCAAATTTATTTAAAACGTGCTCCTTGATAAGGTCTGAGAGGATTTTCATATCATATACATAACCTGTCTCTGGATCTATGGGACCTATCAGTTTCACAATCAATTCATAATTGTGCCCATGATAGTTTTTATTGTTACACTTGCCAAAAATTTCTTGATTTTTTTCTTCAGACCAATTTGGATTGTGCAATCTATGTGCACAATTGAAGTGCTCTTTTCTATATACAGCTATTTTCATTATGTTCTAAACCTGATGATTTGATTTTTTGTTTAATTAAAACACATTTTCTTTAAACAAAAACACTAAAGACCTGAATTACAGTTGAATAAATATTCTTGCCGATTTGGAGTTTTTTTGTCATCCCATTTTTTTTTGCAAAATACTCTTCTCAACATTTATCCACTCAAAAACAGTTCCATCGAAAATAATTCAGAGATTGGAATGTTTGGGTTGGCTCCTGCTTTCAAAAATGGCTATTAGATATTTTGAATTAAAAACATCCTTACCATCAAAGCATATGTTGAGGCTTGGTCAAACTAAATAGCGTTTTAATCTATCGAAGTAGCAAGGAAGAAAACAGTAAACTAGATCAAGTTTTCCGAACTTGATCTAGCGCTTTGAGGATCTCCCCATCTCTGTCATAAATATCTCTTCTAAAACACTCCTGCCCTTTGGAATCAGCCCAATAAGTCAGGTAAAAGATTACAACCGGAATTTTTCTATCCAAAGTTACCACTCTCTCCTTTTTTTGTTTCATAGCTTCTCTGATCTTTACATCGGTCCATTGTGAATCAAAAGACAATAAAAGCTTTGCTAATTCGGCAGGATTCTGAAGTCTAATGCAACCATGGCTCAATGCCCTATCTTCTCTCGAAAACAAACTACGGCTTGGAGTATCATGGATATAAACACTGTATTGATTTGGAAACATGAATTTCACGAGACCTAAAGAATTTTGTTCTCCAGGTTCTTGTCGAATCATGTAAGGAAACTTCCTTGGATTGGTTTTTTGCCAATCTATAGTTGACGGATCTATAACCACCCCGGAGTTGTTTATTACGACCATATTTTTACTAGCCAAGTAATTAGGATTTCTCTTGATAGCGGGGATTATTTCATTTCTTGTTATTGAATTTGGTACTGTCCAAGTGGGACTGAACACGAGATAGGACATCTCTGCATCAAACTGGGGAGTAGCATGATAGCTTTTACCCACAATCACTTTTGAACTGAGCAAAGTGTCTCTTTTGGAAATAAAATCAAGTTGATAATTAGCTGTATTCACCAAAATAAGCTCTTGCTCCTTGATATCTGCCGAAAGCCATCTCAATCTCTCCATATTCACTTTTGCGGTGGCTATCAAGTCGCTTGGACTTTGATTTAAGGCATAAATTGTCCCCTGACCTATGACTCCATCAGCTTCCAACCCATGCCTTACCTGCAACTTTTTGATGCCCAACTCCATGATACTATCGTAGATTTTATCATCTCTGACAAAATCCTTGTCTATAAATTCCCAAAACATCAACCTAGATCTAATTTCATTAATCTGATTGTCTGAATCTCCGACTTTGATTGATTTGTCAATTTTAAGCTTTTTCCAACTTCCTATATATTTTGCATTGAATCTCTTTTCGTGATCATACATATACCTAAGTCCGTCCCTCATTCTCTTATAAATAGTAAATGTGGGATAAAGTTCTTCAAAGCTTTTTCTGATACTTCCTTTTGCTAAAGCTGTCACCAATCTATCACCGACTTGAAGCTCAGGCGCAGAGCGCTGTATGTTCCAAATTGATTTAAGATTAGCGGGGTTTACTTTACCTAAGTATAAATGTGAAGAAATAATCAAATAAGCATCACTCAGTAAAACATCAAGTGTGGCAAAATCATTAGGTAAAAACACCCCTTTCGACTTTCTCGAATTTTCATATTTCACAAAAAGCTCATTGATAGCTGACAAGTGATAATCGGCTGGATTGAGTCCATCAAATTGGATTTGCTGAATTTCATAGCGCATTTCATATGCTATTTCAGGTAAAACTTTTCCATCTGACCAAGCAGGCTCAAAAACCCTATCTCCATAAAAACTTTTAATTGTCACAGCACTGAACAACTCCTGCCCTGCTACCTTTTGATCTGATTCTGGACTGTCTTTTTCAATAAGGCTCCTGATCAAATCAGAGATTTCTACTTGATTATTCTGTGCAGACAAGTTACCGAACTGAAATCCAAGAAGGATGATAAACAGAAAATTAAGTCTAGTTTTCTTCATAACAACAAAATCCAAAATAAAAAGGGACTTACCTAATTTGAAGTCCCTTTTACATTATATTACTATCTATTTTACCGAGAAATCTTGATATTTTCTACCAAGTTCCCATGAATCTTTCAACATCTCCAAAAAGGCTTCCATTCTATCCAATGGTATCAAATTTGGGCCATCGCTCAAAGCTTTTGAGGGATCTGGATGTGTTTCTATAAAGAAACCATCAACGCCAGTGGCTGCTGCTGCTCTTGCCAAAAAAGGCGCAAATTCTCGCTGACCACCACTTGTCCCTCCTTGTCCTCCTGGCTGCTGAACACTATGTGTGATATCAAATACAACCGGCGCAAATTGACGCATTATTGGAAGGCCCCTCATATCAACTACCAAATTATGATAACCTAATGAAAAACCTCTTTCAGTAAGACAAACATTTTCATTACCGGTTGACCTAACTTTTGTGACTGCATATTGCATATCTTCTGGAGCCATAAACTGTCCCCTCTTGATTTTCACTGCTTTTCCTGTATTTCCTGCGGCTAAAAGCAGATCTGTTTGGCGACATAGAAATGCTGGAATCTGAAGCACATCTACGACTGCTGCTACTTCGGCTGCTTGATAACTTTCATGGATGTCTGTCACCAATGGTACATTCAATTGCTTCCCAACCCTTTGTAAAACTTCAAGAGACTTGTCCATCCCGATACTTCTGAATGAACCCGATGATGTCCTGTTTGCTTTGTCAAAAGACGCTTTGAAAACATACGAAAACCCGAACTTTTCAGCAAGCTCCTTTACTGTAGACCCGATTTCTATGCAAATATCAAAACTTTCTACAGCACATGGCCCTGCAAAAAGAACTGGTTTGTTTTCTCCTAAAACCACACTGTCTGTGATTTTCATTGGTTGTGTAATTCTATTCATTGCTTTGGTTCGCTAATTTCTCAATTATTTCTTCTAGTATTCCTTTAGAGATCAATACTATATCCCCTACTTCCCTAAACACCCCTTTTCCTCCATCCAAAGAGGAAACAAAGTGCACTTTGTCTTTGACATATGGAAGTGCATCTGCTGGACAAGCAGAAAGTCCGACCTGAGTGAGAATCGGTAGATCTATCAAATCATCACCTATATATGCGACACTTGAAAGATCAATTTCCAAAGTCTCCAAAACTTCTTTAAGTTTCCTGCCCTTGTCCTTGATTCCATGGTAGTGAAAATCAAAATTCAACTCCTCACATCGGTCTTCCACAACTTTTGACTTCCTACCTGTAATGGCTCCTACAAGAATTCCGTTTTTTCGAAGATGACTTACGATCAAGCCATCCTTGACATTGAATTTCTTTGACTCAAGACGGTTGTCATCATAAATAATTCCACCATCAGTAAGTACTCCATCTACGTCTGTGATTATCAGCCGAATTTCTTTGGCTTTCATTTTGATTTCCTCGGTCAATCCCGAGAGGTAATTTTGCATAGTTTATTTCTTTTTCTTCCAATGAATGGAATATAAATCCAACCTTCTTTGATCAAGATTTCTTACACTACCAGCTTTCCTTTGTTTGGTTAGTAGATCCAAATCCACATCTGCTACAATGGTTGTTTCGGCATTTTCCGAAGCCTGCGCTACCGTGGCATCGTGAGGAAAAGAAAAATCTGAAGGTGAGTAAATCGCTGCTTGGGAATACTGAATATCCATGTTTTCTACTCTTGGCAAATTTCCGACCGAACCTGTGATGGCAACATAACACTCATTCTCTACAGCTCTTGCCTTTGCACAAGTATTGACTCTTAAGAATGCGTTTTTTGTATCTGTCCAATAAGGCACAAATAAAATATCCATCTCTTGCTCTGCCAATATCCTTCCCAATTCAGGAAACTCCACATCATAACAGATCAAAATCCCAATTTTCCCTGCATCTGTATCAAACACTTTGATACCATTCCCTCCTTGCAAACCCCAATACGATTGCTCATCTGGAGTAATATGAAGCTTGTATTGCTTATCTACTGTCCCATCTCTTCTACATAAGTAGCTCACGTTTCTGAGTTTCTTTCCATCATATTCTGGCATACTTCCTGCGATGATATTTACATTGTAAGACAATGCCAAATCTCTCATCCTAGTAACAATCTCATCGGTATAATCAGCCAAATTCCTGATCGCTTCTGAAGCGTCCATGTCATTGAATTCCGCCAGCAATGGAGCGTTGAAAAACTCCGGTAGCAAGCAAAAGTCTGATTTGTAACCAGAGACTGTATCCACAAAAAACTCAACTTGCTGCATCAGATCATCTACATTGTTGAAGCGACGCATTTTCCACTGAACCAACCCCAGCCTAACAATTGATTTTTTGTTACCGATGAGTTTTTCATCTTTTTCGTAATAGATATTTATCCATTCCAGTAAAGTTGCATAAGCTCTGGAGTCTGTATCCTCGGGAAGATATTTTGTAATGACCTTCCTTACGTGAAATTCATTGGCAAGTTGAAAAGACAATACAGGATCGAAAATCTCCTTACTTTTCACCAAATCAATATATTTCCTTGGTGTCATCTGGTCATAATATTTCGAATAACCAGGGATTCTGCCACCTGCTATGATCGATCTTAGATTTAGATTTTCACACAATTCCTTTCTTGCATCATACAATCTACGGCCAAGACGCATTCCTCTATATTCTTTGTCAACAAAAACATCTGTTCCATACAAAGTATCACCTTCCGAATCATGTGTATCAAACTTCCCAAAACCAGTAATTTGATCATAAGTATGGTTATCTCCAAACTTCGCATAATCCACGATAAGGCTCAAAGCAGCTGCTACAACTTT
This sequence comes from Belliella alkalica, assembly GCF_022549785.1. Taxonomy (GTDB): domain Bacteria; phylum Bacteroidota; class Bacteroidia; order Cytophagales; family Cyclobacteriaceae; genus Belliella; species Belliella alkalica. The sequence goes on from NZ_JAKZGO010000020.1 coordinate 49,624, forward strand.
CCCATTGTCTTCAATGCAAATTTGGCCTTCGGGAAAAACCTTTAATTGATTTTTCAATTCTTGGCGAGTCCAAGCACCTCCTGGTTCTTTATATATACTGACCATGATTTCTCTAATATCATCATAATCAGAAAGTTTTATATTCCTTAATTTTAAGCGGTGTTCTAATTCTTCTTTTTGCTTAGTCATATTACAAAATTAATCAATTTTCAATCAAATATTCTAAAACATCATTCTCCTCCATCCAATACCGAAGTTTATTCTGAATTTAGAACAATCTCTTTGCCAAATTGATAGATTAAAATATTCATGCTAATTTAGCGTGTAGTAAATATTAGAATACTTTTATAAAATGGAAGAAAAAATAAATAATTTTAAAAACAATACAGTTGCAGATTTTTTTGAATTCATGAATGAAATTTTAAGCTTTAAACTTTTTTCTATAGGCGAATCAAGTTTAACTGTAGGGCTACTTATTTCTCTTATATTTTCAGTATTCCTATTATTCTTTATTTCAGAATTGATAAGACGCTTTTTGTTAAAAAAAGTGTTGATAAAATATAAAATCGAAGCTGGCACAAGGCAATCTGTAGCCACAATAGTCAAATATCTAATTGTCATAGCTGGTTTGTTTTCAATACTTCAAACCAGCGGGATAGATCTTAGTGCGTTCGGAATTCTAGCTGGTGCATTGGGTGTCGGTATTGGTTTTGGATTGCAAAATATCACCAACAACTTCATCAGTGGCTTGATCATACTATTCGAACAACCTATAAAAGTTGGTGACAGAATAGAAGTTGGAGATATAGCAGGGGATGTAATTGTCATTTCTGCCAGATCAACCACAATTGTGACCAATGACAATATATCAGTAATCATCCCAAACAGCCAATTCATTGATAGCCAAGTAATCAACTGGTCCCATAATGATAGAAACATCAGGTTTAACTTTCCTGTTGGAGTTTCTTACAAAGAAAACCCTCAAAAAATCAAAGAAATATTAATCAAAGTAGCAAAAGAAAACTCCGGGGTTCTAAAAAGCCCTGAGCCTGATGTACTGTTTGATGAATTTGGAGACAATAGTTTGAATTTCACTTTGAGAGTCTGGTCTTCTGATTATATCAGTAAACCTAAAGTACTTAAGAGTCAACTATATTATGAAATTTTCAGAAAATTCAGTGAAGAAGGTGTAGAAATACCTTTCCCTCAAAGAGATATTCATATAATCTCTGGCGAAGAAAAATTGAAAAATTAAAGTTTATTACTTTATTTACGAATCTTTTCTTTCACCCAGATAAGAATTTTAAAATATGCAGAGACTGCTTAAATCATTAATAACTCTTGTTCTTCTTTATTTCATTTCTATCCAAGCATTCTCTCAAAGCTTATATAGATATAGATTTGAAGAGCCATGGTCAGTTTCTGCCTCGATTGGGCCAACTCAATATTTTGGTGAATTATATTCACTATGGAAATACAATGAGGGGGTTCAACCTGATTGGAATGCCAATGTAGCAGTAAGAAGAACTATGGGGACGAGGACACGCCTTAGAGCCGATTTTTCCTATTATCAAATCTCAGGACAAGATCCTCCTGCTGATCCTAGATCTAATAGATCCCCTAGAAATTTACACTTTAGAGCAAGAAATTTAGAAGCTTCGCTGATAGGTGAATACCATTGGAAACCAGTAAAGCTATATAATATCACCAGAAATTTCTTCAATCTCTATGCATTTGCAGGAGTTGGTGTATCTACCAATGATCCGAAGGCTAGATTGGATGGGGAATGGAAAGCACTTAGACCTTTACAGCTCGAAAACAATCCCTACAACAAATATATCATGGTTTTCCCAACGGGCATTGGGGCAAAATATAAGCTGAATGTCTACGCTGACCTCACATTGGAATTGAATTATAGGTGGACTTTGACCGATTATTTAGATGATATAAGTGCGTACAACGTGAGTGAGTTTTATCAAGACTTGATTGCCGATTACGGGACTTTTGGTGATGGCCCAAACCCTGATAGATTGCGATTAGCAATCCGTAACCCAAGATTTTTGGACGAAAATGGACGTCCTGCTGTTCAAGACATATTGAATAATGGAGGAAGAATAAGGCGTGGATCTGGTTTAGACGAGCGATTTGATGGATATTTGAGTTTGAATTTGGGAATAGAAATCTACCTTTCTCCAGATATTTGGGACAACTGGATTTTTAGAAATAGAATCAACGAGAAGAGATTTAGGTTCTGGTAACCTTTGTCTAATCAACAAAATACTCGATGAAGTATTGGTATTACTGCCGGCATTTACCACATATTTTTCTATTTTTGCAAGCAATTCATTATTTAAGTAAAGCATTCTTTCAAAATGGCTGATTATAATCCGCAGGTAATAGAAAAAAAATGGCAGGCTTACTGGGAACAAAACCAGATCTTCAATGCCAAAGTTGACAAAAGCAAACCTAAGTTTTACTCCTTGGATATGTTTCCGTATCCATCCGGTGCAGGACTTCATGTAGGACATCCACTAGGATATATTGCTTCTGACATCATCACGCGTTACAAAAGACTTCAGGGATTCAATGTGCTTCACCCAATGGGTTATGATTCATTTGGGCTTCCTGCTGAGCAATATGCCATCCAAACTGGCCAACATCCAGCCATTACTACCGAGGAAAATATCAAAAGATATACAGAACAGCTTAAGAATATTGGGTTTGCTTTCGATTGGGAAAAAGAAGTAAGAACATCCGATCCTGCATACTATCGCTGGACACAGTGGATATTCATGCAGCTATTCAATAGCTACTATGACAAGTCTGAAGACAAAGCCAAAGGGATAGGCGCCTTGATAGAGCATTTTGAGAAATCAGGAAATGCTGGGATCAATGCAGTCTGTGATGAAGATACGCCAGAATTTAATTCTGAGGATTGGGAGAATTTTTCTCCAAAACAAAAACAAGAAATCCTCCTAAAATACAGATTGACATTTTTAGCTGAAACAACCGTAAACTGGTGCGCAGCATTAGGAACCGTACTTTCCAATGATGAAGTAAAAGACGGTTTTTCGGAAAGAGGTGGCCATCCTGTAGAAAGAAAAAAAATGATGCAGTGGTCTATGAGGATCACGGCTTATGCAGATAGATTATTGAGAGGGTTGGACACTGTGGAGTGGACAGAACCTATCAAGGAGATGCAGCGGAATTGGATCGGAAAATCAAAGGGTGCGGAAATGGTTTTTGAAGTAAAAGGTCATGATAAGCAAATCAAGGTTTTCACAACTCGAATCGACACGATTTATGGTGTCACCTATTTGGCTTTGGCACCTGAACATGATTTTGTACAAGACTTAATCACAGAAGACCAGAGAAAAACTGCAGAAGCTTATGTGGAAGTCGCCAAAAACCGTTCGGAAAGAGATAGAATGACAGATGTCAAAACTATCTCAGGAGCATTCACAGGTTCCTACGCCATCAATCCTTTCAATGGAGAAGAAATCCAAGTTTGGATTGCTGACTATGTTTTGGCAGGGTATGGAACAGGAGCAGTGATGGCTGTACCTGCACATGATGAGAGGGATTATAACTTTGCCAAGCATTTTGGCTTGGAAATCCGCCAAGTGATAGAAGGAAGTATGGAAGAAGGTTCTTTCCCAGGAAAGGGCGGTATCATCATGAATTCAGATTTCCTATCGGGCTTGGAAATGCAGGCTGCGATGGATAAAGCCATTGAATTTGTAGAAGCTAGAAAAATAGGGAAGGGAAAAATCCAATTTAGGATGCGAGATGCGATTTTCACCAGACAACGCTATTGGGGAGAGCCACTTCCAGTATATTTCAAAGATGGTCTTCCATATTTGATTGAGGAAAAGGACTTGCCATTGGTATTGCCTGAGGTTGACAAATATTTACCTACTGAAGACGGAGAGCCACCTTTGGCAAGGGCGAAAGATTGGAACTACAAGACAACTGAAGGAGAATTTCCTTTGGAAAGAAGCACAATGCCAGGATGGGCTGGGTCAAGCTGGTACTTCCTACGCTATATGGATCCCAAAAATGAAGATAAATTTGTAGATCAAGAAATCGCCAAATATTGGGGTGCAGTAGATCTTTACATTGGTGGGGCTGAGCATGCTACAGGACACCTCTTGTACTCCAGATTTTGGACAAAATTCTTGTTTGACCTTGGTGTAATCGATATTGAGGAACCATTCCAAAAAATGATCAACCAAGGAATGATTCAAGGTAGATCCAATTTTGTGTATAGAGTAAAGGGGACAAATAAATTTGTCAGCTTAGGCTTGAAGGACCAATATGAAACTTCTGCAATGCATGTAGACGTCAACATTGTCCACAATGATCAATTGAACTTGGACAAATTCAAATCTTGGAGGCCTGATTTGGCGGATGCTGAATTCATACTTGAAGATGGCAAATACCACTGTGGTTCTGAAGTGGAAAAAATGTCTAAATCTAAATACAATGTTGTCAATCCAGATGACATCATAGAAAGATATGGTGCTGATACATTGAGATTGTACGAAATGTTCTTAGGACCATTAGAGCAATTTAAGCCTTGGAATACAAATGGAATCGATGGTGTTTCCAAGTTTTTGAAGAAACTTTGGAAGCTGTATCATAACAATGCCGGTGAAGTATCAATATCCAATGATGCTCCAAGCAAGGATGAGTTGAAAACACTTCACAAAACAATCAAAAAAACAGAAGAAGATCTAGAGAATTATTCTTTCAACACTTCAGTAGCTTCATTCATGATTTGTGTCAATGAATTGACAGCAATCAAATGTAACAAAAGAGCTATATTAGAACCACTTGCTGTGTTGGTATCTCCTTACGCCCCGCATATTGCCGAGGAGTTATGGGCTTTGTTGGGAAATACGGACTCTATTATCAAGGCTAGTTTCCCAGAATTCAAAGAAGAATATTTAGTGGAAAACAGCCATGAGTATCCAGTTTCCATCAATGGAAAAATGAGGACCAAACTTTCTCTTTCATTGAGTTTGACAAAGGAGGAAATAGAAAAAGCAGCTTTGGAGGACGAAACAGTTCAGAAATGGCTGGAAGGGAATGTACCGAAAAAGATGATCGTGGTACCAGGGAAGATTGTGAATATCGTAATCTAAAATTTATGTCCTTAGGGTAGGTTACGGAGTAATTTACCCTAAGGACATAAATTTTATTTTTCTAATGAGGTCATTTTTCTTTAATTTTAGATTTAAGTATCGAAAAATCCTGCCATTTTCCCTAATCTCCCTCAACGAAAATATTTTGAACAAGATTTTCTTCTCATTCGCTGCACTTCTAGCTTCCGGAATATTTACTTACTCTTATATTAGAGAGTGGGTCGGTATAAAATTCTTGGGAGAAAAAATCAATCTACAAACCGGAAATCCAGAGGCTCCCTATTTCCATGCATCGGAAAATTTATACCTTACAAATACACTTATTTTTGGGTTACTGTTTTTGACAATTTTCATATTGGCTGTTTACGCTTCTTGGAAGAAGAAAGAAGGCTTGGTTTTTTTATCTTTTGTACTAAGCATGCTATGTATCTTCCTCACCATGGTCAATGGGGCAATCAAATAAGGAAATGAAATGATTCTCAGGGCATTTATGAAAATAAATGTAACTTTGCATTCTGAAAAAATCATTATGAAATCGAGCATGATTCAAGCAAAACTTAGAAATATTTTATGAGCATCCGCAATGTCGCACGTATGGTAAGAAGTAGCTTATGATAAGAAGTAGCTTTGTAAGTTGCGGATACTCGTCATCAGACAACAGTTCACAGTCAACTCACAAATCGTACATCCAACAATCTATTGCTTGGCTACGTGCATGAAAGCGGATACACATAAGATAATTATCCACATTGCGAGATTCCATCGCCTGTCCCGACAAATCGGGATGACCATAGAAAAAGAATTATAAACACATGAAAATCACAAACAACTCAGTAGTAGGGCTTACCTATGAACTCAAAGTAAGCAAGGACGAGGAAGAAGTAGAATCAGCTCCATTCAGTGTAGAAGTAAGAGATGGCGAAGACCCATTCTTTTTCTTGTTTGGCAACAGCGGATTACCCGAGAAATTTGAAGAATTACTTGCCGGAAAAGCAAAAGGTGATAGCTTTAATTTCATCATCACAGCTGAAGATGCTTATGGTCAAGCGGATGAAGAAATGATCATGGCGCTCCCAAAAGACCAATTCAACTCACAAAACGGTTTTGAGCCAAACATGTTGGAAGAAGGGAATTTTCTTCCGCTTATAGATGAAAATGGCTTTCCTATGCAAGCAAAAGTAATCAAAGATCTTGGAGAAGAAATATTATTGGATTTCAACCATCCTTTGGTTGGATTTGACTTACATTTTGACGGTGAGGTGTTTGAAGTTAGAGAAGCTACTGAAGAAGAACTGGAACATGGTCATGTTCATGGCGAACACGGACACGAGCATTAAAAATATATGAGTATCCGCAATGTTGCACGTAGGGTAAGAAGTAGCTTTGTAAGTTGCGGATACTCGTCATCAGACAACAGTTCACAGTCAACACAAAAATCGTTCATCCAAAAATCTATTGCTTGGCTACGTGCAAGAAAGCGGATACACATGTAAAAATAAAGCCTCTGAAATCTTTTTTCAGAGGCTTTATTTTTTAAAATGAAATTTCCTTTTTTTCATCCCATCGTAGGCAAACTTTTTCTCCAAGCTCAAACATTCTTTTTTTGTCTTCAACGAGCCATTCCGCTCCATTTTCCAATCGTACATTTAGCTGATTGTAATGAACTAGATACTGTTTCTCTAGCACCTTTCCAGCTAGTCCCACACTTTTGAATAGCTGAATATCGGATGGTCTGATGTAAGTCTTTGGCTTTTCACTGACTAAATTCAAATGACTGAAAAGCTTGGCTGCATAGAGATTCTTAGGCTTTTCAAAAATAGACTCGGGCGAACCTTTTTGTAGTAACTTCCCTTTGTGCATCAGAACCAAAGAATCTGTCATTTGCAAAGCATCATCCAAATCGTGCGTAACAAAAATAACTGTTACCTCTAACTGTTTGAAAATAGTCTTCAACTCAACAATCAACTCCCTTCTTTGGATCGTATCCAAGCTGGAAAATGGCTCATCAAGCAAGATTACTTGTGGTTCTAAACTCAAAGCTCTTCCTATAGCTACCTTTTGCTGCTGCCCTCCCGAAAGTTGCCGGGGGAGTTTTGTACTAAATGCATCTAGACCCAACAATTTCAAAAGCTCATCGATCCTTTTCTTTTTATATGCCTTGTCATATTGAATCAAAGGCCGTCCAATATTTTCTTCTACGGTAGAATTAGGATACAAATGATATTCCTGAAACACCAATTGGATTTCGTCATAGCCAGGCACTAATTTTTCTTTGGGTGTCAGAATTTTTTCTTCTCCCAAAAACACCTCTCCTGAATTCTTATTTTCCAATCCTGCGATAATCCTTAAAAGTGTACTTTTGCCCGAACCGCTTTCTCCTATCAGTGAAACGATCTGACCTTTCGGTATTTCCAAAGAAAAATCTACGATCGCTGGCTTATCATTTTGATAAGTTTTTTGGACTGATTCGATTTTTAGGTAACTCATCCTTCTTGAATATTTTCTTTTACTTTCTTCGATAAGCTATCAAAAACCAAATCATACGAATGATCTACTAGCTGCAAAATAAATTTATCAGACAATCCCGAATTGAAAATCACTGTATTCCAATGCTTTTTATTCATATGATATCCTGGCACTATTGAATCATGCTTTTCACGCAGTTCTACAGCATACTCTGGTTCACATTTTAGATTTACACTTTCAAAAAGTTCTATATCAATTATTGCAAAAATCTTCCCTCCTACTTTAAAACATAGCGTATTGGCGTCGAAGGGTGTGTCTTCCGAGGCACCTGGTTTCGAAAGACAATATTCTCTGAAGAAAGTGATATTCATTTTTTCGATATTCTTTTTGCTAAGTTAAGCAATCAGAATAATCTCTTGGCAATCCAAATGAGAATTGCAGCTAAAAACATCAAAATCGATATCTTGTTGATTCCATGCATCATTCTAAGGTTGAAGTTGCTTTTTTGATTCGGATCAGGCTTTTGGAATACCCTTACAAAATAATTTCCCAACTCACCTAACTGAAAGAACTCTTTTAATCTGCTATTTGCCATAATAAATTTATTTGTAGAACAGAGTGTTGACATCGATTTGAAAATCAATTTACACTTCAGGTTCTATCCACATCCCATCTTTTCTGATTATTTCAATCAATTCATCTACTGCTTTCTCCGAAGGAACAGAGCGTTTCACAACTTCTTTACCCTTGTAAAGGGTGATTTTTCCTTTTCCGGACCCAACATATCCAAAGTCCGCATCAGCCATCTCTCCAGGTCCATTGACTATACAACCCATAATTCCAATTTTCACACCTTTAAGATGATCTGTTCTTTTGCGGATCATCGCTGTAGTCTCCTGTAGATCGAACAAAGTTCTGCCACATGAAGGGCAAGAAATATATTCTGTCTTGGACATACGTGTTCTCGCGGCTTGTAAAACACCGAAGCTGATTGAATTATGTAACTTGATCTGATCCAGAATAGTTTCTCTTTTCGAGTCATTATTATTTGAAGCATCGATCATCACACCTTCTCCAAGACCATCTATCAACAAACCTCCAACATCAGTTGCTGCATATAGCATAATCTGATCTTGACTTTTTTCTTTATAGATAACTTTCGGTACAACTGGAACCTGAACATTATTTTCCAAGAATACAACAAAGGCCCTTCTCAAGGCTGCATAGTTGTGGGTGTTTTCACTTGAAAGAATGACTACTACGTCTTTTCTACCCTCCAATACTTTCACAGCATCTTCCACTTCCAAATCTGAAATCATCAGGAAATTCAATCCAAAATGAAAGCTTTTTGAGACCTTAAATTCATCCAAAGTGTATGCTGGAAACTTATTCTCTTTGTCTTCAGACTTTTCCCAAATTGAAAAATATTGAATTTCTTTCATGCCATTTGGAAGCATAAATGGAATAGGGTTAGATCCAGAAAAAACATAATCCGCACCTTGATCATTCATTTTCCACTTGTCTAATTCTGGCAAGTAGAAATGACCAACTTGCTTCATTTCCTTTGGCTGGACACCTTCGATCGATGAAATGTCCGTAATTACCCGAGGAACATTTCCTCCTCCGAAATTGAACACTTCAATTGTCTCTCTCTTATTATACTCAAATGGGGAAATAGGGAAATGTTTGATATCTGAAATCTTGGCATGACCTGCTCTATTGAGATATCTATCTACCAAAGCTTTGGCTACCGGCGCTTCGAACTCTGGATCTTCCGTCAATGAAACCCTAACTGTATCTCCCAATCCATCTTCCAATAAAGTACCTATCCCTACTGCGGACTTGATCCTTCCATCTTCACCATCACCAGCTTCTGTCACACCAAGATGCAATGGATATGGCTTGAAACCACCTTCTTCAAGCTTTTGAACAAGCAATCTGTATGCTTGCACCATTACCTGCGTGTTGGAAGATTTCATAGAAATCACAATGTCATAATATCCTTCATCCTCACAAATCCTCAAAAATTCCAAAGCAGACTCAACCATTCCCAATGGGGTATCTCCGTATCGACTCATAATTCTATCAGAGAGAGAACCATGATTGGTACCGATTCTCATAGCAGTACCGTGCTCCTTGCAGATTTTCACCAAAGGCAAAAATCGCTCTTTGATCCGATCCAATTCCTCCTGATAGCTTTCGTCAGTATATTCAATTACCTCAAATTTCTTTTTATCGGCATAATTCCCTGGGTTGATTCTTACTTTTTCTACAATAGTTGCAGCAATTTCAGCTGCATTTGGTGTAAAATGTATATCTGCTACCAAAGGTGTATTATATCCCCTTTTCCTTAATTCATCTTTAATCAGCTGAAGGTTTTCAGCCTCTTTCATGCTTGGAGCTGTAATCCTAATCAGCTGGCAGCCACTATCTATCATTCTGATGCATTGCTCTACTGAACCCATCGTATCCATAGTATCTACAGTGGTCATAGATTGCACCACTATAGGATTATCTCCACCAATGATGACATCGCCTACTTTGACTGGAATCGTCTTTCTCCTTGAATAGTTAGTAAGGCTATTACAATATTTAATCTTATCCAATAGTGCTTTGGTTTCCATAAATTTTACAAATCTCCTAATTGTGGCCTAATTACTATTTCTTCAACAACTGAGTTTGGAGAAAGGTTGTATGCTCCCCATATTGATTCTGCAACATCTTCTGACTTCATAAACCTTTCTTCAGGAATATCTACCCCTGCCCAACTTGCCGTGAATGTAGCTCCAGGTAAAACAGAAGTCACTTTGATATTGAAATCTTTCAATTCTTGTCTTAAGCATTTTGTGAATCCTAGCATAGCCCACTTTGAGATTGCATAGCTACCACCGTTTGTGTATGCTGTAAGACCTGCTATTGACCCTATTGAGAAAATATGACCTGCCTTTTTCTCAATAAACTCAGGCGTAAATGCTCTTGTCAAATAGTAAGCGGAATACAAATTAGTCTGAATCATCAACTCCAAATTGCCATCCGGCTCTGAATGAATAGCTCCCGGCAAAAACACTCCAGTATTGTTGATCAACACATCTGGACAGCCAATATTTTCTTTTACTTTCTCTGAAAAACTCATTACTTCTTCCTTCTTAGAAAGATCTGCCTTTATCGTAAAAATGGATTGGTTTGGGAACTTACGCTGGAAATCAGCTTTCAATTCCGCCAAATCACTTTCATTTCTCGAACAAGTGGATACAGAAAAACCTTCTTGGCCAAACTTTTCAATTATCGCTCGACCAATACCTTTTGTCCCACCTGTGACTAAAATATGTTTTGACATTTAATTCGTGTTTTAATAGTTAGTATGACAACTATTTAATGGGAACAAAGTTACATTATTTTAAAAACTTTTCGAACTTAATGTTTTTTTACTCGGTCAATTTTCATTTTTGTAGTAAATTTATTTTTATGGAGATTCAGACCACAGACAGATTAGAGCTTGCAGCACATTTTGTCAATAGTACAAACAGTCCTATATTTTTAACAGGAAAAGCAGGCACGGGTAAAACGACATTTTTGAGAAATCTTGCTGAAATCACGCACAAGACCTATGTGATTCTTGCCCCTACTGGTATTGCTGCTTTGCATGCCAAAGGAGTGACCATTCACTCGCAATTTCTCTTACCATTTGGATCATTTTTGCCTACAAGGGAACCTGAGGGTAATTTCACAAATAGTGGGAATTTTTATACGCAGTACAGCCTTGGAAGAAGGCATACTTTGAATAGTGCAAGAAAAAAAGTCCTTAAATCCGTAGAACTTTTAATTATTGATGAGGTCAGTATGCTTAGAGCGGATGTATTGGACGCCATAGATTACCGAATGAAAAGCGTCAAAAGAAACTTTGATGAACCATTTGGAGGTGTTCAAGTACTGATGATAGGGGACTTATTCCAACTTCCTCCAATTGTCAAAGATGAAGAATGGCAAGTTTTGGGTAAATTTTATAAAAGTATGCATTTTTTTGAAGCTAAGGCGCTTCAAAGTTCAGGCTTGGTCTATATTGAACTTAATAAGATCTTCAGGCAAAAAGATGACCAATTCATTCAAATCTTGAATAACCTTAGAGAAAACAAAACCACTCAAGAGGATATTTCTTTTCTCAATAAATTTTTCAAGACAGAGGAGGAAATAAAAAATCTGAAAGACAACATCATCATTACCACACACAATTACAAAGCAGAAGCTCACAATCAAAAAGAACTAGGGTTATTGAAAGGGAAATCGCATTTTTTCGAAGCAGAAATAAAAAACGAGTTTCCAGAAAGCATCTATCCAATCCCAAAAACACTCGAGTTGAAAGAGGGAGCACAAGTGATGTTTATTAAAAATGACAGCAGTGGGTTCTCCGAGTTTTTTAACGGGAAAATGGCGATTGTCAAAAGCATCTATGATGATGAAATCAAAGTGGTGATGACTGATACTAAATTAGAGTATATGCTCAAAAAAGAGACATGGGAAAACAAAAGGTATGGCATCAAGGAAGAAACAAAAGAGCTGCAGGAAGAGGTCATTGGTACCTTTGAGCAATATCCAATAAAACTAGCATGGGCAGTAACAGTCCATAAAAGCCAAGGTCTAACCTTTGAGAAAGCTATCATTGATATCGGTCAAGCTTTTGCGCCAGGACAGGTTTATGTAGCATTGAGTAGGCTTAGGGGTTTGGATGGATTGACTTTGAGAACAAAGATCCAGTCAAATATAATCAGTTCGGACCATCAAGCCATTGTATTTACCAAACAAACAAGTTCAAGTCAGCAGCCTTTGGAAATACTTATAAAAGATCATCAATATCTTTACATTCAAAAGCTACTTGTGAATACTTTCGATTTTTCACCTATCATTGAAAATATGGAGGCGTTTGCAAAAGAGAACGATAGTACGATGGAGTTTGAAGATCCTGAAATGCGTACAGCTATCTCAAAAATATACGATTCTATCCTTGTAGAAGGTGAGAATACTTATAAATTCCAAAGACAATTAATCTATCTATTGCAACAAAAGGAGGAAAACCATTTATTGGAAAGGTTAGAAAAAGGTAGTCAATACTATTTCAGATTACTAAAAGATGTTTTGAAACAATTAATGTATCATGCTGCAGAAGTTGAAAGGTACTCCAAAACAAAAACTTATCTAGATGGAATATCAGAGATAGAGATAATACTTTTAAAAAAATTAAGTGAGTTACAAAAGATCACATTTTTAGTTCCTGCGATATTAAACGGAGAAGAAATAGGAAAAATGTCTGATGTTACAAAAAATTTGGTTCACCTAAGAATTGGTCTAGCGCAAGAAGCTAAACAAGCTGCTAAAGACAACCCTAAATTTACGACAAGTAAAACTGGTAGAAAAAAGAAGAAAGCAGAAGGACCTAATATCAAGTTGGAAAAAGGAGAAACATTTGAGATTACCTACACACTAAGTCTTGAAGGGAAAAGTGTTGAAGAGATTGCAGCCTATAGAGGACTTGCAGAATCAACCATCAAAGGACATTTAGCAAAAGGTATCACCGCAGGAAAAGTAGATATATTCAATCATCTTTCTGAAGAACTTGTAAAGGAAATAACTATTTTGCTTGAGTTGGAAGATGGAGAACTTGGAATAATAAGAGAAAAAAATCCTGGGAAATACGATTTTGGAACATTAAGAATGGTCGCTGCACATTTGGCAAGGGATTGATTCTAACCTTTGAAGCTTCAAAAATCTCAAAAGTTAGGTCAAGAATCCTTTGAGGTTTCAAAAACCTCGAAGGATTTAGAACAGAGGTTGTCTTTTTATAATTTAACATCATTATAAAAAATAAAAACCTTCGAGGTTTGAAAAAAAGCTCAAAGATTAGTTCAGTAAACCTTCGAGGTTAAAAAAAACCTCAAAGGTTAGGTCAATAAACCTTTGAGGTTTCAAAAACCTCGAAGGTTTTCCCCCATATCTTTCTGCTATATTTTTAATCTAAACATCCTTCATCACTCCGGCCAACCCAAAAAAGCTATCCCATCACATACATCTCCAAAATTAAAAACCTTACACGCTTCTGCGTGAACCATCACATTCTCTCAAAATCTTTCTACGTCACTAAATGAACCCCAATAACCTTCGAGGTTTAAAAAAAACCTCGAAGGTTGGGTCAATAAACCTTTGAGGTTTCAAAAACCTCGAAGGTTTTCCCCCATATCTTTCTGCTAAATTTTTAAGTCTAAACATCCTTCATCACTCCGGCCAATCCAAAAAAGCTATCCCATCACATACATCTCCCAGATTAAAAACCTTACACGCTTCTGCGTGAACCATCACATTCTCTCAAAATCTTTCTACGTCTCTAAATGAACCCCAATAACCTTCGAGGTTTAAAAAAAACCTCAAAGGTTGGGTCAATAAACCTTTGAGGTTTCAAAAACCTCGAAGGTTTCCCCCCTTGTCTTTCTGCTAAATTTTTAAGTCTAAACATCCTTCATCACTGCGGCCAATCCAAAAAAAAACAATACCGTCACATATTTCTCCCAGATTAAAAACCTTACGCGCCTCTGCGGCTCTGCGTGAACCATCCCTTTCCCCAAAAATCTGCGCCCCTCTGCATTCTTGGCGAGATCTTTCAGCCTGGGGTTTAAACGCAAAAAAGCCAGTCGCGAATGCTATCGTGACTGGCTTTGAATAATGTGGCGGCGACCTACTCTCCCGGGTGTAACCCCAGTACCATCGGCGCTGCAGGGCTTAACTTCTCTGTTCGGGATGGGAAGAGGTGGGMCCCCTGCGCTAGGCCGCCTAAATCTTTGGACTTTTTGATATAGCATATTCGACTCTCGTCTAATATCTAAAATCTTGCGTCCTATGTCTTAAATTCACAACAAGTGTACAGAAAATTGAATGGGTAGACCTTACGGTAAGTTTTCGGGCAATTAGTACAGCTCAGCTATGTCATCTCTGACTTTACACCTGCTGCCTATCAACGTCATCGTCTCTGACGGCCCTGTTTGGAAGTCTCATCTTGGAGGGAGTTTCGCACTTAGATGCTTTCAGCGCTTATCTCTTCCCGACGTAGCTACCCGGCAATGCAATTGGCATCACAACCGGTACACCAGCGGTCAGGGACCGAACTGTCTCACGACGTTCTGAACCCAGCTCGCGTGCCACTTTAATGGGCGAACAGCCCAACCCTTGGGACCTTCTCCAGCCCCAGGATGTGACGAGCCGACATCGAGGTGCCAAACCTCCCCGTCGATATGAGCTCTTGGGGGAGATCAGCCTGTTATCCCCAGAGTACCTTTTATCCTTTGAGCGACGGCCCTTCCATACGGTACCGCCGGATCACTATACCCGTGTTTCCACCCTGCTCGGCTTGTCGGCCTTACAGTCAAGCTCCCTTATGCTATTGCACTCCACGTACGGTTACCAAGCGTACTGAGGGAACCTTTGGAAGCCTCCGTTATCCTTTTGGAGGCGACCACCCCAGTCAAACTACCCACCAAGCAATGTCCCCCGTATACACGGGGTTAGATACCAAGCAAACAAAGGGTGGTATTTCAACGGCGACTCCTCAACGCCTAGCGACGCCAATTCACAGTCTCCCACCTATCCTACACATCGTTTACCCAATACCAATACTAAGCTGCAGTAAAGGTTCATGGGGTCTTTCCGTCCCGTTGCGGGTACGCGGCATCTTCACCGCGACTACAATTTCACCGAGCTCATGGCTGAGACAGTGCCCAGATCGTTACACCATTCGTGCAGGTCGGAACTTACCCGACAAGGAATTTCGCTACCTTAGGACCGTTATAGTTACGGCCGCCGTTTACCGGGGCTTCAATTCAGCGCTTCTCTTGCGATAACGCCCCCTCTTAACCTTCCGGCACCGGGCAGGTGTCAGGCCTTATACTTCGTGTTGCCACTTCGCAAAGCCATGTGTTTTTGCTAAACAGTCGCCTGGGCCTTTTCACTGCGGCCTCCCACATTGCTGTGGGTAGGCGCCCCTTCTCCCGAAGTTACAGGGCCATTTTGCCGAGTTCCTTAGCCATGATTCACTCGAGCACCTCAGGATTCTCTCCTTGACCACCTGTGTCGGTTTGCGGTACGGGTCAATATGCTCTTAACGCTAGAAGTTTTTCTTGGAAGCACTTAGGACAACTATCCGATTGTCCGTAGACGCTCGGTACTATCACCTTCGGCTAAAACCACGCATTTAACTATGGTTCCAATACCTACAAGCTTTAACCCGGTATTCCGTCACCGGGCGTGTCTTTCATCACTCCGTCACTCCATCACCTGCATATCAAGTATGGGAATATTAACCCATTTGCCATCGACTACGCCTCTCGGCTTCGCCTTAGGTCCCGACTGACCCTGATCCGATTAGCGTTGATCAGGAAACCTTGGTCTATCGGTGTGCGGGTTTCTCGCCCGCATTATCGTTACTTATGCCTACATTTGCTTTTCCAAAAGCTCCAGTGCACATCGCCATGCACATTCACTGCCGTTGGAATGCTCCCCTACCACTGATAATAAATATCAATCCTACGCTTCGGTATTACACTTGATGCCCGATTATTATCGACGCCCTGCCGCTCGACCAGTGAGCTGTTACGCACTCTTTAAAGGAATAGCTGCTTCCAAGCTAACCTCCTGGCTGTCTCTGCAGCTGGACCACCTTTGTTCAACTTAGTGTAAATTTTGGGACCTTAGCGGTAGGTCTGGGTTCTTTCCCTCTCGGACACGGACCTTAGCACCCATGCCCTCACTGCCGTTACTATATGCCGGCATTCGGAGTTCGTCAGGATTTGGTAGGATATGACTCCCCCTAGTCCTATCGGTAGCTCTACCTCCGGCATACATTCCACGACGCTGTTCCTAAAAACATTTCGGGGAGTACGAGCTATTTCTCAGTTTGATTGGCCTTTCACCCCTACCCACAGATCATCCGGAAACTTTTCAACGTTTATCGGTTCGGTCCTCCACTCTGTTTTACCAGAGCTTCAACCTGTCCATGGGTAGATCACAAAGTTTCGCGTCTACCGCCACTGACTAAAACGCCCTATTCAGACTCGCTTTCGCTCCGGCTGCGGATCTTAAACCCTTAACCTTGCCAGTGACGAGTAACTCGTAGGCTCATTATGCAAAAGGCACGCCGTCACCAAATCGCTTGGCTCCGACCGCTTGTAAGCGCACGGTTTCAGGTTCTATTTCACCCCGTTATTCACGGTACTTTTCACCTTTCCCTCACGGTACTTGTTCACTATCGGTCTCTCAGGAGTATTTAGCCTTTCCGGATGGTGCCGGATAATTCAATCGGGATTTCTCCTGTCCCGACCTACTCAGGATACCAATCCAATCACATACCCTTCCCCTATGGGACTATCACCCGCTTTGGTTTGCCTTCCCAGACAACTCAAGTCAGGTATGTTCTCTTTTTATCGGTCCTATAMCCCCGAACCTGCCGTAACAGATCCGGTTTGGGCTGCTCCGCTTTCGCTCGCCACTACTCACGGAATCACTGTTGTTTTCTCTTCCTCCGGGTACTTAGATGTTTCAGTT
>NZ_JAKZGO010000003.1 GCF_022549785.1 Belliella alkalica
TAAGTTTTTGTCCTTTCTGCGTAGATCTGGGGTTTCTTCGGGAGAAAAATTAAGACCCGCTGATTACGCTGATGTTCGCAGATTTTTATGTTGGTTTTTGGGTTTATAGGAGTTTTTGATTTTTCTGCGTAGATCTGTGGTATCTGCGAGAGAAAAATTAAGGCCCGCTGATTACGCTGATGGTCGCAGATTTTTATGTTGGTTTTTGGGTTTATAGGAGTTTTTGATTTTTCTTCGTAGATCTGGGGTTTCTTCGGGAGAAARATTAWGGCCCRCTGATTACGCTGATGCTCGCAGATTTTTAAATTGGATTTTGGTTTTAGATAAGTTTTTGATTTTTCTGCGTAGATCTGGGGTTTCTTCGGGAGAAAGATTATGGCCCGCTGATTACGCTGATGGTCGCAGATTTTTAAATTGGATTTTTGTTTTAGATAAGTTCTTGTTCTTTCTGCGTAGATCTGTGGTATCTGCGGGAGAAAAATTATGGCTCGCTGATTATGCTGATGGTCGCAGATTTTTAAATTGGATTTTGGTTTTAGATAAGTTTTTGATTTTTCTGCGTAGATCTGTGGTATCTGCGGGAGAAAGATTATGGCCCGCTGATTACGCTGATGTTGGCAGATTTTTAAATTGGATTTTGGTTTTAGATAAGTTTTTGATTTTTCTGCGTAGATCTGTGGTTTCTTCGGGAGAAAGATTATGGYCCACTGATTACGCTGATGGTCGCAGATTTTTAAATTAGATTTTGGTTTTAGATAAGTTTTTGATTTTTCTGCGTAGATCTGGGGTTTCTTCGGGAGAAAGATTATGGCCCGCTGATTACGCTGATGTTGGCAGATTTTTATGTTGGTTTTTGGGTTTATAGGAGTTTTTGATTTTTCTGCGTAAATCTGCGGTATCTGCGGGAGAAAAATTATGGTTCGCTGATTACGCTGATGCTCGCTGATTTTTATGTTGGGTTCTAGTTTTAGATAAGTTTTTGATTTTTCTGCGTAGATCTGCTGTATCTGCGGGAGATTTTAAATAGCCCGCTGATTACGCTGATGTTCGCAGATTTTTATGTTGGTTTTTGGGTTTATAGGAGTTTTTGATTTTTCTGCGTAGATCTGTGGTATCTGCGGGAGAAAAATTATGACCCGGTGATTACGCTGATGCTTGCAGATTTTTAAATTGGATTTTGGTTTTAGATAAGTTTTTGTCTTTTCTGCGTAAATCTGCGGTATCTGCGGGAGGAAAATTATGGACCGCTGATTACGCTGATGGTCGCAGATTATTAATCAATCTAACTTCTATTTCTGTGGTATCTTAGGGAGGAATTCAGAAGCACTAAGAAAAAATTAGTATTCATTTTTTCAATCAATTTTGTCTGGATTAAAATCCCTACTCACTTTCCATCTGTTATGACTCCAAAGATATAAGTTTGGGCTGTGTCTGATAGTCTGCTCAGTGCGTCTGATAAACTCATCGGTGATGCTATGTTCGGCAGCTTGATCATAGGGAGGGCTGTCCATTAGACTATAAGTGAAGATGTAATGGCCTCGTTTTGGTTTGCGTACATCAGAATAGATCACAGTATGGCCAAAGCGCTTAGCAAGTTTCTCTGCACCTTCAAAGAAAATAGTTTCTCTATTCATGAAAGGTGCCCAATAGCGGATTTCAGCTTTTGTGGGTCTTTGGTCGGCGGCTAGGACAATCAGTCGGGGTACGTCTCTATTCCTCAAATATTCTCTTTGAAAGGAAGCTCTTTCCACCAGCATTCCTCCAAATCTACCTCTGATGTTTTTCATCAGTTTCTCAAAAAATGGGCTGTTTACTTTTAGGTAAACCACCTCACATTGTGTGCTTATATTGCCCATCATTTGAAGTAAATGCATTTCCCAATTGAAAAAATGTCCTGTCATTCCTACTACAACTTCGCCTTTTTTGATCAATTCAAGAGGTATATTTACATTTTCTATCTGAACCCTTTTTGCTAATTCTTCCTTGGAAATGGTGTACATTTTGAACGTTTCGGCAAAAGAATCTGTCAAGTTTCTAAAAAAGCCCCTTTCAATCTTAAGTCTTTCTTTTTCTGTCTTTTCAGGGAATGCTTGTTTTAAATTCTCTCTTATTATTTTTTTTCTATACCCAACTATATAATAACCAATGAAATACAAAATATCCGAAAAAATGTAGAGAATACTAAAAGGAAGGTATGATATAAGTTTGACGAGGAACATTTTATTTCTTTAAAGCTTATGTAGGAATGAATGGTCTTTGAACAACAAATATCTAAATATACTATGTTAATACCTGTATCCTAATC
Source organism: Belliella alkalica (assembly GCF_022549785.1). GTDB lineage: Bacteria > Bacteroidota > Bacteroidia > Cytophagales > Cyclobacteriaceae > Belliella > Belliella alkalica. Next base: position 2,306 of record NZ_JAKZGO010000003.1, read on the forward strand.
AATAAGTTTAAAAAATTGCAATGGGAAAGATTGTCATAAATGTGGTTTTGCATCCAATATCCCAGTATCCAATTTCAATCAATATCAAAATGAGGGCAGCCATATGAATTTGAAAATCAAGCGATGTTCAATCAAAATTTCATGCGAGAAAATTGATTGTTAACCACTTTCTTCAAAAAAATTAGCTAAAATTTGGGGCATTGATTACTTTTGGTACTTATGTCCGAAGTGCAGAGAAAAAAATATTCCGATCAGGAAAAAAACAGAATTTTTGACGAGGAATTTATGCCACACATAGATTCCATGTATAATTTTGGTTATAGGCTGACCTTTGATGAGGACGATGCCAAAGATTTGGTGCAAGATACTTATCTGAAAGCCTACCGATTTATCAATTCCTTTGAGCAAGGTACCAATGCAAAAGCATGGCTATTTAGGATATTGAAGAATAGTTTTATCAATGATTACAGAAAGAAGAGCAAGCAGCCAGCTAAAGTTGATTATCAGGAAGTTGAAACTTATTACAACTCTGATGATGTTGACTATGGTATCACTTCAGATTTGCGTGTTGATTCACTCAAAGATATGCTTGGGGACGAAATTTCGAATGCCCTCAATAGTTTAGCGGTTGATTTCCGTACAGTAATCATTCTTTGTGATTTGGAAGGGTTTACTTACGAAGAAATGGCGAAGATTTTGGATATTCCTATCGGTACAGTAAGGTCTAGATTGCATAGAGCGAGGAACTTATTGAAAGAGAAGTTGCGTTCATATGCTCAAAACATGGGTTATAAAACTGATGAAGAGGAATAGTTTCAAATTTATTATGAATAAGTATTAAAGATTACCCTAGATTAAGATTAAAATGGAGAATAATTTAGAAGGAACAGGAGAGAGGAAGTTGCAGTGCGATGATGTAAGCAAATGCTTTCAGTTGCTAGAAAGCATTTTGGACGGAAATGAAGGTCTTGATTCGCAAGAAGTCCTCAAATCAAAACTTGCCAAATGTCAGCCATGCTTTGAGCACTATCATTTGGAACAAGCGATCAAAGAAGTTCTAAGGACCAAGTGTACCAAGCATGAAGTACCATCCCAACTTGTAGAAAATATCCGTCAAAAAATCGAAGAGATAAAATAAAGGATATGTCATCAGGTAAAGCAATAATTTTTTCGGCACCATCAGGTTCAGGCAAAACAACAATTGTCCGTCATTTAATAGGGAAAATTCCCAATCTAGGATTTTCGATCTCAGCCTGCACCAGGGATAAGCGTGGAAGGGAAGAGGAGAATGGAAAAGACTATTACTTTTTGAGCCCAGATGAATTCAAGTCCAAGATAGATCAGGACTCGTTTATAGAATGGGAAGAAGTGTATGAAGGCAACTTCTATGGAACACTCAAAGAAGAAATCCAACGTATTTGGGATTCAGGCAAGCATGTTATTTTTGATGTTGATGTCAAAGGCGGTCTAAATCTAAAGAATTATTTTGGTGATAAAGCTTTGGCTATTTTTGTCAAAGTACCTTCCATGGATGTACTTACAGAAAGGCTTAAAGACAGGGGGACAGAATCAGAAGAAAGTCTATCAAGGAGACTTTATAAAGCAAAGTTTGAAATGGGCTTTGAAAGCAAATTTGATGTGACCATCGTCAACGATGATATGCAGAAGTCATTTGCGGAAGCGGAAGCACTAGTAGGGAAATTCTTAGCACAGTAATTTTGAAAATCGGCTTATTTTTCGGATCTTTTAATCCTATTCACATTGGGCATTTGATTATAGCCAATGTGATGCAGGATCAGACTGATCTAGATGAAGTGTGGTTTATAATCAGTCCTCAGAATCCTTTCAAGACACAGAAATCACTATTGCACGAATTTGATCGGCTAAAGATGGTAGAGCTCGCCATTGCCGATCATTTTCATTTTAAGGCTTCAGATGTTGAATTTCACATGCCGAGGCCAAGCTATACAATAGATACGCTTACTTATTTAAGTGAAAAGCACCCACTTCACGAATTTAAATTGATTATAGGAGGGGATAATTTGACACATTTTCACAAATGGAAAAATTATGACCTTATTTTGGACAATTATGGTTTATATGTTTACCCTAGGCCAGGTGATCATCTTAAGCTTGATCACCCTAATGTCAAATATGTAGCTGCCCCAATGATGGATATTTCAGCTACATTCATCCGAAACGCTATCAAAAACCACAAATCCGTACGCTATTTGCTCCCTGATATGGTTAGGGAATATATTAAAGACAAAAAGCTCTTCGTTTAAATTTTCTCACGGGTCGATATCCTTTTTATGAATTATTTACGCCCTTAAGGAACTAATTAAAATCGAAATTACTTTTGTAGTATAATTGATATTTTAGAAATTACTTAAAAACATATAAAGATGGCAAAAGCAATAGAAATTACCGATTCTAATTTTGAAGAAATAATGAAAACTGATCAGCCGATCCTTGTGGATTTTTGGGCTGAATGGTGCGGCCCTTGTAAAATGATCGGTCCTGTAGTGGAAGAACTCGCTGGTGATTATGATGGCAAAGCTGTCGTTGGAAAAGTAGATGTTGATGCCAATCCTGGTGTAGCAGCACAGTTTGGAATTAGAAGTATTCCTACTTTATTGTTCTTTAAGGACGGTCAGATTGTAGATAAGCAAGTAGGTGCTGTTCCAAAGTCAGTATTGGCTCAGAAATTGGATGCGCAACTATAATAGGTTTAAAAAAAGTAAAACAAAACCGCTAAGAGTGATCTTAGCGGTTTTTTTAGTTTGATACAAATTGTAACTCGGCCAATATTTTGAATGAATTTGTAAGACTTACAATCTTTCCAAATTTGATACCCCACCAGAAACAATAAATTTCATCACGTCCGAGCTTTTGACATTGTTAAGGATTCGTACATTTTCTCTTGGGACTAGATAGAGATTGCCAGAAAAATTGTAGCTATGGGGGAAGTAAATTGCCACCAAGTGATCTTCTTCCAATATGCTCAAATTATCCTGTGTGATAAATCCAAGCCTTGACATCCCTTCTGAAAGCTTCACGATAACTGGGATATTGAATTTTTTCTTGTCACCGACAAAAGCTGACATCAGGTCTTTGATACTTGTATAGACAATATTTATCAAAGGGATTTTAAATACCCATTTTTCAAACAGATCAAACAAGGGCTTGGTAATAAATAGACTTGCCAAATATCCTACAAATGTGATAAAACCTAGCATAATAAGAATCCCTAAACCAGGAATAGGAATAGGGATGATGCCATCAAGAAAATTGATTGTTAGGACAATGACATACACTGTCAATGCAAATGGAACTACAAAAAGTAATCCTCTGAAAAAGTACTTGATAAATCTTTTATAAGTAAATGACATATATGATTTAGATTTTATAGCCTAAAACTACAAAAAAGCCTCAGATTTCTCTGAGGCTTTTTTTAAAATATTAGAAGAGCTCTTGACTTATAAGTCAATTCCCATAAATGACATAAATGCAATTCCCATCAATCCTGTAAGGAGCATGGTAATTCCAAGACCTTTAAGACCGTTTGGTACATTCGAGTATTTCAATTTTTCTCTAATAGCTGCTAATGCAACTATAGCTAAAAAGAAACCAGTTCCAGAACCGAAACCATATACAGCTGATTCAGCTAATGTATAATCTCTCTGAGCCATAAAAAGGGATCCACCAAGAATCGCACAGTTTACTGCGATCAATGGAAGGAATATACCCAAAGCTCCATAAAGTGCAGGGGCAAATTTCTCCACTACCATCTCCACCAACTGTACCATCGCAGCAATGATAGCAATGAACATAATGAATCTCAAGAATGAAAGGTCAATGGTGGCGAAAGTTTCACCTGCCCAAGACAATGCTCCTTCTTTCAATACAAATTCATTCAAAAGCCAGTTGACAGGTACAGTCACAGTAAGTACGAAAATTACCGCTGCTCCTAGACCTAAGGCTGTGCTTACTTTTTTGGATACTGCCAAGAATGAACACATTCCTAGGAAGTAAGCAAAAACCATGTTGTCAATAAATATTGATCGTATAGCTAAATTAAATAATTCCATGTCTCTTTATTTATTAATGTTCAACATATCCAGTTTTGGTACGCTGTACCCAAATGATCAAACCAAGAATGATAAATGCACCTACAGGAGACACCATCAATCCATTAGTGGCTAAGCTAAAGTTTTCACCAAACAAACCTGAAATAGGGTCGTAAATAGCAACTCCGAAAACCGAACCTGATCCCAACAACTCTCTAAAGAAAGCTACAGCAAGGATAATCCATGAATAACCCAATGCACTACCAAAACCATCAAGTATTGCATCATATGGCTTGTTACCCAAAGCATAAGCTTCCAAACGTCCCATTACAATACAGTTGGTGATAATCAAACCTACAAATACCGAGAGCTCTTTGTACATGTCATATGCAAATGCTTTCAATACTTCATTTACTAGGGTTACAAGCGTAGCAACTACTGCCAACTGTACGATAATCCTTACTCTGGATGGAATTGTATTTCTCAATAAAGAAATAGTCAAATTAGCCATTACCATTACAAATATTACAGAGATAGCCATTACCAATGTTGGCTGCATCTGTGTCGTTACCGCTAGCGCTGAACAAATCCCCAATACCTGTATAGTAATTGGGTTGTCATCGACAAGTGGATCACTGATAAGTTTTTTTCTTCTTTTAGAAAGTAAAGCTTCTGATGGCTTTTTTTCTATTAATTCTGCTGATTCTGTGCTCATTATAGTTTTTTTATAATGTCTGGATTAATTTAAAACGGCAATTTCGCTTGAAGAATCATCCTTCAATTTTTCAAAATAAGCCTTATAAGCTTTTAGGTAATTTTCCAACATAGCATTTACACCGTTAGCAGTGATTGTAGCACCTGATAGACCATCTACTTTGTGGTCTTCACCTTCATAATCCTTGCCCTCACCTTTCTGCATTGCAACTGATTGGAATTCACCAGATTCGTCAAAAATTTTCTTTCCTTGATATCTGTTTTGTACATTACCTTCAGTGATTCTAGCACCTAGTCCTGGAGTTTCTCCTTTGTGACCAAATGTAACCCCTTCGATGGTGTTCAAATCTGTATCTAAAGCTAAGAATCCCCAGATTTCATCCCAAAGACCTGCACCATATACTTGTACAATGATTGCTTCAGGATCAGACTCGTTGCCTTCTGCATGGAAAATGAAAACTGGATACTTTCTTTTGGCAGGATCCATTTTGTAGTTTTTCGCTACGTTTACGTTTTCTGCAATCAAAGTATTTCCTTCTTCGTCTTCTTCGATTTCATTCCCTTCAGCATCTACTACTTTAGAAGTGATTCTTTTATCATAGAAATCTAGAATTTCCTCCGGCTTCATTGCCCTTATCTCAGAAGCATCCAAAACAGCTCCTAAAATTTGCTTTTTGGTATCCAATTCCACAGCTTTTTTCTGTGTAGGACCCAAAAGCTGAGATGTTCCTGATAATAATAATCCTAAAACTACTGTTAGAATTACTGAAAATGTGATGATATAAGCATTAGACTGTTGCACGTTGTAACCTCCTTTTCTTGTTTGCTTTTACTACATAATAATCAACCAAAGGTGCAAACACGTTCATAAATAAAACTGCTAGCATAATCCCTTCAGGATAGGCTGGGTTTGTAACTCTAATGATCACTGTCAATACACCAATCAAAAGACCATAAATCCATTTACCCGTTTCTGTTTGTGCTGCTGATACTGGATCAGTCGCCATAAATACAATACCGAAAGCCAAGCCTCCCATTACCCAGTGGTATTCTGGGCCCATAGCCATATATTCATTCACTGCAAATAAATTCATTATGAAGCCCATGATGTAAGCTCCTGCAAATCCACTCACGATGATTTTCCAGCTTGCAACTCCTGTTGCTACCAAGATAACAGCTCCCAATAATGCCATCAATGTAGATGTTTCACCTATAGAGCCTGGTATCCAACCCATGAATAAGTTTGCAAATTCATACAGTCCTGAGCCCAAAGCGCTATTGTGAGTAGAAAGAGCAGTATTTACTGTTTCACCTTCCACACCTGCATTATACGCTACTGCCAATGCAGTTGCTCCTGAGAAACCATCTACAGCTTCTTTATCTCCTAGGTAAGTCCATACCTGATCACCAGATATTTGTGCAGGATATGCAAAGTATAAGAAGGCCCTAGCTGTCATGGCTACGTTTAGGATATTCATCCCTGTTCCACCAAATACCTCTTTTGCAATAACCACAGCGAATATAGTTGCTAATGCCACTTGCCATAAAGGCATTGTAGCAGGCACTACCAATGGGATCAACATACCTGTAACCAAGAAACCTTCGTTGATTGGGTGCTTTCTGATTACTGCAAATGCTGCTTCAACAAGACCACCAGCTGCGTAAGCAACAATAACAATAGGTAAAACTAAAGTAAGACCTAAAATTGCTTTTTCAGCAAAATTATCCCACAAACCAGCTGTCTGACCTGTAGCCAAGAAGTGCTGATGTCCTGTATTATATATACCAAACAACAAACAAGGAATCATTGCTATCACAACTGTGATCATCATTCTCTTCAAGTCAATGGCATCTTTTACCTGAGCTCCTTTTATCCCATTTGTATGGTTTGGCGAAAACAAAAATGTCTCACCAGCCTCAAAGGCATAATATAGGCTCTCTAATTTTCCTCCTTTATGAAAAAGGGGTTTCTGCTTATCCAACAGATCTCTTAGAAACTTCATATTGATTAACTGTATTGAATTAAATCTATTCCTTTTCTAACTATTTCCTGCACTGGGTGTTTGGAAACATCTACAAATTCGCATAATGCTAAATCTTCTTCTACGACTTCATAAATCCCTAGTTCCTCCATCTCATCAAAATCTTCAGCCATTATAGCTTTCAACAAATAAACAGGAAGGATATCCATTGGGGTTACACTTTCAAAAACACCTGTCTGAACAAATGCTCTTTCTTCACCTCTAACGTTGGTATCCAAAACAAATTCTTTGTTTGGCTTTAAGAAAGATAATAATCCCAATGCTCTATGATAGCTCAACTTCTCCGAAGTAGGTTTCATCCAACCAAGGAATTCATAGTATTCGCCCTCTGGTAATAATGTAAGCTGGTTATGGTAATACCCTAAGTAACCATCCTTATTGATTTTTTCACCAGTCAAGACATTTCCTGATACTACTCTTGTATCAGGAGCGATATTTGATTTTTCGTCTTCTTTGAGATTACCATTTACCAGTGTGTCCACGCAAGCACCAATGAAGGTTTTTGTATACGCAGCAGACTTAGCTCTAGAACCTGTGATTGCGATTGTTTTAGAAGCATCATATCTGCCTTCCAGAAAAAGTTTACCAATCTGAGAAACACCATAAGGGCTTATAGTCCAAGCTACATCTCCTTTGTTGATAGCATCTAGATGATGAATTTGTACACCTACGTTCCCAGCAGGGTGCGGTCCGGAAAATTTATTTACTTGTGCGTTTTGAACATTTGCGAAAACAGTTGGTACTTCAGCATCTCCATTTATGTTTAAATGAACTGTGCCTTCCGTAAGTTTTTTCAAAATGTCTATACCTGTCTGGAAATACTTTTCCTCACCTTTCAATGTTACCGAATAATCCGGAGCCAAAGGATGGGTGTCAAAACCTGATATAAATATCGCTTTTGGTTTGTCTTCAGGATTTGCAACAATTCCAAAAGGTCTTTGAATCAACTGAGGCCACACACCACCTTTTGTCAGATTGGTAATGGCATCTTCTCTTGAGATCGATTTTATAGATGATTCAGCAAATTTCTCGAAACTTTCATAGCTGATATCATTATCCGCAAGAATCTTGATCTCTAACAATTTTCTCTTTTCACCTCTTTTGATCTCAACGATTTCGCCGGATACAGGTGCGACATATTGAACTTTGTCCAATGCTTTGTCGAATAAAATCGGAGTTCCTGCCTTTACGATATCTCCCTCATTTACTGTTACTTTTGGTCTTTGTAAACCAATGAAGTCTGTAGGTTTGATTGCAAAGGTTTTTGCTGGCTGGAATTCTACAAGCTTTTTTTCAGCTTTTCCAGCGAGCTTAATGTCGAATCCCTTCTTAAGCTTAACTAGTTTTGACATATTATATGAACTGTATGGTCTTTTGAAAAACGCCTCAAATCTAATAAAATACATCAGTTATTAGAAGATAATTTTGGTATTATTTATTACCTTCTTGCTAAGTTGACATACTTATGACTAGTCTTTCAAATTAATTATTTTCAAATTCAAGGTTGGTTTCAAAGGTATTTATGTGCTTCATCACTTGTTCCATCAGCCACATTGGCGTAGAAGTAGCTCCGCAAATACCAACTTTATCTTCAGCTGTAAACCATAAAGGGTCTATTTCTGTTTCGTTTTCAACAAAATAACTTCTTTCGTTTTCTCCTTTACAAACTTGGTAAAGCGCCTTTCCATTGGAGCTTTTCTTGCCCGAAACAAAAATTATTACATCATTATCCTTTGAGAAATTCAATAGTTGCGGTTCTCGATTGGATACTTGACGACAGATTGAATCATTGGCATTGAAATCAATTTCACTCAATAACCCTTTGGCTTCTTTGATTCTATTTTCGATTTTTTCTTTTAATTCATAAAAGCCCTTTGTGCTTTTGGTAGTCTGACTGAATAATGTCACCGGTTTTGTGAAATCAATCTTATCAAGATCCTTGTCTTCCATGACTACAATGGCTTTTTCCAAAGTTTGGCCAGTCAAACCAATAACCTCGGCATGGCCTTTTTTGCCATAAATTACTATCTGTCCTTTCTCCTTCTCCATTTTGTCAAATGCAGTTTTGACTCTATGCTGAAGCTTCAATACTACCGGACAAGATGCATCTATAAGCTCTATATTATTTTCTATCGCAGTTTTGTAAGTTTCTGGGGGTTCTCCGTGAGCTCTTATCAATACTTTGCAATTGCTCAGCTCTTGAAGTTTTTCCCTATCTATTACCACAAGACCTTTTTCGCTCAGTCTTTTGACTTCCATATCATTATGGACAATGTCTCCAAGGCAATATAATTGATCGGAAACCTCCATCTCATCCTCTGCCATCTTGATGGCGAATTCTACTCCAAAGCAATAACCTGAGTTTTTATCTATGGTAACTTTCATAATTCAAATTGATTTTTAGCCAATTTTCTCTTTTGCTAGTGAAACTATCCTATCTACTTGATCATCAAATTCCAACAAGCTTGTATCAATATCAACGGCATCTTCCGCCTTTTTTAAAGGACTTTCTTTTCTGGAAGAATCTGTTTTGTCCCTTTCATCTAGATTTTGGATGATCTTTTGGATTTCCACCAAATCACCCTTTTCCAAAATCTCTTTTTGCCTTCTGGCAGCTCTTATATTCAAATCTGCCGTCATAAAAACTTTGAGCTCTGCATCTGGAAATACAACTGTGCCTATATCTCTACCATCCATCACAACTCCCTTTTTCTTACCTAGCTTTTGTTGCTGAGCTACAAGCTCCTGTCTCACTTCTTTTATTTTGCTTACTTCACTCACATAGTCCGAAACGCGCATAGTACGAATCTCTTTCTCTACATTCAAACCGTTGAGATAGGTCTCTTGTTTTTGATTAGCTGGATTGATCTGAAAGCTAATATTTAGACTTTCTAGAGAATTTCTGACATCTTTGGGATTAATCAAAACTGTTAGTTTATTCAGAAAATGGAGTGTGGCTGCCCGATACATCGCGCCGGAATCTATATAGGTGTAATCCAAAGCTTTTGCTACTGCTTTTGCAGTAGAGCTTTTGCCACATCCAGAAAACCCATCAATTGCAATTACGATTTTACTCATTTACTAAAAGTTGTCTTGCGCTTTTCTTTTCAGGTGCAAATATAGTAGTTTTAAATCTAAATCTTCTAGGAACTAATTGTAATCCTTGGAACTACAGATTTACATATGTTTTCTTCTTCAAAAGTGTTATCAATTTATGGATTTCATCTATTATCAGATTATAGCACTTGTTTAGTACATTAGCGTCATTAGATTATGTATGAACATAGAAAGTTTATTAAAAATATTTTGATAGTGACTTTTAAGTTCTTTGTACAAGTTTAAAATCTAACTCGAAAAATCTCCTATTCTCAAAACAGAAAAGAGCCAATATGAAAAATTGTTTTATCGTCGAAGGAAAATTGATTGATATTGAAAAGCGAGAAATATTTCCTGCTGAAGTTAAAGTGGGTGACGGGAAAATTATTTCCATTCGCAAAATTCAGCACAATGATCAAATGCCATACATCTTGCCTGGATTTATAGATGCACATGTACATGTGGAGTCATCTATGTTGATTCCTTCAGAATTTGCAAGGTTGGCGGTAGTTCACGGTACTGTGGCAACCATTTCTGACCCACATGAGATTGCCAATGTCTGTGGGATGGAAGGGGTAAACTATATGATTGAAAATGGGAAAAAAGTGCCTTTCAAATTTTACTTTGGGGCTCCATCTTGCGTGCCTGCCACACCTTTTGAGACTGCTGGTGGGGAGATTACGGCTGCGGATATCAACAAACTTCTTGAGAGAAAGGAAATTGTTTACTTGGCAGAAATGATGAATTGGCCAGGTACAGTGAATCGCGATCCTTTGGTTATGGAAAAGATTGCTTTAGCAAAGAAATATGGGAAACCTGTCGATGGCCACGCACCTGGACTAATGGGGGAGGTTGCAGCTAAGTATGCTTCTGCGGGGATCACGACTGACCACGAATGTTTCACTAAAGAAGAAGCATTGGATAAAATTCAATTGGGGATGAAAATTGCCATTCGGGAAGGAAGTGCTGCTAAGAATTTTGAAGCTTTGATAGACCTAATTGATGATTATCCAGAGATGATCATGTTTTGCTCTGATGATAAGCATCCTGATAATCTGGCTGTTTCGCATATTAATGAACTAGTAGCTAGAGCATTGAAGAAAGGGAAAGATTTGTTTGATGTCCTTAGGGCTGCTTGTATTACACCTGTAGAGCATTACCGCTTAGACGTTGGGACGCTTTGTATTGGAGATCCTGCTGATTTTATCGTTTCTGAAGATATAGTAGATTTCAAAATCAAAGAGACTTATATCAATGGCAAGCTGGTATCAAGTAATGGCAAGACTTTGATCAATCGTGTGGAAAATAAAATCATCAATAATTTCAACGCTTCTGAAAAAACACATGATGAATTTAGAGTGAAATCAAATGGTGAAAGAGTAAGGGTTATAGAAGCCTTAGATGGACAGCTTATAACACCAGAAGTCGAAGGGGGTATTATCATAAAAGATGGTTTTGCCGAATCCAATGTTGAAGCCGATATTTTGAAAATAACGGTGGTCAATCGCTACGAGAATGCAGCACCAGCTGTAGCATTTATCAAAAATTTCGGGATCAAATCAGGGGCAATTGCCTCTTCTGTAGGTCATGATTCGCATAATATTATTGCTGTTGGAGTAGATGATCAATCCATTGCAAAAGCAGTGAATCTATTGATCAAAGAAAAGGGTGGGGTAGCAGCTGTCAATAATGGAGAAGAAATGGTTCTTGCTTTACCAGTGGGTGGAATTATGTCAGCTGAGGACGGCTATGAAGTGGCAAAAGCCTATACCAAGATAGACCAAATGGCAAAAGCCATGGGTTCCAAGCTCCAATCGCCATTTATGACTTTAAGTTTTATGGCTTTGTTGGTGATCCCAGATCTCAAATTGAGTGATAAAGGACTGTTTGATGGACAGAAATTTGAGTTTGTCGATGTCTTTTTGGGTTAAAATCAACCGGTTATATAATTTATCTCTTAATTCCAAATAGTTAATTCTTTGGGGATTTATCTCTGGGGAAAAATTGATTTGGCTAATTTTATTCATTGTGTAACTTTTTCTTTTGCTTTCTTGATAAATAGCTATTGGAAACTGTTTTAGTAGGGATATATTTCAAACTTATGGTTTGGATGGAAGTTATTATATTAGTAAAAATATAACCCAATTAATAACTTAATATATTATGATGAATTTTGAGCTCAATGAAAATCAGGCGATGATCGCCCAGATGATTAGAGATTTTGGAGCAAAAGAGATTACTCCTTTTCGTAAAGACTGGGACGATAAACAACACTTTCCTTTGGAAATATTCAAGAAGCTTGGAGAACTTGGTTTAATGGGCGTATTGGTTCCGACCGAATATGGTGGATCTGGTTTTGGATACTTCGAGTATGTGACGGCTATTTTGGAATTGTCAAAGCTAGATCCTTCAGTAGGATTGTCCATGGCTGCTCACAACTCCCTTTGTACAGGACATATCCTGATGTTTGGAAATGAAGATCAGAAGAGAAAATATTTGCCAAAACTTGCTACTTGTGAATTTTTAGGAGCTTGGGGGTTAACAGAGCCAAATACAGGTTCTGATGCTGGCAACATGCGTACAGTTGCAATAGAAGATGGTGACTATTATGTAATCAATGGAGCGAAAAACTTTATCACGCATGGAGTTTCTGGCGATGTTGCAGTAGTTATAGCAAGGACAGGAGAAGTTGGGGATTCCCATGGAATGACAGCTTTTGTTGTGGAAAGAGGTACTCCAGGATTTAAGGGAGGCAGGAAAGAAGACAAGCTCGGAATGCGTGCTTCAGAGACAGCAGAGATGATTTTTGAAGATTGTAGAGTTCACAAAGATCAGATTCTTGGAGAAGTTGGCAATGGGTTCATTCAGTCTATGAAAATATTAGATGGAGGCAGGATCTCTATTGCAGCATTGTCATTGGGGATTGCTGAGGGAGCTTTGGAAGCATCAATTCAATATTCTAAAGAGAGACAACAGTTCAATCAACCGATCAGCAAGTTTCAGGGAATATCTTTCAAACTAGCAGATATGGCAACGCAAGTAGAAGCTGCGAAACTTTTGACTTTCAAAGCTGCGGATCTCAAAAACAGAGGAGAAAAAGTTACTCTTGCAGGAGCAAAAGCAAAACTTTATGCTTCCGAAGTTTGTGTGTCTGTTTCCAATGAAGCAGTGCAGATTTTCGGAGGATATGGATTTACAAAAGATTATCCAGTAGAGAAATTCTACAGAGATTCCAAGCTTTGTACTATTGGTGAAGGAACATCTGAGATTCAGAAGCTGGTGATATCGAGAGAAATATTGAAGTAGTCAACTACGCCACGGCACACAAGTGTCGACGGTCAATAGACAATGGAGTTCAAATGACCTTTTCTAACTTATGAAGGTTGTTTGTAGCTTTCATTTAGTAGTTTGATTAAGAGTATAACCCTTCCAAAGATTAAAACTTTGGAAGGGTTTTTTTATTCCAATTCTAATATGTATTCCCTCTCTTTCCTGATCGTCTTGAGCCTATTAATATTAATGCTAAAAAAAAGGATATCGTCCAAATAATGCCAAAGCTTAATTGCTGCAGGTTTCTTTTCATTATTTTATGTAATCTTGGAATTCAATTCCTTATTTGCATAAATAGTATGATTTTTATAATGTATAAAAATCTTAGAGGTGGTTGCAATTTGGTGAAATATGGTTTATACGATAGGTCAGCGCTCATTGACATCAAAAGGTTACGTTTTGAATCAGTACGCAATAGAACACTGAAGACGCAGATCTAGCGGATTGACACGGATAAAAATCAGCGTTCATCAGCTTAATCATGATTCGAGGCAGGCTCTGGTGTATTCCTATTAAACCATCCCACCGACTCCAAGCAAGAGATAGATGCCGGCGGCCAAAGAAGCCCCTATGATCGGGCCTAGTATCGGTACCCAGCTGTATGCCCAATCACTAGTTCCTTTTCCTCTGATTGGTAAGATTTGATGCATGATCCTTGGCCCAAGGTCACGGGCTGGGTTGATCGCATAGCCGGTAGTTCCACCCAAAGACAAACCAATCACCCAAACCAAAAAAGCTACTGGCAATGCGCCAAGTGAGCCTAAGCCTATAGGAGTATTGTTCCCATCTTGCAAAATAGGTTCGGTAGAATAAAGAATCACGATAATCAAAACCGAAGTGCCGACAATTTCTGAAATAAGATTTGAAGAATAATTTCTGATCGCAGGTGCTGTGGCAAATGGAGCGAATTTCAAGCCTTGGTCATCTGTAGCATCAAAATGATCCTTGTAAACGATCCAAGAGATACCCGAACCAAACATTGCTCCAAGTACTTGCGCAAATACATAGCTAGGAACATCTCCCCATGGAAAATCTCCAGTAATTGCCAAAGCAATACTTACTGCTGGATTCAGGTGTGCACCGCTATATGGGCCTGCTACTACCACTCCAATAAATACCCCAAGTGCCCAAGCTGTAGTAATTACGATCCAACCACTATTTTGTCCTTTGGTTTTGTTCAATACTACATTGGCTACAACTCCAGATCCCATCGCAAGAAGGAGGGAAGTTCCGACAAATTCTGCTACAAATGCATCCATTATTCTACCCAGTGTTTAGATCGTTCAACTGCCTTATGCCAAAAATGTAAATATTTCTCGACTTTTTCATCGTCCATCTTTGGATCGAAACTCTTGTCAGCCTCCCAGAGGGATTTGAGTTCCTCTTCATCTTTCCAGAATCCAACAGCTAATCCTGCCAAAAATGCTGCTCCGATTGCAGTAGTTTCTATGATTTTTGGTCTGGTGATTTTGCAATTTAATATATCTGCTTGAAACTGCATCAAGAAGTTATTTGCCGTAGCACCACCATCTACTCGAAGTTCTTTGGTAGGCTCACTACTGTCTTTTTCCATGGCTTTGAGCACATCATTTACTTGGTAAGCGATAGCTTCCAGAGCGGCTCTAGTCATGTGGGCAATGGTTGTTCCTCTTGTAATCCCAAAAAATGCCCCTCTGGCATCTTGATCCCAATGTGGTGCGCCAAGTCCTGACAATGCAGGGACGAAATATACGCCATCGTTGTCTTCTAGGCTGACAGCAAGTTTTTCACTTTCCTTTGCATGTCCAAAAAACTCAATTCCATCTCTAAGCCACTGGATGGCTGCTCCACCTATAAAAACTGAGCCTTCCAAAGCATAATTCACTTTTCCATTGATTTCCCAAGCTACAGTAGTCAATAAGCGATTTTCTGATTTTACAGGCTTTTCTCCTGTATTCATGACCAAAAAACATCCGGTACCATAGGTTGTTTTTGCCATGCCTGATTGTGTACAAAGTTGGCCGAAAAGTGCCGCTTGCTGATCACCAGCGATTCCGGCTATTGGAATTTTGACAGATAAGATATCACCTGAAGTTTCGCAATATACCTCTGAACTAGATTTTACTTCTGGAAGCATAGACTCAGGGATGTCAAACAATTCTAAAAGTTCCTTGTCCCATTGCTTTTCATGTATATTAAAAACCATTGTTCTACTGGCATTGGAGATATCAGTTATATGATTTTTTCCACCAGTAAGTTTCCAAACCAGCCATGTGTCGATTGTTCCAAAAGCCAATTCACCATTTTTTGCTTTCGCTCTTGCTCCTTCTACATTGTCAAGAATCCATTTGATTTTGGTAGCCGAAAAGTAGGCGTCTAGGATCAAACCTGTTTTTGAAGCGATCATCTCTGCTTTACCTGCTTCTTTCAATTCATCACAATAAGCTGAAGTCCTTCTGTCTTGCCAAACAATCGCATTGTATAGTGCTTTGCCTGTTTTCCTATCCCATACAATAGTCGTTTCTCTTTGATTGGTGATTCCTATTCCAGCAATTTCACTGGCTTTGATGCCTTCATTTGCAAGGGATTCTATCATCACAGCTGATTGGCTAGTCCAGATTTCCTGAGGATCGTGTTCTACCCACCCGGATTTAGGAAAATGTTGCTTAAAGTCCTTTTGTGCAACAGAAACAATCTGACCTTTCTTGTCAAAGACAATTGCTCTTGAACTCGTAGTTCCTTGATCAAGTGATAAAATATATTGGGACATTTTTTCTGGGTTAATGGTTAATTAGGTGTTTGGTTATCTGATTATTGGTTATTTCGTAGAAATATAGTAGATATAAGGTTGGAATATTGTAGAAATAAGATTGAAATACAATGGAAATAAAGTTGAAATATTGTAGAAATACTTTTGGTCAATAGCCATTATTTCTGATAAGCTATATCTCAATAATATTTCTCCAGACTTGTCTGCAAAAGCCAAAGGCATACTTCAGCGAAGCAATATTTCCATTCTATTTCACGTCAGTAATATTTCGCTATAGGCTTATTTCACTGCCAATATCAATAATAATATCCATAAGTATCAATCAATATCTTATTCTCTACGCCTAAGGTGCACAAGCGTGGAGGATCTATTTCAATATATACTTATTTGCTGTTTTTTCGAAATCGGAAATTTCTTGGTTTGTCCATTCTTCATCTTTGGCAAATTCCTGTGCCATGATTTTTGCTACTTTGGGAGCCATTTCAATAGCAGCTTTTGCATCTAGGAACAAAATACGCATTCTCCGTGCAAGGATGTCCTCTACTTTCATGGCCATTTCATTTTTCACGGCCCAGACTACTTCTGCGACTGTGTAGGGATAGGAGGGGTGTAATTGCTCCCCAAATTCCGGTTTATCCTTGATCATTTTTTGGATAGTTGTTGCATCTGAGCCATAGCCTTGCCAATGACCTTTTTGCGGATCAGTTGTATAGCCTCGATAATGGATATTTGCAGATGCACTTTCTTTTATGCTTTCTCCAGTGACGGTTGTGAATTTCTCAACAGTGTCTTCACCCATTTTTCGAAAGGTAGTCCATTTGCCCCCGGTGATGGAAGTCAATCCACTTTCAGAAACAATAACTTTATGTGAACGTGAAATTTCCTTTGTTTTGGTGCTGCCTTCTTTTGGAGCGGCAAGTGGTCTCAGACCTGCATAGACTGAAAGGACATCGGCTTTGGTTGGTGTTTTTACCATATAAGCTGCGGCAGTTTCCAGCACAAAATCAATTTCTTTGCTCAGTGCTTCTGGTTCCAGTTTGGCTTTTTCACGCAAGGTGTCTGTAGTACCTACTACCAATTTGTCTTGCCATGGGACAGCAAAAAGAACCCGGCCGTCTGAAGTTTTTGGGATCATCAGCGCATCATTTCCTCCGATGAATGATTTATCCAAAACCAAATGAATTCCCTGACTTGGCTGAATGCTTTTAGGTGCGTCAGGTTGATCTAGCAGTAGGATTTTATCCGCAAATACACCCGTGGCATTTACGACCATTTTAGCCTTGATTTTATAATTTTTCTTTCCGATCAAATCCCTTACTTGGATTCCTGTGATTTTACCTTTTGTGTTTTTTACCAAAGCATTGACTTTGGTATAATTGAGGATGTTGCCTCCCATTTCATTGCAAGTGATGGCTATACTCAAAGCCAATCTGGCATCATCAAATTGCCCATCATGATAGACGACACCTCCTTTGAGTCCATCTTGTTTGATCTGTGGAAGTCTCTTTAGGGTTTCTTTTTTGGAAATAAATCTGGATTTCCCCAATCGAAGTCTTCCTGCCATCCAGTCGTAGATTTTCAATCCAATACTGTACTGTAGCCTGTCAAAAAATGTATATATAGGTATGATGAAAGGTTGATTATGGGTAAGGTGCGGAGCATTTTGTAAAAGTCTTCCCCTTTCCTTCAGAGCCTCGAATACTAGTGAAACATCGCCTTGCGCCAAATATCGAACTCCTCCATGGACAAGTTTGGTGCTTCTGCTTGAGGTTCCTTTGGCGAAATCCGCTTTTTCTACCAACACCACAGAAAGTCCCCTTGAAAGTGCATCTAGCGCTACACCAAGACCTGATGCTCCGCCGCCAATTACTGCTATGTCCCAGGTTTTGTTTTCTGTTTCTAGTTTTTTGAGGTTTTCTATTCTATTCATTTTGGTAATATTTATTTCAAAAGTAATATAAAAAGAAACAAAAAGAAATATATAGAAATATAAAAATCAAAATAATTTACTTTTTGTATCTATTAAACTATCTTTATCAAAAAAAGAAAGCTTTCATGACTATTGCAGAAAGACATAAATATATATTGGAAAAGCTTAACGAAGCTGGAATAGTGCACGTGGCTGACCTAAGCAAAGAGCTAGATGTCACTGTTGTTACTGTTAGAAAAGATTTGAAGTTATTGGAAGACAAGGGTTTGTTGTATAGATCCCATGGGTCGGCTACCTTAAATTCGCCCTATGTCAATGATAGGCCTGTGCAGGAAAAGAAACTAGAAAGGGTAGAAGAAAAAATGAAAATAGCACAAGCTGCTATCCGATTGGTAGTGGAGGATGAAGCGATTATCATTGGTTCGGGAACTACAGTGGTGTCCTTTGCGCAGATGCTTCCAAAGAATCAAAAATTGACCGTGCTTACAGCAGCTATGAATGTGACACTAGCTTTGATTGATTCCCCTGATGTCGAGATCGTACAGCTTGGAGGGGTGGTAAGAAAAAGCAGCAGTTCTGTTGTGGGTAATTATGCTGAGGAAATGATGCGGAATTTTGCTTGTAGTAAGTTGTTTCTGAGTGTGGATGGGATCAGTTTGGATTTTGGGTTGACTACTTCACATTTGATGGAAGCACATCTCAATGCCCAAATGATCAAATCTGTTCAAAAAACCATCGTCTTGGCAGATTCCAGCAAATTTGGAAAAAAAGGTTTCGGTAAGATTTGTAATTTGGATGACATTGATGTGGTCATTACTGACTCTGGAATTCAGGAAATGTATAGGGAAAAATTGGAGGAAATGGGAATAGAAGTAAGGGTGGTGTGAATTGAGCTTTTCTTATAGTTTAAATTTTGTATAAAATCTAGTAAGTTTTATTTACAACCAATCAGAATGCTAGATTTAATGGGGGAGTTAGTTAAACTCTTTGTACAACCTTCTCACTACACTCGAACTCCCATCAGATTCCAGAGTCACTTCAAAGATATAATCATACTCTATATCTTCCAATTCCTCAAACTTTTCCCCAGTCATAACAAAGTAATTCACGAGATGATGAATGGTGTTGCTGTGGCCAACTACTACAGCATTTCCCTTTCTGATTCTTAATTCCTCTACCAAATCATCATGGTTTTGTGGGTCGTATATTTCTATAGCAATGCCAGCATGATTAGAAACATGTTGTAGGGTGGCTTTGGTTCTTATGGTACTTGTGCTGAAAGCATGCTTTATTTGCTTGTCTTCTAATATCTGCCCTAGTTTTTTTGATCTTACTGTGCCTGCCACACTCAATTGAGGATCTTCTGTATTCAGCATCTTTTCGGCATGCCTTACGATATAGATAGTTTTGGCTTCTTGTTTAGGAGTACAGGCAAAGCCAATGATTACCAATAACAATATGAGCAGAATATTATTTTTCATTTTTGGGTGTTTTTAATTTTTTTTGAACGTGCTAAAACTAAAGTAACTTTTCCGCTGCGGTAGAGCTATTATCAGAATTTCGCCTCTTCAATTTAGAAGAAGCGATAGATTATCCACTAAAGGTATTGTCCAAATATTGATCTTTGGCTTTGATTTCCTCAAATTCTAAGAATTGTTCCCAGAACGGTTCTTCGGGCAATGCAGCCCTTAGGATCAGCTTTTCTTTCTTGATGGGATGGATAAACACCAAATGGAAAGCGTGAAGATTGATGCTCAAATCAAGGTTTGGTTTCACAAAGCCATATTTTACATCACCTCTGATAGGGCAACCGATGGAGGCTAACTGCACTCTGATTTGATGGGGTCTCCCTGACACTGGTCTTACTTCCATCAGCCAATGATCATTGAGTTTACCCAATCTTTTGTAAGTCAATTCAGCTTTTTGTGAGCCTGGAGCTTCTTTTTCGAAAGCACTCACATAGTTTCTCTGCTCATCTTTTACCAAATAATGGGTCAATTTGTCCATTTCCTCTCTTGGCTTCTTTTTTACGATAGCCCAGTATACTTTGTGGATGTCTCTTTTCCTAAAGAGTTCCATCATTCTTTCTAGGCCTTTTGACGTTCGTGCAAAGACTACCAGCCCACTCACAGGTCGATCTAGTCTATGTACAGGATGAAGAAATACGTCACCAGGCTTATTATATTTTTCTTTGATATACTCTCTGCAATAATCTGTGAGAGTTTTATCTTTGGTCTTATCTCCTTGTACCAATATTCCGGCAGCCTTGTTTACCACCAAAAGGTGGTTGTCTTCATAGACGACTGAGAATGGTTTCTTTTTCATGTTTTATAAATTGTTTTCAATTGTCACGTGGTCTCGAAACCTTTCGTGATGGTGATAAAAATAATCATTTTTGCGTATTTTGATGATTATTTAAATCGTGTCAATTTCATATTTTTAAATTTAACAAGTTCAAAAAATATCTGCAACACCTTTGAGAGAATCGCTTAATTTAAATCAAAATTCCGATGTGAAGTGGAACTCTATTTCTGGATAATTGTCCTGAACCATCTGTAACCATGATCGGGATTCAGCCATAAACACCAATTTACCATCTTTATCTCTAGCAATATGTCTGTTTTTTGACTGTACAAATTCGTCCAACTTCTTTTTATCCGAACTGCTGATCCAGCAAGCCTTGTAAAGTTGCATTGGAGCAAATTCTACTGAGGCATTGTATTCTTGCTTTAACCTAAATTGGATTACCTCAAACTGAAGCTGACCTACAGTGCCAATTACTTTTCTAGAGCCCATGTCAAAAGTAAATAACTGCGCCACTCCTTCTTCCATCAGTTGTTTCAAGCCTTTTTCCATTTGCTTGGTTTTCATCGCGTCCTTGTTGATGACTTCTTTGAAGATCTCAGGAGAGAAGCTTGGGATTCCTTTGAAAGTCATGTTTTCGCCATCGGTTAGCGTATCACCGATTTTCAAATTCCCAGTGTCATAAAGACCAATGATATCGCCAGGAAATGCCTCGTCAACCATTTCTCTATCCTGCGCCATAAACTGTGTCACATTCGAGAAGCGAAGTGGTTTTGGTCCACGCACATGATTGTAAGGCTTATTTCTTTCAAATTTACCAGAACAGATTCTTAGGAATGCGATTCTGTTTCTGTGGTTTGGGTCCATATTTGCATGGATTTTAAAGACAAATCCAGAAAATTTCGATTCTGAAGGAAGTACTTCTCTATCTTCGGTATTTCTGCTTTTTGGGGCAGGTGCTATTCTGATGAAGGTGTCCAACATTTCATTTACACCGAAATTATTCACGGCAGAGCCGAAAAAAACAGGTGCTACTTTTCCTTCAAGGTATTCCTTTGTGTCAAAGTCAGGATACACTCCTTCGATCAACTCTACATCTTCCCGCAATTGGTCTGCATTGTTACGACCGATCAATTCATCTAGCCTATCTTCTGATAGATCATCAAAAACAGCTCGATCGTCACTCAGTTTTCTTTGGCTGGGACTGAAAAGATTCAGCTTTCTGTCATAAAGGTTGTAAACACCCTTGAACGCTTTACCCATGCCAATTGGCCAAGATAAAGGTCTAACCTGAATGTTCAATTTTTCCTCTACTTCATCCAGAAGCTCATAAGGATCACGGCCTTCACGGTCAAGTTTATTGATGAAACAGATCACAGGTGTATTTCGCATGCGACATACTTCCATCAGCTTTTCTGTCTGAATCTCCACTCCTTTCACACAATCTATCACCATGATGACAGAATCGACTGCAGTCAATGTTCTATAAGTATCTTCAGCGAAGTCTTGGTGACCTGGAGTATCGAGAAGGTTTATCTTGATGTCTTTATATTCAAATCCCATTACGGAAGTAGCCACAGAAATACCTCTCTGCTTTTCTATTTCCATCCAATCGGATTTTGTAGCGGTGTCAATTTTATTTGATTTTACTGCACCAGCAGTTTGTATCGCACCTCCGAAAAGGAGCAATTTCTCTGTCAATGTGGTCTTCCCAGCGTCAGGGTGGGCAATAATGGCGAATGTTCTTCGCTTAGCTATTTCTTTATTCAAACTCATCTGGAAGGGATTCAATATTTTTCCAAGGGGCAAAGGTACGTTTTTAACCTGAATTATGTAC
This sequence comes from Belliella alkalica, assembly GCF_022549785.1. Classification (GTDB taxonomy): domain Bacteria; phylum Bacteroidota; class Bacteroidia; order Cytophagales; family Cyclobacteriaceae; genus Belliella; species Belliella alkalica. The sequence continues at coordinate 24,378 of NZ_JAKZGO010000003.1, forward strand.
TAGGTTTGGAATTAGCGTGACTTAACGATTTTTGTGGATAGTCTTTAAAACAAAAAAAAGCCTTCACCAAATGTATGGCGAAGACTTGAATTTAGGTATTAAATTATTTCTGAAAGGTTTGTTTGCCTTTTAGGTTTTTTGAAGTTGATTTATTTTAAAAACTTCTCAGGAGAATCCTGCGAGGTTTCTTTTTGTAAGATTATCAATTCTGTAGGAAATTGACTGGTCTATTAGGAGTCAGTTAAACAGTCATTATTTCCACTTCTTTTTTTGCAAGAAGTTCATCTACCTTTGTAGAAAATTGATCTGTCAATTTTTGAACGATATCTTCCGCCCTTTTGATTTCGTCTTCAGAAGCACCGTCTTTTTGAAGTTTTTTCAAAGAATCATTTGTGTCTTTACGGACTGTTCTGATACTTACTTTACCAGATTCGCATTCTGCTTTGGCCATCTTTACCAATCCTTTTCTTCTTTCTTCTGTCAAAGGTGGGATTGTAAGGATGATGATTTCTCCGTTATTCTGAGGTGCAAGACCTAAATCAGAATTCACTATAGATCTTTCAATCTCAGAAATCAAATTTCTTTCCCATGGTTTGATCGACAAAGTTCTTGCGTCAGGAGTCGTCACAGATGCCACTTGTTGCAATGGGGTAGGTGCTCCATAATAATTCACCATGATGCCGTCTAGCAAATTAGGCATTGCTTTACCTGCGCGGATTTTTACCAACTCTTGGGCAGTGTGGTCCACTGCTTTTTGCATAAGTTCTTTTGATTCGTCTAGGTGCAATTGAATTTCTTCCATGATTTTTTTCTATATGGATTATAATGATGTGATTAATGTTCCGATTTCTTCACCAGTCGCCAACTTCATCAAATTCCCTTCTTTATTCATATCAAATACTACAATTGGCAAATTGTTTTCTTGACAAAGTGTAAACGCAGTCATATCCATAATGTTGAGGTTTTTCTCGTAAGCTTCTTGGAATGACAATGTGCTGTATTTTGTGGCAGACTTATCTTTTTCAGGATCAGCTGTATAAACGCCATCTACTCTTGTACCTTTCAATACTACTTCTGCTTCGATTTCTATTGCTCGCAAACTTGCAGTGGAATCGGTGGTGAAATATGGGTTTCCTATACCGGCACCAAATATCACGATTCTACCTTTTTCCAAATGTCGGATTGCTCTTCTTCTGATGAATGGCTCACAAACGCTTTCTACTTTAATCCCAGACATTAATCGGGTAAACATATCGTTTTTTTCAAGTGCACTTTGCAAAGCCATTGCATTGATCAAAGTGGCCAACATACCCATGTAGTCACCTTGTACTCTATCTATACCTGTCTTTTCGGCCTGCACTCCTCTGTAAATATTACCCCCTCCGATCACAATGGCAATTTCTACTCCAAGCTCTTTGACCTTTTTGATTTCTTCGGCATACTTCTGCAGTCTATTGGGATCGATACCGTAATTATTCTCTCCCATTAGCGACTCTCCGCTTAGCTTTAGTAATATTCTTTTGTACTTCATTTCTGGCGTTTATTTGAAAAGATGTGCGTGATTTAATGATTTATGAAAATGATAAATTTTACAAATATAAACGCTACATCTTAGAATTCTAAAGTTGAAAGCTTAAAATTGAATTAGAACTTGGTTTTTCTCCACACTATCACCTTTTTTTATCTTGATTGCTTTGACGATACCATCTCCAGGGGATTTGATAATATTTTCCATTTTCATCGCCTCAAGAATCAATACCGGATCTCCTTTTTTGACCTCATCTCCTTCTTTGATTTTTATGTCAAATATCAATCCTGGCATCGGAGCCTTGATTTCTTTGGCCTGATTTCCTTTGTTGGTATTCATCCCCAATTTTTCCAAGAGTAGATCAAACTTGTCCTGCAACTTCACTGTCGCAGACTTGTTGTTGAGTTTTAACTTGATGGTTTTTTCTTCTGGTAAAATACTCACCACTTCTAGGTTGAATGACTTACCTTCATGGATAATGTTGTAGAACCTATCACCAGTTTTTTTTAAATCCCAAGTCAGGATTTCTTCGTTGACAACTATGGAATCACCAGATTTCTCAACTTTAATTACGGAATTATCAATATTTACTGAATACATTTCTATTATTTTGCGCCAATATACGATTTATCTTTAAAGGTCTTTTTATGAAAACCCAATATATCAAGCTTCTCCCTTACCTGATGGTCTTGTTTTTCTTTTCCTGTAAAAGTAACAAAACCCTGTCCATTGAGGAAAAAGATGAAGAGAAAATAGAAACTTCCGATATACCTAGTAATGACGATATTATCAGGAAGAAAGAAGCTTTGATTTCAGACTACAAACCTTCTAGGACAAGGCATTTTGATTTGCTACACACCAATCTTGACATTGCTTTTGACTTTGAGAAAGAGTGGGTTTATGGACAAGCCCATTTGACCTTAAAGCCATACTTTTTTGATCAGAATGTATTGGTTCTTGATGCCAAAGATTTTGATATTCATTCCTTTAGGTTAATTACAGAAGAAGGAGAAAATGAGTTGAACATCCGCTATGATTCAAAACAGATCACGGCTTATCTTCCCAAGAATTTTTCTGCAAATGATACATTGAATGTGATCATTAAATATACAGCAAAGCCCAACGAAAATCCCAAATCTGGAAGTGCTGCAATTACAGATACCAAAGGGCTTTATTTTATCAATGCTTCAGGTGAAGAAGATGGAAAGCCCATCCAAATCTGGACTCAGGGAGAGACAGAACATAATTCCAAATGGTTTCCAACCTTGGATACTCCCAATGAAAGAGCCACACAAGAAATCAAGCTGACAGTTGATCAAAAATTCAAAACGATCAGCAATGGGGTATTAATTGATTCCAAATTGAATGCTGATGGTACCAGGACAGATCATTGGGATATGAACTTGCCACATGCACCATATTTGGCAGCAGTCATAGTAGGTGATTTTGTAGAGATTAAAGATTCATGGGAAGATATTCAAGTGAATTATTATGTAGAAGAGAAATATGCGGAGGGAGCAAAGAAAGTCTTTCAAAACACACCGGAAATGATTGGTTTTTTCTCTGAAATACTTGGTGTCAGGTATCCTTGGCAGAAATATGATCAAGTAGTAGTGAGAGATTTTGTGTCTGGCGCTATGGAAAATACCACAATTTCCGTGTTTATGGAGGAATTGAATTTGACAGAAAGAGAAGCTTTGGACAGTGAGTGGGATGGGATAATTGCGCATGAGCTTTTTCATCAATGGTTTGGTAATTATGTCACCACAGAATCTTGGGCGAATTTGACATTGAATGAAGCTTTTGCAAATTACTCTGAATATCTATGGTATGAATATAAAGAAGGGTCTGATGAAGCTGATCTTCACCATATTTCCGAAATGGAGCAGTACTTAGATGAATCCATGGGTAAGCAAGTTGATTTGATTAGGTTTTATCATGAAGATTCTGAAGAAATGTTTGACAGCCATTCCTATGCAAAAGGAGGTAGAATTCTTCATATGCTTAGAAGAAGTATTGGAGACCAGGCATTTTTCAAATCCTTAAATCACTATTTGACAAAACATGCCCTTTCAAGTGTGGAAGCACATGATCTTCGTTTGGCTTTTGAGGAAGTGACAGGAAAGGATTTAAATTGGTTTTTCAATCAATGGTTTTTCGCTTCAGGCCATCCTGTTCTAGAATATGAAGTGGATTATAGTGAAAAAGAAAATTTACTTTTGACTATACACCAAAAGCAGGATTTAGACAATACGCCTTTGTATAGAATCCCGTTTAAGGTAAGTTGGTACACAGATGGAGAAAGATTCGAAAAAGAGTTTGAATTGACTCAAGCAAGGCAACAATTTGCAATAGAAAATGCTGGCCCAGTATCTGTTCTCTATTTTGATGAAAGGGCAGAATTGTTGGCAGAAAAAGTGAGTAGAAGAGGAATTGATCATTTTGCGAGGCAATTTAATGAATCTGAGTTTGGAATAACTAGGTATGAGGCACTTGACAGTCTAGGAAGTGAATTTGCTGAAGAAGAAATTTTTGCAGAAGTGGTACAGAAAGCACTAAGTGATTCTTTTTGGTCCGTTAGGGAAAAAGCATTGCTACAAATAGCTAGAAATCCAAACTTGTTGATGCAGATTGCATCAATTGAGGACACACTTTTTGAAATGGCTGAAAATGATGAGCAAAATACTGTGAGGACAGGAGCTATAGAGCTACTATCTCTAATAGATGCTGACAAGTATGCACCTGCATTCATCAGGTGGATCAATCATCCTTCTTACTATGTTTCAGGTGCGGCATTAAGTGCCTTTTTGGACAACGAAGAGAACACAAATAGGGATGAGATCTCCAAAAGATTTGTTAATGAAGAGAATATCAGAATTGTAGTTGCTTTAGCTGATTATTACATTTCAGAATCTATAGAAGGACAGGGAGAATGGTTTCATGATAAATTAAAAGTGTTGAATGGTCAATCCTTGTATTATTTCATAGGTTATTATGGAGATTACTTTTCAAAACTTCAATCGGAACAAGAAAATAAAGTAGCAGTAGAAAATCTTTATCAAATCGGTTTAAATCATCAAGCAAATTATATCAGGGCTGTAGCATTTCAATCCCTTTTTGGGTTTGTAGATGAAGAAGGAGTTTTGGGAAAAATCAAGACATTGTATGAGAAAGAAGAGGATGAACAGGCAAAAAGGTACAAGGAATATTACCTTTCTCCGTACCTTGAGGAAAATTAATTCGTTGATTTCGAAAAGTTTAATTTATAGTTTAAAAAAAACATAAGAAAAAGATTAACATAATTTTGAATGTTTCAAAAAAGGGTATAATTTTGCCATCCGTTAAGACAACCAAAAGTATCTAAAGCTTTACTAAATCTTAGCAGTAACAGTTGGGGGAATACCAAAGCGGCCAACTGGGACGGACTGTAAATCCGTTGACTTATGTCTTCACAGGTTCGAATCCTGTTTCCCCCACATTGCGATATTGTCAAAAATTTCATTACTTTTGCAATCACGTAACTTAATAAGACTCTAATTTAGTTCTTCTTTTGATAGTTTCGATTGTAGAATAAGTTAGAAAATAATAGAATAAAAGCGGGAGTAGCTCAGTTGGTAGAGCGGCAGCCTTCCAAGCTGCAGGTCGCGGGTTCGAGCCTCGTCTCCCGCTCTATGCTTTTATAGGGCATTCAGTAATGTTACCAGCCGACGTAGCTCAGGGGTAGAGTACTTCCTTGGTAAGGAAGGGGTCACGGGTTCAAATCCCGTCGTTGGCTCAGAAACATTGGAATTAGAAAAAAAAAATAAATTTATATCTTTAACTAAAACAGAGGATTTTCACGCATGGCAAAAGCAACCTTTGACCGTTCCAAACCGCACGTTAATATCGGTACGATTGGTCACGTAGACCATGGAAAGACAACTTTGACTGCTGCCATTACTACAGTATTGGCCAAAAAAGGTCTTTCTGAACTAAGAGATTTCTCTTCTATCGACAACGCTCCAGAAGAAAAAGAAAGAGGTATTACTATCAACACTTCTCACGTAGAATATCAGACTGAAAAAAGACACTACGCTCACGTAGATTGTCCAGGTCACGCTGATTATGTGAAGAACATGGTGACTGGTGCTGCTCAGATGGATGGCGCTATTCTTGTAGTAGCTGCAACTGACGGACCAATGCCTCAAACTAGAGAGCATATCCTTCTTGCTCGTCAGGTAGGTGTACCAGCACTTGTTGTTTTCTTAAACAAAGTGGATTTGGTAGATGATCCTGAACTTCTTGAGCTTGTAGAAATGGAAGTAAGAGAATTACTATCATTCTATGATTTTGATGGTGATAATATTCCGGTTATTTCTGGATCTGCCCTAGGTGGATTGGAAGGAAATGAAATGTGGACTGAGAAAATTATGGAGTTAATGAACGCAGTTGATGAGTTCATTCCAATTCCTGAGCGTCTAGTTGACAAAGATTTCTTGATGCCTGTTGAAGACGTATTCTCGATCACTGGTCGTGGTACTGTTGCAACTGGTAGAATTGAAAGAGGTGTAATCAACTCTGGCGAGCCAGTTGACATTATCGGTATGGGTGCTGAAGGCTTGAAGTCTACAGTAACTGGTGTTGAGATGTTCCGTAAAATCCTTGACAGAGGAGAAGCTGGAGATAACGTAGGTCTATTGTTGAGAGGTATTGAAAAATCTCAAATCAAGAGAGGTATGATTATCTGTAAGCCAGGATCTGTTAAGCCACACGCTCATTTCAAGGCTGAAGTTTACGTTCTTTCTAAAGAAGAAGGTGGACGTCATACACCATTCTTCAACAGATACCGTCCACAGTTCTATTTGAGAACTACAGATGTTACTGGTGAAATTACACTTCCTGAAGGTGTTGAAATGGTTATGCCAGGCGATAACGTTACAATTGAAGTTAACTTATTGAATAAAGTTGCTCTTGAGAAAGGTCTACGTTTCGCAATCCGTGAGGGTGGTAGAACTGTAGGTGCTGGTCAGGTAACTGAAATTCTTGACTAATCTTTAAGATTATCACATATTATCAAATGCGATCTTGAATATTTTTTCGGGATCGCATTTGTTTCTTCAACCTTTTATTACTACTTTTGCGTTCCTTTTAGGAGGCAAAATATCCTACGGGCATAGTTCAATGGCAGAATAGCGGTCTCCAAAACCGTTGATGGGAGTTCGAATCTCTCTGCCCGTGCAACAAGAAAGTAAAACCATGAATATCAAAAACTTTGTCGTTGAGTCAATAGACGAAATGAAGAATAAGGTCACATGGCCTTCCCATTCGTTTTTACAAAACAGTGCTGTTTTGGTCATCGTCGCTTCATTAATCTTTTCGCTGTTGATCGGTGCAATAGATTTGGGTTTCGAGAATTTGATGAAATGGTTTTATGATTTATTTTAATTGAATTAGAATTACTGATGGCTGAACATAAGTGGTATGTACTTAGGGTGGTAGCAGGACAAGAGAAAAAGACTAAAGCTTATTTAGACAATGAAATTGTTCGCCAAAAACTAGAGGATTATATTCCCGAGGTTTTAATACCTTCCGAGAAAGTTTACGAAATGCGCAATGGCAAGAAAAGAGTTAGGGATAGAAATTTCTTTCCTGGCTATGTCTTGGTTAATGCGGATTTGACTCACGGTGAAGCAAATCATGTAATTACAAGTATTCCGGGTGTAATCGGTTTCTTAGGGTCAAACCAAGGGGGGGCTTCCAAAACCCCTGAGCCATTACGTCAATCTGAAATCAATAGGATCTTAGGTCGTGTTGAGGAGATTGATGAGTTTGCAGAGAAATTAGATACTCCATTTATAGTTGGAGAGACCGTAAAAGTAATGGACGGTCCTTTCAGTGGATTCGCGGGTACAATAGAAGAGGTGTTTGAAGATAAGAAGAAATTGAATGTTATGGTCAAAATCTTTGGACGAAACACCCCTGTAGAGTTAAACTTTATACAAGTAGAAAAACAAGACTAGGAAATGGCTAAGGAAATCACTGGTTATGTGAAATTACAGGTGAAAGGTGGCCAGGCAAATCCATCGCCTCCAGTTGGTCCAGCCCTTGGTTCAAAGGGTTTGAACATCATGGAGTTCTGTAAGCAATTCAATGCCAGAACCCAAGATAAAATGGGTTCAGTATTGCCTGTTTTGATTACTGTTTATTCTGATAAATCTTTTGATTTTGTAGTAAAAACTCCACCAGCTGCAAACATGCTGATAGAGGCTGCAAAAATCAAAGCTGGTTCATCAGAGCCAAACAGGAAAAAAGTAGGATCTGTTACCTGGGATCAGGTAAAAGAAATTGCTGAAGTGAAAATGCCTGACTTAAATGCTTTCAAAGTTGAATCTGCAATGAAAATGATCGCAGGTACAGCTAGAAGCATGGGTATCACAGTATCTGGAAAAGCTCCTTGGGAGGAATAAAATAAAAACTATGGCTAAGTTAACAAAAAAGCAAAAAGAAGCTCTTTCTAAGTACGACGCAAGCCAACAGTACTCCCTAGAGGAAGCTTCTTCTATTGTGAAGCAAATCACTAACACTAAATTTGATGCTTCTGTGGATATTGACGTTCGATTGGGCGTTGATCCTAGAAAAGCAGATCAAATGGTAAGAGGAGTAGTTGCATTGCCACACGGCACAGGTAAGGATGTTAAGGTTTTGGTACTATGTACCCCTGACAAAGAAGCCGAAGCCAAAGAAGCAGGTGCGGACTATGTTGGATTAGACGACTATATAGCAAAAATTGAAGGCGGTTGGACTGACATTGATGTCATTATAACTATGCCTAATGTAATGGCTAAGGTTGGTAGATTAGGTAGGGTTTTGGGACCTAGAGGCTTGATGCCTAACCCAAAATCAGGAACAGTAACTTTAGAAGTTGGTAAAGCTGTTAAAGAAGTAAAAGCTGGTAAAATCGATTTTAAAGTAGATAAATTTGGAATCATCCATGCTGGTGTTGGTAAAGTATCTTTTACAGCTGAACAAATTCAGGAAAATGTAAAGGAATTGATTAGCACAATTTCTAAGCTTAAGCCTACTTCATCAAAAGGAACCTATTTCAGAAGTATTCATTTGTCGAGTACAATGTCTCCTGGAATTATTGTAGATAAAGGTAGTATTCAAGGAATTTAATCATGACTAGAGACGAAAAAAGAGAAATAATCGAAAGTCTTACCGAGAAATTCAAGGAAACCCCGTATTTCTACATTACTAATGCTTCAGGTTTCAATGTTGCTCAGGTAAATGCTTTCAGAAGAGCATGTTTTGAAAAAGGTGTCGAGTATAAGGTTTATAAAAATACACTAATTGCGAAAGCTTTAGAAAACCTAGACGGAGACTACGCTAAATTTTCAGAAGCTACTCTAAAAGGCTTTTCAGGTATAGTATTTTCAAAAGAAATTAGTAATCTACCTGCAAAAGTAATTCTTGATTTCAGAAAGAAACAAGGTAAGAAAGAAACAAGACCAGTCTTCAAAGGCGCGTACATAGATTCAGATGTTTTCATCGGAGAGAATCAACTAGAAATGTTGTCAACTCTTAAATCTAAAAACGAACTTTTGGGAGACGTTATCGGTCTTCTTCAATCTCCAGCAAAAAATCTTATTTCTGCCCTTCAATATGGACAGAATACTGTGGCTGGGCTTGTTAAGACTCTCTCTGAGAAAGAATAATCATAATCATCAAATCAATTAGTTAAAAACAACAATTTAAATATTAATACAATGGCAGATCTTAAACAACTTGCTGATCAGTTGGTAAACTTGACTGTAAAAGAAGTAAAAGAATTGGCTGATATTTTGAAAGACGAGTATGGTATCGAACCTGCTGCTGCTGGTGCTGTAATGGTAGCTGGTGGTGGAGCTGGTGATGCTGGTGCTGCTGAAGAAGAAAAAACAGCTTTCGATGTAATCCTTAAAGCTGCTGGTGGTCAGAAACTAGCTGTAGTTAAGCTTGTGAAAGAATTGACTGGTCTTGGCTTGAAAGAAGCTAAAGAACTAGTTGATAGCGCTCCTAAAGCTGTTAAAGAAGGAATTGCTAAGGACGAAGCTGAAGCTTTGAAAAAGTCTCTTGAAGAGGCTGGAGCTGAAGTAGAAGTTAAGTAATTTGAAAATCTTTGCCTTTTGGTAAAGGTATGGTATTAGACCTGACTGTAAAGTCAGGTCTTTTCCTGTTTGTGCTCAGGGAAAAAATTGCACTATTTCAAGCGAAAATTGTCGCATTTGGTTATTAATTATCACTATAAATATATACTGCCTTGGCTATCCAGAATCAAACCGAAAGGAAAAGTTTCTCATCTATTAAGGTAGTCAAAGACTATCCGGATTTCTTAGATATCCAATTACAATCCTTCAAAGATTTTTTCCAGCTGGATACTCCTGCTGAAAGAAGAAGACAGGATGGTCTTTTCAAGGTGTTTTCTGAGAATTTCCCAATTAGTGATTCTAGAGAAAACTTCACACTTGAATTTATTGACTATACAGTAGATCCTCCAAAATACAACATTGAAGAGTGTATTGATAGAGGCCTAACCTACTCTGTACCGCTTAAAGCAAAACTTCGCCTATTGTGTTCTGATGAAGACAATGAAGATTTTGAAACTATTGAGCAAGAGGTTTTCTTGGGAAATCTTCCATACATGACAGAGAAAGGATCCTTTGTGATCAATGGTGCAGAAAGAGTCATTGTTTCTCAGCTTCATAGATCTCCAGGTGTATTCTTTGCTCAAAGTAAACATACAAATGGTACCAAGTTATATTCTGCCAGAATTATCCCTTTCAAAGGTAGCTGGATCGAATTCGCTACGGATATCAATAATGTAATGTATGCTTACATTGATAGAAAGAAAAAATTCCCTGTTACTACTTTGTTGAGAGCTATTGGTTTTGGTTCTGATAAGCAGATTTTGGATCTATTTGGTCTATCTGAAGAAATAGCTGCTACCAAAGCTAATCTTAAAAAAATTACTGGTAGAAAACTTGCTGCTAGAGTTTTGAGAACTTGGGTAGAGGATTTCGTTGATGAGGACACTGGTGAGGTAGTTTCTATTGATAGAAATGAAGTGCTTTTAGAAAGAGATTCTATTCTTTCTGACGAGGATATTGAATTGATATTGGAATCTGGAGCAAAGTCGATTATTCTTCATAGAGAAGATGTCAACGTTGCTGATTATTCAATTATCTATAATACCCTTCAGAAAGATAACTCTAACTCAGAAAAAGAAGCTGTTGAGGTAATTTACCGTCAACTTAGAAATACAGAAGCTCCTGATGAAGCTACTGCAAGAGAAGTAATTCATGGTTTGTTCTTCTCGGACAAGCGTTATGACTTAGGTGAAGTTGGTAGATATAGGATCAATAAGAAATTGGGATTGAATATCGATTCCGAAAAAATCGTATTGACGACTGAAGATATTATCAACATCGTGAAGTACCTTATTGGCCTTATCAACTCTAAAGCGGTGGTCGATGATATTGATCACTTGAGTAATAGAAGGGTAAGAACTGTAGGAGAGCAATTGTATTCTCAATTTGGGGTTGGTCTTGCAAGAATGGCTAGAACAATCAGAGAAAGAATGAATGTTCGTGACAATGAAGATTTCAAGCCTGTTGATTTGATCAATGCAAGAACGCTTTCTTCTGTCATCAATTCATTCTTTGGAACGAATCAGCTTTCTCAGTTTATGGATCAAACCAATCCACTTGCTGAATTGACTCATAAAAGAAGACTTTCTGCTTTGGGTCCAGGTGGTCTTTCAAGAGAAAGAGCTGGTTTCGAAGTGCGAGATGTTCACTATACTCACTATGGTCGTCTTTGTACCATTGAAACCCCAGAAGGTCCAAACATTGGTTTGATCTCTTCTCTTTGTGTTCACGCAAAAGTGAATTCAATGGGATTCTTGGAAACGCCTTACAGAAAAGTGAAAGAAGGAAAAGTAAGCATGAATACTGAAGATATAGTATTCTTGACTGCTGAAGAGGAAGATGACAACAATATTGCTCAAGCAAATGCTCCTTTGGATGATGAAGGACTGTTCTTGAATGATAGAGTTAAAGCAAGATTTGAAGGTGATTTCCCTGTGTTGGATCCAAAAGAGATCAGTTACATGGATGTTGCTCCAAACCAAATCGTATCGGTAGCTGCTTCATTGATTCCATTCTTGGAGCATGATGATGCAAACCGTGCCTTGATGGGATCTAACATGCAGCGTCAGGCAGTTCCTTTGTTGAAAGCTGAAGCGCCTATTGTGGGTACTGGCTTAGAAGGTAAAGCTGCTATTGATTCAAGAGCATTGATTATCGCTGAGACTGATGGTGTAATTGAATACGTAGATGCTACTAAGATAACTGTAAAATATGACCTTACTGAAGATGACTTATTGGTCAACTTCAGTGATGAATATAAAACATACAATTTGGTGAAGTTCAGAAGAACTAACCAAGACACTACTATAAACTTGACTCCGTTGGTTCTGAAAGGTCAGAAAGTAACGAAGGGTCAGGTATTGGTAGAAGGTTATGCGACTAACAATGGTGAGTTGGCACTAGGTAAAAATCTTAGAGTAGCTTACATGCCTTGGCAGGGGTATAACTTTGAAGATGCAATTGTAATTTCAGAAAGAGTTGCAAGGGAAGATATCTTCACTTCAATTCACATTGAAGAATTCCAATTAGAAGTTAGAGATACTAAAAGAGGTGAAGAAGAATTGACTTCTGAAATACCAAACGTTTCTGAAGAGGCCGTTAAAAACCTTGATGAAAATGGTATTATCAGAGTTGGTGCTGAACTGAAAGAAGGAGATATCATCATTGGTAAGATCACTCCAAAGGGTGAGACTGACCCTACTCCAGAAGAGAAATTGCTTAGAGCAATATTTGGAGACAAAGCAGGTGACGTAAAAGATGCTTCTTTGAAAGCGTCGCCTTCATTGAATGGTGTTGTTATTGAAACTAAATTATTCTCAAGACCTAAGAAGGATAAAGATTTAAGAGCTAAGTCAAAGGCTGAGGTTGAGAAACTTAAAGGTCAATATTCCAAAGATCTTTTGGGAATGAGAGCCAGGATGATCAACAAGCTTGTTCAACTTTTGGACGGAAAGACTTCTCAAGGAGTAAGACATAAATTTGGTGATGAAATCATCAGCAAAGGAGTGAAGTTCAATGCTAAGAACATTGAGCAAAACTTATTCCCTGCAAAGAACCCATATAGAGATGAGTCAAACTATAATGTTCAGGAAGAGGCGAATCTTGTTTCTGATATTATTTTGGATGACTGGACTGATGATCAGCATGTGAATGGTTTGATCCAAAAACTTGTTAAGAATTATATCAATTCTAGAAACGATATCTCTGGTATCTTCAAACGTGATAAATTCACACTTGAAGTTGGAGATGAATTGCCAGCTGGAATCGTTCAACTTGCTAAAGTTTATGTAGCTAAGAAACGTAAGCTAAAAGTGGGTGATAAAATGGCGGGTCGTCACGGTAACAAAGGTATTGTTGCTAGAATCGTAAGAGACGAAGATATGCCATTCTTAGAAGATGGAACCCCTATGGATATCGTATTGAATCCTCTAGGTGTACCTTCCAGGATGAATATTGGACAGATCTTCGAAACAGTTCTTGCTTGGGCTGGACACAAAATGGGTAAGAAATATGCTACTCCAATTTTCGATGGAGCTACAATGGAAGAAGTAGCCGCTGAATTGGAAAAAGCAGAATTGCCTGCTTATGGAAGAACATACCTGTACGATGGCTTGACAGGTAAGAAGTTTGATCAGCCAGTTACAGTAGGGATTGCATACATGTTGAAACTAGGTCACCTAGTAGATGATAAGATGCACGCAAGGTCTATTGGTCCATATTCACTCATCACACAGCAGCCACTTGGTGGTAAAGCCCAGTTTGGTGGACAGAGATTTGGAGAAATGGAAGTGTGGGCATTGGAAGCATTCGGTGCGTCTCATGTACTACAAGAAATCCTAACTGTGAAGTCTGATGATGTAGTTGGTAGAGCGAAAGCCTATGAAGCAATTGTAAAAGGAGAAAACCTTCCGAAACCAAATATTCCGGAATCCTTCAACGTATTGGTTCATGAACTTAGAGGTCTTGCTCTAGAAATTACCTTAGACTAATTCAAAAAATACGGGCCGAAAGGCCCTTAACATACTCATCAATTATTATGGCGTTCAGAAAAAATAAAAAACTAAACAACGACTTTTCTAGAGTCACTATTAGTTTGGCCTCTCCAGAATCAATTCTGGATAGTTCACATGGTGAAGTAACGCAGCCCGAAACAATCAATTACAGAACGTACAAGCCAGAAATGGGAGGGTTGTTTTGTGAGAGAATTTTCGGTCCTGTTAAAGACTGGGAATGTCATTGTGGAAAATATAAGCGCATAAGATATAAAGGTATCATTTGTGACAGATGTGGTGTTGAAGTCACAGAAAAGAAAGTGCGTAGAGAGAGAATGGGCCATATTGAGCTTGTCGTCCCTGTAGCGCATATTTGGTACTTCAAGTCTCTTCCAAACAAAATTGGATACTTGTTGGGTCTTCCAACAAAAAAATTGGATCAAATAGTATATTACGAAAGATATGCTGTCGTTCAAGCTGGAATCAAAGCTGAAGACGGGATACAATATCTTGACTTTTTGACTGAAGACGAGTATTTGGACATCATGGATAAACTTCCAAAGGAGAACCAAATGCTTGATGATGAAGATCCAAATAAATTCATCGCCAAAATGGGTGCAGAAGCTATTGAAATGTTGTTGGCAAGACTTGATCTTGATGACCTTTCTTACAGCCTAAGACACCAAGCAGCTACAGATACTTCTCAGCAAAGAAAAGCGGAAGCTTTGAAAAGACTGAAAGTTGTAGAAGCATTCAGAGATGCTAGAACCAGAATCGAAAACCGTCCTGAGTGGATGGTTGTAAGAATGGTTCCTGTGATTCCACCAGAATTGAGACCGTTGGTTCCTTTGGATGGTGGTAGATTTGCAACTTCTGATTTGAATGATCTTTACAGAAGGGTGATCATTAGAAATAACCGTCTGAAGAGATTGATAGATATCAAAGCGCCAGAAGTTATTTTGAGAAATGAAAAAAGAATGCTTCAGGAAGCTGTAGATTCTCTTTTTGACAACTCAAGAAAAGTCAATGCAGTAAGATCTGATGGTAACCGTGCTTTGAAGTCACTTTCTGACATGTTGAAAGGTAAGCAAGGTCGTTTCCGTCAAAACCTATTGGGTAAGAGGGTCGATTATTCTGGCCGTTCTGTTATCGTCGTAGGTCCTGAATTGAAACTTCACGAGTGTGGTTTGCCAAAGAATATGGCTGCTGAGCTTTTCAAACCATTTATTATCAGAAAACTAATAGAAAGAGGTATTGTAAAGACTGTGAAATCTGCAAAGAAAATTGTAGATAGAAAAGATCCTGTGGTATGGGATATCCTTGAAAATGTATTGAAAGGACATCCAGTACTTCTGAACAGAGCTCCTACACTTCACAGATTGGGGATCCAAGCTTTCCAGCCAAAATTGATTGAAGGAAAGGCAATTCAGCTTCACCCTTTGGTATGTACTGCATTCAACGCCGATTTTGATGGTGATCAAATGGCGGTTCACGTTCCATTGGGACATGAAGCCATTTTGGAAGCCTCAACTTTGATGCTTTCTTCGCATAACATCCTAAATCCTGCAAATGGTGCTCCAATTACAGTACCTTCACAGGATATGGTTTTGGGACTTTATTATGTGACCAAAGGAAAAAAATCAACGCCTGAAGAGATTGTTTTGGGTGAAGGTCAAACTTTCTATGGTGAAGAGGAAGTCATCATTGCAATGAATGAAGGACGTGTGTCTCAACATGCATTTGTAAAGTGTAAAGTTAAGGTAAGAGAAGACAACGGTGATATTGTCGAAAAGATTATTGAAACCGTCGCTGGTAGATTGATCTTCAACCAATTCGTGCCTGAGGAAGTTGGTTATGTAAATGAACTCTTGACAAAGAAAAAACTTCAGCAAATTATCGCGGAAGTTGTAAAAATATGTGGTATAGCCAGAACGGCCCAATTCCTTGATGATATCAAGCACTTAGGTTTCCAGATGGCTTATACTGGTGGACTTTCTATGGGATTGAACGATGTTATTATCCCTGATGAAAAAGATCCATTGATCAATAAGGCGAAAGAGGAAGTTGACCAAGTTTGGAACAACTACCTTATGGGTCTTATCACAGACAATGAAAGATATAACCAAGTAATCGATATTTGGACTAGAACCAACTCTAATTTGACTAACATCTTGATGCGTCAAATGGAAGAAGATAAGCAAGGTTTCAATGCAATCTATATGATGATGCATTCTGGAGCCAGAGGTTCTAGAGAACAAATTCGTCAGTTAGGTGGAATGAGGGGATTGATGGCTAAGCCTCAGAAAAACCTTCAAGGTTCTGTTGGTGAAATCATCGAAAACCCAATTCTTTCAAACTTTAAAGAAGGATTGGATGTATTGGAATACTTTATCTCTACCCACGGTGCACGTAAAGGTCTTGCCGATACTGCATTGAAAACTGCTGATGCTGGTTACTTGACCAGAAGATTGGTGGATGTGGCCCAAGATATGATCATCTCAGAAGAGGATTGTGGTACGTTGAGAGGTCTTGTAGTTCAGCCTTTGAAAGACAATGACGAAATCGTTGAGCCTCTTTCTGAAAGAATTGTTGGTAGAGTATCAGTTCATGATGTAGTGGATCCAATTACTGAAGAGATATTGGTAAGTGCAGGTGAGGAAATCTCTGATGATATTGCAAAGAGAATAGATGAATCTGCAGTTGAAGAAGTTGAGATCAGATCTGTATTGACTTGTGAAACTAGAAGAGGTGTATGTTCTAAGTGTTATGGTAGAAACTTGACTACTGGTAACATGGTTCAGAATGGAGAGTCTGTAGGTGTAATCGCCGCGCAGTCTATCGGTGAGCCAGGTACTCAGTTGACTTTGAGAACATTCCACGTAGGGGGTACAGCATCGAACATTTCTGTTGAAGCAAGTATCAATGCCAAGTTTGAAGGTGTTATTGAATTCGAAGAAGAATTGAGATGGATCAATACAACCAACAAGGATGGCGAAGCAATTGCAATCGTGATGGGAAGATCTGGTGAAATTAAGATAAACGACTCTAAAGGGAAGTTGCTCGTTTCTAACCACGTACCTTATGGTGCGATCTTGAATGTGAAAGATGGTCAGAAAATCGGTAAAGGTGATTCACTTTGTACTTGGGATCCATACAATGCTGTGATTTTGTCAGAGTTTGATGGGGAAATCGAATTTGATGCAATCATTGAAGGTGTTACTTTCAAAGAAGTGGCGGATGATCAGACTGGTTACAGAGAAAAGGTAATCATTGATACAAAAGATAAGACAAAAAACCCTGCTGTAATTGTAAATTATGGTGAGGAAAATAAATCATACAATATTCCAGTAGGAGCTCACTTAGCTGTAGAAGCAGGTGAAAAAGTGAAAGCTGGTCAAATTTTGGTTAAAATCCCAAGATCTGTTGGTAAGACAAGAGATATTACGGGGGGTCTTCCAAGAGTAACAGAATTATTCGAAGCTAGAAACCCTTCCAATCCGGCGGTAGTTTCAGAAATCGATGGGGTTGTGACTTATGGAGGTATCAAGAGAGGTAACCGTGAGATCTTTATCGAATCCAAAGATGGTGTAAGAAAGAGATATATGGTGTCATTGTCTAAGCATATCCTTGTACAGGAAAATGACTTTATCAGAGCTGGTGAGCCACTTTCTGATGGAGCAATTACTCCAAACGATATCTTGGCCATCAAAGGACCAACTGCGGTACAGGAATATTTGGTAAATGAAATCCAAGAAGTATATAGACTTCAAGGTGTAAAAATCAACGATAAGCATATTGAGGTAATCGTAAGTCAAATGATGCAAAAAGTAGAAATACTTGATGCTGGTGACACAGGTTTCCTTCAAAACCAAGTTGTTGATAAGTGGGCTTTCAGAGAAGAAAATGATAACATCTTGGATAAGAAAGTTGTAATGGAACCTGGAGATTCGAGCACATTAAAGGCAGGTATGATTATCTCTGCAAGAAGATTGAGAGACGAGAATTCAAGTTTGAAGCGTAAAGATTTGAAATTGGTGCAAGTTAGAGATGCTGAAACAGCAGTTTCTAGACCAACACTTCAAGGTATTACAGCAGCATCTTTGGGTACAGAAAGCTTTATATCGGCTGCATCATTCCAGGAGACTACCAAAGTCTTGAGTGAGGCTGCTATTAGAGGTAAGCGTGATGAACTTCTCGGATTGAAAGAAAACGTAATCGTAGGTCACTTGATTCCAGCAGGAACAGGACAAAGAAACTTTAAAGATATTATTGTAGGTTCTTTGGACGAGTACGAGAGACTATCTGTAGAGAAAGAAAGATCAGTAAAAAAATCGAAAGAGGTAGTTAAATAATACCGGTTTTGATAGAGAAATAAAGAGGCCTGTGTAAAAGCAGGCCTTTTTTATCTTTAATTATTTCTTAGATAATTACATGGAAAGTTTTAAGCTAAAGTCAAAACCTAGCAATTCATAAATAATCTGGAAGTGTAATCTGGAGTAAAACAAAATTCACTTAATCTTATGGAAGACGATAAATTAGCCAATCAAAATCAACAAATCAACGTTGAGCTCTCAGAAGAAGTCGCCGAAGGTGTCTATTCAAATTTGGCAATGATAGCACATTCAAATTCAGAGTTTGTGATTGATTTTATTAGACTGATGCCAGGAGTGCCAAAAGCAAAAGTCAAGTCAAGAATCATCATGACCCCTGATCACGCAAAAAGATTGCTAGCAGCTTTGAAAGATAACATCAATAAATACGAAAATGCATTCGGTAAAATTCAGGGAGGAGATGAAAGTCCGTCTTTTCCATTGAATTTTGGAGGGACTCCAGGTGAGGCATAGTAAAAATATAACATCTTAATTTTGTTTGTTTTACCTATTTGTTTACCTTTGCAGTCCAAAATTCACAAGTTTACAAGGAACAAAATAAATTTTATCAGTTAATGCCTACTATACAACAGTTAGTAAGAAAAGGTAGAACTACCCTTGAGACCAAGTCCAAGTCTAGAGCTTTGGATGCATGTCCTCAAAGAAGAGGGGTTTGTACAAGGGTGTACACTACCACGCCTAAGAAGCCTAACTCAGCGATGAGAAAAGTGGCTAGGGTAAGATTGACGAACGGAAAAGAGGTTAACGCCTACATTCCTGGAGAGGGTCACAATTTGCAAGAGCACTCGATCGTATTGATCAGAGGTGGTCGTGTGAAGGATCTTCCAGGTGTACGTTACCACATCATCCGAGGTGCACTAGATACAGCAGGAGTAAAAGACCGTAAGCAAGGTCGTTCCAAGTATGGTGCGAAGCGTCCTAAGGCCGCTAAGAAATAATATTACAAAAACATTTAGAAAAAATGAGAAAAGCGAAACCAAAAAAGAGATATATTCTTCCTGATCCGAAGTTTAATGACACTTTGGTAACAAAGTTTGTTAACTGTCTAATGGTGGATGGTAAGAAGAGTATTGCTTACAGAATTTTCTACGACGCAGTCGAGAAAGTTGAACAAAAAGTAGGTGAGAACGGTCTTGAGGTTTGGAAAAAAGCGCTTAACAATATAACTCCCGCTGTCGAGGTGAAGAGTCGTAGAGTTGGTGGTGCTACTTTCCAGGTCCCAATGGAAGTTAGACCTGAAAGAAAGTTGTCCCTCGGAATCAAGTGGATGATCACTTATGCCAGAAGAAGGGGTGAGAAAACTATGATGGATAGATTAGCTGGAGAAATCATCTCTGCCGCAAAAGGCGAAGGTGCTGCTGTGAAGAAGAAAGATGATACCCATAGAATGGCGGAAGCAAATAAAGCATTCTCACACTTTAGATTTTAATTGAAATGGCAAGAGATTTAAAATTTACAAGAAACATTGGAATTGCTGCACATATTGATGCAGGTAAGACCACAACAACTGAGCGTATCCTATTTTATTCTGGTGTAAGCCATAAAATCGGTGAGGTTCATGATGGTGCGGCTACCATGGACTGGATGGCACAAGAGCAAGAGAGAGGTATTACAATTACTTCTGCTGCTACCACTGTTTTTTGGAATTATAGAGACAACAAGTACCAAATCAACATCATCGATACTCCTGGACACGTGGATTTTACCGTTGAGGTAAACCGTTCCTTAAGAATTTTGGATGGGTTGGTATTCCTTTTTAGTGCTGTAGATGGTGTTGAGCCTCAATCAGAAACTAACTGGAGACTAGCTGATAATTACAAAGTAGCACGTATCGGTTTCGTTAACAAAATGGACCGTGCTGGTGCTAACTTCCTTGAAGTTTGTAAGCAAGTTAAAGAAATGTTAGGTAGCCATGCAGTTCCATTGCAACTTCCTATCGGTGCTGAAGACAAATTTAGAGGTGTAGTTGATTTGATCAACAACAGAGCTATTGTTTGGAATGAGGATGATTTCGGGATGACTTTCGAAGAAGTTCCTATTCCTGAAGATATGAAAGAAGAAGTTGCTCAATATAGAGAGTATCTTTTGGAGTCTGTTGCAGAGTTTGACGAGTCATTGATGGAGAAATTCTTCGAAGATTCTGAGTCAATTACTGAAGCAGAAATCCTAAACGCACTTCGTCAGGCTACTATCGCAATGAAAGTAGTTCCTATGGTTTGTGGTTCATCTTTCAAGAACAAAGGTGTACAAACTATGCTTGATCTAGTGATGGAGTTGCTTCCTTCTCCATTGGACAAAGATGATATTATTGCTCATTCTTTGGATAATGAAGATGAAGAAGTGAAAATCGCTCCAGATGAGGCAGAACCTTTCACAGGTTTGGCTTTCAAAATCGCTACAGATCCATTCGTAGGTCGTCTTTGTTTTGTGAGAGCTTATTCAGGTGTTCTTGAATCAGGTTCTTATGTATTCAATAGCCGTTCTGGAAATAAAGAGCGTATCTCAAGAGTTTTCCAAATGCACGCAAATAAGCAAAACCAGATTCCAAGATTGGTAGCTGGTGATATTGGTGCAGTAGTTGGCTTTAAAGATATCAAGACTGGTGATACACTTTGTGATGAAAAACGAAAAGTAGTTCTTGAGTCAATGGTATTCCCTGAGCCGGTTATTGGATATGCTATTGAGCCTAAGACACAAGCTGATGTTGATAAGCTAGGTATGGCTATCGCAAAACTTGTAGAAGAAGATCCTACTCTTGTAGTAAATACTGACCACGAAACTGGACAGACTATCTTGAGAGGTATGGGAGAACTTCACTTAGATATCATTATCGATCGATTGAAGAGAGAATTCAAAGTTGAGATCAACCAAGGAGCCCCTCAAGTTGCATATAAAGAAGCTTTGTTTGGTTCTATTGAGCACAAGGAAGTTTATAAAAAGCAATCAGGTGGTAAGGGTAAATTTGCAGATATCGTATTTGAACTTGGACCGAAAGATCCTGATCCTGAGACAAATGAAATCAAAGCAGGTTTGGATTTCGTAAACGGAATCGTAGGTGGTGTAATTCCAAAAGAATTTATCCCTGCTATTCAAAAAGGTTTTGCTGAATCTATGAAAAATGG
Organism: Belliella alkalica; assembly: GCF_022549785.1. GTDB lineage: Bacteria > Bacteroidota > Bacteroidia > Cytophagales > Cyclobacteriaceae > Belliella > Belliella alkalica. Next base: position 45,576 of record NZ_JAKZGO010000003.1, read on the forward strand.
ACCGTTGGCAGGTTATCCTGTAGAGTCTATGAAAGTAAGATTGTTCCATGGATCCTTCCATGATGTCGATTCGGATGCATTATCATTTGAATTGGCAGCAAGAATTGGATTCAAGGAAGCAGCTAAAAAGTGTAGACCGCAATTGTTGGAGCCAATTATGGCAGTTGACGTAGTTACGCCAGATGAATACACTGGTCCAATTACTGGTGATTTGAATAGAAGAAGAGGATTGATGAAAGGTATGGATACAAAGGGTACTTCTACTGTAGTCAAAGCTAATGTACCTCTTTCCGAGTTGTTTGGCTATGTTACTGATTTGAGAACAATCACATCAGGTAGAGCAACAGCTTCATTGACCTTCTCACATTACGAGCCTGTACCTAACAATATCGCAGAAGCTGTGATAGCGAAAGTTAAAGGTGAAAAAGCCTAAATTCTAAGCGAAAATGAATCAGAAAATCAGAATAAAATTAAAATCATACGATCACAGCCTGGTGGATAAGTCATCAGAGAAGATTGTGAAAGCAGTAAAAGCAACTGGTGCAATTGTCGTAGGACCAATTCCTTTGCCTACTAAGAAGGAAAAGTTCACGGTGTTGAAATCACCACACGTAAATAAGAAAGCTAGAGAGCAATTTCAACTTTGTACTTACAAAAGATTAGTTGATATCTATAGCAATAGTTCAAAAACTGTTGATGCTTTGATGAAAATCGAACTTCCTAGTGGAGTTGATGTAGAGATCAAAGTCTGACAGTAGGAACTTTCAGAATGAAAAACCTATCCGCTTCGGGGGATGGGTTTTTCTTTTGTCTGTATCAAGGAAAAGGTATTCGGTACTTATCAAACAATAAAAAGTTTCAAAATACCAAATATTTTTTCGTAAATAATTGAAAATATTAAAGTTGGAGTTTGTAAGGTGGAATTAAATTCCTAACTTTGCAGTCCTTTAAAAAGGGCACTTGCGTCTAATCGCTTGTGTGTAATTATATTATATATCAGAAGATGTCTGGAATAATAGGTAGAAAAGTAGGAATGACTAGCATTTTTAGTGCCGATGGACGTAATGTCGCATGCACGCTAATAGAAGCTGGTCCTTGCGTAGTGACGCAAGTAAAAAATTTAGAAACAGACGGGTACAACGCTGTTCAGTTGGCTTATGGTGAGCGTAAGGAGAAAAACACTCCTAAGCCACTAATCGGACACTTTAAAAAGGCCGGTACAACTCCAAAGCAGAAAGTTGTAGAATTCAGAGACTTTAGGGTCGAGTTCGAAGGTCAGGTTGATCTTGGTAAAACTGTAGAAGCAGGTCAAGTATTTATCGAGGGTGACTTCGTAGATGCTATTGGAACTTCTAAAGGTAAAGGTTTCCAAGGTGTAGTTAAACGTCATGGTTTTGCCGGTGTTGGTGGACAGACTCACGGTCAGCACAACAGAGGTAGACATCCTGGTTCCATTGGTGCTTGCTCTTGGCCATCAAGAGTATTCAAAGGCATGAGAATGGCAGGTAGAACTGGTGGTGATAGAGTTAAAGTTATCAACTTGAAAGTGTTGAAGATTTACGCAGAAAAAAACTTACTATTAGTGAGTGGTTCTGTCCCTGGTCCAAAAAATTCTTTCGTTATCCTAGAGAAGTAAGACAATGGAATTAGCAGTATTAAAACATAACGGCGAAGAGACAGGTAGAAAAGTAACGCTTTCAGAAGAGATTTTTGGTGTTGAACCAAATGATCACGCTATCTACCTTGATGTAAAACAGTTTTTGGCAAACCAAAGACAAGGAACGCACAAATCAAAAGAGAGAAATGAAATTGCTGGATCTACTAAAAAGATCAAAAAGCAAAAAGGTACTGGCGGAGCTAGAGCCGGATCTATCAAATCTCCAGTGTTCAGAGGAGGAGGAAGAATCTTCGGTCCTAGACCAAGAAGCTACTCGTTCAAATTGAACAAAAAATTGAAGCAAGTGGCAAGAAAGTCTGCTTTGACTTATAAAGTAAGAGAAAATAGCCTAATGATTTTGGAAAACGTTTCATTTGACGCTCCAAAGACAAAAGATTATATAGCATTCTTGAACGGACTTTCTTTGACAGATAAAAAGACACTTTTGGTTCTTCCTGAGGAAAACAAAAATGTATATCTATCAAGTAGAAATTTACCTAAAGCAAAGGTGGTTTCAGTTAATGAAGTAAACACTTATGAATTGCTTAACGCAGACAACTTGATGTTGTGCGAAGGTTCTGTAAGTATGTTAGAAACCCTATTATTGAAGTAAGACAATGGAAATTCTAAAAAAACCTTTGATTACGGAAAAGATTTCTGCGATGAACGAGAAAGGTGTTTATGGATTTGTGGTTGAAAAAACTGCAAAGAAGCCAGAAATCAAGAGAGCTGTAGAAAAAATGTACGGTGTAAAAGTTGTTGATGTGAGAACCATGCGTTATGCTGGTAAGTCTAAGACAAGATACACCAAAGCAAAAGTTGTAAGTGGATTTACTAATGCCTTCAAGAAAGCAATTGTACAAGTTGCTGAAGGTGAAGTGATCGATTTTTACGGAGAAATTTAATTGAATCAGAATCATGGCAGTTAAAAAATTAAAGCCTGTAACCCCAGGAACCAGATTTAGAGTTGCTCCAGCATTTGATGAAATTACAACATCAAAGCCAGAGAAATCTTTATTGGCTCCTTTGAAGAAGTCAGGTGGTAGAAATAATGTAGGTAAAATGACCTCCAGATACATTGGAGGTGGCCATAAGAGAAGACTTAGAATCGTTGATTTTAAGAGAACCAAGTTTGGAATTCCAGCAGTAGTTAAGTCTATTGAATATGATCCAAACAGAACAGCACGTCTAGCTTTATTGTATTATGTTGACGGTGCAAAGGCTTACATTATTGCCCCGGAAGGTTTGCAAGTTGGACAAACAGTGATTTCCGGTGAAAGCGTAGCTCCAGAAGTTGGAAACGCGATGCAATTGGTAAATATCCCTTTGGGTACCATTGTTCACAATTTGGAATTGAAGCCTGGTAAAGGTGGTGCATTGGCAAGAAGTGCTGGTGGATACGCTCAGGTAGTAGCTAGAGACGGTAAGTATGTTACAGTTAAATTGCCTTCAGGGGAAATGAGACTTATACTTGGTGTTTGTATGGCGACGATAGGTGTTGTTTCTAATGGAGACCACATGAACGTAGTGTTAGGAAAAGCTGGTAGAAACCGTTGGTTAGGAAGAAGACCTAGAACAAGAGGTGTAGCCATGAACCCTGTCGATCACCCTATGGGTGGTGGTGAAGGACGTTCATCTGGTGGACATCCAAGATCTAGGACTGGTTTACTTGCAAAAGGTAAGAAGACTAGGTCTCCTAAAAAATATTCAAATAAATTCATTATCAGTAAAAGATCTAAATAACTATGGCACGTTCATTAAAGAAAGGTCCTTATATAGAGCATCACTTGGCCAAAAAAGTGGATGTAATGAACGAGTCCGGAAAAAAATCAGTCATCAAGACTTGGTCGAGAAGATCAATGATTTCTCCGGATTTTGTAGGCCATACCTTTGCTGTGCATAATGGAAACAAGTTTATTCCAGTATTTGTAACAGACAACATGGTAGGTCATAAATTAGGAGAATTTGCTCCTACAAGAAACTTTAGAGGTCATATTGCCAAAAAGGATAAAGGAAAGAGATAATCATGGAAGCAATAGCAAGATTAAACAACGTTCCTACTTCTACTCGCAAAATGCGATTGGTAGCTGACCTTGTAAGAGGTAAAAGAGTAGGACATGCATTAAGTATATTGAAGTTTACACCTAACCATGGTGCTATTAAATTAGAGAAACTTCTTCTTTCTGCTGTGGCCAACTGGCAAGCAAAAAATCCAGACGAAAAACTTGAAGACGCTGATTTGTTTATCAAGACAATTCAAGTAGATGGTGGTCGTATGTTGAAAAGACTGAGACCTGCTCCTCAAGGAAGAGCACACAGAATACGTAAAAGATCAAATCATGTGACTTTAGTAGTTGATGCATTCAGCACTGCGGTTACCGCTGATGAAGTACAAACAAAAGAAAACTCTAATTAAGATTAGACTATGGGACAAAAAGTAAACCCTATTGGTTTTAGACTTGGTATAGTCAAAGGTTGGGATTCTAACTGGTATGGAGGTAAAGATTTTGCTGAGAAGCTTTATGAAGACCAACAGATCAGAAAGTATGTAAATGCTAGAATCCCTAAAGGTGGTATCTCTAAGGTAATTATCGAAAGGACTTTGAAAAGAATCACCCTGACAATTCATACTGCCCGTCCGGGAGTAGTAATTGGTAAAGGTGGAGCTGAAGTTGATAAGCTTAAAGAGGAGTTGAAAAAATTGACTAACAAGGATGTTCAAATCAACATTTTTGAAATTAAGCGTCCTGAATTGGATGCGAAATTGGTAGGAGAGTCAATTGCACAACAACTACAAGCTCGTATATCCTTTAGAAGAGCAATGAAACAATCTATTGCTGCTACAATGAGAGTTGGAGCTGAAGGAATCAAAGTAAAACTTTCAGGTAGATTGGGCGGTGCTGAGATGGCAAGATCGGAAATGTACAAAGAAGGAAGAATTCCTTTGCATACTTTGAGAGCTGACATCGATTACGCTATTTCTGAAGCAAACACTATCTATGGTATCATCGGTATCAAAGTTTGGATATTCAAAGGTGAAGTTTACGGTAAAAGAGATCTTTCTCCAAACGTAGGCGCAGCTAATGAGCCAAAAGGTGGAAACAACGCTAGAGGAAAGAGAAGAGAAGGCGGTCCAAAAAGAAGAAAGAGAAATAACTAATTTTCACCCTAAGTGAGAAATCATGTTACAGCCAAAAAGAACTAAATATAGAAAAATGCACAAGGGCAGAGTCAAGGGCATTGCACAAAGAGGGCACACGCTTTCTTTTGGCAACTTTGGCATCAAGTCCCTTGAAGCTGGATGGATAACCTCTCGTCAGATTGAAGCAGCAAGGATTGCTATGACGAGAGCGATGAAAAGAGAAGGTCAGGTTTGGATCAGAATTTTCCCTGACAAACCTATCACCAAAAAACCTGCAGAGGTTCGTATGGGTAAAGGTAAGGGAGCTCCTGAATACTGGGTTGCAGTAATCAAACCAGGTACTATCCTTTTCGAAGCAACAGGAGTTAGTCAAGAAGTAGCTAAAGAAGCATTAAGACTAGCACAACAGAAACTTCCTGTAAGTACAAATTTTGTAGTACGTAGGGATTACGTAGGATAAGACAAGCTATGAAAAATTCAGAAATCAACTCACTTTCAACAAGTGAACTAATCGAGCGTATCGCCGCTGAGCAAGCAAATTTGACAAAAATGCGTTTTGCCCATGCAATCTCTCCGATTGAAAATCCTAATAAATTAAAAGAGACAAAGCGTACAATCGCAAGATTGAAAACTGCTTTGACGGCATCACAATTAGCTAAATAAGAATCAAGATGGCTACTACTGAGAGAAATCTACGTAAAGAAAGAATAGGAAAAGTAGTCAGCAACAAAATGGACAAGTCCATAACTGTTGCCGTTGAGAGAAGGGTTAAGCACCCTATCTACGGTAAGTTTGTTGCCAAGACTACAAAATTTATGGTTCATGACGAGAATAACGAGTGCCAAGCTGGCGACCTTGTTAAGATAAGCGAAACTCGTCCGCTGAGTAAGAATAAGCGTTGGAGATTAGTAGAAATTATAGAAAAGGCTAAATAACATGATACAACAAGAATCCAGACTAAGCGTAGCGGATAATTCGGGTGCTAAGGAAGTACTTGTAATCCGTGTATTGGGAGGAACCAAGAAAAGATATGCTTCTATCGGGGATAAAGTTGTAGTGACTGTTAAATCCGCACTTTCTTCCAGCAACATGAAAAAAGGTACCGTTTCTAAAGCGGTTATCGTGAGAACAAGGAAGGAAATTAGAAGAAAAGACGGTTCTTATATCCGATTTGAAGATAATGCTGCCGTGCTCTTAAACAATAACGACGAACCAAGAGGAACTCGTATCTTCGGTCCTGTTGCTAGAGAATTGAGAGAGAAGCAGTTTATGAAGATTGTATCTTTGGCCCCAGAAGTATTGTAATCATGGAAAGAAAATTCAATAAACAACCCAAATTACACATCAGAACTGGTGATACTGTAAAAGTATTGTCAGGTGATGATAAGGGTAAGACAGGTAAAGTACTTTCTGTAAACCTTGAAAAAAGGAGAGCAGTAGTAGAAGGTATCAATACAGTGACTAAACACGTAAAACCTACTGCTACAAATCCTCAAGGTGGAATTGAAAAAAGAGAGGCTGCCGTACATATTAGTAACCTTATGTTGGTTGATCCTAAAACAGGCGAAGCTACCAGAACTGGTAGAAAACAAGGTGAAAATGGAAAATTAGTTAGGTATTCTAAGAAAACTGGGGAGGTGATCAATGGCTAATCCTAGAATGAAAGAAAAGTATATTACTGAAATTGCTCCTGCTTTGAAGGAAAAATTCCAGTATAAGTCGGCAATGCAAGTTCCTAAGTTGACCAAGATTGTGTTGAACAAAGGTATTGGTGCAGCAGTAGCTGACAAGAAATTAGTAGATCAAGGTGTTGAAGAGCTTTCTTTGATTACTGGTCAAAGAGCTGTAGCGACAAAAGCTAAAAACTCTATATCCAACTTTAAGTTGAGAGAAGAGATGCCTATCGGAGCTAAAGTCACTTTGAGAGGTGACAGAATGTATGAATTCCTTGATAGATTAGCTACTGTAGCTCTTCCTCGAGTAAGAGATTTCAAAGGAATCAGTGATAAAGGATTTGATGGTAGAGGAAATTACACTTTGGGTGTGACTGAGCAGATTATCTTCCCTGAGATCAGCATTGAGAAAGTAAATAGAATCTCTGGTATGGATATCACTTTCGTGACTACAGCAGAGACAGATGAAGAAAGTTATTCATTATTGAAAGCTTTTGGAATGCCTTTTATCAACAAAAATAATCCTGAATAATCATGGCAAGAGAATCATTAAAAGCTCGTGAGAGAAAAAGAGAACGTCTTGTAGCCAAGTACGCGAAAAAGAGAGCAGAATTAAAAGCTGCTGGTGATTACGAAGCCTTGGATAAGCTACCTAGAAATGCTTCTCCTGTCAGACTTCATAATAGATGTAAATTGACAGGTCGTCCAAAAGGTTATATGAGAAAATTTGGTATCAATAGGGTAACTTTCAGAGAAATGGCTTCTGCTGGAAAGATTCCTGGTGTTACCAAATCAAGCTGGTAAAAATCGGACAAAAGTTTTTATTCTTAAAATCATTGTGTAACTTTGCACGCCCGAAACGGGTGTGCAGTTAGACTTATATAAATATGACTGATCCAATAGCTGATTATTTGACCAGATTAAGAAATGCCATAAAGGCATCTCACAGAATCGTTGAGATTCCTGCTTCTAATATCAAAAAAGAACTTACTAAAGTTCTTCATGATAAAGGATATATTCAAAATTACAAGTTTGAAGAAGAAGGTCCTCAGGGATCTATCAAAATTGCTTTGAAATATAATCCTGCTACAAAGCAGAATGCAATCGTAAGCCTTACTAGAGTTAGTAAGCCTGGTCTAAGAAAATATGTTAAACATGAAGACCTACCTAGAGTAATCAATGGCCTAGGAGTTGCTATCATGTCCACTTCGAAAGGTGTAATGACCGATAAAGAAGCCCGTACTGAAGGTATTGGCGGCGAAGTACTTTGTTACGTTTATTAATTAACCGTTATGTCTAGAATAGGTAAAAAACCAATAAATCTACCAGCGGGTGTTACTGTAGACGTGTCAGCACACAATACTGTCACTGTTAAAGGTCCCAAAGGTACTCTGACTCAGGATGTGAATCCCGACATTACTGTTGCGGTTGAAGATAACCAAATAGTTGTTACAAGACCTACTGAATCTAAGAGACACAAATCTCTTCATGGATTGTATAGATCGTTATTGAATAACATGGTTATCGGTGTTGCCGATGGTTACAAAAAAGAATTGGAATTGGTCGGTGTAGGTTACAAAGCCTCCAACCAAGGTCAAATTCTTGAATTGTCACTTGGCTATTCCCACAACATTTTCTTCTCACTTCCAGATTCAATTTCATTGAAGACAGAAACACCTAAAGGTAAAAATCCTTTAGTGACCTTGGAAGGTATCGATAAGGAGTTGATCGGGCAAGTAGCTGCAAAAATCAAATCTCTACGTAAAGTAGAACCTTACAAAGGTAAAGGTGTTCGCTTCGTAGGTGAGATTGTAAGACGTAAAGCTGGTAAAACCGCAGGTAAAAAATAATTAAGATGGCTTTTAATAAGAATTCAAGAAGACTTAGAATCAAGAAAAGTATCCGTAGAAAAATCAACGGAACAGATTCTAGACCTCGTTTGTCAGTATTTAAAAGCAATACTGGTATATACGCTCAATTGGTTGATGACCTTAAAGGTCATACACTTGCGCAAGCCTCTTCCAAGGAACTTGGTGCTAAAAATAATACTATCTCTGTTTCAAAGGAGGTTGGTAAAAAATTAGCTGAAAGAGCTGTTGCTAATGGATTTGCTTCTGTTGTATTTGACAGAAGTGGATACCTATATCATGGTAATGTTAAAGCTCTTGCTGATGGTGCAAGGGAAGGTGGCCTTAAATTTTAATAGATATTATGTCTCAAGTTAAAAGAAAACCCATAAGGGCAACAGATACAGAACTAAAAGAGAAAGTAGTTGCTATCAACCGTGTTGCTAAGGTAGTTAAAGGTGGTAGAAGATTTTCATTCTCTGCTATAGTTGTAGTAGGTGATGGTAATGGTGTTGTTGGTTATGGATTAGGGAAAGCTAATGAAGTAACTGATGCAATCACCAAGGGTATTGAAGATGCTAAGAAAAATCTTGTGCGTGTTCCTGTCCTTAAAGGTACTATACCTCACGAACAATTAGGTAAGTATGGTGGAGGTTTTGTATTGATTAAACCAGCTGCTCCTGGTACTGGAGTAATTGCTGGTGGTGCGATGCGTGCCGTACTTGAAAGTGCTGGTGTGACTGACGTACTAGCTAAGTCTAAAGGCTCTTCCAATCCTCATAATGTGGTTAAAGCTACTATTGATGCTTTGATTCAGTTGAGAGATGCTATTGCTGTTTCGCAGCAAAGAGGTGTAAAAATGTCAAAAGTTTTTAACGGTTAAGGATATGGCTAAGATTAAAGTAACTCAGTTAAGAAGCACTATCAAAAGACCAAAGGATCAAAAAGCTACAATTACGGCTTTGGGTCTAGGTAGAATCAACAAATCTGTAGAAGTTGAAAATACTCCACAGATTGCTGGAATGGTAAGAAAAGTAAGTCACCTTGTAAAAGTGGAGGAAGCTTAATTATGAAATTACATACATTAAAACCTGCAGAAGGATCTATTAAAAGTAGGAAAAGGATTGGTCGTGGTACTGGTTCTGGTAGAGGTGGTACTTCTACTAGAGGTCACAAAGGGGCTAAATCTAGATCTGGCTACAAGTCCAAATTAGGATTTGAAGGTGGTCAAATGCCACTTCAAAGAAGAGTTCCTAAGTTCGGTTTCAAAAGTCTCAATAGAATTGAGTGTAAACCAATCAATCTTACTGCCTTGCAGGAATTGGCAGATAAGTTCAATTTGGACACTGTTTCATTCGAGAATTTGGTTGAGCATGGATTAGTTTCTAAGAAAGATGTTGTAAAAGTCCTTGGTAGAGGCGAACTTACAGCGAAATTGAATGTAAGTGCTCATTATTTCTCGGCCTCAGCTACTGAAGCGATAGAGAAAGTTGGCGGAACAGTTAACAAGATTTAATAAATGAAAAAGTTTATCTCAACAGTTAAGAATATCTTTTCTATTGAAGATTTAAGAGTTCGAATCTTGAATACAATCGGTTTTCTGGTTGTATTCAGATTGGGTTCTTTTATCGTTTTACCAGGAGTAGATCCATCAAAATTGGCAGATGCTCCTGAAGGTATTTTCGGTTTAATAGATACATTCTTAGGTGGTGCATTTAGTAATGCATCCATTTTTGGATTGGGTATTATGCCTTATATTTCTGCATCTATTGTGTTGCAGTTATTAACTGTTGGTGTACCTTATTTTCAAAAGTTACAAAAAGAAGGAGAATCTGGTAGAAAGAGAATTACTCAAATTACTAGAGTTTTGACTATTGCAATCACGATAGCGCAAGGTATAGGCTACATTACAGCCACCATCTTACCTACTGGAGCTGTAATGGTTAGTACTACTCTTTTTATGTTTAGTTCTTTGGTGTTGTTGTCAGCAGGTACGATGTTCTGTATGTGGTTGGGTGAAAAGATTACCGAAAAGGGTATTGGCAATGGTATTTCCATGCTAATTATGATAGGTATCATCTCACGTTTCCCAGGAGCAATAATAGCAGAAGGACTTTCTAAAGGAACTTCAGGGATGCTCTTGATTATCATAGAAGCAGCAATATTATTCTTTGTTGTTTATGGTGTAGTTGCATTGACGGAAGCTACTAGAAGAATCCCAGTTCAATATGCAAAGCAAGTAGTAGGTGGTAAAGTCTACGGTGGACAGAGACAGTATATTCCTATTAAGGTAAATGCTTCAGGTGTAATGCCTATAATCTTTGCTCAATCACTGATGTTTCTACCTGCAATGATTGCTCAGATTTGGTCTTCAGAAAATGATATTGCAAATTATATTGGCAGTACATTCTCAGATTTTACTTCTTGGCAATATAACTTGGTGTTTGCATTGATGATCATTCTCTTTACATTCTTCTACACTGCTATTACCGTTAACCCGGAGCAGATATCAGAAGATTTGAAAAGGAATGGTGGATTTGTACCGGGTATTAAGCCTGGAGCTCCAACATCTGAATTTATTGATAATATTATTTCTAGAATAACACTTCCTGGCTCGGTGCTTTTAGCATTGGTAGCTATACTGCCAGCTTTTGCAATTATTGCAGGTGTTGGTGTCGAATTTGCTCAGTTCTATGGTGGTACTTCACTACTTATTATGGTTGGTGTTATCATGGATACATTGAGACAGATTGAAAGTTACTTGTTGATGAGACATTATGAAGGCATGATGAAGAGCGGGAATATGAAAAATAATCCTTCGAATTACGCTGCTGCAATATGATTCAATACAAGACTTTCGAGGAAGTCCAGTTAATTAAAGAAAGTGCTCAAATATTAGGCAAAGCCCATGGGGAAGTTGCCAAGCATGTAAAAGTAGGTGTTTCAACCTCTTTTCTTGACAAAATAGCGGAGGAATATATTAGGGATCACAATGGTGTTCCTTCCTTCAAAGGATATAATGGATTTCCTTCATCACTATGTATTTCTGTAAATGAGGTAGTAGTGCACGGTTTTCCAAGTAATTATGTTTTGAAAGATGGCGATATAATCTCAGTAGATTGTGGAGTCTTTCACCAAGGTTTTCATAGCGATTGCGCTTATACTTACCCTGTCGGTGAAGTTTCTTCAGATGTTTTGTCTTTGCTTAGAGCAACAAAGGAGTCTTTATATCTTGGAATAGAAAAGGCTATTTTTGGAAATAGAATAGGTGACATTGGTCATTCTATCCAAAAGTACGTCGAGTCCAAAGGTTATACCGTAGTTAGGGAATTGGTAGGTCATGGTTTGGGTAAAAATCTTCATGAATCACCAGAAGTTCCCAATTATGGAAAAAGAGGCAGTGGGCCACTTCTCAATGAAGGTTTGGTAATTGCAATAGAACCAATGGTTAATCTAGGTACCAGAAATATTGTACAAGAGCGAGATGGATGGACTATCAGGACAGCTGATAGGAAGGCATCAGCACACTATGAGCATACAGTAGCCATTTTCAAAGATAGAACCGAGATCTTGACTACTCATCAATATATAGAAGAAAACTATAAATTCTAAATATGGCTAAGCAGACATCTATTGAACAAGATGGTACAATAATAGAAGCATTGTCAAATGCAATGTTTAAAGTGGAGCTAGAAAATGGGCATCAATTGATTGCACATATTTCTGGGAAAATGAGAATGAATTATATAAAGATTCTTCCAGGAGATAAAGTTAAGTTAGAGTTATCTCCCTACGATCTTTCTAAAGGTAGAATTGTTTATCGATACAAATAAACTGTCATGAAAGTAAAGGCATCAATTAAGAAAAGAAGTGTTGACTGTAAAGTGATCAGAAGAAACGGAAAGCTTTATGTGATCAACAAAAAAAATCCTAAGTTTAAACAAAGACAAGGTTAATAATTATGGCAAGAATTGCAGGAGTTGATATTCCAGACAACAAGCGAGGAGAAATTGGCTTAACCTATATTTTCGGTATAGGTAGGAGTGCGGCGAAAGCTATCCTTACGAAAGCGGGCATTTCCTTTGACAAGAAAGCGGGTGAGTGGGATGATGAAGAATCAACCGCTATTAGAAATATTATAGCTGAAGAACACAGAACTGAAGGTGTTTTGAAATCTGAGATTCAGCTTAATATCAAAAGATTAATGGATATTGGTTGTTATAGAGGTCTGAGACATAGAAAAGGTCTTCCTTTGAGAGGTCAGAAAACCAAAAATAACGCTAGAACTAGAAAAGGTAAGAGAAAGACTGTTGCTAACAAAAAGAAAGCAACTAAATAAATCTTGATTTAGATTATGGCTCAGAAAAGAAACGATAAAGCTAAAGGTAAAAAAAGAGTAGTTAAAGTAGAAGCGGTAGGTCAAGTACATATCAAAGCTTCGTTTAACAATATCATCATCTCTATTACCAATAATTCTGGACAGGTGATCTCTTGGGCTTCTGCCGGTAAGATGGGATTCAGAGGTTCTAAGAAGAACACACCTTATGCAGCACAAATGGCAGCACAAAATTGCGGTCAAGTTGCATATGATTTAGGATTGAGAAAAATTGAGGTTTTTGTTAAAGGACCAGGTGCAGGAAGAGAATCTGCTATCAGAACTTTACAAAATGTAGGTCTTGACGTAACTACGATTATTGATGTGACACCACTTCCGCATAACGGATGTCGTCCTCCAAAACGTAGAAGAGTTTAATTCATTAAAGAAGATATAGAATGGCTAGATATAGAGGTCCAAAGGCAAAGATTGCTAGAAAATTCGGTGAGCCTATTGAAGGACAAAGCAAGGCACTTCAAAAGAAAAATTACCCTCCTGGACAACATGGAAGAGGTAGAAGAAAAAAGCAGTCTGAATATGCTATTCAGCTTGCTGAAAAACAAAAAGCTAAATACATCTACGGTATTTTGGAAAGACAATTCTCCAAAATGTTTGATATAGCTTCAAGAAAGCAAGGTATTACAGGTGAAAACTTGTTGCAATTGCTAGAAGCTAGATTGGATAATGTTGTTTATAGATTGGGTATTGCTCCTACAAGAAGAGCTGCTAGACAGTTGACTTCTCACAAGCATATCTTGGTAAACGGAGAATTAGTAAACATTCCATCTTATTCCTTAAAACCTGGTGATGTTGTATCGGTAAGAGAGCGTTCTAAGTCTCTTGAAGCAATTACTGCAAGTTTGGCAGGTAAGGGTACAGCACGTTATTCTTGGTTAGAGTGGGATAACGCATCATTAGCAGGTAAGTTCGTAAGCATCCCAGTGAGAGAAGATATTCCAGAGAATATCAAAGAGCAACTGATTGTCGAGCTTTACTCTAAGTAATATTAATTCAGACTTAAAAAGAACTATTGATATGTCCATACTAGCATTTCAAATGCCCGAAAAAGTGGTGATGGAAAAAGCTGATGATTTTCACGGCTTATTTACCTTCAAGCCACTTGAAAAAGGCTATGGGGTCACCATTGGTAATGCCTTGAGGAGAATTTTATTATCTTCTTTAGAAGGTTATGCCATCACATCTGTGAAACTTCCAGGGGTGGTTCATGAATTTTCCACAATCGAAGGGGTTGTAGAAGATGTTACAGATATTATTCTTAACCTTAAGCAAGTTAGGTTTAAGAAAGTACATGAAGCTATCGACGGTAAAATTACCGTAGAAGTTAAAAATCAGTCAGTTTTTACTGCAGGAGATATCGCGAAATTCACCTCTTCTTTTGAGGTTCTGAATCCCGATTTGGTGATTTGCCACTTGGATGAATCAAAAAGTCTAGAAGTTGAACTAACAGTAGAAAAAGGAAGAGGATATCTTCCAGCTGAGGAGTCTAAACCTAAAGAGCAGGTTTTTGGAGTTATACCTATTGATGCTATTTTCACGCCTATCAAAAACGTAAAATATAGTATCGAAAACACTAGGGTTGAACAAAAAACTGACTTTGAAAAATTGATCCTTGAAGTAACTACGGATGGTTCGATCCATCCTGAGAAGGCACTTCAAGAATCTGCTAAGATTCTTATTCAGCATTTCATGTTGTTTTCTGATCAAACAATGGTACTTGACTCTTCGGGAGTTTCTGAACCAGAGCCGATTGATGAAGAATTCCTTCACATGAGAAAGTTGTTAAAAACTTCTCTAGGTGATTTGGATCTTTCAGTTCGTGCATTCAATTGTTTGAAAGCAGCAGATGTGAAGACTTTGGGCGATCTTGCTAAATTAGAAATTTCAGATATGATGAAATTCAGAAATTTTGGTAAGAAGTCTTTGGCTGAATTGGAGCAATTAATCCAAGAAAAAGGTTTGACTTTTGGAATGGATTTGTCTAAGTATAAACTTGATGAAGAGTAAATAAAATGAGACACGGTAAGAAATTTAACCACCTTGGAAGGACAGCAAGTCATAGAAAAGCAATGCTTTCTAACATGGCTTCCTCACTGATTCTTCACAAGCGTATTTCTACAACGCTTGCAAAAGCTAAGGAATTGAGAAAATATGTAGAGCCTCTTATCTCTAGAGCTAAGGAAGATACTACGCATAACAGAAGAATTGTATTTTCATACCTTCAAAACAAAGATTCTATCAAGACTCTTTTTGGCGAAGTTGTTGAGAAAGTTGCAACTAGACCAGGTGGATACACTAGAATTATCAAAACAGGTAATCGTCTAGGTGATAACGCTGAAATGTGTATCATTGAACTTGTAGATTTCAACGAATTGATGTTGAAAGATGCGAAGCCTGCTAAGAAAACTACTAGAAGAAGTAGAAGAGGTTCAGGTGCTGCTGCTGAGTCTGCTGTAAAAGCTGATGATAGTGCAACAGAAGTAAAGGAAGATGATAAGAAAGAAGATAACGCTGCAGAATAATATGTCGCTATAATCTTTATATAGAGGGATTGAACTTTGGTTCAATCCCTTTTTTTATATCCTTTCAATTTTAACAAGACATATCTTTAGAATTTTCTTAAATTTGACCAGTCTTAAAGAAAAAATGAACAAACAAAAAGCTACTCTACTATTGGCCGATGGAACAATCTTCCATGGCACCCTAATTGGTAAGCCAGGTACAAATGGCGGTGAAATATGTTTTAATACAGGAATGACTGGATATCAGGAAATATATACCGATCCTTCATATACTGGGCAAATTATTGTATCTACTACTCCCCATATTGGTAATTATGGAGTTATTGATGAAGAAGTAGAATCCGATAATCCTACCATCGCTGGGATTGTTGTGAATTCTTTTTCTGATGTTTTCAGTAGACTCGACGCAAGTGGTTCTCTTCAAGATTATCTTGTTAGTCATAATATTACTGGTATAGCAGATATTGACACACGAAAACTTGTAAGACACCTTAGATCTCAAGGTGCTATGAACGCAATTATTAGCTCCGAGTATGAAGATGATTTAGCAGGACTTAAGGCTGAACTCAATATTGTTCCAGATATGAATGGCTTGGAGCTTTCCTCTAAAGTTTGTACGAAAGAAGCTTATTATTTTGGAGATGAAAACTCACCAGTGAGGGTAGCTTGTCTAGATTTTGGAATTAAGAAAAATATCCTTAGAAATTTAGCTGATAGGGGTGTTTATTGTAAAGTTTTTCCTGCTAAAACAAAAATAGAAGAACTTTCAGCTTGGAATCCTACAGGTTATTTTTTGTCAAATGGACCTGGTGATCCTGCTGTGATGGACTATGCTGTAAATACTACTAAGGATATTTTGAATACAGGTAAGCCGGTGTTTGGTATATGCCTTGGACATCAACTACTAGCTGAAGCATGTGGTGTTTCTACCTACAAGATGCATCATGGTCATAGAGGTCTCAATCACCCGATCAAAAATCTGGAAACAGGTAAAAGTGAGATTACTTCTCAAAATCACGGATTTGTGGTGAAAAGGGAGGAAGTTGAAGGAAATGAAGAACTTTTGATTACTCATGTTCATCTTAATGATGGTACTGTGGCTGGTATTAAGCTTAAAAATAAACCTGCATTTTCTGTTCAATATCATCCAGAATCATCACCTGGACCACATGATTCGAGGTATTTATTCGATGATTTTGTATCTTTAATGACTAAAAATTAAAACCTAATTAAACCATTTTAAATTATGACATTAATTCAATCAATTCACGCAAGACAAATTTTAGACTCAAGAGGTAACCCAACCATAGAAGTAGATGTATTTACTGAAAATGGCGCTTTCGGTAGAGCAGCAGTACCTAGTGGAGCTTCTACAGGGATCAATGAAGCAGTAGAACTTCGTGACGGCGACAAATCGAAATATCTTGGAAAAGGTGTTTTAAAGGCGGTTTCAAATGTGAACGATGTTATCGCTCCAGAATTATTAGGACTTGATGTTTTTGAACAAAATACAATTGATCAAATAATGATTGATTTGGACGGAACTCCAAACAAAAGCAAGCTTGGAGCTAATGCAATTCTTGGTGTTTCTTTGGCAGTAGCTAAAGCTGCAGCAATGGAAGCAGGTCAGCCACTTTACCGCTACGTAGGTGGTGTAAATGCAAATACACTTCCTGTTCCAATGATGAATATCATCAATGGAGGATCGCATTCAGATGCGCCTATTGCCTTTCAGGAATTTATGGTAAGACCTGTTGGTGCAAGTAGTTTTTCTGAAGCTATCAGAATGGGTGCTGAAATTTTTCATCACTTGAAAAAAATATTGCATGACAAGGGTTTGAGTACTGCAGTAGGTGATGAAGGTGGATTTGCTCCAAACTTCTCTGGTGGCACTGAAGAAGCGCTTGCTTGCATTCTTGATGCTATTGCAAATGCAGGATATAAAGCAGGCGATGATGTTACTATCGCTTTGGATTGTGCTGCGTCTGAGTTTTATAAGGATGGTAATTATGACTATAAGAAATTCGAAGGAGATTCTGGTAAAATAAGATCAAGAGAAGAGCAGGTAGCTTATCTAGCAGAATTGACCGAAAAATATCCTATTGATTCTATAGAAGATGGTTTTGCAGAAGAAGATTGGCAAGGATGGGCTTTGTTGACAGCCAAAATTGGAGACAAAGTACAGTTGGTAGGAGATGATTTGTTTGTAACGAACGTTAAATTCTTGCAAAGAGGTATTGAAGAAAAATCTGCAAACTCAATTTTGATTAAGGTAAACCAAATAGGGACTTTGACTGAAACTTTGAATGCAATATCTCTAGCTCATAAAGCTGGTTTTACTGCTGTAATGTCACATAGGTCTGGGGAAACTGAAGATTCTACTATCGCTGATTTGGCAGTAGCTGTGAATTGCGGTCAAATCAAAACAGGTTCTGCCTCAAGATCTGATAGAATGGCTAAATACAATCAATTGCTAAGAATAGAAGAACAATTGGGAGATGCTGCTATTTTTCCTAAAAAATAAGCAGTAAATCTTTTATGTAAACGAAAAAAGCAGCTTCAGGGCTGCTTTTTTTCGTTTGTGAATTTTGAAGGTTCATTCTGATTGCCAAACCAAATATGGCGTTGAAGAACTAATATATTGTCCTGATAAATACAATGCCGATCCCTAACAACCTTATTTGAAAGTAAGCCTGATTATTTTAAATATGCGCTGGATCTTTTCGGGTAATAATGATTATTTAAAATTCCCCAATTACAAAATACTATTCAGCAAAAATATCAACAACGTCTTCTCTTGATTCAGGTTCTGTGTTTTCTGAATACGCACCATTTTTTAAATGCTCTTGATATATTTGAGATTCTATACAAAACATCCCTCTTCCGGGAAAGTAAAATACAGAGTCCCCAACATTTATAGACTTTTTCGTTTGAAGGCAAATGCCTTTCTGCTTGGATTCAATAAATTTTCCCATGATTGATTTTAAACCATTAATCTTCTTTAAGATACAAATCTAATTCCACATTAGAAACACTTATTATTAAATGTTCGGTACATTAATTGAATTTTGAAAAAATCAGTAGTTAAATATTTGAAATTAAGCTTGTTAGTTTTTGATTTAATTTTTCCTTGTTTATCGTAGTTTTTAACATTATTTTTAGTTTTAATGTTGTTTAGAGTTTGGTAAATGATTATGAAGCAAAAGAAGATTTCACTAGTTATTTTTATATATTTTTCTTTTTTATGTTTCAGTTACTCTCAGGTAAATGAGGTTGTTTATGAAAATCTTTTTCCTGAAAAAATTTACATGCAACTAGACAATGAAATTTATGAAAATGATGAGACGATTTGGTTTAAAGCGATAGTTTTGAACAGTTTTGATCATAAACCAACTACGCTAAGTGGGGTTTTGATCGTTGAGCTTATAAGTGATTCTAAGGAGATATTACAAAGTAAATTGATTAAGCTAGAGGAGGGAATAGGTCTTGGTCATTTTGATTTAGATGCCGAATATCAAGCTGGGACATTTTTGCTTAGAGCTTATACTGAATGGGATAGGAATTTTGAGGATAAATTTATATTTGAAAAATATATTAAGATCTATTCTACTTCACAAAAAGTAGATCTTATAGAGGATACAGAAATTTTTCATCAATCATCATTTCCCAATTTGACTGTGAGGTATAATTCTGACTTCGGGGATACTATAGACATAAAAAAATACTCTTTAAAGTATTCCAATGACAAAATTGAAAGGAAGGTGATTATTCAAAAAGATAAAAACGGAAGGTTTTTTTCTGAACTTTTTTTTGATGAAGATTTGAGTAATCTTAAACTTTCACTTGTCACTGATAATAAAATCTTAGAGACAAAATACATCAGGATTAATGAAGATGATTTTGATTTGCAGTTTTTCCCCGAGGGTGGGGAGTTGGTCAATGGAATTGTTTCTAGAGTTGGTTTTAAGTTTTGTGATAAATATGGGAAGGGTTTTCAAGGGATATTTGAACTTCTAAGTGAAGATGGAGATGTGCTTCATAAATCTGAAAGTAATCATTTGGGAATGGGAAGTTTTTATTTTTATCCTAATCATAAAGAGAAGTATAGCGTAAGAGCAAAAAGTTTGAATGATTCGATATGGCAGCGACAGAAGTTTATTGATGTAAATAACTTTGGAACTGTTTTAAGTGTTGATAAAAATTCGGATGTTTTTAAATTAGGAATTCAATCTACAAATAGTCATGATAGTATTTCAATAGAAGTGATAAGTCGTGGATACAATTTTTTCAATTTGAAGGGAAAGTTGAGCGATGGGAAATTTTATGCCACAATAAATTGTGGGGATTTACCGGAAGGGTTATTGGTTTTGAGGGTTTTGTCAGAGAAAGATAACTCTATTGCTGAACGCTTGATTTTCAATGAAAGGGAAGATCAAAGATTAATTATAAGCCATCGATATGGTAATGATAAGAATGAGTTATTTCAAAGAGATAAGTCTGAGTTTTCATTTGAAGTTCTAGAACCCAACGGGAAAATTTCCGAAGCCAACTTATCGATAAAAGTCATTAATATTGATCAGCTTGGAGATGTTCAGAAAGGTGTAAATAGCATCGTCAGCCATGTCTTGTTAACTTCAGAGTTAAATGGAATCATTGAAAAGCCGTATGAGTATTTTACACAAGGAAGGGTTGTCAACTATAAGTATCTTGATGATCTTTTACTTACTCAAGGTTGGAGAAAGTATAATTACTCAGAACTTGGTAGCGAAATTATAGAGTTTTCGCCAGAAAAAGGTTTGGAAATTTCTGGTACAGTAAAGGGTATTTCAGCCAGAAAATCTACAAGACAAGGCATTGATTTAACAATGATGTCATTTGGAACAATCACTGATATTCAGAATCAGAAATCAGATAGCCTTGGTATGTTTTATTTCCCATTAAGGGATGAATATGGAGAAAAAATAGATGTGTTGATTCAATCCAAGAAAAAGGAAGGAGGTAGAAATTTAGAATATAATATAAGTATTGAAGAGAGATTGTCACCCGAGGTTAACTTTCAAGAGGATTTTGAAATGGATATGATTAGTCCTAAAGTAAAGTATTTTTTAGAGCAAAATCAATTAAGAAGATCAATTGACAATGCCTTTCGCTTAGAAGAGGCTGGCTTTGAGTTAGAAGAAGTAGAGGTGAGAGACACCAGATTGTCACCTGAGCGAGAAAAGCTCTATAAAGATCATGGTGAGCCAGATGTAGTAATTGATGGTGATGAAATCCGTGAAGAAGAGAAAAAATGGTCTTTTGGTTTGTACAGTGTTTTGAAATTTTCCTTTCCCAAGGATATACAAATTTATACTGATTTTGACTTACAGCCAGGAGGTGGACTAAGAGCCAAGGTAATAGGAGGTGGTGATGTAGATATAGTTGTTATAGATGGGATAGCAATTAAAAGGGATGAATATAAATTTGTAGATGGAATACCCCCGAGTGAGGTGACGAGCGTTGAGATTATTAGGTTTGCTCAAGATTTCGCGCCATTATGGTGGACTACAGATCTAGGTAATGAGCCTCCAAAAAGTTTGAACATAATTGCCATATTTACCCAAGCAGGAAAGGGACTTTCAGGAGCTTACCGAAGACAAGGAGTGTCCGAATTCAGTGTTCCTGTCTTTGCAATGGTCAAAGAATATTATACGCCTAAATATGATGTACTCAATTCAGAGAGTTGGATAAAGCCTGATTTGAGAGCAATCTTACATTGGGAAAGATCTAAAAATACCATAAATGGGAAAGCTGAAACTTCTTATTATAATGGAGATTTGACTGGTGATGTACGAGTTATCATCGAAGCTGTGAGTAATGAAGGTAAGATTGGTTATTATGAATTTGAGTATGAAGTACTCGATCGAAAATCTAAAAAGGAGTAAAGTAGTCTGTGCGATATTTATAGTTGTTGATTATTATCATTCTTTTTAATTTGTTAATATTGCATGTTACGATAAAAACAAATATCAAAATTTCATGCTATTTAACTCCCTTGACTTTGCTTTATTCTTGCCAATAGTTTTCATCCTATATTGGTTTGTGTTTAGGGATAGCTTGAAGTCTCAGAATTTCTTGATTGTAATTACCAGTTATTTTTTTTATGGTTGGTGGGATTGGAGGTTTCTTGCCTTGATAGGTTTCAGTACTTTGATAGATTTTGCAGTAGGAGTGCGACTTGACAAGGTAGAAGGCAGGTTCAAACGCAAGTCACTGTTGATATTAAGTCTTTTGGTGAACATTGGCTTTCTTGGGTTTTTTAAGTATTACAATTTTTTTCTTGACAATTTCATCACTGCATTTACTTTTTTTGGTATGCCGATTAAAGCTAATTCACTGAATATAATTTTACCAGTTGGGATTAGTTTTTACACTTTTCAGACAATGAGTTACTCAATAGATGTGTACAGAAAGCGTTTGACCGCTACAAGAGATTTTATTGCTTTTTCAGCTTTTGTGAGCTTTTTTCCGCAACTTGTAGCTGGACCAATAGAACGTGCCACTAATTTACTTCCGCAGTTTTTCGAAAAAAGGAAGTTTGATTATTTTATGGCAAAGAATGGTTTGAGGCAGATATTATGGGGGTTGTTCAAAAAAGTAGTGATAGCTGACAATTGTGCAGAATATGCCAACATGATTTTCAATAACTCTACAGAATATCAAGGGAGTACGTTAATACTCGGAGCACTTTTTTTTACTTTTCAGATATATGGAGATTTTTCAGGTTATTCAGATATCGCTATTGGGACTGCAAGACTTTTTGGCTTTAATCTGATGCAAAATTTTGCGTTTCCATATTTCTCCCGAGATATTGCAGAGTTTTGGCGTCGTTGGCATATTTCACTTACCACATGGTTTCGGGATTATGTCTATATTCCATTAGGAGGAAGTAAAGTTGGGACGTTTCTGCAAATACGTAATGTGTTTGTCATATTCATTATTAGTGGTTTTTGGCATGGTGCAAATTGGACATTCATTGCCTGGGGAGCTTTGAATGCTATTTATTTCATTCCACTATTGATTTTTGGCAAAAATAGGCAAAACATAGAGATCGTAGCAGTAGGTAAAAAACTTCCTTGCTTTAGGGAGGTGCTATCTATTCTAGGGACTTTTGCCCTGACTGTTTTTTCATGGATATTTTTTAGGGCTGAGAATATGAGCCATGCTCTTTCTTATGTTTTTGGAATTTTCTCAGAAGGCCTCTTTGCAATACCTGATTTTTCTGTTTTTCCTGGGGCGATCACCTTACTGATATTTATTGTTGCATTTATGTTTGTAGAATGGAAAGGTCGTGTCGGGGAATATGGAATTTCTGAAATGCATTTAATTTCAAATAAGGCGTACAGGTGGTCGATTTATGTATTCATAATTTTGATTATTGATGTTTTCGGGAATACATCAGAGGAAATCGAATTTATTTATTTTCAGTTTTGATATGATGATAAGACTATTTCTCAGACAGGTTCTTACTTTTCTAACACTCCTATTAGTAATCAATGTGTTATTGTTTTTCATGATAAGAGGTTTTTATATCAAAGGGTATGATGATGTTGATCTATCATTTTCGGAATATCTTTTGGCCGATTCGCATGGTACGCCTTTGGGCGATTTCACGGAAATCCATGAAGTTCATAATTTTTCGGGGCAGAGCGATTCTTACCTTGATATGGAGAGAAAATTGAAATATCTAATTCGAAATGCCCATGTAAATAGGATTTATATCAGTGTGGATGACCATACACTCTCGCCTACCAGAGAAGATCAAAACAATTTGGATAGGTCATCATTTTATGCTGACCAAGACGATTATCCAGATTATGGTGCATTTATTTACAACAAATATCTCAAATACTATTGTGTGTTTTTAAATGACAGGTACAGCTTGATCATAAAGAACTTTTTGCAGGATGAGCTTTTTGATTTTTCAAAATGGGGAGGAGTTAGATCAAAAGCCTCCTGGGAAGATTTAGATATTGCAGAACAAAAGGAAAAGTCATTGGATCGGATTGAAAATTATTTTGATGAACCATTACCATCAAATATCATGACTGAAGCCTTAAAAAGAATTATTCTTATTTGCGAGTCAAATGATATCGATTTGATTGGTTTGAGATTTCCATTGTCAAAAACCTATTATGGTATGTTGGCAGAAGAAAGCTACGGAGCTGACACTCTTTTTATCAAGAATAATATTTTTGTAATTGATTTTGATGATTTGTTTTTGGAGCAAGATTCTTTGTTTAGTGATATGGATCATTTGGATAGGGAAGGTGGAGAGATATTCGTTGATATCCTGTTTGATAGTTTGGACAATGTTTGGCCATGAAAAAAGACCGATTTAATAACCGGTCTTTTTTAAACAACTCAAACACTAAATTTATTTTATTCTACTTTTAGTTCGAAGTAATATTCTTGTCCGTTAGGGTAAAGACCAAGGATTACTACTTCTTCACCTCTGTTTTCTTCAAGTATTGATACTACATCGCTTGCACTTGAGATCCTAAACCTTCCATTTGCTCCCAAGATCGAAGTGATTATAAAGCCAGGCCTTGCACCTGATTTTTTCCAGCCATCATTTTCAATAGTGAGAATGGTTGCTCCTCCCTGTATTTTTAGCCTTTCTTTTATGTTTTCTTTCAAATCTTCAAAAGTCACTCCGCTGAAGCTAGCTACTACTGGGGCTTCTTTTTTCACAATTTTGGTGTCTCCGGAAATGTTTTTCAAGGTTGCCTTTGATTCTATCTCTTTTCCGTCTCTTAGGTATTTTATAGTAACTTGATCTCCTGGTCTTTTTCTAGCTACCATTTCTTGTAATGTGGCTACTGAATTGGTTCTTACACCATCAACACCGATGATGACATCACCTTCTTTGAGGCCAGCCTCTTTTCCACCGCTTCCCTCATTTACGCCTCTTACATAGACACCTTGCGATACACCAAGATTTAGATCCAATTCTTCTTGGAGTTCAGGCGATACATCGATGATGGTGACACCGAGTAAACCTCTCTGAACTGTGCCATATTTCAATAAATCATCCATTACTTTTTTCACCAATGTGCTTGGTACCGCAAAAGCATATCCGTTGAAAGTGCCTGTTCTCGATGCAATAGCAGTATTTACACCAATAAGTTCTCCTGCTAGGTTTACCAAGGCGCCACCAGAATTGCCAGGGTTGACTACGGCATCTGTTTGGAGAAATGATTCTATTGATAATTGGTTTTCTGCAGTTCTAAGAATTCCTATATTTCTGGCCTTTGCGCTAATAATCCCTGCTGTCACTGTAGAAGTCAAATCAAACGGATTACCTACTGCAAGTACCCATTCCCCAATTTTTGTTTGATCGGAATCTCCAAAACTCACATAAGGTAGTCCTTTCGCTTCTATTTTCAACAAAGCCAAATCTGTAGTAGGGTCTGTACCAATTACACGTGCAGTGTATCTAGTATTGTCTTCTAATGAAATGTCTACTTTCGAGGCATTTTCTATCACATGGTTGTTTGTGACAATATATCCATCTTCTGATATGATAACTCCAGAACCCGAACTCCTAGCTTCTCTAGGCATTTGATTTCTATCTGGGGCTCTAAATCCAAAGAGCTCTTCCAATGGATCCACTCCTCTTTGTTGTCTCTGCGGGGCTGAGACAGAACTTTTGACATGGACCACTGCAGGTGTTACTTGTTGGGCAGCAGCGACAAAATTAATTCCATCAGGTACAGTGAATTTTGAATCCGAAAGCCAATTTACTAAGCTGGCATCTTGTTTTTCAGTGAAATTTGTAGCTGTATTTTGTTTGGATAAATAGCTGGCACCTGCCAAAGCAACTACACCACCTATAAGAGAGGCTAAAACGATGCCTAGGAAAAACTGCTTTTTATTCATTTTTATTGCGTTTAAGTTATATGTAAGATACACGAAATTTACGAGTAACAGTTATCAAAAATCAAGCATTTTAAAACATGAGAATATGTTTTTAACATGGTTTAACACTTGCCAAATACTGTTACCTTTACTTAACAATCAATTATAGGAATGAGTTTAAAAGAATCTATCAAGCTATGCATCTTGACAATCTCGAAACCTTTGGCTATTTAGCTGAGACTATTTTAAATTATCATGTATATTGAATTATTTTCTAAATGAAATCGGAATAAGTATGAAATTCAGCAGTCTGTTTATAGTACTATTATTTATTGGATTTGCAGTCAATGCGATGCACTTTGATGATCAGGGACTTGATACTTTGCTGAAGGCTTCTGAGGAAGTTGATAAGCAGAAAGTAGAGGAGGTAAAAAAGCCATCCTTAGAAGGTAGTATCAGGAAGAGCCAAGATTTTACTATTCAGCTGAATAGGATGAATTACACCTTGGGGAGGTCATTGGATTCTTTAGAGATCATAGAGGATTTTCCCAGCGCAGAGCGCTTGACTACAGTGGTACAAAATAGACTTGAGAATAGCGACTCAAAGATTAGTATTAGGTACTTACAAGAGCTTGATAATCTCCTTAGAAATATCAGGACTCAAATCATTACCGCTGAGAGGAAAGTTTCTAGTAGGATTGAAGAATTGGTATCTGTAAAGCAAGAGCTTGAGGCTATGAAAGAGGATGACTTGTTTAGACTGGATTTGAGAGATGCTTCTATTCTGCCGGAATATCAAAGTGCACTTACACAGCTTCGTGAACAAGTTCAGAAAACAGAACAAATATTGAGTGAACAGAGGATATACACTGCGAGTTTTCAGACAAGAATATCCAGGATGATTATCCGTATTTCGGAACTCTCCGAGAGTATTGCAGTAGAATTGAGAAGTGCTGAAAAAGCGCTGTTGACTAAGGATTTTAACTATCTATGGCAAAAACGAAGCTACCAAAATGCATCAGGATTGGGGACCGTTTTTTTGGAGTCTATCAAGCTGAACGAAGCGATATTTTTCAGATATTTGAAAAATAATATAGGCTTGTGTGTCTTTTTTATATTTCTTTTTCTGGGTCTATATCTATGGATTCGAAATATTTTGATCGCTATCAAATCTCAGAAGGAGTTTTCAAAAATTATTTTGGAAAGAGCTCACTATGTTCCAAACAATCCTTTTTTGAGTGTCTTGGTTATTCTTACTCCTATCATGCCATTCTTTTTCCCCAATCCCACGATATCTTTTTTGACCGTTTTGTTGTGGGTTGGAGTGCTGTCTGTAACAATTTTATTAATTGGAAGATTTCCAAAAGGACTTTACAGGAACTGGGTGATATTTGTTTTGGTGTTTTTGGTATATACAGTAAGTAATCTTTACAGAGATATCAATTATTCGGAGAGGTGGTATTTGATACTTCTTAGTGTTATAGGCGTTTATCTAGCTTTGCGCATTGTCAAATTCCAAAAAAGTAATCTTGACTCCTTCCCTTCATTTATCAGTGTTTTGGTAAAGTTTTATATAGTCATGCAAAGTCTGTCCATAATTGCCAATGTATTTGGGAGATTTACTTTGAGTAAAATGCTTGGAGTAGCTGCTACGATCAGTTTTACTCAATCTGTAGTGCTCTACCTTTTCGTTTTGATTATTTTGGAAGTTATCTATTTGCAAATAGAATTGAGAGGCAAAGGGGAAAATGATTTTACTTCATATATCGATTTCCATAGGATTCAAAAGCGACTAAAAAAGGTGTTGTTTGGACTAGCGGGCATTATTTGGGTTTACTTTTTCTTCGACAATCTTTCCTTGCTAGACACAGTGATTGAGAATAGCAAACAATTCCTTTCGGAACCTAGGAAGTTAGTGAATAGCTCATTTACTTTTGGAAATATCTTGGTGTTTTTTGTGATAGTCTATTTGTCGAGCTTATTAGCGAACAACGTTGCCTATTTTGCTACCATGAAGGATCAGCAAAAAGGATCATCTAGGGATAAAAGGCTAGGATCTTCTATACTGCTGATCAGACTGAGTGTGCTTTCAGTAGGTTTTTTATTTGCTGTTGCGGCATCTGGGATAGGATTGGACAAAATTGCCATTGTTCTTGGAGCACTTTCACTTGGGATAGGTTTTGGCTTGCAGACGATTGTGAACAACTTGGTGTCTGGAGTTATTTTAGCTTTTGAAAAACCAATTCAAATCGGTGATGCAATAGAAGTCGGAGGAAGGGCAGGTACAGTCAAGGAAGTTGGAATTAGATCAAGTAAAATCCAAGCTTATGACGGCTCAGAAATCATCATTCCAAATGGGGATTTATTGTCTCAACATCTGATCAATTGGACACTTTCTGATAAAAAGAGAAGAGTAGAACTCATAATCGGCGTAAGCTATAATTCTGATATGGACTTGGTGTCACAAATCCTATCGGAACAGATTGAAATCGAAGAAATAATGAAGAATCCAGAGCCTAGAGTATTGTTGCAAAGCTTTGCCGATAGTGCTGTGGAATTTAGGGTGTTATTTTGGGTAGATAATTTTGATTTATGGATAAATATCAGAAATCAAGTGATGCGCGGGATTTTTAGAGCTTTCAAAGAAAATGGCGTAGAGATACCTTTCCCTCAGCGAGATTTGAATTTCAAATCTTTTCCGGGCTTGTTGGATGAGAAAATTAAATCAGGGGCTGAGATTGAAGAGTTGGGAAATCTTAGGGAGAAAGAAGATATGGATGGAGAAAAAGGTTGAAAAAAAATGTGGAGCTCCACCAGCTTCACATTTTTTGTTTACTCTGTCTGATCGTTTTGTAGATGACTACACCTGTTGTTGCTGACTTATTAAAGCTTAAAAAAATCCGTGTCAATATAATTTTGTTAAAAAAAAGCTAAAGCATTAGATTTTGGAAAGAACTATATTTACTTCATGATCAACTTTTGAATTTGTTGGATCGGCTAAGTTTTACTTTTAGTCTGGTTTATTTTAAATTTTAATACCTTATTCTCGGACTTGTCACTATCAATTATAAGTCCATAAATATAATCGCCTTGGATAACCATCATCGAAATGGATTCTTCAAGTATTAATTTTTTTATCGGCTTTCCATTTCTATCAAAAACCATAATGATATCAGTAGTCCGTTTGTAAGTAGTATCTCCTTCCCAATACAAAGCATACATCTTATCACCTTCAATACTTGGTGAGGTGAAGTATTTTGCTGCTATAAAAAACTCTTCAGAAGGTAATTTATCTGAAATTCTAATTGCTTGATTTGTCTTGTTGTTTAAATCATAAATTTCAATTAATGGAATATATGCATAAGCCAAAAAAACAAGATTTTTTTCTTGAGCAAGATGAGCAAATTCCAGAGTGTTTTTTTGGTCAAAGGGTTTGACATTCGGGTAGTCTTTATTTAATCTAGGTAGGCTGCCAAATTTTGAAGATGGATTTGGGTTTTTTAGATCGAGTGTGTAAAACCTAGCCTGATCTTCAATCGGTGAACTTGCTGTACTAAGATGAGTCAATTCATTGACATTTAATACTATGCCATTCGTGTATGACAAGCCTTTATTTAAAAATTCATCTGAGTGTGTGTTTTTATAAATTAGGGTATCGATATTATAAAATACAACTTTCGCAAGTTCAGTATCTAAAGCTAAAAACTCTTTTGCATTCTTTACATGGAATCGCCATAGAGAAAATGTTTCACCTGGGCCAGCACCTCTTTTACCAAATAAGCCAATATATTTCTCCTCTGCAAGATTGTAGATATGCATAGTATTATCAGAAACGCTTTCAACGATAATCAGATAATCGCCTACAGTGAGAATTCTTGTTGGTAAAAATAGGGTATCTGACAATTCATTAACTTCGGTGCTAAACAAAGTGTCACTCAGTGGTAAATTATCGAAATTAACTTTTTCAATAGACCCAATTAGATAGAACTCATCTTTTTTTGAGCATCCAACGGTGACAATAAGCAAGATCAAGAATTGAAATAAAACGTGGTTTTTCATTTGATAAATTTTGATTTGCACGAGATATAAAAAAAGCTAGAACAAATAACTTGTTCTAGCCTAGAATGGATTTTATTCCACAGGCTCAATTGAACCACCATCCTTTTTCCTCCAGTGTACACAACTTCCCCATATAGGTTCATTCTCGGGATCTACAGTCCAAATACTACATACAGCCTCTTCATCTCTTACACATTCACTCCTACAAGTTTGTGGTTTAGTATCATCAAAAGCACTAACTTCAATAATTGAAATGGCCAATGTAGCAAAGAAAACTACCATTACTAAAAAAGCAGAGAGATACTGCTTTAAATTTTTCATGATTTAATATGTTTATAGTTGTCTTGCAAACGTATATATATATTAAATCGCAAATAGTTACAGAATTATTTTTTAGTTTTTCAATACAAAAAACGTTTATTACTCACTACTTCCTCTGCCTAATCGCTTCGTAAATCACCACTCCAGCAGCAACAGACACATTTAAACTTTCAATATTTCCAGAAAGTGGGATTTTGACAAATTCATCACTGATTCCCATGATCTCTGGAGAAATACCATCTTCTTCAGATCCCAAAACCAAAGCTGTGGGAATGCTGAAATCAGCTTCGTACATCTCTCTGTCAGTCTTTTCAGTGACACTTACTACACTCAACCCCATTTTTTTCAAGTCCTTCACCGTGTAATATAAGTTCTTCACCCTACAAACAGGTAGGAAGTTCAATGCGCCAGCAGAAGTCTTTACGGCATCGGAATTGATCTGTGCACTTCCTTTTTCAGGAATGACAATGGCGTGTACACCTGCACAGTCCGCAGTTCTTGCCATGGCACCAAAATTTCTTACGTCAGTGATTCTATCCAATACGAGAATCAGTGGAGCTATTCCTTTGCTGAAGCATTCATCTATGACATTGTCTAGGGATGCGTATTGAATTGCAGAAATATGGGCAAGAACCCCTTGGTGATTTTTTCTTGTTGTTCTGTTAAGCTTGGCTTCAGGGACACGGACTACAGGGATTTTTTCCTGCTTTGCAAGTGCCAATAATTCTTTGATCAAATCATTGTTCAGCTCTTTATTGACAAGGATTTTGTCTATATCTTTTTGGGCATTAATAGCTTCCATGACCGCACGGGTACCAAAGATAAAATCTTTGTCTTGCTCGCCTCGTTCAATTAGAAATCCATCCTTCCGCTTCTCCATAGTGTAATGCTTTTGAACCATTCTGGCTGTAAAGCTCTCGAACGGTTGAGTGTATAATAATTGGGAGTCAAAATGTTTTTGACGCGTGCAAAGGTAAAGTTTATTTTTGAATTAGAATCAAGATTTCCATAAGTCCATATTTCTGCATTTTGTCTGAATGTAACGCCATTTGGAGGTCCCATTACTGTATAGACCATTCCTTTGTCTGTTTTCCATCCTTCTTTGAAATCTGTAAAAAGTATATTGGCAAACTCAATCTGTCTAAAATATTCGCGAATCAATGTTTTGGCTGCTTCTTCGTCTTTGGTCAATCCAAACCAGTACTTATCTAAAGCGAGTTTTTTGTCTTGAGCTTCCAATAGCGCTTCATGTTCTTTTCTCGTAGAGATATATACGACCATATCCACCATTTCTTCCCAAGATTCTACCCGTGGAAATGCCTGTGGAACTGTTTTGATCATTAGCCCTTGGGTCGAATTAGTGTCAGATTGGATGAAAAAATATCCGTAATCATCAAAATTTCTTGGTGTATTGGCCAGAAAATCACCTTGGTCTTCCACCTGGATCTCCCTAGGGACTGGTGCTGGCTTGATTTCCATAGGAGGGTATGGTGAGTCAAATTTCGTCGGGTAGTAAAATGTATGCAAGGATACAGGCCCTTTTGTTTTGAAAAGTAAAGCCTCTTCTTGGATGAGGAAATTCTGATCAAATGGAATATTGTTTCCAAAGTATGCCCCAAAATTTGGATGACCCAAAACAAATGGACTGATCAAATCCACATGGTAATAATACTCATCACCTTGCCTTGTATCCACTACTTTCAGAAAAGCAATCGCTACATTTTGTTCTTCAGGTATTTTGATTTTTTGCTCAAAATAGAAATGATTCTGGGTATTTAACTTTAGATCATTTTCTTCTAGTTTTGTCAAATTTTCGTCAGTGAATGTTTGATTATATCCTGAAAGAATGGTGAAATAAAAATTGTAATCACCAAATGCGGCATTGTCTTCAAGTTTTTCGATGGGCATTTGTAATACAAAATCTCTACTGCTTTCTTGTATTGGAATAATTTTCAGAGAAATTCTAGAATACCGAGAGTATCTAAGTGCTTGATTAGTAGATTCTAGTGATTGCTGGGCTACACCTACTAGTGAACAAGTAAAGCTAAGTGCCAAGGCACTTAAAAGTAGCTGAATTTTTTTTGTTATTGTCTTTGTTGTCATTTGGTTCAAAAATTAACCTTATTTTTGCTCAAATTAATAAAATTTTAAATGGCTACCTATACAACGGAAATTGCATCGGATAAGTTGGTTAGTGATAACCCAATTCATCAACGCCTTCTAAAAGCCTATATTGCAGCAAAGCCAATGGTCTCAGGGAAATTGCTTGAGGTAGGCTGTGGAGAAGGAAGGGGTGTGGAGGAATTGTTGGATCAAGTGGATAGTTACTTGGGGATTGATAAAATACAGGCTGTAATCGACGAGCTGAAGCAAAAGTATCCAGCTGTAGCTTTTGAGCAAGCGGTGATCCCCCCTTTTGCGGGAATAGAATCCAATAGTTTTGATACGGTAGTTAGTTTTCAAGTAATAGAGCATATTCAAGATGATAAATTATTTTTGGAGGAAATCTACCGGGTATTGAAGCCAGGAGGAAAGGCAATCATTTCTACTCCAAATATTAGGCATACACTATCGCGAAATCCTTGGCATATCAGAGAATATACAGGAAAGGAATTGATTAATCTTTGCGAAGAAGTTTTTGACAAAGTAAATGCTATGGGAATAGGAGGGAATGATAAAGTATGGAGTTATCATGAGGAGAATCGCAAATCTGTCAATAAAATAATGAGATTTGATGTGCTGGATTTGCAGCATAGATTGCCTTCTGCACTTTTAAGATTACCTTATGAGATTCTCAATAGGCTAAATCGAAAAAGGCTTCACAAACAACAAGGAAATGTAGTGATGGATATCAAGCATACTGATTACCTCTTGGTAGATCATTCAGATCAAGGGTTAGATCTGTTTTATGTGTTGGAGAAAAAGAGGTGATATTTTTTTTTATTTCAGCACTTGATACACCAAAGTCTCACTAAGTGTTTATAAAAAAAAGAGCTCCTAAATTCAATCAGGAGCTCTTTTCAATAATATAAAGATTGTCTGTGATGGTTTTTTGAACTATTTATTGATCATCTTCTGTCCAATCTATTGTTGTTCGAAGTTCCAATAAATCTTTCAAGATTTTTTCTTAATTCTGTAGCAAGCTCCTCATAGCCCCTTTCTTCCAAAAGCGGAACAAAATATCTTAGCATTTCCAAAGAGATCATGGCTTCCCGATCGTAAGGTCTATCAGTCTTTGCATAGAAGTCTAATAGCTGAATAGATCTTACACTCATCTTATCTACTATATCCAAAGCCAAATCATCTTCACCAACTTCGAACAACAATGGTACAGACTGTCCACTTGCCAAATCGTAAGCGATGGCTTCATTTGGCATCTTCTCTAGACTGAACTTAAGTACATCTGCTGCTTTATCCATTTGGTCTTCATCCAAAAGAGCAATTGCAATGCTGTTGATTGAGCTTCTGTGGTTGGAAGTGAATCTTCGGAATTCATCATCAAAGTAGTTGTCAGGATTGTCCATTCCCCTGAAAGCAAAGTCTTCCATGATATGTTTGTAGGACTTTTCAGTATTTACCAATTCAGCTCTGAAGTTTTGTGGTTTTCTTACTGGAAGTAATCGATAAGTCATTCCCTCCATGACTACATAATCTTCCAAATCCAATCCGATAGTAGCCAGTGAAGTGTTGTTAAAATATATTGGTCTCTCCCAGTTGTTGGTAGTGATCATATCCAAAAGCATCATATTGCCTTTAGTCATATATTCGCCCTTTACTCTTAGGTTCATTTGATCTACCATCAAGGCTTCCATGCCTTCAGGAATCAATCCATCATTATAAACTTTTTCGATGTCCACATCTAGAATAATGTTTCTTGCTGGCACCATATTCAAAGTCATTTTATTAGAACCCTGAAGTTTTAATAGATCACTTTTGTTTCTGAGTAGTTTTAGATATTCCCGAGCAGAAATAGCATCAAGTCCTTCTCTTTCGAGCAAGTAAAGCACATCATTTGTACCTTTTCTGTAATGTTCATATTCTAAAGAAAATGGTAAAGGGGCTGATTCATATGCTTTTCTTGTCATTTGATCTACATACCAGTCGGTATCAAAATAACTCAATACGACTACTCTGACATCAGTCCTGAAGTTCTCAACCGCTTGCACATACCATAGAGGGAAAGTGTCATTGTCACCGCCAGTAAAGAGAATTGCATTAGGTTCACAGGATGCCAAGAAGTTTCTTGCAGAATCCACAGAGAAATATCTTCCTTGTCTGTTGTGGTCATCCCAGTTTTGGTTTGCCATCAATACAGGGATAGGGAATGTGATCAATGTTGCAAAAACCCCCGCTAAAGCAAGGTTTTTGTTAATTTTGGCAATACCATGAGCAATGGCCAATACGCCAAACCCAACCCATATGGCAAAAGCATAGAAGGAGCCTACGTAGATGTAATCTCGCTCTCTAGGTTCCACAGGAGGCGAGTTAAGATAAATCACCAATACGACACCCATCATGAGGAAAAGCCCCATTGTGACATAAAATGAATTCGGATCTTTTTTAGCTTGGAAGAATAGCCCAATTAGCCCAAGAATAAGTGGGAGCATTAGGTAATTGTTATGGGCTTTGTTTTCCTTGATGTAATCTGGGAATTTGTCGCTGAATGCATCTGTGATTCCCAACCATGGTGCATCCGAATAATCACTTTCACGCCCTGAGAAATTCCACATAAAGTATCTCCAATACATGTGTCCAAGTTGATGGGTAAACATGAAGTAAATATTATCAGAGAAAGTAGGTTCCTGACCTGCACTCAATCCTAGTTTTGCACGGTAGATCTGTTTGTGACGTTCTTGTGTAGAGTAGATTCGCGGAAGTATTGTTGTTTTGTTTTTATCGTATTTGGTGACTGTATTGTAGTCTACGATTTCATATTTGTCCTTCCCTTTAAGATAGATTGGAGCACCATCTTCTTGTGACTCTACTTGAGCCGTGAAATATTGCCCATGTAGCAATGGTCTATACCCATATTGTTCCCTTTTGAGGTAGGATACATAGCTGACGATATCCTTAGGATTATTTTCGTTGATGATAGGATCTTGGTTTGCTCTGATGACGATCAAAGCATATGATCCATAGCCAATCAGAATAAAAGTCAAGGACAACAAGATTGTATTGAGAATTACTTTTTCTTTTTTGATAGAATAAAGTATTGCATAAACTAACGACCCAATGAAGATGATACTAAAGAATACTATTCCTGAGCCGAACGGAAGCCCCATGCTATTTACAAAAAAGATCTCGATGGATCCTGCCAAGCTTGGTAAGCCTGGAATGATAAAGTTGTTGATTATGATCAGCGCTACACCACCTAGTATGAGTGCGATGGCACCACCTTTGATGTTTGGTTCTTTGTATTTCTTAAAATAATAAATCAAAGCCAATGCAGGCAAGGTAACCAAGTTGAGCAAATGGACACCGATAGATAAGCCTACCAGATAGGCAATAAAGATCATCCATTTGTTTTCCAAAACAGGGTCTTCGATTACATCCCATTTGAGAAATGCCCAAATTACAATAGCCGTAAAGAATGAAGACATGGCATACACTTCCGCTTCCACAGCCGAAAACCAAAAACTATCTGAAAAGGTATAAACCAAAGCACCCACGATCCCAGCTCCCATCAGACTAATGGTTTGGCCTTTGCTTTCTTTTCCGGCTTCCATTTTGAATAGCTTTCTTCCTAGCAAAGTGATAGACCAAAAAAGGAAAAGAATGGTAAATCCAGAAAATATTGCACTACCGATATTCATCCAGTAGGCTACTTGAAGTCCATCGCCCATTGCGAGGAATCCAAACATTCTGTAAATCAATAAGAACAACGGTGCTCCCGGAGGGTGGGGGACCTGCAGCTTGTAGGATACGGCGATGAATTCTCCTGGATCCCAAAAGCTTGCCGTTTGCTCAACTGTTAATACATAAACTAAAGTAGCGACTAAGGCAATCAGCCAACCTGTCAGATTATTGACCTTTTTGTAATCAAGCATTGTTTTTGAAATAGATGTCGGGCGAAAATAAGCAAATAATCACTAATCTCAGGAATTTTAACAGCATTTAAGCTTCTGTGATAAAAATTACTGTAATGGATGGTGATATGTTATACTTTTGATATACAATTTAAACAATGAATCATGAGCACTCAACAAAAAACTTTCAATGAATTGATTTCAGGGGATGAACCTGTTTTGGTAGATTTTTTTGCGACTTGGTGTGGTCCATGTCAAATGATGCAGCCAATTCTTATGGATACAGCAAAGCAAGTTGGAGACAAAGTTAAGATTATCAAAGTAGATGTGGATAAAAACCAATTGGCAGCTAGTAATTTTCAAGTTAGAGGGGTTCCTACACTTATTCTTTTCCAAAGAGGGAAAGTTTTGTGGAGGCAATCAGGAGTAGTACCAGCACATCAGCTAGTCAATGTCATCAACGAGAATTTGCTAAAAGTTGTTTAAGGTGATAAAAGTCATTTAAGAGAAGCCTTAGCTCTTTTAAATTTGTGTATTGTAAAAAACTTCAAACTATCAATAAAACGAATATGAAAATCGAACAAATTTATACCGGTTGTCTTGCCCAAGGCGCATACTATATCGAATCAAATGGAGAAGCAGCCATCATTGATCCGTTGAGAGAAGTACAGCCATACATTGATCAAGCGGAAAAAAACAATGCAAAGATCAAATATGTTTTTGAAACTCATTTTCATGCAGACTTTGTTTCGGGACATCAAGATTTAGCGGCCAAGACAGGGGCAGATATTGTATATGGTCCAACAGGGATGAAAATGGGATTTGATGCTATAGTAGCAGAAGATGGACAAGAGTTTATGGTGGGAAAGGTTAAAATTAAGTTGATACATACACCAGGCCATACAATGGAGAGCTCTTGTTATCTACTGTACAATGAAGAAGGTAAAGAGGAGGCGATTTTTACTGGAGACACTTTGTTTATTGGAGATGTCGGGAGACCTGATTTAGCTCAAAAAGTAATTGCCGAGCTTACACAAGAAAAATTAGCAGCTCATTTGTATGATTCATTGAGAAATAAAATTATGCCATTGTCAGATGATCTTATTGTCTATCCTGCACATGGGGCGGGATCAGCATGTGGTAAAAACATGAGTAAGGAGACGTCAGATACTCTTGGAAATCAAAAAAAGACAAACTATGCGCTTCAAGAGATGACCAAAGAAGAGTTTGTGAAGGAGGTATTGACAGGTCTTACTCCGCCACCTGCGTACTTTCCTCAAAATGTGATGATGAACATTGAGGGTTACGATAGTATAGATGATGTACTGGCAAGAGGTGTGAATCCATTAACACCAGCAGCTTTTGAGGCTGCCGCGAATGAGACAGGAGCAATTGTTTTAGATACTAGGGATGCTCAGGTTTTTGCCAAAGGGTTCATTCCTAATGCAATAAATATTGGTATAGAAGGTAGTTTTGCCGTATGGGTTGGTGCAATGATTCCAGACCTCAAGCAAGAAATTTTGATAATAGCTGAACCTGGCACTGAAGAGGAAGTGATTACAAGGTTAGCTCGTGTAGGTTATGACCATTCTATTGGATATCTCGATGGAGGGTTTGACGCATGGAAAGCTGATAATAGGGAGATAGATACCATAAAGTCTATTTCTGTTGAAGAACTTTCTGAAATTCAGGCGGAAAATCAAAATGTAAATATCCTAGATGTCAGGAAAAACAGTGAGTTTTTGAGTGAACATGTAGTAGGTGCAGAAAATGCACCACTCGACTACATCAATGATAGTATGCTTTTGGTTGATAAAAACAAAACTTATTACGTGCATTGTGCAGGCGGTTACAGGTCAATGGTATTTAATTCAATACTGAAAGCCCGAGGGTATGATAATTTAATTGATGTTAAGGGTGGATTTAAGGCTATCAAAGAATCTGAGAAATTTGATGTAAGTGAATATGTGTGTCCTTCGACCTTATTGTAACTAAGCGTCTTACTTCAGTTTTATTGTAGAATGGCAAGGCTTTGGTCTTGCCATTTTTGATATAGTATAGGATTAAGTGATCTTTGTCACTTTTTTGCGAAAATGAAATGACCAATTTTGAAAATGATTAAGAGTTTGGGTTTTGTTTTGATTTTATCGTTTGCTCAGCATAGCATAGCTCAGACTAGCAGTTCTGTAGGCGATACTACATCAGTAATTAAGACCTCATTGAAAGAAGATCTTAAAAGCGGAAAGTTTGATTTTCACTTTAGGTCCTATCTTATGTCAACACTCAATTCAGGTGAGATTATAGATTATGCAACTCTTGCAGCTGGTGCGGGGATAGGTTATACAAGCCCAGAGTGGAACGGTTTTCAATTTAGGTTCAATGGCTTCTTTACATATCAAGTATTCGAAAGCAACATAAGAATTGCTGATCCAATCACAGGAGCTGGGAATAGATATGAAATCCTATTGTATGATATGAATGACATAGAAAACACAAGTAAGCTAGATAGGTTAGAGGAGCTTTATATGGCTTATAGAAAAAATAAGGTAAAGCTCATTTTGGGTAGGCAGAAAGTAATCACCCCACTTCTAAACGACCAGGATAATAGGATGCGCCCAAATGTCTTCCAAGGCTTATCAGTTACTTATTCAGGACTTAAACTGAAGACTACAGCGATGTGGATCAGTCAAGTGACTATCAGAGGTACAGTAGATTGGTATGGGATAGATGAATCTTTTGGTGTGTATAGTTTTGGCAGAAATCCCTTTGGCGAACCTTCAAATTATAAGGGAAGGATTAATTCAAAAGGAATTGGTCTGATTGGGTTTCAATATCATGATAAGGGTCTAACAGCACAGGCTTGGAACTATACGGCAGAAAATGTTTTCAATATGTCCTTCGGACAAGTTGATTATACTGTCAACTTACCTCAAAGCACAAGGTTACATATAGGTGTACAGGGTTTTCATCAGTATGCAGTCAATAATGGAGGGAATCCAGATACACACTTGACATATATTCTGCCAGAAGAAAAACCTTCCGGAATCGGAGCTAAAGTAGGTTTGTTTAGAGGGCAGCACAATGTATCAATAAACTATCTTGGGATTAATGGACAAGGGAGATTCCTTTTTCCCAGAGAGTGGGGAAGGGAGAGGTTCTTTGCAAGCTTGCCTAGAGAAAGGTATGAAGGAAGCGGAGCAATGAATGCTTATGTGTTGAAATATGATTTGGTGACATCTGTAGATGGGTTATTTGTTCAAATGGGTGCCGGATATGTCAGTCATTCTTCCATGACTTCATTTACCACCAATAAGTATGGGATTCCAAGTTACTATCATTTTACTGGTATGTTGGAATATAGATTTAAGGATTACTTCGAAGGGTTGAACTTTCAACTTTTGGCAGTCAATAAAACAGCTCAAGATAGGGTTGGTTTGTCTGATTCCAATAAAATAAATAGAGTAGATATGTGGAATTTTAACTTTATTCTTGATTATAAATTCTAGAAATTAATTTAGTTAACTGTCAGTAAAATAATGATTTAAGAAGGTTTTTGGCTTTTATTGATAAAAGAGTATAATGATCAGCCTTAAAGCCAGAAAAAGTATATTGAATAAAAATACTATAACAATTGGTCTTCCATTTGGACATGATTACAAGAGTCAAAAGATGCCATTCAGATAACAGTTCAAATATGCTAAATAAGCAGTTTTAAAAATGGTTTCTAATCAGAAGAGGACAAATACGAAAAACAATAAATAAAAATAAATAGAAAAAAATGGAACAAATTATTGAATGGATAAGTCAACCATGGCCTTGGTATGTGGCAGGCCCACTGATTGGGTTAACGGTACCTGTATTACTGCTGGTAGGTAACAAATCGTTTGGGATATCATCATCATTAAGGCATGTGTGTGCAATGTGCGTGCCTGCTAACATTCCTTTCTTTACATATAATTGGAAAAAAGAAATGTGGAATATTGTATTTGTCATTGGTGTTTTGCTTGGGGGATTTGTAGCGACTTCTTTCTTTTCAAACCCAGATACAATTGTAGTCGCAGAATCAACCCAAAGAGATTTAGCAGCATTGGGAATTACCGATTATTCTAGGTTACTGCCTGTGGAGATATTTTCCTTTGATAACCTGTTTACGGCCAAAGGTCTTCTCTTTTTTGTCATTGGAGGGTTTATGGTAGGTTTTGGGACTAGGTATGCAGGAGGATGTACTTCAGGACATGCCATAATGGGTATTTCCTCACTTCAGTGGCCTTCGTTGGTAGCTACGATATTCTTTATGTTGGGAGGATTTATGATGACACACGTGTTGCTAGAACAATTGATGAAATTAGTAGGGTTTTAATTTTGATATAAGATGAAAGTAGAAGAGAAAGTGAAAAATATACAGCCAGTCGAGTGTGAAGCTCCAAATATGCAAGAAAACAGTGACGGCTTATTAAAATATTTAATTATTGGAATATTGTTCGGAGCGGTATTTGTCAAGGCTGAGATTATTTCTTGGTTTAGAATTCAGGAAATGTTTAGGTTGCAGTCGTTTTTTATGTATGGAGTTATCGGGTCTGCTATTTTGGTTGGTTTGATTTCAATTCAATTGATCAAGAGATTTAATATCAAATCCATAAAAGGAGAATCTATCAAAATTCCAAAAAAAGAATTTAGAAAAGGCCAAATCATTGGAGGGTTTGTTTTTGGTTTGGGATGGGCTTTGACTGGCGCTTGCCCAGGACCCTTATTTGCTCAGATCGGTAGTGGTTTTATTGTGATTGTAGTCACCCTTATAAGTGCAATTGCTGGTACATGGGTGTACGGTAAGTTTTCACATAAATTACCAAACTAAAATATGCTTTTTGATTGAGAACAGCTGCAAATACCGGCAGCTGTTCTCAATCAAATACTCTTTTTATCACAAATCTTATCAATAAGATAGCTGCTAAGACGACTGTTCCTGCTATTACAAATTCCATTGTTTTTTAACTAGACAGTGGAATTTTTGTTTGCAATAACCATTTATCAATCAAAAATTATTTTTTCAAACGTTTGAATTACCAAGAAGTAATTAGCTAGGTAATAAGTGTATTGGTCTTGATTATTGTAGCTAACTTGCATATTATTTCTTAAACCTACAATTCTTATTATGACAATCCTACAAAAACGCCGAGCAGCTTTGGGCAGTTTGTTTTTTCTTGCTGGATTATGTTTTGCATCATGGGCATCGAGGATACCAGATGTACAATCAAAGTTTGATCTATCAGAGTCTCAATTGGGTACGCTTTTGTTAGGCTTGCCAATAGGCTCTTTGGCGGCTTTACCATTGGCGGGATGGGCAGTTCATAGATTTGGGAGCAGAATTGTGATTATATTAGGGGCTTTAGGTTACATGATATTTTTGCCACTAATAGGATTTAGCTCTACACTTTGGATATTGGTACCTGTTGTAATTGTATTTGGGATGATTGGAAATATGATGAATATTTCTTTGAATACGCAAGCATTAGCAGTAGAAGATATGTATGGACGAAGTATTCTGGGTTCTTTCCATGGTCTTTGGAGTTTGGCCGGGTTTAGTGGGGCAGGTATAGGTGCTGTTATGATATATCTTGATGTGCTACCTCGTTTTCATTATCTGGTGATTTCAGTAATAGCATTGCTTATTTTGATGATATCTTATAGTTTTTTGGTTAAAGAGGAGAAAGATCAAGACAGAGGGGGATTTGTAATGAAAAAGCCAGACGCTTTACTTTTGCGGATCGGGGGAATAGCCTTTCTTGGTATGCTATCTGAGGGTTGTATGTTTGATTGGAGCGGTGTTTATTTCAAAAAAGTAGTAGAGATTGAGGCTGGTTTGGTGGCTCTTGGATATGTGTCATTCATGGGGGCAATGGCTTCAGGAAGGTTTTTGGCGGATAGATTGACCAACAAATTTGGGAAATTGTATATACTAAGGTTAAGTGGGGTTTTGATATTTGTAGGGCTTTTGATTTCTGTAATTTTACCTACGCCAGTTTATGCTACTGTTGGTTTTTTATTAGTTGGGTTTGGAGTAGCAGCGATCATCCCTGTATCATATAGTGTAGCTGGAAGATCCAAGCTTTACTCACCAGGAATTGCTTTGGCTATTGTTTCCACGATTTCATTCTTTGGGTTTCTTACAGGTCCACCGCTTATTGGGTTTATAGCTGATTTATTGAGCCTTCAGGCATCGTTTATTCTTATAGCAGTTGCAGGCTTAGGGATTACGCTTTTGTCTAGTATTCGCCTTGAGGTTTTTGAAAACGAACAGAATTGATTGCGTTAGGTTTATAATAGCAGTGATGAACTTATGTTTTTTTTGTTTTATATTATATAGAACTTAACATGATGATCCGTCTTCTTGACTGTAGACAGTTGATTATTATTTACATTAAATGTATATGAGACATTCATCTAATGGTGTAATTGCGGATAATCACACAACTTAATATTGGAAGTTCAGATATTTCAAGCTCGTGTGAGAAATATCACATTTGTAGTTTATTAAAAATTGCATTTTTGATTTTGCAATCGAACCCAAAATTATGAAAGAATCATTTGACACTTTTACAAAATTGATTTCTCATATTTCCGTGTTGATCATGGCGGTTGTTACAATTGTAATATTGATTTTTGGGTCAATTATTTTTATATATCAAGGTGGAAAGTTACCAGAATTTCAAGTAGACATAAACCCCCCTTCTGAATTGGAGACCATTTTTCCTTTGATTAGTGAAGATGGGATATGGCTACCACCAGATTGGGCCTTGGTGAATCTGGAACCAAATTCCGAACTGATAATCTATGGAAAAGAATTAATAAGCAATACGTCAGAATATTTGGGGCCAAATGGTAAAGTGGGTCAGATTTCTAATGGGATGAATTGTCAAAATTGCCATATTAATTCTGGGACTATGCCATTGGGGAATAATTATTCTGCAGTGTTTGCGACATATCCTAAAGTAAGAGCAAGATCTGGACAAATCGAAGATATTCCTAAGCGCATCAATGATTGTTTTGAGCGGAGCCTAAATGGACAACCTCTTTCCCAAAGCAGTAGAGAAATGATCGCAATAGTTGCTTACATGGAATGGCTGGGAAAGGATGTTCCTAAAGGGGAAACTCCAAAAGGAGCAGGGCTTTTTGAATTACAATATTTGGATAGAGCAGCTAATCCTTTAGCCGGCAAAAGGGTGTATGAAAATCAATGTAAATCTTGCCATGGCGAAGAAGGACAAGGAGTATTAAGGGTAGATGGGTATGGTTACACATATCCCCCTCTTTGGGGTGAAAATAGTTATAATGATGGAGCAGGGCTTTATAGATTGTCTAGGTTTGCAGGCTATGTTAAAGCAAACATGCCTTTGGGAAGTACTTATCAAAATCCAATTCTTACAGATGAGCAGGCTTGGGACGTAGCAGCCTATGTCAATTCTATGCAAAGACCACAAAAAGATATTTCTATGGATTGGCCAGATATTAGTAAGAAACCTTTCGATCACCCATTTGGACCTTATGTAGATGGGTTTTTGGAAAATCAACATAAATTCGGGCCGTTCAGGCCAATTAAAGAAGCCAATACATCAATTGCCCTAAAGTGAAATTTGTGCTGTTTTTAGTCAGAGAAGATGTAAGTTCTTATGTTTTGATTCATTCCAATACTAAGTTAATATTACATCAGTCCAGATTGATGTGGTATTTATGATATACCCGCATCGGTTTATAAAGGTTGACTCAATACTACTGTAGGTATTTGGGATTGACCCTTTTGATATAGGAATAAATAATCAAAATAGAAATAAATGGAAGTGAAAAGTAAATTGTCAATGGATCAATTTAATCAGTTGCTGATTCAGTTTCCTGCAGCTTTGATTTATCTTTATCAAGAGGATTGTGGTATTTGTACTGTATTATACCCAAAGGTTTGTGAAATGCTTGATAAAGATTTCCCTAAAATGGAAATGATTATTCTTCATGCTGAACAAAACAGAGAGCTTGCAGCGCAAATCAGGATGCTGTCTGTACCGGGAATTATTTTGTATTTTGATGGAAAAGAGTTTTTCAGGTCTGCAGGAGTTGTGACTGTTTCTGAATTGAAGTCGAGGATAGGGAGGTTGTATGAGATGTTCTTTTAAGCAAAACGCCCCAAAAATCAGCGTTTTTTGGGGCGTTTTTGAATTACTAAAAAAAAATCTTTGGATTATTTGTTTCTTTGCACTGGGATTTGGTCTAACCCTCTTTTTTTCAATAAGGCATCGATCTTTGGTTCTGCACCTCTGAAATTCACATACATTTTCATAGGGTCTTCCGTTCCACCTTTTTCAAGGATTTCTTTTCTGAAGGCTTGTGCTTTTTCTTGGTTGAAAAGCTCAGTCTCCTTGAATGCCTGGAAAGCATCTGTGTCCAATACACCAGACCAAATATAGCTGTAGTACCCAGAAGAGTACCCACCAGCGAAAATGTGCTGGAAGTATGGGCTTCTATATCTTGGGATGATTTCATCAATCAAACCGATTTTTTCCAAAGAAGCATTTTCGAAATCAGTGGCATTGCTCGTGATGTTTTCACTTCTGGTATGGTAATCCAAATCAAGCAATGAAGCTGCCAAATACTCCGTGGTGCCAAAACCTTGACCGAAAGTTCCGCTGTTAGTCAATTTAGCAATCAAATCGTCAGGAATAACTTCTCCAGTTTCATAGTGAAAAGCATATTGCTTCATCACCGAAGGCTCTGTAGCCCAATTTTCCATTACTTGTGAAGGAAGTTCTACAAAGTCTCTAGGGACTGAAGTGCCAGCAAGACTCTGGTATTCCACGTTAGAGAGCAAACCATGAAGAGCATGGCCAAATTCGTGGAAGAAAGTAGTCACTTCGTCAAAAGTCAACAATGCAGGTGCATTGCCTGTAGGTCTTGAGAAATTGCATACAATTGAGATAACTGGAGCTTTTCTTTCACCATTTTCTGTTTTTTGTGATCTGTAGGAAGTCATCCATGCGCCACCTCTCTTGGAAGCTCTTGGATGGAAATCCATATACAAAACTCCAACATGCGATCCGTCTGCTTCCTTCA
Organism: Belliella alkalica; assembly: GCF_022549785.1. Taxonomy (GTDB): domain Bacteria; phylum Bacteroidota; class Bacteroidia; order Cytophagales; family Cyclobacteriaceae; genus Belliella; species Belliella alkalica. The sequence continues at coordinate 90,212 of NZ_JAKZGO010000003.1, forward strand.
CTTCATAAGCTTTAGCATCTGCATGATAGACTGGGATGTCTTTAATTTCGGTGAAAGTTAAGCCCCAAAGATTTTTGACTACCATGAATACACCGTCTTGAACTTTTCCCAAAGAAAAATATGGTTTGATTTCTTGCTCATCAAGATCGAATTTTTGCTTACGCAATTTTTCTTCATAATATCTCCAGTCCCATGGCTCGATACTGAAGTCATTGCCTTCTGCTTTAACGAGCGCTTGCATTTCGTCTCTTTCGACTTTCGCTTTTGCCAGAGCAGGTGCCCATAGTTGGTTTAGCAATTTGTAAACATTGTCAGCATTTTTAGCCATAGACTCTTCCAAAACATAATCTGCATGCGTATTGTATCCCAAAAGTTGCGCTTTTTCCCTTCTCAGGTTTGCAATCTCGATTAGTCCAGCTTTGTTGTCAAATTCATTTCCTTGATCAGATCTGTTTTTGTACGCTTCCCAGATTTGTTTTCTCAATTCACGATTGTCAGCATATTGTAAAAACGGCATCACGCTGGGATTCTGAAGTGTAAAAAGCCACTTTCCTTCTTCTCCTGCTGCTTTGGCATCATCTGCTGCAGAGCTGATCAGTCCTTCAGGAAGCCCAGAAAGGTCTTCTTCCCTATCGATTACCAGCTTGAAAGCATTGGTTTCTGCCAAAAGGTTTTGACCAAACTGAAGGGTAAGTGAAGAAAGCTTTGTGTTGATTTCCCTTAACTTATCCTTGTCGGCATCATTTAAGTTTGCTCCATTTCGTATAAAAGACTTGTAAGAGTTTTCCAAGAGCTTGTGTTGTTCTGCATTGAGTTCAAGTTGATCCTTACTTTCCCAAACTGCCTTCACTCTTTCAAAAAGTTTTGAGTTGAGTGATATATTGTCACTATGAGCTGAAAGTTCAGGTGACATTTCTTTTGCGATTGCTTGAAGCTCGTCATTGGTATTGGCAGAGTTGAGGTTGCCAAATACTCTAGAAACTTTACTAAGCAATTCACCTGAATATTCCATAGCTTCGATGGTATTTTCGAAGGTAGGAACCTCTGTATTGTTGGCTATTTTGTCGATTTCTTTTTGGTGCTCTTTGATCCCCTCCCTCAAAGCTGGAGCGAAGTGTTCATTTTTGATTTTATCAAATGGAGGTACTTCGAAAGGAGTTTCGTAAGGTTCGAAAAATGGATTCATAGATTCTGTTTTTTGTTCAGCTGTGCCACAAGCATAAAGTAAAGCAGTGGAAGCAGCGAGTGCAATAATTTTATTTTTCATATACAAACATATTTGGGTTGGTTGATGCAAATATATGAATAAAATTAGCCATCGAAGAAAATGTTCACTTCTTGAAGTCTAGTGGTCTTTTAATTGTTGTGTATTTGTACTGCGTGTAGGTTTGATTTTTATCACATTTCTCAAAGTGAGGGATATTGATGTGTGGCTTTTTGGTTTGTAATACTTAATTTACCTAGAATCATTGTCTGAGCAATTGGCAAGTCTTACCTTTAGGGAATTAAAATCAGAAGGTGTAATGTCAAAATTTAAATTTGCATCAATGTTGTTCTTTTCATTGATGCTTATGCTCAAAGGTTCTTTTGCTCAAGAAGGTGAGCCTTATGTGGTTCTGATTTCTTTGGATGGGTATAGATACGACTACACGGAGCGTTTTCAGCCAGAAAATATCAGTAAATTTGTTCAAGAAGGCACTGCTGCAAAATCGATGATACCTTCCTTTCCGACAAAGACTTTTCCAAATCATTATACCATAGCTACGGGAATGAAGCCTGAGAATCATGGTCTTGTGAACAATGCGTTCTTTGAACCTGCTAAAAATACTGTTTATAGCATTCGTGAAAGAAGTATAGTGGAGGATGGGTATTGGTATGGAGGAACTCCTTTATGGGTATTGGCTGAACAAAATGGAATAAAAGCTGCAAGTTATTATTTTGTAGGTTCGGAGGCAGATGTACAAGGAGTCAGACCAAGTTATTATAGGAATTATGATGCTGGAGTTTCAAATTTGTCTAGAATTTCTCAGGTTTTTGAATGGCTAGAGTTGCCAGATGATGAAAGGCCTAGATTGATAACGCTTTATTTTTCTGATATGGATGATGTGGGTCATGCTTATGGACCAAATAATGATGCAGAACTCAGTAAAAAATTGAAAAAACTTGATAATGAATTGGGAGCATTATTTGAAGGGTTAAAAAGTTTTGATTTGAGTGTTAATGTGTTTTTGGTTTCAGATCATGGAATGGCTAACGTGCCTAGGCAGAATTTATTGAATTTAGACCATATCACAGAAAAGATTGCTGGAAAAATAGTCAATAACGGTGCTATGGCACATGTTTATTTGGACAATCCACTAGAGCTCGAGCAGGTATATCTAGAGCTAAAAATAAAAGAGGGGCCTTTCAATGTAGTCAAAGTTAAGGATAAACAATATTACAAGAATATTGAAACCTATGGAAACCGCTTGGGAGAATTGTTGATTTTGCCTGATTTGGGCTTTTACTTAGCAACTACCTCCGATATGGTAAAATATCAAAATAGAGCTGCGATGTTGAAGACGGAGGTTTTTGGAGAGCATGGTTTTAGTCCTGAGTATCAAGAAATGCGGGCTATTTTTTATGCAAATGGACCAAAAATAAAAGAAGGGTTTGAAATAGATGCTTTTCAAAATATTCATGTATATCCATTGATAGCGGAATTGCTGGGTTTGCCTATTCCGCAAGGTATTGATGGTGACTTGAAGGTTTTGGAGAAAATTATAAAAAGAGATGAGCCAATTGAAAGAAATTAAAAGTAGGGAAGAAGTTTCGTGTTTGGTACGTACTTTTTATTCCAAAATCAGAATTCATGCTTCTTTAGGGCCGATTTTCAATGGTATCGTGGAGGATTGGGAAGAGCACTTAGAAAGGTTGACTGATTTTTGGGAAATGGTGTTATTGCAGACAGGCCCAGGCGCAGGGAAATTTAATCCTGTTCCAGTACATAAAGCTGTGGATAAAAAAGTAGATCATTCAATAGAGCAAAAGCATTTTGGAAATTGGCTGGAATTGTGGTTTGAAACTTTGGATGAAAATTTTGTAGGAAATCACGCTGATTATGCAAAAGAGCATGCAAGGAAAATGGCTCACATATTGTTTTTCAGGATCATGGAGTCGAGGAATCTCCAGAAATAAACTTCATGTTTTTCATTTTTTCTAGTAATCAAACTCAATATGTGATTTAAAAGGAAATCAGTTTAAAATGAAAATCAGTGTTTTCCTGTTTGGTAAAAGTGATTTCTTTTTTTAGATGATAAAATGCTTCCAAAAGCTGTGCGCTTTCAATTTCACCAGCATCAATAGCTTTAAATCCGATTAGTTCGATCAGTTTTTTTACTCGATATTTATCACTTCCCTTTTCACCGCAATAATAGGTTTCTTTGATCATTCCTAGCATGTCTGATTTAGGATAGTCTATTCCCAAGTTGTTAAAAGCTTTGTAGATAGGTGGAGTGCCGCCAATACTTTCTTGAATGAAGGTCGTGTTACAATAAAAATATTTGTTGTATGCGCTATTAGTACAATCAATCAAAAGTTTGTCTTTTAAATCAACTTCTTTTAGTGCTTCACATACTTTTTCAAGATGCTCATTTTCACTACAAATCATGATAATGTCCGATTGATCAATGGCTTGTTTGTATCCAAAAACTTTATCAGTGTGCATGTTTAGGATTTTCCATTCTACGTCTTTGCATTCAAAGCCTTTTCGGACTCCAAATACCACTTTTGCTCCTTTGGACAGGTACATGTTGCCCAAAGAATACGAAAGCTTCGTGCCTCCTAAAATTCCTATTTTCATAATTTTGTTTTTTTTCGTTGGGTGACGAAATGTGGTTCACTTGATAAGGATTTTGGAAATGTGGGTGAATTTTCCGTTACTTATTATAGGCTTATCTTACTCGAAAGTATTGAAAATTAAAGATAATTATCAGCAATGCAAAAGAAAATATTGAGAAAAGAAGAAAAAAATAATGAAATACGATTGTTTTTGTTTGAAAAACATAAAAATAGTATTCAAATAACATGTGTTTTAAAAATCTAATTGATACCTAATTGATTTTTAATTGTTTGAGATTACTTCACACGATTTTTTTTTACAAAAAACATGTGAATTTTTGACTTTTTGATCGAAGGTTCTCCCATCATATTTATCAACTCTTCCTTTTCCATAACAAAATCATTTACATCATTCCGTCAAAAACTTCCTCAAGATCGAGTACAAAACCTTGTACAGCTTGGGAGCTCACTTTGTCCCCATGAGTAAAGATTTTGGAAGTATTATACTTGCCATCAATCAAGGTATAGATGATCAAGGTACATTCATTGGGATGTATAACCCAATATTCTTTAATTCCAGATTCTTGGTAAACCTCGTACTTGTTTTGCAATTCTTTTTTGTTGTTGCCCGGAGATAGTATTTCTACGACTAAATCCGGAGCTCCCACGCAACCTAATTCATCAATTTTTTCAGGGTCACAAACCACACAGATATCTGGTTGCACAACAGTGTCAATATCTTCGTTTTTTTTAGACTTCACAGGTAGTCGAACATCGAATGGAGCGATAAAAGCTTCACATTTTTTACCCTTAAGGAAACTAAAAAAAGCCGTAAATACTGATCCGGCTATTCTTTGATGATTAACTCTCGGAGCTGCAGCTTGCTTAAAAACTTTTCCTTTGATCAGCTCGACCATTTCCTCCATCTGCCAAGTCAGGTAGTCTGCATAGGTGTAGTGACCGTCTACTTGTCCAGTAGGTAAATAATCGGCAGTTGGTTCTTCAACTTTGTTTTTCAAATCATCCTGTCTCATAAAGTAAAAATACTGATTATAAGCCAAAATCGAAAGAGTAGTTTTTTTTATTGGGATTGTGTTGATACTTGATATATAGACTTTTAATTAGGTTCTTTTTTTAAATAAATCATATAGTGCTTCAATTGATTACTTCTTTCGTATATGCTATAAATTTGCTGCGATGAAATATTTCAAATTTACTATAGTGATCCTATTTCTCACACTTGTTTCTTTTTCCTGTTCTTTCAAGACGGTCAATAGAACAAAAGACATAACATATTTGAAAAAAGAGTCATTTGAAAAGCTTCCGGAAAAGCAACTGAATGTATTTGCTCCAAAAAAAGCTAATGGAAAAAATCCCGTCTTGATCTTTATCCATGGAGGAAGCTGGGATTCTGGGAAAAAAGAAATTTATAGTTTTTTTGGTTCTAGGCTGGCGAGAAAAGGAATTGTGGCGGTAATAATTGATTATCCGCTCAGTCCCGAATATCAAGTTTGCGAAATGGCTCTTGCATCGGCTCAAGCTGTGAAATGGACACATGAAAATATCCAAGCATTTGGAGGGGATCCGGAAAGGATTTTTGTTTCAGGTCATTCTGCAGGGGGGCATTTGGCAAGCTTGATTTCTGTAAAAAATAATTATTTTGATGATTTAGAGATCGATAATCCAATCAGGGGGACTATTCTTATTGATGCAGCGGGTTTGGATATGTATTGGTTTTTGAAAGAAAAGAAATATGCTCCAGGAACAAAATACCTAAAGACATTTACTGATGATCCCGAAGTTTGGAAAGCTACTTCACCGATTTATTTTTTGGATAAAAATGATCCACCGATGATGATAATGATGGGTGGAGAAACATTGACGAGTATAAAACAGACTACCGATAGATTTTTGGAAGCGTACAAAAAGATAAATCCCAAGCCTGATTTTCACCTTCAAGAGAATAAGAAACATGCACCAATGATTATCCAATTTCTATATTCTCCAAACAAAGCATACAATTGGATTGAGGATTTCATTTTAGCTAATTGATGAAAATGAAATTTGCACATATGGCCTTAATCTTCCGTTGAAGAAAAAAAGTCTTGCCAAATATGGTTGTTTATGATCCATGTCCACTTATTCAAATACTCATAAAAAGACATTTAGCTGAAGTTTGTGTTTGATTACTTTTCCAATTTCCAATTTTCATCAATTTCAATTTATATTGATAAAACTAGCAATTCCCAATCTCACTCCACCTCTTTCATAACGGTTATTTTCAAATCCTGCGCCCATTTCAAGTCTGAAAATCCTGAATAAATTGTCCAAAGAATAACCGACTTCCCAATAATGTGGAGAATTGGCTGTTTTTAGATAATTGAAGAAAACGTTTTCTCTCACACCAGAGAACCTAAGCATAGGTAATTGAGTAAGTAAAAATTTTCTGAATTGATAATGGACGATTCCGCTCACATAGTCTGATTGGGAGCTGTATCTATAATAATCCATAAATCTATAGTTTGATGCAACGCCCATGTTGGCAAATATGGTTCTATTGCCTCCAAAATGCACAAAGTCTTGAAAATAGACTTGGTTGTTGTTTAAGAATGAGCCTGCCCTTAGGTTGAAGTCAAGTTTTCCACTGACTCCAAAATTGAAGAAATGCTCAAGTCCAATTTCAGCCAGATCAAAGTCTGCTTGATCTTGGAAGTTTCCGGTTTTAATCCCTTTTGTGTATGAGAATTTTAACAAAGGGGCTGTAGTGTATATTGGAGATTTTCGTCCATTCCTAACTTCATACTTAACCCCAGGCCTCCAATCAAAACTACTGTTCCAAATTAGTGCCCTATGGTTGTCAAAAGCATTTGCTGAAGCCTCAACGTTTTCTGGAATGTTTTCAGTGTATTCTCTTTCGGGCTTATTGTAAAGGCTAAAATTGCTGTTGTTATCCAAGGTTCTTCTGTTGGCATATGTCAGGTTGGTTCTGTAGGTGATGGCATCATTTTTCCTATTTGCAAAATAGAGTGTAGCAAAATCCTGCTCATATAGTTTCATATAGTTTTGTCTTAGCAAAATGGAATACAATGCATTGACTTGTTCGTTGATAGGATTGTCAGCGTTGTATTGAAAAATATAGGAACCTCCTTTTAGACCCAAAGTGTATCCGGGTCTTCCTTTGTTTACAGAATGCCTGATATCCATTGCACTATAAAATTGCTTACTTGAGAATCCATATCTAACCACTGGCTCAAAATACCAAGATTTAACATGGTTTGTGACACTGTCAGCCATTTTGGTGCTTTTACTTATTCTGTAAAAACCCGCTAAGCCCATTTTATAACCTTCTACTGTATTGAATGAAAGTTTGGAGATGTTTGGCTTGAAACCTGCTGATCTTCCCCTGCCAAAATTATAGGTGCCTCCAGATATGATGTCCGTAGCGTTGAATTTTCTCCTTGCCTTTTTAATGATGGTATCATTTTCACTGATCTTGGCAGCCTCAATTACGGCCACACTGTCATCTCTTTTGTAGCCTCTTATTTCTGCTTGAGTGAGTTTTACAGGTCTGATACTGTCCCAATAGCTCAAATCTCTTTTTTTGGCTAAACTATCTATCTTATAGGACCTGTTTGATATTACCTCTACGTTTTCTCTTTCCTTCTCAGCTTCTTTTTCATATTCGTTTATGAGCTTTCGAAAGTCTTTTCGAGTCATTTTGTCTGCCTGAGCCATTTGATCCAAGGCTGAAAGATTTTTGTCGAAAGTACCTCGCTCTTGCGGGATGTCTTCGATTTTTTCATCAATAATGGTTGTTTCAACAATAAGGTCTGGATTTAATTGAACTTTATAATCCCTTGTCGAAGCGAGGTATTTGTATTCACCTGCAAAGCCAAAGAATTTGCCTCCAAAAGTATAAGTGTGTGTTGTGGGCATCCAAACATTTTCTGCAACTTCAGTATACAGTTGTCTTGCATTGATCTCAAAGCCAAGGAGAGATGTTTTTAGGTCTAGGCTATGGATAGCCCAAAGGTCTTCGATTATGAATATAACTCCCTCAAACACCTTTTCTCCTCTAGATCGTGGAGTGACTCTTATTTTATTGATCGTATTGCCATTTTCAACAAATGAGCCTTCAAGCCTAAATCTGTAATAAGCAAATGCAGCAGGTGCTAAAGGGGAAATCGCTTCATTGATTTTTTCATTATAAAAACTTGTAGCAAGGTATGGGGCAGGGGATGTTTGGTTGTTTTCTCCATTAGTTCTGATACTGATTACTTTTTCTTCAATAGTGTTTGGTTGTTTGAAGGTTATTTCAGAAACAGATTCGGTTGTATATGCTTCATTGAGTTTCAAACCTTCTTTTTCTAATTGTTTTTTTATAAAAAATGGAGCATTGGTAAGTTGCCCTGTGCCTTTGAGATATACCATCATACTATACTCTTGAACTTGTAGTCTATGATATTTTGCTTTAGAAATAGCTTTTCTCATTACAGTAAGAGCAGGGTCCTCAGCCTTACTATTTACAGTAACTTCCTGAAGGGCGTAGGTTTGTTGCTGAAGTTCAAAATTCAATTCAACCCATTCAGTTTTTACCTCTACTGTTTGTACTACAGCAGCGTATCCTAGATACTGTACCACAATATCATAATAGCCTGGTTTGAGTTTGTATTCGTATTCTCCATTTTGATTGGTGGGAACCCCATCACCAAGATTCCTTATATATACAGAAGCATATGATAGAGGTTCCCCTAAGTCTGAGTTTACTTTACCTCTAATACCTTGAGCTTTGCTATTATCAAAGACACATATCAAGATAAAAAATAGAAAAAACTTTAAAGTATCTATTGATTTCACCATCTCGTTCAAATTTATGCATGTGAAAAGTAAAACATTTTTATCAAACGCTTTTCTTATCAGGTAAGTTTTTGCAAAAATTAACGGTTTAGTCTTGATCAGGTTTTTTGTGTGTTTTTATATAAAAATCTACTTTTTCTTCATAAGATTCTTCGATATAATATTATTCAATATAATATTTGGTAAAATTCAGTTTCAAGTAATTGAAGGCTGATTTTGATAAAATGTAAAGACTGACAAAACTCAAAAAGCCTTTTTTTTCACATTTATAATAAAATCCGAAAATTTTAACTATTCGAAAAATTCAATCGTTTTCGGTTGCTGATTAATCAATAAAAGTGTGCTTAAGTTGATGATTAGCAAAAAATACCTTTATTCTGTTAACACGTGATTTTACAAATGGCTCATTGTGCGTTTGTTAAAAATTGCAAAATTAAAATTAAACGTTCAACTTGGATGAGAAATTAACTATTAAACCGAAAACCGTTTTTTTCAAAACAACAAACCCTATGAGAAATTATTTACAAAAAATGAAAGTTTTTCTGATGGTTACAGCAATGCTTTTTGCAGCTGTAGTATCGGCAAACGCACAAAGCAGGGAGGTTTCAGGCACAGTCCTGGATAAAACCATGGGTGATCCCCTTCCTGGAGTAACAGTATTGGTCAAAGGAACGACCAGAGGAACAAACACTGACTTAGATGGGAAATTTACCATTCCTCTTCAACCAGGAGATCAAGTATTGGTGTTTTCTTTTGTAGGCTTTAGTGCACAAGAGATTACCATTGGTAACCAAAGTGTAATCAATGTAGAGCTAGATGAGGATATTCAATCTCTTCAGGAGGCCGTAGTAATTGGTTATGGTACACAAGATAAAAAGGAAATCACAAGTTCAGTAGCTAGTATAAGTTCTGAAGGGTTCAATAAAGGTAACTTTCCAAATCCACAGTCATTGTTGACAGGGAAGGTCGCTGGATTGAACATTTCAACTCCTGGTGGATCACCTAATGCGCAGCCTACAGTTAGGTTACGTGGGATTTCCTCGTTTGGAGCGAATTCATCTCCGCTAGTTGTTTTGGATGGTGTGATTGGTGCATCAATAGATGCTGTAGATCCTAATGACATTGAGTCAATCGATGTGTTGAAAGATGCTTCTGCTGCCGCTATTTATGGTACAAGAGGTGCGTCGGGTGTGATTTTGATTACTACCAAAAAAGGAAGTACTAAGAAAGGATTCTCAAATGTCACCATAAATACATTTGGATCAGCGGAACAAGCTACCAACCTTATTCCAGTGTTGTCACCAGATGAATTCCGTGCTAGAAGACCTGAATCATCCGATTTTGGTAATAATACTAATTGGAGAGATGAAATATTGAGAACTGCATTGAATGGAACAACAAATGCATCACTTTCAGGAGGTTTTGAAAACACATCTTATTTCGCATCTGTCAATTACAGAAGCAATCAAGGTATCGTTAAGAATTCTGGAAGAGAAACATTAAATACAAGATTAAACCTTTCTCATGGAGCTTTAAACAATAGGCTGAGAATGAATGTAAACCTTGCATTTACAGATACAGAGGCAAATGATATACCAGGAGATGCATTATTGTTTGCTACAATTTTGAATCCAACCATGCCTGTTTTTGACAATTCTCCAGAAGGATTATTGAATGGGGGGTATTTTCAGCCAACAGGATTTGATAATAACAATCCAGTTGCATTGATCAATACGAGAACAAATCAAACTAAAGTAAGAAACGCTTTATATTCTTACAGAGCAGAGTATGATATCACAGATGATTTGATTGTCTCGGCACAATTTTCCCAAGATATTTTAAACACACTGAACGGACAGTATCTGTCTAGATTAGATGGAGCGCCAAATGGTGGTAGAAATAACAATGGTATAGCACAACAAAACACTTATGATAGAATAAATACTGTCATCTCTGGTAATTTGAGATATGAAAAGGAGATTTTTGATGGTTTGAATATGTCAGTGTTGGGTGGTGTAGAGACACAGCTTTTCGAAGAAAGAGCTTTTGGAGCTCAAGTAAGACAATTCTTATATGATCAAAGCTGGAACAATCTTGGTGCTGCGGGGATTAGATTTGGTAATAATACCAACATCTATAGCAATGCAGCCAAGTCTACTTTGAACTCTGTGTTTGGTCGTGCTAATTTTAACTTTAGAAACATATATTTCTTCTCTGCAACTTTAAGAGCAGAAACATATTCAGGTTTTGGAGCTCAAAATCAAACAGGTTACTTCCCTGCTTTTTCAGCAGGTGCTGATTTGTCACAGATTTTTGACATGGGACCATTTAATCAATTCAAATTGAGAGGTTCCTTTGGTATTGTTGGGCAGTTACCTCCTTCACCGAATTTGGCTCAAAGTATCTTCCTTAATGGAAATAGAATCTTACTTGATGCAAATGACATCAATACTGCTTGGGTTGCTCCATTACAAACTACTAACCCTAATCAATTCTTGAAATGGGAAACAACAAGAGAATTGACATTTGGATTAGACTATGCTTTGTTTGATGGTAAGATCACAGGTAGCATGGACTATTACAGAAGAAATATCGAAGATCTATTGTTCAACGTAGGTGTAAATGTTGGGCAGCCTAATCCTTTTAATCCAGGAGGTTCTCAGCCAAATTATACAGCTGGTTCTATCTGGGCTAACATTGCTGGATTGAATAGTTCTGGCTTTGAGTTCTTGATGACTGCAAATAACATTAACCTAGGAAATGGTTTTACTTGGACTCCAACAGCCGTTTTCACTGTGTATAAAAGAGCTAGAATACAAGATATAGGTACTGGTGGACTTACTCTTCCTGAAATCAGAAGAGGTATTCCTGGTGCTCCAGGGGTAAACAATTCTGATGTAATCAGAAACATAGAAGGTCAACGCGTAGGTGATATCTATGGGCCAAGATTGGTAAGTATAGAGTCTGATGGTACAGCTGTACTTTCTACTACTACACCAAACGAATTCGAAAGGCTAGGAAATGCTTTGCCAACGGGAGACTTTGGTTTTACCAATCAGTTTAACTACAAAAACTGGGATATGAACTTCTTGTTGAGAGGGTCTTGGGGGCATCAAATGTTGAACTCTTTCAGATTGTTTTATGAAGGTGACGGAAATGCTACTTGGAACTCTGTAATTACAAAAAACACTCCTACAAATCCAGTGATTTCAAATGCTCCAGAGCAGATTTCAGATTTCTACATTGAGAGAGGTGATTTCCTAAGACTGGATAACTTACAGATTGGTTACAATGTACCTACTAGGTCGAGTGCCATTTCTAACCTTAGATTCTATGCTGGTGTACAGAATCTATTTACTATCACAAATTTCACGGGTGTAGATCCAGAAGTTAGGTGGACTGATACACTAGACCCAATGAACCCAGACCAATTGGCGCCAGGTATTGAAAGAAGAAGCACTTACTTTGTACCTAGAATATGGACAACTGGATTAACAATAACATTTAAATAACATAAACTGATTTATACTATGTTACGAAATATAAAAGCAATATGTGTAGGGGGAATTGTCGGTTTGACGATGATTTCATGTGAGTTGGAGCAGGAAGTCTTGACAGGGGTGACTCAGGAAAGACTATTGAACGAAGCTCCGCCTGAATTGGCAGAAGTACTGAAACAATCTGCTTACAGTAGGCTATTGAATGATGGCAGCTGGGGTTCTCACGGTGGGTTCTACAGTTATCAAGAGATATCTTCTGATGAACTCTCCATACCTGTAAAGGGTGGTGACTGGAATGATGGAGGGATTTGGGTGAGAGCTCATAGACATACTTGGAATATTGATGATGGCGGATTGAATGGTATTTGGGATGTGCCTTTTAGGGTAATTGCAGAAACTAATTCTTTGATCCAACAGTTTCCTGATGTCGTAGAATTGTCAGCAGAAATGAAGGTCTTAAGAGCGTTCTGTTATTTGGTTCTTTTGGATAATTTTGGTGGTGGAGTGCCATTGGTAATTGAAACAACCACCGATGCAAATCCTCCAAGTTCTTCAAGAGAAGAGTTGTTTAACTTTATTGAGACTAGTGTTTTGGAGAATGCAGATCTGTTGACAAGAGACAATAGAAGATCCAATTTCAATTATTGGAATGCACACATGATACTTGCTAAGCTTTATTTGAATGCAGAAGTGTATATTGGTCAGCCAAAATGGACAGAAGCTAATGCGATGCTTGATTTTATTATCAATGAAGGTCCTTATAGCTTGACTCCAAATTACTTTGCAAACTTCTCTGCAGCTAATAGTAACTCTTCTGAGAACATGTTTACGTTACCTTTTGATGCAAACAATGCTCCTGGATTTAATATTCACCATATGACATTTCATTACGAGTCACAAAAAACTTTTGAACTTGTAGAACAACCTTGGAATGGATATGCAGCTTTAGAAGAATTCTACAATAGCTATGAAGATGATGATTTGAGAAAAAACAACTTCTTGGTAGGACTTCAATTTGCATCTGATGGGGTTACTGTCCTAAGGGATGATGCTGGTTTTGATGGTGATCCTGACGGTGTTGATATTAATTTCACTCCTAATATCAATCAGTTGGAGCCAAATGCTTTTAGACAAGCAGGTGCAAGAGTTAATAAATTTGAGATTCCTATTGGATCACAGTCTAATTTAAATAATGATTTCCCTGTATTTAGATATGCTGATGCATTGTTGATGAAAGCTGAGGTGCTTTTGAGACAAGGAAATGCAGCTGGGGCTTTGGTCTTAGTAAATCAAGTGAGGCAGAGAGCAGGTGTAGATCCTTTTACAACTTTGACAATGGATAGCTTATTGGAAGAAAGAGGTAGAGAATTGTTTGCAGAAGGTTGGAGAAGATCTGATTTGATTAGATTCAATAGATTTGGATCTCCTTGGTGGGAAAAACCAAACTCCCCTGCTACAAGGAATGTCTTCCCAATTCCTTTAAGTAAGATTCAAGGAAATGTGAGATTGACTCAAAATCCTGGATACTAAATTTAAATCCTATATGTTTTTTTAAAGAAGTGTGCATTTGCACACTTCTTTTTAATTATAAGCTAGTACATTTATCCTGCAGGAGGATATATCTGTAATTAATTCGAATCTTCTCAGTGAAAACTACATCCGTACAAATTTATTCCTTGTTTCTTTTTTTTCTCTCATTTTCTTGTTCTGAAAAAATGGAAGAACCACTACTTTTTGAACTAATGGATAAGTCTCATACTGGTGTGAATTTCAAAAATGAGTTGAGCTATACAGAACAATTCAATCCTTATACTTTCAGGAATTTTTATAATGGAGGTGGAGTAGCACTTGGAGATATCAACAATGATGGCTTAGTAGATATTTTTTTTACGGGAAACCAAGTTGAGAATAAGTTATATTTAAATAAGGGGAATTTTCAATTTGAAGATATTACAGAAATGGCAGGTTTGGCTGTGTCTGGGATTTGGTCAACAGGCGTTAGTATGGCCGATGTCAATGGGGATGGTTATTTAGATATTTATATTTGTAAATCAGGGCCACTTGGTGGTGAGCAAAGACATAATGAACTTTTTATAAATAATGGAGACCTGACATTTACAGAGATGTCCAAGGAATATGGTTTGGCAGATGAAGGGCTTTCCCAACATGCAGTGTTTTTTGACTTTGATAAAGACGGGGACTTAGATATGTACTTGCTCAATAATTCGGCAAGATCTATTGGGATCAATGATCTGAGGTTAGGACAGAGAGAGGTAAGGGATCCTTTGGGTGGTAACAAGCTTTATCGCAATGACAATGGGAAATACCATGATGTTAGTGAAGAGGCAGGGATCTATGGTAGTACAATAGGTTATGGTCTAGGTGTGACAGTATCTGATGTAAATAGAGATGGATGGCCTGATTTGTATGTCTCTAATGATTTTTTTGAAAAAGATTATTTGTACATCAACAATGGTGATGGTACTTTTTCAGAAAATTTGGAAAGTATGATGTCAGAGATTAGCATGGGGTCAATGGGTGCGGATATCGCTGACCTTAACAATAATGGCTGGCCAGATATTTTTGTTACTGAAATGCTCCCCTCAGATTTGGAACGGGTCAAAACCAAAACTCCCTTTGAAGAATGGGATAAATATCAGGCAAATGTTAAAGCTGGGTATTTTCATCAATTTACTAGAAATACTTTACAAAGAAATATGGGTTTCAAACCTGATTCGGATGAAGTCCATTTCGTAGAAGTAGCAAGGCAAGCAGGCGTGCACGCAACGGACTGGAGCTGGGGTGCTTTGATTTTTGATGTGGACAATGATGGTTTGAGGGATATTTTTGTCGCCAATGGTATAGTTAAAGATTTGACAGACTTTGATTATGTTGATTATTATGTGAACAATCAGAACTTGATATCCCAATACAAGAAGGATTCTATTCTACTAACAAAAATGATTGATGAATTCCCTTCGGTTCCACAGCAAAACTTTATGTTTCGAAATAAAGGAGAATTTGTTTTTGAGGATATTGCAGCTATTTCGGGTATGAATCAACTGACCTTTTCTACAGGGGCAGCTTATGCAGACTTAGATAACGATGGAGATTTGGATTTGGTGATCAATAACCTGAATGGTGAGGCCTCTATTTTTAGAAATAACAGCAACATAATTAACAAAAACAACTACTTACAAATAGATCTTAACGGAAATTTTGGAGCTAAGGTCTCCTTGTATTCTGGATCCGAAACTTTCTACGGAGAGCATAATCCTGTCAAAGGATACATGTCATCTGTGGATCACAGAATGCATTTTGGACTAGGGCAAATAGACTTGATAGATTCTATTTTGATTGAGTGGCCAAACTCTAAAATCACTTTGCTGAAAAGTGTAGAAGTAAATCAGTTGTTGGTAACGTCTTCTGATAATGCTTCGCCTAAGAGTTTGACTCCAACTTTTATCGCTCAAAGCCCAATCTTGAAAAAATCCAAAAATCAAATTCCTTGGAAGCATCAGGAAAGTGATTATGTGGATTTTGACAGAGATAGGCTTAGGTTTTGGATGATCAGCAATGAAGGGCCAAAAATCGGAGTTGGCGATATAGATGGTGATGGACTGGATGATATTGTCTTGCCAGGAGCTAAAGGACAAGCAACTTCGATTTGGAAGCAATCGTGGGATGGTAGTTTTGCAATGACTCAGGAGTTTACTGAAGATCAACTTTCCGAAGATGTAGAAGCATTGTTTTTTGATGCCAATGGCGATGGTCATTTGGATTTGTATGTTGCATCAGGAAGTGTTGAGTTTGGCTTGGGCAATTCAAATTATCAGGATAGAATTTACATCAATGATGGAAAGGGGAAGTTTACGAAGTCTCCTGACAAAATTCCAACAAGGCCCGAGAGTACATCTTTTGTAAAAGTATTTGACTACAATGGTGATGGGCATCTGGATTTGTTGGTTGGGGGGAGATCGATTCCCTTTGCCTATGGGTTACCCATGGATGTGAGGATTTTGGAAAATGACGGAAATGGATATTTTGAAGATGTTACTATTGCAGTAGCAGAAGTGTTTTTGAAAATTGGTATGACAAGAGATGCTGCAATAGCAGATTTTGATGGAGATGGGGAGTCAGAAATCATCCTTGTGGGAGAGTGGATGCCAATCAAATATTTTAAAAAAAATAAATGGGAAATATGAAGATTTTTCGGAAAAATTCGGTTTGACCAATACTCATGGCCTATGGAATACCATCCAAGTGTTGGATATAAATAATGATGGGAAACTTGATTTTATAGTCGGCAATATGGGGCTCAACACTAGGATGAAGGCCTCCATAGAAAAACCTTTACAACTATATGTGAATGATTTCGATCAAAATGGAAGTGTGGAACAAATCTTAACTCAATATGAAGGAGATTCTTCATTTCCCTTAGTATTAAAGGGGCCTTTGCTAAAGCAGTTGCCATATTTAAGGAAGCAATTATTGAATTATGATGCTTACAAAAATAAAACCTTGGAAACGTTGTTTTCTCAAGATGTACTTGATAACTCTCTAGTTTTGAAAACGCAGATTTTAGAAAGTCAACTATACATAAATGATGGTAAAGGTACTTATAGACATTCTGAACTTCCCTCATTAGTTCAATCCAGTCCGGTATTTACTGTGTTTGCAGAAAAAGATACTCTGAAAAATTGGGAGATTATATTGGGTGGTAATCTTTCAAAGATAAAACCTGAACTAGGGATTAATATGGGGAGTTATGGTTGGTATTTGAAGAGTGACGGTGGTCATATACCTCAACTTGTATCCTCTGAAAAATCAGGGTTGTTTGTAGATGGAGAAATACGCGATATAAAGAAGTTAAGAGGGGTAGATGGTTTCAAGTATTTGGTAGTGAGAAACAATTGTGATATTGTTGTTTTTGAAAAAGGAAGTTGAATAAGTGGAAAAAAATATTGATATGAAATTTAGACTATTGGTTGTTGTTTTGATTATAATTCTTTTCTCTTCGTGCGAAAGAAAGACTGAATATGAAAAAGTAAAACAAAAAGAGTTAAGCTCGGGAAGAGTAGAGGAAGAATTATTTTTAGGACTAAAATTTGGCATGGAAAGAAAAGATTTTTACAGTACCTGTTGGGAAATGAATAAAGAGGGTATCCTTATGCAAGGAGCTCATTCTTTAATGGTAGAATTCAAACCAAGTTTGCCATCTGGAAAAACAGCAAGTATGTTTTTCTATCCTGAGTTTGAAAATGGGAAGATTTTTTATATGCCAGTTGAGTTTCAATATAGCGGATGGTTCCCCACAAATCCAGATTTTAGCTCTCAAAATTTATTGGAAGATGTTGTTGGTTATTTTGAGGAGCTTTATGGCAAAGGGTTTTTTAAGGTAGAAGATTCAAAAGGTACTTTTGCAATGGTGAAAATAGATGGGAATAGGATGGTTAGAGTATATATAAAAAGCTTAAGTGCCGTGAGGGTAGATATTTTGGATTTAAGGATAAAGGATATTAAAGACATTGCTTAATGAAATTTCATAACCACATTTCTGTATTATTAATATCTGGACTTTCTATGTTTTTTTCTTGCGACAAAAAAGAGCAAGAGAAGGACACTTTGTTCGAATCAATTCCATCTTCAAGTTCAGGAGTTACATTTAGCAATAATCTGAAATTTGATGATGCGTTTAATATTTTCACCTATAGAAATTTCTATAATGGAGGAGGTGTTGCTTTGGGTGATATCAACAATGATGGACTTTTAGATATTTATTTCACCTCCAATCAAGGTGACAACAAATTGTATCTAAATGAAGGTGATTTCAAATTCAAAGACATCACAGATATTGCTGGAGTTGCGGGAAATAGAGCATGGAGTACAGGTGTAGCCATGGCGGATGTGAATGGAGATGGCTTTTTGGACATTTATGTTTGTAATTCAGGAGATTTGGCAGGGGATAACAAGCAAAACGAGCTATTTATCAACAATGGTGACGGGACATTCACAGAATCGGCTGAAGTGTATGGTTTGGCAGATCAAGGCTACTCTACACACGCCGTATTTTTTGATTATGACAATGATGGGGATTTAGATATGTATTTGCTAAACAACAGCTATACCGCAATAGGCAGCTTCAATAAGATGCAAAACGAGAGGCCCAAAAGGGATTCTGTAGGTGGAGATAAATTGTTTAGAAACGAAGGCGGGAGATTTATAGATGTCAGTGAAGAAGCTGGGATTTATGGTAGTTTGATTGGTTTTGGATTGGGGATTACCATAGGTGATGTCAATCAAGATGGATGGATGGATATTTTTATTTCAAATGATTTTTTTGAAAAGGATTACCTATATATCAATAATCAAGATGGAACCTTCACAGAATCCCTAGAAAGCTATATGCGTTCGACAAGTGCAGCTTCTATGGGGGCTGATATAGCAGATATAAATAATAATGGTTTTTTGGATATTTTTGTAACTGATATGCTTCCTGAGCCTTTAGACCGTCTGAAGCAGGTGACGACATTTGAAAGCTGGGATAAATTTCAATTTAACCTTCAGTATGGATATCATTACCAATTCAATCGAAATATGCTTCATGTCAATAATGGAGATGGTAGTTTTAGTGATATGGGAAGGTTTTCCAATGTGGAAGCAACAGATTGGAGCTGGGCGGCACTGTTTTTTGATATGGATAATGATGGTCACAAAGATATTTTTGTGGCGAATGGAATCTATCAGGATATCACAGATCTCGATTACTTGAATTTTATAGATAATGAAGATACTAAGCGAAAGATAATCACACAGCAAGGCGTCGATTATCATGCACTTGTAGACCCAATTCCCATTAACCCAGTTTCTAATTATGCTTTTCAAAATAAAGGCGAGCTACAATTTACAAATGTAATTCATGAATGGGGAATGGGGGAGCCTATTCATTCTAATGGTTCGGCTTATGGAGACCTAAATAATGATGGAGCTCTAGATTTGGTTATCAATAATGTCAATCAAGTTGCCATTATCTATAAAAATAGAAGTAGGGAGTTTTTTCCGCAGAATAACTTTCTCCAGATAAAACTAGAGGGCAAACTTGGAAACACATCAGCAATTGGTACGCAGATACGACTCAAATCAGGAGATAAAATTTTTTATCAAGAGCATATGCCTAATAGAGGGTTTCAGTCTTCTGTAGATCCTAAGATAACCTTTGGGCTAGGCAATGTGGATAAATTAGATGAAATTCAGGTAAGGTGGCCTGATGGTAAAGTGTCCATTTTGAAAGAAATCACAGCTAATCAGTTATTGACCTTGACATGGGGCAACGCCGAAGAAAACCCGGAGGGGTTTGATTTTTTCGAAATACCAAATCTTTCCAAGTTCGAAAAAATAGAGAAAAATAACATCTTGGATTTTGTACATGTTGAGAACCAATTTGTGGACTTTGATAGAGACAGATTGACTTACCACAAACTCTCCACTGAAGGGCCAAAAGCAACTTTCGGGGATGTGAATGGTGATGGATTGGAAGATGTATTTCTTGGGGGAGCAAAAGGTTTCGCAGGGCAATTATTTATTCAAACTTCCAAGGGCACATTTGTCCAATCCAATCAAAAGGCTTTTGAAAATGATAAGGTTTCTGAAGATACTGACGCTGTTTTTTTTGATGCCAATGGAAATGGATTCTTGGATCTGTTGGTGACTTCCGGAAGTAACGAAGCCGCATTTGGAGTTTCTGAATTGGCAGATAGGCTTTATATAAATAATGGTAAAGGTGTTTTTACTAAAGCAGAGAGTAATGGGTTGGAAACCTTGAGGCATAGCACCTCTGTCGTCAAAGTGTTGGATATCAATGGTGATGGGTATTTGGATTTGTTTGTGGGAGGTAGACTTATTCCTTTTGTCTATGGTGTCAATGCAAGCAGTTTTATTCTAATCAATGATGGAAGTGGTAATTTCAAGGATGAAACATCCCGTTTTGCTCCAGAACTTAATGAGATTGGACTAGTGACGGACGCAGCATTGATAGATTATGATGGGGATGGTAGAGATGATTTGATTCTGGTAGGTGAATGGATGGCTCCCACTTTATTCAAAAATACAGGAGGTAAATTGGAGAAGATAGAAATGCCAGAATTTCAAGCTTATAAAGGCTGGTACAGAACGATAGAAATCGGAGATTTTAATAATGATGGGCTACCTGATTTCGTACTTGGGAATCATGGTTTAAATAGTAGGTTTAAGCCTTCTAGCGATTCTCCAATAAGAATGTTTGTGAATGATTTTGATCAGAATGGAAGTGTCGAGCAAATCCATACCAAAAAAATTGAAGAAAAGCATATTCCTTATATTCTAAAACACGAACTTGAAAAACAAATCCCATCTGTTAAGAAAAAATATCTTAAATATAGTAGTTATAATAGAGAGAGTATCGAAGATATTTTTGGAGCGGAAGTATTGGCAAAATCTGTAGTTCAAGAATTCAATTTTGCAGCTTCTGCCGTAATGATGAATCTAGGGGAAGGTAGGTTTGAAGTAAAGCCCTTGCCTAGAAAAGCTCAAAGATCATGGATGTTTGCGGCTCTTGTGACGGATATTAATGGCGACGGCATTCAAGATATCATCATGGCAGGAAATTTAGAAGGTGCCAAGCCAGAAGCAGGTCAATATGATGCTAGCTACGGAGAAGTAATGATTGGGAAAGGTGATGGTACTTTTGAATATTTGGAAAACAGAACTCATGGTTTGAAGCTCGAAGGTGATATTAGAAATTTGCACGAAGTAAATATCAAAGGGCAAAGAATGTTGATGGTTGTGAAGAACAATAAGCCTTTGGAGTGGTGGTCTTTTTAGTAATCAGTAATTAAGTTATTGGTGAGTAGGTGGTCAAATAATTATTTGAAAGCATAAGATTGGATGAATAAATATATAGTAGGTTTAGTTCTTTTGGGATTGTTTTCTTGTTTGAAAAAGGAAGAAGAAATAAAGCTATTCTCTCTACTTCCTATATCACAAACTGGCATAGATTTCAGGAATGATTTGGTCTCTTCTGATCAATTGAATATCCTTGAATACTTGTATTTTTATAATGGTGGTGGAATAGCAATTGGCGATATCAATAATGATGGTTTGGTAGATATTTATTTCACATCAAATCAAGGGGGAAATAAGCTTTATCTTAACAAAGGAGATTTTCAATTCATAGATATCACCGAGTCTGCAGGTGTGGTGGGGGATGGAGGTTGGTCTACAGGGGTGACTATGGCGGATATAGATGGTGATGGTCTGCTGGATATCTATGTTTGTCAGGTCGGAGATTACAAGGGGATTTCGGGTAAAAACAAACTTTACATCAATAATGGAGATCTGACTTTTTCAGAAAAAGGTGCGGAATTTGGTGTTGATTTTACGGGTTTCTCTACGCATGCATTGTTTTTTGACTACGATCAAGATGGGGACTTGGATTTGTATTTATTGAATCATTCGATCAAAAAACCTGAGGTGTTCACCCATGCAGACACAAAATTTTCCGATCAAGATGAAAAGGGAGGAGATAAATTGTTTAAAAGCTTGGTGTCTCAGGGGGAGATGAGAATGATGGAAGCTACAGAAGACGCGGGCATTTTGTCAAGTAGTCTTGGTTTTGGTCTAGGAGTAGGCATCGGAGATGTCAATGGCGATGGCTGGCTGGATATTTATGTTTCAAATGACTTTACCGAGGATGATTATCTTTATATCAATCAGGGAGATGGGACCTTTAAGGAGTCTTTAAGTGAATTTATCAGCCATACGAGTAGGTATAGCATGGGCAATGATATCAATGATATCAATAATGATGGCCTACCAGATATTTTTACTACGGATATGTTGCCGGAGGATCCTGTGATTTGGATGAAATCGATTGGTGAGGATAAGCAGGAGGTATATGATATTAAGAAGAAATTCGGCTATGGTGATCAGTATGTTAGAAATCACCTTCAGCTGAATCAAGGGAATCAACGCTTTGCTGAAATTGGTCTTTTGACAAATACTTTTGCTACCGATTGGAGTTGGTCTCCTTTGATTTTTGATATGGACAATGACGGATTCAAAGATATTCATATCACAAACGGAATTGTAAAGAGACCAAATGACCTGGATTTCGTGCAATACAGTCAATCAAAAGATCCAAATTTGTCTGAAGAAGAGGTGTTTAATAGATTGATAGAGTTGCTCCCAACCATGAAGCTCTCAAATTATTCATTCAGAAATGGTGGGGCTTTGGATTTTACAAATGTGTCGGAGGTATGGGGTTTAGATCACATTTCCTATTCTTCAGGCTCAGCGTATGCAGATTTGAACAATGATGGTGCATTGGATTTGGTTATCAATAATATCAATGATCATGCTTTTATTTACAAAAACAATTCTCAGCAAATCCTAAAAAACAACTTTGTCCAATTAGATCTAAAGGGTGAAAAAAGCAATTTGTTTGGTATTGGTGCAGGTGTGACTGTGTTTTCTCAAGGTGAAATTTTTCATCAACTGCTAAGCACATCTAGAGGTTTTCAATCTGGTTCATCCACCACTTTGACTTTTGGTTTGGGAAATAGAAGTAAAATTGATTCTGTTATGGTAGTTTGGAATGCCAAAGACAAAGAGATTTTCTATGAAAATGAAGTTAACAAAAGATTGATTATTGAAAAGGGGAAAGGGAAAGACTTCACATACATTCAAAAAGTTACGGAGCCGGCATTTAGAGTAGTTGATTTGGGAATAAACTGGAGACATGAAGAGAATGTAGAGTTTGATGACACTCGAAGGGAATATTTAATTCCAAGAAAATACTCCACAGAAGGGCCTGCTTTAGCAATAGGCGATATTAACAATGATGGACTGGATGACTTTTATGTGGGTGGGGCAAAAGGGCAAGCTTCTGCATTGTACATACAACAAGCCAATGGTACATTTGTAGCTCAAGAAAATCCGGTATTCGAAATGCTAAAACCTGGGGAGGATGTGGTCGCAGAGTTTATTGATTTGAATGGGGATGGTTTTTTGGACCTGTATGTTGGCAGCGGAGGGAATGAAAATCCACAACAACATATTTTTAATTTTGACCGAGTCTACCTCAATGATGGGAGTGGAAATCTGCAGTTTTCCCCAAATTCTCTCCCCCCTATTGGAGAAAACACTTCCTCAATCGCTTTTCATGATGTGAATGGAGATGGTGCACCTGACCTATTTATTACAGCCTCTGTTGTCACTGGAAACTATGGAGCCAAGCCATATAGCTATCTTTTGATCAATGATGGCAAAGGGAGTTTCAAAGATGGGACTCGACAGTTTTTTGGTAATGATTTTCACACAGGAATGCTACAAAAGGCTATCTGGGTTGATATAGATGGAGATCAGAAAAAAGAGCTTGTAATGGTAGGGGAGTGGGCTGATATCAAGGTTTTTAAGCAAAATGAGGATCTGTTTTTTGGGCAAACCTTCATTGGGGAAGATGCTGAAAGAGCTGGGTTTTTCAATACAATTTCGGTTTTTGAATCTAACTCTGATCCAATTTTACTAATCGGAAACTTAGGTTTGAACAGCAAATTGAAAGCAAGTACAGAAAGGCCTCTTTGGCTGTATCATTATGATTTTGATGGCAATGAACAGGAAGATCCCGTCATTTTTCATTACATGGGAGAAAAGCTAGTTCCATTTGCCTCACGTGATGATTTGATCAAGCAGATTCCTTCTATAAAAAAGAAGCATTCAAGCTATGTAGAATATGCACAAATCAAAAAGCCAGATGATTTATTTGATAAGTCTCTGCTACATGATGCAGCCAAATACAAAGTTGAGAACTTGCTGTCAGGGTTATTGAAAAAAGATGAAAATGGAAATTATAAGTTTGTACCATTTCCCGTAAAAGGTCAATTTTCCCCGCTAAAGGATTTTTATACTTGGGAAAAAAACGGGGCTATACATATATTGGCAATAGGTGGGTTTTATGGATTTAGGAATGATTTGGGAAAGGCCGATGCGATGCCTATGATACATTTTGTATATGAAGAAGGTCAGATAAAAATACAAGATTTGAACTTGGATTTTGATTTAATAAAAGGAGAGTACCGATGTATAAAACCAATATCAATACAGGGGAAGCCTCACCTTTTAGCACTGAGAAACAATGCTAAGCCTTTATTGCTAAAAGTTAATTTGAACAATTAGGGAAATTGCAATTTTGCCACTCTGGTAAGTATTTGTTAATTTTGAAAATATTTATTGAAATTCTGAAAATGAGGATGTTGAAAAGGTTATTTGTTTTGCTTGTGATTTTTGCTTTTGGAGTAGGTTGCCAGCCAAAAGATTATCAAAATGTGATTACTGACGGTTCTTATCAGATTGCAGCTCAAGACAAATTGACTGAAATTATTATTCACGATATTTTTTCCCCACCTGTAGCTAGCCGGATTTATGCTTATCCTGCCATAGCAGCCTACGAGGTAGCTGTATTAGCTGGAAACGGTGAGTACAAAACTTTGATGGGGCAATTGAATGCCTTTGAAAAAGTTGATTTTGAGGTTACGGAGGATGTTTATCTTCCATTGGCCTCTTTGGCGGCATATTATAAAGTAGGAACTACTTTGATTTTTTCAGAAGATATGATGCGTGACCACAAGAATGCAGCATTCAAAGAGCTTAAATCCAAAGGGATTCCGAATGATGTTTTTGAAGGATCTGTTGCATTTGGAGAAAAGGTAGCAGACTATGTCATCGCCTATTCCAAGAAAGACAACTATCATCAAAGCAGGTCTTTTGAAAAATACACCATCAGTAGTGATCCAAACTCTTGGCAACCTACTCCTCCAATGTATATGGAAGGGATAGAACCACATTGGAATAAGATCAGACCATTTGTTTTGGAGAGTCCAAGCCAATTTAAATCCGAACCTGCCACTGCTTTTGACTCAAAGCCTGGAAGTGATTTTTTCAGAGAAGCAGAGGAGGTATTCAATGTTGTGAAGAATTTGACCAAAGAACAAAGCGATATTGCTTTCTTCTGGGATTGTAATCCTTACAAAGTAAATGTCAAAGGACACGTCATGTTTGCAGAGAAAAAAATAACGCCTGGAGGGCATTGGATGGGGATAGCCGCAATTTCTTCCAAAACAGCAAATCAAGACTGGATAGGTGCAGCTGAAACTTTGGCAAAAACCTCAATTGCATTGTTTGATGGCTTTATAGCTTGTTGGGATGAAAAGTATAGAAGCGTTTTGATCAGGCCAGAAACATACATAAACAAATATATAGATGAGGAATGGCTGCCTATCCTACAAACCCCACCTTTCCCAGAGTACACAAGTGGCCACAGTGTGATAAGCAATGCCGCGGCAGAGACTTTGACAAGCTTATTTGGTGATGGCTTTCACTTTGTAGATTCTACGGAGGTTGCTTATGGACTTCCTATCAGAGAGTTTGAATCATTTAGAATAGCAGCCGATGAAGCTGCCATAAGCAGGCTTTATGGTGGGATTCATTACATGCCAGCAATAGTAAATGGCGCTTCTAAAGGAAAAAAAATCGGACAATATCTCGTTGGGAAAATTGAGACTAAGAATGGGAAATTGGCAGAAAAATAATTTCTCAATATCAAAAAGATATAATAGGCTGGATTTTATAAGATTCAGCCTATTTTTGTGCTTTATAAATCAAATTAACAAATGGATATTATCTTAAAATATTTCCCTGACCTTAGTGCAAATCAAATAGATCAATTGGCTCAATTGCAAGATTTATATGCTGATTGGAACGAAAAAATCAATGTGATAAGCAGAAAGGATACGGAATTTTTTTATGAAAGACATGTGCTTCATGCGATGTCAATTGCTAAAGTGATGAAGTTTCAGCCAGGCACAAAAGTTTTGGATATAGGAACAGGTGGAGGTTTTCCAGGCATTCCTTTGGCGATTCTTTTCCCAGAAACACATTTCCATTTGGTAGATTCAATTGGGAAGAAAATTAGTGTTGTTAAAGATGTTGCCAAAAAGCTTAAATTGTCGAATGTCGAAGCCCAACAAGTAAGAGCCGAGACTTTGGTCAGGCGATATGACTTTGTAGTAAGCCGAGCGGTGACGCGATTCGCCAATTTTTTTCCTTGGGTCAAAGGGAAATTCAAGAAAGAAGACTTCAACGAATTTCAAAATGGAATATTTTTGCTCAAAGGCGGTGATGTAGATGAAGAGATGGAAGAAAGAAATGTAGGATATGTTACCTATCATCTTAGCGATTATTTTGAAGAAGAATTTTTTGATACCAAGAAGGTCGTCTATGTTCCATGGGAAGGGAAAAGATAATTTCAGGTCTTAGAAAAAAATAAATCCGCCATACATGGTTGATCATGGCGTGGCGGATTTTTTGTTACAATTTAGGATTTTATTACATTTTTATTTTTCCAATAAGGCAAACTCCTTCGCAAAATAACTCAAAATCACATTTGCTCCAGCGCGTTTGATGCTTAGCAAAGATTCTAACATCGCGCGTTCACCATCCAACCAGCCCTTTTCTGCTGAGGCTTTGATCATGGCATATTCTCCACTGACATTGTATGCTGCTATTGGTAAATTGGAATTGTCTTTCAAAAGTCGAATTACATCCAAATAAGCCAAGGCAGGTTTTACCATTAGGAAATCTGCTCCTTCCTCTGTGTCCAAGTCAGCTTCTATCAAAGCTTCATAGTAATTGGCAGCATCCATTTGATAGGTTTTCTTATCTCCAGATTTCGGTGCCGAATCCAATGCGTCACGGAAAGGACCGTAAAATGCAGAAGCATACTTGGCAGTGTAGGACATGATGGAGACATCAGTGTAGCCATTTTCATCCAAGACACTTCTGATGAAACCAACTCGCCCATCCATCATGTCAGATGGTCCTAGAATATCTGCTCCAGCTTGGGCTTGGGCCAAAGACATTTTTCCCAAAATCTCCAAAGTTTCATCATTGAGGATTTTTCCATTTTCCACCAATCCATCATGTCCGTCAGAGCTATAAGGATCCATAGCAACATCCGTCATCACCACGATATCGGGGAAGGTGCTCTTGATTTTATGAATTGCTTTGAGATAAAAAGTTTCTGAACTGTGGCTTTCTGTAGCAAATCGATCTTTTTTGCTCTCAGGATATGCAGGGAAAATATCAAATGCCATAATACCAAGATTTACACATTCCTCGATTTCTTTCAACATCAAATCCAAAGAATACCTATAAATCCCTGGCATGGAGGCTACCTCAATCTTTTGGTTGATACCATCGATCAAAAACATTGGGAAAATAAAGTCTTTGACAGAAAGCCTAGTTTCTTCCACCATATTTCTGATTGCTTGGGACTTTCTGTTTCTTCTTGGTCTTCTTTGCATATCAAGTGAATTTTGAGGCAAAGTTAACATTATTCCGCAGAAGCATTCGCTTCCAAAAAGCTTTTGATTTTTTGGATATTCATTGGTGAAGCACCTATAAAAACTTCTGCAACTTCTCCGTTTTTATCAATCAATACATGTAATGGAATAGCTCTGCCCTTGTAATCACTTTTATCCAAGGCTTTAAGTATCGTAGTCGCAGCCTTATTTCCAAAACTCATTTCATAATCAAACTGAAAATCTTTCCTTTTTTTCAGGAAAGTTTCATAAACGTTTTCTGTCTCATCCGAAAATGCAATAAATCTTACATTTTTGTCTTTGTATTCAGCAACTATTTCATTCATTTCTGGAATTTCCTTGATACAAGGTCCACACCAAGTAGCCCAAACATTGATAACAGCTACATCTCCTGGGGCTATCTCAGGTATCTGGGTGTTTTTCAGAGATTTATTGAAATCTTCTTTGAAGCTCTCAATGGGATGTGTCGAATTTGGATTAATAAAAACAAAAAGTGAGAAAAGGATGCTTGCTAAGACTTTCATAGGAATGTTTATTTAGTTGGAATAAATATATGCTCTTTGTATTAAAATAAAAATTTTAATTGCTTAGTTTATCAATTCGGAGCTTATAATTTCAAAATCATGATCACTCTCTTAAAATAAGAAAAAGTGTCTTCCTGGTGAAATCAACTTTCATTCCACGAAGATACTTTTTTACGAGCAGATATCGGATTGTTAAAAATTGATTTGTGCTTGTAACCTTAGCAAAGAACCTTTTTGTCTGTTGTCGGGATTCAATGAATCTTCAAACGTCCTGTCTGAGATCGTGTACATAGCCACAAGTTCGAAGTTTTTGTGTGGCTGCCATTCTACTCCGATTTCCAATTCTTTGACTCTATGTTTGGTGGCATCAAGCTCGTGCTTTTTCCCTCCTTTATAATAATGATATCTCGTAAATGGAATAAAAATATCTTTCCCTTTTTGAAGATAATAGGATGCCAATACATATCCGCCTTCCAATGGTGCATCATTAACAGTGTTTGTTTCAGGATCATATTCTGGGCCTCTTCCCCAGTTGAATTCAGCCTGGATTCCAAATGGTTGAGGATATAGGATGAAACTTGGTCCATACCTGTATTCCCTAAATTCTGTTTGATCGAAGTCAGTCAGTGGATTTCTATTGATCACAAACTTTCCGGAATAGCCTTGGAAGGATGTTTCTATGATTTGTCCCGATGGCAATTCAAAAGGGTAGGTCAATCTTGATACGACATGTAGCGAGTTGTTTTTGTCAGGTTGATTTGCAGTTTGACCATTGTATAGTCCCAAGCCAAACACTCCGTAATCTCCAGATCCTTTGAGTCCGGACGATACCAAATAGCTAAACCTTTTTCTGATTACTGAAGGCGCATAGTAAAACATCACCCCAATGTCACGTTCATTAGCTACTGCAGAATTGAGCCCATCATTTCGGTCAAGTGGGATCCTGTTTTGACTGGATTGAAGGTTTTCAAAACCAAATGGCACTTTGCTTTGCCCAATTCTCAATCGGAACTCTTGTTTTTGATCTAAGCCTAAATCAAAATAAGCATCCCTGATTTGGGCAAAATTACTGCCTCCAGATGCAAAATCTGGTTGGATATAGAAATAGACCCTTTCATGGATTTGTCCATAAAAGATCATCCTGATTCTTCGGAAAAAGAAACCTCCATTATCTCCCCATGATTTATCACACTGATCACAAGATAGGTCGGGATTGGTTTCTAATAATCGGTTGTACCGCAATTGGGCATATCCGCGCAATTGAATCGACTCAAACCAGCTTTTTTTCAAAGTTGGTTGAACCTCTTCTGTTGCGGTTGAGTCTCTTGGAATGTCCCTTGCAAAAACATCCTTGGAGAAGACCATCAATCCTAAGATGATAGCCATAGCGATTTTGATTCGCATAACCAGAAATGGGGTTTAATAATAAGAAGTATTGTACAGCGTCACAAAGGTGAGAAGCTAATATTTCTTTATGATGATGGAGAAATTAATTATTTGTTATGTGAATTTCTGGCAGTAAAGTGTGGAAAGTCTGTTTTTGAATTCAAATGCTTGAAAAACAATTTAAAATGCCATTTTTATACTTGTATCTATTGTTATCAAAATGTTAAGGAAACTCAAATGTTAAATTAAGGGCAAAAAATTGTTAAGCAAAAAATGGTTTTAAGGGATCAGTTGATCAGTTATCAGTACATAGGTTGAATTGAAAATTTCAAATTATGATAGCTTACTAGAAAGAAAGTAGGGATGTGAAAAGTAAAATAACTCAGTTCAAGGATTTGAAAAAACCTTGAACTGAGTTATAGTCTAGTTTAGAATTAAAATAAATTTAATACTGTCTCAAGTTTGAGGTTTTTGTAATCATTGATGTATAGATCGCAAGGAGGCAGTTCATCTTTGGTATGTGAAGAGAGTACACCTACTACCTTCATTCCAGCATTCAAAGCTGCTGTTACACCGGAGAAGGAATCTTCGAAGACAATGCAATTCTTGGGAGATACTTTTAGGTTATCTGCAGATTTGAGATAGACTTCAGGGTCAGGCTTATGCTTGCTGACATTTTCACTGGCCAAGACAGATTCCATTTTATTTAGAAGTGATAGTTTCTTGGCTATCAATTCTAAGTTTGCCAAAGGGGCGGAAGTAGCTACTCCGGTTGAGATATTTTTTGCTTTGATGCTATCCAGGAATTCCAAGTATCCAGCTATTGGATCGATCTTGTCGGCATAGATTTCCCTAAATAGGCTCTCCTTTTCGTCTTCCAGCTGAAGCAGTTCTTCACCTTCTATCTTTCTGCCAAAAAAATGACTCATGATATATGAATTGCTTTTGCCATACATGTGCTCGGCAAATTCCCCTTCTGTGGGTTGCATATCTCTTTTGGCAAAAAATGATTTAAATGCCATAGAATGAAAAGGGTTGGTATGGCAGATCACTCCGTCCATATCGAAAATTATTGCTTTTTGCATGGGGTAATAGGTTTGGTTTTAATTTGGTGCAAAGGTAGAAGTTGCAAACGGAAGGGCAAGATAAAATATAGGTAATTCGATTAGGAAGGATGAAAAGGAAGGCTGGAAAGACCTTTAACCCTGTACAGGTATTTAGACTTCTGTAAATAATAAATGAGTAAAACCAAGTAAGGTTTTCAAAAAAATTAATTGAAGGAGTGTACAGTAGGTTTTAGTTTACATTTGCTTCTAGCTTTAATTGTTTTATAGGTTTCAAGCACTATGTTGCTTGTTGTTATAAATTAAGAAGGGGAGAGTAGTGGTTAAATATTTTTGTTTGAAGATTTTAAACTTACAAATAGTTTCTTTTAATAATGAGGGTTGGGGTGTGTTGGTTATTGAAATAGTAGAGATATAATTAATTAAGTTTATCAATTAAATGTATTAGTTATTTTTAATCATTTAATAATTATAAAAATATTGGTTTTTAATGGTTGATATGATAAAGTAGATATTACCACCTGGATTTTTGTGAACATAATATTTTCGTATTAGAAAATTAATTCAGTAATTTTATTTGTAAAAATATGTATTTTCTTTTTTTAATATTATAAATCTTTCGTTATGTAATTAATTTTTAGAATAGTTTTTGTTTTTCAAAAAAAAAAACAATATTTTTGAATATTAACATAAACCAAAACAATTATGAAAAAGAAAAACAGATTAGCAAAAGCAGTTATGGTAGCAAGTGTCATGACTATGGGAGTGGGGCTTATTCACTCTTTTAACTTGGAAGCTCAGACTACTGGAGGGGGTGAAGGAGGAGACTGTTGGAATGGGATTTCTGAAATGCCTGGTGTACAAACACGCTTTTGCGGATCATGTACATTTGTTGATAATAGTAAGCCTTCAGCTTGGGCAAAAAAGAAGGAATGCTAATTTTAAAGGATTGGAGAGGGTTATTGTATTTTTAACCCTCTTTTCATTTATGTTTATTTGAAATAAGATTATGTGTTAATTGCCCTATATTTATGAAGAATTACAAAAATATTAGTTTAACGATTCTGTTTTTTGCTTTCGTTCTATTACCTTTTTTAGGATGTGAAAATACTTCAGATGAGCAAATCTATATGACATTTGATAAAGTTGATTATGTTATTGATTTCCCAAATACATTCAAGCTTTCAGAAAGCAAAACGCCTCAAGTAGATATAGTTGGTCTTTCTGATTTTACGATTTTTGATAGCCTTCTTATTTTAGGAACAAAAAAGAGTGATGGTTTGTGGGATTTATATTCACTTCCAGATTATCAACCTCTTGGCTCTTTCTTAAAAAGAGGAGATGGTCCGGAAGAATTTATGCAAGGACCAGGCGCTTCGATGAAGAATAAAATAGTAAAGGAATCAGGTCAAATAATTGCTTACATATATGACTTTGAAAAAGGTAGTATAAAAAGATTTAATATAAGTGAATCTATAAAATCCAAGGAATTACATCTTTCTACAATGGAAAAAATTTTACCTCCATTTCTTTTTGATTTTGTAATGTTAGATAGTGCAGAGATTTTTATAAGGGAAATTGGTGATTTTGATACTCATCAAATTAGATTCATTGTCAATGAAAATAATAAAAAAATAGAGATGCCTTTTTTAGAAAAGCTAAATGAAACGGCAATATCTAAAGGTAAAAATATCAATATTCTGTCCACAATCATCAAGTCAAGTCCTCTTGGAAATAGATTGGTAGAGATGCCTGTTTTTTTGAATTATATAAATCTTTATTCTCCAAATGGGGAGTTCTACAAAACAATATGCGTAGGGGATAAGCTTTTTGATATCTCGGTTGTTCAGGAGCAGGAAGAATGGAGTTGGGCATCTCATTTTTCCAATGTAAGTGTTTTTGATGGTTTTTTTGGGGTTGTATATCATGAAGAAAAAAGAAAGAAATCTCCCTCAATACTTCTTTTCGATTTGGAAGGAAGTCCATTGGCAGAACTTGAATTGGAAAATCACATAACGTCTTTTGATATCGATTTTAATAGCATGGAGTTATATACGTTTGATAGTGAAAATGACAAGTTTTTAAAATATAATATTCAAAATGTATTATCAGAAATAGGATTGTCGAAACTATAAATAATTGATTTATAGTTTGTAATTTGTCGATTTTTTTTTCCATTTAATTTATGAAGAATTTTATGTTTGATTCAATAAAGATAGAGAGTAATGCTATAACAAACTATACCCATCTTAATAGCTCCTTTTGTGATGATTTGGGGATTTTATCTGGAAAATCAGCAACTTTATTAATCCTTTCAACAACAAATGATCCGTATCACAAAGAGCATATTTCCCTTTCTTTCTTGGAAGAGATCCTATCCCAAATCCACCGAAATATTCCCTTGACTTTCGGGCATGGTATAGCGGGGATTGGGGCTATGATTCAGTGGATGAAAAGTCTTGGTGTACTGGAGCAAGGGCCGGAAGAACTGCTAGGTGATATTGAAAATTCACTTTTTGAATTGGTATATAGCGAAAATTTGAGAGGTCTTGATGTGGCGGAGGGAATTAGTGGCTTTGGATTTTATTTCTTGCAAAGAGTTGAGGCTTGTAGCAAAATACTGAATAGAGAAGAAAGGAATGAGCAATACGCTATGTATAAGAAGTGCATTATTTCTTTGACCTACCAATTTGTGAAAATATTCAAAGATGAATTGAGAAAGGAGTATCCTAAACCTTTTTCTTATTGGTATGGATATTCAGGGATTTATCTTTTTTTATACCGTGTCCATCAGTTGGGATTCTTGGAACTTGAGACAGGAGCAGTTCTTGCGAGTCTTGAGAAAAAAATCATTTTGGAAATAGAGTCAAAGGATGCAAATTGGGAGAGTTTGGATGCCTATTTTGTTTTTGGCTATATTGGATCTACTAGACATATCAGGGCTTTGTTGGTTGACGACATTGGCGCTTTAGACCCAAACCAATGCCCTTTCGAATACCTTGCACTACGGGCATTCCAACTCAGTTTTCTAGGTGAAAAATTCGATTTGAATACTGCCATGGCGCTTTCGGAGACGCTCTTGGAAAAAATCAAGTTTGAACTCCAAAGCAAAGTCATACCTGATTTATTCCCATTTGACCCAGGTGCCAAATCAGTTCCAATGGGTATGGAGAGGGGATTGGCAGGAACGGCCTTGCCCTTGATTTCCTTGGAGAATGGAAATAGGAAGTGGCTTGAAGTATTGGGTTTTGCCAAAATAAACTAATAATCACAAGTTGATTTACATCATTAAAATCTTGTCAAGACATCATGGAGGGAAGAAAGAAAGAGATTATATTTCTATACTGTGGTTTAAGAACAGGGAATTTTGGGGCTGGATCACATTTTTACGCACTACTAGACGGGCTTTCCAAGTCTGAGAATTTCAAAATAAAGATGATTCGAACTGATTCCCAGCTGTATAGAGAGGTTACAGTCAATTCTTATGGCAATATTCCTGTGTTGGATATTCCACAGCCTGAGAACAAGCTGTTTCTGACTGTAGAAGATAGCCTAATACAAAAGACTTATGCCAAAAGGGTGTTGGAAATATCATATCCATTTTTTGAGGACTTTGAAGACCCATTTTTTGTAGTCAATTCAATAGATTACCTGAATTTGGTATTGGAGATGAAAGGTTCTTTGGAAGCATGCAGTATAGCCTATATCCATCA
The DNA here is from genome assembly GCF_022549785.1 of Belliella alkalica. Classification (GTDB taxonomy): domain Bacteria; phylum Bacteroidota; class Bacteroidia; order Cytophagales; family Cyclobacteriaceae; genus Belliella; species Belliella alkalica. The sequence continues at coordinate 124,488 of NZ_JAKZGO010000003.1, forward strand.
TGCCTGGAGTTGGAAAGATTTTTACAATAAGCCGGACCGGATATTTATGGAGGATTGGTATACTCTAAATACCCCAAGATTGGAGCAGGCGATGTATTACACCAAGCAACAACAGAAACTGGCTTTATTGGCTGATAAAGTGGTTGCTGTGACCGATCAGGCTAGGGATTTTTTTGTAAAGCATCTTGGAGTAGCACAAAACAAGGTCTTCAAAATATATAATGGTCTGGATATGGACAAATTGCAGGGAATAGATGGCATAATCTCCCCTTCAGATTATGGACTTGGATCATCGGAAAAGGCCATCCTATACTGCGGTCGGATCAAATCCGAAAAAGGTGTAGGTGCACTTATTGAAGCATTTAAAATCATTCATAAAACACATCCCGATTACAGGCTGGTGTTGATTGGATCTGGAGATTTTAAGGAGATGATTTCAAAGACCAATCCCATTTCTGCCAAGGTTACCTTCACAGGGAAGTTGTCAAGGGAGGAGTTGTTTAAGTGGTACGGTATGGCTTCAGTAGGGGTTCTGCCCTCTTTCCATGAACAGTGCAGCTTTACGGCCTTAGAGATGGCTGCCCATCGCCTCCCAATGGTCATAAGTGCTGTGGATGGTTTGGAAGAAATGTATCATGATGGCTTGGACAGTCTCAAAGTACAGGTAGGCTTTGATAAAGATGGGTTCAAGACCATTTTCCCCCAGACTCTGGCAGAGAAAATAATAACTCTAATACAGAACCCTGAATTAGCCACTCAATTGGCTCAAAATGCATTTCGATTGGTTTCTGAAAAATACACCTTGGATAATATGATTAGAGGATATATTGAGTTGTTTCAAACTGAATCTCACGAAATCTATTTAAAATATCAAGACAAATCTATTTGGTAAAGTAGACGGAGCTATATTGAAACTTGAATTATTCATTATTTATCTTTCAAGTAATTATTTTTAATTTTTATTTTTTAAAATTTTCTTTCGTAATCTTTTCATATTGATAAAAAATAATATTTTTGGATACTAACATAAATCAAAACAATTATGTAAAAGAAAAACAGGCTAGCAAAAGCAGTTATGGTAGCAAGTGTCATGACTATGGGGGTTGGGCTTGTACAGCCAGTAAATTTGGAGGCTCAAACTACTGGAGGTGGCAGTTCTTATTCAGCTGCAGGTTTTGAATTCCCATGCACAAGGATTTGGTGTCAGTCAACTTGGTCTATGAGTGCCTGTGGTCTGGGTGAAGTCACTAGTCAAGTTTGTAATACATCAGCAAGCCAAAGATTTAGAGTTGTTTAGAAATGGGGTTCTGGGAAATGAAAAAATCCATCTGATTTCATATGCCAGTGCCTCAGGTATAGCGCTTCATTACCTGAGTGTTTTTCCGGATCAAGTAAGTAAAATATTAGCTATCAATCCCCTTCTTTTTGATTTGCAGAAGAATATGAATTTCCTGCCCTTTGAAATCAAGAATGATGAAGCTTCACAAGAATTCATAGATGAAAAATGGATAAAGTTTGCGTGGTATCTGGGGTTGGAAGAGCCTTTTTATGGAGGAAAGCGAAAAAAGAATGAACTTGTAGATAGAATTTACCAATTCAATTCATGGGAGTTCTTATTACCGGAAGTAAATGGAGAACTATTGCAGCGCATAGCTGTAAAAGTCCGTCTTTTTGAGCATACTCGAAATTACCTCTATGAGCATGACGAATCCAAGACGATTCCGAGTGTAATCCAATGGATGAAGAATAACAGCATGGAAGTTTGGGATGCTTTTGATCGGCAGCCATTCCGGTTTGTGGGAATGCATTATGATTTGTTGACACAGTTTACAGGAAAGATGATGATCGTCTGTTCCAATCAAAATCTAATGATCAACCCAAAAACATTCGAAGGTTTGGCGGAATTCATCTCAAACCCAACCATGCTTTATATAAAAGATGCACATGCCTTGCAGAAGCTTTATTCACAACCTGAATGGCCATTAGTTCTCCAAAGTTTTTTCGATAGCGATGTGCAAGGGCAAATCCAAGCCTTCAAAGACCTTCAAAATAAAGGATTGATCCGTTAAGAAAAAAAGGAATGCTAAGGATTTAAATTCCATAAACATTCCTTTTCAAATTATCTCTACGATATTTCGATCTTACTTCAACATCATATCTATTGGACATCTACTCTATTTCGATGAAGTCATATTTCATTTATCAAACTCCTTCACCACTTTTTCTATGATATCACAGCATTCATGAAGCTGCTCTTCTGTCATCACCAAAGGTGGTGCGAAGCGGATGATATTCCCATGGGTAGGCTTTGCCAAGAGTCCATTGTCTTTCAGTGCGACACACATATCCCAAGCAGTGGAGCTGTCTTCAGTGTCATTGACTACTACAGCATTTAGCAAACCTTTTCCTCTTACCAATTTTAGAATGCTATACTTATCTACCAAAACCTGCATTCTCTCACGGAAGATCTTTCCAAGTTTTCTGGCATTGACAGCAAGCTTTTCGTCTCTAACTACCTCCAATGCAGCGATTGCTACTTTTGCTCCAAGTGGATTTCCACCGAAAGTTGAGCCATGTTGCCCTGGCTTGATGACATTCATGATGTCATTATTTGCAAGTACGGCCGATACAGGGTAGAATCCACCTGATATAGCTTTGCCCAAGATCAGCATGTCAGGTTGAGTATAGCTCGCTTGTTTTTCACAATGTGCTTCACAAGTACAATTGCCACATACCGCAAGCAGTGAGCCTGTTCTTGCGATTCCAGTTTGAATTTCGTCAGCGATGAAAAGTACATTTTTGGCCTTGCAAGCCTCAGATGCTTTTCTGATAAAATCTTCCGCTGGTGTATAGACACCCGCTTCGCCTTGGATAGGCTCTACTAGAAACGCTACTACATTTTTATCTTCCAGTGCTTTTTCTAAAGCTGGAATATTATCGTATGGAATTTTCACGAAACCGGCCGTGTATGGACCAAAATTCTTTCTTGCATTTTTATCATTTGAAAAAGAGATGATCGTAGTCGTTCTACCATGAAAGTTATTTTCTGCAACCACGATCACAGCTTCATTTTCATCAACCCCTTTTTTCTCGTAACCCCATTTTCTGGCAATCTTCAGTGCTGTCTCTACACCTTCTGCGCCTGTATTCATTGGGAGGACTTTGTCAAACCCAAAATATTCGGTTATGTATTTTTCAAAAGGTCCAAGTACATCATTAAAAAAAGCACGAGATGTCAAGGTCAACGTACTTGCTTGCTCGATCAAGGCTTCTTTGATTCTTGGATGACAGTGTCCTTGGTTCACCGCAGAATATGCAGAAAGGAAATCAAAATATTTTTTTCCCTCTACGTCCCAAAGAAAAACGCCTTCACCTTTAGCCAATACTACAGGAAGTGGATGATAATTATGAGCTCCATATTTGTCTTCCAGTTCGATTGCTTGTTTACTTGAGTTTATTGTTTCCATCATAAAATTTGTAATTTTACAGCCTTAAATTATAGCTGTGTGATTTCTGAAGCGTAATTTACAAATATAGTAAATGCCCAAGAGGATAAAGAATGAATTCAAAAAAGAAAAAAGCAGAGCCAATGAAGTTGATTCCAGGCGATTATTATTTGAATTCTAACGGGATGATGGTTTTTACGGCTCAATATCATCTTAGAAGAGGCTATTGCTGCGGTAATGGCTGCAAACATTGCCCATATAAGGAAGAAGCAAAAGGTTGAAAGGTAGTAAAGCTATAAGGTTATAAAGTTGGCTTGAGAGGGAGTTTTGTTTACCCTGATTTTAGTTTTACTATGGCTTGTATCCTCGCAAACCAATCTGTCTACATAGTTAAGTTCTGTGGGGACACAGAACTTGGGGAAGAACTTCATGTTGCTTGTACTCTTTATTACTAATTAATATTAATCATACTATTAGTATCCTAATCCCTCAATAACCTAATCAACCAATAATTTATTCCTTGCCAAGAATTATGCTCCTTGTGTCTCATGTCTTGAATCTTTTGTCTTTTTCCCCTAATCATCCACATTTTTAAAACTTTACGGAATTATTTTGAATGTTGATTTTGGTAATTCAGCAAAAACTCCGATATTTGCAGACTCAATTATAAAAACGTCTTAAATATTACGATCATATATCATGGCAAAAGTTTGTGACATCACCGGTAAGAGGCCTCAAGTAGGTAACAATGTATCGCATGCGAACAACAAGACCAAGCGTAAATTCCTTCCAAACTTACATAAGAAATCTTTTTATGTGCCTGAAGAAGATGCTTGGATCACTTTGAAAGTTTGTTCAAAGGCTTTGAGAACCATCAACAAGAATGGTATCAGTTCAGTTTTGAAAAAAGCTCAAAACGAAGGTTACATTATCATTAAATAATAAGATTTACTCTTTATAAAGAATCAGAGCGATGGCTAAGAAAGGTAACAGAGTACAAGTGATTATGGAATGTACAGAGCACAAAGCTTCTGGTGTTCCAGGTACTTCAAGATATATCACAACAAAAAACCGTAAGAATACGACTGAGAGATTGGAATTGAAAAAATTCAACCCTATCTTGAAAAAAGTGACGGTTCATAAAGAAATTAAATAATTTAGGACTGTTGTCAATAGACAATATATAAAACCTCAAAGAAATGGCTAAGAAAGTAGTAGCAACCCTAAAGAAAGAAGGTGGTGTAACTTACGCTAAAGTTATCAAGGCTGTCAAGTCGGAGAAAACTGGTGCTTACACCTTCAGAGAAGAAATGGTTCCAACCACTCTGGTTCAGGAAACATTGAACAAATAATTATCATTTGCACTAGTTTGCAAATATAAAGTCCCTCGGAGTAAGACTCTAGAGGGACTTTTTTATTATATTCGGGCTCAAATCGTAAATATTATGGGAATTTTCGGATTCTTCTCCAAGGAGAAAAAAGAAAGTCTAGATCAAGGACTTCAAAAATCAAGTGAAAATATTTTTTCAAAGCTTAGCAAGGCGGTCGTCGGTAAATCAAAAGTCGATGAGGAAATACTTGATGAATTGGAAGAAATTCTAATCACTTCGGATGTAGGTGTGGATACCACGATCAAGATTATCAGAAGAATTGAGGAGCGCGTCTCTAAAGATAAATACGTAAATACCGCGGAGCTTGATGTGATTCTCAGAGAAGAAGTCGTAGGACTACTTGAAGAAAATCAAAGTGTCGATCTGGCTGATTTTGATCTTCCTGTAGACAAAAAGCCTTATGTTATTATGGTCGTAGGTGTGAATGGTGTTGGGAAAACTACCACAATCGGTAAGCTTGCGCATCAATTCAAACAAGCGGGTAAGTCAGTGGTGTTGGGCGCAGCAGATACTTTTAGGGCTGCTGCTGTAGATCAATTGATTCTTTGGGGAAAAAGAGTGGATGTCCCTGTAATATCCCATGGAATGAATACCGACCCCGCATCTGTAGCTTTTGATACTGTAAAAAAAGCAGTCGAGATGAATGCTGATGTAGTAATCGTAGATACTGCTGGTAGACTCCATACAAAAGTGAATTTGATGAATGAATTGACGAAAATCAAAAGAGTCATGCAAAAATTCATCGAAGATGCTCCGCATGAAATTCTACTCGTTCTTGATGGATCTACTGGTCAAAATGCATTTATGCAAGCCAAAGAATTTACCAAAGCTACTGATATCAACGCACTTGCCATTACTAAATTGGACGGAACCGCCAAGGGTGGTGTAGTCATTGGTATTTCAGATCAATTTAAAATACCAGTAAAGTACATTGGTGTAGGCGAAAAGATGACTGATCTTCAGGTTTTTAACAGAAAGGAATTTGTAGATTCCTTGTTTAAGAAGAAAAAGTAAATCTATTAGCCAACTGTTTGTTGAATTTTTAGCCTGTATAGTTGGCAGTTTATGGAATAAAAAGATTTTTCAAAAAAAATTGATTGTGAGACCCTAAGTAAGGAAAATTTAGAAGATATTTTCCTTACTTAGTCTTCGCTAATAATTCCTTCCCAATAAAACCTGACGTTCATGTGAGTTTTTGATAGTCTACAATCATATGAATTTCATCTTTCCAACTTTTTCAGTCTTTCCAACAGTGGTGGATGGGAATAATTCACAAATACATACCAAGGGTGGGGGTTGATATTACTTAATGTGTTTATTGATAGTGTTTTCAATGCTTCTGCCAAGGGCTCACCTGCATATGTTTCTTTCGCAAATGCATCAGCTTCAAATTCATTTTTTCTACTGATCATGTTCATGAATATACCCAGCACCATAGAGATAGGAGAAAATAACATCGTAAATCCAATGATATTGAGGTGGATTGCCATTTCATTTCCTCCTAAGGCAAAACTCATGTTTTTGCTATAAATAAATTGGGCAAGGATAAAGAGTAATAAACCAACTTGCAATATACCAGCAGTCATCCCTAAAATGATATGGCGTTTTTTATAATGTCCGACTTCATGGGCTAGCACAGCAACAAGTTCCTCGGGAGTATGTTGCTCAATTAGCGTGTCATATAGAACCACTTTTTTTCTTTTTCCGAAACCCGAAAAAAAAGCATTCGCTTTTGAAGAGCGCTTGCTGCCATCTATGACAAAAAGATTCTCCAGTGGAAATGACACTTTTTCAGTATAATTTACAATCTTTTGCTTCAACTCACCGTCCTCAAGTGGTTTTAACTTGTTGAAAAATGGAAGTATCCAAGCGGTATAGAAAAGGTTTACCATCACCATAAATATTGCACTGATAATCCAAAACTGCCACCAAAAATCTTTTCCTATCTGATGGATAAGATAAAGAAGAAGAAACAAAAGACCACCTCCGACAATAATGGACAATAAATAGCCTTTTAATTTGTCTGAGAAAAACGTTGCTTTGCTAGCTTTGTTAAATCCGAATTTTTCTTCAATGACAAATGTGTGGTAAAAATCAAAAGGGATAGATAGCAAGTCAGAGCAAATGAAAATTATAGCAAAATATGCCAATGACAGCAGCATTGGATGAGAAATAATATTCCTAAGCCATTCATCAACCCAGCCAAACACACCAAGTAAGATTAGGCAGATTGTAAGTGTAAAGCTAAAAAGTCCAGAAATTACACCAAACCTAAAATTTACTTGCTGATATGTTTTTGCTTCCTTTAATTTGGTGACACTCAAATACTCCTCAAGAGACTTTGGGATTGAAGTAAGAGGTCTTTTAATGTTTAAATAGCTAAGCGTTTTTTCAAATAAAAAACCAAAGGTAACTACTCCTATCAACAAGTATTTGATTGATAAAGAATCCATATTTATACTTTAGAATTTTGGACATGGAAGGACTGTATCTCTCCTTTTTGGTTTGCCTTGGTTCTGACTAGGGAAAACATAAGAGATGCTTACCTCATGTGCACCACCAGACTGAATCCCTAGGTTCGAAACTGTATAATCGAAACTATATCCCATATTCAATCCAGATAGTAAGTTGACACCAACCATCATGACAATGGCATCTCGATTGCTTTGCTGCTCTACTGGTTTGTAAGGAAGGCCTCGATACCACAGGCCAACTATAAGTGGTTCCATGTACAAATATGCTCCCACATCCAATTGCTCAAAAGGTCCTTGTCTTTTGTAGTTGACAGTAGGAACAAAATATCGCTCTTTGAACATGTGTGTGAAGTCATTTCTATATCCTCCTGAACCTAGAGGGATTTTTATACCAGCATGAACAGATAGCTTCATAGGAAGTCTGCTACTTGGTAGAGTGTCATTTGGGATAGATTCAATAAATGACTGATTTGGCTGATTCACGTGGTGTGCAGAAGCTCCCAGCCAAAATTTTTCTGTAAAGAACAATCCTCCAAAAGATAGTGAAAGCAAATTGACTGGTTCACCCAGCCCTGCGATATCGTTTCCTGGCAGTGTCGGGCCAAATGGGTTTGTAGGGTCTATTTGATTTGCGAAAATTAGATTTTCGAAAAAACCAATATCTCTTCTGATATAGCTAGCTTGAAAACCAGGTCTAAAATATGCACCTTGACCGATCCTAAGCTCATAAGAATAAAGCGCTGAAATGGTAGTAGATCTCAACTCGGCGGCGCCTTCTACATCATTCATTACAAGGAAGCCTACTCCACTGTTGTAGTCATCAAGATAAGTGTCTATATATGCAGAAAATGTAGTGAATTGTGCATTCATACCTGGCCATTGATTTCTGTAGTTTGCCCCAATCCGTGTTGCTTGTTCAGCACCTGTAAAAGCAGGATTCAAATATAAAGGAGCAGCATAATATTGACTATATTGCGGGTCTTGAGCCTTAGAGCTTTGCGCAATAGAAACAAATATTACTGTAAAAAAAAGAAGGTATAGATAAGACCTAATCAAGTTTTTGTTCGTTAATTTAAGATATTCAATGTAGTTGGTAAACGTTAATGACTTAGCGTTGTTTTACTGGCATAATGTAAAATATGAAAAGCCCCTTTAAATCTATCAAGTTTATTTCAATTTTCGCACTTTTTTGTGTGTTGACTTGTGTTTTAGCTGTAAATAAAAGTTTTTCCCAGGGAGTTAATAATAACGAATGGATTTTTGGCTATTGTAATGATGATAATATAAAAAGGGTAGTTTCATTTGGTAGAGGGGCAGAGCCTTCTATTCGGGATGTTTCTGGAGCATACAATTCAAATAACTCAGCCGTAGCCGTAGATCCTATTACTGGGAATGTTATTTTTTATACTGATGGAGAGTTTATTTATAATGGGAACAATGATATAATGATTGGGGTTGGGAATGGTATTAATGGTAACAGTGATGGAAGACAACAAATAGCCATAAGTACTCTTGATTATGACCCCAATGGTAATAGACTATTTTATACTTTTTATGTATCCGGCAGCGGACAGCTACAATATGCTGTAGTAGATATGAATGCTCTTGGTGATGGAGGGACAGGATTGCCGCTTAATCAGCCACCATTGGGTGAAGTTATTGTTCCCAATACCTCTATCGGTCCAGCCGCAGGTGCAATCGCTGTAGTAAAGTCAGCCCAGTCTCCGTCTTATTTGATCAATTTTTCTGGTGGAAATTTGATTTCAAGAAGAATTGAAGATACGCAAGGTGATTTCACTCAAATAGATGAGTTAAATATTCCTTTTATCCCCAAAGCCATCATCTTTAATGAAGCCACAGGTCAACTGCTACTGATTCCGGAGAATTCAAATGAGGATCTGATTTTGATAGATTATGATACCGCTACGGGAAGTTTTGGCGCTATTACTGCGATTTCCCAATCAGGTGGAGATGATGCTATTGAAGGAGCAGCTTTCAGTCCTGATGGAGAATTTATTTATTTTTCCAAAGGCAATGAATTGCTGAGGGTTCCTACAGATGATCTTGGTGCAGAACCAGAGATAGTTCCATTGGAGAATGATATTTATAGGATTTACGATATCAAAGTTGGACCTGATGGAAGATTGTATTATATCTATGAAGAAGAAGATGGAGGTCCACAATTCATAGGAAGATTGGATAACCCGGACGAAGAAGAATTAGAAGAACTAGAGCTTAACGAAGACCCTTTTGGTGGAGTAGATTTTTGTGGAAGGGTATTCCCCCAATTTGCACCGAATACTGATGTTGAAGCTGAAGTGGATTTTACATGGCAACCTGAGGAGCCATGTAGCAACAACCCACTACAGCTCACAAGTTCTATTATTCCGCAGAATTATAGGCCTGTGAGTTTTGAATGGACTTTTGAGCCTGAATTGACTGACGAAGATGGAGAGCCACTTGATATTGATTACAATCAAGAGCATTTGCTTTTGCCTGCGGAGGCGACATCTGGAGAAAGCGTCACAGCCACACTTACGGTTACTTTTGCTGATGGTACGACCTCTACAACTGGCCCGAGAACTATCAACTTATCCGAAAACAATTTGGAGGCAAACTTCTCACCTCAAGATACCACAGTTTGTGAATCTTGCTTTGACTTAATGCCCCTCTTAGAAGTTCAACAAGGTGAAGGAGGACAAGGTGGACAGGGTCCAGGTGGTCCGGGTGGTCCTGGTGTTGGTGGTCCAGGTGGTGGTAATGGGGTTTATGAATATTTTTGGTCAAACAAACGAGATGAAGGCTGGGGACCGGAAGCCCCTAATCAGATATGTGAGCCTGGATTGTATTGGGTATTAGTAAGAGAACCTCAGTCTTCCTGCTATGTATATGCTAGTATCCGCGTGAGAATGTGGGATTTGGATGATCAGAGTAATAATATTTGGTATTTTGGTGATGGCGCTGGGATTGATTTCAATGAAGACCCAGCTGGTATCTTGCCTACTCCAAGACCAGTAGATCCAAGGCATCCACAGAACATCCCCGCAGGTACAACAACAATCTCAGATGAAACTGGTCAGGTTTTGTTTTACACAGATGGGTCTACAGTTTGGGATTTGAATGGAGATGTCATGGCAAATGGTGAAGATATCGGGGGAAGTAACCAAGCTTCTGAGGGTGTAATTGCAGTAGCTATTCCGCAAGAAGAAACCATTTTCTATCTATTTACTACATCTACAGCTGCTGATGGAAGTAGTCAGGTGAAGTTTTCCCTAGTTGATATCAAGGCTGAAAATCAAGATGGAGTGGGAAATGTTGTTACCAAAGATAATTTCTTATTCAGCCCAGCTACACAGCATTCGGCAGCTATTGCGGCTGGAGATACCACATGGGTACTTTTTCATGAATTGGGTAATAATACATTCCGAGCTTATCCTGTTGGTACTTTAGGGATTGGGCCTCCTGTTTTTTCGTCAGTTGGTTCTACGCACGGATTTGACACTGGGGTAGGGAGCATGAAATTTAGTCCAGATGGAACCAAAGTCGCAGTGACTATTCAAGATGGTGCTTGTAGTAGGGTGGAACTTTTCGATTTTGATCAAAGTACAGGGCGTCTGACAGAGTACGCATCAGTTGATTTGGATTGCAATGGTGATGATGTTTATGGAGTAGAGTTTTCAAATGATAGTGACAGGATTTTTGTCACATACACTGGTAATGGAGGGAAAGTTGAAGAGTTTATCATTCAAAGTCCGAGTTCACAAGATGAGGATGATGATTTGAGTTGTGGAGCATGTTTCGAAACAGCTACGACAAGCGCCCAAAGAGCACAGTGTATCTTAGACTCAAGAACAGATTTAGGTATCAATGGACCAATAGGTGCCATCCAAATGGGGCCAATGGGAGATATTTATGTAGCAAGACCTGGACAGAATTTCTTAGGTACGATTCAACCTGGAGGACTTTGTGGGCCTAGTACAGGTACTACTGAAGGTTTTCAACTTTTGCCTGGTACAACTTCGAATTTAGGTCTCCCTTCTTTTGTGCAGCAGTCAGGCAGTAGTATTCCCGAGCCTGCTATCAGTGGTCCAGATCGATTATGTCTTGATCCTGAAAATGGCGCAGAAGGTTTGTTTGAGGGTGCAGGTGAACCAGATATTGATAGTTACTTCTGGACGATTGTTCATGAGGATGGTGAAGTAATAGAGTCAGATCTTGGTGGGCCTGGAGAAGAGAATCAAACTTTGACTTATATCTTTCAGAGACAAGGTCTGCACACAGTGACTTTAAGGGTTGATAGGTGTGGCGATCCTGAACACTATAATGAAAATAATAGCATTGAGGTGCTTGTGGTTGCACCGCCTGAGATCACCCTTGAGAATGATGTCACTCTTTGTAGTGGAACTCCTGTCACGCTAACTGCCATAGATGGTTATGATCCTGCTGATGGACTTTATGATTTCGAATGGAGAAATGCAGCTGGAATTCAGTTTGGAGATGAAAATTCCAATGAAATTACTGTAGAAGAGGAAAGTATTTATACAGTGACGGTATCATATAGAAATACCAATCAGGACGAAGAGTTTTTTGATGCTTGTCCAGCAACAAGGTCTGTTTTTGTAGGGCCTGCGTTTGAATTTGATTTGACTCAGACTGCAGAAGAAGTTTGTTATGACGAGACCTTGGTTGTTTTTGCTCCAGACACCCCTGTGTCGGGAGAATGGTTTTTTCAACTTGACGGTTCTCCTGACAGGGTTCCATTTTCAGTAGGAGAAGCATTTGAACTTGAAATCACCCCATCAATAGATCTGCCTGGTCCAGGTTTGTATCAGATTATTTTTGTGACTGAAGACCCAATCGTCCCTGGGTGTTTGGTTGAAAAAGTACTTCAGCTAGAAGTTTTTCCATTGCCAAATTTTGAGATTAGAGATGAAACACCTGCTACGGATTGTGATTCGGATGACGGTTTTTTTGAGATTGAAATACTGATTGATCTATCGGAATTGGAAATTATGGAAACGGGTGAGTTGTTTGCCAATGTTCCAGCTGGAGAAGTTTTTCAATTTACTGATTTAGCGCCAGGGAATTATACGATAAGAGCTCAGACTGCTTTTGGATGTGAATTTACACGTACTGCCACAGTTTTAAATTTAGACCCACCAGCAGAACTTATCGGTGTGAGCTTGGATAGCACAGATGAATCCTGTGGTATCAATGAAATTTTACCGGGCACTATCTCTATCGAGCTCAGTGCACCACCCACAGGTACATATTCCTACACCATCACGCGCCAAGGGGATGGGGAAGAAATTACCGGGAACTTAGATGGGCAAGTTACGCTGATCCAAGATCTTAGATTTGGAGAATATGAAGTGCAAGTGGAGGATGCTACAGGCTGTGCCATACCTGTGGGGGAAGTGACTATCGATAGGAGATTCTTGGTTGATTTTTCAGTTCCTTCTAATGTGGTAGCATGTGAAAGCTTTGAGTTGGATATTTTGACACAGCAAAATCTAGTTTTCACCGTCACAGACCCGAATGGAAATGAAGTGATTCCAGATTCTGATGGCATTTATTTGTTGATTGATTCTGGTGAGTATATCGTCTATGGGGAAGGGCAGGATCCTGATTTTTGTCCAAGAGAAAGAAGAATCAATTTGACGGTCAACGATGCGATTGATTTTAGTTTGCTAGAATTGCCTGTGGACTGTGTCGAGGGTTTTTCTTATGAAGCAATTCTTACAGGGACTGATCCAGCTGATGTTTTCTTTTTCTGGAGAGATGCAGCTGGAACTGTAGTCGGGAGAAGTCAGACTTTCAGACCAAGAAGTGCAGGTGACTATACACTTGATGTGCAGCCGAGGATAGGATCAAATTGCCCTACTCCTCCTGTAGCTTTTACTGTTGGAGAGTTTAATAATGAAGTTGATTATGATGTGGATGTAATTCCTTTTTGTAATGACAGGACATTTGCCTTAATTGAAATTACTGGAGATTTAAGTGGTTTGACAATAGAGTGGTATAGAGTAGTCGCTGGAATTAGTATAATTCAGTCTGAAAGTTCAAATCAATTTCGTGCAGAAGAGGAAGGGATTTATGAATTTGTAATAAGAAACGCTTTTAACTGTTTAGTTGGAAGAGAGCAGGTTTCAATTAGGCAGTCAGTTTTGGTAGCACCTGAGTTAGATGCCGAATACAAAATTTGTGAAATAGAAAATCTCACCCCTACGATCAATCCAGGGGAGTATGAAAACTACGAGTGGTATCTAATAATAGGAGAAGAAGAAACAGAACTCATGTCAACTGATGCAACCTTTACACCTACAGTAGCTGGGAATTACAGGCTGATTGTTTTTGATGATTTGGGCTGCGAAGAAGCTGTTGATTTTGTAGTGGTAGAGGATTGTGATATCATGGTGAGAATTCCTAATGCTATGCGTCCAAATGGTCCTGTAGGTCAGAACAGTTTTGAAGTTTACGCCAGTGAATTTGTTGATGAATTTTCTGTGTTTATATACAACCGTTGGGGGGAATTGATTTTCTTTTGCGAAGAAAATAATCTTCAGCGGGATAGAGACGTTTCTACTCCATTTTGTCCCTGGGATGGAACGGTGAATGGAAAAACAGTCCCTATTGGAACATATCCTGTTGTTGTAAGGTTTAGAAGTAACAATCAAAATATCACAAGAACACTGAGAGAAGCAATCTTGGTTATCGATTAGCTTAAATATATATGATTACATTAATTTCTCCTGCAAAAACATTAGACTTAACGAGTACGGATGTTGAAGTTTTTACAACCCCAGATTTTCAAAAAGAGACATTTGAACTAGTGTCTATCATGAAAAAGAAAAGTACTGACGAGATAAGGAAACTGATGGGGGTCAGCGAAAATATTGCGTCTTTGAATGAAAAGAGATATAAGGAGTTCAAAAAATCTTTTGATCCTGAGAATGCAAAGCAGGCTTTATTGGCATTCAAAGGGGATGTTTACACCAAAATTGATGTAGATAATTATTCGAAAGAAGATTTTGAGTTTGCGCAAAATCACCTCAGGATTTTGTCAGGCCTATATGGTTTGTTGAAGCCTATGGATCTAATTCAACCCTATCGTTTGGAAATGGGGATCAAATTGGAGAATAAAAAGGGGAAAAACCTTTATGAATTTTGGAGTGATAGAATTGTAAAAGCCATCAATACTGCATCAACAGGAGAACCTATTGTGAATTTAGCTTCTCAGGAATACTTTAAGGCTGTAAATCAAGATGAATTAAAGTCCAAAGTCGTCTCGCCTGTTTTTCAAGAGTACAAAAACGGTAATTATCAAATCGTTGGTATTTTCGCCAAACAAGCTAGGGGGTTGATGACAGATTTTATCATCAAAAACAGAATCAATGACCCTGAGAAACTAAAAACTTTCAATGAGGCTGGTTACGAATTGCATGGCGATGGTTCTGAGTGGAGGTTTGTGAGGTGATTTTGAGAGCAGTGTGTGGCACAGTTATCTTGTAAATGCGAAAGGAATGGTGAATTAGAAAATTAGATATACCATGGGAATATGGTGGCAATAAAGTTGAAATATGCAGGGTCGTTTACAGTGATGTGGATGGGATTACAATTAAGAGCCTGCTGAATCCTTGATTCATTATTCGGAGTTCAAAATTCATAATTGACAAAATGCATATCCCCCAATTGCTAACGGGGCCACCGAGAGTGCTTTAAACATCGAATGATGAAGTGCCAATTGTAAAAACAAATCTAAAATAAACAGTAAATAAAGTATCAAGTACCTTCACAACGACATATAATTGATAGCAGGCTAATTTAATTAGAGATTCTTCTATTATCTATGTTGTCGAATTTTCTATATTTGTTAAATGATTAGCTTTTCTTAAAATGGGTAAATACTTAAAATACACTAAGAATTTTTATTTCATATTCACAGTATTGTTTGTGCTATGGATGGTTTTCATTGACTCAAATGATATTTTTTCTCAGTTTAAGCTGAATTCCAAAGTGAAGGAATTGGAGAATCAAAAAGAGTATCTTCTCGAAAGGAAGGAAAAAATTAAGCAAGACAGGCAAGAATTGATGAGTAATAATGAACTTCTTGAGAAGTTTGCCCGTGAAAGGTATTTGATGAAAAAGAAAACAGAAGACCTCTATGTTATTATCCAAGACAAATAAAGATTTCAGTTTATTTTTAATTGCTGCATTGTTATTTTGTTTTCATTTCGGTGCTCAAGCACAAAGGGAAATAGATCCAGAAAGTAACCCGCCTTTTAGTGAAAGATTATATTTTGGAGGTAATCTTGCAATGCAATTTGGTACAATCACATTTGTGGATGTTTCACCCTTGGTAGGAGTGATGATTACAGATAAGTTTTCTGGAGGTCTTGGTGCCACATATCAATATTTTGATGATCGCAGATTTTTTGGAAATTCAACTGGGAATAGAAACCTATATGGAGGACGAACATTTTTGAGATACAATGTTTTTCCAAACATATTTGCCCATACAGAATATGAAATGTTGAATTTTGATTTGTTCAATAGAAATACAGCTGAATACAGACGGGAGTGGGTTCCTTCATTTTTTGTTGGGGCAGGATATTTCACACCTTTCGGTAACAGGGGAGGTGCTAACTTTACATTTTTGTACAATCTTCTTCATGATAATTTAAGATCACCTTATAATGAACCTTATGTGATTCGGGTGGGTTTTGTATTTTGATTTGACATCACTCAGACAAGTATGAAAAAATTAATTGACAAAGTTTATAAATCACACCAAGATTGCCCTGAATGCCCCTCTCCAAAGTTGATTCAGACCTTTTTTGAATCTTTATTAGGTCTGTTATTTCCAGAACATGCTTTAAATATAGTTAAGGATAAAGCAGAAATTGAGCAGAGCTTTGGAGCTTTGAAATCACAATTTTCAGATATTTTGGTCAAAAATAAACATTTACACCATGGTGATGGAGAATCATTAAGTGATAAGTTTTTTGACAACCTTTCAGAGGTGTTTGATTTGATACATCAGGATGTTGATGCTATGTTTTCAGGAGATCCTGCATCCAAATCACGAGCTGAAATTTTGAGATGTTATCCGGGATTCTATGCAATCGCAGCCTATAGGATTTCCCACGAGATGTATCTGTTGGGTATCAAAATGATTCCAAGGATCATCACGGAGTTTGCGCATAGTAGGACTGGGATTGATATTCATCCTGGAGCAAGTATAGGACATCATTTCTGTATAGATCATGGTACGGGTTTGGTAGTGGGTGAGACTACTGTAATTGGCAATTTTGTCAAATTGTATCAAGGTGTTACATTGGGAGCACTTAGTGTTCACAAGGAAGACGCAGACACCAAGCGGCATCCGACAATTGAAAACAATGTGGTTATTTATGCAGGAGCCACTATTTTGGGTGGTAACACTGTTATAGGGGAGAATTCCATCATAGGAGGCAATGTCTGGTTGACCAAATCGGTTCCAGCCAATAGCAAGATTTATTATCAAGCAAAAATGTATAATGCTGATAATGAAATAACAGATGTTTATGTTTTTAGAAATGACTCAGAATAGCTCAGATGAAATTATTTGAATTGATAGGAAATACGCCTTTAGTAGAGCTAAATACAATTCCGACAAACCCAAAAGTTAAGATTTTTTGCAAATTGGAAGGGCAAAATCCCGGAGGAAGTGTCAAAGACAGAGCTGCCTACAATATGATCCAATCTGCTTTGGAAAGAGGAGATATCAAAAAAGGAGATAAGTTGGTAGAAGCTACCAGTGGTAATACTGGAATTGCTCTTGCGATGGTAGCAAACAGTTTGGGCGTGCAGATGACTTTAGTGATGCCAGGTAATTCTACCAAAGAGCGTGTATTGTCTATGGAAGCCTACGGAGCGAAAGTGATTCTCACCCCAGCGGAAAAAACCATTGAATATTCTCGGGAATTAGCTGAAAAAATGGCTGATGAAGATGGTTATTTCATGCTTAATCAATTTGCTAATAAGGATAATTACCTTTCTCATTACAAAAGTACTGGCCCAGAAATTTGGAATGATACAGAAGGGAAAATAACTCATTTTGTATCTGCTATGGGTACAACAGGGACGATTATGGGAGTTTCCAAATACCTAAAAGAAAAAAACAATGCCATTCAAATCGTAGGAACCCAGCCTACTGATGGCTCAAGCATTCCAGGAATTAGAAGATGGTCACCTGAATTTTTACCGAAAATTTTTGACCCTAAACGTGTAGACAGAATAATTGATGTGAGTGAACAAGACGCTACTTCAATGACAAGAAGAATGGCCAAGGAAGAAGGGATACTTGCAGGCATGAGCAGCGGTGGAGCATTGTGTGCAGCCTTGCGCTTGGCTAATGAGTTGACTGAAGGGGTAATTGTATGTATTACCTGCGATCGTGGCGATCGCTATCTTAGTTCTGATCTTTTTGGGTGATAGGTAAAGTTCTGATTTTCAGTCCGCATTTTGAGGCTTCTAAAGATTAAAAAGTTGAATAAAACCCTTAGGTTAGCTTTTGAAATTAATCTATGGTTTTTTGATTTTGTATGATGCTAATCATCTGATAGTTTCAATAATTCTAAGAAGCTATTCTGCTGGTAAAATAAAAAATCCCAGAATAGTTAATACTCTGGGATTGATTGTTATTCAACGTGGGTTGTTAGTTTATAAAATTTGTAACTAACTGAAGATTTAATCTTTTGTCAACTTCAGTGCCTTCTTCTTGAAGTCCTCTTAGAATTAGCGTATAAACTCTACTTCCTCTTAATTCAACATTGTTTGCTGTAAGTATTGTTTCACCTGTAGTCTTTGAAATTACTCTGAAGTTATATGTGCCTGAATCCAAACTCTCAAAATCAGTATGTGATTTGAAATCTGCATCATCAATCAAAGGATTTCCTGAATCAGAGACTTGTATGTCTACCGTGCCTGCATCTGGTGAAAGGTGCACAAATCTTAGCTGAGCTTTACCTTGTACTGGAGTTTCCCATCTATCTGTCACAAATATTGCGTCCAAATCATCTACATTGCCAGCAAGAAAGACAGAATATACTGAATCTTGCTCAACCGTGAATTTCTTTTCCAACAAGGAAGTGACAGAATTGAAAGGAGAAAATTTAAAAGTCCTTTCACCTAAATAATACCTGCTGTAAGGCAAAGTTTCGCTGTAGCGGAAAGGGTTGTTAGTCACACGATTGCTGTTGGCAAATACGTCTAAACTAGGAGCATCTGGTGAGCCATGGTAAATAGAAACAAATGCCGCTGGAGGTATCGGAGTTGAATCATTATCATTCAAACATGAAGTAAGCCCAATACTGAGTGCAATCAGTACCAAAAATCCAAAGGATTTTAATTTTTGAGAAATTTTAATCGGAGTAATCATAATAATTGGTTTAGAAATATCTTTTTTGTCATTTCTATCCCATGACGGACAAAGTTTCTGAAATGCTACACAGCTCTACAAAAAATATTTAGATATGATTAGGCTCTGGATGAACCCATGGTTTTCTATATGGTCTTCTTAATTTTGTAGTTGCCTCTTCATCTAATGGTACCGTCATAGACTCTGGATCATATGAAAGTGGCCTGCCCAACTTCATTGAGATATTTGCTAGAATGCAGCTAGCTGTTGAGATGTGACTATTTATTACATCTGCAATAGGTTGTGAATCTATATTGATAGCGTTTATCAAATTCTCAAAATGCTTTCTAGTAGCTGGTACAGCATGAAGTTCAATTCCTTTTTCACTCAAGTCTTCAGGGTATTTGTCTTTTTCATAGACAGCATCCCAGTGAATTTTTTCTTCATTTTTTTCTGAAGGAACAAAATCAGCTCTGAACGGGCTGCCAGCCAAGTATCCTTTTTCGCCAAATATTTTGAATGCCCATGGATAATCTGGATCTTGAGGAGGCCCCCAAGTTCTGTGTTGCCAGACTATATTAATATCATCGTACTCAAAAATTGCTGTTTGTGTATCTGCAATATTTGATTTCCCTTCTTTCTGAACAAAAATTCCACCTGTAGCGGAAATTTTATTAGGCCAACCCAAATCCAACATCCAACGAACACAATCTAGCATGTGGACACACATATCACCAGTGATTCCATTTCCATATTCCATAAATGTCCTCCACCACCTCTGATGTGGAAGTCCATCAAAAGGCCTCATTGGGGCAGGGCCAGTCCAAAGTTCATAGTCAAAATGGTTGGGGATTTCTTGCTCTGGAGGATTTCCATTTGCTCTCATATGGTAATATGAACAAATCTCCACATGGGCAATTTTCCCCAGCTTTCCTGAACCAATGATCATGTTTTTGGCGTCAATCAAGTGCGGAGTGCTTCTTCTTTGAAGTCCCACTTGGATGATTTTATCATATTTTTTTGCAGCAGCTACTACAGCTTCACCTTCAATTACATCCACTGAAATAGGTTTTTGCAAATAGACATGGGAACCGGCTTTCATTGCGTCTATCGTTTGAAGTGCATGCCAGTGATCAGGCGTGCCAATGATAGTAATGTCGAGCTGATGGGATTTTAATAATTCACTATAATCTTTATAAAGTTTAGGGTCACTTGTTGGTAATCTGTTTTTCAAAATTGAATTTGCTTCCTCAAGGTGCTTGCTGTCCACGTCACAGAGAGCGACCACATCTACATTTGCAATCTGAATCAATCTCCATAGGTCCATTTTTCCATACCATCCACATCCTATCAAAGCTACTTTAAGTT
Organism: Belliella alkalica; assembly: GCF_022549785.1. Lineage (GTDB taxonomy): Bacteria > Bacteroidota > Bacteroidia > Cytophagales > Cyclobacteriaceae > Belliella > Belliella alkalica. The sequence continues at coordinate 144,568 of NZ_JAKZGO010000003.1, forward strand.
TTTCCTTGTTTTGAATAGGCTGAAAAGAGGCCAATCCCAAACTTGAAAGCGCCAAAGCTGCTGCTGATTTTTTGATAAACGATCTTCTTCCTTTTTGCAGGTTGTCCATATAACTAAAGAGTGAAAGTGTTTTGAGTGACCAATATACAAAAGTTTTTAGCCTATTCGGAAATGTGGCAAAACTAGAAAAAACCTTCACTGATCAGCGTGTTCGTCAAAGGAGTTATTGGTTTATTGAGTTGAATAGTTTAAAAATGGACCTCAAAAAAGAGGTTGGTTGATTGTAAAGTGATTAGGTAAACCACATACAAAATGTATTTATAAATTGCCAAAGTTCTAATAGAAGTTGACACTTTTTTCTATTGATTAGAGAAGTTTAACCTCCCGTGCCGATAGCCCCGATATTCTTATCGGGGTCAGGAAGGGTTCTTATGGGTGGTCATGAATCCTGTATCATCCAATATTTCCCGAGTTACAACTCCGGGTTAATCAAAGTTTAATCACTTCGTGGTTTTCATCGTCTCATGTCTCATATCTCATGTCTCTCTCCTCACAAATCCCTCAAAAACATAATTCCCCAATAGCCTAATTCCCCTAGTTACTCAATAACTAAATTAACTAATTCTCTCAAAGCACAACGCCAAACTTCTCACCCAAAGCTCTAAGGTCATCTTCTACGGGTTTGATAAGTGGGATTCCATTTTCCATTCTTTCTGCTTCCAATTCTCTTTCAGGATCTCCTGGGATGAGGACTTTTTCATGGCCTAGAATTGGTTTAGCAGATCTAAATCTTGAAATCCAATTATCCATATGGCTTTTGAATTCATCAGCTGGGCGAAATGCATCTACACGCATAGCACCAAAGAAATGCCCCAAACCTTCTCCGACAGGATTAGGATCTGGCTCCAAAAAAGCTACAAATGGAGGCGCCCAAGGCCCATAATTTGCCCCTGACAAAACCGCAGAAAAAATATCTACTATCGAACCAAGGATATAACCTTTGTGTGAACCATGTTCCCGATCACCTCCAAGCGGCAAGAGTGCACCACCCTTTTTTACACCATTTGCATCAGTTGTTGGAATACCTTCAGCATCTTGTACCCAGCCCAATGGAGCATCAAGGTCTTTGCGCTGAAGGATTTCAAGTTTTCCGTTTGCAGCTGTGGTAGTAGCCATGTCTGCTACAAAAGGAGGTTGATTCTTTGCAGGAATTGCCACTGAAATTGGGTTTGTCCCAAGCATTCTTTCTTTAGAAAATGTAGGACTTACCAAAGGGCTTGCATTGGTGAGTGAAATCCCAATCATATCATGCTCCAATGCCATCATGGCATGGTAACCAGCTATTCCGTAATGATTAGAATTTTTAACAGAAACCCAACCTGTGCCAGCTGTTTTTGCTTTTTCTATTGCTACTTGCATGGCATATGGCGCTACTACCAATCCAAGTCCTCCATCACCATCAACTACAGCAGTACTGGGAGTTTCGTAGCTTACATGTACATTGGGAGTGGGGTTTATCCGTCCTTTTTCCCAAAGCCTGACATATCCCGACAACCTCGCAACTCCGTGCGAATCAACTCCTCTTAAATCTGCTGAAAGCAAGACTTTGGCGGCAAGTGAAGCGTCTTCTTCAGGGCACCCAATGTTGAGAAGTATTTGTTTGGAAAAAGAAAAAAGGTCTTGATAAGTAAATTTATTCATAATAAACGCATAGTTTTTTTGGAGTGAAAGATATTTGCCGATAATCAACAGCTATAGTAATCGGAATATCAAAAGGCTCAAATTTATGATATCGTTGAGCTTCAGATATAGTGCCCTACAATAGTCTCTTTAATTTAATTGAGCACTTTCAAAGGAATTTTTTCCTATCAACTGGGAAATCACTCCCTCTTTGAGGGCAAAACTTGAACAAATAAGCTTCTCTACTGAAATATGCTTTAAAATATAAGAGATCAAGCAGGAGGCAACCACTATCATATCTACCCTCATTGGGATCATTCCTGGTATTTTGAGTCGCTCAGACTTGTTGAGATTTAATAGTTGATCAGCAATAACCTCAAATCCAACACGAGGCAGCATGAAAGTTTGTTCTGTTTTACCTTTCTTTATTTGTTGTGAGGCATAATAAATATCACTTAATGTATCAAAAGTCCCAGATGCACCTACCAATCCAGTTGGTTCATAAGTTTTGATTGCATCAACGAGGTCTGTCAATTTCTCTTCTAAAAATAAGGTTAAATTGGATACCTCTTCTGCATGAATTGGGTCATGATAATGAAAAAGATCCAACAACCTCTGCCCACCGATTTCAAAACTCTGTTTCCAAAGAGCTTCGTATTCATTACCGATTATGAATTCCACAGATCCTCCCCCTATATCCATCATCAGATGATTTTCCCTACTTAAAGATCCGCTAAACCGAATTCCTTCATAGATTAGTTGGGCTTCTTGCTGACCATCGATTACCTGTACAGCTATGTTGAATTTCTCTTTTATTTCTTCTACAAATTGTGTCCCGTTTTCCGCATTTCTTACGGCACTTGTAGCAAAAGCAAAAACTTCAGTGATTCCTTCCCCATCAATTAGATTCCTGAAATGTAGCAATGTATGAAAGGCTCTTTTTTTGGCTTCTTGCGTGATGATATTGTCGGAAATACCTCCTTGTCCTACTTTTACAGCAATTTTTTCTTTATAAATAGTTGTAAAATCTCCTGCATACAAATTCACCAATAACAAATGAAATGTATTGGTACCCATATCAATTATCGCTGCTTTTCTAGGTTTCATAATCGCCTAAATTAAAGTTCTGCGAATATAGAGGTTTTATTTAAAACTGGTGGTCTTCAAACAATTTTATGGAGATGAATTAAGCAATTCTCCTTAAAAATTAACAACACCTTAACTTTGATTTTTTTGATCTAATTTCAGAATTGTTTTTCCACTAATACTCTGCTCCGTATATTTGAAACAACCAAATTAACATTAGACTGATATGGATAGCCAAACCAAAGGTGTTTACACCCTGCCTACGAATAAGGACAAAATTGATTTATTGAAGAAAAAAAATGAAGAAGCCCTTTTGGGTGGAGGTGAGGCGAGAATCGCAGCACAGCACAAAAAAGGAAAGCTTACTGCAAGGGAACGAATTCACCTTCTGATGGACGAAGGGTCGTTTCAAGAAATAGATAAATTTGTCATGCATAGGGCAAAAGATTTTGGTTTGGACAAGGAGCATTATCTAGGGGATGGAGTTGTGACCGGATATGGAGAAATCAATGGAAGGCTGACGTATGTTTATTCTCAAGATTTTACGGTTTTTGGAGGTTCTCTTTCAGAAACTCACGCAGAGAAAATCTGTAAAGTAATGGACATGGCCATGAAAAATGGTGCTCCCATTATAGGACTGAATGATTCTGGAGGTGCGAGGATTCAGGAAGGGGTGGTTTCACTTGGTGGTTATGCAGATATTTTTTACCGCAATACACTCGCTTCGGGTGTGGTGCCGCAGCTTTCTGCCATCATGGGACCATCTGCTGGTGGGGCAGTTTATTCTCCAGCTATCACAGACTTTATCTTGATGGTAGAGAATACCTCGTACATGTTTGTGACGGGACCGAATGTGGTCAAAACAGTAACCCAAGAGACCGTCACAGCAGAGGAACTCGGAGGGGCGAGTACACATAGCTCCAAAAGTGGTGTTACCCATTTTTCTTGTGCAAACGAACTTGAATGTATCAATCACCTCAAACAACTCCTGAGCTATATTCCTCAAAACTGTGAAGATGAAGCGCCGGTCTATGCGTATGAGTTGAAAGAGGATGAATCAAGGCCTGTTTTAAATGATATCATTCCTGACAATGCCAATCATCCTTATGACATCAGGGAAGTCGTTGATGGAATAGTGGATGAAAGCTCATTTTTGGAAGTACATAAAAATTTCGCTGATAATATTGTAGTTGGATTTGCAAGGTTAGCCGGTAGAAGTATCGGAATAGTTGGTAATCAACCTCAGTCTATGGCAGGGGTTTTGGACAATGATGCCTCTGTCAAAGCCGCAAGATTTGTCAGGTTCTGCGATTCATTTAATGTTCCACTATTGGTTTTGGTGGATGTGCCGGGATTTTTACCAGGTACAGATCAAGAGTGGAATGGAATTATCACCAATGGAGCGAAACTCCTATATGCATTCTCAGAAGCAACAGTCCCTAGAATTACAGTGATCACAAGAAAAGCCTATGGAGGCGCCTATGATGTGATGAACTCCAAACACATAGGAGCTGATTTGAATTTTGCATGGCCAACGGCTGAGATTGCTGTGATGGGTGCAAAAGGAGCCGCAGAGATTATTTTCAAAAGAGAAATTGCAGAAGCCGAAAATCCAGAAGAAAAGCTTCAGGAAAAAATTGACGACTACACAGCCAAATTCGCAAACCCATACAGAGCGGCCCATAGAGGTTTCATAGATGAAGTCATCATCCCTTCCGAAACCCGTGAGAAACTAATCCGAGGATTCAAAATGCTAGAAAACAAAGTGGACAAACTCCCAAGGAAAAAGCATGGGAATATTCCTTTGTAGTCGATTGGTTATTGAGTGATTGGTTAAATAGTTACTTGGAGATTAGTTGAATTAGTTATCGGTCAGAGGTGTTGATTAGCTGAAAGAACTTGAGTTGTTGAAAAAAAGTTATTTGTATTAAGATATTTCATAAAAGCTGTTGCAATGTAAGGTCAAGATATTTGATTTTCTTTCTATTAGATTCAATTCAAAAAATCAATAATCTGTTTGATAACTTAGCTATCTAATTGCAAAACTATTAAATATTAAGAGAATGGGATTTCAGACTTTTGAGGATTTAGAGGTATGGAAAAAGAGTAGAGATCTACGAATGTTTGTTAAAAAGCTAGTACAAAAATTCCCAAATGAGGAAAAATATGTTCTAGAAAAGCAAGTAATTAGATCCTCCAGGTCAATTACCAATAATATAGCAGAAGGTTATGGAAGGTTCTTTTTTCAGGAAAACATACAGTTTTGTAGAATTGCTCGCGGTTCTCTTGAGGAAACCTTAGACCATATGATCATTGCAAATGATGAAGGTTATATATCTAATGAGGATTTGTTAGGGTTTAGAAACCTTCATGGGGAATGTCTAAGATTGTTGAATGGATACATTAGCTATTTAATAAAAGTAAAGTCTGGTACTGCACCACCAAAATGATTACGGAAGAGCTTTAAAAGGTTTGAAATGTAATTAAGATATTGTTGTTAATTTAAAAATGGCATTCTTTTCATTTAAAAAGTTTCTATCTCTTAGTTTCTTGTAACGATGTGAGGGCAAATAAATAGATCAATATCTTACTTAACCATTCCCAAGTTACCAAATTCAACATTTCAACCAATAACTTAATTCCCCAATTAACTTATTACCAATTTAATTAATCAACCGAATACACAAATTCAACTTATCAATCAAATAATCAATACAGGATGTCAAAATCAGAAAAATTTATATACAAATACCTCAATACAGCAAGTCCAACAGGTTTTGAAGCTTCAGGGCAGCAGGTATGGTTGGATTATATCAAGCCTTATGTAGATACTCACTTTACGGACAATTATGGAACGGCAGTAGGGGTGATCAACCCCGATGCTGAATTCAAAGTGGTAATTGAAGCTCATGCGGATGAGATCAGTTGGTTTGTCAATTACATTACTCCGGAAGGCTACATTTATGTAAGAAGAAATGGTGGCTCAGATCACATGATCGCACCATCCATGCGTGTCAATATCCATACAGATGAGAAAGTCATTCCAGGAGTTTTTGGTTGGCCGGCAATACATGTGAGGAAAGATGGGAAAGAAGACGCGCCAACATTGGACAATATTTTTATTGATGTAGGAGCCAGGACCAAAGAGGAAGTGGAAAAAATGGGTATTCATGTAGGTTGTGTGATCACGTTTCAAGATGAGTTGACAGAGTTGAATGATAAATTCTATAGCGGTAGAGCCTTGGATAATAGAGTAGGAGGTTTTATGATTGCTGAGGTAGCAAGGTTGCTTCACGAATCCAAAGTCAAATTACCTTTCGGGTTATATATCGTAAATGCTGTACAGGAAGAAATAGGTCTTCGAGGTGCTTCCATGATTGCTGCGAGAATCAAGCCTCAAGTAGCTATCATCACAGATGTATGTCATGACACGACCGCGCCAATGTATAATAAAATCACATCAGGAGACTTGGTAGCAGGAAAAGGCCCAGTTTTAACTTATGGGGCATCTGTTCATAAAAAATTATTGGATTTAATCATTGATTCTGCCACGAAAAGAGAAATCAGTTTCCAACGTTCTGCGGCTTCTCGTGTTACAGGAACGGATACTGACGCATTTGCATACTCTAACGAGGGAGTACCATCAGCTTTGATTTCTTTGCCATTGAAATATATGCACACAACGGTGGAAACTGCCAGCAAAGAAGATATCCAGCAAGTCATCCAATTGATCAAGGGATTCCTAGAAGACTTCGATCCAAAGTTTGACTTTAGGTATGTTGTTTGATAAGGTTATTTATCTTAAGATTATTGGACAATTAAAAGATTAAGCTCTCAGTGTCAAAGACAAAATACAGATATTATGTGATTGTTTTTTAGTGATAACAAACATTGCATGATTCGTAAACCCTTTGACGCTGAGTACTTAGGTCCTTGCTTTTAAAAGTAATTATAAACTTTTTTACTACAGATTTTTTTAAAAAGTCAATTGAAACAATTGTGATAAAGTGCTGATTATTAGATTTTAAATCAAACATAGTTTTTACGCGGCCCTCCCCCTCTTGTGTAATCATATATCTATACAACAATCTATATGACCATACATGTATATACAAGAAATCAGGGAACAATGCACCGATTATATCGTTTTTAATAGTATGCTTTATTCAAGTGTAAATTAAATTTAAATTAGAAATACTAATTTGTAAAATTTCAGCTAATAAAAATTTTATTTTTAAATACACTAAATATTTACTTGTTTATATCGCATATCTGATTTTAATAATCGTCTATCGATATAATATTCCAATTGTAATATTTTAAATAAATATTAAAATAAACCAACTATGTTAAAGATTTTATCTTATTTACTATTTACTGTTTCTCTTTTCTCTATACAAGGTACTAAAGCGCAAAGTATAGAGATCAAGGGGAAAGTAATTGAAGCGGAATCTTCAGATCCTCTAGAGTTTGCTAATATAGCCTTACTCTCTACCGAAGATTCGACATTGGTGACAGGGGGCATGAGTGAATTGGATGGTACTTTTTCTTTTACAAGTAGTCCGGGTAACTACATCCTAAGAGTAGGTTTCATAGGTTACGAGAGTAGATTTAGAAATGTCACTGTAGGAGAGAAAGAAGTAGTCAATGTAGGAAATGTAAGACTGAGAAAAGACGCACAAAATCTCGATGAAGTAGTAGTGGAAGGGGTGACCTCTATGTTTGAAAGTGATATTGACAAGAGAAGGTATAATGTAGAAAACAGCATTGTTGCCGAAGGTGCCACTGCTTCCGAGCTATTGTCCACCTTGCCATCGATTCAAATGGATGATGAAGGGGGGATTTCGATGAGAGGAAGTGGGAATATATTGATTTACATCAATGGCCGACCTTCAAACTTATCTGGTGACGATGCAGAAAGTGTGCTAGCCCAATTTCCAGCTAACAGTATCAAGTCTGTAGAATTGATTACCAATCCATCATCTAGATATGATGCGACAGGTGTTGGTGGGATTATTAACATTATCCTTAAAAAGAATGAGAAAACAGGTCTTAATGGGCAAGTTGATGCTTCCGTGGGGACACGAGATAAATATAGTGCTGGTCTAAACATGAATTACGGAACAGAAAAGGCAAATTATTATTTATCTTATAGTTTCCAAGATAGAAGAAGGTTCAGAGAAAGTGAATCTTTTAGACAATCAAATATTTCTGGAGTTTCCCCAATTTTGGATCAAGATGCTTTCCAATTGAACAGAGATGTCAATCACCTTGTGAGAGGTGGGGTAGATTGGCGCTTGACTGAAAACAAAAACTTGGGAGTTTATGCCCAAGGGAATTTTAGAGATAGAACAGGTAGTGAACTTTTGAACCAAAGAAACATTAATGCCAATCAAGGTCTTGATAGTTTGTTTCTAAGAGATAATCAAGAGACTAGATTTAGTACAAATTTTGAAACCGGAATAAATTATTCTGTCGATTTGGATACTTTAGGACAGCGATTCTTTACTTCTGCATCTTTTTCAAGAGATGAAAGGACACAAGAGGAGATTTATAACCAAACTTTTTTCAACTCATTTAATCAAGAGGTACCTTCCAATAGAATTCTCCAAATCAATGAGAGGCCTCAGACAAGTAATTTGTATGTGTTACAGCTGGATTATGAAAAGCCCTTCATTGGTGGAGGAATGTTGGAAACTGGACTGAAAGGAACATTTGGGCAATGGGATCGTTCCCAAAATTTTTCAGAAGGCAATGAAGATAATGGTTTCAATCCAGTACTGAATGATTTCTTTAGTGATGGATTTAATTTCAAGGAAGATGTATATGCTACCTATTTGAGTTACAGAAATAAAATCGGGAAATTAGGCTATCAAGGTGGATTGAGAGCAGAATATACAGAGACTATTTCTACATTGGAAAGTGACCAGTCGCAATTTGTCAACAATTACTTCAATATTTTTCCAAGTGCTTATTTAAGTTACGAAATTAGACAGGAAGAGGAGTTTACGGCAAATTTCAGTCGTAGGATTTCAAGACCTGGGATTTGGTCATTGGCTCCGATATTTGGAGTTGGGGATTTGTACAATTTAAGTATTGGTAACCCTCAGCTTCAACCTGAATTCACAAATAGTTATGAAGTAGGATACATGAAAGGTTGGGAAAAGTACCTATTGAATGCCACAGTTTACCATAGGTATTCTACAGATATCCAAACTAGGGTGATTCGGCTAAATGATGATAATGTTGCAATCCAGACTAGAGAAAATGCAAATAGTCGTGCGAGTACAGGTTTTGAATTGATCAATCAAATTCAGTTTACACAATGGTTTGATGCGACGCTTTCAGGGAATTTCTTCTATTCTGAAATTCAAGGTGATAATATTGAAGCAGGTTTCAATAATTCCAACTTTTCTTGGACAGTGAATTTGCTGGCTAATATGGCAATTCCGAAGTTTGCAACCTTACAAATACAAGGAGACTATAGAGGCCCAATAGTCTTGCCTCAAGGGGAGATAGAGCCACTATGGGGTGTGAATGTAGGTTTACGAAAAGATATTTTGGATAAAAAAGCCACAATAAGTCTTAATGTAAGTGATATATTCAATACAAGAATTTTCAAAATCAGAACAGAAGATCAAAGATTCACACAAGATCGAATGTTCAATAGAGAAACCAGAATTGGTACTTTATCTTTTACCTACAGATTTGGAGGGTTTAAGGATAAAAGAAACGGAAGAGAAGATAGAGACAGGGATGATTTCGATGATGGAGATTTTTAACCTCTCAAGAAAAATCCAAAAGGAGAGCCCTTTTGGATTTTTTCATTTTTAGGTGGTTTATTATTTTGAACTCCGTTTCTTTGTAGGATGATTACGATTTATACAGATGGAGCAGCAAAGGGAAACCCAGGTCCAGGTGGATTTGGAACAGTGCTGCTTTATAATCAACACAGGAAAGAACTTTCGGAAGGTTTTAGGCTTACCACCAACAATAGAATGGAACTCTTAGCCGTGATTAAGGGGTTGGAAGAACTGAAAGTGTTAGGTATTCCTGTTTCCATTTTTTCAGATAGCAAGTATGTTGTCGATGCTGTAGAAAAAGGCTGGATTTGGGGTTGGCAGAAAAAAGGATTTAAGGACAAAAAAAATGTTGATTTGTGGAAAAGATACATCCCTCTGCATTTAAAATTCAAGCCGAAATTCATCTGGGTAAAAGGGCATGCGGGAAATCCACTCAATGAACGATGTGACCAATTGGCCGTGTCTGCTGCTGAAGGAAGAAACCTTCAGGCTGACATAGGCTATGAGGCGGATAAAAAAGGTGCTTCTGATTTGTTTTGATCTTTGTTGATTCCAATGGCAAACTCCTTCTTTCAATTCAAGCAATTTGGGATTCATCAAGATCGGTGCGGCATGAAAGTCAGTACCGATGCTGTCCTTTTGGGAGCAATAGCAGGAAGTGGAGCCGTGGTTTCGGCTTTAGATATTGGTGTTGGTACCGGGGTTATTTCTTTGATGCTGGCGCAAAGGTTTAGTGATCTCGATGTTGTGGGTGTAGAACTAGATGATGAAGCGTTTATTCAAGCCTCTGAAAATGCCAAATCCTCCAAGTTTTCAAATCGAATTACATTTCATCAAGGATATTTTCAGGATTTTTCGAAAAACAATACAGCAAAGTTTGACTTGATTGTCACCAATCCGCCATATTTTCCTGATCACATCAAAACAAAAGATCTTCAAAGAAACAAAGCGCTCCATAATGATAGCCTCCCTTTTGGAGAACTAGTCCAAGGTGCAGTGCCTCTATTGGAAAGAAGTGGAGCGTTTTGGTTGATTTTGCCTCCAAGACAAATGCAGGATTTTCAGACATTGTGCTTGGATGAAGGGCTTTTTCCTTTTCATCAAGTCAATGTCAGGGATAAGGCTGGTTCCAAAGTGATCAGAGTTGTCCAAGCTTTTTCTTTTGATCAAAGAGACATGATTTCCAAAGACCTTCATATCAAAAATGATGATGGAACATATGCAATGGCTTATAGAGAGCTCCTAAAGGACTTTTTGATCATCTTTTAGATTGATTCGATTTTTTCCTGAAAAATTATATTTTCTTTCTCCAGTGATTCAAGGATTGGAAGGTAGATTTCAGGTGTGATTGGGATCTGAAGACCTCGTGATTTGATTTTTCCATCAAGAAATAGGTCCACTGCTATCGCCAGTGGCAAACCTACTGTCTTTGCCATGGCTGTATAGTCTTGGTTTCCCCCTCTACTGACAAGGCTGGAAGTGATTTTCTTGATACCAGAAGCTGTTTTTACTTCAAACAAATGCTGCATCACTATCATGTCTTTGTCTTCAGGTATTAGTGCCCATTTAGCCTCTAGCAATACCTGCAAAATGGCTGCAGGGCTTCCTTTTAAGATTGGTAATGCTGTGTCATCAAAAAGTCCAAGCCAAGTGATTTTCTCGACAATTTCATCTGTCACCCATGGAAGAAGCTCCTTTATTTTCAATTCTACTGATGTTTCTTCTTGATATGGCAAGAAGGAATTTACAAACATCCTTGCTGTAAAGCCTTCTGGCAAATCCATTTTGAAGCTGTCATCAGTCATTCCTAATTGGACAAATACATCCCAGCTTTGACAAAATCCGGCTCTTCTGAGCGTGCCTCGAAGAAGGGTAGGGATGCTTTCCAGTCCATAAATTTTTCGGTAGCTGAGTGAATCCCTGTTTGGATAGCCATCGAAGTCGCCAACCTCGTCAAATGAAATTGTCTCCAACCTTCTGAAAAGCATGTGGTAGGGAATGTATTTGTATCTTCCATTTCGGATAAACCTAGAAACTCCCTGACCAGCTAAAACCACATTTCTTGGATTCCAAGTGAATTTGTATTTCCAAGGATTATCTTCACTTTCGGGAGTCAATACGCCTCCAGTATAGGATTTGAAACTCAAGATTTCATGGCCTTTGGCTTTTTCCGAATCGATTATTTTCATAGCTGACATGTGATCAATCCCTGGGTCTAGACCACATTCATTGAGGAAAAGTAAGTTTTTAGCTTTGATTTCATCAGACATTTTTCTGAGCTCCTCTGACTCGTAAGAAGCAGTAAAAAAATGTTTGCCTAGTTCAAGGCAATCTTTCGCAATTATTGGGTGAAGAAAAGCAGGTAGCATAGAAATAACAACATCGGCGTCTTTAATAGCGGAATGCCTATTTTCTCTATTTTCAAGGTCAATCGCTATAGCTGTAGTGCGTGGGTTTCCACTGCACTTTTTTTCTGCAATTTCTTTACTTATATCAGCTAGAATTAAATTTCTGTTTTTTTTCTCCGTCGTTAAAATCAAATATTCTATCAAATAGACGGATGACTTGCCGGTTCCAATAATTAAGATAGTTGCCATGATAAAAATTTTTTTTCAGTCCTCCAAGATCAAAAAAATGTATGATTGAAAAAAATCGCGCGTTAAATTTTCCGTAAAAAATAACTTTTGCCATTTATTTTTTGTTTATTCAAGCCCTCCAAATGAGAATTATGACGAAAAATATAGAAATTAAAGTGTCACTTGAGGTTTTTTCTAAAGAAGAGTGGCTAGATGAAGATGCAATGCTCATAAATAAGGCGAAAGAAATTTTGGAAAATGCACATGCACCATACTCCAATTTTTTGGTAGGTGCAGCATTGCTATTAGAAAATGGGGGTGTTTTTGTTGCGAATAACCAAGAGAATGTTTCCTTCCCTGTGGGGATATGTGCCGAAAGAGCGGTTTTGAGCTACGCTATGGGTAACTTCCCTGATTCTAGGCCATTGAAAATTGCAATAGTGGCAAAAAGAAGAGTGGACAACCAATTGGCTACAGTCACTCCTTGCGGACTATGTCGACAAACAATCAATGAGTACGAAGTGAAATTCAACCATCCCATAGAAATATTGATGTTGAATCCTCAGGAAGAAATACTTAAAGCATCAGGAATTGATCAGTTATTGCCGTTTAGGTTTAATGATTTGAATAGCTAATGAAATCTCAGGTTAGTTACGAGCACATTGCTCAATATTATCTTTCTCACAATCCATCCGGAGCAGAAAAAGAAATTTGGATAGTTCTACATGGTTATGGTCAATTGGCAGAGTTTTTTCTGAGAAAATTCAATAGTTGTTTTTCTGAAGAAAGACTTTTTGTGGCTCCCGAAGCGACAAATTATAATTATTTGAATGGGTTTAGCGGAAGAGTAGGGGCAAATTGGATGACAAGACATGAGAGGGAGTTGGCGATCTCTAATAATCAAAGGCTTTTGAATAGTTTGATTGATACTATTTGCAATGAGTATGAAGTTTTGCCCAAAATTAATGTTCTGGGATTTTCCCAAGGTGCAGCTACGGCAAGTAGGTGGTGTAACCAACTCAAATATCCCATCAGTAAATTGGTACTTTGGGGTGGAGGTTTTGCGAATGATTTACAAATAGAAGGTCTTGGGGATGCCCTTAAGCTCTCAGAAGTAATCGTTGTTTTAGGTGATCAAGATGAATTTATCACCACAGACTCAATTCAAAAACAAGAAGAGTTAATCTTAAGTTTAGAAGTAAAAGTCAATAATATCACCTATTCTGGTGGACATGATTTGCATACTCCAACACTTGAAATGATAGTCCTTAAAAAAAATTAATCTATTGGTTAGGGAAAATAGTTTGATATTAACCCTCAGTTACTTAATTTTCTAAAAATTTTATACATAATCTGTAATGCTGACCCTAACAGAAAAAGAAATAGAAAAAGTCGCGGCTCTGCTGCAAAAAGGTATGATTTGTTTTTATCAATTAGATAATAAAAAAATACATCATTTGCCTGATGATGAAGATTATTTCAACTACGACTTGACTCCTGAAGAAGAGGACGTTCTTGATGAAATAGATGATAATCCAGATAATTTTGCGGAATTCACAAAGATGGATCTCAATCAGGAGCACCAAATGATGGAAGGCTTTGCTGATAGGATAGTAAAAGAAAAGAATTTTCAAGATGAATTATTCAATGCTTTGAGCAAACCAAAAGCAGCAACTGGATTTAAATTTTTAATTGATAATTCAGGTAAGTATAATGATCGTTGGATCGAATACAAGCTCGAAAAATATAAGGATTGGGTGATGGAGCAAGTTGATGCTTTCAATTATGCCGATGAATAAATAAAAAGGAGGCTGTGAATTCACAGCCTCCTTTTTTTATACGTTTACGTGTCTCTCTGCATGGTAAGAGGATCTAACTAATGGTCCTGATTCGACATATTTCAAGCCACGACTTAGCCCTTCTTCTCTATACAAGGCAAACATATCTGGATGTATAAATTCCGCAACCTCAATATGCATTTTTGTAGGCTGTAGATATTGGCCCAAAGTAAGGATATCACATCCATGCGCTGCCAGATCATCCATAGCTTTGAATACTTCTTCTTTAGTCTCTCCAAGACCTAGCATAATACCTGTTTTGGTTCTTTTCCCGTACTCTTTGGTAAGCTTGATCTGTTCCAAAGAACGATTATATTTTGCTTGGGGTCTCACTCTTCTATACAAGCTTTCTACAGTCTCCATATTGTGTGAAACCACTTCTTGGCCACCACTGATCATTCTATACAAAGCATCCCAATTTGATTTTACATCTGGAATCAATGTCTCAATTGTGGTTTGCGGTGAAAGTTTTTTTGTTTCTACCACAGTTTGATACCAAATTTCGGCACCTCTATCTTTTAGCTCATCTCTATTGACAGAGGTAATTACAGCATGCTTAACCCCCATCAGTTGAATAGCTTCAGCAACTCTTCTAGGCTCGTCAGTATCGTACTCAGGCGGTCTTCCTGTAGCCACAGCACAGAAAGAGCATGACCTTGTACAGACATTGCCCAAGATCATAAATGTTGCTGTACCAGCGCCCCAACATTCCCCCATGTTTGGGCAATTACCACTTTCGCAGATAGTATTTAATTTATGTTGATCGACGAGTTTTCTGACTTTTGCATATTCTTTTCCTACAGGCAACTTTACCCTGAGCCAGTCAGGCTTTTTTCTTTTTGTTGTCTCTGCGGAAATTACAGGTAGTTCAATCATCTTTTTTTACTTATTGATTGGGCAAAATTAATGTTTATAGCTTTAGAAACCCAAAATAATCGCTACTTCCTGAATCCATAAAACAAAGTGAAATAAACTGATTGATAAAACTGTCTATTTTCAGTAGTTGGCATTAATTCGATTTCTTTTGTAAAACCCTCTAATTGGTAACCTAGTTCCAATCCTATTGCACTTGATCGAAATGTTCCAAATTCGAAAAATAATGCAGCTTTTGCATTTCCACCGAAGGCTATTTCTGATTGTCCTAAACCTTCAAATATCCTGCCTGGTCCCAAGACGTTGAACCTACTTTGGTGAACTTCCGGATTATATTGTTCTCTTACAGTTTCGACTCTACTAATCGCATACTCTATGAAATAGGGTGAAATCAATCCAATGGAGGGACCAATAGCTGCTAACGCTGATATTTGCACTCCTTGTGAAGGAGCTTTGTTGAAAAGAACTATCTCTCTGCCATAATATGGTCTAATAGAGTAAAGATAGTTTGATTTTCCAAAAATAAAGGAATTGCCAAGTATTGTATTATACCTTACTTCTTTGGGGTTTTTGACATTTGCCAAGTCAATCCCAAAAAACTGGAAATTGGTATCATCAATTCGAAAACCAAATTTTAAAGAGGCGCCTCCTATAAGTCCACCATTGGTGTTTTTGTTAAGCCCAAAAAACACCTCTCTATCATATTCATAGTTGCCGGCATCCTCTCTTTGGCCATAGCTGCTGAAGCAGACGAAGATAAATAGGCCGATCATTGTATATTTTAATCCCTTTGTCATAGTTAGTCAGGAATTTAACGCTAATTTTGGTTCTAAGTTACTAAACCAAAAATAAAAGTAAGAGTTTATGCCAACTTTAAAAAGTTCATACTTAGGAAATCTTAGAACACAAATGACACATCTTCAGTCTGGCACTGAAGTCATCACGGATGCACCAGTTGATAACAATGGAAAGGGAGAAGCATTTTCGCCCACTGATTTGGTTGCTGCTGCTTTAGGTAGCTGTATGGTCACAATCATGGGCATTGTTGCTGAAAGAGAAGGAATCGCAATGAATGGGTTGACATGGGAAGTGACCAAAGTGATGCAAGCTCAACCCAGAAAGATTTCAGAAATCGTCATCGATTTTCACTGGGAAGAGAATGGTGTCAATGAAAAAATAATTCAAAAGCTGAAAAGTGCTGCTAAAACTTGCCCGGTTGCTTTGAGTTTAGATCCTGAGATTAAGCAGACGATTAATTTTAATTTTTAGCATCTAATTTTCAATACTAAGAATGCGTTAGTGGCTCTCGTCTAAGAGTGTTGAAATAACAAAGAGTAATCGCAAAACTTCACTTGGCTGAAATTTTGTGATTACTCAATTTGATATTAATAAAAATGTAAATAAGAAATGACTCCAGTAATTTAAGGAGAGAGTTTTCTTTGATTCATTTCGATCTACCAGAGGCGGACAAGTTATTAATCAATTTTAGATATTGATCTAAATCAATCATTGGTACTAGGGTTATAATATACTGGCAAAGTAGTGTATAATCATAAAATTAAAAATGATGTTAAAAAAACTACTGCTCTTTGTTATTTCTGTGATATACTTGAATCCATTATTTGGACAAGTTGATTTTTATGTTCAGCTGGCAGATTCTGCAACTGTGTTGACTAAGCAGCGTGTACAATATGATCCTTCATATTTTAGAATAGACTATCCCAATGGAGACGTTCCTGCTGATAAAGGGGTTTGTACAGATGTGATTATTAGAGCCTATCGAAAGTTCAAAGTTGATCTGCAAAAGGAGGTTCACCTAGATATGAAAGCCAATTTCGAAAAATATCCAAAAAATTGGGGGTTAAATCATCCTGACAAAAATATTGATCATAGAAGAGTGCCAAATCTCATGAGATTTTTTGAAAGACACGGAGTGGTTAAACCTATTACTCAAGATGCGAATGATTACCATCCTGGAGATATAGTTTGTTGGAATTTAAGTGGAGGACTTGTGCACATAGGTATTGTTTCAAGGAGGAAGTCATCTGATGAGAAAAGGTATCTAATTGTTCATAATATAGGTTCAGGACAAGTTTTGGAAGATATCCTTTTCAAATACAAAATTATAGGGCATTACAGATATATGCAGTGATTCTTTTTTTGGCTTGGACTGATGAAAGAAATCAAAGTGAAACATACAGTCTAAATGATAGGAAACAAACAAAAGCATAAAATTTGAGAATTCTTGTAGCATTTCCCTAACAACTTACGTCTTGAAGGTAAAATCAGGAAATTAATTGTCTGACTCATTGGAGCAACACCATATTCAAAAAGCTAAGAATGGAGACCCTAAGGCCCTAGAATTGCTTTATAAGCATTTCTATGGCTATGCTATGAGTATAGCCTTGAGATATTCCAATTCTAGGGACGAGGCTTGCGAAATTGTCAATGATAGTTTTATGAAGATGTTTGACAAGCTTAGCCAATACAAAGAGGAAAACTCGTTTAAGGCTTGGTTTAGGAGGATTCTGGTAAATACTTCGATAGATTATTACAGAAAGAATGTAAAGCATTTGGCTGTGATGGATATAGAAACAGCAGAATTCGAAAGCCTCAATCCAGAAATTATAGACCAACTATCCAAAGAAGATATTCTTGGAGTACTAAGAGGGCTTCCTGAAATGCTTAGAATCGTATTCAACATGTACGAAATTGAAGGTTTTTCTCATAGCGAGGTTGCTGAGGAACTGGGAATCCCAGCAAGCACATCTAGAACTTATTTAGCTAGAGCAAAACATATATTAAGAGAAAAAATCACCGTACTTAATCAAATTAATAATGAAGGAGCAGTTCGATAAGAAACTTGCAGACAAGATAAAAGACTCCTTTGAAAATCATTCAGAGTCATATGATCCTGTCCAATGGAAAAAGCTTTCTGAAGCATATTTCCAACCAAAAGCCACATCAAAGCCAATTTGGGGTTGGTTGGTAACTGGTATAGCAGCAAGTTTGGTGATTGGTCTATTGGTGTTTTCTCAATTCAGCGGGTTAGAACTAGAACCAGAGTTTGAGGGTAATTTGTCATTGGTAGATAGCGTCAAGCAAAATGATCAAGATAGAGTTGTTTCTGGCAATTCACCTATAAAAGAAGATGTTCCAGTTATAGAAAATGACGAAATTGCAACATCAAAAGACGAAGACGTAAAAAAACAGTCGACAGGTTTGTCCTATAGAGATATTAAGCAACAAAATACTGAGACATTATCAGTGCAGGAAGTAGTAAAAGAAAATTCAATTATTCAAGAGTCAAAGCAACCAAAGGGTAATTCCGATAAGCCAAATATTACAATGAATCCATTGGTGGCTGAATTCAAACCAGAATTCACTTTAGAGTTGCCAAAACTTGCAGAAATTAATCTGGAAAACGAAACTGATAGAAAGGCAGCTTTAATTCCACAATTTGATCAAAAGAATTTAAATATTTCTCCCTTAGAACAAAAAAGCTCCTTGTTGGCAGAAGACACAGAAAAAGCACAACAAACTATCATGAATTGGCTTTACGAGGCGAATATTCAGGGAGAAGATAAGTTGGATACCAAGGGAGGCAATGAAAAATCAATGAGGTTGGGTGTAATTCTTGCTCCTCAAACAATTTCAAATAATACCCAGTCAATGAATCTTGGAGCTGGAGTACTATCTGAATTTTCTTTTACAAAAAGACTGAAATTGGATGTAGGAGTCGCTTATGCGAGACAATCAATCAACCCTTCAATCAATAATGAAGTGAGGTCAATGAGTAATGTTCAATATTCATCTGATGTATCAAGATCATCGGCTTTTGCCAGTAATTTTGTGAATGCTTCATACGAGTTGAGCTTTGGTCAGCTAGAAATCCCACTTAATTTGAAGTATAAATTATTAGAGAATAAAGGATCTGATTTTTATTTGATCACTGGAGTTTCAAGCATGGTCTATATGAATCAGAAAAATATTGGGACTTTCACTTCTGCCAATTTTAATACAGCTGGACTGATGCAGGTCAATCAGACTGTTCAGGTATTTACCGAAACAGCTACTCCGAGCAGTTCTGACTCAGGAAGCGAGATGAATGTAGGGCAAATGTTAAATTTCTCATTAGGATATGAATACAGTCTAAAAAATGGGACATTCATATCTTTAGAGCCTTTTTATAAAATGTCAATGGGTGGTCAGACATTCATTAACCAACAGTTTGGTATAGGAGGGTTAAATCTTCGAATGAATTTTCAATTAAAAAAGTAATAAGTAAATTATGAAAGCAATTAGAATACCCGTAATCCTTGTATTGATGACATTGATGGCAGGAAGTTGTATCCAAGATAAGGATTCGGATTATGAAAGAATAGTCGAACGGGATAATAGATTTTTGAAAGATTATCTTGAGAGAAACAATATTGCGGCTATTGAGAGTCAGCTTGGATATTTTTATGAAAAGATAGAATCTAACGATGTTGGTAATCAAATTGTCAATAATGATGTTCTCGGTATTTATTATGAAATAAAGACTATTGATGGGCAGTTGATTGAGAGCTATTTAGATGAAACAAAGAGTCCAAGAGTTTTTAAGCATAATGATGGAGGATTGATTCCTCGAGTGATTAATTTCAACTCAGGTTTAGCAAAAGAAGGTGAAACTTTTATGATTTATTCCCCTTCTTATTTGGCATATCAAGATTATAGCTTTCAGCAACTGATAATTCCAAATTCTAATTTGGTGGTTAAAGTAAAATATGCTTTCATCTTTGATGAAGAAGAACTGATCGCTTTAGAAGATGATTTGATACAAGATTATATGGAGGAAAAAGGACTTGAGGGCTTTGAGAAAACTGAGGAAGGTCTTTATCTAAAGATATTGAACACTGGAAAGGAAGACGCAAAAGTAGCTGCAAAAGACGATATAGTCCTTTTCGAGTTCGAGTTGAAGCAAATGCTGGGCGATAATGTGATTTCAAAATCAAATGCCAATTCATCAATCCAAGCAAAAGTAGGAGATCAAGGGAATTTGCGATTCTTGAATTTAGGTCTAAAAGATACCAAAGAAGATATGGAGTTCGAGATTTTTTCACCATCAAGACTTGCTTTTGGTGTCAGCTCCCAAGTGTTTCCTTTTCAAATTAGACAAGATCTATTCAATAGGGGGGCTTTGAACACCGCTGCCAGACCGTACGAACCAATATATTTCAAAGCAAAAATTAAAGAAGTGAAGTAGTTTTTTCAACAGTCAGCAGACATCTTGTTTCAGCAAAGAAAGTGTCTGTTGACTGTTTTATCCATTAATTGATCCATATCAATTGGCACTGTCGGTTAGTAGAAGTGTATATAATTGACTTTTATCCAAAACATGCTTGTTTTGACGCTTCCTAATAGGAAAAGAGACACACAATCATATTTATTTTTTCTTTCATACCTGATTTGTTTTGTGGTTTACTTTGTCCAACTTTGTTTTAGTATAAACCCAAACGATAGATATATGAGTTTTCTTTTTGATAGCTTCAAGGGCTGGAAACAATATTGTGAAGAATACAATTTAGAGCTTTTTGAGGCTGTAATTGAATATGAGATTACCCAAAAAAACAAATCTGAGCAAGCGATTTGGGATGGGTTACAGAATGCTTATGCTGTTATGAAGGATGCTGTAGAGACAGGACTTAAAGAGGAAATGACCTCTCGGTCTGGCATGATCAACAACGGAGCAAAAAAAGTATATAAGCATCCAGTTGCTGTGTTATCACCTGAATTTCAAAGATTAATTTCCAGAGCTTTGGCAGCAAAAGAAGTCAACTCTTGTATGGGAAGGGTAGTAGCAGCGCCGACAGCTGGTGCTTCGGGGATTCTTCCTGGCACACTTTACACTTTACAAGAAATACACGGGTTGGAAGATAAAGTCATCTTAGAAGGGCTATTAGTAGGCGCCGGGGTAGCGCTGATTATTGAGGAAAAAGCAAGTTTGGCAGGTGCTGTAGGTGGATGTCAGGCAGAGACAGGTTCAGCAGCAGCAATGGCAGCGGGAGCGATGGTTTATTGTTTAGGAGGATCTATTGATCAGATTTTTAATGCCGTCGCAATTACCATTCAATGTATGCTGGGGTTAGTCTGCGATCCTGTAGCTGGTCTAGTAGAGGTTCCTTGTGTGGTTAGAAATGCAAGTGCTGCAGCGATAGCTAATAGTTCTGCTCAAATAGCATTGGCAGATGTAAGTGCAGTAATCCCTGTTGATGAATGTGTAGAAGCAATGGGTGAGATTGGATCAAGTATGGAGAGCAAATACAAAGAGACGGCCATGGGTGGCTTGGCAGCAACTATCACTGGGCAAAACATTTCAAAAAGAGTGTTGATTCAAGATATTGAAATGCTTCCAGATGATGATTTAGCTGAGTAATTTATCTACTATCGGGATCGATAAGATCTGTTGAATAGAAGCTGCCAAAACCAGTGCCCAGCTCAGCGCACTGATAAACATATAAGTAAATACTTTCCTTTTTTCTACTCGAAAAGCAATCATGATAATTGTGCCCCCTATTGGGGTCAAAAGAATTGGTGTAATTGTGGCGATTCCTATGGGGCCAAATTTTTGCCAAATCTTTACAATTCTTCTATTCTTTTTTGAGAAAATGTTCTTTTTCTTTCTGGCCTTTATTTTCCAATTTGCCTTTACCCAGTCTCCAAGATAGGTTATGAAAAATACAGTAGTCATCATTCCGGAAACTGTCACCAAAGTGATCTCAAATATGGAGTATCCAGCAGCAGCTCCTAGTATTGGCCCAGCTACAAACTTGAATAAACAAGTGAAATAGATAGCTGAAAATTTCAATATGTAACTTATCATAAAATCACGAAAATATAAACAGCGTAAAACAACACTAAGAATCCACCTTCTAACCGTGAGATTTTCATCTTACTTTTTAAAATTGGGAAAAGAAGAGCTGTAGCTGCAAGCATCCAAATAAAGTCTTGATTTAGAAATTGCTCTGACACATTGATTGGTTGGACTAAAGCAGTTATTCCAATAATTCCTAGTACATTCATGATGTTGCTCCCTAGGATATTTCCTATCGCAATATCTGTTTTTTTATTGATTGCAGCGATGACTGATGTAGTCAACTCGGGAAGACTGGTTCCGACCGCAATTACAGTAATGCCGATAATTCTTTCACTTACGCCAAAGAGTCTGGAGATCTCTACAGCACTATCTACAAATAAATCAGAGCCAAAATACAATCCAGTTATCCCCAAAACGATTAAGCCAATAGCTTTTATAGAAGATTCTTTTTTCAGCAATAGAGCTTCCTCTTCACTTATTTCGGGTTCAGTACCTTTTAGTTTTTTGAAGATATATAAATTCACCAACACAAGAAGAATTACAAAAACTATCCCTTCAATTCTTGAAATGACTTGATTATATGCAAGAATAAAAAACAATAAGGAGGACGACAGTGTAAAAATGTAATCTAGCTTAAGCACTGATTTATTTAATGCAATGGGGAAAATCGCAGCACTAATTCCAAGTACAAGTGTTATGTTGGCTATGTTTGAGCCTATCACATTACCTACAGAGATATCACTAGTCCCTTTTAAGGCGGCATTGATACTTACTAATAATTCGGGGGCTGATGTCCCAAAAGCGACAACTGTCAATCCTATTAGTCCAGCACTAAGGCCGAGTTTAGCAGCAATAGCTGAAGCTCCATCTACTAGAAATTTCCCTCCTACCAAAAGAATGGCTAATCCTAAGATCAATATCAAATAGGCTGTCATAACTATAGTTTCGATCCGTAAGCTAAGTCACCGGCATCTCCAAGCCCCGGGACAATATATGATGCAGAATTCAATTTCTCATCTAGCGCACAGATCCAGATAGAAAAGGGTAGATCTAAGTTGTTTTTTATATAATTAATCCCTTCAGGAGCAGCAATAACGGCAGCGATATGGATTTTTTTTGGGCGTCCATTTTTCAGTAAATTCTCGACGCTTTTCACAAACGATTTGCCTGTAGCCAGCATCGGATCTATCAAAATCACCTCTTTGTCTGTCAAATCAGGAGTAGCTTGATATTGGAGCGATATGTTTATCTCTTCATTACCAGATTCTTCAACTCTATATGCGCCGATAAAACCAGAGTCAGAATGATCAAATATGTTAGAAAATCCTTGGTAGAATGGTACAGCAGCTCTCAAAACGCTGATTAAAATAGGTTGAGTTTTTAAAGTATTTACTTTAGTTTTCTGTAAGGGAGTCTCAATCTCAGACTCTTTATAATCTAGGGATTTTGAAACCTCATATGCTAAAATCTCACCCAACCGTTCTAGATTTTTCCGAAACCTCAAGCGATCTTTGTGCACTTTTATATCTCTGAGTTCTGATAAAAATTGGTTGGCAATACTATTGTTTTTATTTAAGATAAACATAACTGAATACATTTGGTACAAAAAAAACCCGATCTGCAAAGATCGGGTTTTCAATTGATATATTATATCTTATTTTACTTCGAAGCTAGTTCTTCTTGCAAGTTGACGAGCATCTGCAGATTTTTTATCTACACTTGTATCTTCGCCATATCCTTTGTAAGAGATTCTAGAAGCATCAATTCCAGAAGCGATCAATTGATCGTATACTGATTTAGCTCTTCTTTCAGACAACTTCATGTTGTAATCTTCAGGACCTAATTCGTCAGCATAACCTTTGATCTCAAGTTTAACACCTGGATTTCTCTTCAAGAAGTTAGAAACATATCCTACAGATGAAGAAGAGTAAGCCAAAGGCTTAGCACTGTCAAATGCAAAGTATACGTTAACATAACCTTCATTGATAGCTTTCTTGAAGTAATCTACTTCTTTAACTTCTTCTACTGGACATCCGTCATTAGATGCTGGGCCTGGAGCGAATGGACATTTATCCAAATGATCAGGGATACCATCACCGTCAGAATCCAAAGTTCTACCATGTGAATCAACTCTAGCGCCAGCTGGAGTGTTAGGCTCTTTGTCAAGGTAATCAGGTACACCGTCACCATCAGAGTCTTTCAACATGTCTTTGATCTCACCAATTTGGTTAGCAAGTTCTTCTTTAGTAGCATACTTGTCAGCTGCTATATACCAATCAGCGTGAGTAGATTGCTTACCTAAGTAGAAGCTCAATCCTAAAGTACCAGTCCACCAAGTACCGTTAGTCCCATAATATCCATTGTTGGTAGATGGGTTTGGCATTGTAGATGGGTTGATGTTAGAAGCGCCATCAAAAGAAGTAGTCTGTCTACCGTTAAGGATAGTACTGATGTCTGCATTCAAGGCAACTCTTTCAGAAAGCTTTACTTGACCAGTGAAACCCGCTATGAAATTATAGACGTTATCATTGAATCCAGCGTTTAAGTTTTCCTGTGGATTAACTTGGCCAATACCAGCGCCAAAATGACCCAAAAGGTTTACTCTTCTAGAAAAAGATTCAAAATTCATGATTCTTCCTAAGTTTGCAACACCTTGAAGGTTTAATCTCCAATAGTTAGTAGAGAAAGAAGGACTGTTTCCGTCTGACTCACTGAATGAACCGAAACCATAATCTAGTTTCGCACCAAATTTTTCATTGAACATATACCTAACCCCAAGGTCAGCATGTCCAATATTCAATGATGGAGACAAATAACCAGCAGTCAAAGGTGCCATTGGCTTATTGAATCCTCCATTTACTTCAAGAGACCACTTGTTGTAGTCATTCTGGGCGTTAGCTCCTAAAGCTAAGGCACCAGCCATTAATGTAGATAGTAGTAATTTTTTCATGATAAAAAATTTTTTTTCAAAATTTTGAGTGTTTAATTGATTTAATTGCAAATTTATAAACTTTTAACTTAACACAAATGTATATTTAATTTTTAAATCTTTAAACTTTATTCCAAATCTTTTATAAATTAGGCATACATTCGTCGGTTTCAAAACATAAATTGTGCCACATGCAGCTTTTAAATGATTTATTGAATATACAAAGTGTCTCTGGTGATGAGTCACCAATGAAGAAGTTTCTTATAAACCTTATCCTACAACGTATGCAGTCTTGGAAGGTTACACCTTTTATGTATACAGGTGAAGAATTTCATGATTGTATACTACTCAAGTTTGGTAATCCTCGTACTGCAGTATTTGCTCATATGGACACTATTGGTTTCATGACTAGATATCATGATCAATTGATCGCAATAGGAGGGCCTGAGTCTGAAGATGGAACAGAACTAGTAGGCGAAGATTCATTAGGCCCAATCTCTTGTAAGCTAAAAAATATTGATGGAAATTTATTCCATGATTTCCCAAGAGCTATTGAAAGGGGTACAAACTTGTCTTTTGCCCAAAACATAAGGATCCATGAGGGGTATATTCAGGCTGCTTATCTAGATAACAGACTAGGTGTATATAATGCATTGAAGGTCTGTGAGAGTTTAAAGGATGGTTGGGTGGTTTTTTCCACCTATGAAGAACATGGTGGGGGGAGTATGCCCTTTTTGTTGAAGTTTATTATGGAAAATGCACCGATCAAGCAGGCGTTGATTTCTGATATTACGTGGGTGACAGATGGGGTGACTCACGGAAATGGTGTTGCTATCTCAATCAGAGATAAATTTATTCCCCGAAGGAGTTTTATCAATAAAGTGATAGAACTGGCTAAAAACAGCAAAGTTGCTTTCCAATTAGAGGTGGAAGATGCAGGAGGAAGTGATGGTAGGGAAATTCAGTTTTCTCCATATGCAGTAGATTGGTGTTTTATTGGTGCTCCTGAAGACAATGTACATTCGCCAAATGAGAAGGTCGCATTGTATGATTTGGAATGTATGATCGATCTGTATAAATATTTAATGACTCATCTATAATGTATTAGCAATTTTATAGGTGGATGAGAATCATTTTTTTCTATATTTGTGATGCCCTTGTTTATTAAGGGCATTTTTATTTAGCTATGACTGTAAAATTAAAAGACAAAGAGTTTGTGCCTTTCATAAGTGCTGAGTCAATCGATCAGCGATTGAAAGTGCTTGGGACACAAATTTCAAAAGATTTTAAAAATGACAATCCAATCCTGCTAGGAGTATTGAATGGGTCGTTTATGTTTCTATCAGATCTTGCTAAATATATTGAGATACCTTCTGAATTCACTTTTGTGAAGCTTTCATCCTATTCAGGAGAGAATTCTACAGGTCAGGTTAAAAGCTTAATTGGTTTGGATACTGATTTGAAAGGTAGAAGGGTAATTATAGTAGAAGACATTGTAGATTCTGGTTTGAGCATGAATCACCTTCTGGAAAATCTACAAGTAAAAGATCCTCTTGATATTTCGATAGTATCATTATTATTTAAGCCAGAAGCCTTGAAGTTTCCGGTTAAAATAGATTACATTGGTTTTGAAATACCGAATAAGTTTGTAGTTGGGTATGGCTTGGATTATGATGGTTTGGGAAGAAATTTGCCATCTATTTATCAATTGAAATAACCGTCGAATGAGTGTCTGTTGCACTTATTGATATCTTATAATTAAAAATAATTCCAAAAGAATTTGTTATGCTTAATATAGTATTGTTTGGCCCTCCTGGAGCAGGTAAAGGAACTCAAAGCGAGAAGCTAATTGAGAAATATGATTTAATTCATCTGTCAACAGGCGATTTGTTTAGAAAACATCTTGGTGAAGGTACAGAGTTGGGTAAATTGGCTCGTAAGTATATGGACGAAGGCAGATTGGTGCCTGATGAAGTTGTGATTGGAATGGTCGAAGACAAAATCAAAGAAACTAAAGATGGAAATGGTTTTATTTTCGATGGTTTTCCAAGAACAGTAGCTCAAGCCAGTGCGCTTGATAAGGTATTGGAGGATTTAGGACTGAAGATTTCAGGGATGATTGCCTTAGATGTTCCAGAAGACATTTTAAAAGAGCGAATTCGTGAAAGAGGTAAAACATCCGGAAGGGTGGATGATCAGGATGATTCAAAAATCGAAACCCGTATAAAAGTTTATTTGGATGAAACCTTGCCTGTAGCTGGATTTTATGATAATCAAAGCAAGCTAACCAAAATTCACGGCGTTGGAACCATAGACGAAATATTCAACAACATCGCAAAAGTGATAGATCAGTATTAATAATCAAATATTTATTACCTTTGTGGCATCAAATATTTTGGCTAAGCATATTTGCTTAGCCTTTTTTATTCCAAAAATTATATATCGTGGCAGATTCCAATTTTATAGATTATGTGAAGTTTTGCTCTAGGTCTGGAGCCGGAGGAGCTGGCTCAGTTCATTTCCGAAGAGAAAAACATGTGCCAAAAGGAGGTCCTGATGGTGGCGATGGTGGTAGAGGAGGGCATATCATCCTCAGGGGAAGTTCACAATTATGGACTTTGCTACATTTGAAATATAAAAAACATGTTATTGCTGAAGCCGGAAAGAATGGTGAAGGAGGGAGGAGAACTGGCAGAGACGGTCAAGATATCATCTTGGAAGTTCCTTTGGGGACAGTAGCAAAAGATGCAGAAACATTTGAATTACGTCACGAAATTACAGAAGATGGTCAAGAAGTTATTTTGACTCGTGGTGGTAGAGGAGGTTTAGGCAATGATCATTTCAAAACAGCGACAAATCAAGCCCCCCACTATGCACAGCCTGGTGAAGAAGGAATAGAAGAGTGGATTGTTTTGGAATTGAAGTTACTGGCAGATGTAGGTTTGGTTGGTTTTCCAAATGCTGGAAAATCTACTTTACTCTCTAGTATATCAGCAGCTAGACCTGAGATAGGAGATTATCCCTTCACTACTTTGGTTCCAAATCTTGGGGTGATTCCTTACAGAGATGATAAATCCTTTGTAATGGCAGATATCCCTGGGATAATCGAAGGGGCAGCTGAGGGTAGAGGTCTTGGAATAAGGTTCTTAAGACATATTGAGAGGAATTCTATCTTGCTGTTTATGATCCCGACAGATGCCGAGAGTATAAGTGAGCAGTATAGGATACTTTTGGGTGAATTAGAAAAGTATAATCCAGAACTCCTAGATAAAAAGCGTCTTTTGGCAATAACCAAAGCAGATATGCTTGACGAGGGATTGATGAAAGAGATGGAAGCTGACGTGCCAAAAGAACTCCCTTATGTTTTTATTTCTTCAGTAAGTCAATTCAACTTAGACAAATTGAAAGACATGCTATGGCAGGCTATCAATGACTGACCTGTGTCAGATTGTCAGTTTTAGCCCTATGGCAAACAAATTGATAATCATACTAAGAAATCAAAACAGATTGTATACATACATTTCTCAAATTTGAATTTAGGTTAATTTCACTTTCTAAAAAGAGAAGGTTTAGTAGCGTAGTCTGTGAATGTAAAAGTGTCAAGTAATTTGAAACGTGACAATTAAAGATATGAATAAAGAAAATATGACTTCAGAAGCAGAAGAGATTCTAAAAAATGAAGTGCCTGCACAAGAGGAGAATGTTGAAAATAATGATGAGCAAGTTGCTGTAGACAGCAAAGGAGAGGAGAAGTTACTTGCGGAAATTCAGGAATTGAAGGACAAATACTTAAGATTGTATTCTGAATTTGAGAATTATAGAAGAAGAACTTCAAAAGAACGCCTTGATTTAATCAAGACCGCTTCGCAAGATTTAATGTCGGAAATAATCCCAGTTGTGGATGATTTCGAAAGAGCATTCAAAGCAAGTGAGAGTGAAGAAGATGCAAATAAAGTGAGAGAAGGGAACTTATTAGTGTTTCAAAAATTCCAAAAAATCCTTGAAAACAAAGGTTTGAAGCCTATGGAAGGTTTGGTAGGAGAACCTTTTGATGCAGATACACAAGAAGCGATCACCCAGATTCCTTCTCCTTCTGAAGACCTCAAGGGAAAAGTAATAGATGTTGTAGAAAAAGGATATACTTTAGGTGACAAAGTTGTCAGGTATGCTAAAGTTGTCATAGGAGCGTAATTGATATGGCAAAAAGAGACTATTACGAAGTGTTGGGAGTTGCTAAAAATGCAACACCAGATGAGATTAAGAAAGCCTACAGAAAGCTAGCGATACAGTTTCACCCGGATAAAAATCCAGATAATCCAGAAGCTGAGGACAAATTCAAAGAAGCAGCTGAAGCTTATGAGGTATTAAGTAACCAGGAGAAGCGTCAAAGGTACGATCAGTTTGGTCATCAGGGAGTTGGTGGGAATGGTGGATTTGGCGGTGGCGGAATGAATATGGATGACATATTCAGCCAATTTGGAGATATCTTCGGTGGTGGAGGTGGAGGCTTTGAGTCGTTTTTTGGTGGAGGAGGAAGAGGTAGAAGAACCAAAAAAGGAACTAATCTACGTGTGAAATTGAAGCTAACTCTCAAAGAGGTAGCAAATGGTGTAGAAAAGAAAATCAAAGTTAAGAGGCACGTTTTAGCTGATGGGGTTACATTTACCACTTGTAGAACTTGTCAGGGAACTGGTCAAGTGAAAAAGGTAGTAAATACGATGCTTGGGCAAATGGTGTCTGCCAGTACCTGTCCCGCCTGTGGTGGTAACGGGCAAATGATAGATAAAAAGCCAGCAGAAGCAGATGCGCGCGGCTTGATCTTGAAAGAAGAAGTCATTGCGATCAATATACCTGGAGGGGTTGCAGATGGTATGCAATTGAGCATGTCTGGAAAAGGTAACGAGACTGCTGGTGGTATTGCTGGAGATTTGTTGATCGTAATCGAAGAGATAGAAGACGAAATCCTTCAAAGAGATGGGAATAACGTTGTCTATGATCTTTATGTAAGTTTCATTGATGCAGCCTTGGGGGCGCAAGTAGAGGTGCCAACGATAGATGGAAAAGTCAAAATAAAGATCGATGCGGCTACACAAAGTGGGAAAATGCTTCGACTCAAAGGTAAAGGTATAAAAGACATCAATGGTTATGGAAAAGGTGACCAGCTGATTCATGTCAATGTATGGACTCCTAAACAATTAAGCAAAGAAGAGAAGCTAATTTTAGAAGGTCTGAAAGACTCAGAGAACTTCAAGCCAGATCCGGGAAACTCAGAGAAAAGTTTCTTTGATAAGATGAAAGAATTTTTTTAAAATTGAGGCTGGAAATTTTTCCAGCCTTTTTTTCTACTCAGAAAAAACCTTTTCTAATTATCACCGTAATTTATCCGTATGTTGAGAGGATTGTGTTTTATGATTTGTCTTGTTTTTGGAGTCGAAATACCTTCAAAAGCCCAGATAAACAAAATTTTTAAAATTGAAGAAAGAAAAGGTTATAATTTAGTTCACGTTGATTTCAACGTGTACAAGGGGATTACTGAGCTCAAAAGAAACCATGGTGATTTGCCTTTAATCATAAATTCATCCTTGTCAAAAGTCAATATTCTTCCAACATTTTCTCATGAAATAAAGGATGGGGTTTTGTCCACACACTTGGTTCATAGAAATGTGGAGTCTGAAACTTTGGGAAAAAGCCTTTCCTATAAGCTTTTTTCCAGTGATTCTGAGGACTTTGATCACAAATGGGACGTAGGATTAAGTTCCAATCATCTTTATGATCTTGATCTTTATTTTGGCGTAGGGAAAGCTGATCTTGACTTTTCATATATTCCTGTCTCAAATTGTAAAATCAAGTCCGCAAGTGCTGACATAAAATTGGATTTCAGCAAAAAAGTTGCTAACTCAGTTACGATGGATACAATGATGGTATCTATTAATATGGGCAGTTTGGATGCTACAAATATTAATTATGCAAATGCAGAAAATATGATATTTGAGATTAATTATGGTACGTTGAATCTGTCGTTTTCTGAAAATATTCTGCACGATTTAAAAGTATCTGCTGTAGTCGGGGCAGGTAAAGTTAACCTGACACTTCCAGATCAATCCCAACCCTATAGATTGAAAATAATCTCAACTGCAATGACAAGGACTCACCTTCCCAAATACTTAAAGGACATAGGAGATAAGACTTACGTAAGCAAGAGTTACAAGGCTGATGCGCCAGATCTTATGGAACTTACGATAGATGTTTCTGTAGGTTCCCTTACAGTTAAATAGATTTTTTATTTGCAAATCACTACATTTAAAAAAAAGATATTGCATTGAATATTTTAGAAATCAGTCACCTAAGTAAGGCTTTTGAAAATCATGTTGCTCTTAAAGATATAAATCTAAGCATTCCTAAGGGGTCAATCTTCGGTTTGCTAGGCCCAAACGGTGCTGGTAAAACCACTTTGATCAGGATAATCAATCAGATTATAGATGCAAATGAAGGAGAGATATTTTTCAGAAATGAGAAATTACATCCAAAACATATCCCATTCATAGGATATCTTCCCGAAGAAAGGGGCTTATATAAGAAAATGAAAGTTTGGGATCAGTTGATTTTTTTTGCAAGGCTGAAAGGAATGTCTCTTGATGAAG
The DNA here is from genome assembly GCF_022549785.1 of Belliella alkalica. Taxonomy (GTDB): domain Bacteria; phylum Bacteroidota; class Bacteroidia; order Cytophagales; family Cyclobacteriaceae; genus Belliella; species Belliella alkalica. The sequence continues at coordinate 175,853 of NZ_JAKZGO010000003.1, forward strand.
CTAAATCGAAAGTGAATTTTTGGCTAGACAAACTCGCTATACAGACATGGAAGGAGAAGAAAATTGAAGATCTTTCAAAAGGAATGGCTCAAAAAATCCAGTTTATAGCTACAGTCATTCATGAGCCTGAACTTTTGATTCTAGATGAGCCTTTCTCAGGTTTTGACCCAGTCAATGCGGAATTAATCAAGAATGAGATATTGGAACTCAGGGAAAAGGGAATCACCATAGTGCTTTCCACCCATAGGATGGAATCCATCGAGCTATTGTGTGATCAAATAGCAATGATTCATCGGTCCGAATTGATTCTCAGTGGTGGGCTTTTAGAAGTAAAGAGGAAGTTTAGAAACAAAATCTATAAAGTTATTTTAGAACCTCGAGGGGAGCTAGATGTACCAAAAGAATGGAAATCCATTACTATAGGAAACCAAATAATATTGGAAGTGCCACTTCAGCAAAAAAGCCCAAATATGTTATTGAATGAAATGATAGCATTGGGGGAGGTACAAGGTTTTTCAGAAATAATTCCGACAATGGAAGAGATCTTTATCCAACAAATCAAATCCCATTCTTATGAATAAGGTTTTTTTAGTGATTCAGAGAGAGTATTTGGCCAGGGTGAAGAAGAAGTCATTTTTGTTTGCGACTATTCTGACACCTTTGATTTTCCCTACTGTGATGGGAATATTTCTATGGATTGCTGTAGGGGAAGAAAAGGGAGCTTCTTTGAGAATCATTGAGGTTGTTGATGAAAACAATCTATTTTTCTTAGAAAGTAGAGATCAGTATGCCTTTTCTTTTTCCAAAGTAGATATTGAGGAAGGTAAGCGACAGGTTCAGTCGGGAGAAAGGTTTGGCTTTTTATATATTCCCAAAATTCAACTTGATAATCCTTCTGGGATAACCTATTTCGGAGAGACCAATCCAAGTATGACTTTCATCGCTGACATGGAATCCAGTCTGAAAAGGAGAATTGAAGAACAACGGATGATGGAATCAGGGATAGATCCAAAAGTACTGGATGCTTATAGGACGCGGGTGAGTATCCAATCGATTACCCTTGATAACTCAGGTAATGAAAAAATTACTGATGCTACTATCAACTATGGGATTGGTTTTTTTACAGGGATACTGATTTACATTTTCATTTTCGTCTATGGGAATCAGATTATGCAGGGTGTTATTGAGGAGAAATCTAGCCGAATCATTGAGATTTTGGTTTCTTCAATCAAACCATTTCAATTGATGTTGGGAAAAATAATTGGGATAGGTGCGGTTGGGCTTACTCAGTTTCTCATTTGGTTGATGCTCATAGCAGGAGTTTCTAGTATAGTGATAGGGTATTTTGGCATGCAAATGCCGCAACAAACAGCTATGGAACTAGCTAGTCCAGCCATGACAGAGATGTCAAATATGAACATCAGTAATGATTATTCTGAAATCCTTCAGGTTATTGGTGGGATTGATTTTGTCAAAATAGCATTGACCTTTATCTTTTACTTTATAGGAGGTTATTTGTTGTATGGGTCTTTCTTTGCGGCTATTGGGGCTGCTGTAGATACACCTTCTGATGCGCAACAGTTTATGTTACCCGTTACCATACCTTTATTGATAGCTTATCTCGGCTTGTTTGTTTTTGTACTTGATGATCCCAATAGCAATGTGTCCTTTTGGCTCTCAGTTGTCCCCTTTACATCTCCTATTGCAATGATGGGGAGAGCCAGTTACGGCGTTCCATTCTTCGATCTTGCTTTATCAATGTCCCTATTGATAGTTGGGTTTTTGTTCACAACTTGGATGGCAGGGAAAATCTATAAAATCGGGATACTCATGCATGGAAGTAAGGTGAATTATAAAACTCTATGGAAATGGATAAAAATGAACTAATCAAAAAGCCCGAAAAGTATCGGGCTTTTTGACTTTTACTTTGATGATTTTTTTAGTCAGTCACTTACTTTAAGTAAGCCGAAAGCATCCATACAATTTTTTCTTTTCCTGTAATGTATCCGCTCATTAGATCTACTGTACCCTCGTCATTCTGTTCTGAAGCCGCATCCAATGCCTCTCTTTCAAGTTTCAACAATACATTGAGGTTTTCTCTGACAGTTTCCACCATTTTTTTGGCATCATTGATTTCTTTTGCTTCTTTGATTTCAGAGTGGGCAATATACTCCTCAAAAGAAGACAAAGGTCTTTCTCCTAAAGTCAAAATTCTTTCCGCTGTCTCATCGATCCCTAAATTCGCCTCGTTGTATAGTTCTTCAAATTTGGCATGTAACTCGAAGAAATTAGGCCCTGATACGTTCCAATGGAAGTTTCTTAAGTTTTGATAATATATCTCGTAATTTGCCAGTAGGCTGTTTAGTTTTTTGACTAATTTTTTACTGTCTTTTATTTCTAATCCTATATCGTTTGTGCTCATTTTATTATATTTTTGGTTTCTTACTATACTTAATGGAACAAATATAAAGCCATACTCAATCAAAGTAAATTTTGTCCGATTGATAATAACTATCGGAATATTGAGTTCTCTATAATGTTACGCCCAAATTCAATTAGAGTTACAAAATGAAGAATACCCTTCAGGAATTTACCACTTTAGATTTTTATCAGAATAAAAGCAGGATCAAATGGTTGATCTTTATTTGTTCTGTTGTAATAAGTTTTGGATCAATCTATTATACGAACAATCTAGTTGAAGAACTAAAAGAGAGAGAAAAAAGGCAGATCGAACTTTTGGCAAGAGCGTTAGAGTATGCATCTATTTATACTGACAATTTGACGTTCATCAATCAGGAAATTATTCAACAAAACAATTCTATTCCATTGATTATCATGGATGAATATGGGAACCCTGGTGAATACAAGAATATTAAGTTTGGTAAGAGAGCATCAGAAGAAGAAAAATTGAAGGTGCTCAAGTCAGAGCTTCAAAAGATGAAAGAGTCTTACGAGCCCATTCAAATGGAAAATGGATCATTTATTTATTACAGAAATTCAGAATTGCTCACTTCTTTGAGGTTTTACCCATATGTACAGCTTGCAGTTATTATTGTTTTCGGTATTTTGGCTTATGCTGTATTCAACCAATCAAAAATTGCAGAACAAAATCAAGTATGGGCTGGCTTGACTAAGGAAACTGCCCATCAACTAGGTACCCCGATTGCATCTTTGATGGCATGGATTGACTATCTGAAAAATTCCCCAGTTTGGGAAGAAAATAAGGAAGTGATCCAAGAAATGGATAAAGATGTGGTCAAATTGCGGATGGTGACAGAAAGATTTAGCTCTATAGGAAGCAAGCCAGTAATCGAATCCGAAAATGTATTCAAGGTAGTAGATGATGCAATCACATATCTAAGGCCAAGAATATCGAGTAAGGTGGAGATGAATGTGAATGGCTATGCACGAGATATTGAAGCAATGATCAATAAGCCACTATTTGAATGGGTGATTGAGAATATTTGCAAAAATGCCGTAGACGCAATGAAAGGGCAAGGTAAAATTTCCATAGATATCATAAAGGAAAGTGAGCAGTTTGTGATTGTTGATATTACAGACAATGGAAAAGGAATGGAAAAAAATATGTATAAGAAGGTGTTTAATCCTGGTTTTTCAACTAGAAAAAGAGGTTGGGGATTAGGTTTGACTCTAGCAAAACGAATTATTGAAGGTTATCATCAAGGAAAAGTATTTGTTAAAAACTCAGAAGTTGGAAAAGGCACCACATTTAGAATTGTACTAAATGGAGTGAAAGAACAAATGGAAGAAAATACCAAAGAAGACTTTTTCAGCTTTTAAAAGAAATAAAAAAGGCTTCAAAGAAGCCCAGATAAAAGATAAAACAGCCAAAGACTGTCAAATCTTTCCATTTATTAAACCTTACAGCTTCGAATATAGTGCTATAGCTTTGGATTTCAAAATGTACCGAGAAAACCTTTATCGCATAAGAGGAAATATAAACTTCGGATTGATCTTTATATTCAGGTTGGTTACAATAGAGCTATAATTCGTCCAGCTTTTCATTTGCTATTAACTGCCTCATCAATTTAGTCTTCTCGACTTACTTTGACACCACTACCAACTATACTTCACCTCTATTTAGTCTATTTTTTTACTGCTTTTTCAACAGTCCTTGTTATTATATTCGAATTAATTACACACATTTTTATGCAGTTTTTCGACCATAACCGAAAATAAGCATGCAATTCTTAGGTTAGGAAATTACATGAATTAAAAACAGACGTCGAAGGGATCGTGAAACGTTTTGTGTTTACTCGCAAGATCAATCACAAAACGTCAGAAAGTAATTGGTTCAACTGCTCCAAACTGATCTGCCTGGCCACAATCCTCCCTTCACGGTCAATCAATATATTATCTGGAATAGCATATACACCAAACATCCTAGCGACTTCATTTTGGCTTCCCTGTAAATCTGAAACATTCAACCAAGTCAACCCATCAGCTTGAATTGCTTTTCCCCAACTCTCTCGATCAGCATCTAAAGACACTCCCAAAATCTCAAACCCAAGATCCTTATACAATTCATATATCTTTAACAGATTCGGGTTTTCTGCGCGACATGGACCACACCAAGATGCCCAAAAATCAACCAACACATACTTCCCACGCAAATCCCTTATAGATATAAGCTCACCACTCAGGCTCTCTTGGGAAAAGTCCATAATAGGCTGATGGATTTCAGCCTTGCTATTTTTATCTATAGACTTTTTTAGACTTATACCATAATAACTATCCTGAATACCCGCATCCAGGTTATTATAAAAAGAAACTAATTCTTGTTGTGAAAATGCAGGACTTGCTTGCTCTACCAAGATCAATGAAGCTATTTCCGTTGGATGCTGTGCATAAAATTGTCTAAGTTCGTCAACATAAAACTGTTTCCTTTCATCTACACTTTTTCCCTGCATTGCACTTGCATTTTGCATCAACCTAGTTTGAAATGAATCAAGCAGTGTGTTGGTGCTCCCGCCTTCAGTCACCTTTGTACTAAGACGACATACTGGCTCACCATCATACACCCTCGTAACCGTATCTACCTTGACAGCCAATTCTCCAGGCTCAAGAACAAATATATTGTAGTAAACCTGCTTTTCGTCTTTGATAAAAAAACTAGCTGGGGTAGTTTGATCAATATTCCCAGAATAGGTGAAATCACCATTAGTCACAGTACAACTATCAACTTTAGCATCGTATTTCAGATAGATGATGCCATTGAAATCTTGGAACGAACCATTTATAGAAAAGGAATTCTGGGCAGAAAGTTGACTTGAAAATAAAATCAATAAAAGGAAAACGTATCGTAGCATAGTGAGTATTTATGGATGTATTGTAGCTGCGGATTTATTTCGAACTAAATACCTTCTCAATTCCAGAAATAAAATTTAGAATTAGTATCTTTTTTCAAGGCAACCTCAGTAGTTTCTTTAGGTAGGCTCACTTGTGCACCTATCAATTCTCCAGACACCTTTCCTAAGAATTGAGTGATATCCGCTTTACTCTGATTCAAATGAATCTCTAAATTAGCAATACCATCTACTGACAAATGAGCACCAGCCTCTCCCTTGAAAGCTAGAAATGCCAAACCATGATCTCTTGGCAATCTAAAGGAAGAGTTTGAAGCCAATATTTTAAGGCTATCGTATTCAAAAGCATTTAGAGCGTTCACCTCTGTAACATTGTTTAATATCAGAGATTTTATCTGCCTATCAACATGAAGTGTCCATGTTTCATATTGCTTTATTTCAGCATTACTGATAAACAAAGTATCATCTCTAACCTCAACGAAATAAGGATCAACATCTTCTGAAACATGTTCATCATTTCCTTCAAAAGAGATTTTCCGGCGTTCTATTCGTGTATCTTTACTCATTACCAATGCCAACTTGCCAAAGTCTTGAATTGACACAACTGAATAATCATCATCAACAGGAGTCGAACTAACTACAGCATCTTTTACAAAAGGCTTACTTTCTAATAAGTGAACAGATGCCAGCATGCCCCCAACCATGGAAAGCCATGCAAATCCTAAAAAAGAGAATAATAACTTATTACTTGTTTTCATTTTGATTTTCATTAAGTTGATCAAATAGCTTTTTAAAATCAGCAGGAACCATTTTCAAGACTTTTACTTGATGCACCAGCTTGGGGAGTTCTTCTTGAAGAAAGAGTTTTTTTTCATCCTGAATCAATCGCTCTCTAGCATGATCGGAGACAAAAAAACCAATCCCCCGCTTGTTATCCAGTATACCTTCTTGCTCCATCAAGGCATAGCTTCGCATCACTGTATTTCTATTGACCTCCAAGTCTATGGCAAGCTCCCTGACAGAAGGCACCTTGTCACCTGGCGATAGACTTCCTGTAAGGATCTGATCGACTAGCCAATCCCTAATTTGAATAAATATGGTTTTACCATCGCTAAATTCCATATTAGACCTCCTTTTCTTTTAGCCTGAAATATGAAATGAAACAACTGAGTAAAAAACCCAGATAAAAAAGAACTAATAAAGCAAAAATATACAGCGGAGCTTCTTGACCTAATATGGTAACTTCCCTTTTGACACCTAAAAACTCCCCTACGCTCCAATGCTTACTACTAAACAAACTTGATAATAGGTATGGAGAAAAGGCCGTAAACAGACTGAACAACATGATAAATAAAGGAGATAATACAGAATTCCATCTCCCGTAAAACTGACTCCCTGTAAATAAGGCTGATGATGCAAAAAGAAAAAAACCTATAAAAAACACATATCCGATCAGAGGTAAATTATCCTTATCCAAAAACAGAACTTTTGAGCTGATCACTTCAATATTCTTAATACTTCCCGTCCAATGTGACAGATGCTCAACAGCTATCCAGCGAGCTAAGAGCGCACTCAACACAAAAATAACAGGCATAACCAGAAAGGTGACTCCAAATTTCACGAACCCTTGGGAAATCAATTTTTCGAAAACAGAAGCAGGAAGTAAGATATAGCGCTCTGCCCCAGCCTTCGATCTCAAATCCATAAAACTCTGACCTGCCACGAAAATTAAAACAGCCATCATATAGAAAAAATAAGGTCCCGTATAAAAATGATTTTTCATCCCATACTGGGTCATATCTATCTTATAATGGGATAAGCTATAAGTCAAATAGGAAGTAACTAATACAAAAGCTCCAATAAAAATCATCAGATAAAACCTCCTATGCATCAAAAACTCAAACTTAATCAGCTTCAAAATTCTGGATATAGATATGTTATTCATGATGTTGCTTGATTTTGAGTTGATAAAAATTCTCCGGCCAACTTGCCTGCGATCACTGCATTAAATAGTAATTCCAAGTCTGGACTACCACCAGAATTACGTTCTCCATAAGGCTGTTTTACTATATATTGAGCTCCAAGAAGATGTGACTCTACAAAAACAGCTTGATCAGGAGCTTGAGGTCCTTGGGAAAAGACAAATTGATTCTCTAGCTCCTCCAGATCTGCATGTAACTTCACTTTTCCCTCATCCAAGACAATGATCTGATCTACTAGATTTTCTATGTCCTTGACCTGATGTGTAGAAATAACCATCGTCTGATCTTCTTGCAAGCTTCCCGAAAGCACTCTTCTAAACGTGCTTTTTGAAGGGATGTCCAAGCCATTCGTTGGTTCATCAAAAAGCAACAACTTCGCCCCAGTACTCAATCCTATGGCTATTTGCAACTTTTTTTGCTGTCCATAAGACAGATTGGAAACCCGTTGATTCCCTATAATCTGAAACTCTGAAAGCAGCTTTTCAAATCGATCTAAATCAAATCCAGAATAAAAGTCTTGGTAAACACTCGAATATTCCTTCACTTTCAAAAACTCAGGCACAGAAACTTTTTCAGGCACAAAAATCATTTGGTTCAAAAAAGGAATCGATCGATCAAATGTAGCCCCACCCTCAAAACTCACTTCGCCTGAAACTGGCTTTAGCAATCCTGCCATTAGGCGCATCAATGTGGACTTGCCTGCTCCATTCAATCCCAAGAGCCCTATAATCTTGCCCTCACTCAATTCCAAATCCAATTCCTCGCAAAGCCACGGCTTTTTAGGATAGGAAAAACGTAACTTTTTGACTGAAATCATATCATATTGTTTTACTGTCATAGTATATTATGACACTAACATAATCGATTAAATTTATAAGTCAAAATTTTTTAAAAAAAATACTGAAAATTAATTTTCTACTCACATAAAATCCATTGGGTTTTTAATGTAGAAAACCCAATGGGTATAACAAAAAAAGGGCGACAGATCAACTGCCACCCTTTTTATTTTGTATTGAGTATCTCTTGTCAAAACACTATTCAACTACTCTTACTCGAACTCTTGTCGAGACTATCTGATCACCATTGTCTAGTGTAACAAGAAACAAAAAGGCAAGCTCTTCATCAATTTCAACAGGAGTAACTTCTCCTTCGCTATTTGTCCTTACCTTTTCTTCAAATTCGGAAATCGATGTCACGAATTCTGTGCTTGTACCAGCTACTTGGATCGGATCATCGATATAGCTTGTGCCAGAATTCAGCGTACCAACGTTGATATCTGAAGCACCACCCACCACTTTGGTGATTTCGCTGATAGTCCTACCGCTTGTTTCAGGAATTTCCATCTCGTATCGAATTTCGCCATCTCCACTTAAAGAGACTTCAATGTATGGATCAAATCCAAATGTCGTAGCATTGGGGAAAGTCAAGGGAACAGTAGCAACATTGTCTCTGTTCAGCTCTCCAAAGTCTTGCTCACACGAACTTGCGAACAAGGCTAAAACCAATAGAAATATATAATTTTTCATCTTTTTCATGTTCTTAATTTATTCATTCCACCACACAGGGACATTTGGAAATATATTATTTGGAAAATTTGGATTCCTATTCACTTCTTGAGATACATATTGTGCTCTCAAAGGTCTTTGATTAGGATCTATACCACCCGCATTCTGATGCGGAGCCAAAGTAGGGAAACCCGTTCTTCTCCAGTCAGTCCATTGCTCGACACCGTTACCTGTCCAAGCAATATATTTCTGGGTGATGATTTTCTCCAAATCCTCTTCAGCATTTCCTGACAGCGTTACTTCAGATGCATTTTCAGCAAAATACGCATCTATTTGAGCAGAAGACAAGCCAGCCAAAGACATAGAAGCTCTAATTCCTTCTTGATAGTATTCATTAGCATCACCTGCTATACCTAACCTGACAACTGATTCAGCTAATATAAATGCTCTTTGGAAATTCGTCAACAATCTTACTGGTCCAGCACCACCGCCAGTCACATAGCTATTGAATCTTGACCATGAGTCCTGAGGTAAAGGCCTTTGCCCTGCAAAACCATTGTCGATAGTAACAAAGCTACCTGTGGGAGCTGTAACAAAAATCGGTAAACGAGGGTCGTTTTTACTATTCAACAAATTAACAAACCTAGTGCTAATGATCAAATCACCTGCGAAAGTAGAAACGTTCGTCCATTCATGAATTGGCGCATAACTGCCTTGAGAAGTCCCAAACCTCACATTCAAATCATCTTCATTACTCATGATATATTCATTAGCCTGCAATACTTCGTTGATAATTGAAGTGGCTAATGCTGGTTCTCTGTAAGAGATAGTATTTGCCATTTTGAGCATCAAGGTATACCCTGCTCTTCTCCATTTGTCAAGATCACCAGAATATACGATGTCATCTTGGTCAGGTGAGAGCGTGCTTTCTTCCGCTAATTCATCAATACCCTCTCTCACTAAGTCAAATAAGCTTTGAATCTGATCGGTACCTTTATAGATGTCTTCCTGACTATCCAATATAGGTTGCGTATTCTCAAGCCCTTTTAGTGCTTCTGAATATGGGATGTCGCCCCATGTATCTGTAGCTAAGGCAAATGCATAAGCTTTCATGATTTTACCAATACCAGAGTATGCTGCTGCTCCTAACTCATCGGCAGATGTAATCATATCTTCAAATGCAATCAAAGCCCCGCCATACAGTTCAAATCTCCATTGATTACCAAAATCATCGCCATCAATATCATAGATATCATAAGCTGAAGGAGATCCTGCTGCACCAGCAGTGACAGAAATTACTGTTGAGCCAAATCTGTTAAGTTCGTTGTTGTTGGCAAATGCTGCACCTGCCAAACCAGAAGGGAGCAATAATTCTGGAGTCACAGCTTCAGGATTATTCGGATTTTCATTGATATCCAAGAATTCTCCACAACTAGTAGCTACCAAAGTAAGTGCTGCACCTAATATTATATTATTAATTGCTTTCATTGTTTCTCTTTTAAAGTGTGAATCTGATATTGACACCATAATTTCTAGTATTCGGAACGCCGTTCAAGTCCAGTCCTTGAATATTGCCCGCACCTTGCGTATTCAACTCTGGATCGCCCGGGAATCCTGGCGCAAAAAACCAAAGGTTTCTACCGCTAAATCCGATACTTGCGGATCCAAAAGGCGTCCTTTCTAAATATTTTGTAGGCAAAGTATATGACAAGCTTACCTCTCTCAATCTGTAAACTGTCGCATCATAAACACCACTTTCTGATATCAGTCCACCTAGACCAGACCAATATGTTTGTGCAGGAACTTGGATATTGTTAGGCACATATTGACCTTCTCCTACTTCAATCACACCGGGAAGAACTCTTGGCAATTCTCTATCAGCACCCGTCATTTCCAATGAACCTCCATTTCTTTGATCTACCATACCGAAAGAATAAATATCTCCACCTTGACGAGTGTCAATCAATACACCTAAGGTGAAGTTCTTGTAATAGAAAGTGTTCATCAATCCAGCAAGCCAGTCTGGCTGAGGATTAGCAATCACTTGGCCTGCAAGAGTTGGTTGATATGCACCAGTTAATGGATTAATCAATAATTCACCATCACCATTTCTTTGCATTTGATTTCCAACAAGGACACCATAAGGCTGACCAACTACAATAGAAGGGGTAAGGCCAATGAAACCATCCCCTGGAATACCCGATTGATCTACTCCTGGAGCAATTTCTCTTACTTCATTCCTTATTCTGGTGAAGTTTAATCCAAGATCCCAAGTAAATTGACCTGCCTGCAAGACAGTTCCGCTTAGTTCCAATTCAAGTCCTTGATTGACCATTTCCCCTACATTGGTGGTCTGAAGATCATAACCGGAAGAGTTTGATACTGCAACATTAAAAATCTGATTGGTAGATCTTGTAAAGAAATAAGCAGCATCAATTGAAAGTCTATTATTGAACAAACCGAAATTACCACCAACTTCATAACTTGTGACAAATTCAGGCGTCAACTGTTCCGAACCTAATCTTGCCCCAGGAAGAAAGCCAGGGACATTTGCCCCCCCAACCCCTATCGGGAATGTAATAGAAGCAAGGTTGTTACCAAATCCAGCAGTTCCATAGAATGTGTTTAGCAAGTAAGGATCAGCATCTCTACCTACTGTAGCAGCACTTGCCCTAAGTTTTGCATAAGACAAGAAGTTAGATTCAATGTTGAATGCATCCGTCAAAACAAAACTTGTTGCAACAGATGGGTAGAAATAAGCATTATTTCCAGCTGGTAAAGTGGAAGATTGATCCACTCTGCCTGATAGTTCTAAGAACAAATAGTTATTGTATGCTAACGCCAATTGAGCGTAGTGGCCAATCAATCTTCTTACGGAAGAAGACTCTCCAGAACCTGTAAATACAGAAGCGCTACTCACATTGTCAAAGAATGGAACATTTAAAGCAGATCCAAAAACGCCAATACTCTGAAAATTCCTTTGGTTTAGGTTTTGACCTAGCAATAACGATGCGTCTAGACCCTCTGTTAAGAAATTAGACTTAGAGGCAGTGATTAATAGGTCACCATTTAGTTCAGAACGATAAAGCATATCTTCTCCTATGCTTCCGGCAGGGGTTCTTGCTGATCCAATTCTCGCCAAATTTTTTCTCCTATCTGTATATGTGTCTGCAGTAACTCTATAAGTTACATTTAACCAATCCGAGAAATCATACCCGACGGTGAAATTACCGAACACCCTATCAACAGTGCTTTGCAGGTATTCATTCTCGGTGCTCCATAATGGATGGTTTTGAGCTGGGTTGTAGAATAAACTATTTCCGAATTCATCCTGAAAAGGCATTCCAACCAAATCAAATGATCTAGGGATTCTTGTAATTTGCCCAAAGGCAGATCCCCCGTTACCAGTAATTGTGTTTCTTGAACTTGATTTGACGTAGGTTACATTCCCTCCGACTTTTATACCATTGTTCAATTTTTTATTTCCTCCTATTTGAACATTGTACCTGTCAAAAGAAGAATTTGGTACAATACCATCTTGAAGGGAGGTGTTTACAGCTACAATAAAATTATCATCTCTATCCCCTGAAGCTATGCTTACTCCATTTTGGATAATTCTGCCTTGCTGATAAAAGTCAATAACATTGTTAGGATATGCTTGGTAAGGAACTGTAGTACCGAAACTGGTCTCTACAGTTTCAAAACCTGGTGTTCCAAATGCAGGTCCCCAAGAACCTGTAGAAATATTGTTGAAATCATTTTGGGTTCCTTGACCATAACGGTTTTGGAATTTAGGAAGTCCATATACATTTTGAACATTTACAGAGGAGGTGACAGTCACCTCGGTTTTGTTCTCTAGTCCTGCTCCACTTTTTGTAGTGATCACAATAGCTCCCGCAGAAGCTCTAGATCCATAAAGTACGGATGCTGCCGGGCCTTTCAATACATTGACAGACTCAATAGATTCAGGTGCGATGTCATTCAGCCTATTAGAAGGTTGTGATCCAAAAAGCGTATTTTGAGTATTGTCAGTGTCATTGTTGAAGATAATTCCATCTACAACGATCAAAGGTTGGTTCGATCCCGTAAAGGAAGTGATTCCTCTAATGTTGATATTCGTTGATGCCCCTGGAGCTCCTGAAGCACCCACGATATTTACCCCAGTCAACTTGCCTTGAAGTGAATTCAGTAGGTTTGGTTCAGATTTTTGGCTGACCATATCTCCTTTGATGGACTGTACTGCATATCCAAGAGAGCGTTCGTCACGTTCTATCCCTTGTGCTGTCACAATCACTTCTCCCAATTCTGACAAATCCGATTTCAATACCACATTAATTTCCGAGCGATTTCCAACACGTTCTTCTTTTGTCGTGTAACCTACAAAACTAAATACAAGTACAGCATCATTTGACCCTACTTCAAGGGAAAAACCACCATCCAAGTCTGTTGTAGTTCCAGAGCCTGAGCCCTTAATCAAAATATTCACTCCCGGTATCCCCTCAGGCTCATCGCTTGAGGTCACTCTACCGGTCACTGTCTTACTCTGTGCCCAAACTCCCTGGGCACCAAACAAGAGTAACAGATAACACAATAAAACTCTCTTCATCTTATTTTATTAAGGTTAATCATTAATTAATAATCACAAATATTAATGTTTTTTATTACAAAAAAAGTTGTTATAGTTATATTTATAAATATTGAAAACAGTATTATTATTTTGAATTAAATTATAATGTTAAAATAATATTTTCGGGTCTAAAAAATTACATTTTTAATAATTAATGATTATTGGTTGTTGTTGTGATTAATGAAAAATATAATTTTAAATTAAATAAAAAATAGAAATTATATTCTTGTATCTGCATATCTTAGTTTTTGTTTAATAAAAAAATTAAATTTTACAGATTGATGATTATGCAAAACGAAAATTTTTTTCACTTTTTTTTACAAAAATATACTCGTAAAATTAAATAATGTCTTTAATACTACTTTTCATTGTTTTTTTACCGAAAATTCTTTCTAAATAAATACTTAAGTTGATATAGGAGTGAGTGATAGACTTTGTAGTCATGAACACATTTTTAGCTATAATTCAATTTTAAAAAATCATCTTTTCATTAAAAAAATATGATTATCCGCAAGCATGCCACTAATCAATTAAACAATTGTTTTTTGGCAAACTGATACTAATAGATATTGGATATTTATTGATATTGGTTCGACATCACAGGTTAATTCAATTATTTAGATTCTACTGGTTTGAAAACGGATATACATATAAAAAAATAGAAAATTCAAACAATTTCTATAAGTTGTCTGTTTTACATGACTTACACTCTTTAACCAAGCTGCCAAACTGGAATTTTGCAAGGATTCTAGAGAAACGCAGAAAAAAAAATATGCCAAAATTACCTTCTGAAGAAAAGTTTATTGATGTTTCTGATTACGGGAGACCTATAGCCCGAGCCTTTGTAGACCAAATAAAACATACTAAAATCACTCCCGTTCAAGTTACTTACTTATTTGGAATTAGTGGAATCATTGCAATTTACTGCATTTTAAACAGCCATTATTTTACAGCAGGGGTGTTTCTTATCGTGAAATCTATTCTTGATGCTGCAGATGGGGAGTTAGCAAGGACCAAAAACAGACCCTCTTATACAGGAAGATATTTAGATTCTATATTTGATATTTTTTTAAATTTCTTTTTCCTTTTGGCAATATGGAAGGTTACAGATACTCATTTCCTGATTATGATTCTTGCCTTTGTTTGTATGCAACTTCAAGGCACATTGTATAACTATTATTATGTAATCTTAAGACACAAAACAGAGGGTGGAGAAAGGACAAGCAAAATTATAGAAAACGAACGTCCAAAAGCTTTTTATACGGAAAGTCAAAAAACTGTAGATATACTTTACGATACTTATAATTTACTTTACATAATATTTGACAAGGCTATCTATCAATTGGATAAAAACGCAAATGAGTCGATAGTATTTCCAAAATGGTTTATGTCTATGATTTCAATATATGGATTGGGTTTTCAATTGTTAATAATAGCAACATTTATTTCAATTGGTTTTGTGTCAATTGTAATTCCTTTCCTTATATACTACACAGTATTACTTTTTTTGTTTGTATACATCAGAAAGAACGTTCTCAAATAATATTTGGCGGAAATTTTCTCCGACAATTTCCGCCAAATATTGCCTCTATCCATAGATGTTTCTTAACTTAGTTTTCCCAAATTGAAGGAGTATTTATGTACATTATTTTTGATACCGAGACCACTGGATTACCAAGGAGTTATGACGCTCCAATGTCAGCAGATGACAATTGGCCGCGATTAGTCCAGCTTGCCTGGCAGCTTCATGATGCCAAAGGAAAGTTGATTTCCAATAATAATTTCATTGTCAAGCCCGAAGGTTTCACCATTCCTTATAATGCTGAAAAAGTCCATGGAATATCCACGGAGAGGGCATTGAAAGAAGGTCATGACTTGGTCAAAGTATTGGAAATATTCCATAAGGATGTAGAAAAGGCCAAATATCTGGTTGGGCACAATATCGGTTTTGATATCAATGTAGTGGGATCTGAATTCCTGAGAAAGGATGTTCCAATGCAGCTTCAGAAGATGGAGGATTTGGATACCAAGGATATCTCAACAGAGTTCTGTGCTTTGCCTGGAGGTAGAGGAGGGAAATTCAAATGGCCGACACTTACAGAATTGCACAAAAAACTTTTTGGAGTAGGTTTCGAGGATGCACATGATGCAGCATATGATGTGGCAGCTACAGCCAAATGTTTCTTTGGGCTGATTACCCAAGGAGTTCAACCTCCTGTGACAGGGGTGCAGGTTGCTGAAGTAGTCTATGAGGAACCCAAACTTGATGCAGCAAACTTTGTAGATGCCAAAGATGATCAGAAATCAGCTGCCAAAGACGTACTCCGTGCCGCGGGAAAGGCTGATATTTCAGACATGGTCGGGATGCCATTTTCCCATCTTCATGTGCATACACAATATTCGGTGCTTCAGGCAACTTCTGAAATCCCAGCGATGATTTCCCTTGCCAAAGAAATGGGAATGCCTGCAATAGCCATGACGGATCATGGGAATATGATGGCGGCTTTCAACTTTGTTAAAGAGGCACTTGCAAAAGATATTAAACCAGTAATCGGTTGTGAATTCAACCTGACAAAAGATAGGAAAAACAAAAGTCAGAAAGATGATGGGTACCAAACCGTACTTCTGGCTAAAAATAAAGCAGGATATCATAATCTAGCCAAACTGGCATCTTATGCAAACATAGAAGGGTTCTACTATTTGCCTAGAATCGATAGAGATGTTTTGGTAGAATACAAAACTGATTTGATAGCTACCACTGGTGGACTTTGGGGTGAGATTCCATTTTTGATCCTGAATGTTGGGGAGACTCAAGCAGAAGAAGCCTTTGTTTGGTGGAAGGAACAATTTGGTGAGGATTTTTATGTAGAACTAAATAGGCATGGGATTCCCGAAGAGGAAAAAGTCAATGAAGTGTTACTGAAATTGGCAGAGAAATATAATGTCAAATACTTTGCCGCCAACAATACCTATTACAATCAAAAAGCAGATGCCAAGGCACATGATATTTTGCTTTGTGTAAAGGACGGGGAACTGGTAGAAAAGCCAAAAAAATATATTGGCAAGAGAGGAAGAGAGTACAGGTATGGATTTCCAAATGACGAATTCTACATCAAGAGTCCTGAAGAGATGAAAAAGCTCTTTGCGGATCTTCCTGAGGCAATCGCTTGTACCAATGAAATCGTTGAAAAAATCGAGACTTATAAGCTCGCAAGGGAAGTATTGCTTCCAAAGTTTGATATTCCTGATGAGTTCAAGGATCCACGTGATGAAAAAGATGGACAAAAAAGAGGGGAAAATGCCTTCCTTAGACATCTGACTTACGAAGGAGCCAAGCAAAGATATCCAGAGCTGACAGATGAAATCAAAGAAAGGCTGGATTTTGAATTGGCTACGATTGAGAAAACGGGATATCCAGGATACTTCTTGATCGTGCAGGACTTTATCACCGCAGCGAGAAATATGGGGGTTTCTGTTGGGCCTGGCAGGGGGTCTGCAGCAGGTTCAGCGGTTGCTTATTGCACAGGTATTACAAATGTCGATCCGATAGCGTACAACCTCCTTTTTGAGAGATTCCTAAACCCTGACAGGGTTTCTCTGCCAGATATTGATATTGACTTCGATGATGAAGGTCGTCAGAGTGTGATTGACTATGTGATCAAAAAATATGGATCCAAACAAGTAGCCCAAATTATCACCTATGGTACGATGGCAGCCAAATCTGCTATTCGAGATACTGCAAGGGTGTTGAATTTACCGCTTTCTGAAGCGGATAGATTGGCTAAGCTAGTGCCAGATATTAAACTGAAGGCACTTTTTGCATTGTCAAAAGACAGAGCAAAGCTTTCTGACAAGCTTAAAAACAATGGGGAAGATCTAGGCAAAGCAGACGAACTTATCAGAATATCTAAAGGTCAAGATGAATCCTCCAAAACGATCAATCAAGCAACCATGCTTGAAGGGTCAGTAAGAAACCTTGGGATTCACGCTTGTGGTGTTATCATTACTCCAGACGATATTACCAATTTTGTCCCAGTTGCACTGGCTAAAGATTCCGACTTGGTATGTACGCAATTTGACAACTCCGTAGTAGAAAGTGCCGGCCTATTGAAAATGGACTTCTTGGGCTTGAAGACACTAACCCTGATCAAGGATGCGGTGAAGATCGTCAAAGAAAGGCATGGGATCCAACTGGATCCTGATAATTTCCCGATTGATGATGTGAAGACCTATGAGCTTTTTCAAAGGGGAGAAACTGTTGGTATTTTCCAATATGAATCTGCTGGTATGCAAAAATACATGCGGGAATTAAAACCTACTGTTTTTGCGGATTTGATTGCTATGAATGCGCTTTATAGACCGGGTCCTTTGGCTTACATTCCATCTTTTATCCAAAGAAAGCATGGAACAGAGCCTATTACCTACGACTTGGATGACATGAAGGAATACCTAGAGGAAACTTATGGTATTACTGTCTATCAGGAACAGGTGATGTTGCTTTCCCAAAAACTCGCTGATTTCACCAAAGGTGAGGCGGATGTATTGAGAAAGGCAATGGGTAAAAAGCAGAAAGATGTCCTTGACAAAATGAAGCCAAAGTTCATAGAGCAAGCAGCCGCCAAAGGACATGACGCCAAGAAACTCGCGAAAATCTGGACTGACTGGGAAGCATTTGCCTCTTACGCTTTCAATAAATCCCACTCGACTTGTTATGCATGGATTGCTTATCAGACAGCCTACCTCAAAGCACATTATCCAGCAGAATATATGGCTTCTGTATTGAGCAACAACATGAACGATATTACCCAAGTGACATTCTTTATGGAGGAATGTCGGAGAATGGGAATTTCTGTATTGGGGCCGGATGTGAATGAATCCAAAAGTGGTTTTACCGTAAATCAAGAAGGTAAAATCCGATTTGGGTTGGCAGCTATCAAAGGTTCTGGTTCAGCTGCTGTTCATTCGATCATTGAAGAAAGGGAAAAGTCAGGACCATATCAGAATATTTTTGACTTCACCAAACGGGTAAATTCAAAAGCTGTCAATAAAAAAACATTGGAATCTCTTGCGATGGCAGGAGGATTTGATTGTTTTCCTGCTCACCATAGAAGGCAGTATTTGGAGTCCGTAGATGGTGATGGAACTGTCTTGGAAAAAGCTGTAAAGTATGCCCAAAAAGTACAACAGGAAGCAGACAGCTCTCAAGTTAGTTTGTTTGGAGGAGGAACTGGTATGGAAGTTCCCTTACCGAGCTTTACTCCAATTGAACCTTTCAGCCAATTGCAGCAGCTGAATATTGAGAAGGAAGTTGTCGGGCTGTATATTTCGGGACACCCTTTGGATCAATTCAAAATCGAGATAGAAGCATTTACCAATACACCACTTCCTGATTTTGCAAACATGGATATACTTCGTACTAAAGGAGATATCAAAACAGCAGGGTCTGTATCAAGTTTTGCGCATAGGACAACCAAGACAGGGAAACCGTTTGGGACATTGTCGCTTGAAGATTATCATGGAGCTCATACATTTTTCATCTTTGGGGATGACTATGTGAAGTTCAAAGAGTACTTTATGACGGGTTGGTTTCTCTATATCACTGGATCCGTACATCCGAATAAGTGGAAGGAAAATGAATTTGAATTCAAGATCAACAACATCACCCTCCTAGATCAAATCCGAGGCAAGATGATCAAAGGGCTAAGAGTGAATATTGATTTGGATGATTTGACTTTGGATTTGATGGAGAAATTGGAGAAAATCACCCAGAAGTATTCAGGTGATGCCAAGCTATTTATCAATGTCATAGACAGCAAAGAAAACATCACCCTAGATCTCATGTCCACCAAATTCAAAGTAGATCCATCCAATGAAATGATCCAAGAATTGGGGATGCTACCGGAGGTGGTGTATCAGATTGTGTAGGAGAAGATAAAAGGTTAAAAGATTTTAAAATTGAAAAATTGACTACACCTTTTCTTCGGGGATGTTGTGATGTATAAAAAAACCAGCTTAATCAGCGGGCTATTAATTTCTCCCGCAGATCTCGCAGATTCCCGCAGAAGTAGGAGTGTGGATTGATCAAGTTCTTAATTTCCGGTAGAGAATCAGCGTACATCAGCGCAATCAGCGGGCTATTTATTTTTTCCCGCAGATCTCGCAGATTACCGCAGAAGTAGGAGTGTGGATTGATCAAGTTCTTTGTTTACAGTAAAGAATCAGCGCATATCAGCGCAAACAGCGGGCTATTAAATTCTCCCGCAGATCTCGCAGATTATCGCAGAAGTAGGAGTCTGGATTGATCAAGTTCTTTGTTTCCAGTAAAGAATCAGCGTACATCAGCGCAATCAGCGGGCTATTTATTTTTTCCCGCAGATCTCGCAGATTACCGCAGAAGTAGGAGTGTGGATTGATCAAGTTCTTTGTTTCCAGTAAAGAATCAGCGTACATCAGCGCAGTCAGCATGCTATTTATTTCTCCCGCAGATCTCGCAGATTACCGCAGAAGTAGGAGTGTGGATTGATCAAGTTCTTAATTTCCGGTAGAGAATCAGCGTACATCAGCGCAATCAGCGGGCTTTTTATTTCTCCCGCAGATCTCGCAGATTCCCGCAGAAGTAGGAGTGTGGATTGATCAACTTCTTTGTTTACATTAAAGAATCAGCGCACATCAGGGCAGTCAACAGGCTATTAAATTCTCCCGCAGATCTCGCAGATTCCCGCAGAAGTAGGAGTGTGGATTGATCAAGTTCTTAATTTCCGGTAGAGAATCAGCGTACATCAGCGCAATCAGCGGGCTTTTTATTTCTCCCGCAGATCTCGCAGATTCCCGCAGAAGTAGGAGTGTGGATTGATCAAGTTCTTGATTTCCGGWAAAGAATCAGCGCACATCAGGGCAGTCAGCATGCTATTTATTTCTCCCGCAGATCTCGTAGATTACCGCAGAAGTAGGAGTGTGGATTGATCAAGTTCTTGATTTCCGGTAAAGAATCAGCGCACATCAGGGCAGTCAGCATGCTATTTATTTCTCCCGCAGATCTCGCAGATTCCCGCAGAAGTAGGAGTGTGGATTGATCAAGTTCTTAATTTCCGGTAGAGAATCAGCGTACATCAGCGCAGTCAGCGGGCTAATGTTTTCTCCCGCAGATCTCGCAGATTATCGCAGAAGTAGGAGGGTGAATTGGTCAAGTTCTTTGTTTCCAGTAAAGAATCAGCGTACATCAGCGCAGTCAACAGGCTATTAAATTCTCCCGCAGATCTCGCAGATTTCCGCAGAAGTAGGAGTGTGGCTTGATCAAGTTCTTTGTTTACAGTAAAGAATCAGCGCATATCAGCGCAAACAGCGGGCTATTAAATTCTCCCGCAGATCTCGCAGATTCCCGCAGAAGAGAAATGGGTTGGTTTGATGACAAATTCTTAGAAATAAATCAGTGCAAATCCGACTAATCAGTGTTATCCGCATTCAATCATAAAAGTCCTAAAAGCCTCAATTCAAGCAAAAAGCTCTAAAACACTTCAACTTTCAAACTTTCCAACCCTCATATATGCTTCTCCTTCCCCGAGGCAATCTCAAAAAGCAATTCCCTGGACCTGTGAAGTTGGGCTTTGACAGTACCAAGCGGCTTGTCCAGTTCTTGTGCGATTTCATCGTAGGATAATTCTTGGAAATAGCGGAGCTCAACCAGTTTTCTGTATTTGGCGGGCAACTTATCGACAAATACCCTGACCATTTCGATTCTCTGGGATCTGATGAATTCATCCTGTGGATTGTTGTCATCATCTTCCACATCTATCGTCACAGAGTTTCCTCCGTCATCGCTCAAGGTGGTATTCAAACTCATGGTTTTGAGTTTTTTCTTTCTGATAAAGTCAATGGTGTTATTGGTGGCAATTCTGAAAAGCCAAGTACTGAAAGTATAGTCTTTTTTGAACTTGTGAAGGTTTTTGAATGCTTTTGCAAAAGCTTCCATTGTCAAATCTTCGGCATCGTCAGCATCTCTGATCATTTTCAAAATCATAAAATAGACTGCTTTTTTGTAACGCTTCATCAACGTAGCATAAGCTTGCTGATCCTTTTGGTCAACAGCCTGATCTATTAGATCAAAATCTTCTAAAGCTTTATTCGAAAAACCTCTTGTATTTACTTCCATCTAACTTTTTTTGATTGATACCCCAAAGTCCCTACAATCCAAAAATACCCCAGATAAATGACATCGAAAAACGTTGTCCAATACACTTTTGTATTTCCTTCTAATTTTTTTCTTGCCGATGTAAATACCGAAGTGAGCAATATCGACCGGACAATAGTTATACCTATAATTAATGAAAATTGTTCCCAATTTTGGTTAATGCCATGAAATATAGTCAAGGAAATACTGCATACCCAAAATAATAGATGGGAAAATGAGTAAAGTCCAATTTTCAGTTTGTCTTTGCTGCGATAATATTTTCCGGCATGGAAATGCCTGTTTTTTTGCAAAAAGTAATTTTTCCAAGTTGATTTTGGCTTTGATAGTGTATTGCACAATGGATTTATGACCACTGTGGTGTTTTTGCCGTTTGCATATTTGTTGATAAATAGGTCGTCGTCACCACATTCGATTTGCCAAAGATCTTTGAAAGCTTTTTTCTCCATGAAGAAACCTCTTCTATAACAAAGATTTCTTCCCACACCCATAAATGGCGCCCCCCAAAGGGCAAATGAAAAATAAAGCATCCCTGTCCACAATGTTTCAAATTGAATCCATTTGTTTAAAATACCGACGTCCTTTTCATAAGGGGAATAGCCTAAAGCAAATGTTTTGCCTTCCTCTCTAACCGGTGCTGTCATCAAACGAATCCATTGATCGGATTGTGGAACACAGTCTGCGTCGGTCAGCAAAAGCACATCATTTTTCGCTACTTTGATACCAAGTGTGAGTGCGTATTTCTTTGAGGTGACATGATCGGGGGTGTATTTGATCGTTACTGTTCGGAGTTGGGGGTAGATTGCCATCATTTTTTCCAACAAAACCCTAGTCCCATCAAAAGATCTGTCATTGATGATCATGACATCATAGTTTGGATAATCTTGGCTGCAAAGAATTGGGATAAGTTTTTTGAGGTTGGCTTTTTCATTGTGAGCAGCAACTACAATGGTCACACCTTCCATGTTGTCATTGTTTTTCCCTGAAATTTTGTTTTTGTTGGAGTAGGAAAGCCTTCCAAAAATAAAAAGTATGTAGATCAATTGCACACCTAGGGCAACCAAAAACATTATCCACAAAATATCATTGATCATTCTTATGCATTTAACTGGCAAATATAAAAGCAAATTCAGCATTCATTTAAGAATAAGCTTATATTTTTGTGCTTGAATTTATGAAGAAGTGCCAAAGGCCGTAATATAAAGGTCTTGGTGCTTGAGAAAAGGATATGAAATTTACATTAGAACATACAGACCCTCAGAGCAAAGCAAGGGCAGGAGTACTCAAGACTGATCATGGAGATATAGAAACTCCTATTTTTATGCCTGTAGGGACAGCGGGCTCAGTCAAAGCAGTTCATCAGCGTGAACTGACTTACGATATCAAAGCCCAGATTATTTTGGGGAATACTTATCACCTTTATTTGAGGCCTGGACTAGGTGTGTTGGAAAAAGCTGGAGGATTACATAAATTCAATGGCTGGGAAAAACCAATCCTGACAGACAGCGGTGGGTATCAGGTATTCTCTTTGGCAGGCACAAGGAAAATCACCGAAGAAGGTGTGGTTTTCAAATCACATATCGATGGTTCCAAGCATATTTTTTCTCCGGAAGGAGTGATGGATATTCAGAGAAGCATCGGAGCAGATATCATTATGGCATTTGATGAGTGTACTCCATATCCTTGTGAGTTTGAATATGCGAGGAAATCAATGGAGATGACCCATCGATGGCTGAAGCGTTGTATTGATAGATTTGATAGGACTGAAGGGAAATATGGCTATAGCCAAACTTTGTTTCCGATCGTACAAGGCTCTGTATACAAAGATTTGAGGAGGCAATCTGCGGAATTTATTGCTTCTTGTGATAGGGAAGGAAATGCTATTGGAGGATTGTCTGTAGGTGAACCTGCTGAGATGATGTATGAAATGACCGAAATGGTCACTGATATTCTCCCTAAAGACAAACCGAGATACTTGATGGGAGTTGGTACTCCAGCCAATATTTTGGAGTGTATTGCGTTGGGAGTGGATATGTTTGACTGTGTGATGCCAACCAGAAATGCCAGAAATGGAATGCTGTTCACATCTGAGGGAATCATCAATATCAGGAACGAAAAGTGGAAAGAAGATTTCAGTTCTATAGACCCTGCGATCAATTCTTACGTAAGTAGTTTTTATTCCAAGGCTTATTTGAGACATTTGACAATATCAAAAGAAATCCTAGCTGCCCAGATCGCCAGTATTCACAATTTGGCCTTCTATCTATGGCTGGTAGGTCAGGCGAGGGAAAAAATCAAGTCAGGTGAATTCTCCACTTGGAAAGATCAAATGGTCAAAAAAGTCAGTACTAGATTGTAAGCACATGAAATTATTGGATAAACTCATCATCAAGGATTTTCTCAAAACCTACTTTTTTGTGGTTTTGATGCTGATCCTTATTGTGCTTGTTCTGGATTTTACAGAAAAAAATGATGCATTTATCCGAAACGAAGTGCCTGTATCGGAAATTTTGAAGTATATGGCCAATTATGGCCTATATCTCAATAATTTACTTACTCCCATTACAGTATTTATCTCAGTAATTTTTATTACTTCCAAGATGGCAGGGAGAACAGAAATCGTTGCCATATTGAGTTCAGGAACGAGTTTCGTTCGCATGCTTGTGCCTTTTTTTACTGGAGCAGCATTGATCGGAGCCGCTTCATTTCTGTTGAATGGATGGGTTTTGCCTGTTGCGACGGCTGGAGTTACTGAGTTTAAGACAAGATATTTGGAAGACACTAAATTCTACAACGAAACAAACATCCATATCAAAGTAGCTCCTGATGTTTATGCTTATATTTCGAGGTATTACCCTTCGGGAAATATGGGTTATAGCTTCACTTTGGAGCAAATTAGGGATGGGGAATTGGTTGCCAAATTATCAGCAGACCGAATAGTTTGGGATACTGCCATCAATTCTTGGACGATGAAAAACTGGAACTTGAGGGTTTTGAACGATATGGGGGAAGATTTTACAAAAGGAGATAACCTCGATACCTTACTTTCCATTACCCCTGATGATTTTGATTTGCCTTCCAATCATCATGAGACTTTGAAATTGCCAGAATTGACACGTCAAATCCAAGTATTGGAAGATAGGGGAGCTGACAATGTGAATTATTATAAGATTGAAAGATATGTGAGATACATGTCTCCATTTGCGGCAGTTATTTTGACATTTATAGGGGTCATCGTTTCATCAAAGAAGACCAGGGGAGGTTCTGGATTTCAGATTGCCTTGGGTTTCATGCTGGCCTTCGTCTATATTATTTTGTTTTTATTGTCTCGGACTTTTGCAGAAGCTGGTACCACATATCCTATATTTGCGATATGGCTGCCCAACTTGGTGTTTGCCATCACAGGATTGGTGTTGTATAAAACAGTGCCAAGATAAATATGCTTCAAAACACTACAGTCAAAGATTACCTAATGCTCCATTTCATCGTGTTGATTTGGGGATTTACAGCTATTTTGGGATTATTGATCAGTATTCCATCAGTAGAGATAGTTTTCTACAGGACGCTTATGGCAAGCGGTTTTTTGGGTTTGGTGTTTTTGGTGAAAAAGCAAAAAGTCAGACTTACAAACCAAGAACTTTTGAAAGTTATCGGTACAGGTTTTTTGATTTCTATCCATTGGATTTTGTTTTTTTGGGCGGCGAGGGTTTCCACAGCTTCTGTTTGTCTTGCAGGCATGGCTACGACATCTCTTTGGACGGCTTTCATTGAGCCGATGGTCAATAAATCCAAAATCAAGTGGTTTGAGATTTTGCTTGGGATGATGGTGATTTCTGGGCTTTATGTAGTTTTCAGCTTTGAAGGAGGCTATTGGTTAGGCTTGACCATGGCTGTGGTTTCTGCATTGATTGCAGCGATTTTTACCGTCATCAATGGCAGGTTGACCAAAAGACATTCACCTTATGTATTGACATTTTATGAAATGCTGGGAGCCTGTATTTTTTCGGTTTTGTTTATGCCCTTTTATGCTGCTTTTTTCACAGAAGGAGCGGGTTTACAACTGATTCCACAAGGTTGGGATTGGTTTTGGCTGTTTCTTTTGGGTGGTGTTTGTACTGTTTATGCTTTTTCAGTTTCTGTAGAACTGATGCGTAGGTTAACAGCCTTTGCGATCAACCTAACGGTAAATCTAGAGCCCGTTTACGGTATCGTATTGGCGGTATTGATTTTTGGAGAAAAAGAACAGATGACACCTGGTTTTTATTTGGGGACATTGATCATTTTGATCTCAGTTTTGCTCTATCCGGTGTTCAATTATTTCAATAGGAGAAGGCAAGCTAAGAGGGTTTTGGGGGTGTGAGATAAAAGTTGAATTAGTGGGGCTTGTTTAAAGTGAAAACCTTCTAATCAATTGGCACATTATATTGGTAAATTTCCGGGACTCTTTCAAAAGAACCCTTATCACTCTTAAAGTGGAGACCATAAATTTTATTGTTCAAAGGGTCTAGTGCAATAAGGTTCAGTAAAAGTTCAAGCTTATAAGTTTCAATTAAATTACCATTCCAATCTAATTTATATACAGTTGAATAAAAGTTTTCTACAGGATTTTCTCTTAATTCGGATTGTTTTAAACCTATATACAAAGCATATATGTGAGCATCAGTAGCTTTTAAGTCAACAAAGTTGTTAAGAATGGAAGGTGGGATAAAAGATCGTGACTCTTCTGATAAATCAGGGGTAATTAAATCTCCTAAAGTAAAAGTTTTTTCCAAGTTTGCATTTTCATCATATATGTGAACTTGGTTAAAGTAATACATAGCTTGAGCAATCTTTTTATTTTTCTCGTTATGTAAAATTAAACTGTTGTATACAAATGATTTACTTTTCTTAAATAGGCTTTCTTCTGGAATTTTTGGGTGGAATTCTTGCCAAGTTAATTCTCTTGTTTCAGGATCAAACAAATAAAAACTACCTTTTCCTTCAATTGGGTTTTTTCCGATGATTTTTCCAGAAGGCATAATGTTTATATCAAAGCTTCCCAAGATTTTAGGATCCATAATTATGTTTTCTTGTAAAGAATAACCCGAGGCGAGGTTTTTATCAACCTTGATTTTCTGGAATCTTTTTTTGTTAGGATCAAAAATCCAAAATTCGTCACTTTTTCCAGATACAGAGTTTTTTACAAATTTAGGTAGACTGAAATCTTCGGGGCCATCTCCTTCTTTTCCAAAACTCCCTAATTTCTCAAAATTTGATGTAGAATAAACTTGAAAAATTTCACTTTGACTTCTATCAAGAAGAATCAAATTGCTACCCACGACTGCGAATTCTGAAAATTCATTATCTTCCTCAATAGTGTTTATTTTTTCAGCTGTCAATTGAGTTACTTTTGTGGGATTGGTAGATCCGTCTTTATTTGTGCTTTTTTCAGAACATGAAAAGAATATAAAAAGAAGGATGCTTGTCAACGAGATATACTTGTTTTTTAAAATGATGCTCATTTTCTATTTCGTTAATATTAATTGATATAAATCATATACTAGTTCATTTGCAACAGGCGATCCAATTAATGAAATTTTGTTTTCGCTATCTAATAAAAATGTTTCTCTTGAATAGAAATTTAAATTATTTAAATCTATAAAAGAATTTTTTTCATCAATGTAAATAGTGAATGGGTAATTGTAGTTTTTCATTACGTGGTCAAAGTAATCATTCCTCTTACCAGTAGCAATGAAATAAATTTCTAATTCAGAGTTGAGTTTTTTTGAAGAGATAAAACTTGACCAATCTTCCATTTCTAAAAAACATGCTGCACATTCAGTAGTAATTAGCTTAATGACTTTATACCCAGTTTCAGAATTTATTTCATTTATTCCTTTTACTTTTTCAATTTCATAAAAATGCTTTATTGCAGTATCTTTCATTAGTGGAAATTGCTTCATATAGTTTGAAGAAAGAGATTGAATCTTTTCCTCATTAGTAGAACAACTAAAAATTGATAAAATTGTAAAAAGAACTATAAATGCTGATTTCATTTTCTTGTTTATTTCTTGAAAATAGATATCTATTCAAGCATTAACTTGAATAGATATCAAACCCTTAATTAGTTTACTCCTTGGTTACAAGTACCAATGACAAACGCATCATCTGCATCCTTGTAAGGGCAACCTGAATTGCAAATGGGCACACTATTCATAGTTCCATTTTGTATAGCATAACAGTCAGCGGTTCCACCTCCGCCTTCACCTGGAGGTAATGAGGCTTGAGATATTGCGTTAGTTGAAATGAATATAAAACCTCCTAAAACAACAATACCTAATAATAATTTACGCATAATTGTTAATGGTTAGGTAAAATATTAAGTTCCAAAGGAACTAGCTTCAACCTAAAAGCTTTCACAATATTATTATTATTAAGTGCAAATAATTAAAATAAAATTTTTAAAAAAAGTGATTGAAATAGTGATGTTTTTTTTGTTTACGGTTTATATAAATTATTTATTGCTTTGGTGATTGGTCTCAAGAATAATAGAATTACAAAAGTCAAGTGAAAACTTCAAAAATATCTTCTTCAAATATTTTGACTTTTCAAGCACTTAAAGTGGCATCATGGCTTTTTAATTATTCGATTTTTTTAAGAAAATTGCTTTCAAGTTCAGAATCTCAAAATGTAGTAATATCCCCCAAAGTTGCCAAAGCCATTTGCAGTTCCTTCTCGGAAATTCTCCCGATTCTTTCTACCAAGCGTTCTTTTGAAATGGAGCGAATATGAAAAACCATCATTTCAGATATTCTCCTCAGGTTGTTCGTAGTGTCAGGGATTAAAATTGGGTTGCCATGATAATTTTTTATTTTGGAAGTCAAAGGAACAGTGATGACTACTTTGAGGTGTTTATTGAGTAAGTTTCCACTTATAATGACTACTGGACGAAAGCCAGCTTGCTCAGAACCTTTACTAGGATTCAGATCAGCATACCAGATTTCACCTTGTTTCGTCTTCTATCTGCTTGAAATATTCAGCCATCCCTTATTCTGCCAAATTGACCATGTCCTTGTCTTCTTTGGCTTGACTATATGATTTTACATATGCAGCTCTTTTAAGATGCTCAAGGTATAATCTTAAGGCTTTTTCAATTAGCTTGTTTTTAGGTGTTTTTAACTTTTTGGCTTATTCATCGAATACTGGTTTAGTCGAAAAATTCCCTGTGTTTGTCGAAAAAATTTAAAAAAGAAGCTAGTGTTTTATTATTTCAACCGATGAAAAGTATATATAGGTTTCAGATCGGTATTATTTCTTTTCGACTTTTCATAAAATAATGTTAAGGAATATGAAACAGTTTAGTAAAATACTATTTGTAATGTTGTTTTGTACTGTAGCTAAAGAAGTACAGGGACAGATAAAAGGCAGGGTAATGGAGAGTAGCGAATCAGGAGCTCCGTTTGCTACTGTGCAACTACTTTCCTCCAAAGACAGTAGTATGGTCAAAGGAGCTATTACTGACGAAGAGGGCGAGTTTGTTATTCAAACAGCAAACCCAGGCGAGTACTTATTGGGGATTAGTTCAATAGGTTATTCTTCTTACAAAGGAGAGGTGTTTACTTATAATGGTGATTTAAAGGTACTTTCTCCAATCGTCCTTAGTGAGTCAGCTGTAGCACTTGATGAAGTGGTAGTGAAAGGACAGCGACCTGTAATGGAAAGAAAATCTGATCGGTTTGTTATGGATGTCACAGCCAGTTCATTTCAAGCAGATAACTTAATGGATATTTTCAGGGCATTGCCATTTGTCCAGATCAGTGATGGTGGTATTGCTATCAATGGACGTCCCAATGTTTTGATTGTATTGGACAATGTACAGATGCCTGGTGCAACAATGAATACAATACTTGAAAATATGACAGGAGATGAAATAGAAAATATTGAATTCATCACGAATCCATCTTCTCGATATCCATCCAATATCAATTCAGTAATCAGAATTACTACAAAAAAGTCAAAGAATTATGGACTTACCGGGAGTGCCAGAGGAAATTTCTCTCAGGGAGTCAAGTTTCGGGGAAGCGGGGGAGTATCATTAATATACCGTAAGGAAAAATGGTTTGCAGATCTAAATGTAAATTATTCATCAAACAACTTTTTCCTGGATAGAAATGGCTATAGAACAATGACCATAGATGGCGTTCCGCGTGTATTCAATGAAGCTTATGAATCTATTACTGTTTGGAACACCCTCATGCTTAGAGGAAGGGTTGAATACAGTTTTTCTCCAAAACATGCTTTTGGAATTCAGGCCAATTACTCAAACAAAGATGTTCCTGATAGATCTTTGAGTAATAACCAAATAGGTTTTTCCAATAACATAGGAGGGGTAGCCGACTCAACGCTTGTGAGTGATGCGATTACTTATGGGTATCAGAATACTCAAAATTATAGTGCCTATTACTCTGGTAAGTTAGATGACAAGGGGAGACGTATGGATTTGGTATTGACCTACACGCCAATTGGAAATAGAAATAGTGATGAAATGTTTTTTCAAGATATGCTTTCCTCAGAAGGAGACCTTTTAGCCAATCTACCAGTTGTTAGAAATACAGCTGTCAGTAATGCTAAAATCTATGTAGGACAACTGGATTTTGAGTTGCCATTTGAAAATGGATGGAATGGAACGGCGGGAGCGAAGGTGACTTTGTCTACCAATAAGACTAGACCCTTTCAGGAAGTAAAGCAAAATGACCTTTTTGTAAAGGAAGAAGAGTTTAGCTTTCAAAATGACTTTGAAGAGCAAATATGGGCAGGGTATGGTTCCTTAGGAAAGACGTTTGGGAAGACAACCATTGATGCAGGCTTACGGGTAGAACACTCCACGATGTTGGTACAAGACTTGGTTGAAAGTTCCGTTCCAGTTGATAGGGTATTTACAGACTTCTTCCCTACTTTGATGATTTCTAGGCCCCTATCGGAACAGGTAATAATGAGTTTTAATTATAGGGAAACAATTAGTCGCCCTGGATTTTCTGTTCTGACCCCATATCGAATTTATAGAGATGATTTTACCATAATGGAAGGTAATCCAGAACTTCGCCCCCAGTATAATAGATTCCTAACTATCAATAGTGTTATAAAGGAAAACCTTTTTCTTGAATTAGAATACAAGCAAGAACGAGATGTTTATACCCATATTCCCGAACTGGTTGATAACACGATGATTCTTAAGATGAGGAATTTTGATCTGGATTACTATAGTTTGACCATGAACTACAGTTACCAATTTACAGATTGGTGGTCAGGGAGTGTATTTGGCATGGGAGCTTTGTACGATGGGAGGATGTTTCAGGAAAACTTCAGGGATATAGAAATCCCGCAAAGCTTTTTCCACACTTTAGGTATTAACAATACCCTCAGCCTACCAAAGAATCTTAAGTTGGATTTAGGATATAACTATACAGGGCCATTTCATTATGGTCTGGTGAAGACAATAACCAATCAATTTACGAGAATTGCCTTAAGTGGAGGATTGTTTGAGAATAAGTTACGCTATACAATTTCTGCATTGGATGTATTCAGGGGTAGTTTTGAAGGGGGAGAGATTACTTCATTCAATACCTTTATGAGGTCTGTAGATTACAGGGATGCAAGAAGATTTCAAATCGGTCTTGTTTACTCCTTTGGCAAGAAAACTGTGAAAAGAGCAAGCAGTAAGGGGTTGGGTAATGAAGATGTAATCGACAGGGTGGATTGAAGGCTTTTAAATGTAGGGTAGTCAACAATTTTGATGTTGTTTAAAGGGCAACACAATGAATTTATATACTTTTAGGCAAGTAATATAAACGCTGTAAATTTACCATCTCAAAAAAGTAAGTATCGATGGATAGTAATCAAAAACTGGCTAAAGAAAACACTTTGATCAGAGCATCTCTTTATGGAGTGAGCTTTATAATAATTTGGTTTTATAATGCCATTCTTTTTGATCAAACAAAATTTGATATTGTTATTTTGGGCTATTCGGTTTGGAATTTTGTGGTTGTAATTCTGAATCAGTTTACTATAGAAACCATTGTTTTTAGGGTTAAAAGTACTCTAAGATGGTTGATTTTGTTTGTATCCTTAGTTATACTTTATTTTGTATCGGTATTTCTTTTGGTGTATCCACTCAAATGGTTGAATTATTTTCGACCAGATGATGAAAGAATAGAGGTAATATTCAATAGGTTTTTTTTTCCTTCAATAGAAGGTGCATTTTCAGTATTAGGACTTTCTTGGTCAACTGGTCAGTTATATTTTCATCTATTTTTTTTACTTATTGGAACTTTTATATTTAGGTATGTACAATCTATGAAGAAAATTGCAGCTCTTCAGATAATGAATGCTAACCTTGAGTTGGATTTACTTAAATCTCAGATTCATCCCCATTTTTTGTTTAATACACTCAATAACTTATACCGATTAGTTATGGACGTTCCCCAAGCAGGGGAAGTTGTATTGAAATTGTCTGATTTATTGAGGTTTAGTCTTTACGAAAGCAACACAGAATCGATATCCCTGGGAAAGGAAATAGGGTTTTTGGAAGATTATATAGAGTTGGAAAAAATCCGACATCATAGTCATGTTCAAATAGCATATGATTTTGAATCAGTTCAAAATAGAGATAAGCGAATTGCTCCCCTAATTTTCATTAATTTTATAGAAAATGCCTTTAAACATGGGGTGAACAATACGGTAAAAGAGTCATGGGTAAAAATAATTTTGGAACAAACTAACAATATCGTCATCTTCAAGGTTGCAAATAGTAAAATCGGGAACGGAATTACAAAAAAGGAAGTGGGAGGACAGGGGATAGCCAGTGTTAGGAGAAGGTTGGATATTTTATATTATGGCAAATATGATTTAGAGATTTTGGATGAAGAAAGTGTATATCAGGTTAATTTAAAAATAGAACTTGCATGAGTATTTTTATCAAGTGTTTGATAGTAGATGACGAGCCTTTCGCTCAAGAAGTGATTGAGAAGCATGCGGAGAAAGTTCCATATCTTCAAGTGGTCAAAAAATCCAATAATGCAGTGGAGGCTCTTAAGGACATAGAAGAGTATCTACCGGATTTGGTTTTTATGGATATCCAAATGCCTGAAATGAGTGGCTTGGAATTAATCAAAATACTTAATAATCACAAGCCAAAGGTGATCATTACGACTGCATTCCCAGAACATGCGCTTGAAGGTTTTGACTTAGATGTTTCAGACTATTTATTAAAACCAATTTCTTTTGAACGCTTTCTCAAGGCAGTAAATAAAGTTTATACATACCAAAAGCTAGCTACCCAGCCAAGGATTCCCGCTGTGCAATCTAGTGAATCTGATAGTCCAACTTTTTTCTGGGTAAAAGAAAACGGGAAATTAGTACACGTAGCCTTTGAGGATGTTCAGATGATCAAGGGGATGAAAGATTATTTACAGATTTTTTTGAAAGAAAGGCGTATCATTACCTACATGACTATGAAACGCATCATGGAAATCCTGCCCTTACAAGATTTTATGCGTGTAAGCCGATCTTATATTGTTCGAAAATCTTCTATCATTTCCATCAATGGGAATATGTTGGAAACATCTCTAGGTGAGGAAGTGATGATAGGAACAACCTATCGTGATATCATTCGTGATGAAGTCAATGAGTGGCTTAAATAGTTGGTCGAAATTTTCAATTAAATTGGTCAAGGATTAATATGGATGGTAAACTCTTTAAGCCACAAACAATTGATCTCAAAAAACAAAATCATTCAGCTACATCGTAGTAATATCTCCCAAAGTTGCCAAAGCCATTTGCAGTTCCTTGTCGGAAATTTTACCGATTTTTTCTACCAAGCGCTCTTTCGAAATTGAGCGAATATGAAAAACCATCATTTCAGATATTTCCCTCAGGTTGTTCGTAGTGTCAGGGATTAAAATTGGGTTACCTTGATAATTTTTTATTTTGGAAGTCAAAGGAACAGTGATGACTACTTTGAGGTGTTTGTTGAGTAAGTTTCCACTGATAATGACTACTGGACGAAAGCCAGCTTGCTCAGAATCTTTACTAGGATTCAGATCAGCATACCAGATTTCACCTTGTTTCATCTTCTATTTGCTTGAAATATTCAGCCATCCCTTCTTCTGCTAAATTGACCATGTCCTTGTCTTCTTTGGTTTGACTATATGAATTGACATATGCAGCTCTTTTGAGATGCTCAAGGTATAATCTTAAGGCTTTTTCAATTAGCTTGTTTTTTGGGATTTCTAATTTCTTGGCATGCTCATCGAGCATTTCCAATAAGTCATTTGGAAGTGAGCTAGTAAAAGTTGCCATATTTTTACATTTGAAGTAATAATACAAATTATATTTATAAAATGTAAATATAATTTGTCAAAAATTATTCATGAACTTTACTACATCTCTCCCTCAAACACAAAATAACCTTCTTTCCAAACCCCTTTTTCTACTTTCTCATCAAACAATCCAAACACTGTCGACCCTGACCCTGACATGGCAGCGTAGAAAGCACCCATTTCATAAAGTTTACTTTTGATAGCTGCAATCTCTGGGTATTTGGGGAAGATGCTTGCTTCAAAATCATTGACCAATTCGTCCTTCCACCTCGATCGGTCGGCAAGGACTTCAGATAGGTTAACTGTCGGTGCTTGTGGGACTACACCAGCATACGCTTCTTTTGTCCCAATGTGTATATTTGGGTTGATTAGTAGAAGGTGTTTGCCTTTCAGGTCGATATTCACTGGCTCAAGAACTTCTCCTCTTCCTGTAGCGATCTTTGGCGTATTTTCTACGAAAAAAGCACAATCACTACCCAATTGCGCAGCATAATCTTCCAAAAACCAATCTTCAAGCAACAAATCAAAAAGATTGTTCATCATGCTCAATGCAAAAGCAGCATCTGCTGAACCACCTCCCAAACCTGCACCCATAGGGATGTTTTTGTGAAGATGAATGCTCACATGCGGCAATTCATTGAAGTCTTTGCGCAGGAGTTTGAATGCTTTGAGGATGAGGTTGTCTTTGTCTGAACCAGGGATAGGCAACCCCGTACTTGTGAAAGTGGTTTTCTTGTCTAAGATCATTTCTAACGCATCGTACAGAGGAATGGGGACCATGCAAGTCTCTACCTCGTGATAGCCATCTTTTCTTTTGGCTGTGATGTGTAAGCCAAGATTTATTTTTGCATTTGGGAAACTGATCATGCCCCGAATTTATAAATTATGTGACGAGATAAATAATTCACCAAGCAAATCTTTCAAAACCATTTGTTTTTCAATAGTTTATTGTTTTTTATTGTGATTTGTGGAAATACAAAAACTTTGCGTATTCATTACTGTATCTTATCGATAAGGATTTTTTATTTATAAAAAAATCAAAAAAAATAACTTTTTGTTAACACTTAGCGAATCC
This sequence comes from Belliella alkalica, assembly GCF_022549785.1. Lineage (GTDB taxonomy): Bacteria > Bacteroidota > Bacteroidia > Cytophagales > Cyclobacteriaceae > Belliella > Belliella alkalica. The sequence continues at coordinate 210,910 of NZ_JAKZGO010000003.1, forward strand.
GTGATTTTGTTTTGAAATTTTAAATAAATTTTGAAAAATAAATATATAATTCTGATTTTGTTCAAAAAATAGATTTATAATTTTTTCAAAAAGTTTAATGACGGTATTTAAAATTTAAATGTGAGATAAAAAAAGAATTAAAATATTGTAAGTATGGAAATTGAGGTTTAATATTGTATCACGAAATCGAAACAAAAAATATTAACCATAACCACATGTTTAAATCAGTCAGCCTTATTGGAATTATTATTCTCATCATTGGAAAACAATGAGGCGCTAGACTATATAAATTAAACAACCATATAATTCTAGGTGCCTCATCCAAGTGAGGCACTTTTTTTTATACAAGCTTATTAAATAAACCTATTGAACCATGAGTTTGAAGAAATACAGTTGGGAAATCAGCCAAAATGAAGAGCATCCGGCCGGCAAGGCCATGTTGTATGCCACAGGCTTGACTGATAAGAAAATGAACCAACCCTTCGTGGGTGTTGCCAGTTGCGGCTATGAAAGCAACCCTTGCAACATGCACCTCAACGACTTCGCCGGTCTGATCAAAGCATCTTCCCAAGAGCATGATCTGACCGGTTTAGTATTTAATACCATTGGTATTTCGGATGGTACGACGATGGGTACTTTGGGTATGCGCTATTCCCTTGTATCTAGGGAGATCATCGCCGATTCTATAGAATCTTTTATCATCGGTCATTCCTTTGATGGCTGTATCTCTGTCGCAGGTTGTGACAAAAATATGCCAGGAGCACTGATGGGAATGATCAGGACAAACAGACCCTCAATCCTCGTCTATGGCGGAACAATAGCCTCGGGCAATTACAAAGGTGAAAAACTTAACATTGTATCTGCATTCGAAGCTTTTGGCAAGCGTGTCAATGGAAATATTTCTGATGAAGACTATGATGGTGTGATCCGAAATTCATGCCCTGGAAAAGGCGCTTGCGGAGGAATGTACACAGCAAATACCATGTCTTCTGCCATCGAGGCAATGGGCATGTCTTTGCCTTATTCCGCATCATATCCTGCTAATTCCCCCGAGAAATTGAGGGAGTGTAGAGAGGTCAATAAATTCATGAAAATCCTTCTTGAAAAAGACATCAAACCAAGTGATATCATTACCAAAAAGAGTTTGGAGAATGCTGTCACTGTGACAATAGCACTGGGAGGAAGTACCAACGCTGTGATGCATATCATTGCGATTGCGAGGACTGCCGGTATTGATTTTACCATTGAAGATTTTAAGGCGATCAACGCAAAAACTCCGATGATTGGAGACTTCAAGCCTTCAGGTAAATTTATGATGGAAGACCTTCACGAGCAGGGTGGACTTCCTGCATTTATGAAGTACATGTTGCAAAATGGATTTTTACATGGCGATTGCCTTACAGTAACTGGTAAAACTTTAGCTGAAAATCTTGAGAATATTGATGCCATTGTTCCTTCTATGGTCAATGTAATCCATCCTTTAGAACAACCTATCAAGGCTACGGGACACCTTTGTATCTTAGATGGAAATCTTGCCCCTGATGGAGCAGTTGCCAAAATCACAGGAAAAGAAGGGAGTTCATTTACAGGGCCTGCAAGGGTTTTTGACTCAGAGCAAGAGGCAAATGACGCCATTCGTGACCATAAAGTACAGAAAGGTGAAGTACTTGTGATTCGAAATATTGGCCCAAAAGGTGGTCCAGGCATGCCTGAGATGCTTAAGCCTACATCAATGATCATTGGTGCTGGCTTGGGTTCTGATGTGGCATTGATTACTGATGGCAGATTTTCTGGTGGTACTCATGGCTTTGTGGTAGGACATGTCACTCCGGAAGCATTTCTTGGAGGACCGATCGGATTACTGAAAGATGGTGATATGGTCACTATTGATGCAGACAAACTGAAATTGACTTGTGAAGTCAGTGAAGAGGAGTTTTCTGAGAGAAGAAAGGCTTGGAAAAAGAAAGACATTAAGGGCCTACAAGGTACTTTGAAAAAATATAATTTATTGGTTTCCACAGCCTCTGAAGGATGTGTGACTGACAAACAATAAAACCCAACACCATGATAAGAGGAGCAGATATCGTAGTGAGATCATTGATAGCCGAAAATGCCAAGCATATTTTTGGGTATCCAGGAGGGGCGATTATGCCTGTGTATGATGCGCTTTATGATTATAGTGATCAGATTAGACATGTTTTGACACGACATGAGCAAGGGGCAATCCATGCCGCTCAAGGATATGCGCGTGTCTCTGGGCAAGTCGGTGTGGCCTTGGCAACTTCAGGCCCTGGTGCTACCAATTTGATAACAGGCCTTGCTGATGCCATGATTGACAGTACGCCTTTGGTCTGTATTACAGGTCAAGTTGCTGCACATTTGCTGGGTACTGATGCTTTTCAAGAAACGGACGTGGTCGGAATTTCAATGCCTGTGACAAAGTGGAATATTCAGGTCAGAAGAGCCGAAGATATTGCTCCGGCTATCGCAAAAGGCTTTCATATCGCAAGATCTGGTCGTCCAGGACCAGTTTTGATTGACATCACAAAAAATGCACAGACTGAAGCTGGAGAGTTTAATTATGTGCCTTGTCTAAGTATCAGATCCTACAGGCCATATTTTGAAGTCAAGAAAGATGAGGTGCAAAAAGCAGCTGAATTGATCAATGCTGCAAAAAGACCTTATGTATTATATGGACAAGGTGTTGTCATTGGAAAAGCAGAGGCAGAGTTAAAAGCATTTTTGGACAAAACTGGAATTCCTGCAGCATGTACTTTATTGGGTTCTGGAGCACTATCAGAAGAGCACCCTTCTTACGTTGGTAAGCTTGGTATGCATGGAAACTATGCTCCAAATATGCTGACAAATCAATGTGATGTGCTGATAGCTATCGGAATGCGCTTTGATGACCGTGTTACTGGTGATCTCAAACGCTATGCGAAGCAAGCGAAAGTGGTCCACTTGGAACTTGATCCAGCAGAGATCAATAAAAATGTATTTGCTGACGCACCTGTTTTGGGAGATTGTAAACAAAGCTTAAGTATGCTAAATCAGGCAGTGAATCCAAACAGCCATGAAGAGTGGATGTCAAAATTCAAAGAACTGGAGTTGCTAGAAAGAGAATCTGTAATCGCCAATGACCTGTCACCGACGAAAGTAGGGTTGACAATGGGTGAGGTGATCAGATTTATCAATCAATATAAAGCTGACGATGCTATTTTGGTAACGGATGTTGGACAGCATCAGATGATCGCATGGAGGTATTTTGATTACAAAACTTCCAAAACACAAGTAACTTCCGGTGGACTGGGTACTATGGGATTTGCCCTTCCAGCAGCATTGGGAGCTCAGATGTACGATTACAGCCGTCAGGTGATCTGTGTGGTCGGTGACGGGGGAATCCAAATGACAATCCAAGAGCTAGGGACTATCATGCAGACCAAAGCTCCTGTGAAGGTAGTGTTATTGAATAATAACTTCCTTGGGATGGTAAGACAATGGCAGCAGATGTTCTTTGATAGAAGGTATTCATTCACAGAACTGGACAATCCTGATTTTATCAAACTAGCGGAAGCATACAGCATCAAAGCTACAAAGGTTTCTGAGAGAGAGGGGTTAAGTGAAGCAGTAGCAGATATGCTGATGCATGATGGACCATATTTCTTGGAAGTTGTGGTAGAAAAAGAGGATAATGTATTCCCGATGATCGCTACGGGTTGTTCGGTAGAAGAGGTAAGACTAAGCTAAATCGAAGAGAATTTATGAACCGTTATACCATACTTATTTATACAGAGAATTTTATCGGTATCCTCAATAGGATCACGATCATTTTCACCAGAAGAGGCATCAATATTGATGCGCTCACCGCTTCCGAAAGCCGCTTGGATGGGATCCATAAGATCACCATCGAGTGTACTGTGACAGAAGAGCAGATTATCCAATTGGTAAAGCAAATAGAAAAAATCACAGATGTGATCAAAGCTTATTACTTCATGGATAGTGAGGTTGTCTATCAAGAAATTGCGCTTTACAAGCTTCCAATTGACAGCTTGGATGCAAGTCTTGAAAAAGTAATCAGACAATATAATGCCCACATCATTGCAGCAGAGAAGGAATTTGTTGTGGTGGAATTTACAGGGCATAAAGAAGATACTCAGGCATTGTTGGAGACACTCAAGCCTTATAGCCTTCTTGAGTTTTCTAGGTCAGGCCGTGTAGCTATTGCCAAACCTAGATTTTCCGTATCAGAATATTTAAATAATCAAACCTTATAAAAACCAATAACTATGAAACTGAAATTTGGATCAGTAGAAGAAAATGTAGTAACCAGAGAGGAATTTCCACTGGAGAAAGCTAGAGAAGTATTGAAGGATGAAGTGATCGCCGTATTGGGTTACGGAGTACAAGGTCCTGGTCAAGCATTGAACTTGAAGGACAATGGCTTCAATGTAATCGTGGGTCAGAGAAAAGATTCCAAGACTTGGGACAAAGCAGTTGCTGATGGCTGGGTTCCTGGAGAGACACTTTTCGAATTGGAAGAAGCTTGTGAAAAAGGCACAATTCTTCAATTCTTACTTTCTGATGCAGGACAAATAGCGCTTTGGCCTACAGTGAAAAAACACCTTACTCCTGGAAAAGCATTGTATTTTTCTCATGGTTTCGGTGTGACTTACAAAGAAAAAACAGGTATCGTTCCCCCAGCTGATGTTGATGTGATTTTGGTTGCACCTAAAGGTTCTGGGACATCTTTGAGAAGAATGTTTGTAGAAGGTAGAGGATTGAACTCTTCTTATGCCATCTTCCAAGACGGAACAGGTAGAGCAAAAGATAGAGTTGTAGCACTTGGAATCGGTGTAGGATCAGGTTACTTATTCGAGACTGATTTTTACAGAGAGGTTACATCTGATTTGACAGGTGAAAGAGGAACTTTGATGGGGGCTATTCAAGGAATCTTTGCTGCTCAGTATGAAGTGTTGAGAGCGAATGGTCACACTCCTTCTGAGGCTTTCAATGAGACTGTTGAAGAATTGACACAAAGTTTGATGCCATTGGTGGCAGAGAATGGAATGGATTGGATGTATGCCAACTGTTCTACTACTGCCCAAAGAGGTGCTTTGGACTGGTGGAAGCCTTTCAGAGATGCAACTAAGCCGGTATTTGAAGAGCTTTATGATTCTGTAAAAACAGGTAAAGAAGCACAAAAATCAATTGATTCAAATAGCAAATCTGACTATAGAGTAAAATTAGAAGCTGAATTGAAAGAATTGAGAGATTCTGAAATGTGGCAAGCTGGCGCAACCGTCAGAAAATTAAGACCCGAAAATAACTGATATTATGAGTGAAAAGCTATGGATATTCGATACCACCCTTCGTGATGGGGAACAGGTACCGGGTTGTCAATTGAACACCCGAGAAAAGATCGTGGTCGCTAAGGCATTAGAAGAACTGGGAGTAGATGTGATTGAAGCTGGGTTTCCAATATCCAGTCCAGGTGACTTCAATTCAGTTGTTGAAATTTCCAAAGCTGTATCAAATCCCATTATCTGCGCCCTTTCCAGAGCTGTGGAAAAGGATATTGATGTAGCTGCTGACGCGCTGAAATATGCAAAAAAAGGAAGGATTCACACCGGCATCGGTGTGTCTCCTTTTCATATACAATACAAACTCAGATCTACTCCTGATGAAATCATTGAGCGGGCTGTAAGGGCGGTGAAATACGCCAAGCGTTATGTAGAAGATGTGGAATTTTATGCAGAAGATGCAGGTCGTGCCGAAAAAGATTTTTTAGCCAGAATATTGGAACAAGTCATCAAAGCCGGTGCTACTGTAGTCAATATTCCAGATACCACAGGTTATTGTCTTCCGGAACAATACGGAGCAATTATCAGGCATCTAAAAGAAAATGTTTCCAACATTGACAAAGCAATCATTGCTACCCATTGCCACAATGATCTTGGTATGGCGACAGCCAACACCATTTCTGGTGTTCAGAATGGAGCAAGACAAGTGGAGGTTACGATCAATGGGATAGGCGAAAGAGCTGGAAATACTTCCATGGAAGAAGTAGTCATGGCAATCAAATGTCACCATGATATTCCAATCCATACAAGCATTGTCACTCCGAAGATTTACGAGACCAGCAGGTTGATCTCCAAATTGATGAATATGCCTGTTCAGCCAAACAAGGCCATTGTAGGAAGAAATGCCTTTGCACATTCATCAGGAATCCATCAGGATGGTGTGTTGAAGCACAGAGAGAATTATGAAATCATCGATCCTAAAGATGTTGGCGTTCATGAATCATCGATAGTATTGACAGCAAGAAGTGGAAGGGCAGCATTGAAGCACCATTTGGATGCTTTGGGTGTAGTTTTGGAAGGTGAGGCTCTGAAAGAAGTTTATGAAGAATTTTTGGTGATGGCAGATTCCAAAAGGGATATCACACCAAAAGACCTACTTTCATTGGTAGGGAAATATATGGACGAGTCTTCCTTTATCGAATTGGATAAAGTGAGTTACGAGTCAAATGGAGAAATCAAATCAACCGTTTCCCTAAAAATCGGTGATAAAATTGAAGTGGCATCTTCTACAGGAAATGGTCCAGTAGATGCAGTACTTAAAGCTATTGAGAAAATCGTAAAGCCTGATATTGAGCTTGAAGAGTTTCTCATCCAAGCTATTACGGCAGGAAGTGATGATGTAGCTAAAGTTCACATGAGAATCATGCAAGGAAAAATCCCTTACTATGGTTTTTCTTCCAATACAGATATCGTATTGGCTTCAGCACAGGCATTTGTAGATGCCTTGAATAAAATACCCGTCAAAAATAAAGTGACAGTAGCCTAATTATGGAAAAGAAAACATTATTTGATAAAATTTGGGATGCACATGTGGTCAAATCTGTCCCATCAGGACCGGATGTATTCTTCATTGATAAGCATTTTATCCATGAAGTAACCAGCCCTGTTGCGTTTTTGAATTTGGAAAAACGTGGTGTAGGCGTCCTTCATCCGCAGAGGACAGTAGGTACTCCAGATCACAATGTGCCCACGGTGGATCAAGATAAGACCATCAAAGACAAGCTTTCAAGAATGCAAGTAGAAAAGCTTCGTGAAAACTGCAAGAAGCATGGGATCGAATTGCATGACTTGGGTTCTGCCCACCATGGAATTGTCCATGTGATAGGTCCAGAGCTTGGGATTACCCAGCCAGGAATGACCATCGTTTGTGGAGATAGCCATACTTCTACACATGGGGCTTTTGGTGCCATCGCATTTGGTATTGGTACATCAGAAGTTGAAATGGTATTGGCTACGCAATGTATCATGCAGAGCAAGGCAAAGAAAATGCGCATCACTGTCGATGGTGAGTTGAGTGCTGGTGTCACTTCTAAAGATATCATTCTATATATCATCGCTAAAATCTCTGCGGCAGGTGCTACTGGTTACTTTGTGGAATATGCTGGCTCGGCAATCGAAAGCCTTAGCATGGAAGCAAGGATGACCATCTGCAACATGAGTATAGAAATGGGTGCCAGAGGAGGCCTAATCGCTCCTGACGAAACTACTTTTGATTACCTAAAAGGAAAACAATATTCTCCAAAAGGAGAAGAATGGGACAAAGCAGTGTCTTATTGGAAGTCTTTGAAAACTGACGATGGAGCTGTTTTCGATAAAGAATATCATTTTGATGCAGCGGATATTGAGCCAATGATTACTTATGGTACCAATCCAGGTATGGGTATCAAAGTCAAAGGAAATATCCCAAGCACCGAAGGTATGGAAGGTAGCAACAAAACTTCCTACTTGAAGTCATTGGATTACATGGGATTTGCTCCAGGTGAAGCGATCCAAGGAAAGAAAGTGGATTTTGTCTTTGTAGGAAGCTGTACCAATGGCCGAATTGAAGATATCAGATCAGTTGCCAATTATGTAAAGGGTAAGAAAAAGGCGGATAACATTACCGCTTGGATCGTTCCGGGATCTAGGGAAGTAGAGAAAATGGCTCACGAAGAAGGCTTGGTGAAAATCTTGGAAGAAGCAGGATTTGAGTTGAGACAACCGGGTTGTTCTGCTTGTTTGGCGATGAATGATGATAAGATTCCTTCAGGGAAATACGCTGTCTCCACTTCAAACAGAAACTTTGAAGGAAGACAAGGGCCAGGAGCCAGAACTATGCTCGCCAGTCCATTGACTGTAGCAGCAGTAGCTGTTAAAGGTGAAATATGTGACCCTAGAGAGATCTTTTAATTCTTAAAAAAAGGAAAAAATGGCTTACGATAAATTTAATGTGTTGACTTCAACAGTTGTCCCGCTTCCTACCGAAAATGTGGATACAGATCAAATCATCCCTGCAAGGTTCTTGAAAGCAACTGAGCGGGAAGGTTTCGGAGACAATCTTTTTAGAGACTGGAGATATGACGTAGAAGGCAACCCAAAAAAGGATTTTGTACTCAATGATTCTACTTACACTGGGAAAATACTCCTTGCAGGCAGAAACTTTGGTTCTGGCTCGAGTAGAGAACATGCCGTTTGGGCATTGTATGATTATGGGTTCAGATGTGTGGTATCTAGCTTCTTTGCTGATATCTTCAAAAACAACTGTCTGAACATCGGAGTACTTCCAGTGACTATCAGTCCAGAGTTTGCAGACGTATTGTTTGCAGCAGTTGAAGCTGATCCGAGTACAGAAGTAGAAGTGGATATTGATACACAAAAGATCACCTTGCTCAGTACAGGTCAATCAGAATCTTTTGATATCAATGCCTACAAAAAAGAGAACATGAAAAATGGCTTTGATGATATTGATTATCTTTTGAACCTAAAAGGGGAAATAGAAGAATTTGAGAAAGGAAGAGCTTAGAAAGGATGAAGGCTGAGGGATGAAGTAAGAAAGATGGAAGATTGAATAACCAAAAAATAGGTTATCAATGGAGGAAGGGAAAAGAACAAGGAAGTGAATCGAAATCTTTTATCTTATCTCGATATGATATTTAGATTAGAAAAATACAACCCCGAAGAGCTTGTTCCGAAAATCGGGAGGTTATACTATGATTAGCCTAGGGTTGCAACCCTGGGATTGAGTTGATATCATCGGACAGCAACCCCGAAGTGGGTTGAATTTGAAATGCTTGCAAATCATAAACATAGTGTGAAATACCAAAGTCTGTCAAACATCAAATTTTCATCCTTCAAACTTCATCCTTCATCCTTTCAAAATCTCATGTCTAAAATCTACCCTCTACAATCAAAAATAAAATGGGAACACATAGGAAAATAGAAATCATGGACACCACGCTGAGGGATGGAGAGCAGACCTCAGGAGTCTCTTTTCTTCCTTCTGAAAAACTCCAGATAGCCAAGTTGCTGTTGGAGGAACTGAAGGTGGATAGGATAGAAGTGGCATCTGCCCGGGTTTCTGAGGGAGAGATGGAGGGTGTCAAAAAAATTACCCAATGGGCTGCAGAGAAAGGTTATTTGGATAAAGTTGAAGTTTTGGCTTTTGTAGATACGCCTGCATCTATCAATTGGATGGTGGAAGCAGGTGCCAAAGTCATGAACCTTCTCACAAAAGGATCATTGAATCATTTAACCCATCAACTCAAAAAAACTCCTGATCAGCATTTTGAAGATATCAGAGCTTGTGTCAAATATGCACGTAGCAAAGGTATAACTGTCAATGTCTATTTGGAAGATTGGAGTAATGGGATGCGAAACTCCATGGATTACACCATGGATTTAATTAGCTTTTTGAATGAAATCAGAGTGCGTAGGATTATGCTTCCCGATACTTTGGGTCTTTTGCATCCTAGGGAAGTTTCCCATTTCGTAAAACTGATTACAACAGAATTCCCTGATTGCCATTTTGATTTTCATGCACACAATGACTACGACCTTTCTGTAGCAAATGTACTGGAGGCGATTTACAATGGAATTGCGGGAATTCATACCACTGTCAATGGACTCGGTGAAAGAGCTGGAAATGCTCCTTTGGAATCTGTAATTGCAGTTTTGAAGGATTTTACCGATTACAGGATTGGCCTCAACGAAAATAAGATCTACCGTGTAAGCAAACTCGTAGAGCAGTTTTCCGGCCAACATATTCCTGCTAATAAGCCAGTGGTGGGAGAGAATGTCTTTACACAAACTGCAGGAATCCACGCAGATGGTGACAATAAAAAGAACCTTTATTTCAATGACTTGCTTCCTGAGAGATTTGGAAGACAAAGAAAATATGCGCTTGGAAAGACTTCTGGAAAGGCCAACATCCTCAAAAACCTTCAGGAATTGGGGATTTCCCTTGAGAAGGATGAGTTGACCAAAGTGACACAAAAAATCATTGAACTTGGGGATAGAAAAGAACGAGTGACCACTGAAGATTTGCCGTATATCATTTCAGATGTATTGCAAAACAATTCGATCACCAAAGATATCTTTATCGAGGGATATCACATGACCCACTCTAGGGGCTTGAAGCCTACAGTGCAGTTGAAAATGAGTATCCATGGCAAGTCTTTTGAAGAGCATTCTTCGGGAGATGGTCAGTACGATGCATTTATGCGTGCATTGGTGAAGATCTATAAATCTCAAGGAATGCAGTTGCCGAAGTTGACTGATTACCATGTGTCCATACCTCCAGGAGGAAAAACAGATGCTTTCGTAGAGACTGTGATTACATGGGACTATGGAAGGATTTTCAAAACCAAAGGCTTGGATTCGGATCAGACAGTAGCTGCGATGATGGCTACTGAGAAAATGTTGAACATAATTGATAAAATGCATAAAAATCCTTCTGATAAAGCAATTTTTCAGGAGTTGAAAAATCAAAACCCAGAACAAGACAAAGAGAATTTCTATGGAAATGAATATAGCACTACTGCCAGGTGATGGCATAGGACCTGAGGTAATTGCTCAGGCAGTAAAAGTGGTCAAAGCTGTAGGTAAGAAGTTTGGCCATACAATCAATTTCGAAGAAGCACCAGTTGGGGCGGCAGCAATAGACTTGACTGGCAACCCATATCCAGATGCTACCCACGATGTTTGTCTAAGAGCAGACGCGGTGCTTTTTGGAGCTATCGGAGATCCCAAGTATGACAATGATCCCAAAGCCAAAGTAAGGCCAGAGCAAGGTCTTTTGGAAATGAGGAGGAAATTGGGACTTTTTGCCAATGTACGTCCTACTTTCACATTCCCTTCTTTGATTCACAAATCTCCATTGAAACTCGAAAGGGTGGAGGGAGTAGATTTTGTTTTCTTCAGAGAACTGACTGGAGGGATTTATTTTGGTGAGCCAAGAGGAAGAAACGAGCAAGGAACCAAGGCATTTGACACAAATGTCTATACCAAAGAAGAAATCACGAGATTGGCTCGAATGGGTTTCGAAGCTGCGCAAAAAAGAAGGAAACTGTTGACTTGTGTAGATAAGGCTAATGTATTGGCTACTTCGAGATTGTGGAGAGAGACTGTACAAGAACTTGCTCCAGAATACCCTGATGTCAAAGTAGAATATGAATTTGTGGATGCAGTTGCTATGCGCTTGATCCAATGGCCAAAAGCTTACGATGTTTTGATTACAGAAAACCTATTTGGTGATATTTTGACTGATGAAGCTTCGGTGATTTCGGGCTCTATGGGCTTGATGCCATCAGCTTCGGTTGGTACTGAGAACAAATTGTTTGAGCCAATTCACGGTTCTTACCCGCAAGCAGCAGGAAAAGACATCGCCAATCCATTGGCAACAGTGCTTTCGGCAGCAATGATGTTCGAGTATGCTTTTGATATGAAAGCAGAAGCGCAAGCTATTTCTGATGTAGTCAATAAATCCTTGGCAGAAGGAATCGTAACAGAAGATATCGCCGAAGGATCCAAAGCCTACAAGACTTCAGAAGTAGGGGATTGGTTGGCGGAGAATCTATGATTTTGAAAAAGGATAAGTCGTTAAAAACCCACTTTGAGAGAAGTGGGTTTTTTTCTTATCATCATTCACTGAAGTTCTTTTTGATATAAGTGTAAATATTTTTGCAGAAATATTATTTTCATAATGCTTCTTTTTGCCATTCTAAAAAGTGATTATTTTCATCTGACGGAATACCAATGTATTGAATTGGAATTGATGGGTATTTTCTAAAAAGTAATTCTAATTTTTCTTTAAGACTGTTATTTGGATTTACTTTTCTTAAAAAATACTTCAGGTCTCCTTGCAGTTTTTGCCTTTGAAATAATTGCTTGGAAATCAGAATACGGATCAAATTGATAGCCTACTTTATTATAAAATGGTTTTACAAACAAGGATTGATTATCCTGCCAATGACTATCATTGTATTGAGTAGCCATACAATAAATAAATTGTGTTCGGATAGCAATCTCTATTCTTTCGATACAGTCAAAAACTAAAATCCGTAACTCTCTATCAAAGGAATAAGTATCAACAATCTGTTCAAAGGTTGTTCCATTATCAAAATGATCCTTTACTTTTTGATAGGGTAAGAAGTAGGCACTTAATCGATAATAACTTATTTGCCCTAAGTAGTGGAGCGCCGACTCATCTTCGATTACAGTAAGGTTTCTATTCTTTAGTTTCTTTAGTTGTTGTTCTAAAGTCAAAGGTGTTTTGGTATATCTCCTTTTTTTCATAAGCGCTTTAAAAAGAAAAACCCCCCAAGTGTGCTACATAAGTAAGCCTGGAGGGTGTATTATCGTGTTGAGAAGAGTTTATTTATTAAAAAAATTCACTTCCTACATAATTTCATTATTCATTATGAATTCAAAATTACCACTTTTACCAAATCATCAATAAAATAACAATATTTTATCTGTTCAACTGTTTCAATTCGAATTAAACCCTTTTTAAAGCTTTTTCATATTCTTCCTCTGTAGTGATAATTTTATCCCATTTCATATTTACGATTGGATTTTACTTTTTTAAAACTCCTCAACTGTATTTGCATCAATTTTATCATATTCAGCAAGGGTTCCTATGAATTTGATAAAAAACCATTGTCTGATATAGCTGATCTGAACAATCAAGCTATATTTATTTCTTGCGATATTAAAAACCACTCTGTTATTCTTTACCGGATCAGCATCAGGAATATCTTTTACAACATCCAACGACTTTTGCCAGTCAACATTTTTGACGATAGCAATCCAAGTTTCTATTCTTGCTTTGTAATCTGGATGCTTGTCGTAAAACTGAAGAAGGTTTTTTATGGCTATGATGTTTTTCAATGGACTCTTATTATCAATGGTTGAATACAACAATAAGTTTTCAAAATGAAAACATATTATTAAAATGTTCTATTTGGTTTAAACTTTATAATTTGATTCTAGGCTATATTCAGAAATTAACTTCTTAGATTGGTATTTAAAGATATAGTTTATTAAATTGAAAAATAAAATTAGTTGAACACATTTTGTTTTTAGTTATGGCAAATAGAATCTTTTCATTAACCACTCTAATTATCCTAATTTCTATTTGTGATTTGCAAAAAGTAAATGCTCAATACAAATTCGAAAAAAACCGTGAGTTTCAGATCAAATCACTTAACTCTGTTGAAATTGTTGATTATGATCCGGTTAAACAGCAATTCTTGGCTTATGAAAAAGGAGGCGGTGAGTTTGTCGTAGTTTTGTTGGATGATAAAGGTAGAATTTTGCAAAAGAAAGACTTGAATGGTCAAGGTCCAGGGCAATTCAGTTCAGCTATGAATTTCCTCGGGTTTTCAGATACGGAAGATATTCGGGTAATTACTCCAAACCAAATGATCTCTTATGATAGGAAATTGAATTTTAAGGAAAGCAAAAAGTTTGTAATTGATAATCCATTTTTTGTTTTTGGAGGATCAAAGGCTCCTGTGTTTTATTATAAAAATGGGCAAAAAGACAACCTTGTCTTTACTACATATCCTTCAGGGACTTCGAGATTTATGAGAGAGAAAAGTCTGGAAAAGCATCATTTAATTGAGATGCACGAATTAAATTCAAAGAAGACTTTTCACTTGGTACCTATTGCACATAGGCCAATTTTTAAACATTTAGACAATACCATCAATTCTATGTACAAGCCGATTTTTACTCAGGATAAGAAGAGCAATCAGCTTTATGTAACAGCTTCACTCGACAATGAAATCACAGTGTTTGATCTTCAATCAGGAAAAACTATCTCCAACATCAAAATCAATCATGGAGATTTTGGCAGCTTCAAGAAATTCCCAATTTCTGATAAAGACTTACCTAGCTACCCACCTTATACGCTTGCCTCAATGAATTTAAATGTTTATCATTTGGATGGAGGGCTTGTTTTACTGGATTATGTAAAAGAGATCCCTTACGGCACTTTTGAAAAAAAGAAAAAAGAGGATGCACAATATCATCATTTTCAAGACCCAGATTACCATAGAGTAATTCTATTTGATGAAAGAAAACAACTTAGCAATGATATGAAAATTCCATATGGCCAAATCAAAATTGCGATGCCTAATAATTCCATCTTAATCAAACTGCTCAATCCTGACGAAGAGGAGGATTTTGTGCGGTATGGGGTTTATCAAGTGTCAAAATAATCAATGACAAAAACTGGATTTTAATAGCAAATCAAAATGTTAGCATGAAATATTTATTAATTATTTTTATAATAGTTTCCTGTTCACAAAAATCAAATAAATTAAAAGACAATTATCTAGCAGGTATGCAGTTCCGTCTTGATACAGTGATTGTGAATCCCGGAGATGAAATAATTTTTCTTAATCAAGATATTCAATCAGCTAGCTTGAGTAATGATAAGAAGTATCTTTACAATTTCAATCCAAACGATCATACTTTTGAGAAGGTCAATTTGGATGCATTGCAACTTGAAGAAAAAATTTCATTTGAAAAAGAAGGACCGAATGGCACAGGAGATTTTTTTGGTGGATTACGAATTTTAAACTCTAATGAATTTACAATTTCAACTATAAACTGGCTTGCTTTATTTTCTTTAGATGGAACAAGAATAAAGAAAATCAACTATGAGGGTTTTTTTCTTGAAAACAATCCTATTCGTTCAGGTACATTGAGTTTTATTTCTACCTATTTAGACAGCGATGCGTCCCGTTTTTTTGCATTATTAGGTCAAGAAATGGATAAATTGTATTCATTAGGAGTTTTTAATCTAGATGATTACAGTTATCGAAAAATCCCAATACCTAGTTTTGATGGTATTTACGATTATAAGTTCAACCTGCAATTTGGACCTAGTTCTATTTCATTTGGCCCAAAACTAAGTATGGTATTGTCAGAATCAAGATTGATCTTTTCAAATCAGTTATTGAATGAACTGTCAATATATGATATGCAAGGAGACAGTATGTATGTAAAAGAGTATAGCAGTCATCTAACAGAAAATAAAAAAGTAAATAAATATCAACAGGACCATGAGTCAGAGGAAATTTTGGTGGAAGAATTCACTAGATTCCATCAGGAAATAAACTTCTTGCCGCCATTTTGGGATGAAAAAAATCAGGTTTTTTATCGTTTTTCTTTTCAGGAATTGCCAGCCAATTCAGAAAATGGAGTCCTTGCCCGTTCGGATATTTATCTATCGGTATTGGATAAAGACCTTAATCTAATCGGAGAGGCCTTAGTGCCTGATTTAAGGAAAAAACCAGCAACGTTATTTTCCAATCTATTCCCTAGACATTTTGCTAAAGATGGTAAAATCTGGATCTACGAGAATATCAATGATGAGATGGGATTTGTAATTTTATCAATAACAAACCAATATTGACTTTAGAAAAACTAGGGATTTCAGGTCCTATGTGAATAATGTTGAGAAAGAAAATAAGGTTAAATTTTAATTTAGATATAAATGAAGAAGACTCTGTTATACTTATTCTATTTTTTCATCATCTTTTCTTGTAACCAAAAGAGCGATGAAGAAAAGTCAGATCAAAATAGTGATTTGAAAAACATCACCCTTGAAAAGCTAGACAGCATTCAAATAGAATATTTAGGAAATCCGATTGTACATGACATTGATCCTAAATCGAAGACGGTTCTGTTTATGGAGTTTGAGGAGTTTTCAAATGATATTATGCTGGCTGATTTTGATGGGAATGTTTTCAACTCTTTTTCAAAGTTTGGAGATATGCCAGATGGATATGGGAGTCTTTTGGCACCTATACAAATTCTTGGAAAGGATGAGATATTAGCTTTTGGATTAAAAGGGTTTTCGAATTATGATTTTCAAGGTAATTTACACAATCAGGTTGGGCTAGATGAAATATACTTTCCCAATTTTAGAAGAATTGCCATGGGACATACAATGAATAAATTGGGGAACAAATATTTGTATTTAGAGGGAGGGACCAGAGATATTGATTATGATAAAATAAATCTTCATTCAGACATTTTTTTATTTAATTTACTTGATCCAAGTACTGGATCTAAAGAACCAATAATTCAATTTCCTAAAACTAGCATTTATAAAAGTGGCAAATATTTTTTCAGGAATGCATGGTCTCCAGTTTTTTCTGTAGTCGAAAATCAAGTTTTTATAGCTTTTGGTGGCGAACCAGTGATTTATAATTACAGTGGAGAGTCACCATTTGAATTGATTTCAAGTCTTCCCATTGACATACCTAATTATCGATATTTTGAGGGAAGTAATAATGAAAACCTCGAGTATGATTTTATTGGATTGTTTTTAAGCTCTGCTAGAATAGAAAATATTAAGAAAGTAGGAGATTATTTTTTGGTAGCATATTTCCAAGGATATGATGATGTCGATAGAGAGTATTTTTTTGCGAACAAAACACCTGATGAATCGAAAGAATTAAGAGAAAGGTTAAAAGAAAAGTATCCTTACAGGTTGGCAATATTCGATAGTTTAGGAAAAAGATTAAACGATTTTTCTCCTGAAGATTATGATCCAACTAGTATGCTGCTTCGAGACGGACAACTCTGGGTCATGGAAAAACCTGATCCAGAAGTTGAAAAAGAATATTTTAGATTGTATAGAGTGGGGCTTAAAGGCGAATGATTTTATGAAAAAGACATTTATGAAATACAGAATATTTACGTTTCTATTATTTCTAAGCTTTCCGACTTTTGCTCAAAAGGGCAAAAATGTAAATATAAAAGGGATTGTCATTGATGCTAAAAATCAGGATCCATTGCCTAATACTTTTATTTATCTAAAAAATCATAGTGAATTCAGCATTTTGTCAAGCAACAGTGGAGAATTTGATCTCAATTATCCAAATTTATTTAGGACTGATACGCTTGTAATTTCTTTGTTGGGTTATCAAAAAAAGCAAATTCCGCTTTCTAATTTGAATCAAAAAATAAATCAAATATCTCTTAATCAAGTGGATATAAGTCTTCAAGAGGTGGTGGTTCAACCTGATGAATCTTTGTTTGAGGAGTTTTTTACCAAAGTCATCGAAAATATTCCCAATAACTATCCTACAAAAAAACATCAGCTCAATGCTCTATACAGAAGGGTATCCACAGATTACAATGAATACACCAAATTGGTGGAGGCCGCTGTATTGGTCGAGGACTATGATTACAAAAGGGATATCTACCATTCGAAAATAAAAATTGAAGCCCTTAGACAAAGTGATGAGCTGGGTGATGTTGATTCTGTTTTGATCCAATCTTTTCAGAGGCTGAGTGAACATATTGCCAAGCAAGTAGAAAGGATGCGAGCAAATTCTATGATCAATGAGGGATTTGAAAGCAACATTATCAGATATGCACGCTCTCCCAATTCAATGTTATCAAAAGAGAATTACAAAGTTGCATTTTTCGGCTCTTCAAGATTCCCTGTTTATCATAGCTTGGTTGGTACAGAGATCCATGGGCAGGATACTATCTTTCATATTGCCTTTGGTAATACAGATCCACCAAAAGGAGACAGTTTTATCAAGATTAATAGTAGAAATTTTGCAATAGAGGAATTTCAGTTAACTTCTAATGGTTTTGGTAAAATTGAATTTTATGTTCAGCATTACATGAAATACAAGGAAGTGAAGGGAGTATATTATCCAGAGAAAGTTGAATACAGAATGATGCGTTTTATCAATAGAGATATTGGAAGTCATCAGGTGGATATACATACATTTTGGTTTGATGATGTACAGACAGAAAACCTACAAAAAATTCGTCCACGCGATGTATTGGATAGAGATTTTCGGATAGAAACTAGGAGTTTTGACTATGATAAAGATTTTTGGGAAAGGTATGAATTAATCAAAAAGCATCCACTTGATCCATCTGTTAAAAAAAGTCTTGAGCGTTTCAAAAGCTTAGAAAAACAATTCGAAGAAAATTCAAAAAATAGATAACTTATACACTATGGTAAGAATTCCCAGCTTTGTTTTTCTGATGTTTTTTATAGCTTTTTGGTCTTGTGGGTCTAAGGAAATTGAGGAGAACGATCATTTGGAAATCGAATCGGTATATTTTATGATCGAGGACAGTCTGACACTCGACTATCTTCACTATCAAAATGCAGGGTTGAAATATGTGGAAAATGAGGTATTTGTAGCATCACTCTTTTTATCAAGCGATAATTTCTCTTTTCATATCCCAACTGCAAACCCAACTTTAGAAATCAATTACAGGGATAAATCGTCCATCGATTTTTCTTATTTGTTCCAAAAAGGAGATTCAGTATTGATTAAGGTAAAAGATAAAATGCCTTGGTTTGAAGTAGTAAACCGCAAGACGAAAGCGCATGAAATTAATTTTGAATCCTTAAGAAACAAAGCGCTATTTCAATCCCGATATACAGGGTATCAAGATTTCTATTTGATCTGGAATATGAGTAAAGGAAATCCAATGGTTGACTTCAGGAGAGATTTGAATGCTACCAAATCGAAGGCACTTGATAAACTTTCATTGGAAAAAGCATGGTTGGATTCTTTGCTTCAGCTTGAGGCTATTCCGGAAAAAGCAGCAGACTATTTCATGAACAAAACTGAATTTGAACGAAATAAACTCGCCTTGTTCGATCCAAAAAAAGATTCACTTTCTTTGACTGATCTGTCTAATGTAATTTTGGAAATTTCTGATTACAGCAACCTATATCAAATGGAATTTGCGGATTTGGTTCTCGATAGATTAGATGGTTTTTCAGATGAAAACGTGGATGTGGAGAATTTGTTTAAGGGTCAATTTGGAAAGATTTTGCTATTCAAGTATTTAGAAAGGCAGATATTCCGACTTTCTTTTGAAGAAAGTGAGCAATTAATTGCTCAATATAGAGATGATGTTAAGTCTTCATGGTTTTCGATTTTGGAATATAATACTCGGTCAACAAATTCATTGATACGTGATATCCTATTGGAAGATGAATTCGGTAATATTTTCGAATTTGCAGATTTACTCGCTCAAAAAAGCGGTAAATATCTTTACATTGATTTTTGGGCTGCTTGGTGTATTCCGTGTATTCGGTCATTTCCAGCGTCACTTGCCCTAAATGAAAAACACAATGACTTAGAAGTCCTTTATTTATCCATAGATGAAAATCAAAACTTATGGAAGGACGCCGTTCAAAAGTATGATATCAATATTCCAAATCAGAGCTTTCTGATTACAAATAGGGAAGAATCAGTTTTTCTAAAAGGCATACAATTACATTCTATCCCGCGCTATCTTATTTTTGATAAGGAAGGTAATTTTATTCATCCTAATGCTCCAAAACCAGATAAAAAAGAAGTACTTGAGAGATTTATAAGTGAGCATAAAGAATAAATCTTCAATTACTCAGATTTTAAACTTTTGGTTTCCGTATTTTCGATGTCAAATCAATCTCCATGCAAAACAAACCCTTCACTTACCTTTTTTATATCCAATACCTGGGCCTTCGCTTTCACGGCTGGCAGAAGCAGCCTGGTTTGAAAACGATCCAAGGGAAATTGGAAAAGGTGGTTAGGTATGTTTTGGGTCATGAAGATTTTACTATTCTAAGTGCAGGTAGAACAGACTCAGGTGTTTCCTGTCATCGAGGAGCTTTTGAATTGTTCAATACCGCAGATATCGAACTGGCCTTATTTATCCACCAAGTCAATGAAAACTTACCTGATGACATCAGGCTTTTGGAAGGAAAGCGAGTTTCCTTAGATTTCAATATCATCCAAGATGTTATTGCGAAAGAATATCGATTCTACTTTTCAACAGGTGAGAAGTTTCACCCTTTTGCAGCAGGGAATTTGACATACTTTTCAGGGGAATTCGATATTGATTCGATGAAAGCTGCTGCTGATATTTTTGTTGGGGAGCATGATTTCCGAAGATTCTGTGCGAAGCAAAAGCAATCTGATAACTACCGCAGACAGATTTTTGAATCAGAGATATTAGAAGACAAACTGATTTTGACGGATGGAACACAGCTAAAGAGATATTGCTATCGGGTGAAAGGAAAAGGTTTTCTGATGCATCAAGTCAGACTGATAATGGGGAGTTTACTGGAAATAGGAAAAGGAATTATTAACAAAGGGGATATTGAAGAAGCCTTAAAAAGCCAAGAGACAAGTCCATTGAGTGGAAAAGTTCCTGCCAATGGATTAGTATTGCATGATGTGGAGTTTGGATCTTAAAATCTTGGACTTCTTTTATTGTCTCTTACACTGAGTATTATTATATCTTCTTTTTCAATTTTTAAAAATAGACTTGTCTGTTTGTTAATTAAAGCTCGTCGAACTTTTAACGGGCCGAATTC
The DNA here is from genome assembly GCF_022549785.1 of Belliella alkalica. GTDB lineage: Bacteria > Bacteroidota > Bacteroidia > Cytophagales > Cyclobacteriaceae > Belliella > Belliella alkalica. Next base: position 231,613 of record NZ_JAKZGO010000003.1, read on the forward strand.
TGGATAAATCAAGGGTGTTTCTCTTAAAATTGAAACTGTTGTATTTAATTTTTCTAAAAAAGTTAGAACTTGTTTTTGATACCACTTTTTGTCTAAGTAATCAATAACTTCTGATAAGCTAATTTCTGCTTCCTCTGTCCAGACTACTTTGTAATTCATTTTTTATATTTTGCTTTAAGTTGTTCCATGACTACATTATGGGGTCTTACCTTTCCTTGTTCGTAATCATTTACTCCTCGTTTAATGGAGGTTTTGGTTTCATCATCTAAAGAGTACCAAAAATCTTCTTCATCTTTAAAAAGTAGGTCTCTAATCTGACTTAAAACTTGTTCATTATCAGTTGACATGATTTTTTCTATAAGTGTATATTTCAGTAATTTATCCATGTTTAAATTTACAATTATTTCTCCAAATAAGAAAAGCTACTAAAAAGGGGCTTCCGCCTTGTGATCTTCGTAGAAAAGCGAATGTAATTTAAATCATTGAAGATGCGTAGCCCTGACATCTTTTTGGTCAATCAAATAATAATTCTTTAGCAATGAATAGATTACAGGGGTACACTCCCTGTTTCACCTGAATTCAATTTTTCTACAAAGATATATGGGCTACGCCCCCCAGTTCTGAATCCAATTGATTTAGATGATTCAAAAAAAAGCTGCCCTTTCGGACAGCTTTCTGATTTATTTGATAATGAATGGCATGCTAACTTTAATTTGATCCCAACTGAGGGAGATTGCTCCTTCAGTATCTGAAACTTTTTCTACCCCATAAGTCAATCTCTGTACTTCTTGATCAAGTTCGACTGGCTTTACATTTACTCTAACTACATCTTCTGATTCCTCGTAAGCATCAGCAAGGTGTTGGTCATAATTTTTGTTTAATATTAAGGTCCATTCTTCTCTGCCTGGTATGGTAAAGAATCCATACATTCCTGCGGCAACTTCGACTTCATTGATTACTACATCTTCTGAAAATGTCACTGCTGTGGCCCAGTGCGAACCACTGACCCATACTTGATCATAAGAAACCAACCCATTCCAGATCACACGGCCTCTTTTTCCAGGAGAACCATAATTGACTGTAACTATAGCGTCACCAAAAGAACCAGATGCTTCTCTTCTTGCACTTCCTTTGAAGGTATCTTCTGCCAAGCCAGCATTCACACTGTCAGCATAGCTTGCCCTTTCGAGCAAATGTTCTTTTTCCAAATTCGAAAGCTCTTCCGATCCTGCTTCGACAGGAACTTCGATGTTTTCTTGCTTATTTTCACCACCACAAGAGAATAACAAGGTGGCAGATAACAATGCTAATAACGTATTTTTCATGTTACTTTAAATGATATATGCTTTACGATATATGGTAGAAATATGCCCCTACCTGCGGCAGGCAGGTTCGGCGATATATTAGAAATACGTAGTAAATCAGAAATCTAAACGAAAGATTTAACTCAAAACAGGAAAGGCAAGGCTTCTTTAATAAATTTCTCTATTTATAAATTCCTGTCCACCACATTGAACAAGTTTTTCCAATTCAGTTATCTCGGACAAACTCTCCCAATCTTGCGCAAGCCAACTTTACAATTTTGTAACTTTTAAACCTTACAACAATCTTCTACCTCACTCTCCCGTCAACCCTTCCATCAATTCCTCAGAAATTCCTGTTGTAGAGTATCCTCCATCGTGGAATAGGTTCTGCATGGTCACGTATCTGGTGAAGTCTGAGAACATGGTGATAATATAGTCAGCACAAGCTTCTGCTGATGCATTCCCTAGTGGAGACATCTTGTCTGCGAAGTTGTAGAAAGTATCAAAACCTCCGATGCCAGTTCCCGCTGTAGTTTTGGTAGGTGACTGAGAAATAGTATTGACTCTTACTTTTTTCAATTTACCATATCTGTAGCCGTATCCTCTTGCGATACTTTCCAAAAGTGCCTTGGCATCTGCCATATCTGTGTAGAAAGGATACACTCTCTGTGCTGCGATGTAAGAAAGACCCATAATGGATCCCCATTCGTTCATCACATCCATTTTCTCAGATACTTGCATCATCTTGTGGAAAGAAATAGCGGAAACATCATAAGATTTGTTAGCCCAATCATAGTTTAGGTCACCATAAGACCTGCCTTTTCTGATGTTTGGTGACATACCAATAGAGTGGAGCAAAAAGTCAAAATTCCCACCTAAATATTCCTTTGCCTCAGTATAAAGTTTTTCAATATCTTCCAAAGAAGTAGCATCTGCAGGAATCACAATCGTTCCACATTCCTGAGCCAATTCATTGATCGCTCCCATTCTCATGGCGATAGGCGCGTTTGTCAATACGAATTTTGCTCCTTGTTCATGGGCTTTGATAGCTGTCTTCCAAGCAATTGAATTCTCATCCAATGCACCGGTGATGATACCGACTTTTCCTTTTAGTAGATTCTCAGGCATAATATTTTCGTTTATTAGTTCAAATTTGAAGGGGTAAAAATACGGAAAAAATCGAGACGATCGATGTGATGTAGCTGAATAGATGCCCAGAGACTGATCAGTAGCCCTTATAATTAATTTTTGAGCAACTCCCGTGCACTTTCGTACGCGCTTTCGGAAGGGTTGGATCCAGCAATCATTTTTGCGATTTCTGTGATTCTGTCATTGCTTTCCAGTAAGCGGATTTTCGAAATCGTTCTTTCTGTGCTGTTGTCTTTGTAGACAAAATAATGTTGATCTCCTTTTGCAGCTACTTGTGGCAAATGACTGATACAGATAACTTGATGGTTTTTTGCAATTTCCTGCATCATTCTGACCATTTGCAAAGCAACTTCACCCGATACTCCTGTATCTATTTCATCAAAAATCAAGGTTGGCAAGGCCATCTTGTCTGCCATGATATACTTAATGGCAAAGATCAATCTTGAAAATTCACCTCCTGAAGCCACTTGCTTCAGGGCTTGTGGTTTTACTCCTTTATTAGCCGAAAAGAGCAGGTCTAATTGATCAATTCCTCTTTTGCTTGGTGAGATTGTTTGATGAGAAAACTCAACTTGGGCATTTTCCATTCCAAGTTGTACCAAAAGTGAAATAAGTTCTTTTGAGAAGGCCTGAAAACCAGCTTTCCTCTTTTTGCTTAGGAGCTCACCTTTCTCTATCAAAGCTTTGTAAGCTGTATTCATTTCAATCTTCAAATCCTCCAACTGCTCGTCGAGGTTTTCGATTTGAAAAGCTTTTTCAGCCAATTCCTTTTCCAAAGCCATCAAATCTTCTACCGATTCCAAGCCATGTTTTTGTTGTAGCTGATAGATTTTGCTCAAGCGCTCCCTTGTCGTTTCCAATTTCTCAAAATCAACCTCTACTTTGCTATCTTCATCTTCAAGACTTTCAGCAATGTCTTTCAGTTCGATCAAGACACTTTGAAAGCGTTCTTTGAAAGATTCATACTTATGGGCAAACCTTCCTAATTGCTGAATTCCAGTATTTGCTTGTCCAAGGATGTTCAATCCTCCAAATTGCTCATCTTGGAGTTGAACGAGGATTTCTTGGATCTTGCTCTTTATTTCCTCGGCATTTTCGAGAATCTCTTGATCGCTTTCAAGTTCTTCCTGCTCTCCTTCTTTGAGTGAAAGTGAGCTGAGTTCTTGAAGCTGAAATTGATTGAAGTCAGCTTCCTTTTTCAAGTCTAGGGCTTGTTCAGCAAGTTTTTCATAAGATTTCTTAGCTTTCTGATAGTCTTGGAATGCACTGGAATATGCATTAAGTTCACTTTGTGATTTGGTAAATGCATCGATCAAATCCAACTGATACTCGCCTTCACCCAGCTGGAGTGTGTCATGCTGAGAATGGACATCCATCAGGGATTTCCCCAATTCTTTGAGGATTTCTAATCTGACTGGTGAATCATTGATAAATGCCCGGGATTTTCCATTTGGGCTAATTTCCCTACGGATGATACAGACCTCTTCGAAATCCAAATCTTCTTCTTCGAAAAAACCTTTGAGGTGGTAATTTTTTATATCAAAAACACCCTCAACGATGCATTTTTTTTCTTCATCAAAAAGTGCTTTCGTATCAGCCCTATTTCCGAGAAGAAGCCCCACTGCTCCAAGCATAATAGATTTACCGGCACCTGTCTCACCTGTGATCATATTCAGGGAAGCGCACGGCTCCATTTCTAGTGATTGAATCAAAGCGTAATTTGCGATGCTAAGGGTTTTGAGCATGAATTTGGTGTGTTTTAAGAATGCAAATCTAACAAAATGATCTTAACCTCTCAGCAGGTCATTGTATTTTCTGGAATTTGTTGGATCTACTTTCAACAATAATTCTACTGCCTCTGTTCGAATTTCCAGTGGTGCTTTTTTGAATATTTTGCTTATTTCATCTCCTTTTGCATCGATAAAGGAGATAGTAAAAATGCTGTTAGGCTGTGCTGTATTTGCCTCTTCCAATTTTTTGATGGCTTCTAGCATATTTTTGAATGCTTCCTCTGGGTCTTTGTTCAGAAGATCCATTCCTTTGCGGTGGTATAGATAGTTTGCTTCCCTGATTTGAGCAAATACGGAGGAAGTGTAAATGTCATTGATCAACCAATAGCGATTCCTTCTTTCGTTTGTACTCTGGTTCCACCCAGGACGGTTGGATTGCTGGGCATTGTTGACGATAGCGTTGGCGATTTCGAAATAAGGGTCTCCTCCACGTAAGGTAAAACTATCATAGTCAGTTCCCAGTGCCATATATGCATAGTATGCTAGGAGTGAACTGATGTTGTTGAGGTAAGAAAAGCGATTGAATTCCAAAGGTTGGTTTTGTAGAAATTCAAATGTCCAATTTCTATCAATAAAGTTGAAAATCATACTTTCGTAATTGGTGCCATATATTGGTCGTACTACCTGTACTTGAACAGTAGCATTGTAAAAACCAACCTGAGGCATGTCATTTATCGTGATCAACATGCTCCCTTTGATTCTTTCTAGTGGTCGGAATTCATCATTCGTCCAATTTCTGCTATTTAGAAATTGTTCAAATGTAGATTTCATATCTTCAAAAACATCCTTTTCTTGAGTTCTTGCCCTATCAGAATTGATAATTACTTGAAAATTCAATTCTTGGGAAATTCCAAAAAAAGGCAAAAGGTAAAGAAGTGTAAGTGAAATAATTTTTCTCATATTGATATAAAGTTAACGATAAAAATATGTTTTACATATACATGATTCTTTGACAAAAGTCATTATGTATATCTTTTACCATAGAGATCTCTAACTAGTTGAATCTTGATAATTCATGATTATTCACGGATTTAAATCATATGAATTCCACTAATGATAATGATGCTGAAAATCTTCGGACTAAATTTCTACAGGAAGTTTTTTAATTTCCTGTAATATCAACTGGGCAATTTGAGCTTTGGGCAAAATTTCGGAAGTAAGTTCATTTCCATTTTTCGAAAATAAAGTAACTTTGTTTGTATCCAATTGAAATCCAGCTCCAGCTTCTTTCATGGAGTTTAATACAATCAAGTCAAAGTTTTTCTTCATCAATTTCTCTTTTGCATGGAAAGCTTCATTTTCTGTTTCCAGCGCAAAACCGACATGGATCTGATGTGGTTTTTTTTCTTGGCCTAAAGTCCCGGCGATATCTATATTTTTGACTAGCGCTATGGTCATTCCCTCTTCAGCTTTTTTGATTTTTTCTTTTGCGACATTTTTCGGAGCATAGTCAGCTACAGCTGCGGCAAAAACACAAATATCCATTTTATGATGATGCTCTTTGACAACTTCATACATTTCCAAAGCGCTTTTTACTTCTATGATTTGGATATTGCTACCTTGGGGTTTTACGGCACCATGGCCGAGGATGACCAATACATCTGCGCCTTGATCTGCAAAAGAGTTGGCTAGCGCAGCTCCCATTTTACCACTAGAATGGTTGCTTATAAAGCGTACAGGGTCTATTGCTTCCTGTGTTGGGCCAGAGGTGATTAGGATTTTTTTGCCTTGAAAAAGTTTTGTACCTGAAAAATGGGAAATAACTCTTTCCAGAATATGCTCAGGTTCCATCAATCGACCTTGGCCAGATAGTCCACTTGCTAACTCACCGTCCTCAGCATCAAGGATAATGTTTCCAAAACTAATTAATGACTTTAAATTGGCTCTAACAGAAGGATGTTGGTACATGTCTAAATCCATAGCTGGAGCGATCATGACTGGGCAACGGGCTGAGAGGTAAGTGGCTGTAAGTAAATTGTCACAAATACCGTTTGCGAATTTGGCAAGTGTATTAGCGGAAATAGGGGCTATTAAAAATAAATCTGCCCAAAGTCCCAATTCCACGTGATTAGTCCAAACACCATCATTTTCAGAGTGAAATTTGTAGTGTACAGGGTTTTTGGAAAGGGTAGCTAAAGTCAATGGGGTGATAAAATCAAGAGCAGAGGTACTCATGATGACTTGTACCTCTGCCCCTTCTTTTATCAATAAACGAGTCAAATGAGCACTTTTGTAAGCAGCAATACTGCCTGTTATACCCAATAGGATCCGTTTACCATTTAAATTCATTATTCTTCTATATCAAGGTCTGGATGACGAGAGTAGATTTTACCTTCTACGAATTCTTCCATTGCCAATGTTGATGGCTTAGGCATTCTCTCATAGAACTTTGATATTTCGATTTGTTCTTTGTTTTCAAATACTTCTTCAAGATTATCAACTGTAGAGGCAAACTCGGAAAGTTTACTATTCAACTCTTCCTTCATTGTAGAAGAAATCTGCTTTGCTCTCTGACCAATAACATGTATAGACTCATAAAGATTGCCAGTTGGCGCTGCGATTTTGTCTAAATCTCTAGTAATGATAGATGGATTAACTGCCATGTTTATTTATTAATTATTGTTTTCTGTAATTGGGATTGTGATAACAGACTCACCTTCGGGGGAGACAACTCTCTGTTGCTCCTCAAGCTTGGCTTTGGCCAATCTTTCCTCGTAATCTTTTTTCAAGACCAAATGGTTGTCATACTCTTTAGTGGTTTTTAATACCGCTACATCAACTTTACCTAAGTATTTACTGTTTGGATATTTTCTTTTGAATTGTTCGGCAAAAGCCAAAGCTTGTTTCAAACGATCTTCTTTTTTATCAAAAACACTCCTCTCACTATACGCTGCAGATACTTCTACCAGTCTATATGCTAGTTCTTCGTTATACTTGCTGTCAGGATAGTTTTTTGCGAAATTTTGGAAGTTTATGATGCATGCTTTATAAAAATCACCTGGGTATAGACCTTCAGTTAACCTTAGATACATTGTTGATTCTTGATACGCTTTCTCCTCGAATCTTTTCTGCAAATCATCAATCATTGCCATTGCTCTTTCATAAGAGTCTGACTCTGGGAATTTATTGATAAAAAGCTGGATTGCATTGACAGCATCTTTACTGCTTTTTTGATCTAAATTGTAATCTGGGGAGTCCAAGTATAGCGAATAAGCATTCATAAACATCGCTTCTTCCGCCATCGGGCTTCTATTATATGTCTGATAGAAAGTATTGAAATATCCAGCAGCTTCAATATATCTTTTTGTCCTAAAATGAGCATATGCATAATTGAAATCTGCAGTTTCTGCTCTTTCACTTCCCCGAATTACCGGTAGTACTTTGTCATAAAGAATGATTGATTTATTATACTCTCCAGACTCGTAGTAAGTGTTTGCTGCATTATATAATTCTTCCCAATTTGTACTTTTTTCCAGCTTGTAAAACTTGCCACAAGAGGATAGTAGTATTAGTATTAGGAAAGGTAAAATATAGCTAAGGGATTTTTTCATAATTTTCAGAGTGCAAATATAATGGAATATTACTTTGTATCAAACTTAGTATGAACTGCTAAGTGAAATGGCTTTCTATTCGACAACGAATTTTTTGGTGATTATATTTTTGTTGTCCACCACTAAAGTGTATAAATAGACCCCAGGTCTGAGGCCTTCTACATTCATTACTAATGTTTTTTGTCTTGGATCAAGCCTGTATTCGGCTACTGGATTGCCGATAAAACTGTTTACACTGATTTTTGCAGTGGCTCTTGAGTTCTTAAAACTGTAATCTAATTGCGCAATTCTATTGCTCGGATTTGGATAGACACTTCCGATGGAGATGTCTTTGTGATCTACATCACTTCCCTCTCTATTAGGATTAGTGACATTATAAATGGCATCTATCACAAATAGATCACGATTATTCTCTGGGTTGACAAAATGAAACTCGAAATTTCCTCTAGTTTCAACTATACCATAGTCGAATTCTAAATAAAGATCTGTAAATATTTCATTAGGTTTTAACTTTAGCCTGACCTTTGAAATATCTTTCTTTGGGTCAAAGCAAACGTCACCTATGCACAGTTTGACTTTTTGGGATGTCCCGATGTTTCCTCTCAAAAATTTCAAATTATATTCCTTTGATTGATCGCTGTCATTTTGAATGATTAATGACTTCCTTTGGGAATCACCAATTTTACCTACAAACTCAATATTTTCTGACAAAACACGAACCTGCGCATCCAAACTTATTGGAAGCAGCAAGATTAAGCATGCGCATATCAGTAAAAAGGATTTCATGTAGATTTTTTAAATCAATAAGCGATATAAATATTTGGTAAGCAGTCATGTTATAATACTATAAAATTACCTAAATGGTTTCAGCTTCGAAAGGTTTATGGGTTAAATTTTGTTAAGCTAAATGAAATTTTTTTCAAAAAATGACGTTTTACTTTTTCCTTAAGGTAAATTACAACAGAATCTATTGATTATTAGCTGATTTCATTCTTTTATCAATGGATTTCTGTATTTCTTCATCTGTGGGTATCGGAATAATTAATTCAGGAATATTAAAAAGATTTTCTTCAAACCTTTTTCTACTTTTAGGTTTTCTCCAAGCATAGATTGTTTCCATGTCAGGTTTCTCTTCCTCTCTCCAAACTAGCCCATCTAATTTTTTGTCTTCTTCCTTCAGTAAATGGGGTGGTGTAAATTTCCCCTCGGGTTTTATCAGATAGTTGATCTTATTGACATTCCCTTCTTGAAAAAACATGATGATATTGGCACAAATATTCTTATTTACCCCTCTTAGTGTGCTGTCATTAAGAAGGTTAAAGTAGAGGGATTCTCCATTTCCATTGACATCCAATCTTTTGATCTCGCCTTCTTCAAATGTCCCAATCATTTTTCTTCCTTTCAATTGGTTGAAATTACCTAAGGTATCTTTGGTCACATTGAAGGCTTTATGATTGAGGTAAACTCTATCCAATTCTTCATTGGCTATCAAAATGCTGATACTGTCAGCTGTAATCTGACTTTTATTATTCCAGATCACTGGATCTTGGTAAAGGTGGATCGTGGAGTCTGAGTAAATATATGTCAGTGAATCAGCCCTGCCAGCAAGTTCAGATTTGATCATTCTCACATTGTAAAAGGCTTGTAAAAAGCGTTCTGTTTCCAGTTCACTATCCTGGGATATTAAGGTGTCAGAAATCATGAACATGGTATCGGCCTCGAAGTATTTCTGGACCAATGCATTTCCATAGACCTTACTGTATTTTCTGTCTTCCCAATATTTCCCTTCTTCACCAAATATCTCAATATCCCTTTCTTTGTTATACACACTTACATCACCCCGGCCTTCATAATACTGTTGGTTTTCGTCATAAAATAAATTTTGGGCATAGACCAAGGATGTTTCTGTCTCTACTTCACCATCATAAAATCTAAACAGTTTGTTTTCAGTGTCGTAGTAACTTCCTCGTTGTGCGTTGAGTTTGTTTCCTTCAGCAGAGACAATATTGGTAAGACCTACTGTTTCTGCGGTTTTAGGAATTGTAAGGTAGATAAGGAAATTTGTCTTGAGTGTATAATCTGGATTTACTAAGACGACGTTTTCAGTAAATGTAATTTTTTCTATTGTTGTTTCATACACTCCATTGAGACTTGTGAGTACATTGGTGCTGTCTACAACTTTCCCATCGTTGAAATAATTTGCAACGCCAGTTTCTCGGTTGTAATCCAAGAAATCTGTGTAGAGAGTGGTTGATTCATTCTTGAAAACCACTTTGTTCCTCAATTTTGCGATTCTGGTATTTCCATCGTACTCAGCATATCTGCTTGTGGTCGTGACTGGATCTTTTTGATCGACTATTCGGACATTTCCAAAAAGCTTAGCCATATTCTCTTCTTCGTAAAAATATGCGGAATCGCAATAAATCAGAGAATTCTGGTGTCTCATAACAGCATTTCCCAATAATCGCTGGAATCCTGAGCTACCAATAAGTCTGTCGGCTTTTTGGATTTCCAACATGGTATCTTCCTGAGCTATAGAGAAATGTGAGAATGTGAAAATAAAGAAGAAAAGAAAAGCGCTGTTTTTGATCATTTGATTAGTATTCGGCTACAAAATTAAGCAAAAATGGTATTTTTGGGTTATGGTTGATCGATTTATCCAACATATACGGACAAAAAATCTTTTGGATTTAAATGAACACTATTTATTAGCCATCAGTGGTGGGGTTGATAGCGTCTGCTTGGGGCATTTGCTGCATGCTGCGGGAGTGAAGTTTTCTTTGGCACATTTCAATTATGGACTTAGAAATGAGGAAAGCGATGGCGACGAATTGTTCGTTAGGGAAATGGCGAAATTTTGGGATGTTTCACTTTTTATCAACAAAGCAAACCCTGAAGATTTTGAAATCCAGGGGAAATCAATCCAAATGGTAGCGAGAGATCTCCGTTACGAATGGTTTGCCAAATTGGTAAAGGAAGACCAATATGCAGGAGTAATTGTAGCACATCATTTTGAAGATCAATTGGAAACGATCTTACTCAATCTGCTTCGCGGGACAGGAATAGAAGGTGTGTACGGAATGGCAGAAAAGCGGGATTACCTGATAAGACCAATGTTGCCATTCAAGAGAAATGAGATCGAAACGTACATGGTGGATCATAAGCTTCATTGGAGGATAGATAGCAGCAACCAAAAGAATGTCTATAAGAGAAATTTCTTGAGAAATGATGTCATTCCAAATATACTTCAAGGTTTTCCTGATGCATTGACGACCCTTGATGATAGTTTCCAAAGGCTGAAAGATACCGGAAAAGCTTTCTTTCACTTGTTTATGACTTGGAAATCGGAACACATTACAGAAGAGGGAGAGTTTCAATATTTGAAGGTTTCGGCGTTGAATTCCCTTCCGGGGAAAAATTCCATGGTTTATTATTGGCTTCGCGATTTTGGTTTTGGCTATTCAGATGTAGTGGACATAATAGGGGCAATTTCGAGTGGGGGTTCTGGCAAAATTTTCTATGCTGGGAAATACATGGTCAATGTAGATCGGGATATGGTCATTTTGGGAGAGAATAATTTTGAACAAAATGAATTGACTCTGGAGGCGACTTCAATTTCCATGAAAACCCAATTTTCGAAATATGATATTTTGCAATTAGAGATGCCATTTGATGTAGATAAAAATCCTGAAAATGCCATGCTGGATTTTGATAAGCTGGAATTTCCGCTTACTATTAGAAATTGGGAATTGGGGGACAGGTTTGTTCCACTTGGCATGAAAAATGAAAAGAAAGTGTCTGACCTTTTGATTGACCTGAAAGTTCCTATTATCAAAAAGAAATCAGTTTCGGTACTATGTTCGAAAGGGGAGATAGTTTGGGTAATAGGACTCAGAGTGAGTGAGAACTTCAAATTTGATGTCAACACCAAAAAAGTATTATATTTCAAAAAAAGATAAGTCATGATCAATCCATTCTCCAAGACATTTACTGCCTCAGAGCTAGCCGTTTTCGAGTTTTTGTCAGAAGTCAAATTTTTTGAACGTCTGAAAAACTCCGAGATGGCAAAGTTTCTACCTACTATCCACAATAGAAAGTATGTAAAAGATGAAGTGGTTTTTTTTAGAAACGACCCGAGTCAGGCGCTTTATATTTTGAGAAGAGGGAATGTTCGCTTGACTATTGATATTATGGATAGTTTTGAAACTATTCTGGAAGTAGGCAAAGGTGGGGCTTTTGGAGAAAACTCCCTGATGGAAAATGCAAAAAGGATCTACACAGCAATTGTGGATTCGGAAGAAGCTGAAATCATGGTTATCCCGCACTTTTCTGTCCAAGAGATTTTTGAAGCTAACCCAAAGATCAAAGCTAAAATGATGACTTCTTTGGCTGAGTTTTATAACCAAAACAATCAGAAATTATTTAGATCCTATCAGAGTTCGTTTGGATTTTTCAATTTGGCACAAATGTTTGAAGAATGAGCATTGGGGATTTCTCATGTATGCTTGTTTACCAAAATTATTTAGATAAGTTATGGTTTATTTTTTCATTAACAGTCATTGTTTAATAACTTAGCGGGACTTTTGAATAAATCATTAAAACTTAATAAAAAACATATAAATCATGGCTAAAGTAACCGTAGTTGGAGCTGGTAACGTAGGGGCAACTTGTGCTGACGTATTGGCATACAGAGAGATTGCCGAAGAAATTGTATTAGTGGACATCAAAGAAGGTGTGGCTGAAGGCAAGGCTTTGGATATCTGGCAAAAAGCTCCAATCAATCAGTATGACAGCAGAACTGTCGGAAGTACCAATGATTATTCTAAAACAGCTGATTCTGATGTAGTTGTGATCACTTCGGGTCTTCCAAGAAAACCAGGAATGACAAGGGATGATTTGATCGAAACCAATGCAGGAATCGTAAAATCAGTAACTGAGAACGTTATCAAATTCTCACCAAATGCAATCATTATCGTAGTTTCCAATCCATTGGATGTAATGACTTATCAAGCGCATATCACTTCCAAGCTTCCAAGAGCGAAGGTGATCGGTATGGCTGGAATCTTGGATACTGCTAGATACAGAGCATTTATCGCTGAAGAGTTGAACATTTCTCCAAAAGAAATCCAAGCGATCCTTATGGGTGGACATGGTGACACGATGGTTCCTCTTCCAAGATACACTACTGTTGCTGGTATCCCTGTTACAGAATTGATCGCCAAAGACACTTTGGATGCGATCATCGAGAGAACAAAATTCGGTGGTGGTGAATTGGTGAAATTGATGGGTACTTCAGCTTGGTATGCACCAGGATCTGCTGCTGCTCAGATGGTAGAAGCGATTTTGAAAAACCAAAGAAGAGTATTCCCAGTTTGTATCAAATTGGAAGGTGAATATGGTATCGACGATTGTTACTTGGGAGTACCTGTAATCTTAGGAAAGAACGGTGTAGAAAAAGTAATCGAATTGGATCTAAATGCTGAAGAAAAAGAACTTCTTGAAGTTTCTAGAGGACATGTCAAAGAAGTGATGAGCGTCTTGGACAAATTGTCAAGCAAATAGTAATTTAAAGTAATTTATCTTAAAAATCCCGGTTTATTGATCGGGATTTTTAGGTTTTATAAAGAATTGAAATTTAATTGCCGCCAGCAATTTCTAAGGTTGATACTCTAATTTTAAAAATATTTTGAGACCTCTTTAGTTCTTTTTGAATAAGCTTACGTATTTATTTCTGAATAAAATATGCCTCTTGGTCAAAGTAAGCTTCAATTAGCTTTTGATAACGATTATATAAAAAAAAAACACCGAATCAGTGCGAATAGTAAAGCAAATCTTAGTTTCTTTATTGGTAGTCTCCTTTTTGGTTGGAGGATACTTTTTCTACCATAGTTCATATTGGAAAGGTGAAAAAAACGCACTTGAAATAGTTTCACCGGATGCGATTTTTGTATTTGAGACACAAGAGCCAGTTTTGGCTTGGAATCAATTGGTAAGTCAACCGATTTGGAATAGGTTGACAGAGTTGCCTTCTGTCAATAATGCTGAAAACCAACTAGTCTCCTTAGATAGTCTTGTAGGAAGATCGGGTAATCTAGATCGTTCTTTAAAGGGGAATCAATTTGTGGTTTCATTGCACGCTGTAGGAAAAGACGAGTTTGATTTTTTGTTCACCATATCATTTAAAAATAGGTCAGATCAGGATTTTATCTCTTCTTTAGAAAAAAATCTTCCTGATTTATCGCAAATTACAAAAAGAAATTACAGCCAAATACCAGTTTATGAGTTGCAAAATGTGAATTTGGAAAGGAATCTAACCTATGCGAAGATAGGTAATATCATTGTGGCGAGTTATACTTCTTTTCTTGTTGAGGAGGCAATAAGACTTCATCAAAATTCTAGCGAACCAAATTTCAAATCTTCAAATAAGGTGTTGTTTGAGGAGTTGCCATCGTCAAAAGGTCTGGGAGTGTTTAGGCTGACAAGTTCTGGTCTATCCAAAATGGCTACAGTGGTTAGTAGAAAAGAGGATTTGAATTTAATCAAGCAATTTGCAACAAACGGACTTTCTGGTAACTTTGAACTGAATTTTTCTGAAGGGAAAATTTCTTTGAGAGGGGCTACTTTTTTTCAAAAAGGTCAAAAAATTGACTTTACGAAAGGAAATAGAGGTGTAAAAGAAGTTTCTAATTTCATACCTAATCGTACGTCGGTATTGTTTAGGTATAATTTGCAAAACGCTGCGCAACTATCAGCATTTATCAATGAAGATTTTCAGCCGAAATCCACAGTCTCTGGAGAAATTGAGAAAAATCTTATCCAAAAGGATTTTTTGAAGAGACTGACGGGGGATCTTACATTTATGATTTTTGAAACTCCAGTGAACCAAGAAGAAGATAGGATCATCCTTATCCAAACCTCTGATCTTGATTCTCAGCTTAGTCTTTTGAAAAACTTTAATGCGGGTGTTGGAAACGAAGAGTTTCCCTCGGATTTGCTGGATATTTATCAAGGGAAGGAAATATTTGTCGTTGCCACAGAAGATTTTCCCGCACATTTGTTTGATGGAAAATTCAGGGGTTTTTCAGAGACATATATTACAGGATTTAATGGGATGCTTGTGTTTGCCAATAGTGTGAAATCACTCAGGGTTTTTCTTGATGATATAGCGGCTGACAATACTTGGGGAAAAAGTCTGCAGCAGAAGCGAATTGCCAGTACTTTGAATAACGCATCTGGGTTTGATTTTGTGGTTAATGTGCCACGAATTTGGAGTAGTTTGGAGAATGTGAGTTCACCAAATTGGAAAGTATTTCTGCAGAAATATGCTCCTCAGCTAAAATCTCTTGATATATTGTCTATTGGTGTTTTGGAAAATGAAGATCTACATAAAACAGATATTGATTTCTCCTATTCTTTGAGGCCAATAAAGTCGGTTAGTGGTGTGGTGCTGACTGAAAACAAAGTTGTGAGGTTTCGTGATAATTTGATTTATGGACCAAAATCTATCCAGAATTTTAATGATCGAAGCTCTGAGTTTGTAGTCCAAGATGAAAATAATCTCGTTCATTTACTCACGGGAGAGGGAGAGATTGTGTTTTCACAAGCATTGGATGGGGTAATCACTTCTGACATTTTCCAAATTGATTTTTATAAAAACGGAAAGTTACAGTTACTTTTCGCAACTCAAAAAATGATATATATCATTGACAGACTTGGAGGTGTATTGCCAGGTTATCCTCTTGAGATTCCAGGGCGAAATATTACACATTTGAATTTGGTTGATTATGATAACAATAAAGATTATAGGCTCTTTGTCGGTACAGATCAGGCTGAGTTGTATTTAATCAACAAAAATGGGGATGCATTAGATGGTTGGAATCCACAGGTGATCTCTTCCAATTTAGTAGTTAAACCTGCTCATCATAGAATAGCAGGTGCAGGAGACATGATGTTGGCTTTGAATGAACAAGGTGATCTTTATTTTTTCAATAGAAGAGGCGAGAAAGTACTTGATTCACCAATAAAGATAGGGGGCTCCGTACGCTCTGATTATATCATTATTCAGAGAGGTAGTGCTTCTTCGAGTAGGTTGGTCACGGTTACAGAAGACGGAGAGGTAGTCAATGTCAACTTCAAAGGGGAAATGGGATATCGCAATCAATTGATGAGGCCAGATAGGGAGAGTCAGTTTTATTTGATCAAAGATCAGAAAGAAGATAGATTTGTTTTTGTAGTTCATGAATTCAATAAAATTTCAATCATGAATGCAGAATATGAGGAGTTGTTTTCTTATAATATTCTGTCTGAGGAATTAGAATTTCAGTTTTTTTCCTTTGGTTCCGACAAGAATATTTTTGTAGTAATTGACCCAACCCAGCAATTTACTTACCTTTTTAGTCTCAATGGCGAGCTGTTGAATACACTTCCTATAAGTACCAAAAACCAGATTGAAGTGAAGTATTCAAGTAGCCAAAATGAATACAGGATCTATGCTATTTCAGAAAATGAATTTGTAGAATACAGGTTGCCAATTTAGGTTTCGTACCTTTGTGGCTGAAATAAATCGAAATGTTTACAAAAATGCGCTTTACTTTAATCTTATTACTTTCATTCACATTCTTTTCCACACTTTCTGCTCAGGTAATATTGGATGAAAACCACATACCAGTTGACCCAGCGGAGCTTCACAGTCTCAACTCTCCTTATTCCGCTACGCTTACATTTTTTTATAATCTTCGGGAAGATAACTATGACCCAGAAACAGCCTCGGAAGTATTGAGGACTACAGGTCAATCATTAGAAGAATCAAAAAGACTTGCAATACAACTAAAGCAGATTTTTGATGGAAACGGTGTGTATGTGAGGATTAACGAGATCCCAAATGATCCAAATTACATAGACTCTCTACACAATAATCAGTCAAGATATTTTTTTGATACTAGGATTTTGCCTGGCGTGTATCTTGAAAAGCAAAATGAAGAATGGAAATTCAGTGCATTTACTGTAGATCAAATCCAAAGTCTTCATAAAGAAACCTATCCTTACGGCACTGATAAGCTATTGAACACACTTCCAAAACTTGGGAATGAAGTTTATTTGGGGCTTCATTTTTGGCAGTTGGCAGGGTTATTTATCTTGATTTTGCTTTTATTCCTTTCGCATAAAGTCATCACATTGGTTTTGGATAAGGGATTGCTCTATGCGTTGGAGAAATTTGGATACGGCTATGTGGGCGAGACCTACCTTTTGCCAGTTGCAAAGGTCATAAGTATCTATTTGATCATCATCCTTACCACGATATTTATCAGGATTCTTCAACTTCCAATCGAAATCGTGTCTTGGATCCTCTTATTGCTCAATGCAGCCAAGCCTTTTGTAGTCACGATTGTCTTTTATAAAATTGTCGATATCGTTTCTATGTATTTTGCCAAGCTGGCAGAAAAGACAGAATCCACTCTAGATGACCAGCTAGTACCATTATTGAGGAAGACACTCAAGGCATTTGTGGTGATAGTGGGTACACTGTATGTGTTGAAAGAAGGCCTGCAAGTTGATATTGTTCCCTTTTTGACAGGACTTTCTATTGGTGGTTTGGCATTTGCCCTAGCTGCTCAAGATACGATAAAGAATTTCTTTGGGTCGATTATGATTTTTATCGATAAGCCTTTTCAGGTTGGAGATTGGATCACGAGTGGAGATGTGGATGGGACTGTCGAGGAGGTAGGTTTTAGATCTACGAGAATCAGGACATTCAGGAATTCAGTCATGTATATTCCCAATGGAAAAATCGCTGATGCAACTATAGACAACCACGGACTAAGGCAATATAGAAGATTTTACACTACTCTGACCATTACTTATGATACTCCACCTCATTTGGTAGAGGCTTTTGTTCAGGGTTTGAGAAAAATAGTGGAATCACATCCTGATACCAGAAAAGATTATTACAACATCTATTTCAACAACCTTTCTGCTTATAGTCAGGATATTATGTTTTACGTCTTTTTCGAAGTGCCAAACTGGACCGAGGAATTGAGATCGAGACATGAGTTGCTGATTTCTATCGTCTCGTTGGCTAATCAATTAGATGTACGTTTTGCATTTCCTACGCAGACTTTGCACATGGAGAGCTTTCCTGAGAAGAAAACACTTGTTCCTGAATATAGTCCTGATGCGAAATCTTATCAAGCCAAATTGCAAGAGTTTGTTTCAAAGGAATTGAATAAAAAGGATTGATCAAAAGCATTTGTTTGTCAATTTCTACTTTAATCTAAACATTTCCAAAGATCAAGCTATAGATCATCACCGACACAAAAGCGAGGATGGGGCCAAGAACAATCATCAATAAGCCCCCGCTTCGAAAGTTCTTTTGCTCTATCATTCCTGTAGAATAAGCAATGGCATTGGAAGGTGTAGATACTGGAAGCAAAAGCGCACAAGAACAGCTCATCGCTACAATCAAAGGCGTAGCAAATCCCCAAATCCCAGGAAGAGCCAATCCTAAAGGTACCAAGATTGCTGCTGCTGCTGTATTGCTCATGATGTTGGAAATCAAGACGGCAATAATTGCAAATACAATTCCCACACCAAACATTGGAATGGGTAATTTCTCGATTTTCTCCATGATAATATCAGTCAATCCCACATCGACCATGGCTATTCCAAGTGCCAATCCACCCGCGACAAGCATCAATGTGTCCCAAGGTAACCTTCTCACATCTTCTGCAACAATGATTTGAAATAGTGTGAGAAGTACGATCGGAATAGCAGACGTGGCAGCTATAGGGATGTGGTGAATTGGCTCAGTTAGCCAAGCAATGATGGTGACAATCAATGTAAATAGAACTGCATTCTTTTTGAACCCTTTGACTTTGGTGTCAGTTTGTGTAAGTTTTTCCAAGTCCAAATTGATGTCTTTGATTTTGAGTGATTTTGAAAGGAATTTCCAGAATATGTATGTAGCTAATAGAGCTGTAGGAAGCCCAAAAATCATCCATTCTATAAATGTTATATTTATACCTTTCTCCTGCAATGCACCAACTGCAATAGCATTTGGTGTACTTCCGATGATCGTTCCCATTCCACCCAAAGTAGCAGCCGCAGGAATACCTACCAAAAGTGCTTTCGTATAAGTGGAGCTTTTGCCCATCAGATTAGCCAAGGGAAGGACAGAAGAGATCATCATGGCAGTAGTAGCTGTATTTGACATGACCATACTTCCGATAGCGGTAGTAAACATCAATCCCATCAACAATCGGTCGGGTTTGCTTCCGAATTTTTTTAAAGTAAATCGAAAAAGCGACTTGTCAAGACCTACTTGGGACATCGCTTCAGCAAGGAAAAAACCACCCAAAAGCAACCAAATCACATTACTAGTCCATGTGCCTAGGTACATCTCTACCGGTGTCCTATGATCTTCAAGGATAAAATCCGTTCCAAAACCTAAAAGTAGTCCTGCAATAATGAATATACCAACAGCAAATGGTGGAATAGCTTCGGTAATCCAAAGTCCTATAGCCAAAATTGATAGGAAAAACACATAGTTGGCATCGTCAGCATACCCGAGTTTATTGAAAAAATAGCCAATTACTAGAGCTAGAATAAAGTTTCCTGTGAAAGTAGAGGTGTTGAAAATCCAGCCTAGATTCAGTTTGCGATAAAGTCTTATGGCAGCTTGTCGAGAATCATTATAATCCATAGTGGTTTTATCAATTTTTACTAAGAATGGAAATTGCAATTGAATGCGTCAAAAACTATATACTGCTAAAACATCAAAGTAATAACAACATAAAGTTAAGTGATCGAATGTTTAAGATTTAGTCTTGAGTAAGAAATACAAGTTTAGATTTAACAGGTCAAGCTGGCATAAATGTGATGGTGAATTTTGTCCCTTTATTGACTTCACTTTCTACTTCGATATTACCATGGAGTTTTTTAATTTGATTGTATATTAAATATAAGCCTATTCCTTTGCTTTCTTCATGAAAATGAAATTTTTGATTGAGACCGAAAATCTTATCTTTCACTTTGTTCATATCAAATCCTATCCCATTATCCTCTACAGTTAGTATAGGGGTGTTATTTATTTTTTGGATTCGTATTTGAATGATAGGGGGGTGGCCTGGTTGTGCGTAGCGAATGGAATTAGTTATCAGATTCAAAAAGACACTTACCATGTACTCTCTATTGAACATCACTGTTTCTATTGGGGAAAAGTCAGCGTCAATGGTCGTAGAAGAGGATTTTATTAATGACTGTATAGAGCTTTTTACTTCCTTCAAAACATCTTCGAAATTCACAGGCTCTAGATTGAATTCATTAGAGCCTTTTTTACTTAACAAATCAACATAACTGTCAAGTTTGCTTTTTAAATTTTCTGTCGATTCTTCAAGAAACCCTAGTAATTCAAGATTTTCTTGATCATTGATTTTTGACTTGTCTATTAAATTCAAAATAGCCATGAAATTATTGACGGGAGACCTCAAATCATGTGTGGTTCTATATGTCAAATTTTCCATTTCTTTATTGATCATGATAAGATTGGAGAGCAATTGATTTCTTTCTGCCTCCAGCTTTTTCTTGTACGTGATGTCCTTTGCAATGGCAAAGACCAACCTGTCTTTTTCCAAAAACATAGAAGTCCATGAAAGCCACACGACCTCCCCATTTTTAGTAAGGTATCGATTTTCAAAATTTAAAAGTGGCTTACTTTTGATTAGTTCTTTTCTAGCTTTTGCAGTTATTTCTTGATCTTCGGGATGTACAAAATCGTTGATCGGTGTGTTAAACAGTGTCTCTTCATCATATCCCAAAAGCTTGCTGACAGCTGGGTTTATTTTTTTGAAAAATCCATCATAACCAGCTATACAAAATAAATCGGGAGAAATTTCGAAAAAATAGTCTAGTTTTTTAAGAATTTCGGGGTTTAGGTCTTTTCTAATCATAGTTTTGGTAATTATTAACTACAGATTATTGGTAACACATGCAAACATACATCTTATTTTAGGGCTTTGCATTTTTTTATTCTAAGTTGAAAAGTAAATTTTCAAAATTCTTATTCATCAATCCCCACCGAAATTCATGGTTTGGTGTTTTGTAACTATAGCCTTTGAAGCTATTCTTTAGGACTATTGGAGATTTGCTAATTTGATGACCAGAGAGCCAGCCATAGAAGCCAACTTCTTGACGGATTTTGTCTATCCAGCCTATCACGACAAAATCTTTGTTTTGAGGTTTTTGTTCCTGTGGATAACCATAAGTCCAATTGTCATTCGGGGGATTGCTTGTTGACTTCAAAGCAACTTTCACATCGATTTTTTTTCCATTGATCAGAAAATCAAATTCGTCCGAATTCCTATTATCGAATCTCTTCGTGTCAATTTCGTATTTGACAGACATTTGTTCTAGCCAATGGGCAAAAGCAAGCTCACCAAGGCAGCCAAGAAAAGCCTTGCTAAATCTTTCACCTGCACTCAACCCAAATCGGGAATAAAGCCCATTTTTTATCATTTCTGAGGCTTTTTTTCTAGCCTTTTTTTCAATGAGTTCAAAATCAAAATTTGTGATAATCATAAAAAGTTAAGTTTAAATAGTTAAAGAATGATTTTGTTAAAACACGAAGGTCCCTTGGTTTTCAAGCTCCTTCAATTCAAAATACTTAAATCCAGAATCAATTTTTGGAAGGGAATTTTTATGTTTTTTGTGTAAAAGACTTAATCTTTTGTGTGTGATTTCGGATATTTTTCTAAAGCCATTTCTGTATGCTTCCGTGTTATGTTTGATAGTTTCTGGCAGTTGTACACAGATATATTTTCTTTTTCCCAAATCTTTTTCGTTCATCTCCAATACAGCCTGTGCTGTAGCACCAGAGCCAGCAAAGAAGTCCAAGAATATTCCCTCAGAATCATCCGAAAAACCCAAAAGATACTTGATCAAACTAGGAGGTTTGGGAAAGTCAAAAACTTTTGCTCCCAGCATTGCCTGCAATTCCTTACTCGCAGTTTCATTGGTGTCCACACCTACCTTGTGATTGATCAGGTTAGGAGGGACTTCTTCATCATAGGAAAGTTTTTCGTAAGATGGACTAAGTTTGATTGTGGGAATTTGTATGAAAGTTCCTTTTTTGATCTCTTCATCCAGCTTTGGCTGTGTCCATTTGAATTTTGCTTTGAGGGTTACTTTTTTAATGAAAAAACCAGCTTTAACTTCTGTATCTTCCAATAATTCGATTGTATACTTATCAGTACCGTAGTTGCCTTTTGGGATTTTCCCATCAGGGATTCTTGTGGTAACTTTGTTTTTTGGGAAAGTCAAAATGTTGATTGCGTTGCTTTGATTGAGTAATCCATTGCTGCTTGGACTTGTTTTCTTTATTCCTTTGAACTTGCTTTTATCTTTCAATTTTTGATAGCAAAGGACATATTCTACTACTTTTTTGCTCTTTCGGGAAAGATTGGCCGGGGTTTCGGATTTCACCCAAGAAAAAATCTCAATATAATTTTCTTCTCCAAACACTTCATCCATCAAAAGCTTCAGGTTTGCAAGCTCATGATCATCAATGCTTACGAAGATCAGTCCATCATTTCTTAGGAGCTTTCTTCCCAAGATCAATCTTGGATAGATCATCGATAGCCAATTGGAATGGATTGATTCGAAGTGGTTTTCTGGTTTTTGACTTGATTTGGCACTGGAAAATTTATCAGTATAGACAAAGCTTTCTGATCCCGTGTTATATGGTGGATCTATATAGATAGCCTTGATTCTTTCGGTGAAATCCTCTTGAAGCAGCTTTAGCGCATCTAGGTTATCACCTTCAATAAAAATGTTTTCAGAAGAATTGAATTCAATGGATTTTTCAGGGTTTGGGGTAAGTTTGAAATTTGATTTGGAAAGAGCTTGGTTTTTGGAGGCTTCCTTCCCCAGCCATTGTAATCCTGACTTTATTTGATTTTCATTTTGTAGAATTTCATCTAGTTTTTTTAGATCAAGTTCATCATTAAAAAAAGCTTTGGGATGCTTTTTTTTAAGCATGTCAAGGAGTTTGTCAATAGTCTCAAAAGTGTATTCGGTCATAGTCAATGATAGTGTCTATTTAAATATTTATGGAATTGAAAAAAGAGGAATTTTAAAATTTAGTTTAAAATTATGAAAAATGGAACATGAATAAACAGAACTTTGCCAGTAATGATAGAAAAACCTGATTTAGCCTAGATCTGATATTAATTGATAATAAAATAAGCGAACAGTCAACTATGAAATCAATGCTTATGGCAAAAAAGCTTGTAATCATAAAATGGAAATACATAAGATTAGATTCTGTTTAAATCAGGCTAATTTTCATCAATTATTTTGCTTAACACTTTGGTCAAAATGTAAATTGATTTAGCCTTGTGTTTTCAAATTTGCTTTATTGAATGGATAAGTTTTGTATTATTTTTAAAAAAGCAATTAACCCAATCATTTCTGTATTACCTTTTATAGGGAATTGATCCGAACCAGAATAGACTACAAATTTCTTGGTGGCTTTTATGTCTTCAGCTGCTCTATGGAATCCCGAACTGATACTTGGTGCAAGGGATTTTTTGATTTCAATAGCCCAGACTGCATCATCCGGTCCTTCCAGTACCAAATCAATTTCATTTTGATTGCTTGAGCGGTAATAGGAAGGCTTCCAGGTAGAAGGCAGGGAGTTGAGCGTGTTTTCTATCACAAAACCTTCCCAACTGGAACCAACCAACGGATGACCTAGAAGCTGATCAAAACTCGAAATATTCAATAAATTGTGTAACAGTCCTGAATCACGGATATAGACTTTTGGAGATTTGACCAGTCTTTTTTTTGTATTTCCTGACCAAGGTTGTAGCTGACGAACCATAAAAAAGTCCTGCAAAGTATCAAGATATGTTCTGATGGTAGTATGGCTCACTTCGAGACTTTTTCCTATTTCGCTAAGTACCGCTTGCTGGCCGTGATAATGTGCCAGCATCATCCAAAACCTCTTCATTCTCGCAGCAGGTACTTGTGGGCCAAATAAAGGGATGTCTTTTTCAACATAAGTGCCGATAAAATCATAGCGCCAGTCCCAACTATCCTTGTCATTTTTTGCCAAATAACTATCTGGAAAGCCTCCTCTAAACCACAATTTTTCAAAATTGAATCCTAGAGAGTCATCCTCATACAATTCCCAAGCCGTAAAGGGAGTGAGTTCTAAGTACCTGATCCTACCAGCCAAGGTTTCAGAGGATTGTTGCAAGAGGTCTTTTGATGCAGAACCAAGAAGAAGAAAATGCCCAGCTTTTTCACCTGCTCTTTTTCGAATATCTATCAGTCCTCTGAGTGTCTTAAAGAGTTCAGGTTTCCTCTGTACCTCATCTATTATCAGAAGTTGATTTTCAAATCTTCTTAAATAGCTTTCCGCATCGTCCAACTTTGCCAGATCGGAATCCAATTCCAAATCTAAGTAATGGATAGGTTTACCTATCACTGCCCGTGATAGTTCTAGCGCTAAGGTAGTTTTTCCCACCTGCCTTGGGCCAAGAATTACGGCTACGGGCATGGATCCTAAACCATGATTCAACTTACTTTCAAGATCTCTTTGTATCATGATAAACTTCAATTTGGATGAAAATAATAAAAAAGTATGTAATTTGAAAGTTTGACTTTCGAATTACATAAAAAAATAATTAAAATTATGTAATTTGAAAGTTTAAATAGGTTTTATGTCGAGGATAATTAGAATGTTTGTTTAAAGTTTTTAATCTAAAAATCAATTCATAAGATTTTCAGTAATAAATGAAGACAATAAAAAATTCAGCGATGGCAAAAATGAGTTTGGTGAAGAGTTGATGATTTGTAGTTCTGATCCTTTAATTGGATATTAATACAGGCTTTGGCTGAAAAATAACAAAAGGATTTGTCCAAAAAGAGAAAAACCCCTTCAGAATTGCTTCTAAAGGGGTTTTTTGTACCCAGAGCCGGAGTCGAACCGGCACGCCTTGCGGCATTGGTGTTTGAGACCAACGCGTCTACCAATTCCGCCATCTGGGCAGGTAAACTCTCCGTTCCTTGCTGAACGGGATGCAAATATGAATACTATTTTTTTTCTGTGCAAGCCTCTTAGGGCAGTTCTATGATTTTTTTTGCACTAAATGCACTTGGTTTTTCTGAGAAAAGTGGCTTTGTGACGCTCCATACAGATTTAAATAGTTCAGAATCACGGTATTGATTCAACGCTTTTTCGTCTTCCCAAAAACTGTACGTCATGAAAATATTTTTAAAATTTTCATCTTGCCATAGCTCCAAATGATGACAACCTGGAAAATTTCTGATCTTTTCCTTATTTCGATTGAAATTCTCTAGAAACTCTTCCACCTTATTTTCCTGGAAAGTCATTCTTACAATTCGCTTCAGCATCCTATTCCTCAGTTTCAAAATTGATGTAAATAGGGCTATCTAACCTCAACCCCAACAAATCTGAACCATGACCATGATTAATACCAATCTCCAAGAGGTCCAAGCTGTTGAAAAAGGCAAAACAATCTCCAGGTTCGACATTGTCGTAGGATTTGTTGATTTTAGTCAATCCTTCTCGGCTAAACTCTATCACAAACCTCCCAGGATTCAGTTTTTCAAAAGCTTCTTTTTTGATATTTGTGATCAAGTTCCCATAATTGTCCACCCTCACGACATGGCCGACGATCTGTTTTCTTGTTGCTTTGAATTGTCGGGACATCATTTTTTTCATCTGCATCAAAGGCCCTCCAAAATCATGGATGGCAGCACCAGAAGCTACTTTGGCGGCAATTGGTGCCAGGATGTCTTTTGCAGGGAATGTACTATCTTTGAGATGGATATCTGCAAACTGAACGATGATGCCTGGATCATAATCAGCCAAAAGACTTAATACTCCATTGTTTGGGCCGATAAAAATATGCTCTTCAAGTTTGATTCCTATAAAACCATCTGTCATATTACTCGTTCCATTTAGGGCAACTAGATGAACTGTTCCTTTAGGAAAATCCTTATAGACAGCTCTCAATACAAATGCTGCATGGGCGATATCATAGGTGTCTATCTTGTGAGAAATATCAATGATGTTCAGTTGGGGATTGATGGATAACATTTTCGCCTTCACTGCGGGAACATAATAGTCGCCGTCTCCAAAATCTGAAATGAATGTTATCAGTGCCATATAAGCAAGTCGATTAAAATTTATATTTTTGTAACAAGTATGAACAAAAGTAGGAATTTTATCCTTACACCATAAACAAACATCTAAATCAAATTCAATAGATTGGTAGAAAAAGTAATTACTTTAGAAAATATTTCGTTACTGGACTTTTTGGGTTCTGAAAACGAAAATATCCGACAGATTGCCGCGGCTTTTCCACAAAGCAAGATTGTTTCGAGAGGCAATGAAATCAGGATTCAAGGACGTGCACCTGAGATTTTGAGGATCAATGATGTCATCAATATGCTTCTTCAGCATTTCAACCGATTCGGAAACATTACACCTGAACATGTAAAAGAATACATTACGCTCGAGGGAGTACCCTTTGACGAAAACCAAAGGAATGATGTGATTGTTTATGGTAATAAAGGTTTGGTCGTCAAGCCGAAATCTGCAAATCAGAGGAAGTTGGTAGAATCGGCTTCAAAAAATGATTTGGTATTTGCTCTAGGTCCAGCTGGTACTGGAAAAACGTACATAGCTGTAGCTTTGGCAGTACGTGCTCTGAAAAATAGAGAGGTGAAAAGAATCATCATTACCCGTCCAGCAGTGGAAGCAGGTGAGAATCTAGGATTTTTGCCTGGTGATTTGCAGGAAAAACTGGATCCATATTTAAGACCAATTTATGATGCGTTAAGTGACATGGTTCCTTCCGAAAAATTGAAATTTTATCAGGAAACCAGAGTGATTGAAATTGCCCCTTTGGCTTATATGAGAGGGAGAACTCTACACGATGCGTTTGTCTTGTTAGATGAAGCACAAAACACTACAAGTGAACAAATAAAGATGTTTTTGACGAGGATGGGGCCTAATTCAAAGGTCATTATCACTGGTGATCAAACTCAAGTTGATCTTCCGAAAAGACAGAAATCTGGCTTAAGTGAATCGCTACATGTCCTCAAAGATGTAAAAGGCATAGGGATCGTCAATCTTAGCGGAAAAGATGTAATCAGACATAAATTAGTCAAGGCAATCATTGAAGCTTACGAGCAGGATGAAGCTGACAAATTGCAGAAAAGAGATGAGTATAAAAGTAGAAAAAGTAAAGACGAAGGAGCAGCTTGATAAAATTTTCAAGATTCGTGAGGAAGTTTTTGTCGTCGAACAGCAAGTGGATCCTCGTGAGGAGTATGATGAGTTTGAAGAAACATCTACGCATTTCTTCGCAACCATAGATGATCATGCAGCTGGCACAGCTAGGTGGAGATTCACCAAAAATGGAATAAAGCTAGAGCGTTTTGCAGTATTGAAATCAATGAGAGGGAAAGGAGTTGGACAAGCTCTCGTACAGGCTGTTATTGATGATATTGCTTCAACTGACTCTGCAAAAGGCAAGTTGCTCTATATGCATGCCCAACTTACGGCGATTCCGCTTTATGCAAAGTTTGGATTTGAAAAAGTTGGCGAGATGTTTGAGGAATGTAACATATTGCATTACCAAATGGAAAAGTATTTATAATTTTACGACAGTTTTTATTGATTAAACAAATTTTAAAAGTCATGAATAAAATATTACTAACAGTATTCGCTTTTTTTCTTTTCGCTACCTCTCTTTCAGCGCAGTCAGTGATGGAAAAAGAACACAGCACAGGTGAGATCAAACTAAATTTCCTCAATACAATTCTTCTTGGTTCGGTAGAAATAGGATATGAACATTTCATAGAAAAGGACCAATCTATTGGAGTAGAAATTCACTTCAATGATAGATTCGCCTATGTTGGCACAAATGACAATAAGGATTTTAGTGCAACTTCAATTTTAGCATCTTACAATTTTTATTTTGTTGGTGACGAGAATGGAAAGCTTTACATATCTCCCTTCGCTAAGTATAGATTTGGAGATTTTACAGAAATTGAAAACAACGTTACAAATATTGTTGACATGAATAGTTTTCTTATCGGGCTTGGTGCAGGATACAAGTGGGTGTTTAATGACAAGTTCGCTTTCGGTCCTTATGCTTCTATAGCACGAGGATTTAGCAAAGAAGTAAATGATCGATTTGCAGCCGTGGAATTTAAAGCTGGGTTTTCTGTAGGTTACAGATTCTAAAATAAAAAATTAAACGTTTTTAAACATTTAGAGGAGCTATATTTAGCTCCTTTTTTGTTTTATTCGCTAGAATTAATCAAACTTTTCTTGGTTATGATATTTAGCGAGTTCCCATTTTTAAGATACTCCTTCTTTTTTGTCTTTGGAGTGTTGCTTTATCCCATTACAGGGTTTCTGCCAATTGTTTGGATGATCGGAGTTTTGTCTGCTATCTATTTGATTTATATTTTTTTGGTCATAAAGAATAAGTCAAACAAATCTTATTCTTACAGAACCGCAATCCCATTGCTAGCATATATGCAACTGATATTATGTGGGATTATTTTCACAAGTCTTAAGGACATCAAAAATCAAAAGAACCATCTAATTCATTTCGAGGGCCAAGGCAAGTTTTACTTAGCTGTCGCTTTGGCAAATGATGATCCAAAACCAAATTCAATAGCAAACCGCGTGAAGGTCATTTCTATAATGGATTCGCTAGGTCAAAAATTAAACCTGTCTGGGGAAGTGATAATTTATCACAAAAGTGACCAAATAATTATACCCGGTGATTTGATGATCATTTCAGGCATGCCTCAACTTATATCTGGTCCAAAAAATCCCAGTGAGTTCAATTATCAAAAATTCATGTTGAGACAGCAGCTTGCTCACAGTCATTTTATTGGTGAGAAATTCCTGAAAGTTGGAAATGTTTCTGTGCAACCTGTTGAGGATTTTTTCTTGGGGTTGCGATCGAGAATCATGGCTACTATGGATAGTCTAATCATAGACCCACATGCCAATCAAGTAGCGAAAGCTTTGCTTCTTGGTCAGAAAAAAAACCTTGATAAAGAAATCAATGAAGCTTATGTCACCGCAGGTGCGATGCATGTTTTGGCTGTTTCTGGATTGCACGTGGGGATTATCTATGGATTCTTTTTTCTTTTTATAAAACCCTATAGGCTAAAAATATGGAAGCGGGTAATATATCTTTCTATTATTATTCTTCTCATTTGGGCTTATGCTTTATTGACTGGGATGTCTCCGTCTGTAATGCGGGCAGCGACTATGTTTTCCTTGATGGCATTGGCGCAGATGAAGTCAAGAAACCCATCCATTTTTAATGCAATAGCGCTTTCAGCTCTGATTTTACTATTGTATGATCCGTTTTTGATTTATGCAGTAGGATTTCAGCTGTCTTACTTGGCATTGACAGGGATCCTGTTGATCCAGCCGATTTTGGTAAAGCTTTGGGTCCCCAAATCTAAAATTATGGATTATTTATGGCAAATCAGTACTGTGGGAATAGCTGCCCAGTTCATGACTTTCCCGATTTCCGCTTACTATTTTCATGTATTCCCAACTTACTTTATTCTTTCAAATCTTATTGTGATTCCAGGGGCTTTTTTAATTATGGCTTTTGGAGTTCCTTTTATGCTTTTTTCTGAAATCAAATTACTTGCTGAACCTTTAGCTTGGGTGACTGAGAAGCTGATTTGTTTGGTCAATCTTTTGATTTTTAAGATTCAGGATTTCCCATATTCCAAAATTGACCAGATTTTTCTCAAAGTTGATTTCATGATCATATATTGGGTGATTTTGACATTAGTCTTATTGATTTGTATCAAGCCCCAAAAAAATTATCTATACATCACTCTATTTGTATTGTTAGTGTATGGAGCCTTTGGCATCTTAACGGTAATTGTAAAACCCGATTCAAGCTTAATCATCTACAGTACAAAATCTGGATTGGCTATTGATTACAAAGGGCTCTATTTTTTTGATCACGAACTTGATGTTGCTGATTTGGAATATAAAGTATTGCCAAATAGAAAAGCGAACGAAGTGAATGAGAGTCTCCCTATGGTATGGTTTGAAAACGACAGCGAGTGGCTAGTGCCTTTGCCTGATCAAAAAGAGTACTTTAAAATCTCAAAATCAAAGTATTTTATTACAAACACCCAATTATTTGTAGTACAAAAGTTTGTAAATGGTCAATGGGAATCTGCGAATGAACAAGACAGTTTAAGGATTGGTGAAACAGCCTATAAATTGAGATTTAAAGAATAAGCTTTTGTTAACCGAATCTTCTCCTTTATCTTTCCGTAAGGATGAATAATCAATCAATTAACAAAGACCCAATCAAAACATGGTAAAGGAACCCGTTTATAGTTTTGTTCAGGAGAGAATCGGCTATCTCGTCCTCAACCGACCTGAAAAAAGAAATGCGCTAAATGAGGAAATGGTCGAAGCGATGAAATCAATTTTGACTGATTTTACTAATAATGATAATGTCAAAATAATAGTCATCAAGGCAATGGGGAAGGTGTTTTGCTCAGGAGCAGACTTAGAATCATTGCAAGATATGCAGAGCAATACTTACGACGAAAATCTTGAGGATAGCAGAAGGTTAAAAGACCTCTTTTACCAAATATATACTTGCAGAAAAATAATTATTGGGCAAGTCCAAGGTCATGCATTGGCTGGAGGATGTGGTTTGGCAACAGTTTGTGATTTTGTATTCTCTGTTCCCCATGCGAAATTTGGTTACACAGAAGTGAAAATAGGCTTTATACCTGCGATTGTAAAAGTTTTTCTTCTGAGAAAAATAGGAGAGGGGAAAGCAAAACAGTTGCTCCTCGATGCTGATCCTGTTTCGGCAGAAGAGGCCAAGGATTTAGGTTTGATCAATTGGATTGTAGAAGAGTCTAATTTAGGTAAAAAAGTTTTTGATTATGCGCAGAAGTTGGCAACCCAAAATTCGGGAACAGCAATGGGATTGACAAAAGAAATGATCGGGAGAGTTCAAGAGAAATCTTTGGAAGAAGGACTGGAGTACGCTGCTTCCATGAATGCCAAAGCAAGAAATTCTTTGGATTGTAAAAAAGGAATTGCTGCTTTTCTAAACAAAGAATCACTTAGTTGGTGAGTTTTTGTTGGAGCTTTCTATTCTGACAATTTGATGGTTTTTTTCCTTTGTAAAGAGGATCAATTTTAATGAAAGAATTAATTTAGATTTTTACATATGAATGAAAATGATGTTTCATATATAGTCAGAGGAGCTATTTATGATGTGTACAATGGGCTGGGACCAGGGCTTTTAGAGTCGGTTTATGTTGCTGCATTAGAATGTGAATTGATGGCGCAGGGTTTATTAGTTAAGCGTGAAGTTCCAGTGCCTGTTCATTACAAAGCTGTGAAATTGGATTTGGGGTTTAGAATTGATTTGTTAGTCGAAGATAAAGTGATAATTGAAGTCAAATCAGTTGGGAATCTTGCTGATGTTCACCATAAGCAGATTCTAACCTACTTGAAGATTACTGAGAAAAAACTTGGCATTCTAGTGAATTTCAACGTAGCAAGAATCAATGATGGTATATTTAGAAAAGTGAATGGGCTTTGATTCTCCCGCAGATTTAGCAAATTACCGCAGAAGGGTTCACGAATAAAAGGGTATAAAAAAATCAGTGTACATCAGTTTGGTCAGCGAGCTAAATATTTTCCCTCAGATCTCGCAGATTACCGCAGAAGGGTTCACGAATAAAAGGGTATAAAAAAGTCAGCGTACATCAGTGTGGTCAGCGAGCTAAATATTTTCCCGCAGATCTCGCAGATTGCCGCAGAAGGGTTGATGTATAAAGGGGTATAAAAAAAATCAGCGCTCAATAGCGTGATCAGTGGGCAATTAAAATCTCCCGTAGATTTCGTAGATTACCTCAGAAGGGTTTACGAATAAAAGGGTATAAAAAAGTCAGCGTACATCAGTGTGGTCAGCGAGCTAAATATTCTCCCACAGTTCTCGCAGATTACCTCAGAAGGGTTGAAGTATAAAGGGTATAAAAAAAGTCAGCGTACATCAGTGTGGTCAGCGAGCTAAATATTTTCCCGCAGATCTCGCAGAATACCGCAGAAGGGTTCACGAATAAAAGGGTATAAAAAAAATCAGCTCTCAATAGCGTGATCAGCGAGCTAAATATTTCCCCTCAGATTTCGCAGATTACCTCAGAAGGGTTGAAGTATAAAGGGTATAAAAAAAATCAGCATACATCAGTGTGGTCAGCGAGCTAAATATTTTCCCGCAGATCTCGCAGATTACCGCAGAAGGGTTGAAGAATAAAGGGGAATAAAAAAATCAGCGCACATCAGCGTGATCAGTGGGCAATAAAATTTTCCCGTAGATTTCGCAGATTACCGCAGAAGGGTTGAAGAATAAAGGGGTATAAAAAAATCAGCGTACATCAGTGTGATCAGCGAGCTAAATATTTTCCCGCAGATCTCGCAGATTACCGCAGAAGGGTTCACGAATAAAAGGGTATAAAAAAGTCAGCGTACATCAGTGTGGTCAGCGAGCTAAATATTTTCCCGTAGATTTCGCAGATTACCTCAGAAGGGTTGAAGTATAAAGGGTATAAAAAAAATCAGCATACATCAGTGTGATCAGCGAGCTAAATATTTTCCCGTAGATTTCGTAGATTACCTCAGAAGGGTTGAAGTATAAAGGGTATAAAAAAAATCAGCGCTCAATAGCGTGATCAGTGGGCAATAAAATTTTCCCGCAGATCTCGCAGATTACCGCAGAAGGGTTGAAGAATAAAGGGGAATAAAAAAATCAGCGTACATCAGCGGGCTAAAATATTCTCCCACAGATGTTGAAAAATCAAGCAATATGAAAACCAAAGCGATACAAGTTCTCCAAAAATTCTTTGGGTATGCGGATTTTCGTCCGTCCCAATTGGATATCGTCCTTTCGGCGATGGAGGGGAAAGATTGTGTCGCATTGTTACCTACTGGAGGAGGGAAGTCTATCTGTTTTCAAGTGCCAGCATTGGCTCAAGAAGGGATTTGTTTGGTAGTAAGTCCCTTGGTTGCATTGATGAAAGATCAAGTCGATAACCTTAGGAAAAGAGGAATTCTAGCAGCAGCGGTGTATTCTGGGATGAGAAAGAGAGAAATTGATACAATTCTTGACAATTGTGTTTATGGTAATTACAAATTTCTCTATGTTTCGCCTGAACGGCTTCAGACAGAGCTTTTTTTAGAGCGGTTCAAAAGAATGAATGTGAACCTGATTGCAATTGATGAAGCACATTGTATTTCTCAATGGGGTTATGATTTTAGACCTCCGTATTTGGAAATAGCAAAGATTAGAGAGTTTCACCCGGCAGTACCCTGTATGGCCTTGACTGCCTCTGCAACTCTGAAAGTAAAAGATGATATCATAGAAAAATTGGAGCTAAAGAATCCAAATGTCTTTGTGAAATCATTTTCCAGAAAAAACTTAAGCTATTCTGTGCGAATGGTTGAGAATAAGATTGAAAAAGCCATTCAGATCCTCAACAAAGTGCCGGGTTCAGCGATTATTTATTCAAGAAATAGAAAAGGTACGAAAGAGATAGCCAAAGAACTTTATCAGCTTGGTGTTTCTGCTACTTTTTATCATGCAGGATTGGATTCTGCCACAAGGGAATTACGTCAGCAAGAA
The DNA here is from genome assembly GCF_022549785.1 of Belliella alkalica. Lineage (GTDB taxonomy): Bacteria > Bacteroidota > Bacteroidia > Cytophagales > Cyclobacteriaceae > Belliella > Belliella alkalica. The sequence continues at coordinate 265,146 of NZ_JAKZGO010000003.1, forward strand.
TGGAGATCAAATAAAATACGCGTCATGGTCGCAACCAATGCTTTTGGGATGGGAATAGATAAGCCCGACGTAAGATTGGTGATTCATTTGGACTTGCCCGAAAATTTGGAAAATTATTACCAAGAGGCAGGCAGGGCAGGTAGGGATGAGCTCAAAGCTTACGGAGTCTTACTTACAAATGACCAAGATATCCAAAAGCTTACAGAGCGTGCCGAATTAGCTTATCCGCCCATCGATTACCTTAAGAAAGTCTATCAATCTCTCGCCAATCAATACAGGATAGCCGTTGGAAGTAGCTTGTTCGTTAGCTATGATTTTGATTTGACAGATTTTTGTGCAACATACAGACTTGATGTATTACTGACATACAACTCCATGAAAGTACTTCAAGAAGAAGGCTTGGTGGAACTAAATGAAAGCTTTTTCTCACCTTCTACCATACATTTTTTGGTAAATCAAAGCAAGTTGTACGAGTTTCAGATCGCAAATGCTAAACTAGATCCATTAATCAAAGCGCTACTTAGAACATATGGAGGTGAGCTTTTTATGGATTATATCAAAATACAAGAGCCAAAACTTTCCAAGAATTTGGGGATGGAAGAGGGGGATTTGATCAAGCAGTTGGAATTGTTGGATCAGTTTGGAGTCTTGGCATACCATAAAAGAAAAGAAAAGCCCCAAGTGACTTTCTTGACTCCCCGATATGATGCTGGGAAATTGCCCTTGGATACCAAAAGGATAGCTGAAAGAAGGCAAAATGCAATCTCCAAAGCAGGGTCGATGGTTGCTTATATTGAAAATGACAATCTCTGTAGGGCAAATCAGATTTCACAGTATTTTGGAGAAGAAAGTGATCATTATTGTGGTATTTGTGATGTCTGTATTAATCAAAAAAAACAAGCTGAAACAAAGGATTTGAAGCTAAGATCAAAAATCATTCAAACTTTAAGTAATGGAAAAACGTTTTCCCTACAGACTCTACCAGTTACGTCAGGGCTCAAAGACGATCAAGATACACTAAAAGTATTGAGAAGTATGGAAGATGAGGGAGAGATTGTCTCTGAGCCCGACGGTACTTACAAATTGAAAAGATAATGGCTTCATTCATTGATGATATTTTCGGGAAATTATTTCCCAACAAAAAAACACCCGTAAAACATAAAGAGAACTTCACACAATCTCCAGATGCCGAAGAATTTACAGCTAACTGGATTGCTTCGGAAGAGGGTAAATCCTTGATGAACCTAATCCAGAAGAATTATCACTTCAAAACTTCAGGGATGAATGCAAATCCAGAGGTTCATATTTTGAACTCGCCATACGCAAATGGCTTCGCCGTTTCTTATGATAGCACATTTGATCAGAAAAGTTTTTCACAACTTTTCTTTGCATTTGGGCAGCGAATGTTAGATTTGGGTTATCAAAAAATAAGCTTAGACAGAAAGATAGAAGAGGTAAATGAAGTAGTCAGGACTACTGAAAAGCAATATTTCAAGCCTCCATTGAGCAATGTTGATTTGTCCAAAAAGATAGATCAACTCTATGGAAATGTAAGCATTGAGAAGATAAGTGTGGATGAAAAGCCTAGCTATCTAAAAGTTTTAGTCACAGTATATTCAGATCATTTGTACTTAAAAGCAAGGCCTTTTGAGCAATTTATGGATGATTTATTTGAAAATTAATATCTCATGGATAGAAAAATATTGAGACAAAGTCTCGAAAATTATAGAACACCTTTTGAAGAAGAATCTGCTTTTGTAGATGAATTTATTGAGTTGACTTATGACGAAAATGCCTTTTTGAGGTCAAGGCTTGAAGGACATTTTACAGGTTCTGCCTGGATTGTAAATAAAAGAAGAACCCACACACTTTTGACACTTCATAAAAAACTCAATAGATGGCTTCAATTGGGAGGACATGCTGATGGGGTAGAAAATCTTCTGGAAGTTTCGATGCAGGAGGCAAGAGAAGAAAGTGGCTTAACCTCTTTGAGATTGGTAGGAAATGGCATTTTTGATATTGACAAACATGTTATTCCCCATAAAGGAGACATCCCTGAGCATTTTCATTATGATGTAAGATACTTGATCGAAGCAGAACTAAATGAGCCATTGACAATTAGCAATGAAAGTACTGATCTAGCCTGGATTCCCTTTGATTCTGTAGAGGATATGGTTGGGTTCAATCCATCAATCTTAAGGATGTTAGAAAAAACAAGTCGATCTGAATACGCAATTTAACTATGGAAAAAATCTCAATCGAAGTGGTGAAATCCTCCTTTTCTTTTTTTGTCCCTATTCAAGTGAGGTTTTCTGACATTGATGGCTATTTGCATGTAAACAATGGGATCTACTTCAATTATTTTGAACATGCAAGAGCAGAGTACCTTCACAAAGTTTGTGATTGGGATATTATGGCTATCGGGACTGTAGTAGCAAATGTCAATATTGATTTTTTCACTCCAATCCATGTGCATGATTCACCTTCTGTGTATATCAAGTGTACAAGAATAGGCAATACTTCATTCACATTGGAGCAGGTTATTTTGGGCAAAAACCCAAAGGGCGAAGATAAAATTTTTGCCAAAGCGAGTACGATTATGGTTGCTGTAGATATGAAAACCATGAAGCCTATGCCGCTCCCCGAAGAATACGCATCAAAAATGAAAAATAGATCATCTGTCGCAGGATAAATCCTTATCTTTGCATGCAAAATTAAAAAGACGTGAGAAAAATTTTCTTTTGTATTGTAGCAATCGCCATGATGACAGCTTGTGGAGCATCAGAGCAAGAATTATTTGATGAAGGAGTGAAATCCCTCGAAAAATCAGAGTATTCCAAAGCAATAGGGTACTTTGATAGAGTGATTGAGAAAAATGATTCCAATACATCCGCTCATAATGCAAAAGGAGTGGCATTATTCCAAAACGGGAATTTTGATGAGGCAGTGGTGTCATTCACCAACTCAATTAATATAGACTCCACTTCTTACAAACCATTTTTTAATAGAGGGAATGCTTATCTCGAAAAGAAAGCTTTCAAAGAAGCTGTCAGAGATTATAATTTCGCAAATGGTTTGGATCCTGAACAAACAGATATTTATTACAACAGAGGATTGGCTTTGTTGGCATTGGAAGAATATGAAGATGCGATCATGGATTTTGACATGGCACTTCAAGTAAATCCCAATCAAGCACTTGTTCATTTCAACAAAGCCAAAGCACAACTTGGAAATAGTGATCCTTTGGGTGGAATGGAGTCATTGGTTTATTCCATCAATATTGATGGAGAAAATGGAGCAGCCTATTACCTTTTGGGTGTGACGCAACTAAGCGCTCTCAGTCAAAAAGAAGATGGATGTGCCAACCTCAAAATGGCTCTTAGTTTGGGTTATGGTGATGCGAAAACTTGGGTAGATGATTTTTGTCAAGATTAATGGCTGAAATAGGAAAAGATATTTCGAAAGCAAAGCAAATCCTAGAAGCTGGTGAATTGGTTGGGATTCCAACTGAGACAGTCTATGGCTTGGCTGGGAATGCGCTGAATGCAGATGCTGTTTCGAAAATTTTCGATACCAAAAATAGACCCAGTTTTGATCCGTTGATTTTGCACACTTCGGACATAGAAAGAGTTTTGGATTTTGTAAAAGAAATTCCTGAAGATCTAAAAATCCTTGCTAATAGCTTCTGGCCAGGTCCATTGACACTTTTACTTCCAAGAAAATCTAATGTACCTGATTTGGTTACAAGTGGCTTGGATACTGTAGCAGTGCGAATTCCTTCCCATCCTTTGACAAAGGAATTGCTAACTGAATTAGATTTTCCACTTGCAGCCCCTAGTGCAAATCCTTTTGGGTATATTAGCCCAACCAAAGCCAGTCATGTGAATGATCAGCTTGGCCAAAAAATAAGCTATATACTTGATGGAGGGTCTTGTGAAGTCGGCTTGGAAAGTACTATCGTTGGGATGGAAAATGGGAAGGTTACTGTTTATAGGCTGGGCGGAATTGATTTGAGATTGATAGAAGAAAAAGTGGGGGAAATCCATCAAGTTTCCCATTCCTCCAGTAATCCAAAAGCACCTGGATTGCTACAAAGTCACTATTCTCCTACAAAACCATTTGTTTTGGGGGATTTGCCAAAACTAATTGAAGAATATACCGATAAGGGAATTGATTTTGCTGTAATGAGCTTTAGAGATTCCTTTGAAGAGCTTGATTGTAAAAAAATAGTCGTACTCAGTCCCCAAGCAGATTTGCACGAAGCTGCAAAAAATCTATTTGCGTCTATGAGGATTTTGGATAGCATGGATGTTTCTGTAATTTTAGCAGAGCTAATGCCAGAGGAAGGACTTGGAAAAGCTATCAATGATCGCTTGAGAAGAGCAGCCGCAAAGTGATTATTTGATTGACTATCAATAATAATTGAACCTAATAAACACTATAAATCATGAACAAAAGAATTAAAAACGTAGATAACCTTGACTTTTCTGGAAAGAAAGCACTGGTAAGAGTTGATTTCAACGTCCCTTTGGATGAGCACTTGAATGTGTCTGACGGCACAAGAATCAGCGCAGCAATTCCTACAATTGAAAAAATATTGAAAGATGGTGGTTCAGTGATCTTGATGTCTCACCTTGGAAGACCAAAGGATGGACCTACTGACAAATTTTCCTTGAAGCATGTGGTGAATGAACTTCAGAAACTTTCAGGAACGAAAGTGAAGTTTGCACCAGATTGTATTGGACAGGAAGCTGTGCAATTGGCAGAGGGACTTCAGCCAGGAGAAATTCTACTGCTGGAGAATCTTAGATTTTATAAAGAAGAAGAAAAAGGGGATGAGGTTTTTGCCAAAAAACTTGCTGACCTTGGAGATGTATATGTGAATGATGCATTCGGTACCGCTCACAGAGCACATGCTTCCACTGCAGTTATAGCGAAGTTTTTTGATACTAAAGTATCTGGTTATTTACTTCAATCTGAACTTGAAAATGCAGATAAGGTAATGGAAAATCCAGAAAGACCATATACAGCAATTATGGGTGGTGCAAAAATCACCGACAAAATCTTGATTATAGAAAGATTGTTGGATAAAGTTGATAATTTGATCATCGGAGGCGGAATGTCTTATACTTTTGCCAAAGCAAAAGGGGGATCGATAGGAGACTCCCTTTGTGAAATGGACAAGTTGGATTACGTGCTTGAACTGATGGAAAAAGCCAAATCAAAAGGTGTTAATTTGATTTTACCAGTTGATACAGTGATCTCAAAAGCTTTTGCGAATGATGCAGAGCAAGGGATGGCTGTAAGTGGTGAGATTCCTGACGGATGGATGGGATTGGATATCGGGCCTGAGACTAGGAAGCAATTTGCCGAAGTTGTCAAAAATTCAAAAACCATATTGTGGAATGGCCCAATGGGTGTATTTGAGATGAGTAGCTTTGTACACGGTACAGTTGCAATTGCTGAAGCAGTTGCTGCAGCTACAGAAGGAGGTGCATTTTCTTTGATAGGTGGAGGAGACTCAGCAGCAGCAGTAAATAAGTTTGGTTTTACTGACAAAGTATCCTATGTATCTACCGGAGGTGGAGCACTATTGGAGCACATGGAAGGTAAAGTACTTCCAGGAGTAGCTGCTTTAGAGCCATAAGATTTTAAATTATGAGTATCCGCAATGTTGCACGTTGGGTATGAAGTAGCTTTGTAAGTAGCGGACACTCGTCGGCAGACAACAGTTCACAGTCAACAGAACAAATCGTTCAGCAAACAATCTATTGTTTGGCTACGTGAAAGAAAGCGGATAGTCATATTATAAACAGAAAAAACATACCGCCTTCTGAAAAGATGGCGGTTTTTTTATGCTTAATGTTTTTTAAAATGGAAGTTTTCAATTCAAAACTTATTTCATTGAACTAATAGTTGGAAATAGTTCGTAGCCCTGATATATTCGTAGAAAAGAATTTAAAATGAAGAAGTCTATTTGGGTGATTACATTTGTCTTGTTTTTTTCTCTATCATGTTCGGAGTTTGAGGAAATAGGAGGTTCATGTACTGTGTATTTGGTTGAAACAGATGATTCAGGTGCCCAATTATCCTATGTGATTGACCAGGATTTGCGGCGGAATAAGAAAACAGGGGTGTTTACTTATAGAGTGTTCAATGAAGATGGAACTTCAAAATTGTGGTCTATTTCTAGAGCGTCTGAACCTGAGGAAGATGGTGCCTACAGTTATTTTTCCAAAAGTCAAGATGGCGATGAGAAAAAAGTTGAATTTATTGAATGTGGAGGTAAAGAATACCTCCGTAGGGATAATGGAGGTGAAGATTGAGAAATTATAAAAATAGTATTTTGACTGGATTGGCTACTCATAAATTAAATAATGTAAAAGTTTTTTTGGTTTTTGTACTTTTTTGTTCAATCGTGAAGGTGCATGCTATAAATCCAGATAGAGAGTATATTCGTACTCCAGATTCTTTGGGTTTGAATTATGAATCATTGAGAATTAAGACAAATGATGGGTTTGATATAAATACTTGGGTGTATTCTGCAAATGTTGAAAATGATAATGGAAAATTGATCATTTTGGCATATCCCGATGCAGGAAATATGTCTTATTTTGTTTATCATTCTTCGATACTGGTGAGCCACGGTTACACAGTAGTTACTTTTGATTATAGAGGCTTTGGGAAAAGCTCTGATTTTTCAATCGAAAGAGATATGCTCTATTACAAAGAGTTTGCAACAGATTTGATTGCGGTAGGTGATTTTATCTATCAAAAGTTCCCTAATAAAAAAATTGGGATTTGGGGAATGTCTATGGGGTCAATAATTGCTGTTAAAGCTATTGAAAAACTACAAGATAAAATTAGTTTCCTTGTTGTTGAAGGGTTTGTTACTAATGTGTCTTTGATAACTGAAAGAATAGAAAAGCAAAAGGGAGTTTCAATAATTCAGCCCGAAAAGGATGTAGATTATATAAGAAGTATTGAAAGTTTAAATTTACCAATATTGATTTTTTCAGCGAGTAAAGATGAAATTACACCAACCGAAGATGTTTTGAAATTTAGAAATAGTACCAGGAATAAATGTGAAGTAATCAGTTTTGAAGGTGAGCGTCTCTCTGGCTTCAATTCAGGAGAAGGGGAATGGGGTAGCTTTTATATTAATCAAATTAACAAATTCACATCAAAAATTTCTGTATAATCACATTGGTATCCTGATGACTGTGCGGTGGTGAAAAACTGTCCTCTACTACACAGACGCAAAATCAAATAATTGTTAAAGAGTATCTGCAATTTATACCCGATTAATTTAGGTTTTAATTTTTATATGACTATCCGCATTCTTGCATATAGCCTAACAATAGATTGTCGGATGAACGATTCTTGGTTCTGTTGACTGTGAACTGTTGTCTGCTGACGAGTATCAGCAACTTACAAAGCTACTTATTACGTAACGTGCAACATTGCAGATACTCATAAAATTTTAAATTGCGGATACTCTTTTGATTTTATTTCATTGGAGAAAATGACAATGCCTTCAGGTATTTCATTTCTGCTTTTTTTACAATCGGACCATTGATTTCTGAGGCTGCTTTGATTTTTTTCCAATCAGCATCTTCCTCAAATTTGGCATTCCCAAAATTAGCCATTTTCTCGCTTTTATGTGCTAGCAAATAGATCAGTTTTGGCTCTACGCCTTCTTCCTCTACTGTGTACCAATACATCACATTGGTCATTCCATAACGAGGGAAGATTTCACGAGTATAATCTCTAAATCTTGCATTGATCGCATCAACTTTCCCTGGTTCTAAATCATACTTACGAAGTTCGAAAATTTTCTTTTTTGAGGAGAGTTTGCTCATTTCTGGGCTTAGATCATTGGCATTCACCATAAAGGTCTGTTCTATGTTGGAAACCAAAGGTCCGTTGGATTCAGAGCTGGTTTTTACTTTTGTCCATTCAGGGTCATTGGCGAATTTTTCCCAGAGCTTTTCTCTAGAATCCTTATCTGGATAAGCAATAATAAAAGTCAGCTTATAGTCAGTTGGGTCTAATGGTATAAAATATGCAATGTTTTCAATCCCATTTTTCTCAAAAAGCTTAAGTGTGTGGTTTTCAAATCTGCTAATCAGGTCAGAACGTTTGCCTTCATGTGCTGTATAAGTTCGCATTTCATAATATCGAGAATCTTGAGCAGATACTACAATGGAAAATGATACTAAAAATAAGATTAATAATGATTTCAAAATGTTCATAGTGAGTTTAGTTTGTTGTTTTTTTATCTACTTCTTTTATAAAATTAATTAGCCCTTGAAAGAAAACTTTCTGGTCATCGTATTGGGAAAGATGACTGCCGTCTGGGCAGAATAAGTATTTGCCATTTTTAACTTCTTTTGACATCCATTCCATCTGGGTTGGGTCCATGGTGTCATGACCTGCACCTATCACCAAAGTAGGTACTTCAATCTCATTCAAATCAGCACTCCTATCCCAACCTTTTAGCGTAGCTCCAGAAGTTATGCCAAACTCAGAAAATCCTTGCATATAAACATAAACATTTGGATTAAGATGTTTGAGGGTTCGAAGAACGGCTTCAGGCCATTCTGCTAAAGGCTTACGCAGCACATGGTACTGGTAGTGGTGTTCCATCAACAATTCTTCATAACGTGGATTTTGAAAATCTTCTTCGTCTTCGATCTTCATTATTTCCTGAAATACTTCTTCAGGCATTTGAGGCCCAAGTACTTCTTTGGCATACTTTTCATACTCGTCCAAACTCGACATCATATTTGAGATAATCAGCCCTTTGAGCTTATCCTGATGTTTCAATGCATATTCCATTGCAAGCATTCCGCCCCATGATTGGCCAAAAAGGTAAAAGTTGTCCTCATTGAGCCCCAAAGCGATTCTCACTTGCTCCACCTCGTCCACAAACCTGTCTATTGCCCACAAATCTTGATCTTCAGGCTGATCGGAATAATAGGATCCAAGTTGATCATAGTAGATGTATTCTATGCCTTCAGCCGGAAAGTATCCATCAAAACATGAGTACAGTTCATGTGTCATCCCAGGCCCTCCATGAAGTAAAAGAACCTTGATTTTTGGATTGTTTCCAATACGTTTCGTCCAAACTTTAAATTCACCTTTAGGTGTTTGGATAGGTATCATTTTGATCCCTCCTTCAAATTGATCATCTCTTTTGGAAAAATCTAAGTAATCGTTCTCAGTGTTATTATCTGAAGATTGGTAAGTAGAACAGCCAAATAATAAAAAAGCTGTCAAAATAATGAAGAGGGTAGTTTTTTTCATGCTTTAAATCGTTTGTTTTGAAATTATAGTATGTCATAAAAAATCTAATGAATATAACCAAAATCATTATTCTAACCTACGAGAAAAAAATGAGTTGTAAAATAGGTCAAAGAAGTTTAAAAAATAAACCTTATATATGCTTCTTGATCATCTGAATTCTGATTCATCATTTTGAGATAAAGTCCATTTGGTGTACAAAATCCCAAACTGCTGATTATTCTGCTGGAAAAACTAACTTCCCCAATTTTGGAAAGAGATTCATCCAAAATCACAAAGCTATTTTTTGAAAAAACACCATTTTCATTTTTGCCTTGTTCGATGATAAGATGTCTTAAAATTAGACCTTGATAAGGGTCATGCATCATCGACTGATATCTGCTGGTTTCAACACTTGGCAAAAATACTGTGTATTCACCTTGGGCTTCTGTCTTTCCTTTTTTAAATTCTAACTGGGAATTGCTTCCGGCAAAAATCTTTGATGAATTTTCTTCACTAAAAACCAGAATGGAATCCGTAGCAGGAAAGGCTACTAGATGTTTATTGGTCTTTTCTATTAATAAATGATAATAAGTACCAAGTTCTGGATCGTCAAAATAATCATTGTATTCCTTCGGGAAGGTAAATTGTAAAGCTACTTCTTTTGTGTTTTCTTTAAGGTTAAACTCCCAAAGCCAATCTTTATATTTCATTGACTTTTCTTTGAGAAGTATTGGCACGTCTGGGACAATCAACTTTTCTTTCGCAGTATTCCAATTCATTTTGTTTCCTCTGTTGGTACTAAACTGTGTTGCAATCCTCTCTTCAGGGCTTTCTGGCAAAAGGTACCTATTGATGACTTTGCCATCATGGCCTGCTTGTGTAATTTCCTTTTGGCTCGAAATAAAAAACACGACATCCTTCGTAATCAAATTCCCCGACACATACCCACCAATCCCATCAGGGCCTTCTTTCTCGAAGGTAATATTTGATATCAGTTTTCCTGATGGATATTCATACTTTAAAAGATTGAAGCCTGACATGCCATAGAGAAACTCTTTATCGCCTTCTTTTTGGTAAGTGAATTACAGCGGAAGAGATTTTGTGTTCAGATCTTTTTCAAAATAAATAGTATCTGTAGCATAATCAAACAAGTCACCTTCAATAGTTACCGATTTTTGATTTTCTTCAGAAGAACATGCGAGGATAACACTTGATAGAAAATAAATCAGTGTAAAATTCTTCAGTTTTCTCATTTCACCTTGATATTATATTTCAATAAAATGGGATCTTCTTCATCTACAAGATTCTCTATAGCAGCTTCGAGTTGCGCAGTGTATTTACCAAAGTAATTACTCTCAATATAATTTTGAATATCATCAGCGTAAAGAATTTCATAAAAGAATCCGTCTTTTTCATATCCTTTTCCGCCAAAAGCTCCAAATGCCTTAGTAACTTTAAATTCCATACTTGGGTATTGAATATAGAGGTGTTGAATTGGAAATGAATCCAAATCATCTTGAATGATTTCTTGAGATTTTTTTATACCGAATACGGCAATTCGGACAACATTATTTGCTGCTAAGGCTGTACCAACATTAATGTTGTTTGCTTGATTTAGTAAGATGTTTTCAAAAAAGTATTCTGGATCTAGTTTGGAGTCTTCAGGCACATTGTTGTCTGCAAGATTGAGTTTGATCCAAGGTTTGATGCTGTCACTTTTGAAATGATAAACTGTGTCAGACGCTCCAAAATTCAAGATATAGGATTTATCAGACATTTCCGCGATTTGTCCTTCGATGAGATTTGCAGTGACTTCTCTGGTTTTTGGAGATAGAGGTTTGATCTCTTCGGTTTTTTCGTTTAAAAGTTGGAAAACGGGATAATAACCATTTTCATCGACTTCTCCGCTGTAATCATCTACCAAAATCCATTTCCCATCCCCTAAGGATTGATAAAATGGAATGAAATTAATATCAACGCCAGCTAGTTTTTTGACACCCTCAAAATCAAAATTTGTCTTGTTATAAAGTTTGAACGTTCCTCTTTGATCCCAAATTGCTAATTTGTCGTCAATCAAGTCAATTCCATTGATATATGGATATTCCTCAGGTCCATCACCTTGTTTTTTGAAAGTTTGTTCATACTTCCCATTAAGAGCAAAAACATGAATGGAAGCATCTCTGAAATCACCTGTCGAAAAATAGATTTTATCATCGATTTCCAAGTGTGGATCATTTGCTGAGAGTTTCAAAGGGGAATCTTCTGGAATCAAAAATGGAATAAATTCGATTTCATTGACTACTTCATCAAAAGAAATGATATCGGTTTCGGTAATTTTTATTTCTCGAAACCCCATATCCTTCTCAGTGGAAGAGTTACAGGAAAATAACAAACCGAATAAAGAAAATGTCAGAAAATGATAAAAGTACTTCATGCTAGTTTTTATAATGGTTGATGATAAAGCTAAAAATAATGGCTTTGTTTAGAAACTAAAAGTCAATTCATAAGAAAATCAAAGATTTAAAAAGTTTTTGAGTCAAAAAAAGCACCCCAAGAAGAGCTTCTTGGGGTGCTTTTTTCATTGATGGTGTCTCCCAGATTATCATTAATCCCCGGTTTGCGACCCAGGGCTCCGCCACGGCGGACAAGTTATTCAAGGTTTAACCCTTTCAGGGTTATTATTTTTAGGATTCAATACTAGGGTATTGTTTTATCTTTACTTTTTTTCAAATTGAAGTAAGGTCTTGTGTCTTGTATCTCGCTTCTCAAATCTAATTTCTCGCTTCTCCAATCAATCTTCCCCAAGGAATGGATATTTGTAATCTACAGGAGATACGAAAGTTTCTTTGATTGTTCTTGGAGAAACCCATCTAAGTAAGTTGATCATAGATCCGGCTTTGTCATTTGTTCCAGAAGCTCTCGCTCCTCCAAATGGCTGCTGACCTACTACCGCACCTGTTGGCTTGTCATTGATGTAGAAGTTACCCGCAGCATTTCTCAATTTTTGGGTAGCCAATTCGATCGCATATCTATCAGTAGAAAATATAGCGCCAGTCAAAGCGTATGGTGAAGTTTGATCTACCAATTCCAGAGCAGTCTCAAAATGCTCAGCATTGTATACATAGATCGTCAATACAGGGCCGAAGATTTCTTCTTGCATAGTCGTGTACATAGGGTCTTTGGTTACCAATACCGTAGGTTCGATAAAGTAGCCTTTTGACTTGTCAAAACTACCTCCTGCGATCACTTCTACTCCTTCGGCTGACTTTGCTTCAGTGATATAGTTGCTGATTTTATCAAATGATTTCTCGTCGATTACCGCATTGATGAAGTTGGTAAAATCTTCTGTAGGCCCCATTTTCATGTCGGCAAGATCCTCAAGCAAATATTTTTTCACATCTTCCCAAATATTGCTTGGAATGTAAGCACGGGAAGCTGCAGAACATTTTTGTCCTTGGAATTCGAATGCTCCTCTTGAAAGTCCTACTGCCACAGCTTTAGGGTTGGCGGACTTGTGGGCGATTACAAAATCTTTTCCTCCAGTTTCTCCTACGATTCGTGGATAAGATTTGTACTTGTAGATATTGCTACCGATTGTTTTCCAGATATGTTGGAATACGCCTGTAGAACCGGTAAAATGGATTCCCGCAAAATCAGGGTGGTTGAAGATGATTTCTCCAGCAGTAGGGCCGTCGACATAGATCAAGTTGATCACCCCATCAGGAACACCGGCTTCTTTGAATACATCCATCAATACTTTGGCAGAATAGATCTGTGTGTATGCGGGCTTCCAAACAATCGTGTTGCCCATCATGGCAGCAGAAGTAGGTAGGTTACCTGCGATAGCAGTGAAGTTGAAAGGTGTCAATGCAAATACAAATCCTTCCAAAGGTCTTTGTTCCAATCTATTCCAAACCCCATCACCCGAAACAGGTGGTTGTTGAGCATAGATTTCAGTCATATACTGTACATTGAATTTTAAAAAGTCAATGAACTCGCATGCGGCATCGATTTCTGCCTGCATTGCATTTTTGGATTGCCCAAGCATGGTGGCAGCATTGATTTTAGCTCGGTATGGCCCTGCAAGTAGGTCAGCAGCTTTGAGGAAAATAGCTGCTCTTTGTTCCCATTGCATGGATTCCCAAGCTTCTTTTGCGCCAAGGGCAGCATTGATTGCTTGTTCTACATGAGAAGCATCTCCTTCATGGAAATAACCAAGAATATGTTGATGGTCATGTGGAGGAGACATAGGCTTTTTGTTGCCCGTTCTCACTTCCTCAGAACCGATGTACATTGGTACATCTACTTCTTGGGATCTAAATTCTTTGAGTGTTTTTTGAAGCTCGATTCTTTCCGGAGATCCCGGAGCGTGAGCTTTTACCGGTTCGTTTTTGGGTGCCGGTACGTTGAAAAAACCTTTAAGCATATTTATTTGGAGTTTATATGATTTCTGAATGTCACAAATATAAGCAATATGGCTTGGAATGCCTTTTTTAAGATACTTTTTATATCACAGCAACCCCTCCAATTCCTTCAAGTGCTTGATCGTATGTGTCGGTTTCAACTCAATTCCTTTATTATGTGGGTCGAAATAGACTTGATCGATTTTAGCATTAATCGCTCCTAAAATATCAGAATTAGGATTGTCGCCAATCATTATCGCTCCTTCATTGTTTATTCCAAGATTGTCCAAGGCATATTGGAAAATCCTTGCATCAGGCTTTTTGTGTCCTGTCGTTTCCGAAGTAATGATCAAGTCAAAGTAAGGAGTAAGTCCTGACGCGTTTAGTTTTTTTGCCTGACTTTCATTGAACCCATTGGTGATGATATGCATGGGGTATTTTGGCTTGAGATAATCCAAAATCTCAATTGTGTATGGAAGGAGATAGTTTTTGGAAGAGGTTCTATGCATGAAATCTGGCTCTAAAAGTTCGGGGACACTCATAGGATCTACTCCAGCATTTTCAAAAACTAATTTAAACCGGGTAGCACGAAGGCTGTCCCTGTCAATCTTACCTACATCATATAATGCCCATAGTTTGAAATTCACATTGTAAAATGCCTTTATAAATGCACTCGCATCAATGATTCCAAGTTCGGTAAGCTTGTGCACTTCGTGAAGTTCTGTTAGGGACTCTTGCACATTGCGGTCATAGTCCCAGAGCGTGTGGTCTAGGTCGAAGAATAAATGTTGGTATTTTTTCACTAATAATTATTTACGATAGGGATTGTTTTGGATTTTGTTGATCGCCAACTCCCGGTTAGAATGTAGAATTTCATAGACCTCTTGATCTTTGATCAAGTTGATGTCTTTTTGTATAAACTTAAAAATCTGATTAATGATTTCAATTGCTTCTTCCAAAATATAATAAAAAGTCCATTGGTCAACTCGCCGACTACCCACCAAGCCTGCATTTTTGAGATAAATCAAATGTCTGCTTGTCTTGGTTTGTGTAAAATCAAGGATATGTTCTAAATCAGAAATTGATAATTCTTTATTTTGGATCAAAAGATGGATTATTCGTACTCTGGGCTCTTCTGAGAGGGCTTTGAAGATGCGCATTCCATAGCTCAAACTAATGTTTTTCAGTCTCATTAATAACTTTTAACGAAGAAATCGGGTTTAATATTGAGTAAATGACCCGAAAATAACCTATAATTATATCGTGGTTTAAACATAGGCTTTTCTAAGCCGTATTAAAAAGATAAATTAAAAAAAAATTGAAGCATAAAATCCAATATATAACCGTTTTTGTATTTTTCTTTGTTTTGGCCCTTGGATTTCAAAATTTACAAGCGCAAGATCAGAAGGAAAGAAAAGTGATTCAGCTCTCGGGTATTATTTTAAATGCCGATAGTACAGATGCTGTCCCTGGTGTCAATATCTACGTGCCAAAAAAAGGCAGAGGAACAAGTTCAGGAAGATTTGGGTACTTTTCAATGCCTGTACTGGAAGGGGATTCAGTTGTCTTTACTTTCGTAGGACTAAAAAGACAATCTTTTACAATACCGGTTGAAATGGTTGATGACAAAATCAGTTTGATCGTAACGATGCAAGAGGATGAAATTGCCTTGGCAGAGATAGAAGTAATGCCATATCCTACAGAGGAGGAATTCAAAAATGCCGTATTGGCAATGAATTATGAAGCTCCGATGTCTGTAGACTCAAGGGGGAATATGAGTCCAGAGACACTTTTGCGCTGGGCGGAGAATATGCCAGCCTCAGGAAATGAAAACTTCCGAGGTTTCCAGCAAGGACAAATCATGCAAATCCAAGACCGCTATGGCCCAAGACCATTCAGGTTGCTTGATCCATTCGCATGGTCACAATTCATTCAATCTATCAAGAGAGGCGATTTGAAGAAGAAAGACTAGGTGAAGGAGGGAATTGTAGATTGTAAAATGTAGATTTTAGATTGAAAAGATGGTGCAATCAGCTCCGAAGAGCCTGTCCCGAGAATCGGGAGGTTGAGCTTTTAAAATTGAAAGTGAAAATCGTCAGCTATTTACATTTCGTAACAAATAGGAAGGGTGAAAAGGGAATTATAGATTGTAGATTTTAGATTGAAAAGATGGTGTCGAAGGAAGGGTGAAATGCTTGGTAAAACCTATATTGGTCTTACTGAACAATACCAAAGATAAAATAAATGACAAAAACCGCTGATTCATTTAGATTCAGCGGTTTTTGTTTTATGACTAACTCAAGATGGTTTTAATAAGTAGGCATCTTGGTACATCGTACTTAATACAATAAAATCACTCCATAGACTTCATCAACTTCTGCAAAATCCCTTCTTCCTGCATGACTTTTTCGATATCTGAAATTGACCTTGGTACGAATTCACTTAAATTTTCATAACCATTTTCAGTGATAAGGATATTATCTTCTATACGAACACCAATGCCCCACCACTTTGGATCACAATCTGCTCCGTTTGGAATGTAGATTCCTGGCTCGATAGTAAAGACCATTCCAGGTTCAAAAGCACCATATCCACCTCTATCATGAACATCAAGTCCAAGGTGATGACCTATTCCGTGTGGGAAATAAGGATGTCTTTCACCTGATTTGATGATACCCAAATCGGCTAAACCTTTGTCTATGATTTTTTTGGAAATTGCTCCGATCTCCTGAAAGCTAGAACCTGTTTTGCTCGCTTTGGTACTTTCTTCCAATGCATTCAATACAATTTCATATATAGCTTTTTCTTCCTCAGAGAATTTACCTTTCACGGGCACTGTCCGTGTAATATCTCCAGAATAACCTCTGTATTCTGCACCAATATCCATCAACATCACACCTTCTTGCAAGTCTCTCACGCTGTTGTACACATAATGTAGAATCGTACTGTTGTTACCTGCTCCGGCGATAGAACCATATCCCACATATTCAGCCCCCATAGCTTTGTGGACAAATTCATGAACACCCTGAATAGCTCTTTCAGATACGCCTGGCTTGATGGATTTAAATGATTCTATATGTCCATGCCCCGATATTTCTACTGCTTTTTTGATAATTGCCACTTCTTCAGGTGTCTTGATCGCTCGCATCTGATTCATAATCTGATTGAGGATCTGATCAGAAGGTCTTGCGGGGCTTTTATTGACAGCTTTGAAAGCTTCAAGCATGCTTTTGAGTTCAGAATTGTGTCGGCCACCTTCCATTTCTGGTAGATTGAAAGACAAGGTTTGAGAAAATCCTGAAAAGTCAATACTTGGATTTTTCAGAAAATCAGAATTCAAATAGACCGTATTGAAGCCCAGCTTTTCTTTGACACCCTCTATTCCTAATCTCTCACCTTCCCACTGTTCCGTTCTTGGATCTCTTTTTTGGACAAAAATAATTTCTTTGACTTCCTGTCCATCGATTTGTTGGGGAGTTTTGAATACGATCAAAGCCGAATTGGGTTCTCTAAAACCTGTGAGGTAGTAAAAGTCCGAATTTGGCCTATATTCAAAATCTGTATCGTTTGATCTGTTTTTGACAGGATTGTTGAAAAACACCGCAACCGCATTCTCAGGCAGCTTTTCTCTTAATAAATCCCTTCTTCCCTGATGAAAATCAGGACTCAATCCATCATCAAACCAAGACTGTGCAAAGCTTGGTGAAATGATAATAAAACAGAGAAATAGAATGAATGATAGTTTGAGAAGTTTTCTTTTCATTTGTTTATAGTAGCTAAAATGAAAAGGAAATATACGCTTCATTTCTGAAAATCAGGAAACCATTGATCAAAATTTAGGTTCTTGTTCCTTGAAAATGTTCACACTTTTCCATTTTTCATTTTTAGTTGTCAAAGAGGCAGGGATAAATACTCCTTCATGATAGTGAGGCCCAGGCTTATATTCTTTTTGCTCGTGGCTTAAGATTCCTTCCAAGATGATTTCTTCTAAGTTTTCTTTCGTATTGTTCACATTCTTATTTACACCCTTCATGAAATACATAATATCAAGTTTGTCCTCGTTTTGATACTCTGCTATAATATGGTTCAGGACTTTTTTGACTTGTATATGTTTGATTTCGTAGTAATCGTGCGTAGTGAGTTTCAAGAGATATTCAGGTTTTTTTAGGGTTCCTTTTGGCCGAGTTTCCACCACTTGGTGAAGTGCAAAATCCTCTTTTGCATAATCATCCAGATTCACTTCAACCAATTCGTCGTCTATTTCTATAGATAAATTCTTTTCTTTTTTCCAATTTTCCCAAACCTCCTCTCTTATAGTTTTTTTGGCAGGTGGTGTTGAGAATTTGAAAGTGATTTTGATTTTTTCTGAGTTATCTTGAAGTTCTTTCAATTTAACAAAAGCTGCTTCTTCCAGAAAAGGGAATTCACTTGCCTTTTCCTTTTCTTCCTCACTCAACGTGTTGTAAGCCTCACTCAAATTTTCTAAGTCAAGATTTTTTAGCACTAAAGTGTATCGATCATCAGCTTCCAATGCGTTTTCTATCAGTTTTTCATATTTTTCAAGCGATTGGGCAAAAGTTACAATCGGGTTGACTTGAAAACCCTGTACAGATGAGCTAAATGCCGCTAAGGCCAAAAAACTACATGCAATAGCATATCCTTTGAGCAAAATAGATTTAGAGTTATGGGTTTTTTCAGCCATCATCTGCAATCTTTTCTTAGTGATGGAGTAATTCACGGAACTGCTTAAGGCAAATGACTCGGACTTTTGGGTAATCTTAGAAATCAAGAGCAATTGATAATCAGTTCTGCTTTCGAAAGCTTCATTTACAGCTTGGTCTGCAAGGTATTCGTGGTTGAGTTGAATGACGTTTTTATAAAACCATACGACTGGGTTAAACCATAAGAAGATTTTCAGGATCTCTACAAATAAAATATCCAAGCTGTGCTTTTGTCTTATATGAGTCAATTCATGCTCAAGTATTTCTTTTTCAAGTTGATTGTTTTGATAGATTTCTTTGTTGATGAAAAAATAATTGAGAAAAATGAAAGGCAAAGTGTCTTCATCAAGCAATACAAATTTGAAATCACCTTGATTCTCTTGTTGGCAGGATCTTATCAATTTCGAAAACCCCAAAATCTTGGTGATAAAAACAAAAGTAAAAAAAGCGATCCCAGTTAAGTATAAGACAAAAATTAGAGTAGATTTTTTGAAAGGAAGTGGATTTTTGCTCTCGGATTTTTCAACAAAATTAAAATCAGATTCTACAGGAAGTACAGTATTGCTTGGATCAGAAGCCTTTTCTGCCATAATCGGCAAACTTTCCTTTTCATCAAATTCTAATATCCTTTCAAATTGATGACTTACATTTTGGAATTGCGGAAATAAATTAGGTAGGACTATCAATGGAGCTACCAATGAAAGCATCAAACTCAGCAACAAATAAAACCTGTTGAACTTGAACGTGTTGATTTTCGACAAAAAGACTTTGTAGATTATTAACAAAACAGTCATTAATAAAGCTACCTTGATGAAGTAGAGTATCATGATTTCTTGGATTTTAATTGATCATCGATTATGGATTTCAGTGATTCCAGTTGTTTTTCGGACAGATCGGTTTCTTTGGTAAAAAAGGAAGCAAACTGTGCGGGAGAGTTATTGAAGAATGTCTTGATCAGAAGATTAACTTTTCCAGAGAAATAATCGCTTTTTGAAATCAGCGGATAGTACTCTCGAGAATTTCCATAAACCTGAAAAGAGATTGCTTTTTTATCACTCAACCTTTTGAGTAGTGTTGCCACAGTGGTACTAGCAGGTTTTGGATCACTATGGGCTTCAAGGATGTCTTTCATAAAAGCCTTTTTCTTTTCCCAGATGATATTCATTAAATGTTCTTCTGCGTTGGAGAGGTTCATGTTCTGTTTTTGTAGAGGTTGTTCTACAAATATAGAATAGATTTTTTCAAAACAAAACTTTAGGTTGAAAAAAAGTACTTGAACTTAGAAACTTACCATAGATAAAATAGGGAGGTGGATTTAACAAAATGGTTACTTTGGCTTCAATGGGAATCCTTATATTTGCACGGAATTAAAAATAAAAAAATAATGAAGAAAATATTCATATTACCTCTTTTTGCATTGCTGATCAGTTTTTCATCTTTTGCACAGGAAAAATCCAAACCCAAACTAGTGGTTGGGATTGTGGTTGATCAGATGAGGCAGGAATATTTCTATAAATTTCAAGATAGGTATACTGAAGGGGGATTCAAGAGATTGATGAATGAGGGTTTTATGATGAAAAATGCCCATTACAATTATATTCCTACTTACACAGGACCTGGACATGCGTCTGTTTACACAGGAACCACACCAGCTACGCATGGCGTAATTGCAAATAATTGGTATGTAAGAAGTCTTGGGAGAAGTATTTATTGTGCAGAGGACAGCACTGTCACTGCCATTGGCGGCTCAGAGGGCAACGGACAGATTTCTCCGAGAAATATGCTTTCCACGACAATTTCTGATGAATTGAGATTTTCGACAAATAAGCGCTCCAAAGTAGTTGGTATAGCAATAAAGGATAGAGGAGCTTCACTTCCTGCGGGACATTTGGGGGATGCTTATTGGTTTGATAGCAAAACTGGCAATTTTATGACTTCATCATATTACTATAATGAATTGCCTGCTTGGGTGAAGTCATTCAATGATAAAAAGTTGGCCGAAAAGTATCTTTCTGGGAAATGGGAGACTTTGTTTCCGATAGAGACATACAAGCAAAGTATCGCTGATGACAATGAATTTGAAGGGCCATTTATCGGTAAGGAAAATACAGCCTTTCCTTATGATTTGAAATCATTGATGGAGGATAATGGAGAATATGGTTTGATTTCTACTACACCTTATGGCAATTCACTAACATTGGATTTGGCTTATGCTGCTTTGGAAGGGGAGAAGTTAGGAAAAAATGGAGAAACTGACTTACTGGCTATGAGTTTTTCTTCTCCGGATTATATTGGACATAGATTTGGGCCTACCTCGGTTGAGCTAGAGGATAATTATCTAAGGTTGGATAGAGAGTTGGAAAAGTTTTTCGAGTACTTGGACAAAGAATATGGAAAAGGTGAGTACTTGGTTTTTTTGACAGCAGATCATGCTGTAGCAGACATTGTTGACTACATGAAAAGTGAAAATGTACCAGCTGGAAATTTCAACAATAGGTTTGTATTGACACAAATGAGAGGATTCACTTCAGAGAAATTCGGTGAAGGAAACTGGATCTCTAATTTCTCAAATGAGCAGGTTTTTATCAATCAAGACTTGGCTAAGGAAAAAGGAGTAGATGTTGAAGAAATCCAAAGAGCATTGGCTGATTTTCTTTTAGGGTTTGAAGGCATCAAGGAAGTTTATACAGCCACTGATATGAAGAAACTGGAATACACCCAAGGTAAGAAGTCACTTCTTCAGATGGGCTTCAACCACAAAGCATCAGGGGATTTGTTGCTGATTTTGGAGCCAGCTTGGTTGAGCAGTTCGTACAAAGGAACTACCCATGGGACTGGCTATACTTATGACACCCATGTTCCAATAGTCTTTATGGGGTGGAATATCAAGCCAGGAAGCAGTTCAAGATATGCCACAGTCACAGATATTGCTCCGACATTGTCCATCATGCTCGGCACCCGTCTTCCAAATGGCGCTACTGGGCAGCCTATTTTGGAGATTTTGGAATAAGAAAGTTAGTTATTGGTTGGTTGAGTTAATTGGGGAATAAGGGAGAGAAGAAAAAGGAGATTTGAGACAAGAGATTATAGATGTGAGACACATATGTCAACCCCGAATGGGGTTGAACTTTAAATACTTGTCCGCCGTGGCGGAACCCCGGGTCGTAACCCGGGGAATAAAGATGATCCAGGAGACAACAATCCCGAAGTGCCTGTCCCGAAAATTTCGGGAGGTTGAACTCCTCTAATTAAAACAAAAAAGTGTTAACTATTTTCAGGACGAGACAGCAACATCCCAGAGCGGGGTTGAATTTTAAATTTTATCAATTCAAAATGCTGTCACCTGATTTCAATATTTACCAAATAAAAAAACCTTTGAAAGAGCTTCTGCTTTTTCAAAGGTTATTTACTTTTTATATAACTCTACTTTATAATCCAATCCAATAATTACTCCGTCCAACTCATAGGGTAATTCGGATCTACAAATTCCAAGCCTTGGGTAGTGACATACATTGAGTTGAATGTATCTAGCATCACAGCAAGTTCTTCGGTGGCTTTTGCTCCAATCGATTTTTCAACTGTCCCAGGATGTGGTCCATGTGGTAAACCACCCATGTGTAAAGTAAATGAACCTCTGTCGATTCCTTTTCTACTCATAAATTCACCCTCTGCATAATACAAGATCTCGTCGGAATCAATATTACTATGGTTGTATGGTGCAGGGATTGACAACGGATGGTAATCAAATAGTCGAGGGACAAATGAACAAATCACAAATCCCCAAGCTTGAAAAGTCTGATGCACCGGTGGCGGCTGATGGATTCGACCAGTAATCGGTTCGAAGTCGTGGATCGAAAGCGCATAAGGGTATAGATAGCCATCCCATCCAACAATGTCCAATGGACTATGGCCGTAAGTGTATGGATGGAGCATCCCCTGCTTTTTTATTTGGACTAGGTATTCGCCTTTTTCACTTTCTGTGTACATTTCATGAGGAGGACGAATATCCCTTTCACAATATGGAGAATGTTCTAAAAGTTGCCCAACTTCATTTCTATATCTTTTGACAGTCTCAATCGGACCTTTGGATTCTATGACCAAAAGCCTGAGTGGACCTTCTTCATTAAATTCAAATCTATAAATAGTAGTTCTCGGAATCACAATGTAGTCACCTTGCCTTACTTCCAGTTTTCCAAATTGAGAATACATCACACCTTCTCCATCGTGGATGTAAAGCAACTCATCTCCATCAGCATTTTTGAAAAAGTAATCCATCTTTCTTTGTTCTGGAGAACAAATGCCCATCATCACATCATTGTTCATCATCAGCATTTTTCGCGCACTGAGGTAATCTTTCCCTGTTATGCCTACTCCAGCTGTCTTGAGATGTGTTTGTTTTAGCCCATGTTCTTTGGCGATTTCCCAGTCAAAAGGAGTGGGTTTGCCGATTTTTTGAACATTGTTGGGATTATGGATATGATATAAGTTAGAATATATACCAGAAAACCCTTTTGAGCTCACCAATTCTTCTTTATAAAGACTACCATCAGGTTGCCTGAATTGGGTATGTCTCTTCGGAGGGATATTTCCAAGTCTGTGATAATATGCCATTTACTTTTGGGTTTATATTTATATTCAAATTTAAGGAATTATGTTGACCTGCTGTCAAGTTGAAGGTTTTATTTCCTTTTGTAAAGCGGAGGAGCTACAAAGTTGGAAGGTTACAAGGTTTTAAGGTTATTGGTAAGCTAGATTTCAAGGGCGCTTCAGGGGATGGATGAGTTGGATAGGGGTGAAAAAATCGATTACGAACAATTTATGTCGAAGTATAGGTAATGAAGAGAAAATAGAAATAATTATGCTGTTTGATAATCGGGAAAATCCTAATAAAATCCATAGGATTCAGTAGTTATACTAGAATTTTTTTAACCGAATTCTACTAAAAAAAATAATCCCCTCTACAAATTTTATTGAGTGGAGGGGATTGACTTGTCATTTCTTCTCAAGCTTCTTATTTACCTTGCACTAGCTGATGTCGCAGCGCTAATGGCAATAATCGTTAGGATTGCGGCTTGAATCTCTTTGATTGCTAGCTCGACGGTGTCTTTGATGGGGTTTTCTCTGACGATTTCCTGAATTCGTTTTTTGATAGCCCTCTTGTTTTGGCTGTCTGAAGTCAATAATTTGTGCATTTGACTTGCATCTATCAGTCCCAACAAAGCTACTTGTTCAGTGTTTAGGGAATCCGGACTCCTGATAAATTCCTTCAAAGAGAAATGCAACTCATTTCTAAGTTGTTTGTCCAAAACAAAAACTCTTTTATATGGGAAAATTCCCAAAAATGCTTTTTCATGTGTTCTCACCACTCTTTTTGATTCCACATCTTTCAATATTGACCATCTGAATTTGCCGCTTTTTCTACCCAACTTCTGAACCCAATATTTTAGTGTTCTTGGTTTCTTTGATTCTTGGATCAAATTTATCACTCCGAGTAATACAGGACTGTCAATTTTATCAATGTCATTTAAATAGATATTGCCATCCACTAACTTGAGGTGCTCTTTGATGGAAAGCTCCAACAAGATAGCTCCTGTCAAACTGTAGTTTAGGTGTAAATCAGGGGAAATAAATTTTCCATTCTCAGGATGAATGGACAACAAAAGCAGTTTTTCTGAAAGTGATAATTCCATATGGTGAATTTTGATTGATTAAAATTACATTGACTTTACTTAAAAAGTGGAAAAAAAGTTTGGTTTCAGGTCAATATGTTTATCCGCAATGATACCATTAGGTGAATTTACCAATAAAATCATACGGAAAATTGTTATTTACGCCACAGCGAACAAGGGACATTGGTTGATTAGTTATCTGTGCATCAATTGATTTAGAATATATCATTTTGTTTGGCACTGGTAAGAAAGCGGATTTACATATTAGACAACCATATGGTTAAAAAAAAAGCGGCTCGAAGCCGCTTTTAGGTATTATTCAAAATCAATTGGTTTTAAGCAATTGAAATATTTATTAATCTTCAAAAAGGTATTTGCTCAATTCTTCTTTGGCAGCACCTGTTTTTTTCTGGAGTTTGCCCAGGAGTTGATCTTCTTGACCTTCAGCATAAGCTAAATCATCATCTGTCAGCTCACCATACTTCTCTTTCAACTTACCCTTCATTTCGTTCCAGTTTCCTTTCAATTTCAATTTAGTAGACATAACAATAATTGGTTTTAGTTTAAAATATATTATGTTTATAATAATGCAAGTACTGTTCCAAAGCTTCTTTTTTGTCTTAAAATGATTTTAATCTTTAAATCTTTTTGGATTAAACAAATTATCTAATAAAATTCTGATTGTAAGATGTTTGTAGTTTTTAAAAATTGATAGAATTTGTAATTTAAATTCATTGAGGTATGTAGTATGCAGGATTCTCATTTTTTCATTTGGGGAAAAGTTTACTGGATTAAGTGGATTTCTTTCCCCAAAACCCTAAAATTTAGTACCTTTAAATTTTAATTTTTATCTATCATAACGTCATGAGCCAAGCTGCATTAGTTAAAAAGCCGGAGGAAATTTTAAAACAATTTTTTGGTTACTCGGAATTTAGAGGGAATCAGCAAGCCATCATTGACTCAGTACTCAAAAAGAAAGATACAATTGTATTGATGCCTACAGGTGGAGGCAAATCTGTTTGTTACCAAGTTCCGGCGATGATTTTTGAGGGATTGACTTTGGTGATATCGCCTTTGATTTCTTTGATGAAGGATCAAGTTGATGCTTTGAATGCCAATGGGATTCCTGCTGCATTCCTCAATTCCTCTCAAAGTCAAAGCGAACAGCGCTTTATCTCTTCACAAATTGAATCAGGAAAAATAAAACTATTATACATTGCTCCAGAGCGCTTGTATAAAGGGGATTATCCGTTGATTGATTTTCTAAAAACTGTTAATTTATCTCTTGTAGCTATCGATGAAGCACATTGCGTTTCCCAGTGGGGTCATGATTTCAGGCCTGAATATTTGAAAATTGGTGAGTTGAGGAAATCATTTCCTCAAATTCCATTTGTAGCACTGACGGCTACAGCAGATAAATTGACACGAAAGGATATTGCTGATAAGTTGGGTTTGAAGGCTCCTCAATGGTTTATTTCATCTTTTGATAGAAGTAACATCACTTATCGTGTAACTGCCAAAAGGGATGCAATGGGTAAGTTGTTGGAGTTTTTGGATTTCCACAAAAAGGATTCAGGAGTAATTTATTGCCTCTCGAGAAAAAATGTAGAGGAAACAGCAGCTGAATTGCAAGCCAGGGGACTGTCTGCATTGCCTTATCACGCTGGGTTGCCTAGGGAAGAGCGAGAGAAGAACCAAGAGCTTTTTATCAAAGATGAAGTGAAAATCATGGTGGCTACCATAGCTTTTGGGATGGGGATAGATAAATCCAATGTCAGGTTTGTTGTCCATATGAATATGCCGCAGAATGTAGAGGGCTACTATCAGGAGACAGGTAGGGCAGGAAGAGATGGGCTTCCGAGCGATGCCTTGTTGTTTTACTCAGGTCAAGACGCGATTACACTTGGTAGAATGCTAGATCAAGGCGAAAATCAAGAGTTTACCCATGTGATGCAGGATAAGTTGGAGAAGATGAAATCATTTTGTCAAACGAAGGTCTGCAGGAGGAAATTTTTACTGAATTACTTTGGGGAGAACCATGCGGGGGATTGTGGCAATTGTGATATCTGCTTTCAAAAAGGAAATCGCCAAGATATGACTATTCCTTCGCAGATGCTGCTTTCTACAGTAGCCAGATTGGGGGAGAATTATGGGATAGGCTATGTCATTCTTGTGCTTAGGGGGTCAAAATCTGCCAAAGTCCAAGAAGCACACCAGAGTTTGAGTGTCTATGGAATTGGAAAAGATAGATCGGAGTCGTTTTGGAAGGATCTAGGCGACAAGTTGCTTCAAGAAGATTACCTAGCAGAGGCAGGTGCTCAATTTCCAACTTTGAAACTCACGGAATTTGCTTGGCAAAAGCTAAAAGCTAAAGAAAAGATCTTACTTCCGATGGAAGAATCTATATCAGACGTGTCAAGTAAACCAAGTACACATCACGAAGATTTATTGGATGAATTGAAAGCTCTAAGGTATTCCATTGCCCAAAAAAGCGGGGTTCCTCCTTATGTAGTTTTTGCTGATAATTCATTGCTGGAGATGGCTACCTATCTGCCAGTTGATGAGGCTTCATTTTTGACGATTTCGGGCGTAGGACAAGTGAAAGCACAAAGCTATGGTGATGACTTTCTCAAAGTTGTAGGAGAATATGTCAGAAAAAATAACCTCACTCCCCATAGAAAAGTACAGGCCCAAAGAACCAAGCCACTTCGGAGTTCCCAGTCTGAAGCGTTGACTTTAAAGTTGTTCAATGAAGGTAAAAATATATATCAAATTGCTGAAGAGAGAGGAATGACTTTCAATACTGTGGAGGAGCATTTGGTAAATATGATCCAAAAGAAAGAAGTGGATGCTGAGAAATTTTTGTCTAAAGATGATATTTTGAATATTAGATTGGCATATAGAAGGCAGGGGACACATTTTCTCAAGCCATTGAAAGAGCATTTTGGAGAAAGGTATTCATATTTTCAGTTGAAGGTGGCTTTGGCAAATGAGAGATAGGAATCATACATCTATCCGATAGGAATAAGTTGACATATGATCTATGAAAGCATTTTAATTGTTTTCCAAAGGATTTTCCAATTTACCCATAAATAAAATCGCTCCGCTGTGTTTTTCCTGAATAAAGAAAATAAATGGCCTGTCCAATGTGAAAACTGCTGGGGCTCTGTTAGGATTACTGCTTACTAATTCAACTACCTCAACAATCGTTGCCGCAGCAGCCTCTGTGCCTCTTTCATCTACTTCTATCAGGGCTTGATGAATAACCCTACTGATCTTCAAAGGTTCGGTTGGGTTTGAAAAGAGCTTGGTGAAGTTATCAGCATGGAAGTGGAAAGGCGTAACTAGCCCCATAGCTTGCAAATCATTGGCTAAATTGTCAATTCTATATTCAATTTTAAATTTTGGCATTTTCAAAATCAAATTTGCGTCTCTGGAATTATCTCTCCAGGTATTCAGGTTTTCCATGGTGAATTGTTGGGATAGCTGCGACAGGTTTCCGCTATCGTTGATCAGTATCCCCATTGTATATTGTCCCGAGCTGTAAGGGATCTCCAAATAAGTATGGTCGGGTGTAGCAAAAGTCTTAAATCCAGCAGGCTCACCCAAGTTCATCATGTCAGTCATGATTTCTTGACCACTTCCAAGTTTGAATTTTTCTTTTTTGGTATTTCCCTTTGGAAAATTATAAGTCCAATCCCCCTTGAAGTAAATAGCATTGACTAAATACATCACAGCATTTGGTGGTATAAAATCCAGCATGTCTTTGATGAGGTTATTGGTCTGCTTTTCTATCCAGTTATTGATGATGTTTACAGAGTTAGGATCATACATATCAAGAGGAGCAATTTCAGCATTGAAATATTGCTGAGAAGTATTCTTGAAAGGAATTTGTACTTGATAATCATCTTTATACCAAATACCATTTGCGATGTTTAGCTTTACTTTTGAATCTACATCAAGTAGGAAGGAAGTTAAGTCTTTGATAGCTTGATTTGCCTCTACTAAGCTCATGCCTTCCAATTGTAGAAATTGGATAAATTCTTCTAAAACTACCCCCTCATTTCCATTCATAGCCATAGCCAATGCTTGGTGCACTGAATATGGGCTAAAAAATAGATTTTCTGAATCATTATTCGAGGCTATTTGTTGAAAGAGGTTTATTGCAAACTTGGTATTTGAATCGGAGAGTCTGTTTTCATCCGAAGACAAAACCCTGAGATTAGCTTCAACTTTGCCTGAAAGGGCATCGTCCTCATTATTGATACAACCAAAGCAAAAGAAAAATGCTGAAAGGATATATAAGCTTGAAATAGCTTTTGAACCCATGTAGGTTTTGATAAAGATTTTTTTCATGGCTAGCTTGTTTCCATCAAGACGTTTTTTTTCTCTTGAATGCTACAATTGTTGAGAACTTTTTGAAAAATCCGGGCCAATGTCTTTGAATGAATTCTTTTTTTGTTCGCTTTTCCGGTTATTTGTAAAATTTTTTACATAAAATCTCGAAGCGTCTGATTTGATCGATACCATGGTGGAATAAGAAAAATAAAGTTTATTTTACTTTAAAATAAAACCCACTTTTTCAAGTTAATATTCCATGTTTTAATACTTTAATTTAACAGAAAATGAAAGCAGTTTTTACAGTTTTTTTGTTCGTGTTTTTTTCATTTGAAGGCTTTACCCAAGTTTATGAAGGGAGTGCAAAAGTATCAAGGTGGCTTAAGAAAGAAAGGAGAATAGAATCAAGCAGGGAGGATGGTGGTTATTTGCTTTTTCAAGGAGGCTTGAGAAAACATAATAATTCAAATAGGAATGATGTATTTACAGGTGGTTACGGGAATTTCAATGGAGTTGTTGGGGTAAATTATGGGTTTAGAAAGCAAAACACCTCATTTGAAACAGGGCTGGGTTTTGTTTGGCAATACCATAGAGGGGAGCATTATTTGGAGTCTATAGAGAAGAGCTTTAAGACTTTTGGGGTATATAATGCAATCTTTTTGCCCTTTGTGGTCAAATATGATGTACCTACTGGTCCTTCAAAGAAGTTCAGGTTTGGAGCAATGGGTTCGACGAATATTTTTATTCATCAAATTAGAAATTATAAAGGATCAGGTCGTGGAAAATATGTGTTTGATATTTACAATCCTCAAGACGAACCTTTGCATTACAATTTTGACTGGATAGAACCGAATATTAAGGTTTTCTTAAAAGTGGGGATCTATGCTGAAGTTCAGGTTTTCAAATCTTCTTTTTTGAACTTTCAAGTTTCCAAAGCAATTTCACCTTGGTCGTATAGGACAGTGTCTTACGATTGGGAATATGGTGGAGAAAGTGGCACAGTGGTAGAAAGAATTCATATTCAAGGTACGATGTTTGAACTGGCGTATAAATTGCCACTAAATATTTTTTCTGCTAACAAATAATTTGATCCAACAGAAATAAAGAAGATAAGAGGAAAAGTGAAATTCGATTAGTTGATCCTGATTGCCTAACTCTTTTCCCAGTGATTATTTTTTGCAACAAAACCAATGTTTTGAGGATAAATGTATATAAATACTATTTCCGTAGGCGATCCAATTTCTAGGAGTATCTAAATATTGAGAATGTTAGGCTATTTTGTTCGCTTGACGAATTGCGTATCTACATCATATCTAATGTTTACATTAAAAACCTTATTTTTGGTTTTGAAGAGCAATGTCATTATTAAAAAATCAAAATTGATTTTAAACAATGCAAAATAACCCAAATGTAATTATAGATATGAGAAATAAATTGTTAGATGATTTTGTACCTACTACCAAAGAGGAGTGGATTGCTCAAGTTGTCAAAGATTTGAAAGGAAAGGATTTCGAAGATACCCTTGTCAATCAAACTTTGGATAGGTTCAGAATACAGCCTTTTTATACAATTGAAGATCTTCCTGCTGATACAGTACTAAGTGAATTTCACCATAGGCTAAACCCTAAGCCTTCTGTGCCTGGAATCGCGCCCCGAGTTTGGAGTAATGTGGTGAGAATCGCATCTGTCGATGAAAAAGCAGGGAACGAGATCCTTTTAGAGTCTCTTCAAAATGGTGCAGATGCAATTGTCTTAGAATTGGATGGTAATGAAGATCTTTCTGTTTTGTTGAAAGATATTCAGCCAGCGTACATAAATTTGTTTTTAGAGCCAACCGATGACCCCATTCCTGTATTTAGTAAATTCAAGGATTGGTTAAGTGTTGAGAACCATGATTTTTCAGATATCAATGGAGGGATAATTTGGGATGGAGCTGTACAATATTTGACAAAAGGGAGAGATAGAAAAAATGTAACCCAGACTTGCAAAACATTGCTTTCGATGGGACAAGAGCTTCCAAACTTTAGAGCTTTAACTTTGCAATGTTCCCATTATCACAATGCAGGTTCCAGCATAGTTCAGGAATTGGCATTCAGCTTAAGTTATTTCATTGATGTGATTGATGAATTAAGTGCTGAAGGGATTAGTCCAGAGGAAATTTTCGGGAATTTAATACTTCAGACAGCTGTTGGCTCAGATTACTTTTTGGAAATGACCAAAATCAAGGTTCTGAGAATATTGATTCAAAATCTTGCCTCACTTTATCAGGTAGAACAAAGCCCCGAAGATATCTTCATTTATGCCCAAACAAGTTATTGGACAAAATCAGGGGTCGATGTCCAGACTAATTTGCTGAGAAATACTACTGAAGCAATGTCAGCGATTTTGGGCGGATGCAATGCATTGGAAGTTTTAAGGCATGATGTGGTCAGCAAAGAAATGGGTGGATTTTCTTTGCGGATGGCCAGAAATGTTTCCAATATCCTAAAAGAAGAAAGTTACTTAGATCAAGTATTGGATCCTGTTGCAGGGTCATATTTTATGGAAAGTTTGATTGCAGAGATTTTTGAAAATGCCAAAGAGAAACTATTGGAAATAGAACAACTTGGTGGTTGGTGGCAAGCTGCAGATCAAAATAGCATTCAAAATGAAGTGAAATCTGTTAGAGAGAAACAGCAACAAATGGTATTGGAAGGTAGTTTAACCAAAGTTGGTGTCAATAAATATTTGAGTGATGTAAAAGAAGGTTTGCAGCTTGAAGATCCTATAGCCAATGAATCAGGAAGTCAGTTGAAATTCAATAGACAGAGTTTTTTGAAAGAAGTTTTGAACCAAGAGAAGTTATGAGACCGGATTTAAAACAATTGAGTTTAGACAAAAAGGTCAATTTTCAAAAAGAAGATTGGGGAAGTTATACATGGAATACTGCGGAGAAAATAGAAGTACCCGCAGTGGTACAAAAAGAGGATCTTTCTGAAGCCGAACACCTGGGTTTTGCTGCTGGAATAGCACCATACTTAAGGGGACCATATAGCACCATGTATGTGATGCGACCATGGACGATTCGTCAGTATGCTGGATTTTCTACAGCTGAAGAGTCAAATGCATTCTATAGAAAAAATCTTAAAGCTGGCCAAAAAGGGCTTTCTGTTGCTTTTGATTTGGCGACTCATAGAGGTTATGATTCTGACCATCCAAGAGTAGTAGGGGATGTAGGTAAGGCAGGTGTTGCGATTGATTCAGTTTTGGATATGAAAGTGCTTTTTGATCAGATTCCATTGGATCAAATGTCTGTTTCCATGACGATGAATGGTGCTGTGATTCCGATAATGGCTTTTTATATCGTTGCTGCAGAGGAGCAGGGAGTAAAGCCAGAGCAACTGAGTGGCACGATCCAAAATGATATTTTGAAGGAATTCATGGTCCGTAATACCTATATATATCCACCTTTGCCTTCTATGCGGATCATTGCGGATATCTTTGAATACACTTCGAAGAAGATGCCCAAATTCAATTCAATCTCAATATCAGGTTACCACATGCAAGAAGCAGGTGCTACTGCTGATTTGGAATTGGCTTATACTTTGGCAGATGGTTTGGAATACCTAAGGACTGGAGTAGCGGCAGGTCTTGATATAGATGATTTTGCACCGAGGCTTTCGTTTTTTTGGGCAATCGGAATGAATCATTTCATGGAAATTGCAAAAATGAGGGCAGGAAGATTGCTTTGGGCAAAAATAGTGAAGCAATTCAATCCCAAAAATGACAAATCACTAGCTTTAAGGACTCATTGTCAAACGAGCGGTTGGTCACTTACAGAACAAGATGCAATGAATAATGTCACAAGAACAGCTGTAGAAGCGCTTGCAGCAGCACTTGGTCATACACAATCCTTGCATACCAATTCCTTTGATGAGGCTATTGCTTTGCCTACGGATTTTTCGGCAAGAATAGCAAGAAACACA
Source organism: Belliella alkalica (assembly GCF_022549785.1). Classification (GTDB taxonomy): domain Bacteria; phylum Bacteroidota; class Bacteroidia; order Cytophagales; family Cyclobacteriaceae; genus Belliella; species Belliella alkalica. Next base: position 297,530 of record NZ_JAKZGO010000003.1, read on the forward strand.
CAATTATATCTCCAAGATGAAACCGAGATCACACGGGTAGTTGATCCTTGGGGAGGTTCGTACTATGTAGAGTACTTGACTGATCAATTAGTGAAAAAAGCTTGGGCACTGATAGAAGAAGTGGAGGAGCTTGGAGGAATGGCAAAAGCTATTGAAGCAGGTATTCCGAAAATGCGCATAGAGGAAGCCGCCGCAAGGAAGCAAGCAAGGATAGACAGTGGGAAAGATGTGATAGTCGGAGTCAACAGATATCAGACATCAGAGAAATCTGATTTTGAGATAAGGGAAGTTGACAATGATTCTGTCCGAAAGTCACAAATCGAAAGACTCCACAAGTTAAAAGCAGAAAGGAATACGGAAGAAGTGAAAGCAGCATTGAAGGCAATCACTGATTCAGCCAAAAGTGGAAAAGGTAATTTATTGGAACTGGCGGTAGATGCGGCTCGAAAAAGGGCTACCTTAGGAGAAATATCAGATGCTATGGAAGAAGCATTTGGGAGGCATAAGGCTACAGTGAAATCAATTTCGGGGATTTATTCAGGTGAAGCGATGCATGATAAGAGTTTTATAGAAGCCAAAGCATTGGCCGATGAATTTGCCAAAATTGAAGGCAGAAGGCCTAGGATTATGGTTGCCAAAATGGGACAAGATGGCCATGATCGCGGAGCGAAAGTAATCGCAACAGGCTTTGCAGATTTGGGTTTTGATGTAGATATAGGGCCTCTTTTTCAAACTCCAGAGGAAGTGGCACAACAAGCTGTAGAAAATGATGTTCATATAGTAGGAGCATCTTCTTTGGCAGCAGGGCACAAAACACTGGTTCCTGCTTTGATTGCTGAGTTGAAGAAATTAAAAAGAGAGGATATTATGGTCATAGCTGGAGGTGTGATTCCGCCAAGAGATTATGATTTTCTCTATAATGCAGGTGTTTCGGCTGTATTTGGACCTGGTACAGTATTGCCAAAGGCCGCAATAGAAATTTTAAATAAAATGATGGAGGGTTGATTTTCAACCTTTCTTTTTTGATACCCTTATGAAGTCGATTACTTTAATTTATGATGAAAATCAATTAGACCTCTTGGAAGAAAAGGTTTTGCCCTTATTGAGTAATAATGTCAAAATCAAGATTCCATACAAAGATCATAGAAAGCACGAGTTTACTGACAATGATTTTATCGTAGCCTATCTATCAGATGAGCAATTGCGTGAATTATTGGATGTGATCATAGAGAATCACTGGAAAATAGGTTTTTTGCCTCATCCGAAATTGGTGGAGGCAAGGCAGGGTTTTGGGGTGTCTTCAAATCTTGAAATTGCTGTAGATAATATTTTGACTACTGAAGAAGTCTTCGAAATCGATGTCCTGTTGGCAAATGGTCAGCCTGTATTGAATAAGTTGATGATTGGAGATTCATTCAGCCTTTTGTATGCGGTAGAAAAAGACAGGAATTTTATTTCTCAATTTGCTATTAGGGTTAAGCGATTGTTCAATTCCTTCAGAAGAGTGAAGCTTCATCCTTTCAGTATCAACTGGAGTACAGAAGGAGGGGAGTTTAAAGAAAAGCCAATCGAAACCGCTGCCTTGGGTATGGTGGTGGTACAACATGGTCAGAGTTCTATTTTATCACGCAGAATCATTGAAGGATCTTACGCAAATGATGGTTTGATGCATTGCTTAGTGCTGGCACCAAGTAGTATTTGGGAGATTTTTAAGTTTGGTTTTTTTAGTATTTTCAAATCTTCAAAAAAGAATCGGCTTCCAGACTATGTAGCACACATTAAGACAGAGAAAGTTCATATAAATAGTAGTTCGCCGATTAACTATTCAGTGGATGAAATTCTGATGACATCCAAGTCAATAGAATTGGAAGTAGTGTCAAAAGCTTTGTCAATAGTTCCAGGAAAATCCTTGAAGACTGAGGATAAGGTCAGAAAAAGCAGAGTCTATAAAACCCAAAATTTGCCACAAGGTGAGTTGAAAAATGAGTTGTTGGAAAGATTCTTGCCAATCACCAACCATGCAACTACAGAAGAGTTTAAGTGGCTCTTTACAATCTTAAGGGAGAATTCTAGGCTTAGTTCGAGTTATCTTGTTTTGATGGCATTATCCACGATCATTGCGACTTTTGGGCTTTTTGGAGATTCATCTCCTGTGATTATTGGAGCGATGATTTTAGCCCCATTGATGTCTCCGATTATTTCATTGGCAATGGGTGTTTTGAGACAAGATAATAAGCTGATAAGCGAAAGTTTTAAAACTATAGGTTTTGGCTTGGGGGTAGGCTATCTTTTTGCAGTTTTGATCACTTGGTTTACTCCATTGAACACGATGAATGGTGAGATTTTGGCAAGGATTCGACCTAACTTACTTGACTTGGGAGTGGCAGCGGCCTCAGGGGTTGCAGGAGCTTATGCCCATGCCAAGAAAGAAGTTGCAAAAACACTGGCAGGTGTAGCAATAGCAGTTGCACTAGTGCCTCCTTTGGCAGTATCTGGAGTTGGGCTTGGTTGGGGAGATTGGTCGGTTTTCTGGGGAGCATTACTGCTTTTGGGAACCAACTTGGCAGGAATGGTTCTGGCCGCAGCGCTTACATTCCTTTTTCTTGGGTTCAGTCCATTCAAACTAGCAAAAAAAGGTTTGACAATATCACTATTCTTTGTGATACTAATCTCAGCGCCGCTGGCTTTTGGTTTTTCCAAAATGGTCAAAGAAAATAAAATCATGCAAGATCTTAGTGGAAAGGAGATCTCAATTGGTGTATTGAGGGATGTGAAAGTCATTAAAGTGGTTCCGTTAAAGCTTTCAGCAACGATTGTGTCAGAGTCGCCTTTGGATATCCAAGAGCTGAATCAGGTGAAAGATGAAATTGAAGAAATATTGTCTCAAAAGATAGATTTGGAACTGTCAGTGGCGGTTGGTTTGTGGAGGGAGAAAAATGAATAATTGTGGGTGTTCTAAAATGGAGAGCTAGGTTGTATTGGAGTGTGTCACAGTACAATCGGAGATCCTGAAAGGAATAATTCGTAAATCGATTCGTGTTATATATAAAATTCAATTATTTGTAGAAAGTCACATTTAAAAAAAGGAGGTCAAATTGACCTCCTTTTTCTCTTATCATCTATCCTTTATTTATATTAATTGTCTTCACCTCTGAGTTTGATCACAGCCCCTTCCAATATTGGGCTGATTCTTACCTGACATGCAAGTCTGCTTGTTGGGTAGTACTCGGGTAGATTCTCCAACTGATCGAGTTCAGTATCGGTAGCTTCTCCAAGTGCCTCTTCGCCTTCCAAGACTTCTACATGACAGGTGGCACAAAGAGCCATTCCGCCGCAAGTTGCAAGTACTGGGTATTCTGAAGCTTTCAAGATTTCCATCAAGCTCAGCCCCATGTCGTCAGGAGCTTCTATAGATTGGCGATTGCCGTCGTGATCTTCTACTATAAATGTTACCATGGTGCAAAGATAAAATTAAAATGCATTTACACCATTGACAGTGGTATATTTGAAGCTTAATTTTTGATCAGGGTAAACATATTTGAAAGCTGAGTGCATCATGATGGCTGCCTCGTGGAAGCCACAAAGTATCAGCTTCAATTTCCCCGGATAAGTATTGATATCACCAATTGCGTAGATTCTGTCAACACCAGTAGAGTAGTCAGTGGTATCCACTTCGATGGCATTTTTATCAATACTCAAACCCCAATCTGCTATAGGTCCAAGTTTTGGACTTAATCCAAACAATGGGATCAAATAATCAGCATCTATTTTTATTTCCTCTTTATTTTTACTTTCTAGAGTAACGCTATTTAGCACACCATTTCCACCTACCTGCTTGAGATTTGCAGAAAGGATCAAATCGATTTTACCATTATTTGCCATATCAAAAACCTTCGCAGCAGAATCAGGAGCACCCCTGAAAGTTTCATTTCTATGAACCAAGGTTACCCTTTTCGCTACATCTGACAAGTAGATAGCCCAATCAAGTGCAGAATCTCCACCACCTGCCAAGACCACCTTTTTGTCTCTAAAGGTTTCAGGGTTTTTTACCATATAGGTAATGCCTTTTCCTTCAAAATGCTCTAAGTTTTCAAGGACAGGTTTTCTAGGTTCAAAGCAACCCAAGCCTCCAGCAATTACAATTACCTGAGCATGAACTTTCGTCTTATCACTAGTGGTGACTATAAAAGAGCCATCTTCCTGCTTAGCAAGGTGATCCACTCTTTCTCCCAAAGTGAATGTCGGATTGAAAGGCTTGATTTGATCCATCAAATTATCCACCAATTCCTGTGCTTTTACTTCTGGATACCCTGGGATATCATAGATTGGCTTTTGGGGATAAATCTCCGAAAGTTGACCACCTACCTGAGGTAATGCATCAATCAAATGACACCTCATTTTTAATAGTCCTGCTTCAAAAACAGCAAACAAACCAACTGGTCCTGCTCCGATAATGCAAATGTCAGTATTAATCATTTCTCTATTTGTTTATTGGTAAAACCAATGTGAATTCAATTTGTTCGTACAAATATAATTAGTATAACAACTATTTTAAACCTTCTTGGGTTTTTCTATTCCAGATTATTATAAATAGTGTTCAAAATCCTTTTAAATTCTTCAAAATCCTTTGAATCAAGGTTTTCCCAAGCTTTTTCTCTTATTGATGCTACCTGTGGCTTAAGCGATTCGACTTTCTCTATTCCATCTTCAGTAAGATGAAGTTGAAAGCTTCTCCTGTCTTGTGGATGTGGTATCCTTTCCACGTATCCTTTTTTTGAAAGTATATCTATGATCCTTGTCAAAGTAGGGTGGTCTTTGAATACCAGTTGTGCTAATTCGGTCTGGCTTAGCAATTCATTTTCAGCAAGATTTTTCAGCACCAACCATTGATCTACCGTAATGTCAAATTCCCCAAGATTAAACTTCTGCTGTGCATATTGTTTTACTTTTCTGGCAGTTCTGTCCAGTAGAAATGAATACTTGCTGAATTGTACTTGTGTCATACCAATAGTTAGTGTGACAAATATATGGAAAAAATATATCTAAAATTAAAAACCCTATAAAAATTATAGGGTTAATTGTAAATTAATTTGATGCGAGGTTTCTATAGATCAAACTTCCTTCCTTGTCCCATTCTGCCCTTATATAGGGTCTGAAATTTTTGGTGAAGGGTTTTTCCTGATATTGAATCTCCCTCTTCCTGATAGCGGTGGTATTTTTGGTGTCCCAGTATTCTGTCCAAATACCGACTTTTTCACCGTATTTATATTCCCCGATAACTGCAGCTTGTCCATTTTGGTAGAAATGATAGAAATTACCTTCCTTCAATTCATATTCCACAGGAGTTATTTTTTCGATCACTTTATTGTTTTCGTCGTAGTAAGTCGTCCTAGAATCTTTTGGCCATCCTTCATTATAATGTCCTTTGTCTAACAAGACACTTTTGGCGTCGAAGGTTAGCCAAGTACCATGCTTGGTGCCGAAATAAAACATGCCTTTTTCTATGACAGTTTCATTTAGATATTTTTCAAAAGGGCCATGCAGCAATACTCCTTTTGAGGGGTCAAAATCCTTTGAACGAATTATCCTATCTTTTTGATCGTACCAATAGATGTCTCTAATATAAGGGTCTACAGTTTTTTGTTCTGATGTGTAATTGAAAACGGTGTATTGAACTTGATCTCTAAATACTTGCCTAGTTCTTCCTTTTCTGGTTTTCTCTCCGAAGTAAATATTTTTCTTTGCTTTCTTTTTATCCTTTTTCTTTTTTTCCTTTCTGCTTTGTTCATCAAATAGCAAAAGCGGAGATGTGGTCGGTAACAATTTATTGGCAACTATTCCCGATGAATCAGGGTCAACGAGTTCCACGTCAGACTTTTTTTGTGCAAACGCGCCCACTTTAAAAGCAATCAGCAGGAATAAAAGAATTTTGATCGATTTCATGATCTGAATAACGTGTTCTTTTTAAGTTTATTGAGCATTAAAATTACTAATTCGCAATCAAATCTCAGTTATGTTTAGAATTAAAGTTTCAAATCTTTAATTTTGACAAAATTTTAAAAAAACAACCACTAGAATGAATTCAATCCTATCAGACCGAATTAACCAAATGGAAGAGTCAGCAACGCTGGCAATGGCAAAAAAAGCTAGAGAGCTAAAAGGCCAAGGAATAGATATTATAAGTTTGAGTCTTGGAGAACCAGATTTCAAAACGCCAAAACATATTCAGGAAGCAGCAAAGGCTGCAATCGATGAGGGGAAATATTTTGCTTACCCTCCTGTGGCAGGGTATCAGGATTTGAGAGAGGCAATAGCCAAAAAGCTACGTGATGAAAATAACATAAGTGAAGCAAAAGCTGAAAACATAGTCGTTTCTACTGGAGCTAAGCATTCTATCGCTAACATATTTATGTGTATGCTTAATGAAGGTGATGAAGTAGTTATTTTTTCACCCTATTGGGTTTCTTATGCAGAGATCATCAAGTTGGCAGGTGGTGTTCCTGTTTTGATTGAAGGTACTTTGGAAAATAATTTCAAAGCAACAGCTGCGCAGTTGAAAGATGCAATGACAGCTAAAACAAAAGCAGTAATCTATTCTTCACCTTGCAATCCCACAGGTTCAGTTTTCAGCAAGGAAGAATTGGAGGCTATCGCTGAAGTAGTAAAAAGCCAAGAAGGTGTATATGTGATCGCTGATGAGATTTATGAATTGATCAACTTCACTGGAAAGCATGCAAGTATAGGTTCTTTCCCAGGGATGTTTGAAAGGACAATCACCGTAAACGGATTCTCAAAAGGTTATGCAATGACAGGATGGAGAGTAGGATATATTTGTGCTCCTTTATTTATCGCCAAAGCTTGTGAGAAGATGCAAGGTCAATTCACCTCAGGTGGTACAGGTATCGCACAAAGAGCTGCCTTGGCAGCAATATCAGGAGATCAAAATCCTTCCAAAGAAATGGAGAAGGCGTATTTAGGACGTAGAGAATTGGTGTTGGAATTGTTGAGAGATATTCCAGGGATTAAAACACACGTTCCCGAAGGAGCTTTTTACTTCTTTCCGGATGTGACTGCTTTCTTTGGAAAAAGTGCCGATGGAAAGCAAATAAATGATGCAGATGATTTGTGTATTTATTTGCTAGAGAAAGCGAACGTTTCAGTAGTGACAGGAGCTGCATTTGGTGCTCCTGATTGTTTTAGGCTATCATATGCAGCCTCAGAAGAGGATTTGAAAGAAGCTTTGAAAAGGATGAAAGAAGCTTTGGGAAAGTTGTCTTAATTAGCTAATGTTTATCTGGAGGTCATTTGAGTTTATTTTCATTTGGCCTCCAGTTATATTTGTTTTCCTTCAACTATTTTGTTATTAATATGGTAAAGGCTGTAGTAATTACACCAGTAAAGAATGCAATAGAAACCACTTTGGATACAGCAAAGGCCATAAGTGAATCTGATATTAAAGTAAAACATATTATTTTTAATGACTTTAGTAGTGAAGATACTAGAGAGAAGTTGGAAGCAAACCGTGCAATTTTTGGATATGAATTGATCCATTTAGAGGATTTTGTAAGTAAACCTTCACCTAACTATGATTATGTTCTGCAAAAGGGGCAAAGTATAGCTCTTGACGAGAAATTGCCAATGATTATAGTAGAGTCTGATGTTGTAGTAAAGAAAGATACTTTTTCAAGATTACTTGATTTTCTTGCTCTCAATGAAAAATCAGGTATGATTGGAGCAATAACTGTAGATGAAGTTGGGATGACAAATTTCCCATATCTCAAATTTAAAAATGAAAAAAAGAACGTAATTCAAACAGAAAGGAGTTTAAGCTTTTGTTGTACTTTGATTTCGCTACCTCTATTAAAGCAGTTTGACCTAAACCGTCTAGAGAGGTCAAAAGATTGGTTTGATACAACTATTTCAAAAATGTCCATTAATCTTGGGTTCAGAAACTTTGTGCTAAATGATGTGCAGGTTTGGCATAGACCACATGGAAGTCGCCCTTGGAAACAACTGAAATATACCAATCCAATTAAGTATTACTGGCAGAAATTTATTTTGGGTAGGGATAAAATTTAATTACCAAATAGTTATTCCCTTCCTTAGCAGTAGCCAAACAAAACGATATATTGTAAATCAGTTGATGCACCTAGATAACTAATCTACTAATAACCCTTGTCTGCTAAGCCTAGGCGCAAAGGTCTGGCGTAAGTTACGATTATTCGCTTGAGCAAGTCTTTTGATTTAGCTTTTTGCGTTATTACGGATATTGATATTAGCAAATATAGATTTAATCTTATTGATGATATTTGAAAGGCTTCTTTGGTGGTGAAGAGGTCCATTTAGATATTTGAAGAAAAAATCCTTATGTTTTTGGTTAAGATAATCTATAGTTTTGTTTTTTCCTTTTTTAGAAAAAATCTTCCTTCTTGATTTTTCAGCAGTTCTGTAATAAAACCCGACAAATGGTAGCTGTACGACTTCCCCACCAGATTTTAAAAGCGAAATCCAAAATTCCCAGTCCTCCCATCCACCTCTCATTTCTACATCAAACCCCCCAACCGACAGCCAATCTTCTTTCTTGAACATTGCACTTACAAATATCATATTGTCTTTTGCAAGTGACTCTAATGAAAATGGTTTTAGTTTCCATGGCCCATTTTTCTTTCCGAATTTTTCGGCTTTGCAATATACTAGTTTGATATTCTCCGATTTGAAAAATGTGTCTACCGCTTCTAATATGTAGTCTTTTGAAATCAAATCATCTCCATCCAGAGGTAAGATTATTGTCCCTTTTGCTTTTGATATACCGGCATTTCTTGCAGCGGAGGGGCCTGCATTTTTTTGCTCGATTCCGAGAATGTTTTCATATTCATTTTCTAAAGACCTTATTACTTCCCCTGATTTGTCAGTGGATCCATCATTGACAATGATGATTTCAACTTTCGGATATGATGATTGTAATACAGAGCTTACTGTTTCTTGGATGTAATCCTGATGGTTGAAACATGGGATGATAACTGAAACAAGAGGCTGATTATTTATCATTTGAGTTTAGACGAAATTTTGTATAAAGATACTTGATTCCTTGAAGGCTTTATTTTAATTAGACTACTTTTTTAAATTTGGATAAATTTTTAACTAGTATAAAATACTTTAATGATTATATATACTGCATTTTTCACACGATTACTTTGGAGTAATCTGTTAGAGTTTTGGCAATAGAGATAGCTTGGTTTTGTTTGAATTTTGAGAAGTTTTGAGTATCACAAATATTAATATTCTAATTTTTAATTGTTTTTATAGTACTCAAAAGTACTCAATATTGAGATGCGTATCAAATAGTCACTTTTTATTTGAATGGAAATAAATTCAAAGTTAATATTTGATTTTAACTGTGGTCATTTTAATTTATAAACTGTTGATATATAGATTTATAATATAATTTACGAGGTAAAGTTTACTAGTTTTGTATTAGGATTTAAATTGGATAAATGGCGTTTTACATCTGCCTTTAAATCCTGATAAAGGTGTCGCTTGAGTAATGTTGTGTTATTATTTTTATAATTTATCTAAAAATACCATGAAGAAAATTTTGGAAGTTTGAGATAAACTTGTGTATATTTGTCACGGGTGATTAAGCAACTTTTTCTGCTTAGAGTTTTTGAACTAGTTTAGAAATGAAGACTATATTGAAAATTGCTTTTACTAGTCTTCATTTCAACAAATAAATCCTGCTTCGGCAGGATTTTTTGTTTGGTATGGTCTTATTAATTTAGCAAATTGAAGAAATTCTTTAAATTAACTCAATGTGAATATTTACAAGAATCAAATATTTAAGCTAGTCTTACTGTTCGTGTTTTCCTTGATTGCGCTAAAGCAAGAGGTTTTTGCCCAAAACGATAAAGACTCTGTCTATTACGAAAAATTCCCAGACCAATTGACCACTCGGGTCTACACTTCTAGAAAATACACTTCATTTCTTTTAAATGATAGGCGTGGAGATCAAAAACTTCGCTTTGAACCCAACTCTACTTTAAACTTAGGTGTTGGTGCCACTTATAATGGTCTGACTTTGAACATTGCCTACGGTTTTGGATTTTTGAATCCAGATAAAGGAACTGGTGATTCTAAGTACTTGGATTTGCAAGCACATGCTTACCCAAAAAACCTTGTAATAGATCTTTTTCTGCAATTTTATAAAGGGTTTTATGCTGATCTTGATGGTTTATCAAATCAAACTGACCCTTTTTTGATTCTTCCTGAAATGCGTGTCAGAAAGATCGGAACAAATGTACAATATTTGTTTAATGGTGATAAGCTTTCACTAAGAGCAGCGTTTCTTCAGAGTGAATGGCAGAAGCGTTCTGCGGGAAGTCCACTTGTAGGGTTTGAGGTTTATGGTGGTCTGGTGGATAACGATAGGCTTATTTTACCCATTGGTTTTTTGCCCTCTGAAAGTAGGAATTTCAGTTCTTCTCGTTATTTCCAATTTGGACCAAATGTAGGGTACACCCACACTTTTGTTATCCTCAAGCATTTTTTTATAACCGGATCTGCTTCTACCAACCTGAGTTTAGGTCATCAAAGCATTTCATTTGAGAATGAAACTGAAAAAAGATGGGCTTTAAATTCCAATTTGTTTTTAAGGGGATTTGTCGGTTACAATTCTAAAAAATGGTCCGTTAATGCAAACTATGTACACAATCGAGTTAATTTGACGAGAAACAGTGAGTTTGATAACACCTTGATGACTGGTAATTATCGTATTAATTTTGTGTATCGAATACTTCCTGGTCCAGGATTGAAGCGTTATCTTGATGCTGTGGATTTAAAAAGACTATTGTTGAGATAGTGTTTTAGCATTATGAAATTTATATTGATTTGCCTGTGATTAGGTATAAATATGTGGCATGCTATCAGCAAGCAAATCAATTTTATTATTTTTACAAACAAGGAAATAATATAAAACCAATTATATATGTCAGAGAAATATGGAATAAGTGATGCTCTAAAAGTTTTGGGCATTTCTGCTGAAAACAATGGTACGAGTACTGGTGACAATTGGATAGATACTGGTGAAAGTTTTTTGAGTTCTTTTTCTCCAGCAGATGGGCAGCTGATAGCCAAAGTCCAATTGACAAATAAGGAAGCTTATGAAAAAGTCATTAAGGAAGCTCAGGGTTCTTTTGAATCTTGGAGAGTGACACCAGCTCCTCAGCGAGGTGAGATTGTTAGACAGGTAGGAAATGCATTGAGGGAGGTGAAATCTGAATTAGGGAAATTGGTTTCTTATGAAATGGGTAAATCATATCAAGAAGGACTGGGAGAAGTCCAGGAAATGATTGATATCTGTGATTTTGCTGTTGGGTTGTCTAGGCAGCTTTATGGTTTGACCATGCATTCAGAAAGGCCTGGGCACAGGATGTATGAGCAATGGCATCCAATTGGTGTTGTAGGGATTATATCAGCTTTTAATTTTCCAGTGGCAGTTTGGTCTTGGAATAGTATGATAGCTATGGTTTGTGGCAATGTGTGCGTGTGGAAGCCTTCTGAAAAAACACCTTTGTCAGCAGTCGCATGTCAGAAAATTATCGCAAAAGTATTGAAGGAAAACAATCTCCCTGAAGGGATTTCATCACTGATCGTGGGTGATTATAAAGTAGGGGAGTATTTGTCTCACGACTCTAGAATTCCTTTAGTTTCAGCCACAGGTTCTACCCGTATGGGTAAGCTAGTAGGTCAAGCCGTTGGAGGAAGGTTAGGTAGGTCATTATTGGAGTTGGGAGGAAATAATGCTATAATAATTACCGAGAATGCTGATTTGGAAATAGCAATCAGAGGGGCTCTTTTTGGTGCTGTAGGGACTGCTGGGCAAAGATGTACTACTACTCGTAGGTTGATAATTCATGAATCTGTGTATGAAGAAGTGAAATCTAGATTGGTTTCTGCATATGGTAAATTAGTAATAGGAAATCCTTTGGATGAGAAAAATCATGTAGGGCCGCTCATAGATACAGAAGCTGTCGATATGTACCTTGATGCAATCAAAAAGGTAACTGAAGAAGGAGGGAAGGAATTAGTCTCTGGTGGTGTGTTGACCGGTGAAGGCTATGAGTCGGGATGCTATGTCAAACCATGCATCATCGAAGCTGAAAACAATTATCTGATGGTACAGCATGAAACCTTTGCGCCAATTCTGTATCTAATGAAATACGCATCATTGGAAGATGCAATTGCAATGCAAAACGGAGTTCCGCAAGGATTATCTTCTTCAATTATGACTTTGAATATGCGTGAGGCGGAATTGTTTCTGTCAGCTGCAGGATCAGATTGTGGAATTGCCAATGTAAATATAGGTACTTCAGGTGCAGAGATTGGTGGGGCTTTTGGAGGTGAAAAAGAAACTGGTGGAGGAAGAGAGTCAGGTTCTGATTCTTGGAAAGCATATATGCGCCGCCAAACAAATACCATCAACTACAGCAATTCATTGCCATTAGCCCAAGGGATAAAGTTTGATATTTGATTAGAGATGATTTCACCTATTAGAATTTCCTAATAGGTGAAATTTTTGGGTCTGAAAGAATTTTTGGTTCATTATCAGAAAGTTACTTGTTGAGGTGATAAAATATTTAATTTTATGTTTGTATGGATAAAATTTAAATTTACCTTTGCATTCCATTCAGAAAGCAATGGGAGTTTAGCTCAGTTGGTTCAGAGCATCTGCCTTACAAGCAGAGGGTCGGGGGTTCGAATCCCTCAACTCCCACATATTTTATATTTATTGTCCTTCGGGAGTTTAGCTCAGTTGGTTCAGAGCATCTGCCTTACAAGCAGAGGGTCGGGGGTTCGAATCCCTCAACTCCCACATAAAGCCTCAGAGAGAGGCTTTTTTTATTTATGACTTGTAATATTTATATATTGCATTTTGAATCACAACATTTTTTTTTCTTTTGAGTACATAATTCTGATATAATTTGGTTGTCTGCAATGACATCAGAACGCGAATAATTAGAACAAATATATTTTCATGATTAGGGATTGTATCTCAAGGGTAATTATTCTTGGTGTCGTTTTTTTTGTCACAAATCAAGCCAAGGGTCAAAGTTATTTCCAAATGAACAAGTCATTGGGGAGTACAATTATTCATAATTCAGAAGTGAGCCCTGTGAAAGGTTATCCAAGGTTTGTTAAGCTTGATTATTTTTCAAGACTCAATGCAAAAGAATATCATGATCATATGAATAACCCTATAGCTGGTGTGAGCTTTACCTATTTAGATCATGATAATGCCTTGGTAGGGAGATCTTACGCATTAAGTGGATTTCTCCAGCCGATTATTAAAGCTTGGGGAAAAAGTGAAGTTTCATACAAAGTGTCTCTTGGCTTAGCCTATGTAGAAAACCCATTTGATCCTGTGAAAAACGATCTCCAAAAAGCAATTGGTTCTAATGTGAATTATTTTGTTGAAGCTCAATTGGTGTACAATTATTCACTTACGGACAAATTGGGGTTGAATGCACATGCTGGACTTACTCACATCAGTAATGCTGCGCGTAGACTGCCTAATTCCGGCCTTAACATTGTTTTTGCTGGTTTTGGAGTCAATTATCAAATTGCTGAGGAGAATCCAAAGGCTTTTGAAAAAGTTAACCAAAAGACGCTTGATTATAAATTGGAAAGGATAAATCATGCGATATATATCAGATCGGGTGTGAAAAGTATTAGAGCTTTAGATTTTGCTGTTTTTCCTGCATATGGCATCAATTATACCTCATCATATAGATATTCACCTATTGGGTCTTGGACGGCTGGATTGGATTTAGATTACAATGTGGGTTATATTAGAGAAAGACAGGCGAGGGTAGATGAATATGGCCAATCAGGGTCATTCGATCGATGGAGAACAGGTTTTGCAGTTGGTCATGATTTACATATGAATAAACTTGTTTTTGTGACCCAATTTGCAACTTATCTAAAAAGACCTGATGAAACACATAAACTTTTTTATCAAAGATACGGCTTGAAGTATCATTTGTCATCAAACTGGCAAGTAGCCGCCACATTGAAAGCCCATGGAGGAAGGGCAGATTATATGGAGTGGACTCTTGGGTATGTGTTTTGATAAAATTTTATGTGTATACGGAATGATGTCAGTGACAAAACAAATCAATCATTTTTGCTTCTATTCGATATTAATTGATACAAGATATTTGTGGATATTGATTCAATGCAACCAAAAATGTTAGAAATTTAGCTTACAGGCATTGAAGCATATATCTTTTTTTAAAAAAAAAACTTTATATGTATATCCGTTTTTATAACAGTAGAATCTAAATAATTGAATTAACCTGTGATTTCGAACCAATATCAATAAATATCCAATATCTATTAGTATCAGTTTGCCAAAAAACAACCGTCTAATTGATTAGTGGCATGATTGCGGATAATCATAAACTTTCATGCATGTAAAATCAAAAAAATGTCAAATTGATTTCAGCAATGTTTTTCATTAGGAAGGAATAAATGATGTCTTTTTGAATCTTCAGCTCTAATGAACAACCCCGGATTTTTTATCTGATTTTCTATGTAGAATCCTAATAAAAAATCCAGGGTTAGTTCTTATTGAAAGAGGTTTAAACTAATTCCAGCCCTAAACCATCTTCTAGGCATTTGGACAAAGCCAGCTTCTATATAATCAGTATTCGTGACATTGGAAGCCTCAGCAAAAATGCCAAAAGTCTTCAGCCTATTGTAATCCATTCTAATATCCATTAGGAAATATGGATCTAATGCCATTCTTTCAATATATCTAGCCTTGATGTTCAATTCTAAATTTGTAAAAAACTCAGTTCTTACACCGGCAATAGCCTGATGTCGCATTGCGTTCAGGGTGTTTCTTGATTCTGCCCCTGGTAATTGTTTCAAGTCAGCATCGATGTAATTGTAACTCAATGAAATTTCAGAAAGTTTAAAGTTCTTACTTCCAAGCTTTAGCGCTTGCTGCATTCCTATTTCGATCCCTTGGAAAGTTACTTCAGAGATATTTCTTGGTGTCCAGCGGTTAGGGTTTGGTACAATTTCGCTTGGCTCTCTATTCCAGTCAATAAGGTTTTTTGTGTGTCTGTTGAAATAGACTATTTCAAGTCTTAAGCCTTTGTTTCCATATTTGTAACCGAACTCAAAACTTTGGGCTTCTTCTGGTGTCAAGTCTGGATTTGACAAATTACTTGGATCTTGGTAATAAAGTTCTGTGAAGGATGGGATTCTATAACTTGCCCCATAGTTTGTATAAAGTCTTGAGCTATTATTGATTTGATACCCCAATTCTGCACCAGGGAAATGCTTCCAGCCATATTCATCGTAAAAATTGGAATATACTCCGGCCCTGAAATCAAAGTTTTCCCAAAACTCAATCCGATGCTCCGCAAAAACTCCAAGAAAAGCCCTATCTCTATCTCCCAAATTATTACTTTCTATTTTCTCTTGCCTTCCTTCGACTCCAAAGCCTGTAGTACCTAGTTTGGATTGATATCTTCCATTCAGCTCCAAGGCAAAAACATCTGAGACATGGTTGTTGGTGAAAAATTCAGGTTCATTTCTCCTTAACCTAAATTCATCCGAATTTCTTCTCCAATATGCCCTAGTCTGTAAGTAAAGGTTTTCATGGCTATAAGTATGGCTAAGTGAAGCAATAAAAGTCTGAATACTTTCCCATTGATCCGGAAAGCTGTTGGTGTAGAATCCATTTGCACCAAATGACCTGTCGGTATACCCAACCATAGTTCGAATCTCATTTTTTTCATTCAAATCCATCCCACCTTCATAGAAAACATTACTTACTTTATAATCAGAGTTGTACCAATGACCATTTGAGGCATCGTGTGAAACAGATAATGATTGTTTGTAAGTGCCAAAAGGCAAAGTGACTGGCAAGGCGGAAACTACGCTGACCCCCTTCATTCCAAAATCACCTCCATAAGCTTGAATGTTCAGTCCTTTGGTTTCGGGTAGCATCGTGACCACATTAACAGCACCAGCATAAGCATTTTGTCCATAAATTCTGGAGGCTGGGCCTTTCATTACCTCCACACGTTGTATTGCTTGAAGCGGAATTGGGATATTCATGATATGATGCCCTGTTTGCGGATCAGTCATTTTTATTCCATTTATGAGCATCAAGGTTTGTTCAAAACCTCCACCTCTGATTCCAATATCACCTTGTACACCAGAAACACCCCTCTGCCTTACATCTACTCCTGGAGTAAATGAAAGAACTTCTTGCAAGCTTCTGGCAGGTGTAGTCTCTATGTCTTTTCTACTGACGATTGAAATGTTTCTTGATACCTTGTTGAATGGAATTTCAATCCTGTTTTCTTGAATTACAACTTCTCCAAGATCAACGGTGGTACTGTCTTGAATAGCTTTAACACCGTAAGAATGAAGGATTAAAGCAGGAATAAGTAATATTTTTTTCATAAAATAGATTTAAAATCTCGGGGCAAATTACCTTCTAAATAATTCTAAATGCAAATGTTTTGCATTTTAGAAGTAATTTCTAGCCTACATACCTTACTCTGTAAATTTGGTTTTTTGTTATCTTTTGTTTCTGTATTTTAGCCAAATCATTTAAAATTATATTTCATAGTATGACACATATTGTAAAAAGGGTATTCCTTTTACTTCTAGTTTTGACAGGGGTTACTAACCTTGAGGCTCAGCAAGTAAAAGACAATAAAGATGCTGCTTTTACCGAGTTTGGTTACAGACAAGGGACAGCTTACAGGTCTGCCACGGGCAAGCCAGGACCAAATTATTGGCAAAATAAATCTGATTATGTCATTAACGTTGAGTTGGATGAAGAGAATCATTCAGTAAAAGGTTCTTGGACGATTACTTACACAAACAACAGCCCAGAAGTTTTAGATTTCATTTGGCTTTTTTTAGAGCAAAATAGATTTACAGAAGAGTCAAGAGGGACATTGACCACGCCAGTTCAGGGGAATCGATACAGTGGAGATGTCGATGGTGGATATACTATCGATAATGTGAAGGCTAGCTTATCAGGAAGAAACAAAGCTGTCAGTAATGAGTATTTGATTTCAGATACCAGAATGCAAGTTGTTTTTGCGGAACCTATTCCTGCAAATGGTGGAGTAGGTACCGTTTCTATGGATTTTGAATATAAGATACCTGTCAAAGGAATGGATAGAATGGGGAGATTGGATGTGAAAGATGGGACAATCTATGCTATGGCTCAGTGGTACCCAAGAGTTGCGGTGCTTGATGATGTGACTGGTTGGAATACAGACCCTTACTTAGGGGCTGGGGAGTTTTATTTGGGATATGGAGACTTTGATTATAAAGTAACTGTCCCTTTTGATCATATCGTAGTAGGATCGGGCGAGCTTCAGAATCCAAGTCAAGTCCTGACAAGGGAGCAACAAAATAGAATGAAAAATGCAGCTGAGAGTGATCAAAGAGTATACATCATCAATCCGGATGAAGTGGGTGACCATGCCAATATCAGACCGAGACAGGATGGAAAGCTTACTTGGCACTTTAAAATGAACAACAGTAGAGATGTTGCTTTTGCATCATCAAAAGCATTTATTTGGGATGCAGTAGGAGCGAATCTTCCAAGTGGGAAAAGGATAATTGCCCAATCTGTGTACCCAAAGGAAAGTGATGGTGAAGATGCTTGGGGAAGATCTACTGAGTACAGCAAAGCGTCGATTGAGCATTACTCTGAAATGTGGTATGAATACCCATATCCAGTGGCGGTAAATGTTGCTGCGGACATCGGAGGAATGGAATATCCTGGATTGAATTTCTGTAGCTACAAGTCAAAAGGGGAGTCGCTATGGGGTGTTACTGATCATGAATTTGGTCATAATTGGTTCCCGATGATTGTTGGTACCAATGAAAGAAGACATGCATGGATGGATGAAGGTTTCAATACTTTTATCAATTACTACAGCTACTTGGCTTTCAATAATGGTGAGTACACCAACGATCTTATTCAGACCAGAAAATATTTGGGTTGGTTGACCAATGATAACAGAGAGCCAATAGCAACTCATGCAGATAGAACTCAAAGCAATAACTTGGGTATGGTAGCTTATATGAAGCCTGCATTGGGGCTGATTATGCTTAGAGAATACATTTTGGGTCATGAAAGGTTTGATAAAGCATTTCGTTCTTACATCAAAACTTGGGCTTATAAGCATCCACAGCCTACCGATTTCTTCAATCACGTAGAAAATGTGTCAGGGGAAAATTTGGACTGGTTCTGGAAAGGTTGGTTTTATAGCAATGCAAACATTGACTTGTCTGTGGACGGTGTCTATCCTTATGGGGCCAATTATATTGTAGTTTTTTCAAACAAGGGAGATATGCCAATGCCTGTCAATTTTGAAGTGACTTATGAGGATGGAGAAAAGGAAAGAAGGTCATTGCCTGTCGAAGTTTGGTTCAAAGGAAATACTTGGCAGCACTTATTGAAGGTGGACAAAAAAGTAGTTAAAGTCGAGATCGATCCTGATAAAATCATCACAGATGTGAACGCAGGAAATGATGTATGGCCTTCCGCACTTTACGAAAAGTAATTAGGGGGCAATTAGAATTTTTCAGCAAACAGCTCTTCTTGAAAGAGTACTAAATAAAAAAAGTGAAAGGTTGAGTCCTTTCACTTTTTTTATTTAGTACTTTATGTATCCGCTTTCTTACCAGAAGCCAACCTTTGATATGTTTTAAGTCAACTGATTCAAAAGTAACTATTCTACTTATAACTCTTGTGCGCTTCGCCTATGCACACAGGCGCGACACAAGCAGCGATTATCCGCATTATTTAATTGACAAATTCGACTACTTGTCCCATTACTGATAATCATATTTAGTATTCATCATTAACCTCTATCCAATAGCCATCAGGATCTCTAAGGTAAATTTGTTGTACGCCATCTGGACGGATGTTTATTTTTCCTTTTTCTCCGGGCCAATCTTCAAATGCAATTTTGTGTTTTTCCAGGTTTTTGATAAAATCACCCATGTCAGTTATGCTAAAACAAAGGTGGTTTATTTTGTTAATAGTGACAGGTTCCCACACATCTTCAATGATATGAAGTTGGACATTGTTTCCAATATCAAACCATGCATGTAAACCGTCTTTAAAAGGTTCGTCAATTTCTTTGAAATTTAATACGTCTCTATAAAAATCAGCACTTCGCTGCAAGTCACTTACATAAACGGCGATATGGGTTATTTTTACTTGTGCCTGAATATTTTCACTCATTAGTATAAAGCTTAGCGTTAAAGTTAGAATAAATGATTTCATCTGGTTTAGGGTTATATAATCACTAAGTTAACAGAATAAAAAGAAAGGTTGAATTATGAGTTGTCATTATCAATAATTAAGTAATATGATTATCCGCAATCATGCCACTAATCAATTAAACGATTGTTTTTTGGCAAACTGATACTAATAGATATTGGATATTTATTGATATTGGTTCGAAATCACAGGTTAATTCAATTATTTAGATTCTACTGGTATGAAAACGGATATACATATTAAGTAAATATGATGGTTCTGTTATTCGCTTTTTTTTACATCAGCGAGGAGTGATCAATCTAAATTTTTAATAAATCAAAAGAAAGGCGGGTAGTAATTGCTTTTGGAAAAGTGGGCGACGTCCTGAGACCATCTGGAAGAGACTTTCTGATAGATATAAAATAAAAAAAGGGAGATCATTAATTTGGTCTCCCTTTTTTGTATTAGGGTTAATTATTCATTTGTATTTGCGGATAGAGCAAGCTTCTCTGCTTCATCAAACAACTTGATCGCTTGTAGGTATATTTCGTTGATGTCGTTGATTACCTTATAGTAAGCATTATCATCGAAGATGTTCCTTCCCATGTTAGCTTTAATAAGTGTCTTGAGATAGTCTTTGGATTTATTGAAGTCTTTTTCTTCAAATTTAACTTTGTTTCTTTCTCCTACTTTTATCAGTGCTTGAAGCATTTCGTCTGACACTTGATACTTGCTGTAGTAGTCTTCAAAGCTCATTCCATCAAACTTCTTCTTGTTTTTGTCTAAGTATTCAAGAACAAACTCTCTAGCCGAGTCCGAATTGAAAAGTCTGTTGACGTAAGAGCTAGACATAGTGGTGTCCAATGGTACAAAGAAGTCTGGCATTATTCCACCTCCGCCATAAACGGCTCTTCCTGATTTGGTTTCATATCTAAGGCTATCATTGAATTTAACACTGTCAGCAGAGAAAAACTCACCGTGCTCAAACCTTTTGATCCAATCCAAACTGTATTCATCCTCGTTGTCTCCATAAGGTTTTTGGATAGATCTTCCAGAAGGAGTGAAATACCTTGCGATAGTCAGTCTTAATTCAGCTCCATCAGAAAGTGGTATTGGCATTTGTACCAGCCCTTTACCAAAAGACCTTCTACCTACAATTAGTCCTCTGTCATTGTCTTGAATTGCACCTGCCACAATCTCAGAAGCTGAGGCACTTCCTTCATTAATCAAAACGATTACAGATCCTTCCTCAAAATCACCTTGTTTTACTGCGAAGGCCTTTTGATTAAACTTATTCGTTTTTCCTTCTTGGGACACGATTACAGCGTTGCTTCCTAAGATTTCATCTGCTATATTGATAGCAGCTCCCATATATCCTCCGGGGTTACTCTGCAGATCTAACACTAGCTTGGTCATACCCTGTTCCTTAAGTTCAGAAACTGATTTTTTGAACTCTTCGTAGGTTGTGGCTGCAAACCTAGTCACTTTAATGTATCCTACCTCATCATTTATCATATAGGAAGCATTGATAGAATATTGAGGTATCTTATCTCTCACAATATCGAACTTGATAAGATCTCTTTGGGATTTTCTCTTTACTTCAACTTCTACCACACTTCCGCTAGGGCCCCTCAATAAGCTGAATACATCATTATTTGTAATTCCTGTTCCTGCAACAGTTTCACCATCTACTTTGATGATTTGATCACCTGATTGGATCCCTAATTTCTCTGAAGGACCACCTGTAAGTGGTGCTACTACATAAATAGTGTCTCTGATAATGCCAAATTCTACACCAATTCCATCAAAATTCCCTTCAAGTTGTGATTTCGCAAGTGCAGCATCTTTTGCAGGGATGTAGCTGGAATGTGGATCTAACTTCTCCAACATTTTCTCAATTCCAAACTCAACCAACTCATTAGTATTCACACTGTCTACATAATCCCTGTTGATATAAGTTACTATTTCCTGAAGTTTATAAATAGCAGCTTTCAGGTCATTTCTGTCTGTTTTTGGTTCAGCAAAAGTAGCACCTATCCAAACTCCCGCAGCAATTGCAAGCGCGATAATGATTGGAAGACGGACCTGTGCTTTTGTGTTTTTAATTTCGCTCACGATATCCTCTGGTTATTTTTTAATTACTTTATTGGAAATTCTTCAAATATACTACATAACTGAATTTTTATGCAATTCGTTTTTATAAACGCAATAAATTCAATTTAGATAAAGAATTTGGGCAATTTCTCTTAAAATGCTTTACTTTTGTCTATATGTTGAATCCAAAAGATATACAAAAGTCTCGAATCAAAGAACTCGTATCTGAGAATTATGTTTTTGCGGCTGTTTTGCATTATTTTGGAATAAATTTTTATCAATATGAGGAGAATTCTTTGCTAGAGGTTTGTAAGAAATTCAAAGTAAACCCTAATCACCTTGTAGAAGAATTGGAAGTGTGGGCAAACAGAAAGGAGCCTAAATCAGAAGAGCTGTACTTACATCCAATAGAGGTTCTGGTAGCTTATCTCAAAAAGAAACACTATTTCTTTGTTAGACAAGAGTTGCCCTTTTTATCAAATATGGTCACAGGCATCAGTAGAGATGATAAATATGCTGGAATATTGTCAGACCTAAGGATTATGTTTCCTTTGTTTGTAGAAGATTTTATCCACCATATTCACGAAGAAGAAAGTCGCGTATTCAAAAGAATTCAGTTATTGCAAGAAATAGAATCAGGAGGATTTAGATTAAATGATGCATTGACGATTTTGGAAGAAAGTCCAATTAAATCCATGGCGCATGCTCATGAGGATCATGATGATGAAATGGTGGGGATCAGAAAATTAACAAAAAATTATGAGTTGCCAGAAGACGCTCCCCTCAGCATGAAAATTCTCTACAGTGAACTTCAGAATTTTGAGAAAGAGCTTATCATTCATGCTAAAATCGAAGACGAGCTTCTATTTCCAAAAGCGGTAGAATTGGAAAAAGAAGTGCTTCGAATGGTGAAAAAACAAATTAGCAGTAATTAATGAGTAGGGTTTTAGCAATTGATTTGGGAACCAAAAGAACAGGTATTGCAGTTACAGATGTTCTTAAGATTACAGCAAATCCACTAGAAACGATTGAAACATCAAAGCTCGTAGATTTTCTTACGAATTATTTCCAAAAGGAAGAAGTGGAGGTAATCGTCTTGGGGTATCCGAAATCACTGGATGGTTCTGACAATGAAATGACACCAAGAGTAATTAGCTTAAAGGATCGTTTGGGGAAAATATTTGTAGACAAGAAAATTGTACTCGTGGATGAAAGGTTCACCTCAAAGATGGCTATGCAAAGCATGATCACTATGGGGAGCAAAAAGAAAGACAGAAAAGAAAAAGCAGGCAATCTTGACAAAATAAGCGCCGCAATTATATTACAAACCTATTTACAGCAATTATGATTTATCCGATAGTAGCATACGGAAATCCAATATTAAAAAAAGAAGCAGAGGAAATTAATGAAGGTGATGATATCTCCACATTGATCAAAGACATGTATAGCACCATGGACCATGCAAGTGGTGTGGGACTGGCAGCGCCTCAAATCAATCAAGGGATTAGATTGTTTGTGATAGATAGTTCTTTGATGCTCGATGAGGAAGATGAAGAAACTGGAATCCGTAGAGCATTTATCAATCCAATCATTTTGGATGAATACGGCGATAATTATGGTTTTGAAGAAGGTTGTCTGAGTATCCCTGAAGTGAGAGCTGAAATCATCAGACCTGAGAAGCTTACTATCGAGTATTATGATGAGAATTGGAATTTGAAAGAAGAGGAATTCTCAGGTATGACTGCCCGTGTCATCCAACACGAATATGATCATTTGGAAGGAATTCTTTTTATTGATTATCTAAAAGGTTTGAAAAAAAGGATGGTTCAAAGCAAGTTGATAGAAGTAAGTAAAGGGAAAATTTCCACAGACTATAGAATGATTTACCCATTGAGATAAATCTAGGCCAACAGAAATTAAAGTCTGTTGGCTTTTTTTTAAATTTTCTTTTTTCGGAAAATACTTATTCCTTCAAACAATCAATTTGGCACTTTCTCAATCCTAAAGCAATATGAAAAATAAACCAAATCTAAAAATAGCACTGATTCAAACAGATCTTTATTGGCACGATAAGACAGCCAATTTTAGCATGCTGGAAGAAAAGATTTGGGAAATCGATGGAGAGGTCGATCTGATAATATTGCCAGAAATGTTTTCGACGGGCTTTACCATGGAAGTAAAAGAATATGGGGAGCCGATGAATTTCACTGCCTGCAAATGGCTGAAACAAATGGCAGCACAGACAGGGGCGGTAGTTACAGGAAGTGTGATTATCAAAGAAGGAGATGATTATTACAACAGAATGCTTTGGGCTTGCCCAGATGGGGAATTGATGCACTATGATAAAAGACACCTCTTCAGAATGGCAAATGAAGACGAGCATTTCTCAATGGGTCAAGAAAGAAGAATTTTCCAGATAAAAGGATGGAATATCCTGCCGCAGATATGTTACGATCTTAGATTTCCAGTTTGGTCTAGGAATACTTCTAAGGATGGGAAAATGGATTATGATATCTCTATCTACATAGCTAGTTGGCCAAAGCCGAGAATAAGCGCGTGGGACATTCTTTTGCAGGCCAGAGCAGTGGAGAATTTGGTATATTCTATAGGTGTAAATAGAATTGGTGAGGATGGGAACGGAGTTCTTTATTCAGGAAACTCTGCAGTGTATAACTTCAAAGGTGATCAATTAATGTTTTCCAAAGACCAAGAGCAAACTTTGATTGTTGAATTAAATTTCGAAGCACTTAATTCGTTTAGACAAAAATTTCCAGCATGGAAAGATTCAGATAATTTTCAAATCATAGAATCAAGGACAAAGCAGAACTCAAATTAGATTCCATAAGGCTAATCAATCTTTGAAACTGCGATTTTTTGATTAATTTAGCCCGAATTTTAATAGAAAGATAAAAAGGCCACTTTCTCTTGCGTTTTTATCATTATACTTCATATATATCAAATTAATTTGTAGTTAATAAAAATAAAATGACCACTAAAAAACCAAAAATTCTCTACACTCTTACAGATGAGGCGCCAGCTTTGGCAACTTATTCGCTTTTGCCAATTGTAAAAGCATTTACAGACTCTGCGGGTGTTGTAGTAGAAACAAGAGACATCTCTTTGTCGGGAAGAATAATTGCTTTGTTTCCTGAATTTTTAAATGAAGATCAGAAAATTGGAGATGCACTATCTGAGCTTGGAGATATAGCAAAAACAGCTGAGGCAAATATTGTGAAATTACCAAATATCAGTGCATCAATCCCTCAATTAATAGCAGCTATAAAGGAACTTCAGGATAAAGGATATGCATTGCCAGACTATCCTCATGACCCAAAGAACGAAGAAGAGAAAGAGATAAAATTAAAATACGATAAAGTAAAAGGTAGTGCTGTAAACCCTGTCTTAAGAGAAGGGAACTCCGATAGGAGAGCTCCCCTTGCAGTGAAAAATTATGCAAAGAAAAATCCTCACAGCATGGGAGCTTGGAGCAAAACTTCAAAATCTCATGTGGCGAGTATGGAAAGTGGCGATTTTTATGGTAGCGAAAAATCGCTGACCATACCAGAAGCGACAAAAGTTGATATTGAGTTTGTAAGCGAATCTGGAGATATAAAGGCGTTGAAGTCTGGTTTGGCTTTGAAGTCTGGGGAAGTTATTGATGCCGCAGTTCTAAGTGTGTCTGAGCTAAACACTTTCTTGAAAAAGCAAAAAGAAGCTGCAAAAGCAGAAGGTGTACTTTTCTCTCTGCACATGAAGGCTACGATGATGAAAGTATCAGATCCTATTATTTTCGGACATGCAGTGAAAGTGTTTTTTGCTACAGTTTTCGAAAAGCATGACTCTTTATTGAAAACTCTTGGTGTAGATGTAAGAAATGGCTTTGGAGATTTAGTCTCTAAGATCAAAACACTTCCTGAAGATCAGAGAGTAGCTATTGAGGCTGATATTCAATCTTGTCTAGCAGATGGCCCTGATTTGGCAATGGTGAATTCTGACAGAGGGATTACCAATTTACATGTACCTTCTGACGTCATTATCGATGCTTCTATGCCTGCAATGATTAGGACTTCTGGCCAAATGTGGAATAAAGACGGCAAAGCTCAAGACACCAAGGCAGTTATTCCAGATAGATCCTATGCGGGTGTTTACCAAGAGACTATCGATTTTTGCAGAGAAAATGGAGCCTTTGATCCATCTACAATGGGATCAGTGCCAAATGTTGGACTGATGGCGCAAAAAGCTGAAGAATATGGGTCACATGACAAGACTTTTGAAATAGAAGCAAAAGGAGTAGTAAGAGTAGTGTCGAATGGAGAAATTTTGATTTCTCATGATGTTGAGCAAGGTGATATCTGGAGAATGTGTCAAACCAAAGACGCTCCGATTCAGGATTGGGTGAAATTGGCAGTAAACAGAGCGCGTGCGACTTCTGATCCTGCAATATTCTGGCTGGACGAAAACAGGTCACACGATAGAGAATTGATCAAAAAAGTCAATACGTATCTAAAAGAACATGATACGGAAGGGTTAGAAATAAAAATAATGTCTCCTGTTGCCGCAACCAAGTTTTCCTTAGAGAGAATTAAAGCTGGTAAAGACACCATATCAGTAACTGGAAATGTTTTGCGTGATTATTTGACAGACTTGTTTCCTATTCTTGAACTTGGTACAAGTGCTAAGATGCTATCTATAGTGCCATTGATGAATGGTGGAGGGCTGTTTGAAACCGGTGCAGGAGGATCAGCTCCTAAGCATGTGGAGCAATTGGTAGAAGAAAATCATTTGAGATGGGATTCGCTAGGTGAGTTTTTGGCATTGGCAGTGTCCTTGGAACATTTGGGAGAAACCTTCTCAAACGACAAGGCCAAGGTTTTGGCAAAAACTTTGGATCAAGCAACAGGCAAGTTTTTGGATGAAGATAAATCACCTTCTAGAAAAGCAAAAGAACTTGACAATAGAGGTAGCCATTTTTATTTGGCCATGTATTGGGCCGAAGCTTTGGCTGCACAAGACTTGGATTCAGAGTTAAAAAACAAATTCGTCGATGTAGCTAAACAATTAAAAGAAAATGAGTCAAGAATTGTTTCTGAATTGAATGATACACAAGGGGTAAAAGTTGATATTGGGGGTTATTATAAATTGGATGAATCAAAAGTAGAAAAGGTGATGCGTCCAAGCAGCGTTTTTAATGCTATTTTGGCGGACATTGTATAAAGATGATAACCTTCTCATAATAAATAAAAAGGCTGTACCCTAGTTGGAGTACAGCCTTTTTATTTATTGTTCTGTAAATTTCACCTTGTGCAAGGTTAAAAATTCTTTTATAATATTTACATGAATGCATTCGCCGAGGTGGATAAAGGAGTAGTCATTTATTTTTTTGCTTTTTCCTTTGCTAATGATTTCTTTATCCTCTATATCAAATCCTAGATGAAGATGTTTTGTACGGCTTTGCATTCCATATACAATTCCGTTTTCATCAAATAGAGGGCCACCACTTTGCCCTCGAAGTCCAGGCGTACTCATTTCAATACCGTGTTTTACCCCTTTTTTATCACCCAAAAATCGTGTGACCATCCCGTCAATGGGGAATCTAGGAGAGGACTTTACACCATCACTGGTCCATTCGATATCGTCAGATTCAAGATTGAGTTTGAAATTGCTGAATTCTGGAAAAGGGAACCCTAGGCGACAAAGAAATTTGCCTTGATTGATTGAGTCTGCATTTTTAGGAAAAACAGCATGACCATGATAAAGCGTTTTGCTAAAATCATTAAACTTGATAATCGCTAAATCATATTCAGGGTGAAGGTGATAAGTGAATCCGGAAATTTTGTCAATACAATCTATGAAAGTGCTTTTCATCTGTATTGTGCTATTCTCTAAAAGTTTGTATTTTACCTCTAGATTTTTTAATGTTTGCTTATATTTCCCATCTCTAGGAACTCTTGAACAATCCTGTTTAAATGCTTTGTAATTATTATTTAATGGTGTTCCACTTGAAATCCATTGGACGACATGCTTACAGGTAATAGCATAACCATGTTCATTTACAAAAAAAAGAGTAGCTGCGCCAGGTATTATTTTTTGACTTTTGTAATTTCTACTTATTGAATGAATCGCTCTTGTAAATCCAGATACTTTTGATATTGCGTCAACGAACATTTTAAATAATTTTGGTTTTGGAAGAAAATGTAATATAAACAATCTAGAAAGAACTAGTCTTTTATGTTATTAATAAATCGCCTGTTTTTAATTGAAACAACTAATTTCAAAATGAGTTTTTTTACGAAATCGATTGTATTTCCTAAAGTCTTGAAATCACGAATAGTAACCTGATTATTTATTTGGGTAGGCGAGATATTATTGGTAATTTTATGCAATGTTAATTGTAAATAATTAGCATCAGACTATTTTGATTTTTGATTCAATATATTTGTAATCAAACCTATAAACAATAAATACTTAAAAATTATGAGCAAAATTAAAGTTGGAATCAACGGATTCGGTAGAATCGGTAGATTGGTATTCAGAGCTGCAGAATCAAGAGATGATATTCAAGTGGTAGCGATCAATGATCTAATCGATGTAGAATATATGGCATATATGCTTAAATATGACTCTACCCACGGTAAATTCGAAGGTTCTGTTGAAGTAAAAGATGGTAAACTGGTTGTGAATGGCAACGAAATCAGAGTTACGGCTGAGAAAAGCCCAGCAAACCTTAATTGGGGTGCAGTAGGTGCTGATTATGTTGTTGAGTCAACTGGTATTTTTCTTACCAAAGAGACAGCACAAGGACACATTGATGCCGGTGCAAAAAAAGTAATTATGTCAGCACCTTCCAAGGATGATACACCAATGTTTGTGATGGGAGTAAATGAAAGCTCTTATACTTCTGATATGGTTTTTGTATCAAATGCTTCTTGTACTACCAACTGTCTAGCGCCTATAGCTAAAGTGTTGAATGACAACTGGGGAATTGAAGAAGGTTTGATGACAACTGTTCACGCGACTACTGCAACCCAAAAAACCGTTGATGGACCATCGGCAAAAGACTGGAGAGGTGGAAGAGGTGCTTCTCAAAACATTATTCCTTCATCAACTGGAGCTGCTAAAGCTGTAGGTAAAGTTATTCCTGAATTGAACGGTAAATTGACAGGTATGGCATTCAGAGTTCCTACTCCAAATGTATCAGTTGTGGATTTGACAGTAAGATTGAAAAACGGAGCTTCTTACGAAGAGATCTGTGCTAAGATGAAAGAAGTCTCTGAAACTACCATGAAAGGTGTTTTGGGCTACACTGAAGATGATGTTGTTTCTACGGATTTCAATGGTGATAGCAGAACTTCA
The DNA here is from genome assembly GCF_022549785.1 of Belliella alkalica. Lineage (GTDB taxonomy): Bacteria > Bacteroidota > Bacteroidia > Cytophagales > Cyclobacteriaceae > Belliella > Belliella alkalica. Next base: position 326,289 of record NZ_JAKZGO010000003.1, read on the forward strand.
ATTTTTGATAAAGGAGCTGGAATTCAATTGAGTGATAAGTTTGTGAAAGTAGTAGCATGGTATGACAACGAGTGGGGTTACTCCAACAAAGTTGTAGATTTGTTGGCTTACATTTCAAGTAAATAAATTCGGGTAACACCAAACCTGATCCCAAAAAGTTTCATCAACTTGAATTTTTCAGTTCAGTAGATTGAAATCTTTTTGGGATTTTGTTTTTATCTATAGATTTTTTTGATCCTAGCATTTTTTTTGCTAATATGAGGTATAATCAAATTTTCCTATCTACATGATTGCTATTATATTAAGTTTGTTTTTGATTGTTCCAGAAATTGAAGAAAACCACACTGACTCCATAGCCGATGTTGCACAAAAAAGTGAGTATTTAGAGGTCGATAATAAGAGAATACCTTGGGAAATCAAGGATGCTGTAGTCGAAGCCTTGGCTTACTTTCCAGAATTGGCAGGGATTTCTATAGATTTTGAGTTCAAGGAGAAAATATCAGGGGCGGTAATGCAAGCACAACCTCGTATACTTACGATGTTTGTGACAGGAAAGGAAAAAAGAGAATACAGGATAAAGATTACAAGAGCATTTGAATTTGAAGAAGGGACAGTTCTTATAGAAGAAGTTCCACATGATGCGCTGGTAGGGTGGATCGGTCATGAATTGGGTCATATCATGGATTATAAGAATAGAAGCACAGTAAATATGATGCATTTTGGCATGAGATATATGCTTTCTAACAAAAGGCTTACAGAGGCCGAATTGGCTGCTGATACTTATGCTATATCATGTGGAATGGGGCATCAGATTTTGACTGTTAAAAATTACATCCTCAATAATGACAATTTTAAAGACTCCTACAAAAATAAAATTAGAGATTTGTATATGTCTCCTTTACAGATTTTGAGTTTACAAGAAGAACTGCTAGAAGATGAAGGCTGAAGTTTTAGGAATTGGGTTTTGAAGAATGAATAATTAAATCAAAGCATGCTCATTTATTTCCTTTAGTCTTTTTACTTTTTCAGCACTTTTTTTCTCTATTTAGTTTTAAGGTGTGGTAACTTATTTCAAGCAAACGTGTTGGGTAATTATGAAAAATGAGATTTTGCCAATATTTCCGCTTAAACTTGTAGCTTTCCCTGATGAGCAATTGAACTTGCATATTTTTGAACCAAGGTACAAGCAGTTGCTTGCTGACGTGCAGAATGGAGATGGGAGGTTTGGTATATCTGTTTACACAGATAAACTCATGCCTTTTGGTTCTGAAGTGGTTTTGGAAGAGGTTTCGAAGGTTTATGATGACGGTCGGTTGGATATCAAAACAAGGGTTTTGAGGATCTATGAGTTAGTAAAATTTGAAAACCCTTACAAAGATAGGATGTATGCAGGAGGAGAGGTGATTTTCTTTGAGAATGACAATGTGCTGCCAAAGAATCTTTACGCAGAGTTTCTTTTTTATTTGAAGGAATTTTTTCGACTTATTGGTGAACCAGTCAAGATTCATCCGCTTTTAGTAAATTCCTTTACTTGGACTCATAAAATCGGCCTAACACTTGAAGAAGAATATGAGTTGATAGCTATGAGAAAGGAAATCCAAAGAATTCAATTTTTGATTAAGCACCTTGTTAAAGTTATACCGATTCTCAGGGAAGTTGAGAAGGCCAAAACCAAAATTCAAATGAATGGGCACTTTAAAACATTGGACGCTTTGGATTTTTAAATCAAAGTTTTGTAATGCTTTCTTTTTTGACAAAAGCTTTTTGTTTACCCCATTCTATTTCGTACCAGATATCCTTAGAAGACTTGATTATCACACGGTGCCCAGGATCCACGTTTTTAATTAGTTTCCCGCCTGCTGTAGGTTTGTCCATAACAATGGTAGGGCTGCCAGTAACAATCCCTGTAGTGGGTTCTTTTAAGAAGTTATTTGCTATGAATGCGAAAAGGATAAGCAACAGAGTAGGGATGTAATATTTTGGTTTGTTTGCTTTTTCCTTAAAAAACATGAGTGTAATTATTGATATTAGAAGCAGACCTGCAAAGATTCCGGTAATTTCTTGCTGCAAGTCTGAAAGGAATTTGAAAAACCTGTCACCATCAGAAATCTCGTATCCAATAAGGTTTGGTTGCTCAGTAAGGGTTTTGATTTTTGTAATTACCCTTGGGTTTGGGTTAATGTCGTAGTACTTAGCAAGATAAAAACTTGCCTTCGAGAAATCCCCTTTTCCTTCGGAAATAAAAGCCATTTTTAAGAGCATAGCAGGAGAGAAAACCTGGTCATTTTCGAGCATGTTTTCATAATAAACCATCGCTTCTTGATAATTGTTAGTATTAAACAAAGAATCTGCCTTTTGGAGTTCAAATGTATTAGCCTGACAATTAAAGCTTTGTATGAATACTGCTAAAATTATTGAAAATTTTGTAAGAAAGTTTGCCTTTGAGTTTTGCATTTTAAAATAGTCCGCTTAAATTTGCAGTCCAATTACGGCAATGATTTAACAAAAAACAAATCAAAAACTGTAAAAAGTCTTTCAAAAGTGAGAGAATAAATTTGAAATATAAAATTAAAGGTACTAGTTTTACGGCATCAAATAATGGTGCTGTCTAAACATGTTTCAATTTGTAAAAGAGCAAAACCAAAAGTTCTTAAATTGAAATTCTCGTGCAACAAATTATAATGATTCCGTAGCTCAGCTGGTAGAGCAATACACTTTTAATGTATGGGTCCTGGGTTCGAATCCCAGCGGGATCACAAAATAATATCAATTTACAAGGAGTTGATATATTGTAAGTTTAGTATAAAGTTCGGGGTGTAGCGTAGCCCGGTATCGCGCCACATTTGGGATGTGGAGGTCGTAGGTTCGAATCCTGCCACCCCGACTAACTTTGGTTAATTTATTTGTATAAAGTAACCTAATAGTTCAACTGAATAGAATGTACCGACTCCATCGGGAAGGTTTCATGTTCAGAGTTCAAAACCAAACAATAGTAAAAAAGGTCTTGTAGCTCAACTGGATAGAGCATCCCGACTTCATCGGGAAGGTTTCATGTTCAGAGTTCAAAACCAAACAATAGTAGAAAAGGTCTTGTAGCTCAACTGGATAGAGCATCCCGGCTCCATCGGGAAGGTTTCATGTTCGGAGTTCAAAACCAAACAATAGTAAAAAAGGTCTTGTAGCTCAATTGGATAGAGCAACTGCCTTCTAAGCAGTAGGTTTCAGGTTCGAGTCCTGACAGGATCACAGAAGGTCGCCAGACCACCAATAATGGAGCATTTCGAGAAAAAGAAATGCTCCATTTAATTTAATAATGATTCCGTAGCTCAGCTGGTAGAGCAATACACTTTTAATGTATGGGTCCTGGGTTCGAATCCCAGCGGGATCACAAAAGCCTCCTAACTTGGGAGGCTTTTTTGTTTATGATGTTTTTGATTTTTTGTTTATTTCAACTGGTTTTTTTAAAGTTACTCAGGTCGAAGGTCTAGAGCATCCCGATAGAATCGGGAAGGTTTCAGGTTCGAGTCCTGACAGGATCACGGATGGTGGTCAAGTCCTAAAATAGTTGATCTTTTTCTTTTGGTAGAATTAAGAAGGAGGAGAACAAGAGCGTCCCGATCGAATCGGGAAGGTTTCAGGTTCGAGTCCTGACAGGATCACAGAAGGTCGCCAGACCACCAATAATGGAGCATTTCGAGAAAAAGAAATGCTCCATTTAATTTAATAATGATTCCGTAGCTCAGCTGGTAGAGCATCCCGATTTTTATCGGGAGGGTCCTGGGTTCGAATCCAGCGGGATCACAAAAGCCTCCTAACTTGGGAGGTTTTTTTGTTTTCAAATTTTTGTTGCTTTCAACCGGACTTGTTGTATAAAGCTCCTTGGAAGTGACATTGATCTACAGCCTAGATCACCAAATCGAATTGGGAAGGTTTTAGGATCGAGTATTTTTGCCCTTAATGTGTATTATATTTAAGCATCGTGTAATGTCTCTACGTTGGGTAAAGAATAAGATTTATTTTTAACCTGAAAGGTTAATAGAATACAATTAAGTTGACAAAAAGAAAGAGTTAAAGCAAAAGGCTACTACATTTTGGGGTAAAACACGCTAGTTCGATTACAAAAACACCAATTACCCCTAATGCTTTTTGCTTGCTGCGCAGCATTTTTTTCAAGAGTCCTGGTTGTATTTTAACACTCATTTTTATTGATAATTTAGGTTTTAAAGCTTTCTTTTGCTTAATTAAAGCTTTGTATGATAATCATACTTATATTAGTAGCGTGGCATATAAACCCAGATTCTAAAAGTTATGAAAACCCCTAAATCTCTAACAAATAAGCTTAAGGCAGCAATTATCCTCACTTTTTTATTATTGGTAATATTTGGCAAGAACATTTTGGATAGAAAGAATTTCAATGAGCTAGAAGAGTCTTTTGTATCTGTCTATGAAGATAGACTGGTTGTGGAAAGTTATATTTTTACAATTGCAGAAAATCTATTTAGAATAAAATTACTCGTCAATCATTGCTGGGAGGAAACTGATTATTCTCATGTCTTAGAAGATATTGAGGAATATGAGGAAAGTATTCTAAAAACTGTAGAAACTTTTGAAAGAACTAATCTAACGGATTCGGAAGAGGTTTTTCTAAAGGATTTTAGAGGGATTATTGAATCAAATTTAAGAATTGCTGATTATGAACTCTTGTATTCAGAAGAAACAGGTATTAATGAAAAGCAAGTTCATATTTACAATGGTTACATAGAAAGAGCAATTAAAGATTTGGAGAAGCTCTCCCTTATCCAACTAGAAGAAGGTCAAAAGCTAGCTGTAAATTCTGAAAAAGTGGTAAATAGATCTAGAATATGGGCTCAGTTTGAAATTGCAGCCTTAGTGATTCTATTGTTGATTATCTATCTTTTGATTTATACTTCCAGAAATATTAAATCTGAATTAATAGATTGATTTTGTTAATCTGGACTAACGAAAAAAAAAATCCCTAGGCTAAGGCTCAGGGATTTTTTTGTTAATGTATTATGAAATCATTATAGTTTTGACTAGAACTCCAATCCTTTCATATAAGCAGCATTTTTTTCTGCAGCTTCCATTGGACTGATATCAACATATCTTTCTTGTTCTACAATGAAATATTCCATTCCATTGTCCTTGGCTTTTCTAATAATGGAAGAAAAATCCAAAACACCTGTTCCTACCAAAGTAGATCCATTTGGCTCTGATTTTTCGATGCCGCTTTCTTTGTCTTTTACATGACCAAGTTTGAATCTGTTAGGGTGCTTTGCCAAGTACTCCAAAGGATCATAACCTGCTGTATAGACCCAATAAAGATCAAGTTCAAAATCAACTAAATCAGGATCTGTGTTTTCCAAAAGGTAGTCTTGAGGGATTTGGCCATCAAAATCTACAAAGGTGTATCCATGGTTGTGATAAGCAAACTTAACTCCATTCTTTTTACAGATCTCACCTTGTTTGTTGAAATCATCCGCAATTCGCTTGAAGTCATCCATTGATTTTTGGGGACCTACATAGGGATTGATAAGATATTTCATACCTATTTCTCCGGCTTCTGCAGCGATTCTGTCAAGGTCTTGATATGTATTTACATGTGAGGACACAAAGTCTAATCCCAAATCATCGGTTAAGTTTTTAAATTCTGTGTTTTTCATACCCCAGAATATACCTTTGCCTCCATCAAACCCTTCGATCTGCTTGTAGCCATAGTCTGCAAGTGATTTAATGGTTTCAGAAGCATTTTCAGCCATGTTTTCTTTTACAGAATAGAGTTGGATACCAAATGCAGCAAGTGTTTCTTTTGAAGCTGATAAGAGCGTCTCCTGCTCTCCGCCATCAGTATCCTCTTCCTTTTTTGGACTGCAAAACTGGAGAGGTAAAAATGCACCTACACCCATAGCAGCACTGAGTTGTATAAATTTTCTTCTATTTTTCATAATTGGACCAAATTAAAAAGAGAGGCTATTCAAAGCCTCTCTAAGATTTTAAAACAATTAAATGGCGAATACTTTATCGCCTTTTTTGTAATCTACACATGCATCAAATCTTCCTGGTACTTCCACAAATCTCAATTGTTGAGTAGCTCCAATCTCAGATGTGAAATAACCAAGAATAGTTAAATCTTTTAGCATACCGATGACTTTTGGTTCATTGTCCTCGCTGGTTGATGCTTTTTGATTCATCTCGTTTAGAAATGCAGTCCTTTCTTCTAAGGTAGCATCCATAAAATCTTTGTTATTTGCAGATTTGAAGTCTTTGTTCAAATTGTTTAGACCCGTAATAAATGAATTTTGTTGTTCACCATTGTAAGTGTCTTTGACCATCATTACCATAAACTCGCCTATGCCTGTAGCTTTTGCTCCAGGGGTATCAGTGGTAGGGATTATTGCTTCACCAATTTCGTCAAGAAAAGCAATTTGCTCTGGAGTGAAATCCAGACCTACTATTTGATCTTCGGGAGCACATCCAGTTAGGATTACATTGGCTCCAACCATAGCTCCACCCATCATCAAGGCAAAACTTTTTATTGCATCTCTTCTATTCATTGCCATAATAGTTTCCTTTTTTTGATTATTATAGATTACCTTTTTTTAGCTCCTCTACGGCAAATGCAGCAGCTCTAGCTGTCAAAGCCATGTAAGTCAATGATGGGTTTTGTGCAGCACCTGAGGTCATACAAGCTCCATCTGTTACAAATACATTTTTCGCATCCCAAACTTGATTGTTTCCATTTAGAACTGAAGTCTTTGGATCTCTACCCATTCTAGCAGTTCCCATTTCATGAATTCCTTGGCCAAAAGTGTAGCCAGCATCGAATGTCGTCACATTTTTCATTCCAGCAGCTTCCAGCATCTCTGCAGCGTCATTTTTCATGTCCACACGCATTTTCATCTCATTTTCTTTGATCTCAGCATCCATTTCCAATGCTGGAAGACCCCACTTATCCACTACAGTCTTGCTGAGTTTGATGGTGTTTTCATGGTATGGCAAGATTTCACCGAAAGCAGTGATTCCCATGCTCCATGGCCCTGGCTCGCTCAAAGCTTCTTTTAATGGTGCTCCAAAGTTCATTTCTGCAACATTTCTGCTCCATCCAGATCTGCTGGCAGCTCCTTGGTAACCAAATCCTCTTACATAATCTCTTTTGTCTTCCCCGATATTTCTAAATCTAGGAATATAAATTCCATTTGGTCTTCTACCAAAATAATATTTATCATCATATCCTTCCATTGTACCATTAGCACCCAACCTGAAATGATGATCCATGACATTGTGGCCAAGTTCGCCCGAACTGCTACCCAAGCCGTCAGGCCAAATGTCTGTTGCTGAATTCATCAAAATTGAGGTTGATCCAAATGCTGACGCGCATAGAAAAACAATCTTTGAATTGTACTCTATTACCTCTTTTGTTTCTGAATCGATTACCTCAACACCTGTTGCTTTTTTGGTGTCTTTGTCATATAGCAACCTACTTACTACAGAAAATGGCCTCAAAGTTAGATTGCCTGTTTTCATAGCGGCAGGCAAGGTTGAAGATTGGGTGCTGAAATAGCCACCAAAAGGGCAACCTAGCCAACACTTGTTTCTATATTGACAATTGGTTCTTGCTTGAATAGGTTCTGTAATATTGGCAACTCTTCCGATGGTCATATGCCTCGCGTTACCATATTTTTCTTTAATTCTTGCAGCAACATCCTTTTCTACACAGTTGAGATCCATTGGTTTTTGGAACTCCCCATCTGGTAAATGCGGAATCCCATCCTTTGAACCAGAAATCCCTGCAAATTTCTCTACATAACTATACCAAGGTGCGATGTCCTTGTATCTTATTGGCCAATCTACCGCAATTCCTTCTTTTAAGTTTGCTTCAAAATCTAGATCTGCTAATCTGTAACTTTGTCTTCCCCAAAGTAGAGAACGTCCACCAACTTGATTTCCTCTAAACCAAGCAAAAGGTTTTTTCTCAACATAAGGTGAGTCTGACTCATGTGCCCACCAATCTAGATTAAGTTCATTCAGAACATAATCTCTTCTAAGATTGGGATGGTTCTCTGTCATCTCGACAGTTCTTCTGCCTCTGTGGGCTATTTCCCAAGGAGGAGTCGTTGCGGTTTTGTAATCCTTGATGTGTTCAACGTTCTTTCCTCTTTCTAATAAAAGGACTTTTAACCCTTTTTCGGTTAATTCTTTCGCTGCCCAACCACCACTTATTCCTGATCCGACAACTATTGCATCATATTGATTTGCCATAATTATTGATTTTAAGCTATCTTCTTCTTATTTAAATATCACATATTCTTATTGCCTCTTCCAAAGAGGCAAGTTTGTTTTCTTTTTTTGGCATGAACTCTTGACAAATATATCCCTTAAAGCCAGTTTCCAATATTGCTTTTACTACTGCTGGATAATTGATCTCTTGAGAGTCATCAATCTCATTTCTCCCAGGATTGCCAGCCGTATGATAATGGCCTATGTATTGATGGTTATTTTTGATAGTTCGGATCAAATCACCTTCATCTATCTGCATGTGGTAGATGTCATATAGTAATTTGAAATTGTCACTCCCAAGTCGTTTGCATAGTTCTACTCCCCAAGGAGTCTTGTCACACATATAATCAGGATGGTCTACTCGGCTATTCAGCAACTCCATTACTAAAGTGACATTGTGTTTTTCTGCCAGACCAATCACTTTTTTCAGGCCATCAACGCTGTTTTGAAGTCCTGTTTCATTGTCCATGCCATCTCTGTTTCCGCTAAAGCAAATCAGGTTTTTGTATCCCGCTTTTGCTACAAGTGGAATTATTTCTGTATAGTTTTTGATAAGTTGCTCGTGGTAGGCTGTATTGTTAAAGCCTTTTTCTAGACTAACTTCTGCACCATTGCACATAGAACAATCCACGCCGTTGGCTTGAAGGATATGCCAATCTTTTGGGCCAACTAGGTCGATAGCGTTGAATCCGATTTTTTTGATTGATTTGCAAAGTTCCTCTAAAGATAAATGTCCAAATGTCCATGCGCATACGGCGTGGTTGACATTACCTTTCAAGTTTGAGTTTTTCATAGGGTTAGCATTAAGCTTGACCAAAGGAAGTGCACTAGCAGCTAGCGAACCCACTACGATCTTTTTTATGCTAGTCCTTCTATTGATATGATTCATTATAGTTTAAGATAGGTTTGATTGTTTTTTGGACTCATCTTTGAAGAAAATAAGGAAAAAGAACACTACAAAAACTGCAATTCCAGATGGTATCATCCAGATAGATTGCCAATCATGCATACCATCTGCTGCTAAGTACATGTCTGAAACTTTTCCTGCCACAAAGAATCCTATCAGCATCCCCACACCATAAGTAGCAAGGGTAATAAGCCCCTGAGCTGATGATTTGAATTTTTCTCCTGCCTTTGAATCAGTGTAAATTTGACCTGACACGAAGAAGAAATCATAACAGATCCCGTGGAGTGCAATACCGATAATCAACAAAAATAGGCCACTGTCAGCATCTCCTATGGCAAATAATATATACCTGAGTACCCAAGCAATCATACCTAACAGTAATGTTTTTTTGAATCCGAACCTTTTGAAAAATACAGGCAATAGCAATAAGAACAGCGCTTCGGAGATCTGTCCTATTGTCATTTTGCCGGTAGGATCTGCGACCCCAATCTCTGCCAAGAATGGATTGGCATTTTGATAGTAAAAGGCCAAAGGAATACAGATCAATATTGATGAAACGAAGAACACAGCAAAATTTCTCTCCTTTAATAAGCTTAATGCATCAAATCCCAAGATTTCTGAAATCCTCAATTTCTGTGTTCTGTCAGCTTTTGGAGGGGTTTTTGGTAATGTGAATGAGAAAATCCCCAAAATCAAAGAAGCTATGCCAGCAAGCATAAATGTGTTTTTCAAAAACCCAGATGCCATATTTTCTACCGAATCCCAAGTAAACAAATAGCTGATCGAGAGACCTGCTACTATCCAGCCGATAGTACCCCAAACTCTAATGGTGGAGAAGTCTTTTTCAGGATCTTTCATTTGGTTGAAAGATACCGAATTGACCAAGGCCAAAGTTGGCATATACAAGATCATGTACAATAATAAATAAGGATAGAAGCTTACAAAATCCGCGGATTGGTACATGGCAAGCATAAGTCCTGCCCCTGCCAAGTGTAGCAAACCAAGTATTTTTTCGGCATTGAAATACCTATCTGCAATCAAACCAATAATAAATGGAGCTATGATGGCCCCAAGAGATTGTGTCGAGAAAGCTGTAGCTATTTGGGTTCCTGTGGCATTTAGGTTTGCTCCAAGAAAGGTGCCTAGGGTGACAAACCATGATCCCCAAATAAAAAATTCTAGGAACATCATGAAAGAGAGACGAAAGCGAATTCCTGTACTCATTAATTTCGGTGGTTTTTAGGTTTAAATTAGGTTAATTGAATTCGAATGAAATGGCAAACTATTAATTTTAAGTTTAATATTTAGGCTTTTTCTATTAATTTTAAATTTCACAAACAAAAACGCAATAAAGTAAAAAGTAAAAACTATTCATTTACCGTTTATAATGTTGTTTTGCACTTAATCATTTATTGTATTTGGTTTTCAAGATCAAATAATTGATAATTTATCCTTAATGTATCAAATTTCAAAATTTTTAATATTCAAAGAAATACAAAAAAATCATCATGATGAAAAATAGAAAGCTAAAAATGGGAATGATAGGTGGAGGTCCAGGCTCTTTTATAGGTGCTATCCATAGGAACGCTGCTTTGATGGATGGTTTGATTGAAATAGTGGCTGGTGTTTTTAGCAGTAAACCAGAGAAATCTATTCAGACAGGAAAAGAATTGATGCTTGATGAAAATAGGGTTTATAGTTCTTATGATGAAATGTTTGAAAAAGAGCTTCAATTGCCAATTTCTGAAAGAATTGATATTGTGAGTATTGTAACTCCAAACCATGCCCATTTTGACCCAACAAAAAAAGCTTTGGAATTGGGTTTTCATGTTATTTTGGATAAGCCAATGACATTGAATTACCATGAAGGAAAAGAATTGTATCGTATCATTGAAAATGCTAAGGGGCTTTTTTGTCTTACGCATACCTACACAGGATATCCCATGGTCAAACAAGCCAAGCAAATGATAGAAGATGGATTGATTGGGGAGGTAAGGAAAGCTTATGTCGAATATCCTCAAGGCTGGTTATGGAAGTTGTTGGAATCTGAGGACAATAAGCAGGCACAATGGAGGACAGACCCAAGTAAAAGTGGAGCTTCTGGATGTTTTGGTGACATAGGAACGCATGCATTCAATTTGGTAGAATATGTGTCAGGCCAAAAAGTAGCTAAAATTTGTGCAGACTTGGATATCAAAGTTGAAGGAAGGCAATTGGATGATGATGGTGCAGTATTGATGCGTTTTGAAAACAATGCTTCTGGAATCCTCACAGCTTCACAAATAGACACTGGAGCAGAGAATAACCTGAAGTTTAAGATCTATGGAGACAAAGGTGGTCTTGAATGGATGCAAGAAGATTGTAATTCTTTGATTTTGAGATGGCCGGATAAGCCTGATGAAATTTATAGAGCTGGTTCACCATACCTTTCCTCTTTGGCCCAAGAGAATACACGGACACCGGCTGGACACCCAGAGGGATATATGGAGGCCTTTGCTAACATATACAGGAATTTTGCTCGTTGTATTTATGCCAAGCAAAATGGTGTTGAACCGAAAAAGGAGTGGCTTGATTTTCCTGGTGCTGAAGATGGTATCAGAGGAATGGCATTTGTTGAGCATGTTTTGAAAAGTTCAGCCTCAGACCAAAAGTGGACTCCGTTTATTGTTGAAAAGTAGTTGGTTTCCCGATTCAAGGGATCTAAATTCTTCTCTATCGCTCAGTAAAACAATTTTAAATCTAAAATCTAAAATTAAACCTAAAACCTAAAAAACATTCACTTATGAAAACTATTAAAGGGCCAGCAATATTTTTGGCACAATTTGCTGATGATAAAGCACCATTCAACGATTTGAAAAGTATCTGCGAATGGATGGCTTCAGTAGGATACTATGGAGTCCAAATCCCATCTTGGGACAGCAGATTGATAGATTTACAAAAAGCAGCGGAAAGTCAAACTTATGCTGATGAGATCAAAGGTATTGTCAATGAAGCTGGATTGGAAATCACAGAACTTTCCACTCATCTTCAAGGTCAGCTGGTAGCTGTTCACCCTGCTTATAATGAGCTTTTTGATGGATTTGCACCTGCAAATTTGGCAGGAGATCTAAAAGGGAAGACCGAATGGGCTACTCAGCAGCTAAAATATGCAGCGAAAGCTTCAAAAAACTTAGGTCTGACTGCGCATGCTACATTTTCTGGAGCATTGATGTGGCATACAGTTTATCCATGGCCACAGAGACCAGCAGGTTTGGTCGATACTGGATTTACAGAGCTAGCCAAAAGATGGTTGCCAATTTTAGATACTTTCGAAGAAAATGGAGTAGATCTTTGCTACGAGTTACATCCTGGGGAAGATTTGCATGATGGGATTACATTTGAAATGTTTTTGGAAAAAGTAAATAACCACAAGCGTGCAAATATACTTTATGATCCGAGCCATTTTGTTTTGCAATGTTTGGATTATTTGCAATTCATTGACATTTATCATGATAGGATCAAGATGTTTCATGTCAAAGATGCTGAATTCAACCCGACAGGACGACAAGGAGTATATGGAGGCTACCAAGGTTGGATAGATCGTGCAGGAAGATTCCGCTCACTTGGAGATGGTCAGGTGGATTTTAGTGGTATATTTAGCAAACTTTCGCAGTATGACTTCGATGGTTGGGCAGTATTGGAATGGGAATGTGCCATCAAACATCCAGAACAAGGAGCGATCGAAGGTGCTCAATTTATAGCTGACCACATTATTACAGTCACTGATAAGGCATTTGATGATTTTGCAGGATCAGGAGCTGATGAAGCTTTTAACAAAAAAATATTAGGAATTTAATAACCATCAATAAACAATTAAAAAAAAATGAAACTAATTAAACCCTTTTCTATTGGCATAATTGCACTTTCTTCTTTGGCTTATGCTTGCGGAGGTGGAAGTCAAGAATCGACCGAAACTGCCAGCAATTCTTCTGCCGCTCCAGCTCAAGAAACAAAAGTGAGTTTGGAAGACAAATATAAAGATGATCCGATTTTTGTTACTGGATCATTGAAAGCTAAAGAGGCAGGCTGTACGGCTTGCCACATGTTAGAGCGAAAAGTAGTTGGACCATCTTACGCAGACGTTGCAGAGAAATATGAAAACACTCCAGAAAATGTATCAATGCTAGCTGATCATGTAATCAACGGCAATGTTGGCAATTGGGGAGAGATTCAGATGCCTTCTCATCCACATTTGGAGAGATCTGACGTGGAAGATATGATTAAGTATGTATTACTATTAAAAAGATAAAATGAAAACTCTTAAATATTCGATTTTTGCACTTTCAGTGCTAACTTTTGCTTGTGGTGGAAGCCAAGAAGTAAGGGAAGTGACCATTGAAAATGAAGTTGTTGAAGTAGAGTCAGAATGGGTTAGCCTTTTTGATGGGGAGTCTTTTTCAGGTTGGGAAAAGTATGGAGGAGGAGAAGTTGGAGCAGCATGGAAAGTTCAAAATGGGTCTATTTACCTAGATGCGACAAATAAAGATGGATGGCAAACTGGTGATGGAGGTGATATTGTAACCAAAGAGGAATTCGATAATTTTCACTTAAAAGTAGAATGGAAAATTGCCAAAGATGGAAATAGCGGAATCATTTTCTATGTCCATGATTCTGAAGAATATCAATATCCTTGGATGACAGGAATGGAAATGCAGGTTTTGGACAATGATGGACATCCTGATGCTAAAATCACAACCCATAGAGCTGGGGACTTATACGATTTGATAGACTCTAGTGAAGAAACCGTCAAGCCTGTTGGTGAATGGAACCTTGCCGAGATAGTGTCTAAGGATGGGAACTTAGAGCTTCACCTGAATGGTACAAAAGTGGTGGAGACAACTCTTTGGACTCCTGAGTGGGAAGAAATGATTTCCAAAAGCAAGTTCAAGGATATGCCAGGTTTTGGTACATTCAAAACTGGAAAAATTGCCCTTCAAGATCATGGAGATGAAGTTTGGTTTAGAAACATCGAAATTAAGAAGCTATAAATCCAACTAGAATTTATAACCACAAAGAGCACAAAGCAAACACAATGTACACGAAGTTTTAGCCTAAGCAGGTTGATCCACTTGTAAACTTTGTGCAAGACTTAGTGACCTTTGTGGTTTATTTTTTTGAATAGATCTATTCTAAAGTAGAAGTGTAACTTTACTCGTGAGTCAAAATCATTGCTTCCAGCCTATTGTAGCATTTTTCGGATAATGATACAAAGTCATTTGTTTCCTTGTAGGGTTTTGGAGAAATTGGCGAAGAAAAATAGATGTCGATTTTCCCTGGACGGAGTAGGATAGATCCTCTTCGCATGATTTTATCAGCACCTATAATAGCCATAGGTAAAATAGGAACCTCAGTATCTACAGCTATTCTAAATGCCCCTTTTTGAAATGGGAGTAAAGTCTGCTCGCTTTCATTTCTGGTACCTTCGGGTGCTACCACAATGGAAATACCTGTATTCAGGATTTCAAGGAGTTTTTGTACGGATACTTTTCGAGAATTCGCATCCTTTCGATCTACCCAAACAGCCAGCCTTGAGGTTATGAAACCAAAAACCGGGATTTTTGAAAGTTCTTTCTTTCCTATGGCACGTAATTCTTGGGGGATGGCAATTGGAATTACAGGTGCGTCAATGAATGAACGATGGTTGAAAATGTAGATATAGGGCTGCTTGGGGTCAATATGTTTTTTTCCGTGAACATGATATCTGATTCCAACCAAAGTTGACCAAGCCTTTACCCAAATTCGAATAAAGAAAAATGCAAATTTTCCAGCTTTTGGAGATATTGCATAAGGAATTACCACAAACCAACCGAATATCAGCATAAACACAGCAAAAAGGATTGCAGCATAAAAGGTATAAATCCACTGGAAGACTTTCATAGATCAGACACTTTCTGTATTTTTGTACAAGTTTAAAATAATTTACAACTCTTTACTTGCAATTGACCCCTGAAAGCGTTTTCAGGGGTTTGTTTTTTTTGAACTTGTCGCGTTATCTTTGAATTAATTGACATCTGAAAAAGATAAATTTCAATCATTAATCAAGCTTTATATCCAAAATACTATGGGAAGAAATCATGTAGGCGATTTTTTCTATAGAAAGGTTTGGGTTTTTACCGAAAACCACCGCTAATTCGAAGTAAATTAATACTAATTCTATTAGTGTAATTCAATTCACCGCTTTTGCAAAACAAAAGAAAGCTAATGTAACAAATATGTAAACCACATAGTGACATAGAGACCATAGTAGCTATGTTGTAAAAACTATGTGCAACTATGTGTCTATGTGGTAGTAATAATTAACCACATATTCATATTGAAAATATAGAAGCTAAGTGGTAAAAAATAACGAGTAATTAAGTATCTATATTAAAAAAAAAATAAAACCACATAGACACATAGAAAACATAGGAGCTAAGAAAATAAATTTTTAAGGGGGTAATCCGTTTTTTTTGTTTAAGAGAAGTAAGGTTCAAGATTTTTAAAAAGTTAACCCAATAAAGAACTTAATGTAAAAATATTGATGACAATATTCACTTTTTATCAAATTTCCCTACCTTTGCAGTCCGTTCGGTCGGACGGGGTTTCGGGTATTGATTATCAGGGACTTTTCCAAAAACTAAAAACCTCAACCCGATGATCCTAGGGTTGTTGAAAATCAGGATTATTTTACAATATGTCTAATCAAAAAGATTTTAACTGGGAAGATTTCGACACCAAAGGTTTTGGTGAAGGTTACTCCAAAGACAAAAGAGCCGAAATGGAAGCTCTTTACGCTGGAACTTTGAACGAGATCACCGAAAAAGAAGTCATCAAAGGTACTGTAGTAGGTATCAATGACAAAGATGTGATCATCAACATTGGTTTCAAATCTGACGGTTTGGTTCCAAGAACAGAATTCAGAGACCTTCCGGATCTTAAGATCGGTGATGAAGTTGAATTGTTCATCGAAGAGCAAGAAAACTCACTTGGTCAGTTGGTTCTTTCCAGAAAGAAAGCAAGAATGGTCCGTGCATGGAGCGACATCGAAGCTGCGCTAGAGCATGACAATGTGATTGAAGGTCTTGTGAAGAGAAGAACTAAGGGTGGTTTGATCGTAGATATCTACGGTGTAGAAGCATTCTTGCCAGGTTCTCAAATTGACGTGAAGCCTATCAGAGATTTCGATATCTATGTAGGTAAGAAAATGGAAGTGAAAGTGGTGAAAATCAACCACACTAATGATAACGTAGTAGTATCTCACAAAGTGTTGATCGAGAAAGATCTTGAGAAGCAAAAAGCTGAGATCTTGAACAACCTTGAGAAAGGTCAAGTACTTGAAGGTGTAATCAAAAACATGACAAACTTCGGTGTATTCATCGATTTGGGTGGTGTTGATGGTTTACTTCACATTACTGATATCTCTTGGGGAAGAATCAATCATCCAGAAGAAGTACTTAATTTGGACGATAAAGTTCAGATTGTGGTTCTTGATTTTGATGATGACAAGAAGAGAATTTCTTTGGGTATGAAGCAGCTTACTGCTCATCCTTGGGATGCACTTTCTGCTGAACTTGAGATCGGTTCTAAGGTACAAGGTAAGATTGTAAACGTAGCTGACTACGGTGCATTCTTGGAACTTGCTCCTGGAGTAGAAGGTTTGATCCACGTTTCTGAAATGAGCTGGTCACAGCACTTGAGAAATCCAGCTGACTTCGTGAAAGTTGGTGACGAAATCCAAGCTGTTGTATTGACATTGGATAAGGACGAGAGAAAAATGTCTCTTGGTATCAAGCAATTGACTGAAGATCCTTGGACTAAAGGTGACATGGCTGCAAAATATGCAGTTGGCACTAAGCACAAAGGTGTGGTAAGAAACTTGACTAACTTCGGCTTGTTCCTTGAATTGGAAGAAGGAATCGATGGTTTGGTTCACGTATCTGACCTTTCTTGGACTAAAAAAATCAAGCATCCATCTGAGTTTGTAAAAGTAGGTGATGAATTGGATGTTGCTGTTTTGGAACTTGATGTGGACAACAGAAGATTGGCACTAGGTCATAAGCAATTGGAAGAAAACCCTTGGGATACTTTCGAAAGCGTATTCCCTGTAGGTTCTGATCACAAGTGTACTGTAGTTTCTAAAAACGATAAAGGTGCAGTTCTAGAACTTCCTTACGGACTAGAAGGATTCGCTACTTCCAAAAACTTGGAAAAAGCAGATGGTTCTTCTGTAGAAGTAGGAGAGGCACTAGACTTCAAAGTAACTGAATTCTCTAAAGATGATAAGAGAATCGTTCTTTCTCACACTGCTACATTCAGAGAAGAAGCAAAACCTGCTGCTGCTCCTAAGAAAGCTAAGAAGAAAGAAGACGCTCCTTCATCAGCTGCTCCAGCTGAAAAGTCTACCCTAGGTGATTTGGACGCTTTGGCAGAATTGAAAGAGAAAATGGAAGGCGGTAAAAAATAAGACGCTAGACGTGATAAGCGAGATGCGAGACACGTGATAAGTCTTATGCTTAAATAATAAGAAAGTGGCTACCGGAAGGTGGTCACTTTTTTTATTAACACTTAATTTTGAACTAAAGATAGAGGAATATGAAAATATTGTTTAAATTCCACAATGAAACAATATTATCATTCCTGGTTAATCTCATTTTTTTTATTCTCTTGCACTAGCCCAAAAGAAAAGGAAATTGAAATTACCAATAACTACACTTTTGAAGTAATAGATTCTTTGGATTTAAAGTTTTTGGGAAACCCGATATTGGTGGAAGTTAGCCCAAAATCTAGCCGATTTGCTTTTTATGATAATGCGAGTAAAGAATTTTTATTTACAGATTCTTCAGGAGAGGTTTTAAGTAAATTTTCAAAAAATGCAGATACACCTGACGCACATGGTCCCCTTATGGAATTGCCTGGGTTTGTAGATGAAGAAAATGTGGCATTAGTTGGATTGAATGGTGTTTTTCTTTATGATTTAGCTGGCAATTTGGTTAAGAAATTAGCTCATCCTGAAAAACAAAGAGCTGCAACCTCAAAATATTTTATAGGAAAGGGTGTTGAGACATTTATCATGGATGGACATCAGTATCTATTAAGTAAGTCATTCAGGAAAAGAGATACTTATGCTGGTGAGCAGAAGTTTTACGATACTTTTAAAGCATTGGAGTTAATTCACTTGGAAAATGAAGATTTCTTTGAAATTGTCCCTTTTGAGGAAGGAAGTCAATTTTTAGATGGGAATGGGTATTTCGCAAGCGATTATGAACCAGCTTACGAGGTCTTTGAAGATAAACTTTATATTGCATTAGGCGGAGAAAAGAGATTGCTGGTTTACTCATTACATCCTAATGGAGCTAGTCTTGACACGATAGTACATCTTCAGATACCTGGTTTCGAAAAGCTGCCTATAACATCTCGTGAAGAGTTTTACAAAAATTCTGCAACCATAAAATGGAGTACGCCCGCGATCAGAAATATTCACGTCTCCGATGGACACATAATCTTACATTATTATGGCGGATTTCCAGAAGCAGTCATGAAGGAAATAGATGCTTTATGGATTGCCGGAAATATAGATGAGTCAAATCGAATTCATAAAAAGGAGGCAAAGAAAATCACACATGGATCTTTGGTGCTTGACATACAAACTTTAGAAACTAAAGGGAATGTTCAATTTCCAGAAGGAGTCAATAATAGTGGTTTCGGATCAGGTGGAGGCTACTTATGGATGCAGAGATCGGCGAATGAAGAAGAAGAGGAGGATTTTTTAAGAATTTATAAATTTAAATTAGTGAAAAAATGAAATATAGGATATTAGCAGTGTTGTTTGTCTGCGTTTTACTTTTGGCTTGTTCATCAGAGAAGGAGGCCGATTTAGAGAGTTTTCCCAATAACTGGGAACTTGTGATTTTGGACTCCATACAAGTTGATTATCTAGGAACAGTAGATGGCGGGGATTTTAGAAATGGCAAGGGAGTGTTTTTTAATTTTCAGGAGAATAAATTGATCGAGTTTGAATCGAGTGGGGAGATAAGTCATGAAACATCTTATCCAACAGATGGTCCAGGCAAAGTTCAGTATCCAACTCAATTGAGGTATTCAAAAGAAGGTAGTCTCTTTGCCGCAAGCTTTATGGGTTGGTTATATGAGTTGAATATGGATTTGACTTTGAAGCAAGAAATAAAGCTTCCATTTCCGAGTGAGGCAAAAGATGGTGGTGGATTACTTCGTAATTTGGAATATTGGAATGATTCATTAATTAGTTTCTACCCAGGTAGAGATGGGGCAAATCCTTATGATCCTCATTTTTTCAGAGATCATTTTCTATTGGAAAAAATTGATCCCAAGACAGGTGGTTCATTGCCAATTATTAAAACCCCAAGTACTTCAAGGTATTCTACAGATAAGTATTACGAAAGGCCATGGGTTCAATTTGGTATTTTTGACAATATTCTACATTTGGTGCTAAGCAATGAAACAATGATTCATACTTACGATCTGAGCACTGGAGGGGAGTATTTAAATACTATTGATTTTCAGCCATCTAAATTTATGGATAATGGTGAACATTCAGAAAAGTATCAATATATCTCTGGTACTAAAATGCTAGATGGGAGAGTCAGGCAGTTATTCGTGACAGATAAAGGTGTAGTTATTACATATACTGAAGGGATAGATGAAGATACATTTATACAAAATGAATTGAATAATCCAAAAAACTTTCCCAAATACAAAGATTTTCAAAATCAAATTTTGAAAATAATATCGCCGGAAGGTTTGCTTTCCAATGAAATTAATGTCCCGTACAGAATAGGCAGAATAATGAATATAGAATCAGTAGATAAACCATTTTACGCAGTGAGAGATGATGAATACCTCGAAGAAGAACAGGATTTTGTCACTTTCTATAAACTTCAATTAGTTAATAAATGATCAGTTTGATGATCTTTATTTAAAGTTTAGTTCAATTATTGAGACTAAGAATTGCTTTTCTGTCGCATTTTGACACCTTTCTTCGTCCTAATAGTATAAATGATTGAAATCGAATTATGTTGCTTTCAATCATGCTAATCACCAAATAATCAATGTATTTATGAGTAAATTAGTTACATCTATAAGTTTGTTTGTTTTCTTTTTCGCAGTCCAAAATTCACAAGCTCAAGATTCATTCTATGGCAAAGCCTATTTTGGAACATCAAGTGCGGCTTTAATTACCAAAAAGGGTTTTGTTGGAGGTCCTGGGTATGATGTTGAGCGATTTAGAGAGTTTGGTTTTCTAATCGAAAAAGAGTTAAATGCAAAATGGGCTCTTGAAACAGGTGTGAATATAGCGACGGCAAATGTTATTGTCAGTTCTAACGCTGGGCCTGATCTCAATTTTACTAATTATAAATTTCAAATGTTAAGTTTCCCTTTGCTGATGAAATATTCAATATCCTCTTTTCTGTATGTAAATGGAGGTCCAATGTTAGATATACAAAGTTCAGAAAGAACCTCTATCAATCAATCAGGGATTGGTTATTTGATTGGTATCGGAGCTCAGCACTATTTTAATAAAATTGGGGTATTTGTTAATCCCCACCTAAAACGGCATGCGGCAATTTCTTTTGACTCATCAAATAGCAATCTTACAGAACTCGGAATTCAATTTGGGGTTGCTTATAAGTTTTAATTTATGAAACGTTATAGAAAATTAACCAGTCTGTTTCTTGGATTTTCTGTATTGGTGATAACAAATTCATGTCAGGAAAAATGGGATGATCCTATGCCAGAAGGTGCATCTATAGCGATATCCACGCTTTTTTCTGATCTTACAGAAGAAGGAGCTATTCTGCTTCAATGGGGGGATATAAGAATTTGTAATGGGTTTAACTGTATCCGAAATGAGGTAAGCGCCAGTAATTATGAACTGTTTGTAAAAAGACCAGGTGCTCAAAATTTTGAAAGAGTAATTCGCTTGCCTAGCGGCACCAATCAATTTTTGTTTGGAGATGTGAGAATGGGAGAAGCCTACGAATTTTTTATCAAGTCCAATAGGGCAGGTACTTCGGTTGATTCCAATACGGTTATGATTATTCCAAGTGCAGTTCCAGCACTGGAAGTTGTTTTCCGATTAGATTTGGGTGGTCACGCACTTATGCATCCTAGGCTAAGCCCTTTGGGTAATCAAGTGGCTTATGTTTCTGATGTGCGATTTACAGAATCAGGTGAAGAACGCCGTGCATTAAGTCTTTTTATTTGGGATAAAGAAACACAGCAGCATAGCCTGATTAAGAGGTATGCTAATCAACCTAATTGGTCTTCTGATGGTAAGAGACTGATTTATGTTACTACAGAAGGGCTTTCCCAATCTGCTCAAGGAAGTTTGCCTTCTCATTTAGAAATATTTGATTTGGAAGGAGAGGGATTCACCTTATTCAGCGGTGGCTTTCATCAACAATACTTGCCAAGTTTCAGCAAGGATGATAAGCAAGTATTCTTTTATTCAGATTCCCTGAGTAGCGACGATTTTGGTTTATGGCAACGTGATTTTTTTGGAAATACGTCACCTATTTTTCCTTCTTTCAGGGATCCAGAACTCATAACCGGTTTGGCTCCTTTTTTTGATTTGGATGTTTCTCGACTCAATGGAATGGTGGCTTTGGATCACTTGCAATTTTTTAATGGTAGGCCTGCTTATCAAATTTTTGGATTCGATATGGATAATGGAGGGCAAAAATTAGATATAATGGTTTCACAATGGAGTGATTCTTCTCCTTCTTTATCACCGTTTGATGCTAATAAGCTAGCTTTCGTATCTGATCGTTCTGGAATTTCACAGGTTTGGATGCTTGATTTGGTTTCTAAGGAGTTGAAGCAGGTGACATTTTTCAGTACTCTGAAGTCTGATTATAGAATTACTAAGATTGGTTTTGCAATTTCTTGGGCGGATGATGGGAAAGCTTTACTGATACCTGTTTCGTCTCCAAGAGGAGGAAGGGAATTGGTAAAGGTGGCTTTTTAGAATTGAGATTTCTGTAAGAATCAAACCTCAAAATATTTTCTCAAAGGCAATTCATAGACCCTTTTACCCAAAAGCGAAGAAACAGCATTGACAATCGCTGCTGCAACTGGCCCTTAGGCTGCCTCACCTGCACCAAGTGGTTTTTCTTCTGGACGATTAATAATATGCACTTCAATGTCGGGTACATCTTTTGTCCGCATGATAGGGTAGGAGTTCCAGTCTTTACTTGTTATGCCATTTTCATCATACTGTACAGCCTCCAATATTGTCCAGCTGGCAGACTGAATCATGCCACCTTCCGTCTGATTTTTCAAACCATCAGGATTGATGCATTGACCAGCATCTATGACACTAGTTAGATTTTTGAGTTTGAATTTTTCATTTCCTTCAATCATTTCGATCTCTGCAAGCACTGCAAAATAGGCAGCTGAATTTTTGTATTGGGCAAAAGCCAAACCATATCCCACTTGTCCACTTTTATCTCTTTTTTCCCAATTACATTTTTCTCTTAGTGTCTTGATGACGGCAATAGCACGTCCATTATCTAGGTTATTGATTCTAAACTCAAAGGGATCAACGTCAGCAAGAGCTGCCAATTCATCCATAAATGACTCTAAAGCAAAGATATTTCCATAAGCCCCCAATCCTCTCAATGCAGAAGTTCGAAGTGGACCGTCATAATTGTAAAGTAAAAGTTCTCTTTCAGGTATTTTATATAGAGGAGAAGCATTTCTATACGAGCCACCAGAAAATCCTCCTTTTTGAAATTCAAAAGGGTTTTCCAAGTGTCTAGCTGAAACATAATGTCCAGCTTTTCCATTCGGCCTTGTACTATGGGTGTCTGACCAGATTTTTGTTTGCCAAGAAGTGATTTTCCCACTATCATTCAGCCCAGCTTCTAAAGAGATTTGCATTGCGCTACCATATGGTTCCCATTGGTGTTCATTTTCCCTCATCCATTGGAGTCTTATGTGAGTTTCAGGAAGATGTTTTGCAATCAAAGCAGCTTCAGCAGATACATCATCAGCACTATTGTGGCCATAGCATCCAGAACCAGGCATTCCAATACATCTGATTTTTTCTTTTTCAAGGTCAAACAGATTCGACAAAGTGTTTTGCAAAGGATAAACTCCCTGAGTCGGAGACCAGACGGTTAGATTTTGCGCATCCCACTTCGCTACTGCACATCCAGGTCCGGTTGAGCCATGCATCGTGTAAGGCTTTTGGTAGGTTGATTTCAGGGTTTTTGATGATTTGGATATAGCTGATTTGATGTTTGGATGTTTTTCTACCTCTTGAGGCGAATTTGAATTCCGGTCCATATCCCCAAAAATCTCCGTTTGACTGATTCCTATTTTTTGGATTTCCCATTCGGCGATCTCTTGGACTTTTTTCCAAGCCTTTATAGCTTGGTATTCCCTTTTTGCCACTACTGCGATAAAACTACCATCTATGATAACTTTTTCGACCCCTGTCATTTGAGAGATAGTCTCAGTGTCAAAAGCCCGAAGCTTAGCACCATAAGTAGGAGGATGGATGACCCTAGCGTGCAGCATCCCAGTAAATCTTAGATCATGGACGAAATGTGGTTTTCCCAAAACCATATCCATTATTTCTGGTCTTTGGAAAGATTTCCCTACGATATTATGGGTTTCAGGAGATTTGATTGGTGCTTCTCCAGTGATTTCTCCTTCCAAAAATCTTCCTTCCAGAAGCTGCCAATAGGAAATTTTTTCACCTTTTGGACCAGTTATGACACCATCTTTCACATTTAACTTATCTATAGACACTTCTAATTTCCGCGATGCTTCTTGCATCAGAAAATACTTAGCCTCTGCTGCTGCTTGCCGAATGGCACTTCCGCTTCCTTCCACGGAATTGCTTCCTGCAGTGTAGCCCTCGTTGGGAGTTTGTCCTGTGTCACCATTGATAATATGGCAGATATCGAAAGAGACATCCAGTTCTTCAGCAGCGATCTGCATTAATGCTGTTCTGATCTCTTGACCAAGTTCTTGTTTTCCGGTTAATACAGTCACGTGTCCATCAGCATCCAGTCTGATCCAAGAATCAATGATATCTTTTCCTAAGTGCGGTCTTTCTGGAATACCTGAATACATTGAGGCACTCACTTCATTCTCTTTTTGGTTGCAAAATGCTAAAGGGAATAGATTGAATCCAATGAGTAATTGACCAGTGGATTTCAGAAATGATCTTCTGCCAGTTTTGGGGAGTTTGAAGTTTTCCATAATTAATTACTTTGGATTGGATGCGCTTTTGACTGCTTTTATAAATCTCGAATGCGTACCACAGCGACAGATTACTTGATCCAAAGCATCTTTGATTTCCTCTTCAGAAGGGTTTTGATTATTTCTCAATAAGGAAACTGCTGATATGACCATGCCATTGAGGCAATAGCCACATTGTGCTGCTTGCAGATCGACAAATGCTTTTTGGACAGTATGGAGCTTATTGTCTTTTTGGAGACCTTCTATTGTCTCTATCGTTTTGCCTTCAAAATTTTCACAAGGGCTAAGACAAGTTGGTCGGCTCTCTCCATCTACCAAAACCATGCAAGCCCCACATTGCTGAAGTCCACATCCAAACTTCGCTCCTGACAAATGGAATTCATCTCTTAAAATGTAAAGTAGCGGTTCCTCTGGGTCAACTTCGAATGATTTCTTTTTTCCATTAATATGAAAATCAATTGATTTCATGGCGGGGATTGTTTGGTTAATTCTAAAATATAGGGAAAGAATCCAATAAATCCCAAAAATCGAGCAGTCCTTATGTAAGTGGAGTGAAGGAGTACACTTTTGTAAAAAAAATAAAGCATCCCTTTGGTAGAGATGCTTTTAGTATAAGAGGTCGAGAGCGGATTCGAACCGCTGTACAAGGTTTTGCAGACCTCTGCCTAGCCACTCGGCCACCCGACCCTTTTGTTAAGGGAATGCAAATGTAGAGATATTCTCAGTTTTTCCAAAATTTGATTTGAATTTTATTGACAAAACGCACTTGTTTTTTGATTCGATATTCCTAATGTTAATTTCACCAATATTAAGTTTTATTTATAAAGATTCTAAATTATTTTACTACTTCAATTTGTAGTCTTAAAAAATTGAAAAACAGTTACTTACAATTAATGTAGGGCTGTTTACAAGAATTTGCCGTGTATTGAAGTCAAGTTTGAAATGTAGAATTGGGGTAGTACATTTGCACTGTTTATTTAAAAACCGTGAATTAAACTGTTTAATAAGTAATAAATATGTCGATCAAACGCTCATTATTAAGTGTTCCCTTAAGATTAAGCACTTTGGCCATGGTGTTCTTCCTGATGTTGGGAGCACAAGCCTTTGGAGCTAATCCCGATGTTTCTGACAGTGAAGAGGCTATTGCAGCCGGAAAATCTGTATTTAACGCGAATTGTAAGTCTTGCCACAAGCTAGATCAAAAATACACTGGTCCTGCACTGCGAGGTGTTACAGACCGTAGATCTGTCGAGTGGGCTAAAAGCTTCATCAAGAATTCTCAAGCATTAATTGCTTCAGGTGATGCACAAGCTAATGCCATTTATAAAGAATTTGGCAATTTGGCAATGCCAGCACATGAATTCTTAAGTGATACAGAACTTGAAAACTTATTGTCATATATAGAATATGGTGATAAGGAAGCAGCTGTTACTGAAGGTGGAGGAGATGGATCTTCTGGCCAAGCAGCGGGCGGTTCTGGAGTTCCAAACGAATACTTAACGATTATCCTCGCTGTATTAGTAGTTGTTTTGTTGCTGATACTTATTGTCTTGGGATTGATCATTTCTGTATTGACCAAATACTTGAACAATCAAAGTTTAGAGGAAGATGATAAAGAGTTCATCAACCAAAAATTTGATGTCAAAAAAATATTGAGAAGTGATGCCTTTGTAATCATCATTACCGCGTTGGTGATAGCTCTTGTGGCGAAAACAGCCATTGATGGTCTTTATTCAGTAGGTGTGCAGCAGGGATATCAGCCGAAGCAGCCAATTGCATTCTCGCATCAGCTCCATGCAGGACAATACGAAATCCAATGCCAATACTGTCACACTGGTGTTGAAATTGGTAAGTCAGCAAACATTCCTTCTGCCAACATCTGTATGAACTGTCATACTCACATTCAAAATGTAGGTGGTAAAGAAGGAGTTTCTTCTGAAATTCAGAAAATTTACAATGCCGTTGATAATAATCAGCCAATCGAATGGGTGAGAATCCATAACCTTCCAGACCTAGCTTATTTTAACCATTCACAGCACGTAGCTGTCGGTGGAATCGAATGTCAGACTTGTCATGGTCCTATCGAGGAAATGGAGGTTGTTTATCAGCATAGTTCATTGACAATGGGTTGGTGTATTGATTGTCACAGACAGACAGATATCAACGCAGCAGGCAACGAATACTATGACAAATTAGTGCAGTTACATTCAGACAGCAAAAATTCACTCAAAGTGAAGGACATCGGTGGTCTAGAGTGTGCAAAATGTCACTATTAATTTAAATCAAATCAGAACATACTTTTCTTGAATATACAATGAAAGAAAATAACAAGACATACTGGAAAGGATTAGAGCAATTGACAAACGATCCAGAGTTTGTCAAAAATGCTGACAGAGAATTCCCTGAGCACTTACCATCATCCAATGGTGAAGATGGAGGTCCTTCAAGGAGAGACTTCTTGAAATTGATGGGTTTCAGT
Source organism: Belliella alkalica (assembly GCF_022549785.1). Taxonomy (GTDB): domain Bacteria; phylum Bacteroidota; class Bacteroidia; order Cytophagales; family Cyclobacteriaceae; genus Belliella; species Belliella alkalica. The sequence continues at coordinate 353,237 of NZ_JAKZGO010000003.1, forward strand.
TTAGCAGCAGCTTCTTTAGCAGCTTGCGAGGCGCCTGTTAGGAAAGCTATTCCCTATGTCAACAAACCTGTTGATATCAATCCTTCTATCCCAAATTATTATGCATCGACATTCGCCTCTGGCGGTGATTATGCATCGATAGTAGTAAAGACTAGAGAAGGTCGTCCTATCAAAATTGATGGTAACGAGCTTTCTCCAATCAATGGAAAAGGGGTTAGTGCTATTGTAGAAGCTTCTGTACTTTCTTTATATGACAAAGAAAGATTGGCAGCTCCTTATGTAAATGGCGAGAAATCTGACTGGGCAACTTTAGATGCGCAAGTCAAATCAAAATTAGCTGCAGCAGGTTCTATTAAAATCATAACGAATACTGTCATATCTCCATCCACTGAAAAGGCTTTATCTCAATTTGCGGAAACTTTTGGTGGAGCAGAGGTAATTACTTATGATCCTGTATCCAGCTATGGTATTACAAAAGCAGCTGAGACTTCTTATGGGGCAGCAGTGTTGCCTACATACAAGTTTGATCAAGCTAAAGTAATCGTAAGTTTTGGAGCTGATTTCTTGGGAACATGGATTTCTCCTATCGAATTTGCAAGACAATATGCAAAAGGTAGAAAGATTTCCAAGGAAAAGCCAGAAATGTCAAGACACTTCCAATTCGAGTCTAACCTTTCATTGACAGGTTCTAACGCTGATTATAGAACACCAATCAAAGCTTCAGCCAGCGGTTTGGCAGTTTTGTCTCTTTACAATGCAATTGCCAAAAAAGCTGGGGCAGCCAGTTTCAATGCCACAGCTGTAGAAGTTGCGCATTTGGATAAAGCAGCAAATGAGCTTTGGGCTAATAGAGGTGCTTCAATCGTAGTTTCAGGATCTAATGATCCTAATGTACAAATAGTAATCAATGCAATCAATGACCTATTAGGAAACAACGGTATTACTGTTGATTTCTCTACTCCATCTTTCTTTAGAAAAGGAGATGATGCAAAAATGAATCAGTTTGTAGCTGATTTGAATGCAGGTAGAGTAGGTGGTGTTGTATTTTTCAACTGTAATCCAGTTTACGATTTTGCCAAAGGTGCTGAATTGGCAGCTGGAATCGCCAAAGCTAAAGTTTCTATCGCTACCAATAGCACAATGGACGAAACAGCTTCAGCTGTTCAACTTGTAGCTCCTGACAATCATTTCCTCGAATCATGGAATGATTTCAATCCAAGGAAAGGTGAATATTCTTTGGCACAGCCTACCATTTCTCCTTTGTTTGATACCAGACAAGCTCAAGAATCATTGTTGGTATGGGCAGGTTCTGAATCAAACTACTACGATTTCTTGCAAGAAAATTGGAAATCGTCACTTTTTGCTTCTCAATCAGAGCTTTCTGATTTCCAACAGTTCTGGGATCAGTCATTGTTCAATGGTGTTTATTCTGACAATTCTGAATCAACTTCCATTTCAGGTGTAGCTGATGCTTCAGCTGCTGCTGCCGCAATTTCTAGAACTTACAAAGCTGATAATGCAGGTACTGAGTTGGTAATCTATACCAAAATAGGTATTGGTAACGGTACTTTTGCTAACAACCCTTGGTTGCAAGAAATGTCAGATCCTATTTCTAAAGCTACTTGGGATAACTACTTGACAGTTTCTCAGAAATGGGCTAATGAAAACGGCTTGAAGATGTTCGAAGGAGCAACTCAAAAAGCGAAATTGACTATTGGAGATAAGTCTGTCATTGTTCCTGTATTGGTTCAGCCGGGTCAAGCAATAGGGACAGTTGGTTTGGCTTTGGGATATGGTAGAACAAAAGCTGGTAGAGTTGCCAATGGAGTCGGAGTGAATGCTTACGAGCTTCTTGACAGTTCCAAAGGATTTGTGAATTTCGATATTACAGAAGGTGTCAGCATTGAGTTGACTTCTGATAAATATAAAATTGCTCAAACACAGACGCATCAAACGTACATGGGCAGAAACTTTGTCGTTCAGGAATCAATTCTTCCTGAATATAAAGAGGATGCTTTTGCAGGTAGATATCAGCCAAAAATTTACAAAGAAGGTGAATTTGTAAAACCTTCCAAAATTTCACTTTGGAAAGGACATCAGTATAGTCAACATCATTGGGGGCTTGCAATCGATATGAACTCTTGTATTGGTTGCGGTGCTTGTACAGTTGCTTGTCAAGTTGAAAACAACGTGGCAGTAGTAGGTAAGCAAGAGGTTCTCAACAGAAGGGAAATGGCTTGGATCAGAATTGATAGATATTATAGTTCTGATGCTGAAGTAGGTGATAATGACGGATTGGAAATAGCATCTGAAAATCCAGAAGTTGTATTCCAGCCGATGATGTGTCAGCACTGTAACAATGCTCCTTGTGAGACTGTATGTCCAGTAGCTGCTACCACTCACTCTTCTGAAGGTCTAAACCAAATGACGTACAACAGATGTATCGGTACAAGATATTGTGCAAACAACTGTCCGTATAAAGTAAGAAGGTTCAACTGGTTCAAATATCATGATAACAAAGACTTCTCAACTGTCAACGTCGCACAAAACGATGATTTAGGTAAAATGGTCTTGAATCCAGATGTGACTGTTAGGTCTAGAGGTGTTATCGAAAAATGCTCTATGTGTGTTCAAAGAATCCAAGCTGGAAAACTTACTGCCAAGAGAGAGGCTAGAAAAGTTCAGGATGGGGAGATCACTACAGCTTGTGCTACTGCATGTCCTACAGATGCTATTGTATTTGGTGATATGAATGACACAGGAAGTAAAATTTATGCTACTCTTAAGATTCAGGAAGAAACGCTTTCTGCAACTAAAGAGGTGAATGAAGAAAGAGCATACCACGTGTTAGAGGAAGTGAATGTAAACCCTAACGTATGGTACTTTACGAAAATCAGAAATAAGGATAAATCAGAAGCGTAATAAATAATTTTATAAGATATGCAGGTTACTTCATCCGTACGCGAGCCGCTAATTACAGGCGGTAAAACCTTAAAAGACGTCACGCACGACGTATCAAGACAGGTAGAAGGAAAGCCAACTTTGGGTTGGATTCTAGGTCTCTTGGTAGCTGTGGGTACCTTATTGTTGGGCAGTCTTGCGCTGGTAGCAACCCTCTGGGAAGGTATTGGTATGTGGGGTCTCAACAAAACTATTGGCTGGGCATGGGATATCACCAACTTTGTTTGGTGGGTTGGTATCGGTCACGCTGGTACTTTGATCTCCGCTGTATTGTTGCTTTTCAGACAGAAATGGAGAATGGCAATCAATAGAGCTGCAGAGGCAATGACAATTTTTGCTGTTATCTGTGCCGCAATGTTCCCGGTAATTCACATGGGACGTCCATGGTTGGGAGCTTATTGGGCACTTCCGTTGCCAAATACTTTTGGTTCACTTTGGGTGAATTTCAACTCCCCACTTCTTTGGGACGTTTTTGCAATCTCTACTTATTTCTCAGTATCCTTGGTGTTCTGGTATATTGGTTTGATTCCTGATTTTGCTACTATTAGAGATAGAGCTACAGGTTTGAGAAAGACGATATATGGAGCACTTTCTTTTGGATGGGATGGCGCTGCCAAAACTTGGAGCAGATACGAATCTGTTGCATTGATATTGGCAGGTTTGGCTACTCCTCTTGTATTGTCAGTTCACACAATTGTTTCTTTTGACTTTGCCACCTCGGTTATCCCGGGATGGCATACGACAATCTTCCCTCCATATTTCGTGGCTGGTGCGATTTTCTCAGGTTTTGCAATGGTATTGACCTTAATGATCATCACAAGAAAAGTTTTCAAACTTGAAGATTATATTACTATAGGACACATTGAATTGATGAATATTGTAATCATCATCACTGGATCTATTGTGGGTATTGCATATATCACTGAGTTTTTCATAGCTTGGTATTCAGGAGTTGCAGCAGAGCAGTATGCATTTATGAATCGTGCATTCGGTCCTTATGCTTGGGCTTACTGGTCAATGATGACATGTAATGTGATCTCTCCACAACTATTCTGGTTTAAGAAAATCAGAACTTCTATTGTAGCTACTTTTGCTTTGTCGATTGTAGTGAACATCGGTATGTGGTTTGAGCGTTTCGTGATCATTGTAACTTCTCTACACAGAGATTACTTGCCATCTTCATGGGCGATGTTCTATCCGACACTTTCAGATGTAGGCGTATATTTATTCACATTTGGATTGTTCTTTACCCTCTTCTTGTTGTTTGCTAAGTTTTTCCCTGTAATCAACATGGCTGAGGTGAAATCTATCGTTAAGTCTTCTTCAGAAAAAGTAAATAAATAATCATGGAAAGAGATAAGAATTTTGTCCTCGGTGTATTTGAAGATGAGGATGTATTGTTAGAAGCCGTAGCCAAAGTAAGAGGTAGTGGTGTGAAAATTCATGAAGTTTATTCACCTTTTCCAGTACATGGTTTGGATGAAGAATTGGGATACAAGAGAAGCAAATTGCCTATAGCTGCCTTTTTGTTTGGTATGTTGGGTACTTGCCTTGCTTTGACTATGCAATTTTACATGATGAAGATAGACTGGCCTATGATTATTGGAGGTAAGGATCACGCAGGTCTTCCGAACTTTATTCCGGTGACATTCGAATTGACTGTATTATTGGCAGCTTTCGGGATGGTTGGTGTGTTTATGATCACTTCCAATCTGAAGCCTTGGGCACAGCCTAGAATCTTTGATTTGAGAATTACTGATGACAAGCATGTCATGGCAATCGATTTGGCAACAAACGCTGCTGTAGGTGAAGCACAAATTGGAGATATTTTGAAATCTTGCGGGGCTTCAGAAGTGAATAAAAAAAGTTTTGAATAGTAACTCAGACATTATGAAATTGATTAGATCCATATATGTTATCGCAACTGCGGGTGTAGCTTTCGGGCTAGCTTCCTGTGGTGCTTCTGGAGATCATCCTGGATATGAATATGCACCTCAGATGTATAATTCAGTTCCTTATGAGGGATTGACACAGATTGTGAATGAAGATGAAGGTCAGTGGTTATCGACAAGAGAGGATGGAAAGGGTGAATTTTTCAATTCCAACGTCAATAATCCGCACACAATGAATATGAGAGAGCCTGTTGCTAATACTGTTCCTAGGACAAAGGATGGCATGCTTCCGTATAGATTGTTGGCTTTTGAATTGGAAAAAGCTGCTGAGATCCAAAATCCTGTAGAGTTATCTGATGAAGTGCTAGCTGAAGGACAACAGTTATACTTACAATATTGTACAGCTTGCCATGGTATAAATGGTGAGGGAGATGGCAAAGCAGGAGAAGTTATTGGTGGTGTTGCCAACCTCAAGGGTGGTGCATACATTAATTTGCCGGAAGGTCATATTTTCCATGTTATCATGAAAGGTAAAGGAAGAATGGGCGCTCACGGTTCTCAAATCCCGCAAGAAAGGATTTGGAAAATTGTTCACTATGTTAAACAAGAAATTCAGAAGCAATAATCATGGCGCACGTTTCAAACTATAACTTAGATCAGAAATTTGATTTCACAGCTTCTACTAAGAAAGCCTTATTTATAGGGCTTGGCATAGGTGCTGTACTCTTAATTTTAGGAATTTTGGTAGCAATTTTTGGTGGTGGAGATCATGGTCATGCTGAAGAAGCTGGTGGGCATGCGTTTCACTGGTACCAGAGGTTATATGCCAATCTTTGGATCAACAATGTTTATTTCACTGGAATCGCTGTAATAGGTGTATTCTTTTTTGCAATACAGTATGCTGCACAAGCAGGATGGTCTGCTGGAATCTTGAGAGTGATGTTGTCTTTGGGCAACTGGCTACCGATTGCTGCGGTGTTAATGATAGTGACGTTCTTTATTGCAAATCATGATTTGTTTCACTGGACTCACAGTTATCTTTTTGATAAAGATGACTTAGAGCATTATGATAAAATCATTGATGGAAAAGGTTCATTTTTCTATTGGCCTATGGAAAAAGGGACTTTCCCGATTTTCTATATCGTTAGAATGTTTGCCTTCTTCGGTATTTGGATATTCTTTTTCAACAAGTTGAAGAACCTTTCATTTGCTGAAGATAACTTGACAGGATCTCACAATTGGTCTGCTATCAGAAAGTGGTCAGCAATATTCTTAATATTGTTTGGAATCACTTCATCTATATCTGCATGGGATTGGGTAATGTCTATTGATACTCACTGGTTCTCTACAATGTTTGGATGGTATGTATTTGCATCTTGGTTTGTAGCTGGACTTTCCGTAATCACGCTTATCACTGTTTTCTTGAAAGAGAAAGGATATCTTGAAATGGTCAATGAAAACCATATTCATGATTTAGGAAAATTCGTTTTTGCCTTTTCTATTTTCTGGACTTATATCTGGTTTTCTCAGTTCTTATTGATCTATTATGCAAACATTCCAGAGGAGTCAGTTTACTTTGTAGAGAGGTTGTCAAGTGATGTGTATAGCCCGTTTATATTTGTAAATCTAGCTTTAAACTTTGTGTTGCCTTTCCTTGTTCTTATGACACGTGATGCAAAAAGACATTCGATTTTCTTGAAAGTTGTTTGTTCTCTTATCATACTTGGTCATTGGTTTGACTTCTTCTTGATGGTACAGCCAGGGACACTTGGACACAATGGTGGTTTTGGTTTGATGGAAGTTGGGATGTTGCTAGTATTTGCCTCCGCTTTTGGTTTTGTAGCATTAAAATCATTGGCGAAAAACAAACTGGTTGCAAAAAACCATCCGATGTTGGAAGAGAGTTATCATCATCACATTTAGTATTTATCCGAAAAAAGTAAAAAATTATGTACGGATTTCTTATAGCAGTTGGTATTTTGTTTTTGTTGTCCATCATTTGGATGGTGTACAGAATACAGACATTAGTGTCAGTAGTAAAAGGATCTGATAAAAAAATCGCTTCAAGCAGCAATAAAGTAAATGCGATGTTGTTTGTTGTGTTTTTGTTGGCAGGTGGAGTGTTGATGTTTTGGTATTCTATCAAGGAATTCGATAACTACACCTTACCATTGGCTTCAGAGCATGGTGCAGTCACAGATAATTTGTTTTGGATCACAATGGCTGTAACAGGCATTGTGTTTATTATCACTCACATCTTGTTGTTTTGGTTTCCATACAAATATCAGTATAATGAAAAGAGGAAAGCTACTTTCTACCCTGACAATAACAAATTAGAAGTTATTTGGACAATCGTTCCTGCTTTTGTATTGGCGTTACTTGTAATAGGTGGTTGGAAAGCTTGGTCTGATATAACTGCTCCGGCACCAGAAAATTCTCATGTTGTAGAAATTATGGGTTATCAGTTTGCTTGGGAAGTTAGATACCCGGGTATGGATAATGTTCTGGGTAATTATGATTACAGACTTATCAATGAAATTAACAATCAATCTGGTGTGGATTTTACTGATAAAAATTCTTTCGATGATTTTTCTTCTCCTGTTATCTATATTCCAAAAGGAGAGCCTGTTTTGTTTAAAATCAGAGCAAGAGATGTGCTACATTCTGTATTTGCTCCTCATATGAGGTTGAAAATGGATGCGGTTCCTGGTATGCCAACGAGATTTTGGTTTACACCTACTAAGACAACTGATGAAATGCGTGCTGAACTAGGGAATGATGAATTTGAATACGAGTTGGCATGTACTGAAATTTGTGGTAGAGGGCATTTTTCAATGAAGAAAATTATTAAGGTTGTAGAGCCTGCAGAATTTGAAAAATGGAGGTCAGAACAAAAACCCTACATAGTGAATAATCCGGCACTAGTGGAGAATTTATCCGTAGAGTTAAAAGAATTAGCTGATATCACTATCAGCGAATATAAGTAATTAAATTATATTGATTATGGCAACAGCTAACGTAGCTTCACATAGTGCGCATGATCATGATCACGATCATGATCATCACGAAAACTTCATAACGAAGTATATCTTCTCACTTGACCATAAAATGATCGGCAAGCAGTTTCTTGTTACCGGTATTTTCTGGGCATTGATTGGTGGATTCCTATCGATTCTATTTAGGTTGCAATTGGGATTCCCTGATATGGATATGACTTTCTTGAAGCCTTTATTGGGTGGATGGATTGACGATGGTGGTAAGCTTGATCCTAATTTCTACTTAGCTTTGGTTACAATGCATGGTACCATCATGGTATTCTTTGTATTGACAGCCGGTTTGAGTGGAACATTCTCCAATTTCTTGATTCCACTTCAGATTGGAGCAAGAGATATGGCGTCTGGATTTATGAATATGCTTTCATACTGGTTTTTCTTTTTATCAGGTGTGATCATGTTTATTTCTCTATTCCTAGAGAATGGTCCTGCTGGTGGTGGTTGGGTAGTATATCCTCCTTTGTCTGCACTAGAGCAGACTATTCCTGGGTCAGGAACTGGGATGACCTTATGGTTGATTGCTATGACTTTCTTCATTGCATCGTCTTTGTTGGGAGGTATCAATTATATTTCTACAGTAATTAACTTGAGAACAAAAGGTATGTCTTTCTCAAGACTTCCTTTGACAATATGGGCTTTCTTTCTAACAGCTGTTATTGGTCTTTTGTCATTCCCTGTTTTATTTGCAGCTGCTTTGTTGTTGGTATTTGATAGAAGCTTTGGGACATCATTCTATTTATCTGATATCTATATCAGTGGTGAAGGTGCATTGCCTAATACAGGTGGTAGTCCAGTTCTTTATCAGCATTTATTCTGGTTCTTGGGACACCCTGAGGTTTATATTGTATTGCTTCCTGCATTGGGAATTACTTCTGAAGTAATTGCTACCAATTCCAGAAAGCCAATCTTTGGATATAAGGCCATGATTATTTCTATGTTGGGTATTACCATCCTATCTTTCGTAGTTTGGGCTCACCACATGTTTGTATCTGGTATGAACCCATTCTTGGGCTCAATCTTCATGTTCCTTACATTGATTATTGCGATTCCTTCTGCTGTAAAAGTATTCAACTACCTTACTACATTATGGAGAGGTAATTTGATTTTTACTCCAGGGATGCTATTCTCAATAGGCTTGGTTTCTTTCTTTATCTCTGGAGGTTTGACAGGGATTTTCTTAGGAAACTCTGCTATTGATATTCAATTGCACGATACATATTTTGTAGTGGCTCACTTCCATTTGGTAATGGGTTCTGCTTCTTTCTTCGGGTTGATGGCAGGTGTTTACCATTGGTTYCCAAAAATGTTTGGAAGAATGATGGACGCAAGACTTGGTTATATACACTTTTGGTTGACTTTCGTAGGTGTTTACCTTGTGTTCTTCCCAATGCACTACATTGGTATTGCAGGTTTCCCTAGAAGATACTATTCGTTTACGACTTATGACTTCAGTAGCATGTACACTGATTTGAATATGTTCGTATCTGTGGCAGCAATCATTACATTTGCAGCTCAATTTATATTCATGTTCAACTTCTTCTACAGTATGTATAGAGGAAGAAAGGCGAGTGCCAATCCATGGAGATCAACTACATTGGAGTGGACTACTCCAATCAATCCTGGACATGGTAACTGGCCTGGAGAAATCCCTTCTGTTTACAGATGGCCATATGATTATTCGAAGCCAGGCGCTGCCGAAGATTTCATCCCACAGACTGTACCACTTTCTGCTACTCCAGAATCCAACCTTCCACATGAGCAGGAATTGGTGAAATTGGAGAAAGAGATTATTGCAGAAGAGGATGTTGTATTGGTAGCAAATGAATCAAAAGAATCTTAAATACATAAATGGCTTTCGCAGGATCTCTTTGATCACTGTGATAGCCGTTTATTTTCTGATATTGGTTGGTGGGATTGTTCGTAGTACCGGTTCAGGTATGGGATGCCCAGATTGGCCGAAATGCTTTGGGAGCTGGATTCCGCCTACGAGCGTGAATCAGCTCCCAAACAATTATCAGGAGATATATTTAGAAAAGCGGATCACTAAAAATGATCGTTTTGTAGAAAATCTGGAAAAGATCGGATTTTCAAAAAAGGCTGAAGAAATAAGGAATGACAAGTCAATACTGATCGAGGAGGAGTTTAATCCTGTAAAAACATGGATTGAATATGTGAATAGATTGATCGGTGTATTGATTGGTTTCTTTATTATTATGACAGTTTATAGATCATTTGCTCTTTGGAAAGAAGATAGAGCTATTCCAATTTTGTCAATTGTCAGCTTAATACTGGTTTTGTTTCAAGGTTGGATTGGATCAATAGTGGTCTCTACCAATCTTCTTGAGTGGATGATCACACTTCATATGATGTTGGCATTGCTGCTTGTTTGTTTATTAATATATATTCATTTCAGGGCGCATCATTTGAACAAAACCATTCAATTTAGAACAGATAAACCAAATAGGCTTTATTTGATTCTTTTGACTGGATTTTTGTTGATGATAATTCAGATTGTCTTAGGGACTCAGGTTCGTGAAGAGATAGATCAGGTTGCATTTGCATTTGGAAATATGATGAGGGGATCTTGGATTGATTCATTGGGATTGTCATTCTTGATTCATAGGTCTTATTCGCTGTTGCTGTTGGTGATTCATTTGGTGTTTATTTATAAAATTTATAAGTATTCAGTAAGGCGATCAGGGATTTTCAAACTATCACAATTTTTAGTATTTGTGATATTTGTGGAAATTCTTACTGGTGTAGGAATGGCTTATTTTGCAATACCAGCGTTCTTACAGCCAATTCACTTGTTATTCGGGTCTCTGATTATTGGGGTGCAGTTTCTGCTTTTACTCAATTTGAATGACCAAAGGAAATTAAAAATTGAAAATTAAGTTCATGAGAACTATAGATATTTCTGAAGATACTTTATTTGAAGCTATTGCTTTTAGGGCTAAGGTATATTATGAGTTGATTAAATTCAGGTTGTCTGCATTGGTTACTTTTTCTGCAGTATTTGGATTTATATTAGGCGATTCCGGAGTAGTCTTTTCTTGGGGAAAATTCTTTGCATTAATGATTGGAGGTTTTCTGATATCAGGAGCTTCTGGTGCTGCAAATGAAATCTGGGAGAAGGATTATGACAAATTGATGACCAGAACTCAGAACAGGCCGCTTCCCTTAAATCAGATTTCGCTTAAAGAAGCCTATTGGTTTACGTCATTATTGGCTTTAGTAGGTGTGAGCGTTTTGTGGATTTTCACAAATCCTCTTACCACTGCTTTAGGTGTTCTAAGTATGATACTATATGTATTCGTATATACGCCATTGAAAAGGGTGGGTCCTATAGCAGTTTTTGTTGGAGCTATTCCGGGAGCAATGCCTCCATTGCTAGGTTGGACAGCTGCTACTGGTGCGATTTCACACGAGGCATTAATCATTTTTGGGATTCAGTTCATTTGGCAGTTTCCACACTTCTGGGCGATAGCTTGGGTTGGTGATGATGATTACAAAAAAGCTGGATTCAAATTACTGCCAAGTGGTGGTAAGAAAGATTTGAATACAGCTATACAAATTATGATATACACACTATTTCTATTGCCATTGGGATTGTTACCAACTTACTTTGGACTTACAGGACTCAATTCAGGAATAGTAGCTACTATTTGTGGTGTATTATTTTTGGCACAGACATTTTCATTGATGAGGGATTGCTCTAGAAAATCAGCTCTAAAGATTATGTTTGGGTCATTCTTATATCTTCCAATTGTGCAGATAGCGTATTTATTAGATAAGGTGTAGTTATGGAGGAAAGATATTCTTATGTAGAAGGGGCAGAGCAACCTATTGCGATGCATCCTAAAAAGTTTTCATTATGGCTGTTCATGGTGACAGTTGTAATGGTATTTGCTGGATTGACGAGTGCATATATTGTACGGCAGTCTGAAGGTAATTGGCTTGAGTTTGATCTGCCTGCTGTGTTTTATTATACCTCAGGAGTGATCATTTTAAGTAGTGTTTTCTTGCATTGGGCTTATCTTTCTGCTAAGAAAAATGAACTTATGCAATTGCGTATAGGGATGTCAATAGCTACATTCTTAGGAATTGTCTTTCTTGTAGGCCAATGGTATAGTTTTGTGGCACTTGTGGATATGGATGTGTATTTGGTTGGGAATCCTTCTGGATCATTTTTGTATATTTTCACAGGTTTGCATGCATTACACTTGGTCAGCGGTGTGATATTTCTAATTATTGTGTTAATTTCGTCCTTTAGATACAAAGTACATTCCCAATCCATGGTTCCAATGGAAATGTGTGTAACTTATTGGCACTTCCTTGGTGGATTATGGTTGTACTTGTTCACATTTATGCTATTAAATCATTAATAAATTAAGTTAAATATATTCATATGTCAACGACTGCGACAGCGATTGGAGTAAGCTCCAAAAGAGGAATCTGGGGAGGTGGTAACGAACCACTCAACGCCAGTTATGGAAAACTCATGATGTGGTTTTTCTTACTTTCAGATATCTTTACTTTTGCCGCCTTTTTAATTACCTATGCAGCTATAAGGGTAAGTTACCCTGAGTATGCGGGATCAATGGATACTTTCGAAGGGTCAAATGAATATTGGCCAGTACCAGAGCTTGTATTTGATGCTTTTCCTTTTGCACATGGAATGCATTTACCACTTGTTTTTGTAGGCTTGATGACTTTTATTTTGATCTTGAGTTCAGTTACTATGGTATTGGCTGTAGAAGCTGGACATCGAAATGATAGAAAAGATGTAGTGAAATGGATGCTTTGGACTTTGCTTGGAGGTATCTGTTTCTTGAGCTGTCAAGCCTGGGAATGGTCTCACTTTATCCATGGATCTGATGGTGGTTCAGTTTTGACTTATGTGAATTCTATGAATGAAGTAGTCAAAGAAACTGTATTCGGTGCCAATTTAATTGTGAATGAATATGGTCCTGCATCCTTCGCGCAACTATTCTTCTTTATTACTGGATTCCATGGATTTCACGTAACTATCGGGGTTGTACTGTTATTCTTGGCTTTTTATCAAGCAGCAGTTGGAGTTTATGAAAGAAGAGGTCATTATGAAATGATTGAAAAAATAGGTCTATATTGGCACTTTGTGGATCTTGTTTGGGTATTTGTATTTACTTTCTTCTACTTAATCTAAAAGAATATAACCGTAATAGATATGGCAGCACATAATAATAAATCTGCATTGGAAGTAATTCCAAGAGATAATGAAAAAATCAAAAAAATCTGGAAAACAGCCTTGATTCTTCTTGCAATAACGGCTGTAGAATTCCTTATGGCTTTCACAATGGAGAGAGGATTGCTATTATATTTCCTTTTCATTGCATTAACTATATGGAAAGCGAAATACATCATGATGGACTTTATGCACTTAGGTGAAGAAGCTAAACCGTTATTCTACTCAATTATTGTCCCACTTATTTTCTTGGTGTGGCTTGTTATTGCTTTAGTGAAAGAAGGTACAGACATCTTTATGTATAGATGGTAAAAAAAAATAATTTATTTTTGAAAAAAAGTAGGTTGGAGAGTGACTCTTCAACCTACTTTTTTGTTATGTTATCAATATGGAATATTTAATCATAATACCACTCTATATACTCGCTTCGTTTATTGTAGGAATTGTAGGGTCAAAAAGACAAATAGGATATTTAAAGGCGTTTTTAATAAGCTTTTTTTTAACCCCTTTATTTGGAATATTAATTGTCTTGGCATCAAAAGAGTTGCCTTTTAATGAGCAAAGTAAACAGGAAAGATATCTTCTCCTCTTAAAAGGGTTTGTTGTGTTTTCAATATTATTGATACCAGTTTTGATTATAGTCTTCTTGAAGACAATGACTACAAATAGCTATGATATACCAATTTACTATGAGACTGGTGTAGATAATCCATTGATGGAATGTGATTTTGTAGAAAATGAGCAGCATAGAATCCCTCCATTTGATTTTACCAACCAATACAATGAAAAATTGGGAAGTGAAGATATGAAAGGAAAGGTTACGGTTGTAGATTTTTTCTTTACTTCCTGCCCAAGTATATGCCCAGTCATGTCTACGGAAATGGAGAGAGTTAATGATGTTTTTAGGGATGTAGATGATGTACAGATTTATTCCATTTCTATCGATCCCGAGTATGATACTCCTGAGGTTCTCATGGAATATGCAACATTACATCAAGCGACAAAAGATAAATGGCACTTTTTGACTGGAGATAAAGATGTCACTTATGACTTGGCAAGGTGTGGATTTATCTTACCTGCCATGGATGGTGGAGATGTACCTGATGACTTTGTCCATTCAGACAAATTTGTCTTGGTAGATGAAGAAGGTAGGATACGTGGGTATTATAGTGGAACAAATAGAGAAGAAGTAGATAGATTAATATTAGAAATAAAGATTCTGTTATATGGAAAAGAATAATTTGCTAAATAGTGCTGAGGACAAAGGAATCATCAGATGGGTGACCATAATTGCAATTGCTGTGCCTGTAGTAGTAGCAATACTTTTGTTCATGCCATCCAAACTTGATCTAGCAAGTGAATGGGTTTATTTTCTTCCTCATTTGAATGCAGTGATTAATTCCGCTGCAACTGTCGCGCTAATTATGGGTTTGGTTTTTATCAAAAAGGGAAATATTCAATTGCATAGAGCAGCGATGACTACTGCATTTGGTCTGGGGGCAATCTTCCTAGTAGCTTATGTTATCTATCACGCTGCTGCTGAAAGTACTTCTTTTGGTGGTGAAGGATTGATAAAGACAGTGTATTACTTCATATTAATTACTCATATTATTCTTGCTGCAGTAGCTTTGTTTCCGATACTCTTGGCCTATTATTTCGGCTATACGGATCAAAGAGCCAAGCATAAGAAAATAGTTAGGTTTGCATATCCAATATGGCTTTATGTTACAGTTTCAGGAGTATTGGTATATTTGATGATCAGTCCATATTATAGTTTCTAAACTATTTTGAAAAACAGAGCGTTGTATAAGCAATGAAATCAATAAGCAAAATTTTATATTTAATGTTAGCTTTCGTGTTTGTTCATGGAAGTAGTTTCGCACAATGCGCGATGTGTAGGGCATCTGTAGAAAATAATGTCAGTAATGGAGACACTACAATTGGTGCAGGCTTGAATATGGGGATTTTGTATTTATTTGCTATGCCATATCTGATAGCAGGGATCATCGGTTACCTTTGGTACAGAAATGCTAAGAAAAGAAAATCCAAGTTTGTTTTTCAAGGCGATAAATTTTAAACTTGAAAGGAAAAATAGTAAAGCGAAGGGCAAAGTTTGATTATAAACTTTGCTTTTTTACTTTTATATAGAATATGCTTAAGAAGAGACGAGTAATACTTTTATCAGCAGTCCTAGCCATTGGTGTTCTTTTGGCGATTTATTTTTTTTTGGGTCAAGTAGTCAATCAAGATGATTTCTCAAAACCAATTGAAATTAAGATCCAAGAAGTAGAGGCTGAATTCGATCAGGATTTCATAGAGATATTGATGAAGAACAGACCTGATGAAGCATTTACGTTTGGGAACTTACTGGTCAAAAGTCATCACCCTTATTATATCTTTGATGAAAGCGGGAAATTGGTGTTTTGGTCAGATTTTATCCATAGTATAGATTTTGAATCTTTGGATAAATCTAAGCCTCACCAGTTTGTAGAAGATTCTAAAGGAGCTTACTATATTCGATTAAGAAATATTAAAAGATTTGATTCTAATTACTCTTTGGTTCAGCTTTTTCCTTTGAGTTACAAAAGGGAAGTACAGAATGATTTTTTGATTTCAGGGTTCAACCCAACGGTTTTTGGGAATAATAGAGTACAATTACTTGGTAAAAGTCAAGCAGATGCCATTGGAATCCACAGTATTAAAGGGGACTTTGTTTTTTCAGTACGGTTTGAGTCAGGTTACCAATCTGTTTCAAAAGACAGTAATCTGACTTTATTGGTTTTTTTCTTTTCGTTGTTGCTGTTGGTATTGATCATTGGTTATGATTTTGTCTCCACTATTTGGAATAAAGGGAAAAGGTATTTGGCGATTTTGTATGCATTTGGGATTTTGTTTACAATAAGGGCATTTATGATTTTTTTCAATTTCCCTCAAAGCTTCTTTGATTTTCCATTGTTTGACGCAAAGAACTATGCGTCTTCTTGGTTCAATCCTAGTTTGGGCGATTTACTTTTAAACACCATTTGTTGCATAATTATCTTTTCTTTACTTCTTGGAGTTCTTGCTAGCAAAGGTTTTCAAGAAAAATTTGATATTTACAGAACTAAGTTTAAAACTGGGGTATTTGTAGTTTTAGCCTATTCGGTTTCTACTGTATTATTGACACTCTTTTATAATCTATACATCAACATACTCAGTAATTCCCAATGGGATTTGAACATTTTATCTATTCCAGCATTTGATTACCTGAAGTTGATAAGCTTGTTGATCGTATTTTTTGGTGGAGCAATGTATCTGTTGTTTTCCATTTTGGGAATAAACTTAGTTTTAAGTGGTAACAAAGTCCCAAAAGTCGATGCACTCAGATTATTGGTATATTTCTCCATACCTGTTGGGGTTTTGTTTGGGTATTTTAATTGGGTCTATTTAATAGCTTTTATCGCACACCTTATTTTGTTGATTTCCATAGTCAGTTTTGAACTTTATAACAATCTTTTCAAACTTGGATTCAATACATTTCTCACTTTTTTCTTTGGATGTTTTATAGGAGCGATCATTACGGGAATAGCCTCCCATCAAGTATATCTTGAGAGGCAGGTCCAAGCAAAAATACGATTTGGGACTCAGCAGCTTGTTGAAAACGATGTGATGGCAGAGTTTTACCTAGCTGGAATTATGGATAGAGTAAAGTCAGATTTGTTTATAAAAAACACCATTTCTGATCCATTTCAATCTAATGATGGAGTTATTAGAAAAATCAGGAAGTTTCATATGATCAATTACTTCGATCAATATGATTTGAGAATTAAGGTGTTTAATTCTCTTGGAGATAATATCCTAGACAGATCAGATGAAGAGAATCTTCAGGATCTGAGATTAAGTTATATTAAGAGTGATTTTGCTACAACAGTACGCGATTTGTATTTTGTCAAAGGAGGAAAAGAAAGGGTTGGGAATAGATATATATCTTTCATACCTCTTTACCGTGAAGATCAATATATAGGGACTATTTTTTTGGAACTTAGACAATTGAAAATCCAGCCTGGGTCAGTTTTTCCAAAGTTGATGATGGATAGGAAATACAACCATAATGTCAATGATAGAAATTACGATTTCGCATTGTTTTCTGATGGAGAGTTGCAATATTCTGTTGGGATTTTCAATTATAGATCGGTGAACTTTGAGACTTTTCAAAAACAACCAAAGCTCTTTTCACAAGGAATTTATGTTAAAAAGTATCATCATTTAGGACTATCAAACAATGATAGGGTGGTGGTGGTATCATCACCGGTCTATCCAATATATTATATCCTTGCTGATGTTTCTCTATTCTTTGTTTCTTTTATAGTACTTACATTGATCAGTGTATTTTTCTTTACCTTGAAACAAGGCCTAAGAAGGTTTAATTTTAATTATGCGACAAAATTACAGATGTATCTGAATTTTGCATTTTTCTTCCCAATATTGACTATAAGTTTAATTATAATAGGGCTTTTGACAAATTCCTACAGGGAAGAACTCAATAGGCAATATTTCCAAAAAGCATCATTGGTAGGTGATAACCTTTCTGCAGTGTTAGAAAGACAAGCTATTGGTGAAGCAGACAGAGATGATTTTGTCGAAATGGTCAACAACTTGGCTGGAACTACCAATGTAGAAGTCAATGTGTTTGATCCAAATGGTGAAATGATGGCAACATCACAGCCCAACACTTTTGATAAAGGTATCTTGACAAAATATATCAACCCTCGTGCTATAGTCGAAATTGTGGAAGGTCAGAACAATAGGACTTTGCTGGAAGAGGAGATTGGAGCTTTACATTACAAATCAGTCTATCTTGCGATCCGATCATCGGATAGTCAGCAGATCAGGGCGATTGTGGCGATACCATTCTTTGAATCGGAGTCTGAATTGGACTTGTTGATAGCAGATGTACTCAGTAATATTGCCAATATTTTTGTGCTAATATTTATACTTTTCCTTTTTGTATCCTACTTCGTTTCCAAAAACCTTACTTTCCCTTTCAACCTTTTGACCCAAAAGTTGAAAACTACAGATTTGGATAGCAATGAACCAATGTATTGGCCTTCAAACGATGAGATTGGCCTTTTGGTAAACGAATATAACAACATGCTTTTCAAGCTAGAGGCAAGTAAGAAAATCTTGTCAAACACTGAAAAGGAATCTGCTTGGAGGGAAATGGCTAAACAAGTAGCCCATGAAATAAAGAATCCTTTAACCCCAATGAAATTGACCCTTCAACACATGTTGCGGTTACAGGCTATGGGGAGTTTGGATGATCCTGCCAAGCTCAAAAAACCAATCGAAACCTTGATCAATCAGGTGGATACACTGAGTGATATAGCCACATCTTTTTCAACTTTTGCAAAAATGCCTTTACCAAAGAATGAAGTGATGGATCTAAGGAAGGTAGTTTTGGAAACTATTGAGCTGTTCAAGAATAGGGAAAAAGGAACAGTAACCTTTGTCGATAAATCCCTGAGCCAGGAGGTTTTGGTAATGGGCGATGATCAGTTGTTTGGGAGGGTAATCTCAAATTTGATCATAAATGGTATTCAGGCTGTAGAATCGAAAAAGAAACCGCAAATAATGGTTTTTCTAAAGGAAGAAAATCAGCAAGCAATCCTAGAAATTCAAGACAATGGTAAAGGGATTACCGATGAGTTGAAAGATAAAATTTTTATCCCAAATTTCAGTACAAAATCAGAAGGGTCTGGTTTGGGTTTGGCCATTGCCAAAAGAGGTGTAGAAACAGCAGGTGGCAAGATATGGTTTGAAACTCAGGTAGGAAAAGGATCTTCATTCTTTTTGTCATTTGAAATTATAGATCAGTCTGTTGATGATTCAGCAAGCTTGATCTGAAAACTTTTTGACTACTCAAGGTAGATTAAACATTAAAATATTACTTTAGTAGCAATATTGAGATGCCAATGCTTGCTTTGAGACGCTTAGTTTTATTAGGGTTGTTTTTGACAAAGGTCTCGGTATTGTCGTTCGCACAATCTGAGGTAAAGTGCAAGTGGATTGATGTTGAGGTTTTGAATACGGATTTTTTGTTGGATTCTCTTTCAGTAATAGAAGAAAGCATAACAATAACAGATAAGATGGCTAAGTCTTATGATTTTTCATATCATTTGAGTTCTGGAATGATTAGGGTGGATTTTCAAAATGATCATCAAATTGATTCTTTAAAAGTCTGTTATCGGGTCTTTCCATATAGTTTGCATTTTCAGGCAGCAAAGCGAACACTCCTTCAAGATTATGATTCCATGGCAATGTTCAGGAATAATAGGGTAGAAGCAATTCCCAGTTTTGACTTCAGGGAGGAATTGTTTCCTTCAACTAATTTGAATAAATCAGGTAATTTGACTAGGGGTGTGTCTTTTGGAAATACCCAAAATGTCTTTGTGAACTCTTCCCTCAACTTACAAATGAATGGAGCACTTTCAGAGAATTTAAATATTCGTGCAAGTATCACAGACCAAAATGTGCCTTTTCAGCCAGAAGGAAATACTCAGCAACTCCAGGATTTTGACAATGTCTTGGTGGAAATTTACAATGATAAATTCAATCTTGCTGCCGGTGATGTGGTTTTAAGGCAGAGACAATCTGAGTTTTTGAGATACTATAAAAATGTCCAAGGAGCCCAACTTACTACCGACTACCAAATAGGGGATAAATGGAAAGCTTCCACACAGTTGGCAGCATCAGTGGCAAAAGGTAAATTTGCATCTATCCAGCTAGAAGTACAGGAAGGAACACTCGGTCCATATCGAATTCCTGGCCCCCAAAACGAAAGGTTTGTTATTATAATGGCCAATTCGGAAAAAGTTTTCTTGGATGGAAAGCAATTGCAGCGAGGTTTTAATTATGATTATGTGATCGATTACAACCAAGGAGAAATCACATTTACCCCAAAAGTATTGATCACACAGTACTCCAGGGTGAGGATAGATTTCGAATATGCAGAAAGGAATTTTTCTCGATCAATTCTGACAGCTAATCATATTCAGGAGACGGACAAGCTTTCATTCTATATGAATTTCTATAGAGAGCAAGACAACAGAAATAGACCCTTGTTTTTTGATTTTTCAGATAGTGAAAAACGTTTGCTTGCATCAGTTGGAGATGATTTGGACGCAGCAGCTGTCCCTAGGGTGGATTCCGTGGCATTTGATGTCAACAGGATCCTTTATCGAAGAGTAGAGGCATTTGATGACAGGGGGTTGCCGGTAGTATTTTATGAATATTCCACAGATCCTGAAACTGCCCACTTCGCAATTGGATTTTCTGAAGTAGGCTTGGGAAATGGGGATTACATCAGACGGCAGCAGCTATCTAACGGGCCAGTTTATGAATTTGTGCCTAGAGTAAATGGAGTGTCGCAAGGGAGGTATTCCATTCTTTCCCCACTTCCTGCTCCAAACAAAAGGCAGATGTTTTCAGCTGGGTCGAGGTATAAAGTTAGTAAATATGAACAGGTTTATACCGAACTGGCATTTTCCAATACGGATGAGAATCTATTTTCAGAACTTGATAATGAGGATAATAATGGATTTGCAATCAAATCTGGCTTGATCTCGGAAAACAGAACTTTTACAAAGCTAAAAGACTACACTTTCAATGCATTGACCGAGATGGAATACAATTCTCAGAGTTTTAGTTTTATAGACCGATTGAGGTACATAGAATTTGACCGAGATTGGAGTTTGACGGAAGAGGATCTCCAAGATCCAGGAAGTGAGCGGATTTTCAATGCACAATTGGCTTTACACAAGGATATTGACCAATCTATTTCGTATCGTTTCAATCTGAGGAATAGAGGGGATATATTATCTGGAACGCAACACCTGGCAACGTTAAACCAAAAGATTGGCAAGCGATTTTTTGTCAAAAATGGTTTTTTCAGATTGGACAGTGATGTCAGAGATTTGAAATCAGAATGGCTGAGATATACAGGCGATGTGAGTTATAGATCCAAAATACTCGTTCCAGGGTATAAGCTGATGTTAGATAGGAACTCCGTCAGGGATATTGAGTCGGATTCAGTGGTTAGCACAGCCATGAATTTTATTGAGCAAGTAGTCTATTTGAAATCAAATGATACATTGCCCTATTCTTTTTTTGTAGATGCTAGTTGGAGACAAGATAAGTTTCCCGTAGGGGGAGAATTAATATCAGATACGGAAGCCTTTGCTACCAATTATGGTTTACAGAAAAAATTTGGAAACCATGATTTCAAAGGAACATTCACCTATCGGGAACTAAGGTTTTTGCGGAGATCTGATGCAGTGGAGACTACTGTCTTGGGTAAGATAGATTATCTCAGCAATTTGTATGACGGAAATATGAGAAATGAATTGTCCTATGCATTGGGGAACGGGAGAGAGTTTAGAAGGGAATATGTCTTTCTGCCTGTGCCTACAGGTGAAGGGACACATGCTTGGAGAGATGATAATGGGGATGGGATTCAGCAGCTGAACGAATTTTATATCGCTGTGAATCCAGAAGAGAAAAGCTTTATTAAAGTATTTGTTCCAACAACTGATTTTATTCAGGCCTATTCCACCATATTTAATTATAGGTTAAATGCCAAATTCCCTGACGGTTGGAGAAAAGATGGTGGTCTTAAATCTTTTGTTCAGAAATTCTCAAACACCACCAGTCTGAGTGTCGAAAAGAAAATCACGTCGAATGAATTTTGGGAAAGAATCAATCCCTTTGTAGGGGGCTTTGATGAAGAAGATTTGATATCTGTGCGTCAAGTGATAAGGAGCTCCTTTTTCTTCAATAGGGCTTCACCAAAATATGGTTTTGATTTATCACTTTTTGATAGTCAAAACAAGCAGCTACTGGCTGGAGGATTCGAAGATCTTTTACAAAAGGACTGGCGCTTGAATACAAGATTTAATTTTAATCCTAATTTCAATTTTAGGTTTATACTAATCTCTGGGAATAGAATTGCTGCATCTGATTTCTTGGACAATAGAAACTATAATGTAGAGCAATATGGAATAGGCCCAGAGTTCGCTTGGCAGCCAAGTAGTATTTTTCGCTCGACAGTCATGTATCAGTTTACCAATAAGGAAAACGTATCAAATGTTGAGTTGGAAGAAAAGGCTTTTCTGCACCAATTAGGCTTGGATTTGAGGTATTCGAAAGCAATCAAGACCACCATCAATGCCAACCTCAAGTATATTTTTATAGATTACAATGGAACACCAAACTCCCCAACAGGCTACGAAATGTTACAAGCATTGACAGTCGGAAATAACCTTACATGGACATTCAACTGGCTACAGAAGATTGGTGAGGGGCTGCAGATGAATATGGTCTATGAGGGCAGGAATTCCCAAGGCTTGGGAAGACTGGTTCATGTAGGTAGAATGCAGGTGACGGCATTGTTTTGACCAGTCTATAGTAGAGGTTTATTGCGAGATTTTTTAATTTTCTTTAAAACGTATTGTTTCTTCCTTCGAATACAATTTTAAAAATTGACCAGTTTACGATCTGTTTTTTCTGATTTTAATCATTATGATGTGAAGAATTACTGTTGAAAGTTTCAGAACAATAAGAAATTAAAATATTATAAGTGTTTTTCTAGCAGTTAGTTCTTCAGAATTTTTTGTGTTTGTTTTCATGTAATTGACTTATAGTGTTTTGTTTTTATAGTTATTTATGAAATAAAAAACTTCTTAAAAATCATTGCCTATCCTTTAAAATGTATTTTGTATTTATAAAAATGTATTTAATAAACATTTTTATTAAAGTGAATTTGGAAATGAAGAGCAAAAAAGTGTATTTTTACAGCATAAAAATAAATTTGAAAATAATCATAGCCTAGGTTTTTGAAATAGGTCAAGATGAGAAAAGCAAATTTTAGAGATGAAATATCTAAATAAAAAAAATAAGATGATTAGCAAATTCAACTTTATCAAGGGTAAAATGGATCAAGTATTGACATTTTTAGGGGTCTTTATATTACTGTTTTTAATATCAATTGGCGTTCAGGCTCAGAAAGTTAATGAGCTTAACGCTTATTTTGTAGAAGAGGGAATTGAAGCAGGAGATAGGCTTTTCAATTTTGTTTATGGAGCTACACCTACCATTGTTATTTCTGATGGTTCGAAGGTATATCCTTCAGAGTTGAACCCTCAAAAAGTTGATGTTGATGGAGTTTCATTATCAATATTGAATGATAGTGATCCTTTGTTCAGAACAGTTAAAATGATTCAGGTCCATATTACAGATGTGTCTCAATTAAATAGTGTTTCTCTCAAGTCCACTTTGTTTAGTTCTTTTCCAAACCTTGAATTCATTCATATCTTATCCGATGTAGCCATGACGATTCAGGATGTGTCAAAAATGGTTACAGACTTTTCAGAAACAGATGTTTTGATTTTTTATCAGGTAGCATTGCCTCAGTAAGTACTCTATATATAAGAAGCTATGAGAAAAATTTACAAATCTTTTCAAAAATATAGACTTACTGCTCTTGCGGTGGTCTTTTTACTGTTTGGTCTAAATGTGAACAACGCATTTGGGCAAAATCAAAATGTAAAGCCTTTTCTAAAAAGAGTAGGCACACCACAACCACCAAATGGGGTCTTTAACGTAAAAGGTGATTATTCATTATTAGGAAATACCAATTTGACTTTGCAGAGTTATGGTGATGAAACCAACAACTCCAACAATCAGATGATTTACGTGGATGTAGATGGAGTCCCCCAAACTGTCAATTCATCTTCTGCTAGTTTGGTGTTCTCTCAGGAAAACGGAGCAGATCCTAACTGTTCAGAGATTCTATATGCTGGGTTGTATTGGTCTGGAAGAGCTACACCTGGTATAGGAAATACATTTAATGTTACAAAGGGGGAGGTTCCTGGGGTAACTCAAAATATAAATCAAAACCAAACTTTAAGTCATTCTAATGATGTGAATTTTTCATCGTATAATATGACTGTATCTAGACAGGGTGTCTCTTCTCAAAGATATCCTAGATATGTTTTTTCTGGAGATGGTAACACTTATACTTTTGACTACACAAATAATTCAGGTACAAATAGGGTTCAGTTTAGAGTGGGCAATGGGGTTTTTGTTGATGTGCCAGTAACTCTTTCTAATGGATCAGGTTTAGAAATAGCAACTTTGGTTACACCATTTACATTTACAGATGGTGGAGTGACGATTACCATTAATAGTCTAACACGAGATACACGTACAAATTTAACTCAAGACGAATATAGAGGAAGTTCTAGAGCTGCTATCAATATTTTAGGGACTTTCACTCCAATGATTCCAAACACAGTTTCTTTAGATAAAAGAAAGGTAAAGATAAAAGGTCCTGCTTCATCTACTTATACTGAGTTAACAGCTAATTCCAATAATATTTTATATCCGAATGGAAGTCAGGCTGATATGTATGCAGGGTATGTGGATGTCACTAACTATGTAAGGGCAAATGGTCTTGGAGAATATACGGTTGCTGATATTGCCTTGACAGAAGGTAATGGTGGTACTACTGGATACTATGGTCATTGGGCAATTATTGTTGTTTATGAAAACTCTAAGATGCCATGGAGGGATATTACGATTTTTGATGGATATTCATTCGTACAAGCGGCCACTACAGGTACTGAAAGTGCGGGGGAATTTACAATCGATGGCTTTAATTCTGTGCAAAATGGACCTGTTAAATTTAAACTTGGTGTTTTGGCAGGAGAGGGTGATAGAGGGATTACGGGTGATTTTCTTCAAATAAGAAATGCTGCAAATACTAATTGGGTAGGCTTAACTCATCCTCAAAATACAACAAATAATTTCTTTAATTCTTCTATTTATACACCTGTTCCAAATGCTTCAGGCACATTGGTTCAACCGCCTAGAACACCAAATCTTCTAAATAACACAGGTATTGATATCGCAATGTGGGATGTTCCTAATCCAAACAACAATGTCATTGCAAATAATCAGACTTCTACAAGATTTAGATATGGAACTACTCAGGATTTGTATGCCATTTATATGGTGGCATTCGCTGTGGATGCTTATGTGCCAGATGTAGAAGCATTGAATCAATTAACAGGGATTAATGGAAATTCGGTAGGTGGCACGCCTGAATTGGAGCCAGGTCAAACCTTTACTTACAAAGTAGATATAAGAAATAGAGGGACAGAGGCAGTGAATGACCTTGAGCTAGTAATACCAATACCATTTACAGCTAATTTCACTGGTAATCTTAGTGATCTTGTTACGCAAATCAATTTTTCAGGAGGAAATGCACAAGCACCATTCTTTGATCCGACAGCTGGATCAACTGGCTCAATCATCTGGAAAATCAATGATCTACCGTTGCCTCCTAGT
This sequence comes from Belliella alkalica, assembly GCF_022549785.1. GTDB lineage: Bacteria > Bacteroidota > Bacteroidia > Cytophagales > Cyclobacteriaceae > Belliella > Belliella alkalica. The sequence continues at coordinate 378,751 of NZ_JAKZGO010000003.1, forward strand.
GGAGATCCTAATGAAATTTTGGCTACTTTAACTTACACGCTCAAAGGAACAGAGAATTGTTTCATTCTTGCCCAACAGAATTGTGAGGCTTTTGTTGAGGTTAGTGGGATTCTCAGAGGAAAAGGTGCTACTTCTCAAAGTACATTTAACGCTGTGCCTTTTGTTACAGGTTATTCAGACCAAGGGTCTTGTGTTGGAGAACCTATTTCTGAGCCTTTACGAATTCCTATTATCAATGCTATAGATTGGGTTCAAAATAATTGTCAGGGAGAAACATTGGAGCTAGAATTTTTCTTCTGTAATGTTTCAGCTGGGATTCCTGTGTCTGAGATTAGAGGGAATTTCCCTATCGGAACTCGGTTTTTTGGAGGTCCAGACCCATTAAATGATATTGAATATAATGAGAATAATCCATTCCCTGCTGCTGGTGGGCAGTTTTATGCCATTCCGCCAAATTCTTCAGAGTGTATTTTCCAATTTGATATTATTGTCACTATAGTAACAACTAATCCTGATGTTCCAAGTGCAGAGGACTTGACTTTCTGTCAAGGTGAAAATGCAGGGAATCTCTCCCAGTTTATATCTCTAAGTACCGATGGGATTCAGAACAACTATCAATTGTTTTTCTTTACCCAGCAATCAGGTGGAAATTCAATTAGTAATCCTATCATTAACACTAATAACCCAGGCCAAGTAACTTTCTGGGTAGCAGAAGGCCCTTCATCTGGCTGTATCGGTGACAGAGTTCCTGTGACAATTACAATTACTCCTAAGTCAACAGCTCCGTTGGTTCAGAATACTGTTGAATGTCAATCTGAGGGTACGATAGGATATGATGTGACTGCGCTTTCAGGAGCGACTCTTTTATATTATTCAGATAATAATCCTTCTAGTTTACCATTTGAAACTGTCCCTGTTGTAAATCTTTCTCAATCTGGGGTAAGTAGCGTGTGGGTTTCTCAAATTTCTGCTGGTGAATGTGAAAGCGAGAGAGTTCTTGTCAATGTAACTATAAATCCGGCTGCTCCTCTTCCAGTTTCCTCTGGTAATATAACAGAATGTGCCACTACTTCAATTCAGACTTTGGATGCAAGAGATGCAATTTCAACTATTGCTGGAGTTACTTACAGATGGTATGATTCTATCGAGGGGCTAAATGAAGTTACGCCAACTTTGAGTGCTGTCGGAACAGTTACTTTTTATGTTGAAGCAGTTTCAGCAGATGGTTGTGCTTCTTTAGAAAGAACTCCTGTGACTTTGACAATCAATGATTGTAGAGTTGCCATCACTAAGACTGTTGCGTCAGGGCAAGAGCAGATTAATGCTCCTACTACTTTAAACTATACCATCAATGTTACCAATCCAGGTAACACTCCTTTGACGGGAGTTGTTGTGACGGATCCACTTACAAATAATACTACTCCATTATCACTTGCTTCAGGTGATACAAATGGTGATGGTAATTTAGATACAAATGAAACTTGGGTTTACAATGCTTCTTTTGTAGTCACGCAAGCCATTTTTGATTTAGGAGATGCTATAGTAAATACTGCGTTTGTTAATACTGCCCAAACAGGAGAGGAAGAAGCGAGTGTGACGACAACGATTTCAGGGACTTCATCGATCAGTATAGATAAATCAGCGAGTCAGTCTAGCTATGTTGTTGACGATGTGATTACCTACACGTTCAGAGTAGAGAACACTGGGGACTTCACGTTGAGCAATGTAAATGTTGTGGATGCGTTGCCAGGTTTGGGAGCAATCACCCAGACATCAGGTACGACTACGTTGGCACCGAATGGGGTTGCGGAGTTTACGGCAACCTATACGATTACRCAGTCGGATGTRGATGCGGGATCGGTAGAGAATACAGCAACGGCAACAGGTACACCTCCTACAGGAAGTGATGTGACGAATACAGATACAGAGACGATCACGGTTGACAGTTCGGCAGGATCATCGATCAGYATAGATAAATCAGCGAGTCAGTCTAGCTATGTTGTTGACGATGTGATTACCTACACGTTCAGAGTAGAGAACACTGGGGACTTCACGTTGAGCAATGTAAATGTTGTGGATGCG
>NZ_JAKZGO010000021.1 GCF_022549785.1 Belliella alkalica
TGGAAAGAAATCAACAATCATTGTCAGTCAGTTGCCCGTATCAAGCTGGTATGATATCATCGGGGAAGAAACTATAGCAGATGCTATTCTTGACAGATTAGTCCATTCTTCCTACAGAATAGAGTTAAAAGGAGAAAGTCTCAGAAAAAAAATGTAAAATTGTCAGCCTAACAGATTATAGAACCAAACCCATTTTTAGAGGGGTCAATATGTCCAGAACAGGGGTCAGTATTGTCCGGAATATCCAACTGGTCGTGAATACTTGAAATTTATTTCGAATTCAAGAAAATCAATAAGACAAAATTTTGATGAAGTAAACCTTTTTGAATTACCACTAGATATCTACATAGATAGCTTTTCAACAGGAATGAAGAAAAAACTAGCATTCACTTCTTTATTAATGGATGAATTTCAAATTTATGTTTTAGATGAGCCATTCAATGGAGTAGATATGGAAGGAAGATTATTAATTCAAGAAATTTTGAAAAAACTTAATGAATTAGGTAAAACAGTTTTTATTTCCTCCCATATTGTGACCTATTTATCAGAAGTTTGTCAGGAAATTCATTATTTGAATAATGGCATATTTGAAGAAACTATTCAAAAAGAGAACTTCAAAGAGTTTCAAGAAAATTGGAATAGTCAAACAATTAATGTTCAACTTAATAAGTTGAATTTCGGACCATTTAAAGAAAAATAGATTTATTTAAGGGACAATTTTTTTGACTCAATTTTAAGTTTTGAAACAATTGAAGAATTATTAATGAAATATTCTATTTTGAACTTAAATTCATAACTCATTTCCATCTTCTATTGTATAAATATCTTCCTCTTCTTCTTTTAAAAAATCAAATGCAGGATTATTAGAGACAACTTTTAACCAATCATTTTCATCATTCAACTCTTCTTCCATTAGAATCAAAACTTTCACATTTTTATCAGCCTCTTTCAAACCCAAATCTAATTTGAGGTGACCTTTCTTATTTGTTTTTGACTTTATTTCTATAGCTTTCATTATAGTTTTAATTTATTCTAGTCAAATTAACGATTTTTTCGGATAATGTTTTGACAATGACAGAAATAAAAAAACACCCAAACATATCTGCTTGGGTGTTCTAAATTAATTTTTGTTCAGAGAATTAACCTAACCAACTTGACCAAGGGATTCTGCTTAGGATCAATACCAAACCAATACCATAAGCCATATAGATAGCCCTGAATCTAGCCTTGCTGTCTGTCATTTTCTTCGCTTTCGAATAACCTATTGTGATGACTACAATAGCGATGATGTTGATCACTGGGTGTTCCAATGCCGTCAACCTTGCAACTCTATCTCCCATTGCTCCACCACCTGTCAATAAGGAGAAACCAATTGGACTGACGAAATAAAGAATCAAGCCCACCAAAAGTTGAACGTGTGAAAGGATAAAACCAATCAAAGCAATTTTTCTGTGTTTTTCTGTGAATACTTTTCCACTCAATGCTCCAATAAGAGCAATGATCATGATAATAGCCAAAGCTGCCAATACCAAGTAAGCAAGTCCCGAATGCGCGTGTTGTAGTCCTGTGTACATTATAATTTTAGATTTATGATTGTAGATTTTAAAATTGGAAAATTACAAGATTGGTAAATTGTTGTAAATGCTTGTCTGCCGTGGCGGATTATAAGGTTTTAAAGTTGGAATGTTTTAAGGTTGGTTAATGCATGATATTGGAATAATTCGATTTTTAAACCTTCGGGGTTTTGAAAACCCCAAAGGTCTGTCTCATATCTCACGTCTTATGTCTCATATCTCATTCAACATACACCACCAATCCTTTCAAGTACTCCGTTTCTTGATGGAAGATATTGATCGGGTGGTCGGATGGTTGGGAAAGATAGTGAAGGATTCTGATATTTCTACCACTTTCTAGGGCGGCAGCGGTGATTGTGTTTGCAAAAAGTTGTTTATCAACTACCTGCGAACAAGAAAATGTAAACAAAATTCCACCACTTTTGATATGTTTAAATGCTTCTGCATTCAATCTCTTGTAGCCCTGCACTGCATTGTGCCTCGATTTTATATTTTTGGCAAATGCAGGTGGGTCCAAGACGATCACGTCATAATCCTGCTCAATCTCTTTGATGTATTTCACTACATCTGCTACGATAGATTGATGTTTTCCCTGAAATTCAGCAGCATTGAGTGCTACATTTTTATCTGTCAACTCAATCGCTTTGGCAGAAATATCAATTGAATGCACTTCTTTTGCGCCAGCTTTCAATGCAGAAACCGAAAACCCACCACTGTAGCAAAATGTATTCAATACTTTCTTTCCGGCACTGTATTTCCCGAAAAGATGCCTGTTTTCTCTTTGATCTACGAAAAAACCAGTTTTTTGACCTTTTTCCCAGTCAATTTCATAGACGCACCCATATTCTTTTACCAAATTTGTCTTCGGCTCTCCATAGATCAATTTATTTTCAACATCCGAAATGTTTTTTGGTAAAGTCTCAGCTGATTTGTCATAAACTGCATAAAGGCTTTCACCATATACTTCTTGTAGCGCTTGGGAAATCTCTTCCACATGCTGATGCATACCAATAGAATGTGCCTGAATAACTGCCGTGCCATTGTAGAAATCTATGATCAATCCCGGTAGTCCATCTCCTTCGCCATGGATCAATCTGTATACATTGGTTTCTTCGCTGTCGGTAAGCCCGATACTACGGCGGACTTCAAAAGCAGATTGGATTTTCTTTTTCCAAAAAACACCATCAATAGGTTGTTCTTCAAAAGAAATCGTGCGCACCATAATGGAGCCATTTTGGAAGTGACCTATTCCCAAAAATATTTCTTTGGCACTGAAAATTTGTACCAATTGACCGTTTTTCAAGTCAGTATCTCTTGTGGCAATAGCTCCAGAAAAGATCCAATGATGCTTTCTGAGGATGGAGATTTCTTTATTTTTCGCTAATATTATTTTCGGATAATCAAGCATTGATTTTTTGTTTTTTAGGGAAAATAAATGTTCCCAGTATCATTGATAAAGCACTTACTAATAGTGCAGGAATGTGAGGATAGATTGGTATTTCGATATTTATAAAAATCAAATATGCAATCATCCCAAAGATAATAGACATCAAAGCACCCATTTCTGAGGCTTTTTTCCAATACAATCCAGCGGTCAAAGGTACAAATAAACTCACCAACATGAGTATGGAAGCTTCAGCTACAAGTTCATAAATATTTGTTTTCCATTGTGCCATTATGGTCGCTACTACAGCTACAAAAATGATATTGAATCTCAAAATCCATAGAAAATTTTTATCACGAATTTTGTGTCCAAAATAGGGACGGATTAGATTTTCTGAAATGATAGCTGATGGTGCCAATAATCCGGAACTTGTCGTACTCATAATTGCAGAAATCAAAGCACCAAAGAACAGAATCTGAACATGCATTCCTCCATGGCGAAGCACCATTTCGGGAAGAAGTAACTGTTTGTTTTCCAGATAGATTTCTGGATAGAGGAATTTTGCTCCCAACGCGATAAATAGTGGAAGTAGGCCAATAGTAACATAAAATCCTCCCGCCAAGTAAGTAGATCGGATGGCGACTTTTTCTGATTTGGCAGACATCACTCGTTGGTAAATATCCTGACTAGGGATACTTCCCAATCCCAAAATCATCCAAGCACCAAGGTAATTGATCCAAGAAATAGGGTTGGTATCGGGAAAAAACTGAAAGCTACCTTCCGGAGCAGACTCTAATATTGGCATTACGCCACCGGCTTGTTTGGAAACCATCACTGCCACCCACACCAAACCTACCACAATCAAAGTCGTCTGAATAAAATCTGTAATAGATATGGCCCACATTCCTCCCAAAAATGTATAAAAAACAACAATTCCAGCACTAAGGATGATGGCATTGGAGATGGAGATATCTGCGATACTATTGAAAATCAATGCTAAAGCAACCAATTGAGCAGCGACATAGCCAAAATAGGCTGGAATCATAAATACCGATGAGAAGAATTCTACCTTCTTACCGAAGATGCGTTTGTAAACATCTCCGATGGTGAGCACATTCATTCTGTACATTGGCCTGAGATAAAATACTCCAAACAGCACCAGACAAAGTGCTCCTCCAAAAGGATCTTCGATGACCCCTTGAAGGCCTGAATCCAAGTACTCTGAAGAAGCTCCAAAGATCGTCTCTGAACCAAACCATGTTGCAAATAGGGCAGAGGCAGACAAAAAAAGCGGCAGCTGCCTGCCCGCCAAAACAAAGTCATTAGAATTTTTGACCAGTTTCGAGGACCAAGCACCCACCGCTACAGTGATGATTAGATATATGATGATCGCTGAGAGTAGCAAGAATGATTTTAGATATTAGAAGGTAGATTTTAGATTGGGAAATAGTGTACTATGTACAAAGTATAATTAAAATGGAATCTAAGTTATGTGTCAGCCAATTTTTTAATTTTCAAATCTTAAATCTTTCAATTTTCAATCTTCAATTCTCAGGAGTACATCTCTGCTCTCAACGCCTTAATTTCTTCGCTTTCTAGATAATCATCAAAAGGCATTCGTCTGTCGATTGTTCCTTTTGGGGTGAATTCGATGATTCTGTTGGCCGAAGATTGTACGAAGGCATGATCATAAGAAGTCATCAAGACAGTACCATTGAAATCAATAATGGCATTGTTGAATGCTGTGATGGATTCCAAATCCAAGTGGTTGGTAGGTTCGTCCATTACCAAAAGGTTTGGGTTTTGGAGCATCATTTTGGAAACCATACAACGCACTTTTTCCCCTCCGGAAAGTACTGAACATTTTTTCAAGGACTCTTCGCCGGTGAATAGCATTCTCCCTAAGAATGTCCTTACATGCGCTTCTTCCTGATTTGCTGAGTATTGTCTCAACCAATCGATCAAGCTTAATTCAGACTGGAAATATTTTGAGTTGTCATTTGGCAAATAGGCTTTGTTGATTGTAACGCCCCACTTGAAAGTACCTTTTTGGGTTGGGATTTCTTCCATGATGGTTTGGAAAAATTTGGTTACAGCCTGCTTTGTTTTGGAGATGAAAGCTATTTTGTCCCCTTTATCAACCATAAGGTTTACATCGGTGAAATACACTGCATTTTCATCCTTCAATTCCAAGCTTTCAGTCATGAAAACCTGATCACCAGCTTCTCTTTCTGGTTTGAAAATGATTCCTGGATATTTTCTAGTAGAAGGTTGAATATCATCCACATTGAGTTTCTCCAACATTTTCTTTCTTGCCGTAGCCTGCTTGGATTTTGCAACGTTGGCAGAGAATCGCATGATGAATTCCTGCAATTCTTTTCTTTTCTCTTCAGTTTTCTTGTTCTGATCGGACTTCTGCTTGGCAGCAAGTTGTGAAGATTCGTACCAGAATGTATAGTTACCTGAGTATATTTTGATCTTACTGAAGTCAATATCAACAATATGAGTTGATACTGCATCTAAGAAATGTCTATCATGGGAAACCACGATGACCAAGTTTTTGAAATTTACCAAGAAGTCCTCAAGCCAGTTTATGGTTTCGGCATCCAAATCATTGGTAGGTTCATCGAGAATAAGGATATCAGGATTACCGAATAGGGCCTGCGCTAGTAAAACCCTTACCTTTTGGTTACCTGCCAATTCCTTCATCTGCATATAATGCATATCTTCAGAAATCCCAAGACCTGACAGCATAGAAGCTGCATCCGATTCGGCATTCCATCCGTCCATTTCTGCAAACTCAGCTTCAAGTTCAGATGCTCTGATTCCATCAGCTTCGGAGAAATCTTCTTTCAAATAGATAGCGTCCTTTTCGGATAGGATTTCATAAAGTTTTTTATGCCCCATGATTACGGCTTTCAAAACTTCTACTTCATCAAATTCAAAGTGGTTCTGTTTTAACACAGCCATTCTTTGTCCCGGAGTGACATTGACTATTCCTGAGGTACTATCTATTTCACCAGAAAGAATTTTAAGGAAGGTGGATTTTCCCGCGCCGTTTGCCCCGATCACACCATAGCTGTTGCCTGGTGTAAACTTTAGGTTAACGTCTTCAAAGAGAGTTCTTTTACCAAACTTGAGGGATAAGTTATCTACTGAAATCATGGATTGCTATTTTTTGAAGGTGCAAAGATAAGGATTTCTTATAAAAGAGATAGTGATTGATGATCTAAACCTAAATCTAATTTTTCTCAGCAAAAGGAATGTCTGGTTTATAACTTTTTATTACTTCACAAATTTTCTTTACTGTCTCTTCTGATAAAAATGGGTTCATAGGTAGAGAAATAACTTCCTTAGCTAAAGTTTCACTTTCCGGAAATTCTTTTTTTGAATGATATGGGCTTAATTGCGGAATAGCAGTAGGGTAATGTATGCTAGTCTCTACGCCATTTTGGAACATATGCTCCCGTAGTTCATTTCTGAATTTAGTTCTTATTACAAATAGATGTAGATTGTGATCAGATAAATCAGTTCCATCGGGTAGTTTTATCCAGTCAATATTCTTTAAATTATCAACATAGATTTTAGACAAACTTTTTCTCGTGCTTTGCCATTCTTTAAAATAGTTGAGTATAACATTCAAAAAACCAGCTTGAATGGTGTCTATTCTTGCATTTCTGCCTATGGTGACATGATGATCACGAACTTCCTGACCGTGGTTCCGCAAAATTTTGAGCTTTTCTGCCAATTTTGCATCTTTGGTAATCAATGCTCCTGCTTCACCAAGAGCCCCCAAATTCTTGCTGGGGTAGAAACTAAAACATCCAATATCTCCATGCAGACCAGCACTGATCCCTATTTGAAATGTTCCAAAAGCCTGTGCGGCATCTTCAATGACAAATATTCCTTTTGATTCCGCCCATTTAACCAACTTTTTCATATTTACCATTTTTCCATACAAATGAACTGGAATGATTGCTTTAGTTTTGGAGGTGAAAGAAAGATCCAAAATCTCTAAATCTATCAAACCTGATGTATCTGTATCGATAAATATGGGCTTTGCTCCAACCAAAATTACGGCTTCAGCAGTAGATACCCACGACATAGCCGGTATGATCACTTCATCATTTTGACCAATTCCCAATGCTCTCAATGCCAATTCCAAAGCATCAGTACCATTGGAGCACGAAATCACAAAGGGGGCACCAAGTAACTGACTTAACTTTTGTTCAAACCGAATGACTTCTTCTGAACCCGAGAATACTCCTTTGTCTAGTAGCTCAGAAAATTTCTCTTTGAGCTCATCTTTAAGATGGTCAGGAAACTGCTTTAGGTCAAGAAAGGGGATTTTAGATTTCATTTAGGGTTTTTACCAATGTTTTTGTCAAATTTTTTCTAGAATATTGATCTACTGAATTACCTTTCTCTTGACTTGAATTACGGTCAAAATTATTTAGAAACTCTTGTATTCCAATCTGATCAGTATGTGCAAACACTTTTCCAGCCTCAGCATCATTTAATATTTTGGCAGAATCACCATTGACATCTCCAAGTGCCAATACAGGTCTGCCAGTTGCCATATATTCGAAGAGTTTGCCAGGAATGTTACCTTTAGCATTCTTTGTGTCAGTCAAGATCAATAAGAGTAAGTTCGAATTTCTGTAGTAATCAAAGACTTTTTCATGACTTACGTAACCTTCAAAAGTAACATGCTCGCTTAACCAAGTGTCATTTTTGACAAATTCCTGGACGGTGGAAGAAACCTTGCCAACAAATCTTAAAACAACTTCTTTTTCAGTTTTTTGAAAAACGGTCTTTAAAGCTTCCAAAAATGGAATCGGGTTTCTGATAGCATCAATCACACCTGTATAGACAATTTCGATTTTAACCGTTTTTGGACTTTCCAGAGACCAATTGCTCGGAAGATCATCTGAATCAAAACCATTTGTCAGCAGGGTAATCTTTTTTCCTGCTAATTTTTCCAAATCTTCCTGAAAAGTTGGGCTGATGGTTGTGACAGCATTAGCTTCTTCCAAAACGGATTTCTCCATGGCTTCGTGTTTTTTTCTGACAGGTGCTGTCATGGGCAGTGTATCAAGAAACTCCCACTCTGACCAAGGATCTCTAAAATCAGCGATCCAAGGAAGTTTGGTTTTTCTTTTGAGATTACGTCCAATCAAATGTAAGCTATGTGGTGGGCCAGTAGTGATAATGGCATCAATCTGATTGTTTTTGATAATATCTTCCAGAAATGCAACTGCTGGTTTTACCCAGAAAATTCTCGGATCAGGAATCAGAAAATTAGCCCTTGCCCAGATTCCAATTTTATCAAGCAAGGATTTTTCTTTCTTTTCCAATACTTTGGAAGTATCTGCTAGTTTTTCTTTTTTCAGCTTCCTGAATATTCCATATGGTTCCCAGATGGGGAATTTAATTACTTCCAGTTGCGGATTGATTTCTTTGAGCAAACCTTCATCCTTCAAGTCAAAATCAGGGTTTTCAGGTGTGAAAATCACAGGTTCCCATCCAAATTCAGGCAAGTATTTGGCAAATTTCAACCATCGCTGAACTCCTGATCCAGCTGACGGAGGCCAATAATAGGTGATTATCAATACCTTTTTTGATGATTTATTATGCATTAGTACTAGTTGATTGAGTTACTAGGTTATTTGTTTATTGACTTTAGTATTGGAGGGATTGCCTTGTTATGAATTTAAATGACACTTTTTTTATACTTAACCTCTCGTTTTATAGGCTAGTCATTTCGACCAAAGGGAGAAATCTCATACTGAATTTCACACCCCAACTTCAATTTTAACTTTCCAGTTTCAAATAGGGAAGAGACCTCTCCTGTCGTCGAGGTGACTTAGCCCTGTCTTGAATCTAGCTTTTTGTTTCTCGCTTCTCGCTTCTCGTTTCATGACACTTGTCTCACATCTCACATCTAAAATCTAAAACCTCCAAAACAACTACCACAAATGATGTACTTCTTTTTTGATCAAGTCGTCATATACTTTTTGGACTGCTTTGAGATTTTCGGAGGAAATTGAAGGAAGGCTTGCTGCGTTTACATTAGAGACTATCTGTTCTTCACGCGATGCTCCAGGAATGACTGTGCTCACTTCAGGAAACATCAAGATCCATTTCAATGCCCAAGAAGCCAATGAAACATCTCCTTCGAAGATATCTTTGAGTTCATCTACTGCTTGAAGACCTATTTCGAATGGCACTCCTGAGAAAGTTTCTCCTTTGTCAAATGCCGCTCCATCACGGTTGAAAGTCCTATGATCTTCAGGATCAAATGTGGAATTTGTATTCAGTTTTCCTGTAAGAAGTCCACTTGCAAGCGGTACGCGAACGATGATTCCTACATCATTCAATTTTGCTTCCTCAAATAGGATCTCTGCGGGCTTCATTCTGAACATGTTAAATATCACTTGAATACTGCAAACATTTTTGTACTTCAATGCCTCCAAACCCTCTGAAACTTTTTCTATACTTACTCCCAGGTTCTGAATTTTCCCCTCTTCCTTCAATCTTTCAAAAAGTCCGAAAATTTCATCTCTTTGATAAACTGGAGTAGGAGGGCAATGTAACTGAATCAAGTCCAAAGTTTCTAATCCCATATTTTTCAATGAAGCTTCTACATATTTTCTCAAAGCTTCGGGAGTATATCCTTCATTGACATGGGGGTTGATTTGTCTTCCGCACTTGGTTGCTACATATATTCTTTCCGAACGCTCCTTGATAGCTTTGCCCACAGCTGCTTCGCTCAATCCAGCATCGTAAACATCTGCTGTATCTATGAAATTTATACCTTGGTCAATTGCCGTATGGATAATTTTATTTGCAACCTCGTGATTGAAAGTTCCTCCCCAACCACCACCAACTTGCCAAGTTCCCAAACTTACTTCTGAAATGGAAAATCCAGTCTTTCCTAAGGTTCTAAAGTTCATATTCCGTTATTTTAATTTTCTATAAAATTTCAATGAGCAAGTTAAATTTTTATATTTATATCTCTCAAACAATCTATTATGAAATCAAGAAGAATATTTATCAAAAAAGCAGCTTTGGTTGGTGCTACAGTCTCTTTACCAGGCGCATTGATGGCAAGTAAGAAGAAAAAAGGAAAAATGATCCATCAAGTATTTTTTTGGTTGAACGAAAATGTAAATGTTGAAAATTTTCTAAAAGAAGCATCTGTATTAGGAAAATGCCCTACTGTAGGCGATTTTTTTATTGGCCAGCCAGCTCCAACTGAAGCAAGAGATGTCGTTGATCACAGTTATCAAGTAGCTTGTACTTTATTTTTTGATTCTCTTCAAGATCAGAGTGAGTATCAGATAGATCCGATGCATCTCAAGTTTATAGAGAGAAATTCAGACAAGTGGAATAAGGTCAAAGTTTACGATTTTATGATTTGAACCAACTGATGTAATTTTATCGTTTATAGCACGTACCCATTATTACAAATATGCAAATGAAAATCAAGTACTTCCCTCGTGTTATTATTCTCCTTTCACTCTTTTTATCTTTTCAGGCTTGTAATCCTGAAGAGGAAAACCCAGATCCTGTAAAAGTTGAAAATGTAGTAAAAGAAGCGATCGTTCAGTCTATGCGAGATTGGTATTTTTGGAATTCAGAATTGGCTACAAATATTGATGTCAACCAATTCAATTCCAATGCGGAATTACTCGATGGGATTATTTTCAAGCCTTTAGATAGATTTTCCTACATTACTACTAGAGCTGCTTTTGAGGCGGCGTTTACTGGGCAAGCTTCAGGTGTTCATGGTTTCGGATTTTCTTTGGATGCTGAAGAAAACATGTTTGTATCATTTGTATATGATTTGTCACCCGCTGGAGTGGACGGATGGGAAAGAGGTTGGCAAGTAATGGAAATAAATGGAAAACCAATTTCAGATTACAGAACTGCAAATGGCTATAATTTTCAATTGGGTCCAAATGAAATAGGATACACCAATACTTTCAAAATGAAGTTGCCTGATGGAAGCGAAAAGACCACAACTATTCCAAAATCAGCATTCCAAACAAATTCGGTATTGTATAAAGATGTCATTGAGCAGGAAGGAAAAAAAATTGGCTATTGGGTGTACCAAAGTTTTCGTCAGACCCCAGGTTTATCAAACCCCATAAGAAGCCAAGAAGTTGAAGATACTTTTGAGTACTTTATGGGAGAGGGAATTGATGAAATCATTATTGACCTAAGATATAATGGTGGAGGTTCTGTGGCTGTGACCGAACAGATTTTGAATTATTTGGTACCTACCAATGCTGCGAGCAGCGTCATGTACACAAATAGACACAATGCATTGAGATCTAATAATAATAGAACGGTTAATTTTTCCAAGAAAGGAAATCTAAACCTAAGCCGAATTATTTTCATAACTGCAAGAGGATCTGCATCCGCCTCTGAATTGTTAATCAATAGTTTGGATCCATATTTAGACGTCTTCTTGGTAGGAGACAATACTTTCGGTAAACCTGTTGGTTCTTTTCCTTTGAGTTCGCTAAATAGAACATTGTCTGCAAATGATGTGGAAATTGTCCCAATTACTTTTGCCATAGATAATGCAGATGGAAAAGCAGATTACTTCGATGGTTTTCCGGCTAATATTTTAGCTCCAGATACACCATCGAAAAATTGGGGAGATAATGAAGAACTAAGATTCAAAGCTGCCCTAGAATTTATAAGAACAGGTAATACAGGGGCTAGAATTTCAAACAATACATCCAAATCAAGATGGGAAATGATTGATAATTTTAAAGGTTTAGAGCAAGAATTTCCTGTTTATTAGAATTGAAATTCAAGATTCTAAAAGTTTAGGCTATTAAGACCAAAGCGTATTTCAATGACATGTCATTTTAGTATTCTCTAAATTCCTTGACAGATTGCTGTTATCCGTGAATTTATTGTGAGCGATAACCTTCCATGTTTTGCACGATTATTTCTCTTAACTAATTGAATTTCAAAAAAACCATAAAGGTTTATAGGATTGGAAAAAATAAGCCCGGGTTGAGCTCCTGGGCTTATTTTTTTTCTCTTTAAACACTCACTTCTCCATGATTTCTTTTAGGTTATTTAATCCAATACCAAAATCATCACCAATCATTTTATCTAAATCAAAAAACCATAGTAGGATATTTTTTGGGTAATCGTAAGTTTCGTCAAAACCCCAGATAACTTTAGTCTTATTGCTACTTAATGCTTCAAACTCAAGATATACTAGGCTTTCTCCCTTAAAAGGTTCTGTAAATCTAAGAGCATATTCAATCCTATTTGCATCATCAATAGCCAATATTTCCTGTTCACCTATTCCCACTTGAGGGTCATCACTCTTCCAAGAATAGATGAACCCCACTTCGCCATCAGTACCTGAATAGTTTCTTTCCATATTTGGGTCAATTGAATCCCATTTACTATAATTATGTTGGTTTTTAAGGTATTTCATATAATCGAATACTACTTTCTTAGGCTGTTCTATGGTGATTTCACGAGATACATGTACATCTTTTTTTGTAAATAATGCAGCTATCAGAGGGATTGCTATGATTAGGAATAAGATTATTCCAATTGTTTTTAAGATCTTCATAGTTGCTTGTGGGTTTTGTATATTGATTAATATAGTTAAATGCATAAAGCGGATGATAATTTGTTGCTATCATCTACAAGGCATAGATCTAAATTAAGATCCACTTATTTGTAAATAAAACATGTTGGTATCAATGTTTATATCAAGTAGATTTGGTGTTTTTCAGATCATTGACTGTGGCGTCAATCAAATCGTTGTGACCAGATTCTAATTCTTTAAGATTTAGATTTGCGATTTTTGATGTGAATTTTTTAATATTTTCAGAAGTGATCATTTGATCATATTTTCCTGTGATTATAGTAATTTGTGTTTGGTGAGAGCGGCTTGAATTAATAATTTTCTCCAAGTTTGGCTGCAAAGGTTTGAAGACATTCCACGTAAAATAAACTTGCGCTCTTTTAGTTCTAGTTTTCATTTGTGACCTGACAAATTTCACTATACTGCTTTCAAGAATCCCTAGTGAATTGAGGAAGTCCATCGTTTTGAAAAAGCGTTTCGGATGCAAGACTACATGTTTGAAAATTCGGTTTAGAATACCAGGAAAAGTTGCCATGTTGTACCAAAAACCTGTTTTGATTCCATCAGGAGCGATGAGCAGGAGAGACTTTACTTGGTCGGGAAATAGTTCATAAGTCACCAAAGAAAATTTTCCACCCATACTATATCCAACAAGATGGAAGACATTGAAATTTTCTTCTTGCATCAATTGATCAATTATTTTTCTCCATATTTCTTTGGTAAGTTTTTGATTTATTGACTTCCAGCTACTTTGTCCATGATAGAATATGTCAAAAATGATATATGTTTCATTTTCTTGTCTTAAGTTCAAAAATGAATTATATGCTTTCATATTCTGACCAAATCCATGAAATAGTAGATGTATTTCAGTTCCGTTTCCAATCTTTTTGTATGCTAAATTCCCAAAAGGGGTTTTCAAATATTCCATACTATAATTTATAGCCCTAATTTAAGTTTAATTAATATATATATTAATATTTTAAAAATTATAGTCTTTTAATTTGTTTAATATACGATATGTTATTTAATGTTTTGTCAAGTACCATGTATTGCCTAGTTGGTGAAATTTTATTCTAAAAATAAACCTTAGAAACTTTGAACTTTCTGAAAGTTTCCTGAGTTTTGTATCGGAATTCTAATGAAGTGAAAATTTGGATACAAAGGAAAAAATTATCGTTACGGCAATTGATCAATTTATGCAGTATGGCATTCGATCAGTTACCATGGATGACATAGCCAGACTTTCAGGTGTATCAAAAAAGACTGTTTATCAAGAGTTTGTAGATAAAAATCAACTGGTCTATGAAACATTCCAAAGCGCCTTGGAGCAAGATGAATGCAAGATGAAGGCTTTGCCCAAACTAAATGATGGAGTAATAGATCATCTGGTAGGTTTGTCTAGCTATGTCAGGAAAAGATTTTCACAAATGAACCCATTTGTGATGAATGAACTGCAAAGATACTATCCTCAATGTTGGCAGATTTTTGAAGAATTTAAGCAAAAACATATCCACCAGGAGATCATTGATGTATTAGTCAAAGGAATCGAAGAAGGGTATTTTAGACCAGAAATCAATCCTCAAATTATAGCAACTATGCGGATTGAGCAAATGATGAGTCTATTTGATCCATTGAAATTTCCTCCTGCCAAGTTCAATTTGGGGGAGGTTCATGTAGAAGTGTTTGAGCATTTTTTACATGGGATTTTTACAGAAAAAGGAAAAGAGACTTATCTAAAAAAGAAAAGTAAACAAGAATGAAAGCAATGTCAAAAATGATTCAGGTTGGGCTCGTGCTTAGTCTGATCACATTTTTCTTCAATGGACAGGTACAAGCCCAAGAGGTAGTACAGCTAACACTAGAAGAAAGTATCAAATATGCATTAGAAAATAATGTAGAAGCAAAGAATGCGCAATTGGAAGTGCTTATTTCCAAAGGGGTGATTGGTGAAAACAGAGCAACTGGTCTTCCTCAGATCAATAGTACTTTGGAGTTGACAAAAAATATTCAACCTCCATTGATTATTTTGCCAGCTGAGGCTGGTGGAGCGATTGGCGGTGGTGGAGATGATCCAGGTATGGGAAGTCCAGATGACATTACTGTAATTCCATTTGCAGTAAATTATCAGTCTTCACTTACTGTTTCTGTCGAGCAGATGATTTTCAATGGTTCTTACTTTATAGGTTTGAAGGCTGCCAAAACATTGAAAGCATTGACTGAATTTGACAAAGAAAAAACAGAAGCTGATATCATTGAAGCAACAAAAAAGGCCTATTTCACTGTTTTGATCAACAAAGAAAGAAAAGAACTGGTATCTGCAAATTTGATTAGAATCAAAGAGTTATTGAAAGAAACCGAGGCATTGTATTCAGAAGGATTCGTCGAAAAATTGGATGTAAGTAGAGTGAAAGTTCAGCTCAATAATCTTCAATCCGAATTTGATAAAGTAGAAGCTGCTGAAGAAATAAGCAAGCAGGTTTTGAAAGTACAGATAGGTATGCCAGTAAATCTTGAAATTGACCTTGGTCAAAGCATTGCTGACATTCATTCGCTGTCTGAACTCGAGTCACTTCTGAGTAACCCAGGTTATAGAAGAGTAGAAGTAGATCAGATTAATAAAAATCTTGATTTGGCAAAGTTGGACCTCAAGAACAACCAAATTCAATATATGCCAGATATTGCTGCTTTTGGAACATTTCAGCGAGTGACTGGTGCTCAGAGATTCAACACCTTAGGAGACCCTGATCGTTGGTTTTCATCATCTTTTGCAGGTTTGAGGTTGAACATTCCTATTTTCGATGGCTTGAGAAAAAGCTACAAAGTTCAACAGAATAGGGTACAGATCAGACAGCTTGAAAACCAAAAACACTATTTGGAAGAAAACATAGAACTTGAAAGATATCAATCCAATATTACACTTCGAAATGCTATCAGAACACTTAATGTACAAGAAGAGAACCGAGAATTGGCACTTGAAGTATTTGAAATGACAAAGATCAAATATCAAGAAGGAGTGGGATCTAACTTAGAAGTGGTGGAAGCCGATTCTGCATTGAAAGAGGCAGAGACAAATTACTTCTCGGCATTGTATGATGCTTTGATCGCTAAAGTTGATTTAGAAAAAGCATTGGGAATATTATAACTAGCAACAAAAAATTTTATATAAAATAGATATGAAATCATATTCAAAACTTTTAATCCTTCCTTTCATTGCAGTGATGTTTTCATGTGCAAAAGAAGATGAGCTTTCTGCAAAAAAAGCTGAATTGGATGCAAAAAAGTCAGAAGCATCTGAACTGAGAGCAAGTATCGAATCTTTGGAAAAAGAGATTGCTACACTTGATCCTGAATTTGGCAAAATGAATAGGAAATCTGTATTGATTTCTACACTTAAGCCTAAAAAAGAGCATTTTCAGCATTTTGTGGAAGTGACTGGATCTGTACTTTCCAAGAAAAATGTCAATATATCTGGTGAAGTTTCTGGTAGAATCCAAGAGATCTCTGCAGTAGAAGGGATGCGTGTAAGAAAAGGAGAAGTCCTGGCAGTAATCGACGCCGAATCGGTACAGAGAAATATCGATGAATTGGAAACCCAGATGGAACTAGCCAACATCGTGTTTGAAAAGCAAGAAAGGCTTTGGAAGCAGCAAATTGGTACCGAAATCCAATATTTGGAAGCTAAAAACAGAAAAGAAACATTGGAAAAGAATTTGGCTGGTCTTAATACCCAAATGGATAGAACCAAAGTCAGAGCTCCATTCAATGGAACTGTCGAAACAGTAAATGTTCGTCTAGGTGAGTTGGTTCAACCAGGAACTCCAATGTTTCAGTTTGTCGGAGAGAGTGATTTGTTTATCGAATCTGATGTGTCAGAAAGATATGTTGGGATAGTCAACAGAGGAGATTCTGTAGAGATTACATTTCCTTCGATCAACGAGACTTTGAAGACCAAAGTAACTGCAATTGGTGCTATAATCAACCCAAACAATAGGACTTTCAAAGTAGAAGTGGTGTTACCAAACGTGCCTTATGTCAAGCCAAATATGATTTCAGTGATGAAAATCAACGATTATGAAAGCAAAGACGCTGTAACTGTTCCAAACTATTTGGTTTTGCAAGATAGCCAAGGTGATTATGTTTTTGTAGTAGAAGATGGTAAGAGTAAGAAGAGATACATCAAAAGAGGAATGGTGTATAAAGAGATTACAGAGGTTCTAGAAGGTCTTGATGGATCTGAAACTTTGGTTGATAAAGGTTTCCGTGAAGTTGGAGATAATTTCAGTGTAAATATTTCGCAATAATTTCTTATGTCGAATCAAGAAGAAAAGAAAAAAGAAGTCACGAGGCAGTTTGGGATTAGTTCCCTTTCTGTAGATAATCAGACTTCCATAGTCATATTGGTTTTTATTATCAGTGTTTTGGGATTGATGGCATACAAAACGATGCCTAAGGAAAGCTTTCCCGAAATTGTAATTCCGACTGTATATGTCGGTACAGCCTATCCTGGAAACTCTCCTGTGGATATGGAAAACCTGATCACAAGGCCAATAGAAAAAGAATTAAAAGGTATCAACAACATTAAGGTCATCAAATCGACCTCTGTTCAAGATTTCTCATCGATAGTGGTTGAGTTTAATCCTGGTGTAGAAATTTCTAAGGCGATTCAAGATGTAAAAGATGCTGTGGACAAATCAAAAAGCGAATTGCCAAATGATTTGGATAGAGATCCTGATGTGATTGAAATCAATACATCTGATTTTCCGATTATGAATGTGAATATTTCGGGGAATTATACACAAGAGGAATTGAAGAAATTCGGGGAATATTTGGAGGATGAAATAGAGAAACTTCCAGAAATCTCTAAAGCAGAGCTGCGTGGTACGATAGAGAGAGAAATCAGGATAGATGCAGATATTTTCAAGATGGAAGCTCTTGGGGTTTCTTTTTCGGATATTTCTGATGCTGTAAGTCAAGAAAATATCACAATTTCTGGGGGAAATGTACTTGCGGGAGATTTTAGAAGAGCCTTGAGAATTACGGGAGAATTCAAGAAAGCAGAAGAAATCCTAGATATCATTATTAAGACTGAAAATAATAGAATTGTCTATCTAAGAGATGTAGCTGAAGTTGAGGATACTTTTGAAGAAAGAACAAGTTATGCCAGAAGCAAAAAGCTTCCTGTCGTAACCATCAATGTAGTGAAGCGAAGTGGTGAAAACTTACTTGATGCCTCTGACAAGATCAAGGACTTGCTCGAAAAAGCAAAAGCCAATAGATTCCCAAGTGATCTTCAGATAGATATTACAAACGATCAGTCCAAAGATACAAGAGCTCAAGTAAATGACTTAGAAAACAGTATCATCTTTGGTGTAATCTTGGTAATCTTGGTTTTGATGTTTTTCCTTGGGTTTAGAAATGCATTGTTTGTAGGGATTGCAATTCCACTTTCTATGTTTATTTCTTTCCTTATACTGAATGCATTTGGGATCACTTTGAACTTGATGGTATTGTTTGCATTGATTCTTGCTCTGGGGATGTTGGTAGATAACGGAATCGTGGTAGTAGAGAACATCTACCGATTGATGCAAGAAGGAAAATCACCTGTAATGGCAGCGAAAGAAGGAGTGGGAGAGGTTGCATGGCCAATTATCACTTCCACGGCAACTACATTGGCTGCATTTCTTCCTTTGGCATTTTGGGATGATATCATTGGTGAATTCATGAAATACTTGCCAATCACCTTGATCATTGTGTTGTCTTCATCACTCTTCGTAGCCTTGGTGGTCAATCCTGTATTGACATCTTTGTTTATGAAAATCCAAGATTTGGATACTGTGAAATCCAAGAAGAGGCCATTGTTGATCGCTTTAGCTTTGATGGTCATAGCCATTCTATCTTATATGTTTGGCTGGATAGCTATGGGCAATATTTCCATGTTGGCAGCTATTTTGACTGTTTTCAACGTTTTCGTGTTGAGAAATGCTATCAAATGGTTTCAAAATGTATTCTTGGTAAAGCTTGAAAATATCTACGAATCTACATTGACATTCGCCTTGAATGGCTGGAAACCATACTTCTTTTTTGGAGGTATTTCCCTGCTTTTGGTATTGTCTATAGCCTTGTTGATCATTAGGTCACCGAAAGTATTATTCTTCCCAGACAATGAACCTGCGTTGGTGAATGTTTTTGTGGAAAATCCTATTGGAACGGATACCGAGGCTACAAATAGTTTTGTGCTGTCAATGGAAGATGAATTGATGGCTGTGTTGGAACCTTATGATCACATTATTGAGTCGGTGATTACGCAAGTAGGTGAAGGTACAGGTGATGAGTCTGAAGGGCCAAGCATAGCAAATACGCCTCATAAAGCAAAGATCACAATTAGTTTTGTGGAAATGCAGTATAGACAAGGGATCAATACCAATCAAGTGATGGAAGAGATCCGGGATCTGGTAGAAAAATATCCAGGTGTATTGTTTACAGTAGATAAACAAAGAAATGGTCCTCCAGTAGGGAAAGCTGTAAACATTGAGGTTAGTGGTGAAGAGTTCGAAGAGCTTATAGCTTACGTAGGTGAGTTTCGGGAGTATTTGATTTCTGCGAATATCCCAGGTATTGAAGAATTAAAAACTGACTTGGAATTAGGGAGTCCTGAGGTAGTTTTGAATATAGATAGAGAAAAAGCAAGAAGGTTTGGACTTTCTACATCATCTATAGCCAACGAATTGAGAACTGCGCTTTTCGGACTGGAAGTATCCAAATTCAAAGATGGAGAAGATGACTTCCCTATTCAATTGAGGTTGAAGGATGAATACAGATATGACCTTTCTTCCTTGATCAACAAAAAGATCAATTTCAGGGATAAGTTTGGCAATCAGAAGGAGGTTCCGATTTCAGCTGTAGCCACTTTGGAATATGGTTCTACCTATGGATCGGTGAAAAGAAAAGACTTGAACAAAGTGATTTCCATATTCTCAAATGTTACAGACGGATATAATCCAACTGAAATCAATGACAGATTGAAAGAGCTCGCTGCAAATTACAATACTCCTGATGGAATCACTGTGAAATTTACAGGAGAACAAGAGGAACAGGAAAAATCAACTGCATTCTTGATGAGAGCTTTGTTTATTGCTGTATCAGTGATATTCTTGATCATAGTTGCTCAGTTCAATTCAGTGACTACACCATTTATCATCATGGCTTCAGTAGTCTTGAGTACCATTGGTGTATTCTTAGGATTAGTAATCTTCAATATGGATTTTGTTGTTATTATGACTGGTATTGGGATTATTTCCCTAGCTGGTGTGGTTGTGAATAATGCCATTGTCTTGATAGATTATACCAACTTAGTAAGGCAGAGGAGAAGGGAAGAGTTAGGTATGGCAGATGATGAATATTTGCCTATAGAAGATTTATTGAACAGTATTATCCAAGGAGGAAAAACAAGGTTGAGACCTGTTTTGCTTACAGCGATTACCACGGTACTTGGTTTGATACCATTAGCTATAGGAATGAACATTAATTTTGCCACCATGTTGTCGGAATTTGACCCGCAATTTTACATTGGTGGGGATAATGCGACTTTCTGGGGGCCAATGGCTTGGACCGTAATATTTGGACTAACCTTTGCTACCTTTTTGACGTTAGTGATTGTACCTGTCATGTATTTACTGGCAGACAAATTAAACATGCTTTTCCGTAGATTGAAATAGCATGATTAATAAAGGTTGGTGGTTTTAAATGTTTAAACCCTTGGGATATTATCTCAAGGGTTTTTAATTTTGTATTTTTGAAGCAAATAAGATTTATGACAGAATTAAACTGGTTTGTGCTTTACACAACCTCAAGAGCTGAGAAAAAAGTAGCTCAAAGACTTGAAGAAAAAGGTTTGGAGGTATTCTTACCTATGATTGAGGAACTGAGACAGTGGAGTGATAGAAAGAAAAAGGTAAAAAAAGCTCTTTTCAATGGTTATTTGTTTGTCAAAACTAGGAAAACAGAGTTTTGGGATGTTCTTCAGGTACCAGGAGCGGTTAAGTTTGTGAATTTCTCAGGTGAGCATGCTATAGTTAGAGAAGTAGAGATCAACGCTATCAAACGAATCCTTGAGACTGGTGTGGCTGTAGAAACTGACAATTCTGAAATTGAGCCAGGCGAAAAAGTTTCCATTATCGGAGGGGCTTTGGAAGGTATGTCTGGAGAATGTGTAAATAAAGCCAATAAGGACTATTTCATTATCAGAATCCCAGGAATCAATCAAAATCTATTAGTAAATATCCCAAGAAAGTATCTGTTGCAAAGCTCTTGAAAACCCAAGAGAATATGCTAGTTGATCAAAAAAATAAACTTTCTGAAAATACAATAATAAGTTTCTAATTTTGCTATTAGAATTTACCAATCAAATTGGAAAAATTCTTTCCTAGAAAACCCTGTGTAGCAACCAAAACCTTACAGGTTAATTCTATTTACCATAGTTTTGATGGTTTTAAGTATCTTTTTAACATAACTTGAACCTGCCAAAGGTGATCGTCAAGTCTGTTGAAATTTTCATTTCCATCAATATTGTCAGAAAAGCTAAATAGGAGTGACCCTTCCAGCATAATATCAGTTTTATCATTTAGCTTGTAAGAAATCCCTGCTCTTCCTGGGATATACATAGTCACCGTTTTATGGTCTTCCACTATTCGATTCTCATACTCTAGATCTACTTTTGACATCAAGATACCAAGGCCTAGTCCCCCATAAATATTAAACCCAGTCCTTAGGTAAGCATGGTCAGCCGGGAAAACATTGAAAACAGGCATGATATCCAAGTAATTGACTCTCCCACTAAAATTATATGCTGAAGATCTAGATTCCCACATTTCTAAAATTGTAGCATTTGTAGATTTTAGTCCTTCTATTTGTTGGTGTCCAATATTTGCTCGTAAATCAAAGCTACGATTCAATTTTTTGCTGTAAGCCGCAGATATGGACGGGTTCAATTTGAACTTTAATTTACTATATATTCCCCCATTGTCAGCATAGATGAAAGAAGGCCCTGCCCCGATAATGATAGAATGTTCTACTGGAACTTTGTACTCATAAAAACTCTGTCCTTTTCCTTCCTCTGATACAAGAATCAACACGAATATTATCAATAGAGGCCAATATGTCTTTTGAGTGATAAACATTTTTTGGTAGTTTTATTAAATTATTAAAAATCGATTTAACCTTTTTTAACAAATTGCTTGCCAGATTTTATTCTAGAGAGGATAGAATCGTAGTATAAATTAAAGTTTGATTTAGTTATATTTTTAATTTGGTTCAGTCTAAGCAATATTGACATTCTTTAATCCTCAAATGCTTTATTGATTTCTTCTTCTGTCATCCTCAATTTAGATTTACAATGTTTCACCAAAGTGGCAGCTTCTTTTACCAAAGATGAAAGTTTATCTATTCCTTCTTCTCCCGTTTCCAATTTTTCTACAATTTGTTCTATTCTTTTTAATGCGTTGTCGTAGCTTAAATTATTGGTTTCCATTTTGTTCTATTTTTGTAATTGTGCTTTTTATTTTTTGGATTCGGCTAAAAGTTATCATTTCCATTCCTTCCATTGGTTCAGATTTATGGATTGGTTTCCCGTCAATTTCTGATCGGGTATATCCTTTTTCCAAAAAGGTCATGGGATTCAGATTCTGAATTGTTTTTTCTAACGAATATATATTCTTTTCTTCATTTTGCAGCCTTATTTTCGAGTCTTTTTTGATAATCGATTCAAAGTTTTGAACTTTATAAGTCTCTAATTTAAGTGCGTTGGAAGTTGTTTGAAATATATTTTTTTTCTTCTGCTCCAATGCTTCGAATGATCGATTTATGCTTTGATTACTTGCATTTTTTATTCTTGTTTCAGATTCTGTCAATCTACGATCTTCCCAAGCAAGCCTTTGTGAGACATTCCTTTCTATTTTCTTGAGATAAGTCAGGAGATTTTCTTCAAAATCCAGAAATCCGGACAAAATAAATTCAGCTGCTGCAGTAGGTGTTTTTACTTTAGTATGCGCCACGAGGTCAGCGATAGTTTCATCTCTTTCGTGACCTATTCCCGTAATGATAGGCAGGGGAAATTTTGCTATTGCCAATGCCAATTGATAATCATCAAAGCAATCTAAATCCATCTGTGCGCCTCCTCCTCTTATGATAACGACCATGTCAAAACCAATATCTTGCGATTCTTCCTCAATTTGTTCGAGGGCATTTATCATGGTTTTGGGTGCTTCTGTCCCTTGGAGTGTTGCTTGAAAGAGTTTGAAATGAACCTGATAGCCATATCGGTTGGATTGTAATTGCTGTACAAAATCACCATACCCAGCAGCTGATTGACTACTGATGACAGCTACTCTTTGTGGGACTGAAGGGAGTTCAAATCTTTTGTTCAAAGCCATCATTCCTTCTGAAGTCAATCTATCGATTATTTCCTGTCGGATTCGAGCCCTCTCGCCCAAAGTAAAATTAGGATCGACATCTTTGATAGTCAGGCTCATCCCATAGAGTTCGTGGAAAGTGACTGTCGCCAAAGCCAGAATCTTCATACCTGCACGAATTTCTTGACCTGTAGTAGTTTTGAATTTTCCCGATACAGTACGAAAAGTATATTGCCAAATATTGGCTCTGATTTTTGCTTTTACTTGGTTTCCATTTTTTTCAACCAATTCCAAATATGCATGTCCCTGAGGAGCAAGTTTCAATTCTCCGATTTCAGCAACTACCCAATAGCTAGGTGATAGGTTGTTTTCCAAAGAATCCCTGATAATATTATTTAGTTCTAAAAGTGAAACTGCTTGTTGCATATTTGAAATTTAAAGAAATATGATTATCCGCAATCATGCCACTAATCAATTAAACGATTGTTTTTTGGCAAACTGATACTAATAGATATTGGATATTTATTGATATTGGTTCGAAATCACAGGTTAATTCAATTATTTAGATTCTACTGGTATGAAAAGGGATATACATTTAAACAAATATTAATAATGATACATTAAAATCGTAACACTTTCATTCTCTATAGAAAGTTTGTTCAATAGAAACTGTACAACCTTGCGGATACTTAAATACTTTTTTATAATTATCCTATTTCTTGTATGTAGCCAAACAATAGATTGTGAGACGAGCAATTTCAAGTTAAGTTGACTACGTCTCGGCGCACAAGTGTGGGCTGTCGTCAGTTGACGAGCATCCGCATATTGTAATGCCTCTTCATACCCAACGTGCAAAATTGCGGATACTCTTATACCTTTTTAAACCTTCGGGGTATTTTCATACCCCAAAGTTATTTTTTGATTCTAGCTCTTGATTTTTATAGTACCATTGCGGCTTGTATCTTTTCTCTCAGTTTATCAGAGGCTTCTACTAATGGAAGTCTCACAGCTTCTTTACATATACCTAATTCCTTCAATAAATACTTCAATCCTACAGGATTACTTTCTTCATACATTAATGGATTTAAGGAAAGAAGTTTGAAAGTAGCTTTTTTTGAATCTTCCAAATTGCCATGGCAGATTGTTTTGAATATAGCAGGATATGCATTTGCTAAAACTGAAATCACTCCAGAACCTCCAACTGCACGGAGAGCTGTAGTCATCATATCATCTCCGGAAATCATCAAGAAATCCGAAGGCATATTTGCAACGATCTGCATGCACTGCTCCATGTTCCCACTTGCTTCTTTCATCGCTATGATATTTGGATGATTTGCCAAAGTCAATGTAGTCGATGCCGTCATGTTTGTAACAGTCCTGCCGGGTACATTGTAAAGAATCACTGGAATCGGGCTAGCATCTGCAATAGCTGTGTAATGAGCAATGATTCCTGCTTGGGAAGGTTTGTTGTAATAGGGGCATACAGAAAGAATCGCATCAACATTTGAAAGATCGGTTTGCTTTATTTCTTCAAGTACAGAGTAAGTATTATTTCCACCTAAGCCGTATACTATTGGCAACCTTCCAGAATTGATATCAATGGAAGCTTTCAGAACCTGTTTTTTCTCTTCTTTAGTCATAGTTGCAGATTCTCCTGTTGTGCCCTGCACTACCAAATAATCAGCTCCTCCAGCTATCACATGATTGATCAATTTCTCTAATCCTCCAAAATCAATAGAGTGATCTTCATTCATAGGCGTGACCAACGCAACTCCCGTTCCAAGTAAGTTTAACATGCTTCTTTTACTTTAATGAAATAGTCCAATAAATCTTGGATATTTTCTTTTAAATTTTTGTCTTCATTGTTGAGCATCAAGTCTAAATAAGATCGGTTTTGAGGTGAATAGAAACCGATTTTTGATGCAGATTTCGAATGCAGCAGCAAATAAAGCAAATAAGGACTAAGGTTTAAAGTTGGAACCAATATAAAATCTGTTTTTTTTTCAAGAAAGCTTTTAACTTTCGTATTTGGTTTGCCCCAAAGGCTGAAGTCCTGAGAAGAGATCCCGTTATCTATATCATTTTTGGAATTGTAAAATCCTGATACTTCAACTGATTTTCCAAACATATTAAAAATAACTTCTTTGCTTTCCAAAAGCTCTTCCTGAGTATTTGTTAGAATCCCAACGGATCTTACAACCTCTGGAAATGCAGGGTTTTCTCTTTTAAGGTGAATTTTCTTTTTGAAACCTCTTGTGATAAATTGTCTCTTTAAAATCTCCATACTCAAATCTCTTTTCCCATCATTTTCATAAAATCTTCTTCTGATATCAATTTTACACCAAGTTTTTCTGCTTTCTCTTTTTTGCTTGGCCCCATATCCTCGCCTTCGATTATGAAATCAAGACTTTTAGAAACGGATTTTACATATTGACCGCCATTTGCTTCAATGAAGTCAATAATTTCATCTCTCTTGAAATGGTTCAATTTTCCAGATGCAAGAATTTTTTTACCTTCTAGCTTATTGCTTTCCAAGGATCTCTCTATTTCCTCAATCTCAAAATTCAAACCTTGGGCCTTCAATCTATCAATGATTTGGATATTTTCCTCTTCTGAGAAAAACTCTTTAAGGCTATTGACCAAAGTCTCACCGACTCCATTTACCTCCAATAGGGCTTCTGAACTTGCATTCTTCAAATTGTCAATGTTTTTGAAGGATCTTGCCAAAATCTGGGCAGTGTTCTCACCAATGTTTCTAATCCCCAAAGCAAAGAGCACTCGTTCGAAACTTTGTTCTTTTGATGCCTTGATCCCTTCAATCATATTTGTGATTACACCTTCTTGAAAAGTGTTTGCTTTAAGCTTTTTAATTCGATCTTCCTGTTCTTTGCTTAAGTCCAAGTTGAGTTTCAAAAGGATTCCATGCACTGTGCTTTCATGGATTGCTACTTCTTTTAGACGACTGATTCCTGCTTTTTTCCCAACCAAAAGCGAAAGGACCAAAGGCAATGGTAGAAACTCTTCTACTTTGGGAAAAGGATATGATTGAAGCAATCCTTCTAGTAATTGAATCGTCCCTACATTTTGTGCAATTTTCTTTTTGCTTTCACGGATGTATGTAAGAAAATTTTTGAGAGTTTCTTCCAGTGCATTTTCTATGTTTTCTTCCAAAAACTTACCGATAGCAGACAATGAAATTCCCTCAGTCAATGCGAAAAGCGCCTTGTGAAGGGAAATGTAAAGCATGCCCTCGTCAGTTTTCTGATATTGGTCTTGATTCATTTCCAATCCAAGGAGTTCATCACTTTTGGATTCCAAGTCATAGATGTCGGCAAAATTTGAAATATATCCTTGATCGATCAATGCCCTGATTCTTTCGGTGCCCATGGAGTCAATGTCCATTGCTCTCTTGTGAACAAAATGTTCGATTCTTCCCAACAATTGAGGAGGACAACTTTGGGTGTTTGGGCAATAGTGCTTTGCTTCGCTTTCTCTTCTGATCAATTCTGTCCCACATTCCGGACAATGGGCAATGTATTGAATTGGTTTAGCTTCAGAATTTCTTTTTTCTATCGAAACTGCAGTGATTTTAGGAATGATTTCTCCTCCTTTTTCCACAAAAACATAATCCCCTTCGTACAGTCCCAACCTTTCTATTTCATTTGCATTGTGTAAAGAGGCTCTTTTCACGGTGGTCCCAGCGAGCTGCACGGGTGCAAGATTTGCTACTGGCGTGATTGCCCCAGTTCTGCCAACTTGATAGGTAATCGATAGTAGTTGACTTTCTGCACTCTCTGCTTGGTATTTGTATGCAATCGCCCATCGGGGAATTTTTGCCGTGAATCCCAATTCTTCTCTTTGGTCATAATCATTTACCTTTAACACTACTCCGTCTGTGTCAAGGGGCAAGCTATGTCTTTTTTCTCTCCATTCTTCAATGTATTGTAGGACTTCTTTGATAGAATCACATTTTTTGTAAGTAGGAGAGACGTTAAACCCCCATTTTTCCAACAAAGCCATAGCACTGTCATGCTGATTGACTTCCGTTTCATTTGTGATCAACTGATAAAAGTAGCAGTTCAACCTTCTTTTGGCTACAATGCTGCTGTCCTGCATTTTGACAGTTCCTGAAGCTGCATTCCTTGGGTTTGCAAGCAGTGGATCACCATTTTCTGCACGTTCATTATTTATTTTCTCAAACTCTTTTCTTGGCAGGAATATTTCACCTCGAACTTCAAACTTTGCAGGAATGTCTTGATCAGTAAAAAATATAGGTATGTTTCTGATTGTTCTGATGTTTTCGGTGACTACATCGCCTTTTGTTCCATCCCCTCGCGTGACAGCTCTCACAAGCTTACCATTTTCATATACTAGACTGATTGCCACCCCGTCGAACTTGAGTTCACAGAAGTATTCAAAATTTCTATGCTCCAAGCCTTTGGCTACTCTTTCATCAAATGCCAAAAGTTCTTCTTCAGAGTAAGTATTCCCCAAAGAGAGCATCCTTGTTTCATGCGATGCAGTTTCAAACTCCTTCGTGATAGTTCCTCCTACTCGCTGACTAGGACTCTGTTCGGTGAGGAATTCAGGAAAGTCTGTTTCAAGTTGGATCAATTCCTCAAGCAATTTGTCAAATTCATAATCAGAGATTTCAGAATAGTCTTCTTGATAATACTGATGATTATAATAGTTGATTTGTTTAGTTAATTCAGCAATTCTAGCTTCTGCTTGCGATGGAGTCATTGAGTTTTTGCTAATTTTTTGAAATAATGCCAAAGACCAAAATTAAGCTATGGCAGTGAAAGCACAAAGCTTTTCAAAAGGACTAAGTTTGGAAAATGGGCAGGTAAATTAATCGGATTGTATATATTTGCTCCCTAGTCCACAAAAATGAGCAAAAAAACTGAAATAGAAGCCAAAATCTTAGATCGAGCTTATAAGCTTTT
Organism: Belliella alkalica; assembly: GCF_022549785.1. Taxonomy (GTDB): domain Bacteria; phylum Bacteroidota; class Bacteroidia; order Cytophagales; family Cyclobacteriaceae; genus Belliella; species Belliella alkalica. Next base: position 27,942 of record NZ_JAKZGO010000021.1, read on the forward strand.
CTTGAAGCAGGGTTATAAGAATACAACAATGGATGATATCGCCCAGGACTTGTCTATGAGCAAGAAGACCCTCTATAAATATTTCCCGGGTAAGCTAGAATTGCTGGCAGCTTCTTTTGATTTATTAAAAAATACCCTATCAATTAAAGTTCAATCTCTTTTTGCCAACAAGCATATTCCCTATACTGTCAAATTGAAATCTTTCCTTACGATAGTAGCGCGCGATTTGGCTCCGATCAATCCAGAGTTGTTGGAGGATTTGAGAGACCATGCGCCAGATATCTGGTCAGAATTGCAAGAGTATATTCGAGATTCTGCATATCTAAGGTTTCAAAAATTGATCGAAGAAGGAATAGAAAAGGGATTTGTCTCTGCAAAAATGAACAAGACAATGATTGTGCTTATCTATGCTTCAGCCATTCAGAGCTTGATTGATCCCAAATTTTTGTCTCAATTTCCAAAGGAAATGCGTAACGAAATGAATCTGAGTACTTCTGAGATTTTCGATCAGGCAATTCAGATTATTTATCAAGGAATACTGACAGACGAAGCTAGAGAAGAGTTTCAAAAGGCTTGATATATCCCAGATTTTCTCAAACAAAACTTTCCAAAAAAGCTATCTTTGTACCATATGAATAATAAAGACTTTAAAAGATATACAGTTACTTCTGCTTTGCCTTATGCCAATGGCCCACTTCACATAGGTCACATGGCTGGTTGTTATATTCCATCCGATATTTATGTTAGATACCTTCGGTCTATGGGGAGAGATGTGGCTTATGTTTGCGGTTCTGATGAACATGGAGTGGCGATTACCATCAAAGCCAAAAAGGAGGGGATTACGCCACAGGAAGTCGTGGACAGATATCATGAAATGATGAAAGGGAGCTTTGAAGCTTTCGGAATTAGTTTTGACCATTATTCAAGAACTTCTGCAAAAATCCATCACGAAACAGCTTCTGCATTTTTCAAGGATCTTTATGAAAAAGGTGAATTCTTGGAACAATCCACAGAGCAGTATTTTGATGAAGAAGCAGGGCAGTTCTTGGCTGACAGATATATCGAAGGCACTTGTCCTAAGTGTGGACATGATGGGGCATATGGTGATCAGTGCGAAAAATGTGGAAGTTCTTTGAGTCCTACAGACTTGATCAATCCAAAATCGAAGCTAAGTGGGAACACACCTGTCTTGAAAGAGACTAAACATTGGTTTCTGGATTTGGCCAGATATACTGAATTTTTACAAAAATGGATTCTTGTTGATCATAAGGATGATTGGAAGAATAACGTACTTGGGCAATGTCGCTCTTGGTTGGAAGCGGGTGATGGATTGCAGGCAAGGTCCATGACTAGGGATTTGGACTGGGGAATACCAGTTCCTGTAGAAGGTGCTGATGGAAAAGTGCTTTATGTTTGGTTTGATGCACCTATTGGCTATATCTCTTCTACTAAAGAGTGGGCAAATGAAAAAGGCAAAGACTGGGAGCCATATTGGAAAGATAAAGAGACCAAGTTGGTGCACTTTATCGGAAAAGATAATATTGTATTCCATTGTATTATTTTCCCTGCTATTCTAAAAACGCATGGTGAGTATATCCTTCCTGAGAATGTACCTGCAAATGAATTTTTGAACTTGGAAGGTGAGAAGATTTCAACTTCCAGAAATTGGGCGGTATGGTTGCATGAATATTTGGAGGAATTTCCAGGTAAACAAGATGTCTTACGCTATGTATTGACAGCAAATGCTCCAGAGACAAAAGATAATGACTTTACTTGGAAGGATTTTCAGGGAAGAAATAATTCAGAGTTGGTAGCTGTGTATGGTAATTTTGTGAACAGGGCTGTCGTACTTACCCATAAGTTCTTTGGAGGAGTTGTTCCTGCCAAATCTGATTTGTCTCCATATGATGAAGAGGTTTTGGAGGCAATGAAGGCATTTCCGGATAAAATTGCGGCTTCAATAGAAAGATATAGGTTTAGAGAGGCACTTTCTTTTGTAATGGATTTTGCAAGATTGGGTAATAAATACTTGGCAGATACGGAGCCTTGGAAAACGATAAAAGACGACAAAGATCGTACAGGAACAATCTTGAATATTGCTTTGAACATTGCCTCAAACTTAGCTGTGGTTGCAGAACCCTTTTTGCCATTTACTTCGGAGAAAATATTCAATATGTTCAACTTAACAGGTTTGAACTGGAAGAATGCAGGAGAGTTTGATTTGCTTAAAGCTGGTGTTAGTATTAATCCAGCGGCATTGTTGTTCGAAAAAATCGAAGACAATGTAGTAGAAGCACAGGTAAATAAATTGTTGGAAGCCAAAAAGAAGAATGAATTGGAAAATACAGCTGTAACTCCAGAAAAAGAAACAATTACTTACGATGACTTTGCCAAGTTGGATATGCGTGTAGTTACGGTGCTTACGGCAGAGCCAATGCCCAAATCCAAGAAACTCTTGAAATTGACTGTAGATACAGGCTTAGGAAAAAGGACTGTTTTGAGTGGAGTAGCGGAGTTTTTCAAACCAGAAGATTTGATAGGTCAGCAAGTCACGATGTTGATCAACCTAGCACCACGCAAGATGATGGGGGTAGATTCTGAAGGAATGATTCTCATGGCAGAAGATAAAGACGGTAGTTTGAGATTGTTAAAGCCAGGTACAAATACAGCCAATGGTTCGATGATAAGTTAAAAAGAAGATAATACTCACTTAAAAAAAGATTGCTGATTCATTTTGGCAATCTTTTTTTGTTTTGCCATTGCTTCATTTTAAGTATTTCATTATTGATTTTCTTTTTACAAAAGAGGAACAATAGTTAGTTTTTATAAATGGTATTTTCATTAAAGATAACCGATCTAGATGAATATTTCAGATAGAAAAAAAGAGATTTTTTAGAGTTAATATTGAGCTGCCTAAGTTCAAAATTATGATTTTCTATGTCTTGACCTGAGGTCTTAATTAATGTCAAAATTTTGTATTTTCATGTCATTTAATGCTAATTATTTGATTTTTTTTACAGTGTTTTAATAAAGTGGTTAATAATTTACCTCAATTATTTTTTATTTATGTTTTTTTGATAAAAAGTAGTTTGAATTTTAACTATTGAAAATAATTTTGATGAGTTAACTTGTTAAAAGTCAAGATTCTGCATTTTCAAAACTTGGAGAAAAAAAGTATAACTGTAAAAAATCTATATTTGAAAAGCTCTTTTTTTGTATTATCAATAAATTTTACCTAGATTAAAGATCAGATTTTTAACCTATTAAACAAAATTTTATGGAAACGAGTAAATACCAAATCAATGGTAATTTTGACGAAATGTTCGGTCAAGATGGTGTATGCCGAGCACATTATAATTCTTTTTTGAGTTTGGTCAAAAAGACAAGTCCCAAGAAGATGTCTCAATTGCAGTTTTCTGCAAACAAGACCCAGATTGCAATGGGGATGACTTTTAATGTCTATCATGACAATCAAGGAACGGAGAAGATATTGCATTTGGATATTGTACCGCGGATTATCCCAAATTCAGAATGGCAATTATTGGAAGCTGGATTGAAACAAAGGATACATGCATTGAATCTTTTTTTACAAGATATTTACAATGAAAGAAAGATCCTCAAAGATGGAATAGTACCTGAAGATTTGATCCTGAAGAGTAAGGATTATTTAGAACCTTGTATTGGTCTGACCCCTCCAAAGGGAATTTGGTGTCATATCACGGGTACTGACCTTGTAAGGGATAAAAATGGCGAGTATTATATCCTAGAAGACAATCTTAGATGTCCATCTGGAGTGTCCTACATGCTAGAAAGTAGGGAAATCATCAAAAGAGCTTATCCTGAGCTTTTCAATTCTATGGGTGTGATGCCAGTATCAGATTATCCAGCAAAATTGCTCAAAATGCTTCAATTTCTATCCAACAAAGAAAAGCCTGTTGTGGGAGTTTTGACACCTGGTATTTATAATTCAGCATACTTTGAGCACTCATATTTAGCGCTGCAAATGGGAGTAGAGTTGGTATCAGGAGTCGATTTGGTGACCAAAAATAGTAAAGTCTATATGCAGACTACCAAAGGTCTCCAGCAAATTGATGTTTTGTATAGAAGAATTGATGATACATTTATGGATCCATTGACATTCAATCCAGATTCGATGCTTGGGGTTCCAGGGATTTTTGAAGCTTACAAAGCTGGCAACATAGCTTTTGCAAACGCTCCGGGGACAGGTGTTGCTGATGATAAAGCCGTGTATGCTTATGTGCCTAGAATCATCAAGTATTACTTAAATGAAGAACCTATATTAAACAATGTACCAACTTACTTGTGTAGGGAAGAAGAAGATAGGAAATATGTCTTGGAAAATATCCATAACCTGGTAGTAAAAGAAACCAATGCAGCAGGAGGCTATGGGATGCTAATCGGCCCAAAAGCTGATGAAGCTGAACATGAAAAATTCAGAAATTTGATAAGAAATAATCCAAACAATTATATAGCTCAGCCTACGCTTTCATTGTCAACTGTGCCGACGCTGACCGATGAAGGATTGGAAGGACGCCACGTAGATCTCAGACCATACATATTATATGGTGAAGAGATCGAAGTGATTCCTGGTGCACTCACGAGGGTCGCACTCAAAAAAGGTTCATTGGTAGTCAACAGCTCCCAAGGTGGGGGTAGTAAAGATACATGGGTTTTATATAATTAATTAAGAAGTATGTTAAGTAGAGTAGCAAATTCAATATATTGGTTGGGTAGATATTTGGAGAGAGCAGAAAACTATGCCCGATTTATAGATGTAAACATCAACCTATCGATGGACTTACCTCCTGATATGAACGAGCAGTGGGAGCCCCTTGTGCTAGCGACAGGAGATCACGAACTTTTCAAAACAAAAAACTTAAAGTTTGATAGAAAAAATGTCATTCATTTCTTGACCTTTGATTCTGAAAATCTGAATTCTATTATCTCTTCGATTACTTTTGCAAGGGAAAATGCAAGGATAATTAGAGAGAATTTGACCAAAGAAACTTGGGAAAAGTTGAATGAACTTTATCATTTTGTGCAAAAAAAATCCACAAAAAAAGAATGGAAGGCTGAAGATTTAAGAGAGTTTTTCGAATCCGTAAAAAATCAAGTTTTATTGCTTTATGGGCTTGCAGAAAGTACAGTGGCAAGGACTGAAGGGTGGCATTTCAGACAATTGGGAATGTATCTCGAAAGGGCAGACAAGACAAGCCGAATTCTTGATGTAAAGTACCATATCATTCTACCTTCTCCTACTATGATAGGTACTCCATTGGATTTTTTGCACTGGACAGCCCTTTTGAAATCAGTGACCGCATTCAATACATATAGGAGGATTTACGGGAATATAGATTCTTCAAATGTAGTAGAGTTTTTGGTTCTCAATAAGTATTTCCCTAGGTCTATGTTTTATTGTCTGGTAGAAGCTGAAAAGTGTCTACAAAAGATATCAGGAGAAGGTAGTTCGGGGTATAGAAATAGCGCAGAGAAAGCGATGGGTGAATTAAGATCCAAATTGGAATTTGATGATGTCTCGGATGTGATCAATTCTGGGCTTCATGAGTACTTAGATGATATGCAGTTGAAGATTAATAAAATATCAAATGAGATAGATCGGAATTTCTTTCAAATAAAGCATAACTTTGTATCTCAAATTAACGAACAATAATGACATTTTGCTTAGGAATTAAAACAAAATATGGTATTGTGGGACTTTCTGATACAAGGATTACTTCCGGCAGTGAGACGACCACTTCTAAAAAAGTATATACTGTCAATAAGAAAAAGCATTCATTTTTTATCATGACCTCAGGCTTACGTTCGGTTAGGGATAAAGCCATCACATATTTTTCTGAAATTATAGAAGATAGGGATGATAAATTCAACAAGCTTTACAAAGCAGTAAATGAATTTGGAGATCAGATAAAGCGTGTTGCAAAAGAAGATAAAGAACATTTGGAGTCAGCAGGATTGTCTTTCAATCTGTTTTCGATCATCGGTGGACAGCTTGAAGAAGATAAATCCCCAAAACTCTATCTACTTTATCCTCAAGGAAACTGGATAGAAATCAGAAGAGGGACACCATTTGTAATCATTGGTAATTCAGGAGGTGGCAATCCAGTCTTAAAACGCTCCTTGACTTATGATGAGCCTTTGGATTATGCTTTGAAATGCGCTTTCCTTTCATTTGATGCGACAAGAATTTCAGCGAATGATGTGGATTTTCCAATTGATACTGTTGTTTTGGAAAATGATACCTACAACATCATTGAGAAAAGGTTTAGTCAACAAGAACTTCAGCATATTTCTGAATTTTGGAATGGTAGGCTAAGAGAAGCTATCAAAGAGTTGCCTGCTGATGTATTGAAGAAAGCATTTGAAAAAGACATGCCTATTCCAGATGTAATAGTATGATACTGCTCGTAGATCATTTGTCGAAGTATTCGTATGATGAAAAAGTAAGTCTAAATCCCCATAGTTTATTGTTGATTCCTCAGCAGAGAAGTTACATCAAGGTTCTTGAATCAGAGTTGCTCATTGCTCCAACTCCGATGGGGAAAAACGAAAGAATCAATGCAGAAGGGAATCCTTATTTTCAAGTTTGGTTCAGTGAGACAACAGCAAGTCTTCAAGTCCAATCAAAACTTAAGTTGGAAATTACTGCTTTTAATCCATATGGTTTTATACTTCAAAGTGGATTGATTTATCCTTTCGATTACTTTGTTTATCCAGATGAGTTATTGCCTGCTTTGCATTTGTATAGACAGGTTGAAGATGATCATGATGAACTCCTTACTTGTATCAATAATGCAAAAAGTGCTTCAAGAGATCATATTTCTTTTTTGGCAGCACTGGTAGCGGATGTTCATAAGGATTGGAAACACATTATCAGGGAAGAAGAAGGTTTGATGACCGTGCAAGAGATGTTTGAAAGTCAAAAAGGCTCTTGTAGAGATCTCTCTTGGCTTTTGATGCAGATGCTTAGGAAAGTTGGAATGGCAGCCAGGTTTGTAAGTGGTTATGCTTTCAATCCCGAATTGGCAGAAGGGCATGAGCTTCATGCTTGGGTGGAAGTCTTTTTACCAGGAGCTGGGTGGGTAGGGTTAGACCCCAGCTTGGGTTTACTTTCTGATCAAAATTATATCCCACTAGCTTGTAGTTACCATCCTTTAAATACTTTGCCTGTCTATGGGACTTTTGGTGGTAAAGGAAAGTCAAGATTGTTTTCTGAAGTGATCATCAAACAATTAGATTAATTATTTCGCTTCTGAATTTTGCCACGAAGAAATTTCAGAAGCGATTTTGCTTTTTAAAAGTGGTGAGGTAAATGTTAGTTTCTTAAGTCTAAAAGAAATGTTTTTAAAGCTATTGACCCTTAGTTGTTTATTGGTTTTCTGTTTTAGCTTAGTTTGAATCCTTAAGCTCCTTTGTCAATTTTAAAAAAAAGTCTATGTATGTGTTTTTATGTGCATCTAATTGTTCAATATAAATTAAGCTGAACTATTTTTGTTGTATTCCTGTATAAATCAATGTGATTGCCCACAAGTATTCCTATTGAATAATATGAAGGTTTTCTATATTGGAAAATCGATATTTGATTTTCAGGTCATGTTGGTGTAGTTGAAAAACATGATTATTGGACTTCATGGCTTTTAGAATAAAAAAGGGTATCCAAAACCATAAAATATAAAGTGAACACATGAATCAAATTGGAGGTTTAATTTTCTTAATTGCAGTTTTTTTATTTTCCACTTTTCTTAATTGGTATGTTTTTCAGTCATTGAAAACCTTGATTGCTGATTTGGAATCTATAAAAGTCAGAAATTTTTCCTTCACAGTGTACTGGGTTGTTTTCACAGGTATCACATTTTGGGTGGTCTTTACGTTTTACAGTATTTTCAAAGCAGGAGAGATAAGCACTGAACATCAGCAAGTTTTGAATGTATTCCTAACACTCATTGTAACTCAATTGGTTTGTGTGATTTTTCTGTTTGGGGAAGATATTGTTAGAAATTTTCAAGCTGGTTTATCTTATATTTTGAATGGTAAAGAAGCAACAACATTTCCTTCTAGGGTAAAATGGTTGAGTATAGTTGCATTAACAGTTTCTTTGGTTCCATTGACGAGTTTTGTATATGGAATCACCAAGGGCAAATACAATTTTACAGTCCATAAAGAAACCCTATATTTTGACGATTTACCAGAAGCTTTTGATGGTTTTACGATCACTCAAATCTCTGATATTCATGCAGGCAGTTTCAAGAATTATGAAGCTGTCAGGAAGGGAGTAGATCTTGCTATGGCTCAAAACTCTGATTTATTTGTGTTTACTGGAGACTTGGTCAATCATTATGCAGAAGAGATAGAGCCCATGCTATCAATTTTCAAGGAAATCAAAGCTCCTTATGGCCAATTTTCGATTATTGGGAACCATGACTATGGGGATTATGGGAGTTGGGATTCCCCAGAAGAAAAGGTAGCTAATTTTAAGAAATTCAAAGATCAACACAAAAGATTGGGCTATAGGTTATTGTTGGATGAAAATGTAAAAATCCAGAAAGATGGTCAAGAAATTACATTGGTAGGAGTAGAGAATTGGGGAGTTGGCTTTCAGTCCAAAGGAGATTTGGAAAAGGCTTTGGAAGGGACAAGCAAAGAAGAATTTAAGGTTCTCTTATCGCACGATCCTTCACATTGGGATCGAGAAGTGAAGCGTAACTCTAATAAAATACATCTTACTCTTTCTGGTCATACACATGGAATGCAGTTTGGAATAGAAACACCTATTCTAAAATGGAGCCCAGTACAATATAGATATCCGAATTGGGCAGGTTTGGTGGAAGAGTCAGGAAGGTATCTGTATGTAAATAGAGGCTTTGGTTTTCATGCATTTTCTGGGAGGGTAGGGATTTGGCCAGAAATTACAGTGATTGAGCTAAGAAAGAAGTGAAATTATTTTAAACAATAAGGTTATGGGTATGTTAATGTTGTGTTTTTTGATGTTTGAAATTGAGAAACAAGATACAATTGTGGACTTAGATCAATTGAAATGGAAAAATAGGATCGTACTTTTTTTTCCTAAAGAAAAGGAATTTGATTATGATTTTACAGACAGTCTATTAGTTGAAATTAAGGATCGTAAGATTGTTTACATAATTTTTAATGAAGAAATTGAATCTAATCGAGAAGTTAATATTTCTGACAAATATTTGAATGAATTAACGTCCAAATACAAAATGGGGTCCAGGAAAGATTGTTGGATTTTAATAGGATTGGACGGAGGTGTAAAGTTGAAAGAAGAATCAAAGCCAGATTGGAGGTTGATTTTGCAGACAGTCGATACTATGCCAATGAGAATTAGGGAAACGCGAAATAATCTGTAAAAATAATTTTAAATTTATATAACTATTTCTTCAAAATATAGTACAAAATATTTTTTTTATTAAAAAATACCTACTAGTAGGTATTTTTTTAGGGTGTACGAAGATGTACATTTGATATGATTACCAACTTTAATTATGAAATTCTTTTATTTAAGTTCGAATTGTGAGGAGAATGGGTTTTATTTTATTCATGAAAGAGATTGTCCCAAGATTCCAGATCCAGTGGAAAGAGACTATTTAGGGCCATTTAATAATGGAGATGAAGCTTTAAGAAGAGCTTTGACAATCAACCCCAAAGCTAAAAAATGCCAATCATGCTGCCTCAAAAAAGTCACTTCGGTTCTAACGAAAAGTGATGAATAATTTAGCATTCATATAATTTGGAATAAAACATAGTCGTTAAAACAAAAATTCTATCATCCTTTTGCCTACTATGTTTAAACATGAAGTTTAGTATATTTCTATTTTTGTTACAAGTTGTAATAGCAAACAGCGCTTTTTGTCAAGGTTCAGAAAGTGATTTGGCTAATGTAGTTCCCTATGTGACTACTCCTCAATCCGTCGTAAATGAAATGATGAAATTGGCTGATTTATCAAAAGATGATGTTCTATTTGATTTGGGTTCAGGAGATGGTAGGATTCCAATTGCCGCTGCCAAATATTTTGGAGCTAGGGCAGTAGGAGTAGAGCTTGATTCAGAATTGGTAATGTTAGCCGATTCCTTAGCAAGTCAAGAAGGAGTGTCAGATTTAGTTTATTTTATTCAAGGAGATTTATTTGCAGTTGATTTTAGCGAAGCAACAGTATTGGTTTTATATCTTTGGCCAGACCTTAATCTCAAACTTCGGCCGAAAATCCAAAAAATGAAATCAGGGACAAAAATTATCACCCATAATTATGATGTGGGTGACTGGGATCCTGATGAGACAATCACTATCGAAGGAGAAGATGGTAGAATCCACAAGCTTTTTTTGTGGATATTGAAATAAGATTTGTATTTCTTAATCAACTGCCTTAACAGTATATCCAGCATCTCGCAACAACTGAATCACACCAGTGTCTGAACCAAGATGACCTGATCCAACTGCTATGAATGCGGTGTTCTCTTTTATGAGCTGTTCTATTCTCGGAATCCAAGCTCTATTTCTATCTTCCAAAAGCAAATTACCATATTCGCTAAATAACTCGCTTTTCGTGATCAAGTCATATAGTGTATCGATATCCTCACTTAAATACGCTTCAACTAATTCTTTAAATTCATCCATGCCTCGATCTTCTTCCAACATCATTTTTCCAAGTTCATCTATTTGCAGTTTCATCGGAATCTTATCAAATATCTCCATCTGCGATTTAGCAGTTTCCAAACCATCTACTTTTAAATCCAAAGTTTTGGATTTTTCTATAAAATGATTTTCATAGCTAATTTGGTTGTCACAAGGCAAGCTCTTCATCAAGACCATAGAAGATAAAACAAATGGCTTCAAAATACCCAATTGGTCTAAACCTGCACCATAATTCTCTTTTAGAAACTCATCCAAAGCGGCAGCTTGAGCTTCTTCGAATTGTCCTTTTATATTTTCAAAGTTGGGATTCATAGACAGTTGTTGTAACTGTCCCATCTGCTCTTGATCTGTCATGTCAAATTCCAGTACCAAAAGCTTCGACGAATCTAAGGCTGATTCGATTTTTTCATTCATCAGAAATTGATCTTCGCAGATGATATGAATGGTACCAAAAAGGTATGAATCTTCCTGAAGCCCATTTCCGCTTATTTTCCAAAGAAGAGACTTTTTCTCTATTTCAGAAGCAAAAAGTACGGATACACTAAGAAATAGATAAAAGCATGTAATAAGTGGTTTGACGATTTTTTTCATAGGGTTTGTTTGCTTAGAAGTTCAATTTGAAATTAACAATTGGTGCTGAAAGTTGTGAATAAGAACTGAAAATAGTCGCTTTGGCTTGAAGCTGTTGATTGACAAAATAGTTTTCTGGATTGAATTTTAAAGAATAGTTGATGGATTCCTCTTTGTTCTTTCCTGAAAGGTCAAAATTCATGTTCTCTTTTTTGTATTTTGAAAAAAGAATTTGCTGTGTAATCAGAGCAAAACCAGAGGGTAAACCGATTACTACTGCAGGAGATCCACTTTCTGCTAAGGCAGCCACGCCCAAACCAACCAAAGCGGCTCCTCCTGTTGCGTAATTGATGGTGCTGCCTTGCTTGTTGGTTAGATTTACTCCTTTCACTGTTTTTTGGCCTATACTTGTACCAATCACACTAAACGCAGCAGGAATCAAAATGACGCCATTACTATAATTGTCAATTGTGGCTTGGGTAGCAATGGCAAATCCAATTCCTGTGCCTATTAGGCTCATATTGGTAACATAATTACCATCACCTTTTGAGTAAGGGTATTTTTTTGAAGCGATATTTCCCAAAGCAAGTCCTGTCGCTCCACCTACCAAAGCACCTAGTCCATATATCCTCCCATTGTCTGAATTCAAGGCAGAAATCGCAGAAATACCAACAAATGAGCCTAGAACTCCATGATGACGCATTACTTCAATATGTCCTTCAGAATACCTTCTTTTCTTTTGCATCTGAAATGCTACTTCTCCAAGGGCTATACTTCCAACTGTTGAAAAAGCAAAAGCAGTCTTACCTTCATTAAAAGTATTTCCTCCAATCACCAAGCCCAAGGACCCTCCATAAATAAGCCCCAAAAATCTACCGGCATTGTTGGCTCTGATAACTGACCTGTCTATGTCTTCAAACTTTTTTGGGTTGATTACAGGGCCCAGTGCCCACAATCCTCCAGTCACTAGAGGAATTCCCAAAACACCAAAATTGTCCAATTCTAAAACTGAAACCAATGATGCTCCATAGTATATACCATAAGAAGTAGCGATAACCCGATCTATACCTCTCCATTCAAATTCTGCTGGCATGGCCTGGGCTTTATTGGTTGGAGTTACCTCTCTATCCCACTGAATTCGCATCTTTTCATATAGATTCCTTTCATCTTCAGATAACTTTTGATAGTAGTTATTCAAAAAATCTTCGAAATCCAAAAGGTAAGACATCTCCTCATCAGTTACAGGATCGCCCACATTCTGTTTCTTCTTGATGGTTTTGTAGGTCGCTTTATTCGTCTCTTCCCAATAGCCTCTAGCAGTATAAATTCCCTGTGCTGTAGTGATGTGTTGAAAACCAAAAAGCATTAGCAAAATTGAAAAGATGATTAAGGTTTTATAGTACCTTTTCTCATTTTTAGTAGAAGTTGATTCTTGGATCATGTTAAATATTTATAGATAAATTTCTATCAAAACTATCACTATTTATTGATTTTCAACATGGTCAAGACAATTAATTGGATTAGGTTTAGTTTCTAAGACCTTCTTTTATTCTTTGAATGTCTATCCGCTTTCTTGAAATTAGCCAAACAATAGAATGTTGGCTAAACGATTTCAAGGTACGTTGATTACTCAAATCTGCACAAATATGGGTTTTCATCATTTGAAGAGTATCTGCAAATTGTATTTCCTTTTCCGAACCAATCTACAATATTGCGGATACTCTTATTTTGCATTGTCTAAATCTGATCCTAATAAGGATTTAACCATATTTATTTCAAAAACCAAGGTCTATCAGAAGATTTGAAGCATCTAAATCTCTAATTTTTTATAAGGGGATTTATTCAGTTTTCATTGCAATTGGTGCAGCAATGCAGCTTTCTGGAATGTCAAAAGCATTTATCAAAGCAGAGGCATTTTTGCGGACTTCCCAACAAAGCTGATTTACTTCTTTTCTGATTGCTTTTGTCTTTACACCCTCCATATAACCTTGCTCCAAATACCACCCTCTATTTTTCTCTAATGTATATAAGGCATATAGTTGGCAAAGTTGGGTTAAGGCCATTTTGCAACTTTCGTCAGTAGTTTCATTTACGGTTTTTTGAAATTGCTCTAGGATAACTCTTTCTATATAAGCCTGACCTACATTCTGCAAGTGATGCTGTGCCACGTTTGTTGCATCAAATGAATCCATTCCTTCATCGATGTGCTTCTTCAATCTTTGGGCGGCACTGCTGAGAATTGCTTTTTCTCTGTAAACAAAAGCATTGAGATGAAAATCAAAATCCAATAAATGTTTTGAGTCTGTATTTCTCACAGTAATTGGATTTTTTTCGACGATTGAGGTTTTCGCTTGGGCAGTGATATAATTGAAAATGGTGAACATGTTCATATGGCCAAATTCCTGCCTGAACTCTGTCAGTCTGTTCTTGGCTACAAGTTGCATCAAGACGACATTGTCTCCTTCGAATGTTGTATAGACGTCCGTATCATTTTTTAATGCATCGATTCTGTTTTCGGAAAGATAGCCTTTTCCGCCACAAGCTTCTCGGCATTCCTGTAGTGTAGCCGTTGTAAACCATGTCGTATAGGCTTTCAATCCTGCTGCCAAAGCTTCAATTTCCTGAGCTTCTTCTTCTTTTCTGTCCAAAAATCTTTGCGTAAGGTATCGCAATGCGAAATGTAAAGCATATGAAGTAGCTAAAGGAGGCATCAATCTTCTCTGATGAAGTCTATAATTCAAGATAGGAACTTCTTCACCTCCTTCAGGCCCAAATTGCTTCCGTTTCTCAGCATGTCGTATGGCAATGGTCAGACCAGTTTTACTCGCTGCAAGTGCTGATCTTGGGATTCCAATTCTACCTCCCACCAACGTACCAAGCATTGTGAAAAATCTCCTGTTGTCTGAGCTTATAGGACTTTCGAACTCCCCTTGTTCATTGACAAAGGCAAATTTGTCCAACATATCTTCTTTTGGAATGACAACATTATCGAAATAGATAACGCCATTATCCACACCGTTGAGACCCATTTTTCGACCACAATCCTCTATGCGCACACCTTTTACAAGTTTTCCATCTTCCGATCTTAGGGGGACTACAAAAGCATTGACTCCATAATCTTCACCATCTATGATCAACTTTGCAAATACAGTCGCCATTTGTCCATGAAGTGCCGCATTTCCTATGTATTCTTTTCGTGCATCAGGATTTGGCGTGTGAATGGAAAACGTCTTCGTTTCGTGGTCATAAGTCGCTGTCGTTTCCAGTCCTCTCACATTCGAGCCATGGCCTGTCTCTGTCATCGCAAAACACCCAGGAAGCTCGAGACTTCCTATATCTTTGAGATATTTTTGATGATGTTTTTCACTTCCCAAAAAGAACACACTCATTCCCCAAAGTCCAAATTGAACACCAAATTTGATCACCATACTTAGATCATGATAACTCAAAGTTTCCATAATGGTGAAATAGCCTTCCATATCATCTTTTCCTTTTGCATATTCTGGGAAAGCCCATGCACCAAAACCTTGATCTGCCAAAGCTTGACACCATTGAAGAACCTGCTCTCTCTGATCTAATAAGCTGTCATAATCACGATAGGCAAAAGTTGGATCAGATATTACGGCTTTTACTTTTTTGATCAAATTTGCTTGCTTACCATCCAAAATCCCTGTCATTTTTTCGGTAGCAAAACTTTGGTCTTCTCTATGCTTCGTAGTGATGGTTTGGTGGCCGGATTTGAAAGTAAATCCAGCTTCTTTACTCAGCAGCCCAAGTGCTTTTTCAGCTTCTTGAAAGTCTAAATGGATTTTTTCTTCTATGCTGATGTTTGGATTTTCCTGCTTGACAAGAGATTCTCCAATCTGCGACAGACTATGTGTGCTGTCTAGATCTATGGATTTTATTTTTTTCTTCCAACTTTTTAGTTCTTTGGAATTTGGTCCTTCGGCAGGATTCAGTTTACTTAACAGATATTCTTTTTCAGTACTTGAAATCCAATCTTGTTTGTTAATCAGCTTATGCATTTCACTGATTTCTGTTGGTGTCAAGACGCTGTCCATCCAAAGAGTATAAAATAATGGAAGGAAAATGTGGAGTTTTGGGTTATTGTGAAGTTCTTCTGAATGTAGCATAAGATCAAAATTGATTTATCTAAATATACTCAGTTTAATCAATTTGGTTCAAAAAATTCTTTGATTAAGGATAAAGAAAGCTACAAATTGGTATTTAATTGTTAATTTATGACCATGAACAAATCATCGGAAAGAGAAGTACGCTGGGGTATTATTGGAGTTGGAAATGTGTGTGAGGTCAAATCAGCGCCTGCAATGAACTTAGTGGAAAACAGCAAGTTGGTAGCCGTAATGCGGAGGAGTGAAGAAAAGGTAATTGATTATGCCAAAAGACATCAGATTTCTAAATGGTACACAGATGCTGAAAAGTTAATCAACGATCCTGAGGTCAATGCCATCTACATTGCGACACCACCCAAGCCACATGCTGAATTGACTAAATTGGCAGCAAAGTCAGGAAAGCCAATCTATTTGGAAAAACCAATGGCAAGAACCTTTCAAGAATGTATTGAGATGATGGAGATTTGCAAAGAGCATAAGAGTCCCTTATTTGTTGCTTATTATAGAAGAGCATTGCCACATTTTGTTAAAATAAGAGAACTGATTGAAGAAGGTGTGATTGGTGATATCAGAACTGTTCATATTGACCTCAAGCAAGAATTGGTATCGGATATCATAGCCAATGCTTCTGAAAATTGGAGAGTAGATCCAGAAATAGCAGGTGGGGGTTACTTTTATGATTTGGCATCACATCAGATGGACTTAATGGACTTTTTGTTGGGTAGGATAGTGGATGCAAATGGATTTTCGACAAATCAAGCAGGAAAGTATGAAGCTGAAGATCTTGTTTCAGGGATCTTCAAATTTCAATCTGGGGTGATTGGTACTGGCAACTGGTGCTTCACAACTGCAAAATGTGCTAAAATAGATCAGACTATTATCTATGGTTGTAAAGGTTATATAAAGTTTGAAACTTTTGGGAAGGGTGAATTTGAGCTATTTACAGATGAACAAGGATATCAATATTTTGAATTTGATCTTCCCAAGCATATACAATTTAACTTAATTGAAAATATTGTAAATACGATTTTGGGAAAAGCAGAGGCAATCAGTACAGGTGAATCAGCAGCAAGGACTAATTGGGTTCTCGAGAATATTGTCAAATAATCTTTATACTTTTGATGTCAATTTGTATAGAAAAGTATAGTGGCAGACAGATTTATCCCATTCCATGAATCAATAGAAGGACTAGAAATTCCAAAGGAGTTCACTTTCCCATTTTATTACCAACCTAATCCGCTGGCAATAAATGCGGCCATTCAGCTTAAGGAATATCTTACCAACCAAACAGACTGGATTCATAATTTTGGTTTGCATCCAGAAGACAAAACTTTGGCAATTGGTAAGATGTTCGGTGTGTTGGTGGTGCAAAAAGCAAATTTGGAACTGGGATTCTTGGCTGGGTTTTCAGGTAAGCTGGCTGACAGTAATGAGCATCAGTTTTTTGTACCTCCAGTATATGATATGCTGAGGTCAGATGGTTTTTTTAAAAATGGAGAAAAAATCATCAATAAGATCAATCAGGAAATTGAAACTTTAGAAGCGAATGAAGAATACATTTCTCTAAAATCAGAATGGCTGCAACTTAGTAAAAAAGCTCAATTGGAGATAGAAAGGAAGAAAGAGGAAGTCAATAATGCCAGAAGATTGAGGAAACAAAAGAAAAAAGAGTTACAGCCTGTTTTGAGCTCTGAGGATTATGACAAACTTTTGGCGGAGCAGGTAGATGAAAGCCTAAGGAATAAATACTTTTTCAATCTATTTGTCAAAGAATGGGACGAGAAGTTGCAAGGTTTGAAAAGAAATTTAATTGTCTTTGAAGATCAGTTAGCGAAACTGAAAATGGAAAGAAAAGAGCGATCCAACGCACTTCAACAGCAACTTTTTGATAATTATAAATTTCTGAATGCTGAAAAAGAATGGAAAAGTTTGAGGGAAATTTTTTCCTTGGATTTGAATATTCCCATTCCTGCAGGATCAGGAGAATGTGCTGCTCCGAAGTTGTTGCATTATGCTTTTCTGCATGAATTGAAACCAATTGCTATGGCGGAATTTTGGTGGGGACAATCCCCAAAGTCAGAGATCCGAAAGCACGGTGAATTTTACCCAGCTTGTAAAAGCAAATGTGAACCAATCTTGGGACACATGCTCAAGGGACTTGAAGTCGAAGAAAACCCATTTTTGAAAAACCCGGCCGAAGGCAAAGAGCTGGAGGTGATTTATGAAGATGATGTACTGATGGTTGTGAACAAGCCTTCAGAGTTTTTGTCTGTTCCAGGTAAAAATGTGAGCGATTCAGTCCAAAAGAGGATCGTTGACCTTTATCCAGATGCGATTTTGGTTCACAGACTAGATCAGAGTACTTCGGGAATTATCTTGGTTGCAAAGAATAAATTTACACATCAGGAACTCCAATCCCAATTTGTCAAGAGGACTGTAGAAAAAAGATATTTAGCCTTGCTAGATGGTGAAATTCAGGATAAAGAAGGCTTGATCGATTTGCCAATTAGGGTTGATTTGGACAATCGACCACATCAGCTAGTTTGCTACAAATATGGAAAACCATCACAGACCAAGTTTAAAGTTTTGGGGGTAAAAGATGGGTTGACAAGAATCCAATTTTTTCCAATTACGGGACGAACCCATCAGCTAAGAATGCATGCAGCACATCCAAGTGGACTGAATACACCGATTTTGGGTGATGATCTATACGGGAAAAGGAGTAGCAGATTGCATCTTCATGCAGAGCATTTGGCTTTCACGCATCCAAAATCAAAAGAGCGGATGCATTTTGAAGTCAAAGCGGAGTTTTAGAAGCCCCACAAATTTTCATACGCTTAAAAAATTATATGAAAATCCGCCTCTTTGCCACTAGCCTTAATTCCATTGTTGATTGTTCGCTTATGTTCAATATCTATGAGTATCTAATATCAATAAATATCGGATCTAAGCTAAATCAGACTTTTCTTTAATTAGTGGCAAAGTTCCGTATAGACATGGATAATTTTCTCCTTTGGTATAAAAGAAATTTTCACGCTGTGTTTTTTGATTAATTTAGCTTCGATATCCAAAACATAAAGTATGAAATTGAGAAAAATTTGTTTAAGTGTTTTACTCACAGGAGTATTTGGGCTTTCTATGGCTCAAGAAGCCCCAAAATGGCTTCGTTACCCAACGATTTCACCCGATGGAAGCAAGGTAGCCTTCACCTACAAAGGTGATTTGTTTACGATTCCAACCACCGGTGGAAAAGCTACCCAAATTACATTTCATGAAGCACATGATTTTATGCCTGTATGGAGCAAAGACAGTGAAAAAATCGCTTTTGCTTCAGATAGATATGGCAATTTTGATGTCTTTATCATGGATGCAGCGGGTGGAGCTGCCAGCAGATTGACTTATCATTCTAATGACGAGATGCCTTATAGTTTTTCCTCAGATGGAGAATCAGTGATTTTTGGAGGAGTGCGACAAGATCTTGCAGAACATAGACAGTATCCTACTGGCTCACAGCCTGAATTATACAAAGTTCCAGTCAAAGGTGGGAGAGTAGATCAAATTTGGACGATACCAGCAGAATATGTCAAGGTAAGTGCTGATGGCAAGAAAATGATCTACCATGACAAAAAAGGTGGTGAAAATGAATGGAGGAAAAAGCATCAATCCGCCATCACAAGAGATATTTGGATTTATGATACAGAGACCAATTCCCATAAGATGTTGACCACTTTTGGTGGAGAAGATAGAAATCCAGTGTTTGGACCTGGGGAAAAGGAAATTTACTATTTGTCAGAAGAGGGAGGAAGTTACAATGTTTTCAAAATGGATGTTGAGAATCCTTCTCAAAAGAAATCACTGACAGACTTGAAAGATTTTCCAGTAAGGTTTTTATCTATTGCAGATAATGGTCAGATGTGTTTTTCTTATGATGGAGAGCTATATCTTCTAAAAGAAGGAGGTTCGCCAGAAAAAATTAAAGTTGAAATCAAAACCCAGTCCATTTCAAATCCTGATAGTTATATAGCTATTAATGGAGGTGTAAGGGAAATGTCGATTTCACCTGATGGAAAAGAGATCGCATTCATAGCAAGAGGAGAAGTTTTTGTAACCTCTGTAGATGGTTCATTGACCAAAAGAATTACCAAAACACCAGAGCAAGAGCGCTTTGTTCAATTTGCTCCTGATGGAAAATCGATAGTTTATTCGAGTGAAAGAGACGGGAAATGGTCGATCTTCCGAGTGAAAAGATCTAGGGAAAAAGAAGAGCCTTTTTTCTATGCAAGTACTTTGGTAGAAGAAGAGAAGTTGGTCAGCAATGAATTTGACAATTACCAGCCATCGATTTCTCCGGATGGAAAAAAACTTGCTTATATAGAATCCAGAAAGAAATTGAAAGTGATGGATTTGGCAAGTAAAGAAACGGTCACATTGATGAATGAAGACCAATTGATGCACATGCGTGATGGAGATCAATATTTCACTTGGAGCCCTGATAGCAAATGGCTTTTGGCTGAATACAGTCCTACCATGGCCAATGGCGAAATTGTTTTATTGGATGCCAGTGGCAAGAAACCAATGGAAAATCTTACCCAAAGTGGCTATGGGGATAGAAACCCAAAATTTGTCAATGGAGGAAAGCAAATGCTTTGGTTCTCAAATAGAGATGGTCTGAAAAGCTTTGCTACTAGTGGCGGATCTCAAAATGATGTCTATACAATGTTTTTTACCAAAGAAGCTTTTGAAAAATTCAGCCTTAGTAAGGAAGACTTTGACTTGATGAAAGAAGTGGAAAAATCCAACAAAGGTGAATCTGACAAAAAGGACGAAAAGAAAGATGATAAAAAGGATGATAAAAAAGTAGAAGATATCAAAATCGATTTGGAAGACATCCGAGAGAGAAAAGCAAAGCTGACAATTCATTCAGCCTCACTCGGTGATGCTGTGTTGGACAAAGATGCCGAGAAACTATATTATCTGGCTCGATTTGAGAAGGGAATGAACTTATGGAGTACGGATTTGCGAACCAAAGAAACCAAGATGGAACTGAAGCTTGACGGTGGTGGAGGAAGTCTGGAATGGGACAAAGAGATGAAAAATCTTTACCTTCTGAGCGGTGGAAGTATTTCCAAAATTACCAGCAATGGAACTAAGAGGGAAGCCATCAAAATTGCTGGTGAGATGAATATGGATACAGAAGCTGAAAGAGCACATGCTTTTGAACACATAAAAATCAGAACAAAGGGTGCATTTTACACTCCTGATATGCATGGCGTGGATTGGGATTCTTTGACTGCATCTTACGAAAAATATCTGCCTCATATAGGGAATGGATATGAATTTGCAGAGATGCTTTCGGAGTTGATTGGTGAATTAAATGTCTCACATGCAGGAGCGAGGTATAGCAGAAATGTTCCTCAGTCTGACGCTACAGCTTCTTTGGGGATTTTCATGGATTATTCTCACAAGGAAGATGGAATCAAAATAGCTGAGATCATCAAAGGTTCGCCACTTGACAAGTCCAATTTGGATGTAAAAGCGGGTATGATCATCGAAAAAATCGATGGTGAGACGATCTCAATTGATAAGGATGTAGCACAGTATTTCAATAGAAAAGCTGATAAGTTCACTCTTTTGGAAGTATTGGATCCAGCTTCGGGAAAAAGACAACAGATTACTGTAAAGCCGATTTCTATCGGTGAAGAAGGTAGGTTGCTCTACACAAGATGGGTGAAGAAAAATCAAGAGGAAGTAGAGAAAATGTCAGATGGCAAACTTGGCTATGTTCACATTCCTGGTATGTCAGACGGACCATATAGAACTACTTATGAAGAAATGATGGGCAAATATCATGACAAAGAAGGAGTAATCGTGGATACCCGTTTCAATGGTGGAGGTGATTTGGTAGCTGATTTGGCTATGTTCTTTACAGGAGATAAGTTTATCACTTATGCTACAGAAGAGCGTGACCTTGGGTACGAGCCTACATTCAGATGGACCAAGCCAACTTTGGCTATGTTCAATGAATCAAATTATTCGGATGGACATTGTTTTGCTTGCGGATATACAGATTTGAAAATTGGAAAAACAGTTGGTATGCCAACTCCAGGAACTTGCTCTTTTGCAGGTTGGGAAGCGCTTCCTGACGGAACCCGCTGGGGAATAGTGCCAGTTTCTGCCAAAAACAAAGCTGGAGAATGGATGGAAAACAACGAGACCAAGCCACAGTTCCAAGTGAAAAACATGCCTGGAAAGATTGATAAGGGTATAGATGAACAACTGGAAAAAGCTGTTGAAGAATTGCTTAAAGATGTAGAGTAATTAAAATAAAATTTAGGCCTTTTGGATATCGAAATCGCGTTTCTTTCTTGATTGGTAAATAATCAAAGTTTGCCCATTTTGACAACCAATTCCAATAGCCAATTAGTAAAAAAGCCTGACATTTTTGTCAGGCTTTTTTACTATGATCATCTACTTTCTTTCAGGTAGCCAAAAACAGAATGGCAGCTGAAACGATTCTGAAATATTTCCTTTAACTCAGAACCATGTCATATTAAGACCCTACTCTTTGTTTAGCTGATATTTTTCGGCTAACTCACCTTCGATTCTATTCCCTTCCATATCAAGATGAAACAGAATGTTTTCTCCTACGAAGTACTGATTTGGTTCTTCTTCTTCGTTTAGTGTTATCGTGTTTCCACCTTCATTCCAAGAGAAAGTTCCAGATGTTTCGATTACTTCTTGATCATCTTTACCAAGATAAATGACTTTTTTAGTATAAGAATTTCCACTTCCTAGCTCAACTGTGGTCTGAATACCTTCACAATCTGCACAAGGTAAAACACCTTTATAGATTCCCATGTAATCCAAAGAATTCAAAGCTGTGTGATGCTCAACAAATTCTTCCGATTCAAATACTTCATCATCGACAACCAAGTCGTCAGACTGATTGGATTTTTGACAGCTTGCCATCACAATTAAAAAAGATAAAGACAAGGCAATTTTCAAGTTTTTAAACATAAGCGTTAGGATTTTTTCTGTAAAAATAACATAAATATTACAATCGGTAAAATAATGGATAAACTACTGCAAAAATGAAAGAAAAACGGATCGGTTTCTGAATTGTTTTTTTCAGAAGAGATTGAAAATAGCCTTTCAAATCTGTTTTTAAACCAATTAAATAAACAATTATAGTTGTGATTGGGTATTTGATTAGCGGTTTGCTTGTGGACACAAGCAGGTCTAATTTTATATTTCTTTTGTCAAGTAAAGTTTCTGACTAGAATCAATCAATCTAACCTATTATAAATAATGAATCGTGTAATTATTCTTTTTATCTTTTTTATGTGTTTCGTTCATGCTGCCTATTCACAATCTGAAATTACAGGAAGGGTAGTGGATAAGGTCACCAAGGAGTCTTTGCCAGGAGCCTATGTATTTATAAAAACAGAATTTGGGGAAACTATCTCTTCGACTTTTACCGATGGTAGTGGAAAGTTCTCCTACAAGAGGCCTACAATAAACACTTACAATATTGAAGTTACCTTCATTGGTTTTTCGAAATTCGTCAAAACAGTTGAGAATTTCGATGGGAATAATATTGGTGATATAGAAATTTCTGAAGATGGACAACTTTTGGAGACATTTGAAATAAAAGCACAGGTTCTGACAGGTGAAGTAAAAGGTGACACGATTGCATTCAATGCAAATGCTTTCAAAACACGTCCACAAGCAAATGCAGATGATTTGATCAGCAAAATGCCAGGTGTGGTCATGCGTGGCGGAACGATTGAAGTGCAGGGAGAAGTCGTTGGGAGAGTTTTAGTAGATGGAGAGCCATTCTTCGGTGACAATCCCGCA
Organism: Belliella alkalica; assembly: GCF_022549785.1. Taxonomy (GTDB): domain Bacteria; phylum Bacteroidota; class Bacteroidia; order Cytophagales; family Cyclobacteriaceae; genus Belliella; species Belliella alkalica. The sequence goes on from NZ_JAKZGO010000021.1 coordinate 51,192, forward strand.
ATGGCAATGGCAAACATTCCTGTGGAAATCATAGATAAAATCGAGTTTTTGGATCAAAGAAGTGATCAAGCCGTACTTACTGGTTTTGATGATGGGAATACCACAAAGACAATTAATATTATCACTAAAAAGGAAGTAAAGTCTGGAATGTTTGGAAGAATTTCGGGTGGTTATGGAACTGACAACAACTATTTGGCTTCTGCATCTTTGAATTTTTTCAATGGAACTCGAAGAACAACTGTTCTTGGCTTGACCAATAATATCAACCAACAAAATTTCTCTTCTGACGATCTTTCAGGAGCTTTGGGAGAAGGTGGCGGTCAAGCCGGTGGTGGCGGTAGAGGTGGAGGAGGCAATAATGCACTTCAAACCAGAGAGAGAGATGGGATTACCATTACCAATGCAGTTGGTTTGAATTTTTCAGACAAATTTGATCAAGGAAAAGCTAAAATCACAGGGTCGTATTTTTTCAATGATAACAGAAATGTTCTCAACAGGTCTTCATCAAGAACCTATATTTTGCCAAGTGATAGCTTGCAGTTGTATAATGAAGAAACTAGGAATATCAGAGAATCCAAAAGGCATCGATTGGATCTACGACTTGATTACAATATTTCTGAACGATCAGCCATAATTTGGAGACCAAGATTGACTTATGCTGTAAGTGAAAATAGAAATGAAACTTTTGCACAAAATCTTTTTGACCAAAATACTCCAATTAATGATGTCGAAAACATTACTGTAGGAGATAACAAATGGATGAGTTTCGATAATGATTTTACCTATAGATACAAATTTGGAAAAGATGGAAGAGTAATATCTACAAATGTCACCTCGAGGTTTAATGAAAATGAAAGGAATTCAAGGCTGACATCAGTAAATACAGATTATGGCACTTCACTTGTCGATAGTTTGATTCAGAACTCATTCAGTAATTCCAACAGTTTTAATTATCGAGTTGGGATAGATTATAATGAACCATTGACAGCAAATTCGCAACTGAGATTTGAATATAGAATTGGAAATGATCTTGGAAAAACCGATCAAGAAGTCTTACAGAGAGAAGCTGAATCGACACAATTTGTATTGGACAGTGCGCTTTCCAATCAATTTGAAAATAGATATCTTCAACAGCAGAGTGGAGTTGGGTACAGGTTCAATAATGAAAAGTGGAGGATCTTTACTTCTATAGACTATGAAGTTTCAAAACTTAACAGTGATAGAATCTTCCCTGGATTTGAAAATACGCAAAGAACATTTGAAAACTGGATCCCAAGAGCTGTTATCAATTACAACTTGACCGAACAAACGAACATCAGGTTGGATTTTAGGACTAGTACAGATGCGCCATCAATCAGGCAATTACAGTCTTTGATAGATAATAGAAATCCTATTCAGATTTTTGCAGGTAATCCAGATTTGGTTCAGGAATATCAACAGAGATTGTTTGCAAGGATCAGGAGAGTCAATCCTGAGACTTCTAGATCTTTCTTTATGTTTGTATCAGGGTCAAGGAGGAATAATTATCTGGGTAACTCAACTTTCATAGCTAGCCGAGACACTTTGATCAATGGAGAAGTTTTACTCAGACAAGGTGGGCAATTCAATAAACCGATCAATTTGGATGGTTTTTGGGATGCGAGATCTTATATGTCTTTTGGATTCCCGGTGTCATTCATCAAAAGTAATATCAATTTAAGTACAAGGGCTAATTATTCCAATCGCCCTGGAGTGATCAATGATCGATTGAATATCAACAAAAATACCACATTTGGTCAAGGAATAGGAATAAGTAGTAATATCAGTGAAAGGATTGATTTTAATTTCAATACTGAGGGAAATTACAATTTGGTGAGAAGTAGTTTGCAGGAAAATTTAAATAACAACTTTTACACCCAAAACACCAGAATAGATTTCTATTGGCAGTTTCTTGGAGGCTTATTCATCAGTACCAACATCAATAATCAGATTTATTCAGGTTTGGGGGAAGCTTTTGATAGGTCAATATGGCTGATGAATGCAGATATTGGATATCGTTTTGGGGCTAAGGAAAAATTGGAAACAAAATTGACCATTTTTGATTTATTGAATCAAAACACGAGCATTGCTAGAAATGTGACAGATGTATTTATTCAAGATGAAAGAACACAGGTTTTGACTCAGTTCTTTATGTTAAGCTTGACATATAATCTAAGGAGTTTCTCAGGAGCTCGGCCTTCGCAGGATTAAAGATCAATAAAAAAATTAAAATCAAGCCATTCCTATCTTACAGGGAATGGCTTTGTGATTTTTTCTCGAACCATTTCTTTGAGAGATTCACCTGTGAGAATCAATGTAGCAAAGAAAAGGAGGATATCTTTGATAATGTGAAGAAAAATCATGCTGAAAGGAATTTTTTCGCTTATTTCAAGATAACCCAAGTAAACCACAGTAATCAAAAAAAGCAAGGCAGCAACTCCACCTCCAATCGCGCCAATTTTTGGGAATTTGAAATGTAATAAAAGCATTGAAGATGTTCCTACTACCAAAAGCAGTAGAATTACTGTTTGGATGAGGTCTTCACCTCCCACAAATCCATTGTTGAAGTTAAGTGTACCAATGAAAAGGAAGTAAGCAATCATTCCAAATCGGAGTAAGATTTTTCCTGTTTTTTCGATTTTGAGGATGTTGTCTATCATATTTTTGTTTACCAATTATTTTCTCGTTTGACATGTGGCCATTCGGATTTTAAAATACTAAAATAAACTGTATCTCTTCTTCTTCCATTTGTCATTAGCATGTGACTTCTCAATACTCCTTCTTCAATTGCACTGATGTTCTTCAAAGCGGATCTTGATTGTGAATTCAAAACATCAGTTTTGAATTCAACTCTTTCCATACCTAAGATTTCAAAAGCATATATCAACATCAACTGTTTCACTTTTGTGTTTATACCGATACCTTGAAAATCCTTTCCTAACCATGTCCAGCCAATTTCAATTCTTTTGTCTAGTGCATAAAGATTGCCAAAGGCTGTGGTTCCAACTATTTTGTCATTTTTTTTGTCTATGATTACAAATTGTAAGCGCTTTTGATCGAATGCAGGCTCCAACCATAATTGAAAATCTAATGGATTGGAAAGATCATGTGTGAAGAATCTCCACATTCCGGGGTTATTCGTCAACAAACTAAGTTTTTCAATATCAGATAATTGAATAGGTCTGAGTTTTATATTTTCATTTTCTAGAATTAAATCAAAATTTATATCCATGACTTTTATGAATAGAGTTCTGTTAATACCTGATTGAAGTATTGAACTTCTTCAAGCGTGCCGGTACTAATTCTACACCAATCGTTGAATGGAGGAAATGGACGTCCAATAACTATCCCTTTGTCCCGCATTTTTTCACCCAAAATCTGAACATCTTGCTTGGCATGAAAAAACACAAAATTAGCCTGTGATGGAAGATAGCTTAATCCTAAATTCGACAAAGTATTCTCAATTGAATTTCTAGCTTCTAAATTTTTTTGTAAACTGAATTTATAAAATTCATTGTCTGCTAAAGCTGCTTTTCCTGCCTCTATGGCCATAATATTTGTATTTGCCACCATTCTTTCTGACAATTCTGCGGCTATTTCTGGTTTGGCAACCAAATAGCCTACCCTTATTCCAGCCAAGCCATATACCTTTGAAAGTGTTTTTGAAACAATAACATTTTTTCCTTGCTTTACCAGTTCTACCATAGAAGGGTATTTAGCATCTTCTATATAATCATAGTATGCTTCGTCACTGAATACCATTGTTTTATTACATACTGAATTGCAAAAGTCCATAACTTGATTTGCGGGTAAAAGTTTACCTGTTGGATTGTTTGGATTACATAGAAAAATGAGCTTCGTGTTGGAATTGATTCTTTTTTCCATTTCCTCAACATCAAAATTCATCTCTTTATCGAGAGGTACCCAATTGATTTTGGCGCCCCATACTTCTGCATAGGTCATCAATGATAAAAATGTCGGTAAACCGGAGATTATTTCACCGCCTTTTCCCGCGTATGTGATTCCTGCGATTTTCAAACCTTCAGTTGAACCAGCAGTCAAGACGATATGGTCTGCTGGGACACCTTCTTTTTTTGCAATTTGTTCTTGAAGCGAATGATTATAGTACCAAGGGTACCTGCATGCCAAATCAAATGCTTTTTGCATCGCATCACGAACCTTCAAAGATGGTCCATACGGATTTTCATTTGATCCTAACCGAATTAAATCCTCAAGAGGTCTTGGATTGAAGTTTGCTTTTTCATAATCACTTAACCCAAACAAGCTAGTAGTTCCTGATAGTAATGCTAAACCACTAGTCAAACTTGTTTTTTTGAGCCACTGTCTACGTGTTACATTCATAAAACTTGAGGTTTATTTTCTAAAAGTTAAGAATATCAAAATTTTATTCCTAATGAAATATTTAAAGCTTTTAGATGCTTTAAAGATATATAGTTAGTGGTACATTTTACCATTTTTATATTTAAAGATAAAAAAGACTATTAAAAGTTATTAAAATAAAAATTATATTCTTAAATTTTAATAAAATGCACAATAAATAGCATAACCCTAAAGATAAATAGCCATGAAAAAATCAGTTTTAACCCTATTTCTCGGATTATTCTTATTTGGAGTAGTCCTTGCGCAAGATTCAAGGTATCTCGTATTTGAGTTTATTAAAGTTGAAACTTCTCAGATGTATGAATTTATTGACTATAAAGGATTTATGGAAAAGGTCTACCAATCTGCTGTAGATGATAACAAAATATTAGGTTGGGATTTTTGGTCATTACATTCAGGAAATGATACTGGAGAGTTTCAATATATAACGATTACCTATTATAAAGATCCTGTATCAATGATGAATGGATTGACAGAAGAAGATTTGTTGAAATATGCTAAGCTAGCAGACCCACAAATGAGCGATAATCAGATTAAAGAAAAATTTGATCAAGCTTTTGCCACACATGATCTTGCTCAGAGATCTTATATGCAGCAAATTTCTAATACTAAGGATAATTTTAATATGAAAAAAGGAGTACTGGCTTCATTTGATCTTATGAAGGCAAGTGAAGGCAAGTTTCAAGATTATGAAAACGCAGAAAAAGAAGTATTCATGCCAATCCATCAGGGAAGAATAGAGAAGGGATTAATGGGCAGTTGGACTTTACTACGTACAGCCTTACCGTTTGGTAGTGAGGCGAAGTCTACACATTTGACGATGAATATGTACTCAGATTACATGCAGTTTTTCAACGCAATGGAATACGAAGATTTGGAATCTACGGCTGAGCAAAGAGCTGCTGTGGAAAAAGGACTAAAATCCAGAGATCAAAAATGGGTTTACCTTGCTACCTTGGAAAGCACTGTCAGGTAGATGTTTACCAAAGTCAAATTTTAATTGAACTATAGTGGCAAAATATTTAAACTTACTATTTTTTAAATATTTTCTTCTTTGTAAAACTAAGAAAGGATTGAACATCTTATTTAAATAATGCGGGCGAGAAAAAAGATGAAACTTTAATCATTTTTTTCACCCGCATTTTTTTTTAGATTAAATCCGTGAACTTAATTCTTGTTTTATGGGTGTTTTTGCTTTCAAAGCAGAAACTTAATAAATCAACACCTTAAGATTTTTTTTGCTTTTATGGATAGTAGACAAATAACTGACTATGGATTTGTTCAATTACATTTAAAGAATGATTGCTGATACCTATGATACTTAATTTAGTATTGTTTCAATCGCTTTGATTTCTTCATCGCTGAATTTGATATTTTCCACAGCACTTACATTTTCTTTTAGTTGGGAAGCTTTGCTCACACCTAATAGCACTGAAGTTATTCTTGGGTCTTTGAGTAACCAAGCGATTGCCATTTGAGCTAAGCTTTGATTTCTACCTTTAGCGATTTTATTGAGAGCATTGACTTTGAGGAGAAGTGTATCTGAAATAGTCTCTTTCTTTAGATATCTACCATCTTTTGCTATACGACTATCCTCCGGAATTCCATTCAAATATTTATCTGTCAAAACTCCCTGTCCAAGTGGAGAAAATGCGATTGTGCCAATCCCTTCCTGTTCTACTGCTTCTAACAATCCATTTTCTACCCATCTATCCAACATATTGTACCTAGGTTGGTGAATTAGGCAAGGTGTGCCCATTTTTTTCAAGATTTGAGAGGCTTTAAGTGTATCTTCAGCAGAGTACTGCGAGATGCCAATATACAAAGCCTTACCTTGTCTTACGATCTGATCCAAAGCACCCATTGTTTCTTCAAGTGGCGTATCTGGGTCTGGCCTGTGGTGGTAGAATATATCTACATATTCTAAGCCCATTCTTTTTAGACTTTGATCAAGTGAGGCTACAAGGTATTTTTTTGAACCAAAGTTCCCATATGGACCAGGCCACATATCCCAGCCTGCTTTGGTAGAAATGATCAATTCATCCCTATAGCTTTCAAAATCCTTATTCATTATCCTACCAAAAGTTTCTTCTGCGGAGCCATATGGAGGTCCGTAATTATTGGCCAAATCAAAATGTGTTATCCCTAGGTCAAAAGCCTCCCTAAGAATGATTCTTGCATTATTGAAATCTGAGTTATGACCAAAGTTATGCCATAAGCCAAGTGAAATCGCGGGTAGTAAAAGTCCACTTTTTCCGCACCTTCTATAAGGCACATGATCATATCTTGATTCGTCAGCTAAATAAGTTTTTAATGGTTCAAGGTCGTTAATCTTCATAGGTTTGATTTGCAATAAGTTTATCTACAAGAATATTGATTTTTTCGGGATTATCCTTGATAAATTTTATTGCATCATCTTTTAACGCTTTCATATTCTCTTTGCTAGCATCATCCATCGTAGGTTTTGCTTGATGGAGTTCTGGCTCTAATCTTATAAAGCCTTCTCGATTTTTACCCGCATCAAACAACCATTCTAATTGGTGAGAAACAGTCTCAGAGTTACCTGACATCATTACATCAATGAGTGGTTTGATCCATTGTGCCAAACCATAATTTTTAGCTTTTTTGTATGGAATTTCTTCTTTGACGTTTCCAGTCCCTAAGGACAATAGCAGCATATCCTTGGAAGTAGGATTGGCAATTTTGCCAAAGGTGCATTTTCGTGCTTCAGCATAAGCACACATAGCAGGATTGTTGGCAAACACTCCACCATCAATCAATGGGTACTTAGATCCAAATCTAGACTCTACCAAAGCTACTTCAAAATAAGTAGGTGCAGAAGCTGTAGCCAATGCTACATCTTTAACAAAAAAATCATGTGCTTCATCATTGCAAGCATAGCCATGTTTAAAGAATTTAGCCCTTCTACTTTCAATGTCATAAGAAGTAAAAAGACTGGGTTTTAATAACTCACTCAAATATACGTTTCCAAAGTATTTTTGAAGTGCATTTTTTAAATTCGTATTGGGGTATTTTTCATCTCTCCACCCAAAGACAGATTTTAACTTATGTCTAAGGCTTTTACTAAAAATAGAAGCTCCGTTTTCATGGTATAGATTGACAACTTCCTCCATTTTATACCTTGGTCTTGAGGGATTTATAGGATCGGGAACGAGCATAGCACACCCTAATATCCCTCCTGTGCTGGTTCCTGCTACAAAATCAATGTAATCTACAAGTCTTGCCTGAGGGTTTTCTGTTTTTTCTTGAATCTTTTCTTCGATCACTTGAAGGATTGTTCCTGGAATAATTCCCCTTATTCCACCTCCATCTATAGAGAGAATTGTAACTTGTTTCATAGGTATTAAGCGAGTGGTTGATGAAAATACAATATCAATAGCTTAAAGTTAATGAAATATCGAACAATACTGGTATTAAATGCTAATTATTAAGTACTTACAATCCGAGACTGTGAAATATCATAAAACATAAATTCCTAATACAACTGAAATAGATGCGATGATAAAAATAACCAATATAGGCCTCCAAGCATATTCTATCCATTCTTTGTAAGAAACCCCTGCTGCTGCTAATATTGCCATCAACCCACCATTACTTGGTGTTACAAGATCCATAATTCCAGCTCCATATTGATAAGCTAATACGACCACTTGTCTTGACATCCCAATCAAGTCTGCAATAGGAGTGAGCAATGGCATGGTCAATACAGCCTGTCCCGATGTACTGGGAACAGGTATATGCAAGATAGCTTGTGCCATCATCATCCCAAATGCAGAAAGTCCTAGTGGCAATGTTTCAATTGGGGTAAATAGAGCATAAATTATTGTGTCAATAATGTATCCTTCTTGAAGTAAGAGATAGATACTTCTAGCCAATCCCACAATAATTCCTGCAAAAATAAGCTCAGCAAATCCTTCTGAATACGCTTTTGCAGTCCCGTTGATTCCAAGCTTTCCAATAAATCCAGCTAATAATCCCATGGCAAAAAAAATGGCGGACATTTCGTTATAATCCCAGCCCCAATTGGTCAATCCATAAATCATCACAATAAATGTTATTGCTACCAAAATCAGGATAAAACTATGAGATGTAGAAATATTTGCTGGTTTTTCAGTTTTTGAAACCACCTCTAGAGTTTTGACTTTTCCGGTTTTGATCACGTAAATAATCCAAAAAACCAAAGCTGCTACCAAAAAAATCATTCGATACATTCCTGCCGAAAAAAGTGGGACTTCAGCAATTTTTTGAGCTATGAGAACAGAGAATGGGTTTGTTGGCCCAAATGCACCTCCGATCAGTGCTGCTCCCAAGCTAATAGCTATACCAGCAACTTTTTTGTAACCAATTCTTTGGGAAAGGATCATTAATATGGGAACCATAGCTATAATCTCCTCTTGTAAGCCATTCAGCGCACCAGCTGTGGCAAAAAGAATTGCAATAATAGCCAAGAGGTATGATTTGGCATTTTTGAATTTGTATATCAAAGACTCTAAGCCAGTCTGGAAAGCGCCCGTCTTATCGACGACATAAAATGCACCACCTACAATGATGATCAAAACCACTATCTCTGCACCTTCAATAATCCCTTCTGGTACACTCAAAAACATTTTCCCAATACTGACAGGACTGTTTTCAATAGCTTTATAACTTCCCTGAACTACAACTTCTCGACCTGTATCTTCATCCAAGACACGATCATACTCTCCAGAAGGAATCAAATAAGTGCAAACCGTCGCCAATAGCACAAAGGAAAGCATGATAATCATGGGATGCGGAAATGAAAGTTTCATGTTTTTTAATTATTAAAAAGATGTTTTTTGTAAGTTCTATGTTTCACACCTGTTTTTTTAAAACAAATGTAATTCAAAACTTATTGTGAAGCCTAAGTAGGCTTGAAATTTTGAAATGATAGAATTGAAATAAGTTTTAGTTTTGATTCGATTATTTTGTTAGGTCACTTTGTGTTGTGTGAAAGTTAATTTCTTTTAATTCAGAAGGTTCATTTTTATCAAATTATAATTGTTAGCTTTAAACATTAATTCGAATTTGTTATAATCTTAAAGATTATGGTAAATAAAAATAAACCCTATATTGATCATTTTAATAGCAAGCTAGATTCAAATCCCAAAAATGGCGGTACAGATGCTGAAATTTGGGATTCCTTTAGATCAGGAAGTGAATCAGCTTTTATTACAATTTATCAGAATTATTTTGATAAGCTATATACATATGGAATGAAAATCTCCAATTCGGAAGATTTGGTGAAAGATGCTATCCAAGATCTTTTTATTGAATTAAGAAAAAACAGGTCAAAATTAGGACAAACAAATTCAATTAAATTTTATCTTTTCAAAAGTTTAAAAAGGAAATTGATTAAAGAGGAAGGTAAATGGTATTCAAATTTGGAGACTTTAGATTCCAAATATTTTTTTGATTTCAGTTTCTCTCCAGAACAATTGATAATTGATAGGCAAGTTGATGAGGAAAGGAGTAGGAAGCTAAATCAAGCAATCAAGCAATTGAGTCCAAGAAAAAAAGAGGTGGTTTATTACTATTTTTTCGAAGAACTGAGTTACAAAGAAATTCAGGAAATCATGAATTTGGATAATATTAAATCAGTCAGAAATCTGATTTACAAATCGATCTCATTTTTGAGAGAAATATTTTAAGGTATTCCGTTCATTGGTTTTTTTAAAGAATCACACAATAAATTCAATAAGAAAGTGAAACTGAATGAAACAAAAAAGTGGAGCAGTACTATCAGTCTCTCCTTGTCAAAAAAAAATCTTGCCATCCAAATAGGGTTGTAGCCCTGCAATCTTCTTAGCATAATGGAGGCATCCCAAGCCAAGAGGGGCGTTAGCCCTGATTTCTCAATTCCAATCGTAGTTCTATCAGAAATCAGGGCTATGCCCCTCAAGACAACATTCGGTACAAATTTTTTGACGAAGAAAAGTGGGCTACGCCCCCAAGAGTAACCCAAATGTATTTATGAGTATTTTTGGTTTTTTTAAATTCAGCAAGAAAACATACAGTTTTTTAAAAATCAATAACCTGCGTATCCAAATTAAGGGGCGTAGCCCTTTAATCTTCGTAGCAAAACGGAGCCATCCTCTTCCAGGAGGGGCGTTAGCCCTGAAATCT